>DKUU01000027.1 GCA_002490835.1 Lachnospiraceae bacterium UBA7196 | reverse complement strand
TACTGTTTATTTGTCAAGGTTCAAGGTGTTGCAGATTTACTCTTGGAAAAACAACAGATTGATACTACCACACCCGTTTTGCGTCGTCAAGCCCTTTTTTGAAATTTTTACAAATTTCTCAAAATCTATACAAAAATCCTGCGATTACTGCAAATGCAGGGTTCCGTCTGTATCACCGCCGCGGAGAATAAAGTCGATCGTACCGGGATTGGTTCCCTGCGGCACCTCCACGATACTGACCAGATCCACGGAAGTATTTGCCGGGATCATGGAATTATAGGTCTGCATATCGTTCACCAACATAGTCGCCAACGCGCCCTTGCTGGGCTCCCCGTTGACAGAAATGCGGAACGTCGCACCATAGCCGAGCATATTTAACGTCTGATCCTCGCCGCTTAAATTCTGCGCGTTAAACTTTAATACCAGAAGCTGCATTCCCGGTGTCGCATCCATAGAGAAAAACAATGTCTCCCCCTCTCCCGTAGGCGGATAGGAGTCCGCAATCTCACAGCCCTGATAGGTGATCGAGATATTCGGGATGCCGTAATACTGCTCCACGGATGAAGCCGTCGGCTGTGTTTCCTCCTCATCCTGACTCACATCCACCACAACAAGCTCCTCAGTTTCCGGTTCCGGCTGTTCTTCTTCGACCGGCTCTTCCGGCTCCTCCACAGGTTCTTCCGGCTCCTCTTCCAGCACATAGCCCGACGTATCCACCAGACGTCTGCCGTGCGCCGTGTCATATTTTAACAGCACACCCACAGCATATTCCGATATCAATTCCGTCTCTTCCTGCGTCAGATTCGGCATCTCGCCGCAGCCTGTCATCAAAAACGCCGCTGTCATGCAGCCTATAAACATACTCAGCTTTTTCACGTCGATATCTCCCTGTTTTCGTTGCTTTAAATAATATGTGTGTTTTTCTATTATACTCTACTATTTCTATTCTTACAAGTTCTATTCTTAAATGTCATGCGGCTGCGCCGGGTCCAGCTCAAACCAAAATTCAACACCGTTGTCATAATTGATCACGCCATACTTTTGATTCATGGAATCCATGACTGCCTTGACAATGGAAAGGCCGATGCCGCTGCCGCCATATTCTCTGGTCCTCGCCTTATCTACTTTATAAAATTTCTCCCACAGATGCGCAACACTCTCCTGCGGGATCGGCTCCCCTGTATTAAAGACAGAAACTCTCACCCTGCCCTGCACCTCAACTATTTTGATCGCAATAATCTTTTCATTCTGCGCGTAGTTGATCGCATTGGTAAGGTAATTCCGAAAGACCTCCTCCACCCGGAACTCGTCTCCCCAAACATAGACCGGCCCATAATCGTCCATGCGGACAGAGATGCCGTTTTGCTTTAACAAAATATCAGACGCGGCTATCTGGTTCTTTATCAGTGTCGTCACATCGAAGCGCTCCATACTTACGATCTCATTGCCTGCTTCCAACTGATTGAGGGTGAGAAGGTTTTTCACCATGGCGTTCATCTTTGCCGCCTCGTCCATGATGACATCGCAGTAAAATTCCCTGCTCTCCGCGTCGTCGTTGATCCCCTCCTTCAATCCTTCCGCATAGCCCTGAATCAGCGCAAGAGGCGTTTTCAGCTCATGGGAAACATTGGATAGAAATTCCCGCCGTCTCTCATCCATCCGGTTCTTTCGCTCAATATCCTTCATCAACTCGTTATTTGCGGTCTTCAGTTCCGAGATCGTCTCTTCCAGTGCCTCCGAGAGTTCATTGATATTATTGCCGAGGATCGCGATCTCCGTCTTGTCATTGCCGGTATATTTTGCCTCAAAATCCAGATGCTTCATCCGTTCCGATATCTTCGCAAGTTCCAGAATCGGCTTGGTGACGCGATTGGAGATCCAGACGACAAGAAGTACGCTGACAAGAATCGCGGCCACGCCCACATAGGCAAGAAAATGATTGGAGATGGAAACGCTTTCCATAATGCCCTCAAGCGCGCTCCGGAGGATAAAAAAATATCCGTTATCCAACATTCCCCACATTTCAATATACTCTGTCTGGGTCTTGAAATCCCGCACCACCCGCATCTTATAGCTTGCCGCGCTCTGCAGAAGGCTCTCCTCGTCCACGCCCAGAAAGATATTATCAAAAAGCTGCTTTAAAACCGTCTGGGGATCGTTCATCGAATATTTGACAGCCTGTGACTCGCCATCCGCCACCAGCACCTGAATATTGTACTTTTCACAGATCTTTTTTAGTTCGATATCATATTCTTCCGTAGCGATATCGCCCGCATTGGAAGCCTCATTGATGCTATGGTACGCGCTTACCAGCGCATTCTGTTTCTTGTTGAGATAATAGGTGCCCAGAAGCGTCGTATTTAAAAGAAGACATAGCAGAATCGTGCCTGTAGTCAACGCTATAAAAAGGAACGCAAATTGTCTTTTCATAGAATATTTCATACTGCCAAACCATACCCCTTTTTCGTCCGGTTATCGTTTTGTCATAACGTTAGCATTTTCAAATAAGTTTGTCAATAGCGCTCCGGGTTGACTTTATTCCCGTATATGTTAAGATGATAGCAGTTATCTGTCACGATTCATCATTTTGACTTTACGTCGGGAGGAAACCATTGAAAGCAAAGCATCGCTATATCTGGGCTAATATAAAGCTGGTCGGCACCATCGTCCCCGTCGTCCTTGTTATGATCGTCATCTATTTCATGCTCGTACGCGGAGAGGTCCTGACGCTCTCCAAGGAGAAACTCGCCTTAGAATCTCAATATTATGCGGAAGAGATCAGCACTTGGGCAAGATCGGTCTTGAGCGAAGTCAATATCTATAAAACCATGATCGAACAATTAGGGTTGGAAAATGAGGATACTTACACGCTTATGACTACCAGTGCCGGCACCCATGAAGCTTATCCCTACGGCCTGTACATGGGCGACGATCAGGGAAATTACTTTGACGCTTCCGGCTGGGTCCCCGACGAAGACTTTGTCGTCACGGAAAGAGATTGGTACATAGAAGGACTAAATCATGATGATTTAACTTTTGGGGAACCTTACGTGGATGCCATGACCGGCGGCACCTGCGTGAGCGTCACCTGCCGTCTGAACACAGCTCCCGCCGTAACGGTGCTGTCCACAGACGTCTATCTGGATTACGCCTCCCATCTGGTCAGCGCGGTCACATCCGACAAGATCGAACACGCCTTCTTTGTCACCAGAGAAAACCGGCTCATCGTGGCCGACTCCAATGCCTCTATGGTCGGTCTCTCCCTGAGTGAACAGAGCGATTCTCTGCTCTACAAAAACGTGAGCCGGCTTCTGGATGCCGAAAAAACGGGCCAAAGTTCGGTTTTGGGCGACGAGAGCGTCTTTATTGTAGATATCAATGTGATCCCCGATACCGACTGGTACTTTGTTACCTGCATGAACCGCAACGAAGTGTTGATGGATCTTTGGCGGATCGAATTTCCCATGCTGCTGCTTGCCGTAATCGCCTGCGTCCTGCTCTTCATCCTGACTTCTATCTTCTCGAAAGAGATGATCACCATCCGCACCAAAGCAAGGCTCGACCCTCTCACCAAACTGCTCAACAGAGAAGGTTTTGAAGAGCTCGTACGGCTTTCGCTGGAAGACCGTCCCAGACAGGGCGTGCTGATGATCATCGATATGGATAACTTTAAGCTAATCAATGACCAGCTCGGTCATCCTGTGGGCGATCAGGCCCTGAAAGATTTCGCCTCAATTCTGGAAAACTACTTCAACCGCAACAAGGACATCGTATGCCGGCTTGCGGGCGATGAGTTTGCCGTATTCGTGGGACGGGATATCACGACGTCAGAGACGGAAAGTATGCTAAGCAAGTTTATGTCCGTCGTCCACCAGAATTTTGACCATAAGTTTCCCCACCAGAAGCTTTCCGCCAGCATCGGCGCAGGCGCAGCAGTAAACTGCGAGTCCTACGAAACGCTCTATCAGACTGCTGACAAGGCGCTCTACGAAGCAAAATGGAACGGAAAAGACCAGTATCAGATCCGTTAGGGTCTGAAACCGGTCCTTCTTATTATGATAATTCAAATAGTTCTGTCACTTCCCTGCATATACTCTGATTGACAAGCTCCCTTACTCTCTTTCTTCGTTCTTCCTGTCTGTATTTATCATCATTGATAAGCATACCGTAGCAGAAGATCTTGGAATAAACACTCATCATCAGATAGGTCAGCATTTCCTCGGGCGGCATTTTCCTCTCGTTTAATTCGTCGGTTAACGCCGCTCTGATCACATCCTCCGCGGGAACGATCCCCGTCTCCCTTTTCTCCTTTAACAGTTTGTGAATCCAGTTGCTGACCGCCGAATTTTCCGACAGCATTTGCATCAGCCGAAATACGCAGTTGGTTTTGGTAATCTGATCTTCCATGGCGAGCAGTACGTAATTCACCTTATCCGCAAGCGTCTTTTCCCTGCACACGCCCTCGTACAGCTGTCTGCAAAACACCTCTCCATTATAGAGAAACGCCTTCGCGATCATTTCCTCTTTGCCCGAAAAGTACTCGTACGCCGTTCCCTTGCCAATCCCTGCCCTGCCGGTGATCTCCGCCACGGTGATATTATTGATGTCGGCTCCATCCTCAAAAAGCGCCAGCACCGCCTGATAAATGGCCTGTTCTTTCGGTTGATATTCGCAATTCATTGTTATCATCCTTCTCTCCAGTCAACGGTTTTTATTCCGCCTCCGTCTCGCGCTCTTTCCTCTTTTTCCGTGTAAAGATATCATAGATACAGGGTATCACGACCAATGTCAGCAGCGTTCCGTAAACCAGTCCGCCGATCGTAACAACAGACATCGGCTTCGACATATCCGCCCCCATATCGTCACTGAAAGCCATCGTACTTAAGGCCAGAATCGTTGTCAACGCCGTCATCAGCACCGGCCTGATTCTCGTCCTGCCCGCCGTTATGATCGCTTCCTTCTTCTCCATGCCCTCCGCGCGAAGCTGATTGATATAGTCTACCAAAACGATACCGTTATTAACGATGATACCGGACAACATTACGAAACCGATCAGCGCGATCACGCTCACCTCGCTGCCGCTGAAATACAGTCCCAGAAATCCTCCCGTAAACGCTAACGGAATGGTAAACATGATAATAAACGGTGATAAAAGGGACTGGAACTGCGCCACCATGATCAGATACATGAAAATCAGGGCCAAAATCAGCATCAGCATCACCTGTTCCATCGCCTCATTGATCGTCTCATTCTCGCCGCTCATCGTATAACTGTAGCCCTCGGGCATCTGATAGCTGCGAAGCGCCTCCTCCACATCTGCGGATACAAAGCTGATATTATAGCCATCCGCTATGGCTGCGGACACGGAGATATAACGGGTCTGATCGATTCTGTTGACTGCTTTTGGCGCTTCCGTACTCTCAAACGTCGCTATCTGCGAGAGTTTGATTTCCTCTTTGGTGCCATCCTGCTTTGTGCGGTCGATTTCCAGATTCTTTACCAGTTCTCTTGTCAGTTCAATATCGTTTGCATGCTTGACATATACGCTGTATTCTTTGATGTCCGTTTCCAGTGTGGTCGCGCTGGATGCTGCCGCCAGCTTGCTCTGTATCTGCTGGAAAACCTGTGCCACCGTCAGACCGTGTTCGATCGCCTTATCCCGATCCACCAGAATACGCAGTTCCCCTGTCGATTCTTCCAGACCGTCCGACACCTCTACCGTACCCTCCACGCCTTCCACGATCGCTGCGACATCTTTGGCGATTGTTTGCAGCGTATCCAATTCTCTGCCCTTGATCTGTACGGAAATCCCGCTTCCGCCGAGGGCGCTCATATCCATGGTGGAGGTCTCGATCGAGACTTCCGCCTGATTCTGTTCCAGAATATCTGCAATATCCGTCTGAATCTCCTGAGCGATCACCAGATTATCCCGCTTTTTATCCTCCCGCAGCGATACATAGATATCGACTTCGTTGGTGGAAGAATTTCCGCCGCCGGAAATCATACTCAGTGAGGAACTACTCGCCATTCCACCGACATACTCTACTTCTTCGATCTGCCGCAGCCGCTCCATCACCTCGTCGGACACCTCCGCCGTCTCATGAAGCGGCGTATCCTTCGGCATAGTCAGCGTCATGGTGATCTGCGTGCTGTCCATATCCGGCATAAACGCAGTGCCTCTGGAAAAAGCTGCCGCAGTACTGACCGCCAGCAAGATAACTACCAAAATAAGCACCACCGGCTTAAAGCGCAGCGACCATTCCAATATTTTTCCGTATCCCTTCATAAGGCCCGCGAAAATCTTGCCCTCTTTCTTCGGCTCCGCTTTCGAAAACATTCCCGCGGACATCGCCGGCACCACCGTCAGGGCGATCAGCAGGCTGGCAAACAGGGAATAGGCGATCGTCAGTCCCATATCCACGAACAGCTGTCTGACGATACCTTCCGTAAAGACGATCGGCAAGAATACGCAGACCGTCGTCAGCGTAGATGCCATGATTGCTCCCGCCACTTCGCCTGCACCCTCGATGGCAGCCTTCTTAGCGGAATACCCCTCGCTCCGCATTCGGAAGATATTCTCAATGACCACGATAGAGTTATCCACCAGCATACCGACGCCCAGCGCCAGACCCGACAGGGAGATGACATTCAGGGTCACGCCGCTGAAATACATGCACACGATCGCCGTGATCAGACTGATGGGAATCGAGCAGGCAACCACCGCCGTAGGACGCCAGTCCTTTAAGAATACGATCAATATCAATACTGCCAGAATCGCCCCAAACAGTACATTATTGATAATGGAATCCATAACAAGGTCTATGTAGATTCCCTGATCCATCAGGGTGATCAGTACAAGGTCCTCGTTCTCCGCCTTCAATTCTTCAAATTTATCTAGTATCTTATCGGAAACATCACCTGTCGAATATCCCGTCTGCTTCTGAATCGTTATCATAATGCCGGGCGCACCGTTTACATTGGCATAGATTTCATCGGAATTATCCGTCATGAATACATCCGCCACATCACCCAGCGTAATGACGTCCACCCCGTCCATCTCCGGATTGATGAGCGGCATTTTTTTCAGTTCCTCGATATCCCCGGGTTTATCGCCCACTCTGACCAGATAATCGATACCGTTCTCTGTCACATAGCCTGCGGGCATGGAAAAGTTCTGCGCCGCCAACAGGGATTTGACCGTATCTACTGTAAGGACGCCGTTCATATCCGCCTGATCATAGGCATCCTCCCTCGCTTCTTCCAGTTCTTCCTCCCCGTCTAAAATCTGCTGCAGGGCATCCTTTAACTGCTCCGCGGAATCGTTTAACTGTTCTTCCCCGTCCTTGATCTGTTCCCATGCGGATTCGATTTGTTCCCGTCCCGCTTCCAGCTGCTTTTCTCCTGCCTCTAACTGCTTCTCGCTCGCCTCCAACTGCGTCTGGGCTGCGCTTAACTGCATTTCTCCGACACTGATCGTCGTCTGCGCATTTGCAAACTCGATCGCCGCGGTCAGATTTCCCGCGTAGAGCTGATCCAGCGCCTTGTCTAAGGAAACGATATTTTCCTCGATGGTCTTAAGCTGCGACTGCATCGCGGTCATCGCCGCCGTCTGCATCTGCACCGTTGTCTCCAGTTCCGCTTTCTGACTCTCCAGTGCAGCGATGCCTTCCTCGCCGCCCATCGCACCGATTGCGGCGTTCATGGTCTCCTTTGCTGACACAAGAGCCACTTTGAGATCAGCGACCGTCATAGCGCTGACAGCGTCCGGCTCCATCTGTAAAAGCTGCGCGATCGTCTCCAGCTCCAGTGTACCCGCCGGCAGCATGGATACTACGATTCCCACTGTCAAACTCTGCATATCCTGTGGAAGACTATCGATCATCGTTATAAGCGCATCGATGCCTTCCATTGCCTGCTTTGCCTGATTATATTTCTCCAGTCCTTCGTTGATCTGGTCGATCCCCTTCTGCGCGCCTTCGATGGTCGCCTTTGCCGTCGCGATCTCCAGCGTCAGGTGCATCTTCGTCGCTTCCAGTTCCGTCTTTGCCGTGAGGATCTTTGTCTCCGCCGCTGCCAGCTGGGCGGTTGTCTCACTCTTCTTATTTGCAAGCTCCTGTTTTCCTTCTTCCAGCTTCGACTTGTTCTCGGCAATCTCATTTTTGCCATCCTGAAGCTTCTGTTTATTTTCCTCCATTTCCTTCGTATTGTCAGCCAGCTCCTGCTCGCTGTCCACAATTTCCTGCTTGCTTTCTTCCAGTTCCGTTCTTGCTTTATCCAGCTCCTCCTGACCGTCATATATTTCCTGCTTCCCGTCAGCCAGTTCCTGCTCGGCGTCCTTCATCTCTTCGTCGATATACGCGAACACCTGCTTGTTGATCTCGTCGATCTTCTCCTGTCTGATAATGACATTGACGCTCTCCTCAAACAGACCGGTCGCGCTGGCGGAAGCGACACCCTCTATGCTTTCCAGCTCCGGAATCACCAGATTCTGTGTCATCTCGCTCACTTCCGCATCCGTCATGTGCGTATTGCCGACTGCCGCGATCATAACCGGCAGCATATCGGGATTCAGCTTCATAATGATCGGACTGCCGACGGAATCATCCCAATAACTTTTGATCTGATCCAAATTCTCTCTGATTTCCAAAGAAACCGCATTCATATCCGCTGACTGCGCAAATTCCAAGATCACCGTGGAATAGTTCTCGCTGGACACAGAACTGATTTCTTCTATATTACTGACCGTAGCCATAGAAGCCTCCACCGGCTTCGTCACCACCATCTCCACAGTCTCCGGGCTGGCTCCCGGATATGGCGTCATCACGATCACATACGGCAGGCTGATATTCGGCAGCAGATCCGTGGACATCTTCATAAACGATACCACGCCCAGCACGATCACCAGAACCACAGCCACAAGCACTGTATAAGGTTTTTTAACACTGAATTTTCCCAACATAATAATGCTCCTCTTTCTTCCGTCCGACTGGTCGGTCGGAATTTTTCACAAAAATACCCCGAGAAAAAACTTTTTGCATAAATATCAAACATATTAAATATCAAATTGATGGAAATGTAAAGTATCTTCCCGCATATTTAACACTTTTTTTATCTTTTATTGTTATCCGGCAAAATCGGCTCCCCGAAGGGAACCGATCCATATCTATGCGTTTCTGTTTTTCTTTGCCAGCCACCTCGCCAGCATCCGCTGAAGCTGATCGACATCCAGCGGTTTCGACATATGCTCGTTCATACCGCAGGCTTTCGACTGCTGTATGTCCTCTAAAAAGGCGTTCGCCGTCATCGCCACGATGGGAATCTTTTTGACGTCCTCCCTCTCCATGGCCCGCAGCGCTATTGTGGCCTCGTAGCCGTTCATCACAGGCATCTGCAGATCCATCAGAATCAGATCGTAATAGCCTTCCCCCGATGCCAGCACCATATCTACCGCCTCTTTGCCGTTTACCGCCGCCTCGACCGCCGCTCCGGTCATGGCAAGGATCTCTGTGGCGATCTCCCTGTTTAGATCATTGTCCTCCACCACAAGGATCCGTTTGTCGGAATAATCCGCCTCCCCAATCTGTTCTAACGTCACTTCCGCCGGCTTTGCAGGCTCTCTGGGAATAAAATTGCGGAACGCATTTAACAGTCTGGCCTTATCAAACGGTTTTCTGATAAACGTATTGACGCCCGCCATCCGTGCCTCCACTTCAATATCCACCCATTCGTGGGCGGAAACGAGAATCAGCGGAATTTCCATGCCTTCCTGTCTGCGTATCGCCTTCGCCGTCTCCATGCCGTTCATCCCCGGCATATTCACATCCAGAAGAACGGCAAAAACATCTTCCCCTTTCCGCCGCTTTTCCTGCATATAGTTAAGCGCCTCTTCTCCGGACTGCACCCACTCGCCGCGCATCCCCAGATTGCTTAAAAGAACATTCGTCGTCTCTCCTGCAAAAGGCGAATCATCCACCACCAGAACCGTTCTTCCCGCGAGATCCTTTCTGTTCACCACACCCGGCACCTGATACTTTAAGGGCACGGTGACCGTCACTGTCGTCCCGATCCCCGGCTTACTCTCAACCTGAATGTCTCCGCCCATCATCTGAATGATATTGCGACTGATGGTCAGTCCCAGTCCGGTTCCCTGAATCTTGCTGGTACGCACATCATCCGCCCGTTCAAAGGGATCATAAATATGCTGCAAAAACTCCTCCGTCATGCCGATGCCGTTATCCTTAAACACAAACTCATAACAGCCCACATGCTCCTGCTGCGAGGCTTTTTCCGCAATTGCTATGCTGATCGTCCCGCCTTCTTCCGTATATTTGATCGAATTGCTGATCACATTCGCAAATACCTGCTGTAGCCGTTTCGCGTCTCCCCGCACATTGGTATTCGAAACACCATGCGCGCGAAACTCTATCTTCTGCTTCTTCTCCCGTGCGGCAGCGGAAAGCATATTCACCATATTATCTATAATATTCAGAAGGTTAAATTCCTCCTCGTCCAAGGTCAGAGCACCCGACTCGATCCGGCTCATATCAAGCACTTCATTGATCAGGGAAAGAAGATGCTTGCTGGCCGCTGAAACCTTGGCCAGACATTCCTCGATCCCGTCCGGATCGTGAAGCTTGGTTCCCGCAATGGCAGTCATACCGATAATCGCGTTCATCGGCGTCCTGATATCATGCGACATCTTGGAAAGGAAATCCGTCTTCGCACAGTTTGCCCTGTCAGCCGCCTCGTAAGCGTCTAACAGCGCCTTCTTGGTCTCTCTGTCTTTTCTGCGGATGTCCGTGATATCCTTGGCATTGTTAAGGGCCAGAATATCGCCGCTGACACCGTCTTTCGTGAGCAGGATCGTATGCCGCAAGACCACTGGCTGCCCGTCTGAACCGGAAGCCTCGATCTCCATGATCAGTTCGTTTTCTCCCCGCTCATAGGCTTCCAGCAAATGTCTTGTATTGATGGTCTGTACATAGACTTCCCTGTCCTCCGGAAAGACTCTTTCCTTGCTCCAGCGCAAAAAGAAATCATCTGCGTTGCAGGGCGCCTTCATGCCCATTTTAGATAAAACCGGCTCCATCTCGCCGTCGATCATCTCATAAAATTCGTCCTCGATCTGGTTGCGGGACACATTGACATTAAAGACAAAGACGGCCTCGGAGACGATCGCCTGCCTGTACTGTTCCTCCGCGCTCAGGGTTCGGCGCAGCATATCATTGGACTTGCGTATCTTTGCGTTGGCATGCTCCAACTCTTTCTTTGCCTGCACCAGCTCCGCATTGGTCCGCAGCAGCCGGTCCATCATCTCCGTTTCTTTTGTCTTTTCCTCGGAGATATTTTTTACGTACCACATGACCCTTGCATTGTCCGCGCTGAAATTCTCCACAGGCACAAGCTCCGTGCGTGCCCACTTCCACTCTCCGCCCAAAAACCGCAGATAATTAAACTGCAGCGAAGGGCAGCCATCCAAAAAAATCTGCTTTAGATTATCCGCTGCCATGATCTTTTTGAAATTTTCCCGGTCATCTTCCGCCACATGGTTTTCCGCGCAGGAGATCACTGACATGCGGTAATCGCCATTAAACCGCTCTACCTCCAGCGCCTCGCTCTCCATAAACTTCAGATTCACAATGGTATTTTTTTCAAGATCTATGGCGCTGATCCTAAAATAGGCATCCTGCAGCATGCGGATCGCTTCCTGCGCAAGCAGGATATCACGATGTTCCGCGTCGATCAGCCTGATCGCGCCGATCCAGATCTTCCTGCCGTCGCCTGCCGTCGATTCCGTCCTGACCTCCCGCACCCAAACGGGCACACCGGCCCCATTTACGACACGGTACTCGCGGATATCCTCCTCGCCGAAAGGGCACACTTTGGTAAAGAGACTGCGATCTTCCTCATAAACGGCCTCCAGACATTTTCCCCCAGTGCGCTCCATAAACTGCTCATAGGTCATGCCTATGTTGTTAAGTGCAAAAGAACTGATGAAATAGACAGGAAAGCCTTCCTCATAGAAGCCGCCGACCACGCCCACCGCTACATTTTTGCTGAGCATGTCGATGATCTTATCCTGATTATCCGCTAAAAGGTCTTCTTCATCCTGTGTAAAATATAGCTTCTCCTGATAAAACGAGCGTTTGGACATCTCTTTCCTCCTGTCATCCGGACCAGCGGGCCCTTATGACTACTCTTCCTCAAACTTGTATCCCATCCCCCAGATGGTCTTGATCAGATCGCTCTTTTTCCCCATCTTATTTCTTAGTTTCTTCACATGGGTATCAATCGTTCTGGCATCCCCAAAATAATCATAATTCCACACGCTGTTCAATATCTTTTCACGTGACAGCGCGATCCCCTTATTTTCCATGAAATAGGCAAGCAGTTCAAATTCTTTGTAGCTTAGATCGATCGCTTCACCCTCCACGGTGACACTGTGCGCCTGCTTGTCAAGACGGATGCCCCCGGCCTCCACAATCGTTTCTACAACCGCCTGACCGCTTCTTCTAAGGATCGCTTCCACCCGCGCCACCAAAATCTTTGGACTAAACGGCTTCGCAATGTACTCATCGACACCCAGCTCAAACCCCATGAGCTCATCCCGCTCATCCGTCCTTGCCGTCAGCATGATGATCGGTACTTTGGAAAAAGCGCGAATCTCCCGGCATACCTGCCAGCCGTCCATCTTCGGCATCATCACATCGAGGATCACCAGATCGAAATCATTCATATCAAAAAAGAGATCAAGCGCCTCCTCACCGTCCGCCGCCTCCACAACCTCATAATGGCTCTTCACCAAAAAATCCCGAACCAGCTTACGCATACGGCTCTCATCGTCCACCACAAGGATCTTTGATCGTTCCATACACTGCCCTTGCCTTTCCTTATTGAACTTTCTGTGCGTCCAGTTTCCGTTTCTCGTCCCGTACGGCCTGTTCTCTCTGCGTAAGTTCCTGCTCCCATTCAGAATATTCGTTCTCGATGGCCTGCCTGTAATTAATGATATTCGGCGTATCAGTCTTCCAAGCGAAAAGAACCATAGCCGCAACTAAGACGATCAGCACAAAATTAATCAAAAGCGACGCCACAAAGCGCCCCTGATATTCCGGATGACGCTGCGCCACGCTCAGCCTGATCGAACGGCTGTTTGCCGTCTTGTTGCTAAAAGTCGCATACATGGGCACCGGACGTACCTGATCCGCCGGCACGCCCCATTTTAGCAGTTCTCTCTGCATCTTTTGCAGATAACTGAAACCGATGGGCGTCAAAAAAGCCCTGTTATCCACCGCACGGTTATAGACGAGCAGTACGTTCTGCGGCCTGCGGTAGTCCAGATTCCGCTCCAGATTTTCTATCTTTTTTAATTCCATTCTGGCAGTCTCCGCATCGGCTATCGTCGCAAACCGATAACCTTCCACCACCAGATCGTTCTCTCGCTTCTCCATAATTACCTCAATGTCAGGGCAGTTTCCGCAAAGGCAGCGTTAAATCTTAAAGATTTCCATATTCTTCTCCAACCGGTCCGCCACCTCTCTGAGGCGGTTCGCATTATCAGAAATCTGGGTCACGATACTGGTGACCTCCGTGACAGATGCAGAAGTTTCTTCCGTACTGGCCGCATTCTCCTCAGCGATCGCCGTCAGATTCTGCACCACATCCACCACCACGATTCTGGCCTCGTCAAGCCTCTTCGTCTTATCCGAGATCCTGTTCACGCCCTCGATGGAAGTACGGATACCCTCGCCTACCTGCTGGAAGCTCTCGTCGGTATGGCCCACACTCTCATTCTGGCTCTCCATGATCCGCTTAACATCTTCCATCGTCGCCACGGATTTCTGCGAATCTTCGATCAGGGAATCAATGATATTCTCAATCTGGCGCGCAGAATCGTTCGACTGCTCCGCAAGCTTCTGGATCTGTCCGGCCACCACCGCAAAGCCTCTGCCCTGCTCGCCGGCTCTGGCCGCTTCGATACTTGCGTTTAAGGAGAGCAGGTTCGTCTCCTCCGCAATGGAAGTAATCAATGACGTTGCTTCTCTAATCTTCATGGCGGATTCATTCGTCGTATTCGTCTGCTCATAGATTACGTCGATGGCCTCTCTGGCTTCATCGTTGATCTGCGCCAGTTTCTTCAGCGTGTCAAAAGCTTCTTTGCTGTAACGCTGCATAGAAGTAGCGTTTTCCATCATATCCGCCACTTCCGCCGCGGTCTCCTCCACCATATTGCCCATCAGGATCACATTCTCCGTAGCCTTCTGCGTCTCGTCCGCCTGCGAGGAAGCACCGTCGGAGATATCCGAAACGGCCTTCTCCACCTGTTCTACCGTGGTGGCCGTTTCATTGGCGTTTGTATTCAGGGTGTCGGAGGCTTCAAAAAGCTGCTCGCTCTGCTCCCTGAGTTCCGTGACGACATTTACAAGCTGTCCGCGAAGTTCCGCCACTGCCCGGCTCATCTGCCCTGTCTCGTCGCTTCTTGCCGTCAGCCTCTCCTGTCCTTCGATCTCTGAAAAATCCATGTTCGCCAGACGACTCACGATCTGCGTCACCTCGAGGATGGGTTTCACGATCTTATTTACGATAAAAAAGCCGATGATGCTGGCAATGATCACCAGGATGACCGTACACATCGTTCCGGTGAGCGTCACGCGGTGTACCGTCTTCATCAGGTCGTCCTTATCCGCTGAAACCACAAAAATGCAGTGTCCCTTCTCCGTTACATAATAAGCCGCATACTTCATCGAACCCTTGAACTCATACTCTACAATCTCCGGTTCCGGCACAGTCCCCGCCTGCAGTTTTTGTACTACCCCATTTACCACGGCATTCTCTACGGGCTGGCCGACCTTATCCTTTGTGGGATGGTAAAGCATGGTGCCGTCCTCCGATACCAGATATGCGTAACTGGACGACACGCCGTACAGCCCCACGTCGCCGATCGCATCGCTTAAACTGCTGTAACTTGTGGCCGTATTATAACCTATCATCGAAATCTCATCCTGAATCTTTTCACCGTAAGCCACCGCCAGATCGTAAAGATAATTCTTATTCAGATCCATCAGCGGGATCCGCAGGTTACGGATCAGGACGACCGACAGACATACGGACAGGATCGTCATCGCGATCACAAGTACGCCTATGATCTTTGTTCTCACAGATTGAAATACATTTTTCCCCTCATTTTCCTTCATTTTTCGGCCTTTCCGGGCAGCATCTTCTGTCCTCGGCAACCATAGCTTCGGTCGCAACATATTTTTTTTATTTTACCACCAAAAGCATTCTCTGTACAGAAAAAAATGCCGCATTTGAATTCCTTCAAACGCGGCGCTTCCAGTGGACCAGACGGGAGTCGAACCCGTGTCCAAAAGCCCATTCCCTGTCCTTCTACTATCATAGTCCGTCATTTCGGATCGCTCCTCATTCCCTCATCCGGCAGGAGACAGACACCCTGCCGGGCTTGGTAGCCTCTGATACGCCCGCAGGATAGAGGCGTCACCCGCGTCGTTTCCTACATAGTCGATGCCCGGATCTTAACGTGTAGGTGCGCTAAGGCGGACAGCTGCCCTTAGGCAGCGAATGCTAAATTATCTTCAGCGTTTGTATTTAGGTTTGCGATTTGACGCATCAGCCTGCGGATAGCTTCTCCAGCTGCAAGACCCCTGTCGAAACCTTGACTGGCCCTTATAAATGTTATTGATTCCTTTGTTTTAGTATACCATATGCACAACTCTCCATGCAAGGTTACAAATTCTTAATCTTAAACTCCCGCTCGTGTTCCCTGCGGATATCTTTCTTTGCGATATCCTGCCGCTTGTCGTAGAGTTTTTTGCCCTTCGCGAGGCCGATCTCGATCTTTGCCCTGCCGTCCTTAAAGTAGACCTGCAGCGGGACAACGGTGTAACCGGCCGCCGTCATATCGCCCGCCAGCTTTCTGATCTCCTGCTTATGCAGAAGGAGTTTGCGGGGGCGCAGGGGATCCTTATTAAAGATATTCCCTTTCTCATAGGGGCTCACGTTCATGCCGTAAACGTAGGCCTCCCCGTTGTCAATGCGCACAAAAGCCTCCTTAATGCTGCATTTCCCAAGGCGCAGGGACTTGACCTCCGTGCCGTGCAGCGCAAGGCCCGCCTCGTACTTTTCCTCTATGAAATAATCGTGGTAAGCCTTTTTGTTATTAGCCACCAGCTTCATGGGCTCCTTCGCCACGGTTCCACCTTCTTTCTTACACGCAAAAAGGGATAAAGAAAGCACCCTTACCATTGCAAGAGTGCCTTTGTCTTCCGCATCCTAGAACAGGTTCAAGTTTAAGACGATTGCAAGCAGCATGAATCCCACCGCAAGACCCGTCGTGATCTTGACGAGCTTTCCTTCCATGGAACGGCCTTTATTCTTGCCCCAGTAGGTTTCCGCCGCGCCGCTGATCGCGCCGAGGCCGGCTGCCTTTCCCTCCTGCATCAATACCAGTATGACCAAAGCCACACAGATCAAAATATAGACAATTGTTAAGATGATCCGCAAAACTCCCATATGCTCTCACTTCCTCCTGTATATCCACATCACAAAATTCCAAACAAACCACATGATACCACATTCTTTTTCATTGTGCAATACCCAAAATCGCTTATGTCTACAAGACAAAAGCCGCAAAGGGATCCTCCCCCGCGCGCAGGCCGCCGTAATACTCCATCAGGTAAGCCTTCATCTCTGTATGGCTCTCCCCAAGATCCGTTAATATCGCCTGAAAGTTTTCTTTGTCCACCGCGCCTATTTCTGTCAGGAAGCGATAATAAGAAAGTTCGTCTCCGTGCTCCTCAAGCACCACTCGCCACGTCTCCTCCGTCTCCTGCCCCTTTCTGTGCGCAAGAAGATAGGCCGTATGCGCCCTTTCATCCTCCTCTTTGAGGCAAAAGTCGTGCATCAGCCTGCACATAGCCAGTCTCACCTTCTTGCGCCGCTGCTGCCCCATATAATGATCCAGATTGTTCTCCCGGCTGCCGTAGTCCTCTTCCCCGCAGAGAAGCATTTTAGAAAACCCTTCCGCATCCGGCGTTCCCATCACGGTCCGCAGCCTGACATCCCATCTGTCGAACCACTCCGCGCTCCCCGCCGCCTCTAAGTCAAATAAGTAAAAGGCATCCAGCTTGCACACCGCGGCCGCCATAAGATATGACACATCTGTCATTTTCTTGTCTGCCGCTGGTGATGTCCCGTCCACGATCTGCGTCAGGGAAACGCAGTCCCGAAAAATTCCCTGACCGACCTCCAGCCGCTTGTAAGGCAGAGTTAGCTTTTCAAGTTTCGCGCAGCAGGCAAAAGCCCAATCGCCAAGGGATGTGATCGTATCCGGCAGCGTGATCTCCTTTACCGTCTTATTGCTGAGAAAAGCCTTTTTGCCAATGCGGGTCACGGGCAGACCTTCCAGCAGTGAAGGAATCTCTATCACCGTATCCCGCCCCCTGCTGCCGGTGATCTCCACGCTCTCCTCATCTGCGGTATAGGACAAACAGCCCTGCGCCGTATTCCATTCTCCCGTACTTATTTTTCCGCCCATATCCTTACAACTCCAACGCCTCGATCTTCGTCAGCAGATCGTCGCCGCGCTCCGTCAGCATCAACTCTTCATTATGCTTTCTGTAGTCCTCACTGCCGTAAAGGCTGATGAATTTCGCACAGTCCTCCTGCACGGTGCATTCCGTCATGAGAAGCAGCATTTCATTCCCCGAACCGAAAGTATCCTCCACAAACTGAAAGAGGAAGTGGAGCATCTTCTGTACCCCCTGCGTTTTTTCCCTGTAGTCCGTAACCTCCCCGTTGAACAAGCTTTCCAGCAGGGAAAACGCTTCCCCGGCATCCGCTTTGTCCGCCGTCAGCAGCGTCTTTTCGCCAAGGGAAAGAAAGCGCACCACAGACCGGCTTTTTTTCTTATCCCGTGCGGAGAGCGCACCCGCCTTTTGCAGGGAATCCATGGCCTTCTGTCTGCCCTCCCGCTGTTTGCCAAGCAGCGCAAGCACCTCGTCCGCATTACCGCCTTCCGCCGCCTTTGCCTTGAGGGCGCGCAGGGGCCCCATCAATTCCGTTAAGATATCGCTGTCAAGGATATTGTCCCGTATCTCCTGCCTGAGCCTGTCGATCAGCATCCCCATCAGGGAGAGACGCTCATCAAAATCCGCTTTTCTCGCCTTATCCTTGGCCTGCTCGCTCACCGTCCCGCCGAGGATCTCCTCCGCGCGATAGTCGTTCTTATATTTCTGATACAGATCGTAGTAGGCGCAAAACTCCTTCACTACCCGCTCATCCCGCAGATACTGGCCTATCAGCGACTCTTCCACGGCGATTCCTTCCTCCTCGTAGAGTATCAGCATCTCCGAAAGGTCTTCCCAGCCTCTGGCCGTGATGTATTTCCTGCCCTTTACGGTGGTTTCCACCTGATAGAAATCGTCTTTTTTCAAATCAAGATAGTTAAGGATGGCCGCATGCAGTCCCCTCCCGATGGCGTACTCTTTCCAAATGCCGTAATCCGCCTCAACCGAAAGGATCTTTAAGCGGTCCATGGTCACGATATCAAACTCCCGCACAGACTTATTGTACTCCGGCGGATTACCCGCCGTGACGATGACCCAGCCGTCCGGTACTCTGTGCCTGCCGAAGACCTTATACTGCAAAAACTGGAGCATGGAAGGCGCAAGCGTCTCCGAGACGCAGTTGATCTCATCCAGAAAAAGGATGCCCTCGCGGATGCCGCTCTCCTCCATGACATCGTAGATCGAAGCAATGATCTCGCTCATCGTATACTCCGAGACCTCGTACTCTTTGCCGCCGTAATTTTTTTTCACGATAAAGGGCAGACCCAGCGCCGACTGTCTGGTGTGGTGGGTCATGGAGTAAGACACCAGTGCGATCTGAAGCTCCTGCGCGACCTGCTCCATGATGGCCGTCTTGCCAATGCCCGGCGCACCTAAGAGAAAGATGGGGCGCTGCCTGACGACGGGGATGCGGTACTCGCCCTCCTCGTCTTTTTTCAGATAGATGCGCACGGAATCCTTGATGTAGTTTTTTGCTTCCTTGATGTTCATAATTGATTTATGCTCCTATCGTCACATACGGAGAATGCCTCTTTTGGCATTCTCCTATGCGAAACTTAGTACTTCCAAGTCAGCTTTGCTGACTTTGCGTCCCCGTCCTATGACGGAACGTCTTTAGAAGTACTTTTCGCATTCTCTTCCGCAAAGCTCTCGATTTCATCTTTTTCTAGAACCAATTTAATCGCCCACGGCGGCACCTTGGGCGCATTGTCGTCGTCCTGCAAGAATACAAACGCCACATCGTAGTCCGGCATGTACTCCGGATAGACGCCGTAGCCGTCGGTAAAATAAATCAGGCCTTTTAAGTCCGTAAACTCTCCCTCGTCCCGCTGTTTCTCCACATAGTCAAAGACCGGTCGAAAGTCCGTGGAGCCAAAGCCCGTCAGCTTCCCCTGCGCCATAAACGCGTCAAAGTCCTCCTGCCCGTTTATCTTCGTATCCTGCCTGACCTCGCTGTCGCACTGTAAGATATGAACGTTGATTTTGGTGAAAAAACTTTCCCGCTGCCGCATGATATTGTAGGTCTTTTGCAAAAAGGTCTGCACGATCTCCCCGCGGCAGGAAGCAGAAGTATCCAGCGCAATCACGAAATCCCGAATCTTCCTGTCCTCCTTATATTCCAAAGGCTCCACCAGCGGCATATTGCCGTAACTGGAAAGCCCGTAGGTATAGTAGATATAATCGAACTCGTCCTCACTGATGCGGATGGATTCTCCCATGACCATGAACCGTTTGAGAAAATCCGTGTAATCGTATCGTTCCCGCAGCGTCTCCCGAAGATTCTCTTCCATGCTCTCCGCGTTATTCTTATCCCTGCTGAAGCTTTTTAAATCGGCGCGGATACGCTCGCTGAGCTTTTTCCACTGTTCGGCAAAAGGCACCAGCTCCTCGCGCCTGTCCCAGTAGATATGCTCGTCATAGTGGCAAAGCCTGTGCCAGTCCTTCTTTGCCTTTTCGGAAGGCTCCTCGATGCGGAAATGCCGGTAAAGTTTTTCCGCCGTCAGCCCGCCCGCCTGTTTCTGCAAAACTTCCAGACGGCTTTTCAGTTCGTCGTCCCCCGGCATCACCGTAAGAGGCAGGGAAAGCTCCAAAATAACGCTCTCCACCGCAATGTCCGTGGCCAAGTCCCAATACTGCCTTTCCGTCTGCTTCGCACCGAAACCGTGGGAAAAGACACAGTGCAGAAGCGTGTGTAAAAGAAGCCTTGCCCCACTGCCGCGGGCCTCTTTGTACTGTCTGACTAAAAGCGCCGGATCGTAATAGAGACAGGTGCCGTCAAACAGGTGCGCCCCTGTCCCTTCCCTGCACACCACGGAGAGCTTCGAGAGGGCGACATCCAAAAAACGCAGATTCATCAACAGCCCGTCGTGGGCAAGCCCCATGATCTGCCCGGCGATCCCGCGTATCTGCTGCGCTGTATCCGTATTGTTATCCTGTTCCAAGCGCATACCACTGCCCCTCCGGAATCTGTGTCTGTTCCACCAAGACAGGCAATCCATACTGCCATAATTTTCGCCTGTACTTATGTTATGTAAACTGCATTGCCGTATCTCTCTACTTTATGTAAACTAACTTGACAAGATACAAAACTGCCAAATGTCCGGGATAAAAGAAATAGAAAAACCATTTCGAAAAATTCTTTCCCTTCTTCGCCCGCTCTCCGTTATAGAAGACCAGCACGGCCGCGCCTGCCGTTAAAACCGCGATTCCTGAGCAGAGCGTATCGCACACCGCCCGCACCGTCAGGCTGACTTCCTGCCCATTCATACGGTCTTGCATCATATTGCCTTGCAGGTTCAACGCGGCAAAAACCACGGCGATCCCCACATAACTGGCCCACATTCTGCCCTTTTCTCCCCAATTCTTTGAAAGAAGAAGAGTTAAAATCGGCGCAACCAACGCCCAATCACTGATTACCGTAACAAGAATCAAAAGGAAGCAGAGGATTTTTTGAAGCCAGAGGCTTTCCACCCGCTCCAATACCACTAAAATCAGAAAACAGCAAAACAGGGTGAAAAACATATTCAAATTTCCATAATGGAAGGCCAGATGATAAGGCAGCTGCGACAAAACGGCAAAGAAAAACAGCCTGCCGCCGTACTTTACTTTAGAACGGGTATATTGGTACCCCTCCACCAGAAAGAAGCACATCACCGGAGCCGTAAAATAACCAATCTCCTCAAAAACGATATAGGGCAGCGTTCCTCTCGTCAAAAGTACATGAGCAATGTGATTGAAAAGCATGGTGAACATAGCGATATACTTGATCGCGTCCCTGTTCATCACCTGATAACTTGTTTTAGGTGTTGTTTGCATTTCCATAATTTTCAATCTTTCTCCTTTTACAGACACAAAATGAATTTCCCGTCATCTGACATAACGGGAAACCCTCTTTTTTGTCTTCACTGTATGAAAGGATTATAGGCCTTCTCATGCCCTATGGTGGTGCTGTTTCCGTGACCGGGATAAACCCTCGTCTCGTCCGGCAGGATAAAGAGTTTGTCTTTGACCGATCTAGTCAAGGCACTCATGCTGCCCGTGGCAAGATCCGTCCTGCCCACCGATTCCTCAAAGAGCGTATCTCCCGCGATCAGGATTCCGTCTTCTTCAAAATAATAGCAGCAGCTCCCCACCGTATGACCGGGCGTGGCGATCAGCTTACAGGTCATCTCCGCGATCGTGATCTCCTCCCCGTCTTTTAAGTAGCGGTCAGGAATCACCGTGTAGGGCCTGCCCACCTGATCGGAGACGTTCGTCACCGCATCCTCGCAGAGCGCCTGCTCCGCCTCGTAAGCATAGAGTGGCGCGCCTGAAAGTTCCCGCAGGCGGTTACTGCCCCAGATATGATCGAAGTGCGCATGCGTCAGGAGGATCCCCTTCACCTGAAAGCCCTTTTCCCGCAGCGTTTCATAAATATAGTCGCCCTTGTCCGCGGGATCAAAGAAAATCACGTCCTTCGTTCCCTCTTTGTACACAAAATAGCAGTTCGTCTGACAGATGCCCAGCATCAGCCTGCCGATTTTTAACTCTGACATATCAACCTCCACTCTACTTTTACCCTGTGGTTCTCTCAATTTCAAGAATGCTTTCTATCGTCCTCAGCTTATCTATGATACGCTGCAATTCTTCCCTGCCGCTGATCTCAAAATTGATCATGATCGTTGCCGTCCCCTGCTTGCTCACGCGAGTGTTAAGCGCCAGAATATCAATATTTTTTTCCGTAAGCGCTCTGGATACATCCGCCAAAAGTCCGTTTCTGTTGTTGGCATAGATGTTTATCTCCACCAGATACTTTCCGCCGCTTTCCGCCACTTCCTCCTGCTGCCACTCCGCGTCGATTAGACGGTTCCTGTCGATCTCCGGCAGATTCAGGATATTCATGCAGTCTGTCCTGTGGATGGAAATACCTCTGCCTCTCGTCACAAAACCAACGATTTCATCTCCCGGCACAGGGCTGCAGCACTTGGAGAAACGCACCGCCACATCATGAATGCCCTTGACCACAATACCGCTCGCGCTCTTCTGGAGCCTGCCGCGGTTTGTCTGAACGCTGTTTTCTACCTCCGCCATCACCTCGGCATCAGTCATCTCCCGCTTGTGGTCATTGTCATACATTTCCAGCATGCGGTTTAGGACCTGCCCCTCCTTGAGCGCGCCGTGTCCCACCGCCGCCAATACCGATTCCCAATCCTGAAAGCCATATTTCCTCATGATAGCTTCCTGATATTTGGGAATGATTACCTCCTGCATATTGATGGTCTTTGCCTTGCAGTAGGATATGATCAATTCCTTACCCTTGACGATATTTTCTTCTTTCAGCTCGTGCTTGAACCACTGGTTGATCTTATTTTTCGCCTGCGTGCTCTTGACCACATTGAGCCAGTCTCGGCTGGGACCTTTTGAGTTCTGGGAGGTCATGATCTCCACCCGGTCGCCGTTTTTAATCTCATAATCAATATTGACCAGCTTGCCGTTTACGCGCGCGCCGATCATCTTATTCCCCACTGCGCTGTGTATGCTGTAGGCAAAGTCGATGGGCGTGGAACCTGCAGGCAGGCTCTTGGCATCCCCGGTCGGCGTAAAACAGTACACATTGTCAGAAAAAAGGTTTAAGTCATCCTTTAAAAGGTTCAAAAATTCTTTATTGTCCGAAAGATCCTGCTGCCACTCCAGAATCTGACGCAGCCAGACGAGCTTTTCTTCCTCCTGCGTCTCCACTTTCTTTCCGTCGGAGGCTTCCTTATATTTCCAATGGGCCGCGATACCGTACTCCGCCGCCTTGTGCATCTCGTAGGTGCGGATCTGGATTTCGAACGGCTGGCCGCTCGCACCGATCAGCGTCGTATGAAGTGACTGGTACATATTCGCCTTCGGCATGGCGATATAGTCCTTGAAACGGCCGGGAATCGGCTTATACATCTCGTGAATCACACCGAGTGCCGCATAACAGTCCTGCACCGTGTCCACGATGATGCGCACCGCGAACAGATCGTAAATCTGGTCGATGGACTTATTCTGGTTTTTCATCTTCTTGTAAATGCTGAAAAAATGCTTGATACGGCCGTCGATCTGGGCTTTGATGCCCGCGTTTTTGATATGGACGCTCACCTCGTCCACGATGGTCTGAATGTAACGTTCCCGCTCGCTCTTTCTGATCGCAATCTTATCCACCAGATCGTAGTAAGCTTCCGGTTCTAAATATTTCAATGACAAATCGTCTAACTCCACCTTTATTTTAGAAATGCCCAATCGCTGGGCAATGGGAGAATAAATATCAAGCGTCTCCCTCGCGATCTCCTGCTGTTTTTCCGGACGCATATGCTGCAGCGTCCGCATATTGTGTAGGCGATCCGCCAGTTTGATCAAAATGACGCGAATATCCTTCGCCATCGCAAGGAACATCTTGCGCAGGTTCTCCGCCTGCCGCTCCAGCTTTTCCGCATCCTTATCCTGATTCGCGTGTTCTCCGTGGAAATTAAGTTTATCGAGCTTTGTGACGCCATCCACCAAAAGGGCAACGTCATCGCCGAACTGCTCCGCGATCTCCTCATCCGTCATGATGGTATCTTCCACCACATCATGCAGAAGGCCCGCCACGATCGTTTCTTTATCCAGCTCCAGATCTGCAAGGATGATAGCGACATACAGCGGATGGATGATATAAGGCTCCCCGGATTTACGCACCTGCCCCTGATGGGCCTCGGAGGCGACCTGATACGCTTTTCTGATCAAACTGATGTCCGTGGAAGGGTGATATTTGCGCACACGAAGAATAAGCTCCTCATAGAGCTGACCCGGAGTCTGAAATTCTTCAATTGATTCGATTCTGCCGTCGTCAATGACCAGCTCAGTCTTTTCTTCTGTCGTCATACGCTCACCGAACCCTTAGCGGATTACATAATGTTGCATACTAGCAATTTTACGCCATTCTCCTATTATTTGCAAGTGTATTCAAAATATTTATTTATGCTCCCCTTTTCCAGTTATCCCTTTTCATCTTGAATTTGTCGGGCAAGACTCTGATAGATTTTAAATACGTCAGGGAAAATCACTTTTGCTCCCCGTTTGGCGATGGCAAGAACATCACGTGCATTCTTTTCCACATCAGCAGCAATACGACCGTCTATACAAATGGGCTGATTATTTTTGTCTATGTACGCAGTCAAATACCTCTCTGTCGCGGGACACATATTTTGAATCAAAAATGCCGTATTTCTGCCAAGAACCCTACCAAAGCGGATTGTATTACAATGCCCGTATTCTCTCATTTTTTCCTGCTCTATCCGCTTAAATTTTTCATATTTAGATGAAATAGGGACAATCCAGTAAATCTCGCTCAATTTGGAATCGCGAAACGCATAGAAGCAGGGACGATTGTGTGGAACACCGTCAATCATATCTTTATTTTTCATCAGTTTATCATCCGGAAAATCAATATAATATTGATCTGAAAGAAAATATAACTGCGCCTCTCGCATAAAATCCCCCTCTTAAGCTTCCACATACAGGTCTACATATATACATATATATAAGTAACGCCCTGCCTTTCGGCAGAGCGCCACAAACATTTTAGTCCCGACCATTTATAAGCCGCATATCGGGAAGCGAACAATATTTGTAATCCCGACCATTTATAAGCCGCATATCGGGAAGCGAACAATATTTTGTGGGGAGCAATCCCCTTCTAAGTATTATAATACACAGCATAAATAAATATGTCAATTAAAATATCTCTTACCACATACCAATTAATACATCAGGCAAAACCTACGCAAAAACGTTAGCAAGTTTTAATTAATCGACAGACCGTCTGGCTCTGCCACCGCTGTCATGGCAGTTCGAAACTCCTCTAAATTCTCCCGCAAAGACTTACTTTCATCCCTGACAAATTCCGGTTCCCAGATATCCAGCCACCACAAGCTGTCATAGAGCCGCCCTTCCCTCTCAAATGTATCCGACAGGTCGCTTGCGGTATTGAGCAGTTGAACGCTGTGGGAAAACAGGTCGTTGATCTCATCCATAAACACGGCGATCGCCTCAGGGTCAAATCCGTTATGGACGGGCGACCCGAAGTTGATATCAAAATCGATCTCGTTCCATCTGTCCACAGTTTCCTTGTCATCCGTAAAAACACACAGCGAATAGCCGTAAGAGCCGACGCCCTGATACATAGTTGGATGATAGCGCAGAAGATAGTCTTCCCCATCCAGCGTACAAAGGAAAATGGACGTCTGCCCCGCATGTGCATAATATCCGGTCTCCCTGTCAACCAGTTCCCCGTTTTCCAGAATTTGCAGTTCCTGTCCATTTTCGATTTCAATCAGGCGCACTTCCTCCGTTATTCCGTTACGGTTTAAGTCCGGAGCGAGTTCCCGCACCGTCTCTTCATTTAATTTTTCTGAAAGAGGCTGTGTCGATGCTTGTTCTTTGTCAGCGCAGGCGCAGAGAAAATATATCGCTATCAGCATCTGTACCGTCAGGAAATACCATTTCTTTTTGTTATCATGCTTTTTTGTCCGGGACTTATTCATAAAGTGTTTCCCCCATATTCGTGTGATCGGTTCTCTACTGTATTGATTGTATCATATAACATTTTTGCCAAACAAACAATTTTGTCCGCCCCTTCTCCTGCCAGTGTATTATACTATCCATACAGAACCAAAAATAAGAGGAACCGTCAAAAACCATTTGCTAAAATAACAGGGACCGAATCGAAAGGAACAAAACATGGAGTGGAATGAAAAACTACAGCTGATCATTGACTATGTCGAAAATCATTTACAGAGAAAAGAAGAACCAATCAACAGTGAAGAGATCGCCAAAATCGCGGAATGCTCTTTTGGCTTCTTTCAAAAAGTGTTTTCCTATATGAACGGCATCAGTTTTTCTGAATATATCCGTTCACGGAAACTAACGTTAGCCGGATATGACCTGAAAAGCACAAATTTAAAAGTGATCGATATCAGCTACAAATACGGTTATGATTCTCCTACGTCATTTGCAAAAGCATTTCAGTATTTTCATGGCGTATCACCAAGCGCAGCGCGGAATCAGAATGCTGCCTTAAAAGTGGTTCCGAAAATGCAGATAGCAGATCACCATGAATATTCGTGGAAACTGGAAGAAAAAGACAGTTTCCGATTAGTGGGAAAAAGTATTATAGTGTCCTGCGAAAATAATCTGCATTACAAGAAAATACCAGAATTTTGGAGCGAATGTCAACGCAGCGGTATTTTTGCGAAGCTGGTCTCGATGGACACCGCTTCCCCCAAAGGGATATTTGGTCTGTTTGGCGCTTATGAGGAACGGTCAAACCAAATCGAATATTCCATCATGACGATATCCGATCAGGAACTGCCGCAAGGCTTTACCGAAATCCATATCCCAAATGCTGCCTGGGCAGTTTTTGACTGCCACGGTCCCGTTCCGCAGGCAATCCAGAAAGGCTGGCAATATCTCAATGAAGAATGGCTTGTCAAATATCCGTTCCGGCACGCACCCTGCCCGGAAATAGAATGGTACAGCGATGGAAATGTCTATGACAGCAATTATTTAAGTCAAATATGGATACCGATCATAGAGGAGGAATAAAACATGGTACATTTAGTTTACTGCGATAACGCAGGCAAAAAAGGAGAAAAAGTACTGGATAAAATCATGGCGGGGACAAAGACCATGATCGTGCGCGGCGCCGCGGGCAGAAAGATTCCCCACAGCAGAGTTTTTGCGGGTGAGCGCCTCTATTTCATGGAAAAGGGAAGCGCCGAGATCAAGTCCACCGCTATCGTAAAAGATGTGCAGAATTTTGTGAAACTTTCTGACGAAGAGATCACAAAAACCCTTGCGGAGCATCAGGATAAACTGAACTTATCAGAGAAACAGAAAGAACGGTGGCATAAAAAGTGCCTGTGTCTGGTGGAATTTGAAAATGTTACGGAAATACCGCCCCTTTCTTTTGAACATCAGGGGAATATGGATGATTGGCTGATTCTGGAAAAAATTGAAGATGTTCTCGTTGGGACAAGTATTCCCTACAACTACGATAATGCGAAATTTTAAGCGAAGAATCCTTTCAGATGAAATGCATCCGCTGTGGAAAACGAGGGCCAGCTACTGCTGTCCCTCCCGGATTTCTTTCAGTAATATATATATCTGACTGACTCGGTATCATCTTCGTTTCTGCACATCTCTTCACCAACGATTTCATATCCGTTCTTTTGATAAAAAGCCAGGGCCGTTACGTTATCTGACGTTATCTGTACGTTGATATGACTATACTGGTTTGCTGCCGCCAATTCCTCTGCAAATTGTAAGACAAATGATCCGGCCCCAAGATTCCTGTACTTTTCATGAACGATAAGCATACTGATCCGCAAACTATCACCGCACTCTTCCTTCATCTTTAACCACCCGATCGGTACTACCCCTTTTCTGATCATATAATTTCTTTCATCAGCCGCCCCATGAAGCAGCGCCGCTTTCATTTCCTGATAAAATCGTTTATATTCGCTTTTCGGTATGGTCCGCAAATGCAGCGTTTCTACATTTTCCGGCTGCGTAAGTAAGTCGCAAATAACCATCAAATAATTAAAGTCATCCACCAATGGAACCATATTAAACTGTCTGGGGAGATCGATTTTGTACATGAGCAGACCATCCACTTCAAAATCCTCAAAAGGCTGCGTCTCAATCTGTTCAAATCCCAGCGATTGATGGAGCTTGAGCGATGCTTCATTATGCGGCTCAACCGTGCATAACAGCGTCTTGGCGTCCAATTCTGACAAATACTGCCGTGCGGTATTGACGATCTGTGTCGCGCATCCCTGTCTCCTGTATTCCGGGATAACCCACAAGTCGCAGTAAAACCACTTTGAGCGTTCTACACTACTGCAAACAAAATTCGCATATCCAATAATTACACCGTTTTCGTGATACATGATCGCGCAGAAGAAATCAGAATGATAATGGGCTGTCAGGATCAGGTTCGTCTGCCCCTTTATGACTTCATCCGCCATTTCAATATGTCTTCTTGAGACGGCACGCAAGACGTGCTCATCGGGATATCTGATTATTTTTACTTCTCTGTCTTTTTTCATTTTTAACCTCTTTCTAATATAAAATCGCTCCTGATAAAATCAGAAGCGATTTTGATATCCATGAAAAGAGGTTCCTGCTAAATGGACAAAACAGCATTCGATTTTATCAGTATGTTTATTGTTATCCTTGCCATTTTGTCCACCTCGCTTTCTATATTTTTTTATTACGTTAGACTCGCAAAGCCGCGCTTACGCGCTCTCTGTCCGTCTGCGACGGACCTTTGCTCGTTCACGGCGCAGCGATAGCTCGTGGCATTGCCACTCGCTATCGTTTGGCTTCGCCATATCATCTACTCGAAAAGGACATACTCTCAAGCAAGCTTGGAGTATATCCTTTCCTCGTATCTGCTGCGCCGCAGCTTATTACGTTACATCATCCCCATGCCGGGGCCGCCTGCAGGCATCGGGGGTTCGGGCTCTTTGATGTTGGCCACTACGGACTCGGTGGTGAGCAGGGTGCTTGCCACGCTGGTCGCGTTCTGCAATGCGCTTCTGGTCACTTTCGCGGGATCAAGGATGCCTGCCTTCACCATATCCACATACTCCTCGGTCAGGGCGTCAAAACCTACGCCCACCTTGGACTCTCTTACCTTATTGATGATGACGGAGCCTTCCAGACCTGCGTTCGCTACGATGTGATACAGGGGCGCTTCGAGAGCCTTCAGTACGATCTGTGCACCTGTCTTTTCGTCGCCCTCCAACTTATCTGCCATCTTCTCCACTTCCTTGGCTGCATGAACGTATGCGGAACCGCCGCCGGCGATGATGCCTTCCTCCACGGCTGCTCTGGTCGCTGCCAGCGCGTCCTCCAGACGAAGCTTCGCCTCTTTCATCTCAGTCTCTGTCGCCGCGCCCACACGGATCACAGCTACGCCGCCTGCCAGTTTTGCCAGACGCTCCTGCAGTTTCTCCTTATCGAAATCGGAAGTAGTCTCCTCGATCTGTTTCTTGATCTGGCTGATCCTTGCCTCGATCTCCTTCTTCTTACCTTCGCCGTCCACGATCACGGTGTTCTCTTTCTGTACCTTCACGGATTTCGCACGGCCGAGCTGATCGAGGGTTGCATCCTTAAGTTCAAATCCGAGTTCGGAGCTGATCACCTGACCGCCTGTGAGGATTGCGATATCCTGCAGCATATCTTTTCTTCTGTCGCCGTAGCCGGGTGCCTTCACTGCTACCACATTGAAGGTACCGCGCAGTTTATTCACGATCAGGGTGGTGAGCGCCTCGCCCTCCACATCCTCAGCGATGATCAAAAGCTTTGCGCCGGACTGTACGATCTGCTCTAAGAGGGGCAGGATCTCCTGAATATTGGAAATCTTCTTATCCGTGATCAGGATGTAGGGATTCTCCAAAACCGCCTCCATCTTATCCATATCGGTCGCCATATAAGCAGAGATGTAACCTCTGTCAAACTGCATACCTTCCACCAGATCAAGCTCCGTGAGCATGGTCTTGCTCTCCTCGATGGTGATAACGCCGTCACCTGAAACTTTCTCCATCGCGTCCGCTACCAGCTTACCTACTTCGTCGTCGCCGGAAGAAACAGCTGCCACTCTCGCGATATGCTCCTTGCCGTTTACCTTGGAGCTCATCTTTGCGATTGCTGCCACCGCCGTTTCAGTCGCCTTCTTCATACCTTTTCTCAAGATAATCGGGTTTGCGCCCGCAGCCAGATTCTTGATCCCCGCATTCACCATTGCCTGCGCCAGCACGGTCGCTGTGGTGGTGCCGTCGCCCGCCACATCGTTGGTCTTGGTAGCCACTTCCTTGACAAGCTGTGCGCCCATGTTTTCAAACGCGTCCGCAAGCTCGATCTCCTTGGCAATAGTCACGCCGTCGTTGGTGATCAGCGGTGCGCCATAGGACTTATCCAGCACCACGTTCCTGCCTTTGGGTCCAAGGGTCACCCGCACGGTGTCCGCCAACTGATTTACGCCTGATTCCAAAGCTGCTCTGGCTTCTGCGCCATATTTGATTTCCTTAGCCATGATTTTATGCCCTCCTGATTTTTAATTAAATTATTTAATGATAGCGAGAATGTCATTCTGTCTGACGATGATATACTCCTCATCCTCGCCGAGTTTTACCTCGGTGCCGGAGTACTTGGAATAAATGACCTGATCACCCTTTTTCACTTCCATCTTCACTTCCTTGCCATCCACAACGCCGCCGGGGCCTACCGCGATGACCTCCGCCTGCTGCGGTTTTTCCTTACTCTGTCCCGGCAAAACGATGCCGGACTTCGTGGTCTCTTCCGCCTCAAGCTGTTTTAATACAACTCTGTCGCCAAGTGGTGCTAATTTCATAATGAATGCCTCCTTCTTAATATATGATGTCATTGCTTTTTCTTTCTCTTGTTAGCACTCACTACTATTGAGTGCTAACGCTAGAACATATATTAGTCATATATGCAGGGGTTTGCAAATTGTTTCAGAGTTGCATACATTCCCAAACCTTTTATTTTCTCTTATTATCTCGTTTTATCTTTCGTTATCTCGTTTTTATCCATATAAAGGGATTTTATACTTATTTTATATTTTCAGAACCCATCCCCAGAAACGCCCCTATTTCTTCTTTTACAAAAGCATATTCTCCCAACTGTTCTTCATACGTCTGCATCCGGGCATAATTTTCCTGCGCCTGCCGCACGTTGCCCGCTTTCCGGTAGACGTTATACAGCATCGCCGAATCATAATAATGAGCGACCGCATAAATCTGCGCCATATCTCCTTTTACCGAAACGCCCCGCGCCTCGTTGCGATACACGTTTTCCACAAGACTGTCATACTGCTGACCGTTCACCATCCGCAGCAAAGTCGTCTCATCAGCCGTATACACTTTCTGATAAGATACCGCCTCTTTGATAAATGTGATCACCTGTATAAAAAGGATCACGCAAAGCAGAATCACGATACCGTTCAACAAAAAATTCCTGCGCAAAACGCCTGTTTTCTCTTCCGCACTTTGACGCTGAATCATTCTTCCGCCGCCTCCCCTTTCTTTTCCTCTTCTCTGGCAAGGCCCTGTTCAATCAGTCCCGCCCTCTTTATCAATGAATAATCCGGAAGCGCCAAAATCTCCTCTGCCGTCAGATGACAGTAAGCGGAAAGCACCGTTTCCAGTTCCTCCTGCATCCGTTCATACGACGCCATATGCACGGTGCTGTAACAGTCGTCATAATATGTGCTGTCATAAGAAACTCTCCCAACTGCTTTATAGAAGTCGTCCAGATGCTCCGCTATCTTAGAAGCGGACACAGCCGCATCTTCCGCATCCTGCTCCCGCAAACGGGTTATCTCATTCAAGATACTTTTATAATCATAAATCATAAAATATAGTACTGTGTAATCATTGAAATCGCGTGTGCTGTCGAGAGACTTTGCATCATAAAAAGCATGCAGTTTTCGCCACTGTCCCGCCTCCTCAAAGGCGTTCAGTTCCTCCCGGTACGTCTGCGCGTTTTTCACAATATCCCGCTCCACCTGACTTTTCCAGAAATAATAAGGTCCTTTCTCTATGGCATAAATCATCCCCAGAATCATCACAAGAAGCGTCGCGATTACCGCAATTCTGGCCGCAAACGAGGTGAAATGCAGCGTCTTTTTCTCCACTTCCCGCTTCGTTTCCTGAAATTCCTGCTGATACTGCTTCATATCCTGCCGATGTTTTGCCGCAAAGGGATTGGGATTCCCGCAAAAAGGACATTTCTCATCCTCAATCTGTAGATTTGCGCCGCATGTAGGACACTTCATAGTTTGATGCAACCTCTCTTTTCTCTGTTTTGATATGTTTTTTGACGAAATCCTTTACCTTCTTTTTCGCCGTCTGATAGTCAAAATAAGAACCGTACTCATCCTCCACGCAACACGCCTCATACAGGCGGTCAATCTCTTCTTGCGATATGCCAAACACCGTGCCCGCCTGTTCTCTCACTTCCTCCTGATACGACGCGATCAGCGCTTCCTCCGCCTCCGTATAGGAATCGTATTTTCTCTCCTGTATGAGAAACAGAATATCTATGATGCAGTCGCACGCATCCGCCGCATCATACCCTTCTGAAGCAGCCTGTGTCAATCTTTCCGTACAAGACTGATACCGGGTATATACATTGATAAAATCTTCATGCTCCCAGTTGGAAATCGAGTAAAAGCTGTCGTTCTGGTTTTCAAATACACATTCCATGATGCCGTCATAATTTCCCTCTGCATACAGGGCGTCCAGCTTCGGAAAAATTTCTTTTTCCCACTGTATCTGCGCGCGCATCTCCTCCGCCGTCGGCTCGTAGTCCGTCCATTTCCGTACAAGAAAAAGAAGCAGCCCGACAAAAGTCATCAAAACCGCGGCGGCTAAAAATGTCCGTCGGATTACCCGCCCGGTTTTCCCAATCTCCCCGCGGTATTCCTCTTTGGGCACGGCGGACAGTTCCTCCACGTCCTTCTTTATGTCGTAAAGCTGCTCCATATACTGTTTTTCGCTGCCGGTAACGTTCAATGCGCCGCAGTAGGGACACTTTGCACTGTCATCCTCTATCGGCGCGTGACAATTTTCACAATAGAGCATCCCTTATATCCCTTTTTCCAGCCGCTCTCTATATCCCGGCGCGTTCTTTAGCTCGAACTTGTTGTTGAACATTTCATATTCCGCATCGGGAAGCTTATCCGCAAGCCGCTCCTCCACATTGCTCTTATAAACCAGACCGCAGGCTACGGAAGGCGCAAGGATCGCGTCTTCAAAAGTCTGACACGCCCGCTTCACCCGCCAGCAATAGTCTTCCGCCTCGCCGTCCTCCGCCATGGGGATCAGCACGATGAACACATCGCCGTCCACGCGGCCAATCACATAGTCAGGCTTCTTTTCCTTTTTCAGGATGTCCGCAATCGTACAGATCAGCCTGTCGCTCTCCTCATCGCCAAAGTGATCGTTCACAAACTTCCAGTCATTGATATTAAAGTTGATGACCGCTACCGGCACTACCTCGGCCCTGTCGATCACCCGCATACGCTCCTCGAAATAGACCTTATTGAATACGCCCGTGAGCGCGTCCTCATTCTCTCCTCTGGCGGTCTGCACATGCCGTACGCCCACCTTATCCTCCAGTTCATCCAAATAGATCGCGGACTCCCTGTGAAGATAGGCCTCCTCTCCCCAATGGGAGAGCATATGGGCAAACGCATCGAGAAGCTTCTCTGCTTCCCCTCTCTTTTCCGGAGTCACGCCCTCCGTCTTCGCATAAAGATGGGCGATCGTGCGTCCGTAGACCCTGATCTTTCTGCCCGGCTCCCCCACCACATCCGGCGTAAAGCCCGCAAAATTTCCCACGGAGACTACTTTCTCACCGTGCCTTTCCGTAAGGAGCGCCTCCACCCCGCTCATAGCGTTAAGCGCCCTCATACACTCCGCAATGGCGTCGATCTGGTAGAGATGATCCAAACCGTAATTTTTTACGTTGTCCTTGATCCGCTGCTCAAACGGAACCGTCTTATAGTTCATACTCTTTGTTTCTCCTATCCCCGATTATAAGAAATACATCATTAGTATACCTTCTTTCCAAGAGTTTGTCTAGGGATAGGATAGCTGCAATCTGTCAGACACAGCATTCCTTCACATATCTGCCGGCGGATTCTTTTGTCATCTCATACTTTTCCGCGCACTTCTCTATGATGATATCATCGGATACGCCTAATTCCATACAGGTCTGTATCAGAGCGCGGATTCCTTTCTCTATTCCTTTCTCTATCCCTTCCTCAAATCCCTCAAGTCGCATTTGCTCAAACGCGTTGCACATATTGTATCTCTCCTTCCCTGTTTCCATCACTCTGTATTCCTCCGGTATCCTGATATTTGTCACCACTTCCAGCATATCTCTGGTCTCGCTGTCTATCCGGCTGTAGGTCTCTCTGTTTTCTTCCATGATCTCCTGCAGCTTTTCTTTATCCCTTACATAGCGGACCGTCTCAAACACCTGCCGCAGACCTGTCCTATATTCCTCAAAGGTATCATGTTCATGGCAGTCGTACAGGTTCAGCTTATAGTTTGATACATATTTCTTTAACTCATCATCTATGTCCAACAGATCATGCAGACACCTTGGCCCGTCCCAGCCGCCGTCCGTTCCGAAATATACCACCAGCGTGATGATCGGCGCAAACTTCTCATCCTTTTTCATGCCGGAAAGATATTCGTCCCCGTCTTTTAAGTCGCGCGCTTCCTCATGCGCCCGTTTCTTTCGTTTCCACTGTTTCTGATAACCCACGCTCTCCGAGAGCATGTTCCGAAGTACCATCCGGTAGTCTACGTAGTTCTGGTTTTCCACCGCAAGGATATGCAGCTTTTTTCCTTTCCAGATACGTGCCTTGTCTACGATCGTTTTGATGTTTCCTGTTTTGTCCCTCTTGCCGAGACTGACCGTCTGCGGCTCCTCCGGCTCCAGTTCCTCCGGCTTTACGACCTGCCTTCCGTGGAATAATGCGCCGTTGATCTGGTCTGCAAACCTTGTGTTGTCATCCAGATAGTCAAACTGATATTCATCTTTTGTTCCCATCAGCCTTCCTCCCTTTCTTTTATTTTTTTCCATATAAGGGATTCAGGTTCGTGACGTGACATAAAGATATATCAGAATTTCAGACTCCCAGATATGTTATTTTAACCGTAACACAACTGCTGTCATTTGTAAAGTAAAAAATCACTATACAGTTTACTTTTTTACCACCCGCAAAATAATTTAGGGCTCCTTATAAAGGAACCCTAACATGTTATCTTTTTGTAAACGCCGCTTCCAGATCCGCGATCAGGTCCTCCGCATCCTCGATCCCCACGGACAGCCGCAAGGTGCGGTCGGTGATGCCGTTTTGCAGGCGTATCTCCTCCGGCACGTCGGCGTGGGTCTGAGTCGTCGGGTAAGTGATCAGCGTCTCCACCCCGCCAAGGCTCTCCGCATAACGGATCAGCCGCACATTCTCAAGGATGGAGAGGGCGAGCTCCTTACTCTGTACCTGAAAGGTCAGCATCGCGCCAAAGCCTCTTGCCTGTCGCTTCATGATCTCATAACCGGGATGTTCGGGAAGCCCCGGATAAAGCACCTGTATCACCTCGTCTTGCTCTTTCAACCATGCCGCGATGCGAAGAGCATTCTCCTGCGCCCTGTCCATGCGGATGCCGAGGGTCTTGATGCCCCGCAGGATGAACCAGCTGTCAAAGGGCGCAAGCCCCGCCCCTGTCGTCTTTATCAGGAAGCGGAATCTCTCGCTGATATCTTCCCTGTCCGTCACCAGAAATCCCGCCAGCGTGTCGTTATGGCCGCCCAGATATTTGGTGCCGCTGTGAACCACGATATCGGCGCCCAGTTCCAGCGGATTCTGGAAATAGGGCGAGAGAAAGGTATTATCCACGATGAGAAGCAGGTTATGACGGCGGGTAATCTCTGAGACCGCCGCAATATCCGTCACGTGCATCATCGGATTGGTAGGCGTCTCGATATAGACCGCCTTTGTCTGTTCCGTGATGTACGCTTCTACATCTTCCTGATAACAATCAATGCTGGTGAATGTAATGCCGTTTTTCGTCGACACATTCCGAAAGAAGCGGATGCTGCCGCCGTAGAGATCCGCGTCCACGATGATGTGATCCCCCGGCGAGAAAATTTCCATCATCAGGGCGATCGCCGCCATGCCCGAAGACAACGCCAGCGCGTCGATTCCCTTTTCCAGAGACGCAACCACCTTCTCTAACTGCTCTCTGGTCGGGTTCTGCAGTCTGCTGTAGTCGTAGCCCGTACTCTTTCCCACGCCCGGATGAGCGTAGGTGGCCGTCTGGTAGATGGGGAAGCTGATCGCACCGTAGTTGTCAAACCCTTCCTCCTCCAGATGCAGGCATTTTGTACCGATTCCTCTCTTGTTTTCCATGGTATACCTCTTTCTATATTATTCCTACATGATAAGTATGAAATAATGATACACCCTATGATTCCTCATGTCAAGTTTTTCCTAATCCCTATCCGTAACAATATAAATGCCATATATTCCTAATAACAAATACATTGATAAACAACAAACCAATCCTATTGTCGGATATTGATTGCTTTTCGAAAAACAAAAAGGGATGCCGCACAGATCCACTATAAAATGTAAAATGATCGGTATCCATAAATTTCGGGTTTTGACATAGACCGCCCCAAAGTAAATTCCTAATGCAGCAGCCCAAACAACTTTGCATGTAATTGTCAAAATCGGCTGCCCAAGCGCGCCAAACATGTGTCCAACCCCAAATAATGCAGATGTTATCATAACCGCATATAACGCAGCATTCTTTCGCGTGCCGAACCATTTTTCAATCATATTCTGCAGCAATCCTCTCAGATAAATTTCCTCCATGATTGCAACGCCTATGTAATACACAACACCCTCTACAATCACTCTATATACTGTTGGTTTATTATTGAATGGTGAAAGCCCTATGCAAAAAGCAGCAGCCACAATAAGCGTTGCCACAAGGGAAGGAATCCCATATTTTTTCAAACCGCCTGAAATATTTTGCAACTGCAATCCAAAGTTCCACTCTTTTAGAATCGTTTTCTTGCACACATAGCATAAAGAAAATGCCAAGACGAAATTTAACATCAAAGAGAAATAGATCGGTTCAATATCCATAATTTGAATATGACAGAACAAAGCCGCCGGCAGTGCGGTCATTTCCATAAATGTCATAACGATTGTCAGTATCATAACACTGATTGATATGCGTTTGTCTGTCATAATCAGTCTCCTTAGCCGCTTTTATGCTGCGACTGTTTCTATCAATAGAATTAAACTATATCTTATTACAAAATTCTATGATTTCATCCTTTCTCTGTTCCACCGCATCTTTAAACTCCACGGAACATAAACCTAATCGATCGCAGCATGCAACCTCTAAATGCCCGTAAAAATGTTCAATACTTTCAAAAATGCGCTCACATTCTTTCATGCTTGTTCCTGTTCTTAACGCCACTACATAGCCTTTCTTTCCAGCACTTAAGGCTGCATGCGGCTCATGGGTATTACACCAGGGTGTACACCTGTCAATAAATACCTTAAACTGTCCGGGGATGTCCACCCAATAAGAAGGCGATACGGATATGATGGCATCTGCCCACTCATAGTGTTCCATGATTTGATCAACATCATCATGCTGAACACATTCAGCCGTATTATGGCATGTTCTGCAGCCTTTACAAAAACTGATGTGAAAATCATCAATACAGATCCTTCTGACGTCGTATCGCTGCTTTAGACAATTAGAAATGATATTTACTATTTCTGCTGTTGCTCCATTTCTGACAGGGCTGCAATTCATCACTAAAACGTTCATTTCATTCCGCCTCCATCATTCCGATTCCTATTTTGAACAGAATAGCACAATCACGCTCATAGTGCAATTGCATTTACACGATGATCCAACCTCTCCCGCTCACATCATCGATAATTCCGACTCTGGTAGCCGTGCTCCTCCACTCCCTCCAGAGCATTCAACTTAAGCGCCAGCAAAAAGAAATACCCGGAAAGCAGATTACAAAGATCCAACAGCCTGTCTGGGACCTCGTGCCCCCGCTCGATATAGCGGTATAAAAGCCGCACCAGACACTTTGCCTTCACCCGCAAAAGATGGGCCGTGCATGCGCTCTCACAGCCGCAGGGCAGCACAAAGCCGTGTACCGTGCTCTCTCCCTGCAGCCTTTCCACCATGGCGGCAAGACGGGCGGTCTCCTCCTCCGTCACCGACAGCGAGGTACGCAGAGTAGGGTTGATGTGATAGATCAGTTCACAAATCCACAAAAGTTCCTCCGCCAAAGCCTCATCCGTCACCTGACTGCGCAGAAGACCCGTGCCGCTCGCCAGTTCATCCGTTGCCAGTTCAAAATCACAGCGCAGATCGCCGTCCACGTCGCTCAAAAAAGGATAAGCCTCATAGGGGCTCCTGTATACCGCCATTTTTATTCCTCCTCACACCGATGCCGCTTCGCTTTTGCTCTCACCGCGCCATCCACCGTCCAAGCAGCCCCTTCATATAGCCGCGCACATCCATACCGTAAAGCCCGTCAAGCAGGCTTAGATCCAGTTCCTCCACGGGACCCTGCGCAAGCGCTCTTCCCTGTTCCATCAACAGCACCGTATCTGCAAAGGAAAGCGCCAGACTGATATCGTGAAACACCCCCAGCACACACCGCTCCCCTTCCGCCGTCCAGTTGCGCAGGCTTTCGATCAGTTCCGCCTGTGAGCGCAAATCCAGATGATTGGCGGGCTCGTCCAGAAGGATGATCTGCGGACTCTGCGCAAAAACCCTTGCCAGAAACACCCGTTGAAGCTGCCCGCCGGAAAGCTTTGTCACCGGCTGCTCCCTCAATTCCCATGCGTCCGCAAGGCATAAAGCCTCCTCCACAGCCGCACGGTCCGCCTCCGTCTCTGCCGAAAAAAGAAAGCCCGTCTGGTGGGCGTAGCGTCCCAGCATGACCGCCTCATATACGGTATAATCAAAGGACGACTGAGAAAACTGACTCATCAGGGCAATCTTTTTCGCCCGCTGTTTCGGGGATAATTCGTTAAGTAAAACCCCGTCCGCCTCCACGCGCCCCTGCCAGACAAGCACCCCCGCAAGCGCCCGCAGCAGCGTGGTCTTGCCACAGCCGTTCGGACCGAGGATGCACAATCGCTCCCCTGCCTGCACCTGAAAAGACAGGTCATGGATCACTTCTGTTTTCCCATAGCCGCAGGATAAATGTTCTATTGTAAGTAAGGTCTTTTGTTCCATGCGTACTCCGCTTTATTCCTCATCTCTGACAAATACATAATAGTCCGTATCATAACCGCCCCAGCGATAATCCCCGCTTTTCCACTCGATAATCATATAATCCATGCCATCCACTGTCACAATTTCATATGCACAGGCGGTATGATTATAATGCTTGAGCACATAGCCTTTCGTCCAGCTCTGAATCTCTTTACCCGATGTGGTTTCATCCATATAAACACTGGACAAAAATCCATCTTCTCCAAAATACATATGCTTAAACATTAGTCTTTCCTGCGGGAGATGATTCCCATCCGGAGCGAATTGCTCTCTGCTGCGGATAAAGTCAAAGGCCTTCCAATCTCCCAGAACTCGCTCATCATTCACAAAAGGCAGATCCGTGTCATCTTCTCTGGCAATCTCACGCCTGGTATACCTGTTTTTATCAACCTGTTCCAGCACCAATACGGTAGGCCTCCCGCCGCGGAGATATTCATAGGATTTATTCTCCACAAACATATAGCGGCTTCCTTGATCATCCTCGATTTGATATCTGCATAAACAGGACTGGTCACCGCCGTTTAATTTCAGATATCCTTTTGTCCAGCTATAGATCCAGTAATCTTCTCCGCCCGGCAGGAAATAGATTTCCCTGTCCCTATTTCCCATATCGGATTCTCTCCGCTCTCCCTGCTCGGAATAAAAATCTTCCTTTACGGCATATTCCCCCACAACCTTCCATTTGCCGATGACCTGCTCATCATCCTCAAAAATAAGGTCGATATCTTCATGCAGTTCCCCCATTTCGTCTCTCAGTTTTACCACCCCGGCAACCACCTGAATCTCATTTTTGTCCTTACCGCCATAGGTCATGAATCCGGAAATACGCTGAAAATTTCTTCTTTGTATTTCCTCGTCCAAACTGCGCCATGCAGCCTGTAAGTCTTTGGGATTTAACGGCAGGGGCAGGGACATTCCCTTTATCAGCATTTCTCCAAATTCATTTTCTTCTACGACTGACAGTATTTCCTGTGCAGCCTTCGTTTTTTTCTCCTCTTTCTCAAACATCATACGCTTCGCCTCCTCAATGGCAGCAAGCATAGTTCGGTATTCTGACTCCCGCTGTTCCAGAATGCCCATTATGAGCTCATGATCGTCGGCATTTTTCAGAATATCCCTTATTTCTTTCAGAGAAAGACCACCGCTTTTTAATCGCTCAATTTTTTGCACCTGTGCTATCTGGTCAGTCGAATAATAACGGTAACCGGAAAAATGGTCAACATAGTCCGGACATAGCAGTCTCTCTTTATCATAATGTCTGAGTGCCGATATGGGCATTCCCGTCATTTTTGCAAATTCACCTATTTTCATGCCTGTGCCTCTTTCAAAAATCGTTTACAGTTACCTGGGAAGCGCTTCCTGAAAGAAGTATAAACCTAATGTATGGTTTAGAGTCAACCCGGTGAACGAAAGTTATGACTCAATGCCATCTGCTATCCCTTCGAAGGGTATTTATAAAATGCAAAAGCAAAAAGCAGTGCCAAGATAGAAATCCCATCTTTTGTTTCATTATTTCTTAACATCTCCAGGACTCGCTCTCTGGGAATCCACTGTTTCATTTTTACTTCATGTTCATCAAAATTCACTGTTTCACTATCAACCCTTGCCGCAAAAACATGGCATACACAGTCAGACATTCCGTTGGAAGGATTTTGCGTACATAAAAACTGTAAATCTTTCACTGTACACCCTGTTTCTTCCATACACTCCCGGCGTGCAGCTTCTTCCTTTGATTCTCCATCCTCAATACGTCCCGCCGGAATTTCCCATTCCAAACGCATTACCGTATATCTTTTCGATTGGATCAATAAAACCTCATCATTCTCATTAAATACAACAATGCTTACTGCTTCATGCGGATAATGAATCTGGTGATACTTTTCTATTATATAACCGTTTGACAACTTCACCTTATCAGAATATAAACACACATAATCGCTCTCATAAATTACTTTTCTATCTAATCGCCTCGGCAGTTCTTTACAGTCCATACGTTCTCTCCATAATTGATTTTTACTTTGATGATACCTCATTTTATCACTCGAATCCGGTGTGTGCTTTGCACATCTTAACCATTTTTGCTATTAACAAAACAAATCCGCTACTTCTTGTAAAACAAGTTCAATATAGTCTCTTAATTTTTGTGTAAGCAAATTCCAATCATATTTTTGAATTGGAAAAATGTAATCTTCCTCCAACACTCTTTGTACTGGTAATGATATTCCTGTGTTCCATTCAGAATCATAAGGAACTGTCTTACATTGAATGGTATCTAAAGCATTTGCTATTGTGTCATTTACCATTGCCTTATAACTCTTTAAGGCCCAATCACAAGCACCACCATGTGAAATAATACCTGCTGGTATTCCATATACTTCAGATCTATATTCATTATCTTTCCACCAATGTAAAAAAGTAATTTCCTCCATTTTTTCCAATATCATACTTAATTTTGCAGGGATTGGAGCATAATGTGGCGATACGAAGAAAATTGCATCTGATTCTATAACTTTTTCATAAATTATGTTAAAATCAGTATCATTATAGCATCTTTTATGTTCAAAACATTTTCCGCAACCAATACATGGTTGTAAACGGTAATCCCTTAAATCCACTATTTCACACATTATCTCCTTTTCTGATAAAATTTCAGAAATTCTCAAACAAATAATTTGTGAAATACTATTTTCCTTGCTATGCAAAATATTGGAAGCCGATATACATAATACTTTCATTCGTCCCTCTCCCTACATTAATCTCTCGCATCAAATTGACAAAATTGATTATAGCACTTTCAAGCTCCATTTTCCACAAAAATATAGGGCATAGCAACCGTCACGTCGCACATTTCTTATCGTTATAACAACTTCTCAACCATTCCTCCTCCCCGCAAAGAAAAGATACAGGAAGAAAGGTGCCCCCAACAGCGCCGTGATCGAACCGATCGGAATCTCATGCGGCGGCGTGAGCGTCCTTGCCGCCAGATCGCACAGCACGAGAAAGGTTCCGCCAAGCAGGACACTGGCAGGAAGCACTCTGCGGTGCGAGGCTCCGAAAAGCTTTCTCGCGATATGGGGAATGATCAGATCCACAAACCCGATGATGCCCACAAAAGCAACCGCCACACCGACTAATACCGCTACCGCCGCCATCAGCCTTCCCTTGACGCGGCGCAGATCCACGCCCATGGCCACCGCCTGCTCCTCCCCAAAGGTCATCACATCAAGCTCCCTTGCATAGCGCAAAAAATAGAGACAACACAATACCGTGACCGGCAAAAGCGCCCACACCGCACTCCACTCCCGCATCGAAAAACTGCCGAGCGTCCAGAGCTGGATGCGCTGTGCATAAGCGGGAGAAGCTGTCGCCAGTAAAGTCATGACGGCATTACAAAACAGGGAGACCACCATGCCCACCAGCACAACGGTCACATTGGACATCACCCTGTCCAGCCTTGCCGAAACAAACAGCACCAGAAACACCGTACCGAGCGCAAAACACAGGCTGACGCCCGGCAAAAGAAAGGCGCCAAGCCCTGCCGACTCCAGCCCCAGTACGATCACCAGCGCCGCCCCCAGCCCCGCGCCCGAAGAAACGCCCAGACCGAAGGGGGAAGCTAACGGATTCTGCAGTACGGACTGCATCACACCGCCGCCCGCGGCAAGCGCTGCCCCCGTCAAAAAGGCCAGCAGGACGCGCGGCAGGCGCATATCCAGTACCATAATGCTGTAGCTTGCGGGAATATGGGCCGGCAAGGGCTGTCCAAAGAAACGCCCCGCCAGAATCGCAAGGATATCTGCGGGCGACACATACACGCTCCCCACCCCCACGCCCAAAAGCAGGGCAAAGAGCGCCGCCGCGAGGAGAATCCCCATTTTGATCCCTGTCCTCTTTGTCTTTCCCTTCTCTGTTTTCGTCCCAAGCCTCATGACCGCCTGCTTCCTCATTCCGTCCCGAACCGTTCAGGATAAAGCGCCTTTGCCATCTGTTCCACCGCCTTCACGATATTCTGATTCGGCAGGGAAGACGCCATATTGTCGATGTAATAAACATTTTTATTCGCTACAGCAGATACGCCTGCCCAGCCCTCTCTGCCGAGGATCTCATCTACGGGCGCATCCATATAATTCACATTCGTAAAGATAACATCCGGGTTTGCCGCAACCACGGTCTCCCCCTCCACGGAAAGCCAGCCGCTCTGGTCGGAAAGGACGTTCTTTCCCCCAGCCAGTTCAATCATCTCATGCAGATAGGTAGCGCTGCCGCAGCTATACAGATAGGGGGCCGGTGAGATTTCAAAATAAACGCTCTTTTTCTCGGCATCCGAAACATCGGCAACCGCAGCGGATATCCTCTCAAGTTCCGCGTCCATCTCCGCCACCACACGCTCTCCTTCTTCCGGTACGCTTAACGCCGCCGCCAGAAAACGGATGTCACTGCGCACATTCTCAATACTCACGCTGGTGGGTACACAGACCACGCACACGCCCGCATCGATGAGCGGCTGATAAGGGGCCTCCTGATCGTAGAGGGAAAGGCTTGACACCAGCAGCATATCAGGCGCAAGGGCCGTCAACTGCTCCACGTCGGGATTCACCGTATCAAAGGTAGGAACGCCTTCGGGCAGCCCCGGCAGCCCCGCGCTCTGCAAATCGTAGCCCACGATTTTTTCTTCCAACCCGAGCGCCACCAACGTCTCATTAATCGAAGGGGCGAGCGCCACTATGGTATTCACCTGCTCGGGAATGGAGATTGCCGCGCCGCTGGGGTCAGTCGTAGGAAGCGACATATCTGCTTCCGCTGTCTGCGCGGCAGGCGTCTCCTGCGCCGTCTGACCGCCGCAGGCCGTGAGCATGCAAAGCAGCAGGCTCAGTAAAAGCGCTGTGATCCTCGTTGTCGTTCTCTTCTGTGTCTTTTGTCCTTTTTTCATGATGTCCTCCTCCTTCTGACTCTGCTTATGCGCGTAAAAAATGCGCCCTGTGCCGAAGCGTAGAACGCAATAAACCCTGCCGCAGGCGCAGCAAGGCCGAAAAAATTCGCAGTTCCGGTTTCGGCAGAATGCCATCTAACCGCCACGTATCTGACTTATCCTCTCTGCTCTTAATCTGTATCCAAGAGGCTTCACAGTGACCGACTCGCAGGGCTTTTCACCCTATTCCGTGTGCCGCAGGCGCGGCTGCAGTTGATGTTCTATTTGATTATGGGACAGAGTGTAACACAGCTTTTCTTTTTTGTCAAACCCATGGCAAAACCGCGCGCTTTCTGCTATAATCAAACTAATTGAAAATCGGACTCCGCGGCAGGGATATCCTTCAAAAAACGCCGCAAAAAACTTCGGCAGGGAGGTAAGCATGACTAACAACACACCGTTTCAGTTCACCAACAAAGCAGACTATCTAAACGAGATCGACCGGGTGATCGCACAGGGCCCTTACAAAGACGACTGGGCGTCCCTGACAGCCTTTCAGACGCCTGCATGGTTTGGCGGGGCGAAATTCGGCATCTTCATCCACTGGGGACTCTACAGCGTGCCGGCCTTTAACAATGAATGGTATTCCCGCAATATGTACATACAGGGCTCGCCCGAGTACGAGCATCATATCAAAACTTACGGTCCGCACAAGGACTTTGGCTACAAGGACTTTATCCCCCTCTTTACAGCCGAAAAATTCGATCCGGATCACTGGGCCCAAACCTTTGCAAATGCCGGCGCAAAATACGTAATTCCCGTGGCGGAACACCATGACGGTTTCCAGATGTATGAGAGCAGCCTCTCCGCCTACAATGCCGTCAATATGGGACCCAAACGGGACATTCTGGGAGAATTAAAGTGCGCCTGCGAAAAGCGCGGACTGCTTGTCGGCGCTTCCAGTCATCGGGCGGAGCATCACTGGTTTATGGGAAACGGCAAGGACTTTGACAGCGATATCAAAGAACCTCTTACCTGCGGCGACTTCTACTGGCCCTCAGAGCAGACGCAGCCCGATATGCAGGATCTTTTTGCAAAGCCCTATCCCAGCCGGGAGTTTTTGGAAGACTGGCTCTGCCGTACGTGCGAGATCATTGACCGCTATGAACCCAGACTCCTCTACTTTGACTGGTGGATCCAGCATGAGGCCTACAAGCCTTACTTAAGAAAGATTGCGGCTTACTGCTATAACCGGGCCGCAGAAAGAGGATACCAGACTGCCCTCTGCTACAAGCACGACGCTATGGCTTTTGGCAGCGGTATTGTTGATGTGGAGCGCGGAAAGTTTGCGGACGCCAAGCCCTACCCGTGGCAGACCGACACCGCCATCGCCAGAAATTCTTGGTGCCACACCACCTCTCTTGACTATAAGAGCAGCAATGAAATTCTCTGTTACCTTTTAGACGTCGTCAGCAAAAACGGCTGTCTTCTGCTAAACGTGGGGCCGAAGGCGGACGGCAGCTTTGCCGATGAAGACGCTGCGATCCTGCGGGATATCGGCACATGGCTGTCCGTAAACGGAGAAGCCGTCTACCAGACGAAACCGTGGCGTCACGCGGCGGAAGGGCCGACAATAGAGATCGAAGGACAGTTCTCCGACGCGGCTGCCACAAGCTACACAAAAGAAGATTTCCGCTTTACCGCAGGAAACGGCTGCATCTACGCCGCCTGCCTGCACTGCCCTGACGACGGGAATTTCCTGATCCGCTCCCTCGGACACTCCGCCGATCCCAACAAACCGCATTTCCACGGCATCATCCGCGGTGTGGAAATTCTGGGCTTTCCCGAAAAGCCGCAGTTTTCCATTGACGATGACGGACTGCATGTTACAGCAAAAGGCGTAAAGAGCGACTTCCCTGTGGTGTGTAAGATTTCCGTGGAATAAACAGCTTACAGGATTGAAAGAAAATTATCGGCACCCATTACGGAAACGCCGATCGGATATGAGGGTGTAACAGCATGGAAACACTGTTTATCGCTGACGACGAAAACGCCATCAGAGAAGGGTTAAAGCAGATCATCGACTGGGGTTCACTGGGCTTTGCGCTCTGCGGAGAGGCCTCCAACGGAAAGGACGCTCTTTCGCAGATTCTTACCCTGAATCCCGATTTAGTCCTGCTCGATGTGAAAATGCCGCTGCTGCACGGCACGGAAGTGATCCGCCTTGCCAGAGAAGCGGGGTTTGAGGGAAAATGTATCATCTTAAGCGGCTACGCGGACTTTAAGTACGCACAGGAAGCCATAAAGAGCGGAGTCCGCTTTTACCTGACAAAACCGATTGACGAGGATGAACTGTTGGAGACGGTCACACAGATTCGGGAAGAACTTGCGCAGGCGAAAGAGGACTCTTCTCATCTGAGCGCTTACAAGAACAAAGCAAAGATCACCGTCCTGCAGGAGCTTGTGGAGAACACGTTCCATGCGTCCCTTTCAGCTGAGGACAGACTGACCTTCGGTTTAAGCACCGACCGCTATCAGGTGGCGCTCTGCGAGGGCCCTCTCGCTCCGGGCCGCTCCCTGACCGAAGACTTTGCCCGCCTTCTGCAGGTCAGCAATCGGGACAACACCCTGTTTGACCATATCCAGACAGGAAACCGCGACGTACTGCTCCTAAAAGGAGAACGCGGTCTGCATAAGCTGGCTGATCTTTTGGAGCGTTTGGAACAGGACGAAATTCGGGAAAAAGTGCCCACGGACACCTTCTTCTTAGCCTACGGGAGGCCGGTATCCCGCCCGGAGGACATCCATCTCTCCTACGAGGATGCCGCCGCCCTTCTTGACCGCCGGTTTTTCTGTCCGCCCGAAATCCTTGCCATCGGCTTCGAAACGCTGCCGCAGATGCAAAAGGAAGCTGCCTCTCCGGCAATGGAGCCTGCTTTTTCTCTGTCTCCGGAAACGGTTCCCATCTACGCGGAGCGGCTATGCGACTGTCTATCCTCCTATAACCGCCGCATGACCGTGGATATCATGCAGGAATTAGCACATGCGCTGGAACGCTTTCCCAATAACATCCCGCATATCCGACTGTTTTTGACCGACCTTTTTTTGCAGAGCAAGGAAAAGATGACCCATCATTATCCTACCGTGACGCTTCCTTTTGCCAGCAACTCAGAGGCCATCGACTTTATCCAGAAAAGCAGCTGTCTTTACGAGATTCTACGCTTTTTGTCAGAACAGTTTGAATCCGTCATGGGCGCTTTGGGAAGTTCCGCCAAAGACACGATTCTCTATGATGTCCTTTTTTATATCGACCATCATTTCAGGGAAAATATCAAACTGGAAGCCATCGCGCCTCTCTTTGGCTACAACAGCGCCTATCTGGGAAAAATATTCACAAAGAGCGTAGGCGAAAGTTTTAACGCCTATGTGGACCACAAACGGATCGACTTTTCGAAGGAACTTCTTTTAGAGAACAGTCTGAAAGTCTATGAGATTGCCGAACAGGCCGGTTATAAAAACGTGGATTATTTCCACAAGAAATTTCGAAAATATGTGGGGATGAGTCCCGCAGAATTTCGCAAAGGACACGGTCTCACCCCTGACTCTGCAGTCACCCCCCCCCCTGAAAAAATGGCATAAAAAAGACCCGCCGCATCACAATCCGATACGGCAGGTTTTTTTTATCTCATTTCTCACACATCTATCAATTTATTTCTTATTGGCCGGAATCTTCTGTCTATTGTGCTGCCGCAACCTTCTCGGCTATGATGTCTGTCATCATTTCTTCCGCCTCGCTCATGCCTGTTGCTTCCAGCTCTGCGAGCATATCATCGTAGTTTACGTCGAAATCCGTCTCTTTGCCGGTCACGCACTTGATCAGTGCAGACCAGGCAACCTCGTCCAGCTTATCCACGATCTCCGTGAACTCCAGCGGCATAGCATATGCCCATAACGGGGAATACTGCGGTGTCTCAAACTCGTCTGTCTGCGGGAACATATCTACCAGAAGCTCTACGCCCCACGCATCCACTGCTGCCTTTTCTTCCACGTTGTACTCGTTGATCACGGCATCCTTACTGGTGGTCGTATAGGTGCTGCCGGTAGGATCCAGAATACCGTCGCCATAAGAAGGGAACGGATAGTTATGGAAGCCAACACCGGTCTTCTTGCCATAGTCAGGATCTTCCTGAGAAGCCTTGATTTCTTCTTCCGTTCTGTAACGGTGACCTTCGTCGTCAATAAAGTAGTTCACGCCTTCGATACCCCATTTATTCAGTACCTGACCTTCGTCGGAGCAGAGGTAATCGATGAACTTGATCGCCGCAACCGGATCCTTACAGGAAGTCGTGATACCTACGCCGGTACCGGTCGTCAGACCCTGATACATCAGAGATGCGCACTTTGTATCCGCGTCCATGGTCAGCGGAAGCCCTGCATAGGTAGAACCGTACTTGCCGTCTGCCTTTAAGACTTTCTCACCATCCGCGTAATCCCAATCTGAATCAAACAGTGCCACAACACGGCCGGACGCGATCTTTGCGATATAATCCTCGTGTGTCTGGGTCGCAAAGTCGGGATCCAGAATCCCTTCGTTGTACATACGGCACATCCATCTGAAGTACTCTCTTTCCTCATCGGAACGGAATTTATATACGCCCTTGTTGTCCGGCGTTACGATCCACTGGCCATTATCCGGTGCGCCGTCTGCGATAAAGCCGGCCGGATTACCCAGAGTGATCAGCCAGTGCCAGTCAGCAGTAGATAAGCTGATACCAATCCTGTCAAGTCCGTCTTCCGTAGTCGGATTAGCTGCTATATAGTCTTTGATCATCGCTTCCATTTCTTCCAGTGAATTGGGAAGCTTGTAATCCTTCGCCTTCAGCGCATCCCATTGGATTTGGGCCGTTCCGCAGTGCTTGAACTTCTCGCCGCCTACTACATATGCGGAGAACTGATAGATTGCCGGATCGTCCGCTGACTGTTTTAACTTATTGAACTCCTCGCCGTACAGTTTCTTGATATTGGGACCATACTGCTCGATCAAATCTGTCATGTCCATCATTGCGCCCGCTTCGATCAGATTGCCTGCGGAACCCTTTGCAAAGATGATATCAGGATAATTCTGCTCCGCAATCATCAGCGCAACCGCTTCGCTCTCGTCATTACCGCCCACGGGACGACTGGTCTTTAACTTAACGCCAGTCTTTTCTGTGATCTTAAGCGCCACGGGATCCGTCCAAGGATCGTCCTGATTGGCATCCGCATTGAAGAAGGTCAACTCGATCACTTCTCCGGATGCCGCGCTGTCGCTGCCCGCATCCGATGTCCCCGCATCGCCGCTCTCCGTCGCAGCCGGCACACTGTCGCCGCCTGTAGACGCGTTACCGCTGTCATTGCCGCCGCAGCCGGCCAACGTGCCGACTACCATTGCTGCCGTCAGCAGCAATGCGCATACTCTTTTACTTTTCATACTTTTTCTCCCTTCTTTGCTGAGGTGTTGCCTCATCAAACTGTTACTTTATATTTACCGGCTTTCGCCGCATAAATATCCGCCTAATCCTTCACCGCGCCGACTGTCATACCGCCCACGAAATATTTCTGCAAGAACGGATAAACGATGATGATCGGCACCGTCGCGACAATGGTCACCGCCATGCGCACAGACAAGGGCGACACCGCATTCTTGATCTGCTCCGCCGCGTGAGGATCGATCTTTACTTGCGCCTTTTCCATAATCTCGTAAAGAACATACTGTAAGGTTGGAAGTTCCTTGGCATAGAGGTAAGTATCCATGAAAGAGTTCCACTGTCCCACCGCGTAGAACAACGCCACAGTAGCCAAAACTGGTTTACATAACGGAAGTACAATCCTTCCCCAGATTACAAAATCATTGGCGCCATCCACCCTTGCCGCCTCCTGCAGCGCCAGCGGCAGTCCTTCAATGAAGGAGCGCACCAGAATCATGTTGTAGACCCAGATCAGCCCCGGAATAATGTAAACGAAAAAATTGTTTCCCATTTTTAAATCTCTCATCAACAGCAGATACTCCGGAATCAGACCGCCGCTGACATACATGGTAATTACAAACAGCGTAGTAAAGAGCTTATTAAAGTAAAAATCCTTGCGACTCAAAACATAGGCCAGCATCGCCGTACAGATCACACCCGCGCCCGCACCGATCACAGTTCGTAACACCGAGAGTATGAAAGCCTTTAATAAATTATTTTCCCGAAACACATAGGCATAATTGCTCAGAGTAAACTTTCTGGGGATAATGAAATTAATGTTTCTCATCGTGTCGATCGGATCGTTTAAAGAGATTGCCAGCACATTCAAAAACGGATACACGGTAATAATGATGAGAAAGATGAACACTACTACCAGAATATAGTCCAGCACATTGTCACGACTTTTAATGCGGTTCGCTTTCACTTTCGCCATGGTCATCCCCTCCTCTAAATCAGTCTGCTCTCGCCGAGCCATCCTGCTACCTTATTCGCCAAAAAAAGCAGAAGAATGCCGACTAGCGACTGGAACATGCCGATCGCTGTACCAAGACCGTAGTTGCTGTTACCGATACCTCTGACATAAGCAAACCATGAGAGTACCATCGCGTGATCCTGCACAATACCGTTGCTAAGGAGCATCTGCCGCTCCATTCCTACATTTAGCGCGCCGCCGATACCCATGATCAGAAGCACCACAATGGTCGGCTTGATGCCCGGAAGGGTGATATGCCATATTCTCTGCAGCCGATTTGCACCATCCACCTTCGCCGCCTCGTAGAGGCCCTGATCGATGCCCGCCATGGCGGAAAGATATACGATGGCATCCCAGCCCACCTCTTTCCATGTATTGACCAAAACGACCGTCGCCCAAAACAGCGGCGAGTTTGTACTCATCAATCCAAGCTTTGTGTGCAGAGCTGTATCCAGCATTCCGCCGTCATTTAAGACCATCTTCGCGATGCTGGCGATAACCACCCATGATACAAAGTGCGGCAGATAGGAGATCGTCTGCGTTATTTTCTTAAACTTCATAAAACGGATCTCGTTAAGCATCAGCGCAAACAAGATTGCCATCAGTGTTCCCACTGCAATCCCCAAGACGCTGAGCCCGATGGTGTTGATCATCGTCTGCTTAAACATCCGATCCCCGAAAGCCTTCAAAAAATTATCAAAGCCCGCAAAGGGTCTCTCCCAGATCGGTTTGGAAAGATTTTTCGGTTTAACCTCCTGAAAGGCCATTGTCCAGCCCCATAAGGGTATGTACTTAAAAATAATCAGCCATACAACGAAGGGAAGTGACATCATTAACAGATATCGCTGTTTCCACATCAACTGCAGGCTGAACTTTGTCTTGACGTTTTTTTCTTTCTGCGCTCTTCTCGCACTCATGTCCCGCCATCCTTTCATCTCGTTTTCCTCTTCCTATTTGAATAAGAAAAGGCACCAGAGATTTGGAGCCAAATGCCCTCTTTCTCTGATGCCCTTATTATAAAAAAGCACCCTTATAAAAAATACCGAACAGAATGGAGAAAAATTACTGTCATTTTTATAGCTTGCAGTTTCAGCCCGCTATTTTTCGGTAGGTAAGACCAGCCTCACTCTGGTTCCTTTCCCCGGCTCCGCATAGACATGAACACGATAGCCTTCACCATAATGCAGCTTCATACGCTGATTGATATTATAAAGACCGATACTCTTGCTGCGGCTCATATCGCGAATCTCAATATCACGCCTGAGTCTGCTCAGCGCTTCCTCCGTCATGCCGCAGCCGTTGTCTTCCACATCTATGATGAGAAACTCCTCCCCTTCGATATCCGGCCTTCTGCGATAGATACTGATCTTGACCAGACCACCAGACTCTGTCTCGTCCAGTCCGTGTATGATAGCATTTTCCACCACGGGCTGCAAGAGCAGCGGCAGCATATGGTACTCCTCCGGCACAATTCCCTCCTCTATCTGTCTTTCATAGCCGATCCGCTCCCCGAATCGAAGCTGCTGAATCTCAATATACTCGTCCACATGATGCAGCTCCTCCGCCAATGTCGTGACAGAAGTCCCGGTATTTTCCAACACGTAGCGCATGGATTTTCCAAGCAGCTTGATAGCCTGCGCCACCTCCTTATCTCCCTCCGAAAAAGCCCTCATACGGATCGTTTCCAGTGTATTATATAGAAAATGGGGATTGATCTGGCTGGCTAGCATCTTAAATTCCATCTCCTGCTGCCTGATCAGAAGCTCCTGCTCCTTAATCTGCGCCTCAAATGCTCTGGCCTCCTGCTTCTTGATATTTTCCACCATGACCTTAAGATCCCCAAATGCCTCAGAAAGCTCGTCTTTTCCCCGAAAGGCCGGGATCAGTTCGTAATCCTGATTACTTACCTTGTGCATCTCCTGTCTGAGCAGCATGACCCGTCCCGTAAAATACTTTGTAAATATATGGATTAAAATGCCGGGGATGACCAGCGCAGTCAACATGATCAGAACGCCGCTTCGCATAATTGCCTGAATATTCTTATATGCCTTTTTATCCAGCGAGCAAAGATAAATCCGGGATCTGGACCGATAAGCATGCAGGGTCACAATTTCCGTAAAGCAGGGCTGTCCGTCCACCTTTTCGATCCCGCTGTAGCTAAAGTAAGATTCATCGTAATCCACGTTTATCGGCATCGCCACCCCGCGCCGTTTTGCGTCAGTGGCATAAAAGACAGGTTCCCTGTCCACCGACATCACGCTCTCATACTCAGTGCTGTCCGTCCAAATCTGCAGATAATTGCTGTCAATGTGGATGACCAGCACTGCATGATATGGCGTGTTGACCAGTGGGATTCCCTTGACCAGACACAAGTCCCACACCGCATCCCGGTAACCGTCCTTCCAAGGGATAGCCCGCCAGTATATCCCCGACTTTTCCAGTGCCTGACTATACCACAGTTTCTCCGCAGTCGCCTCGTCCACCCGTACAAACTGCTTATAATCAGACAAATACGGATTGTCCGTGTAGATTTCGATCTTACCAATCTGCGCGTAAGTCTGGGCATATCTGCTTAAGATTTCATTGTCGTCAACCGCGCTGACGTAATCCTGCCGCCTTTCAAACTCCGTGGACAGAATCCCCCTCACTCCGCCGTCAAAGGAAATATCCTTGGAAATTAAATAAAGTTCTCTTGTCATGTCAAAGAGAACGTTTCTTACCCGATAGTTGTCAGAATGCAGGAGATCCGTATAGAAATTAACCATCAGGCGATAAATGTAGCCAATATGGAAGGTGCCGATCAAGAGGATCGGCACCACCACAACGACCGTATATATTTGATATAACTGTCTTTTTATCTTAAATTTGTTAAAAAACATATCACCCCTCCGGTGTGTCAGCCTTTTTTCTTTGTGCTTTATTATACACCAGACAAAGGCGTTTGAAAACAGCATCTTAAGATTCCGCCTCCATGATATCCCGATACATATCATATAACGTCTTTTGCGGCTCCCATCCAAGCGCCCTCAATTTTTCCCCGGACATCCGCAAACCGGTGTTCGGGGCATATCCACGGGCGTTTTCATCCGATATCTCATATGTCACTTTGATTTTGCCATTTGCAACTTTGTCCGCCACTAGTTCCGCCATCTGCCGAATCGTCATCGTATTTTCTTCGTTGACCACATTATAGGCCTCTCCGTCCGCCCCTTTTTTCAAAATGGTCATGATCCCCCTGACCGCATCATCAATATCGCAATAATTTCCCATTGACCCGCCTCTGGTGTGAAGAACGATATCTTCTCTGTGACCGGCGGCTCTGGCAAACTGCGCAAAAACGCGATTGTCTTCAGGCAATATCCTGCGCCCGAACGTCTGCGCCAGACGGGCAGTCTTTACCGGAACGCCATATTCTTTATAATAGGAATAACAAAGATTCTCCGCCATACGCTTTCCCAGAGGATAACAACTACGGGCGCTTAACAACTCAATCTCCCCGCGGCCGACCTCCTCCTCTTTGACGCGATGTCCATCCCTGCAATCTATTTTCCCATACACCTCCATACTGGAAAGGTACACCATGCTTTTGATCCTGCTGCGCCGCGCAAATTCTAAAACATTTTGCGTACAATTGACAATGCTTTCAATCACTTCTACAGGATGGGCGACCATTTCAGCGGATTTCGTAACAGAAGCGCAATGTATCACATAATCCGCTCCGTTTCCTGCCTTTAATAACTGCTCCACACACTGACTGCCGCATAGATCTGTCTGCACCAGCTCTACTCCCGCAGGAAATGATCCGTCAGCTTTCTGTATGTCCCGGACGGGCGCAATAATGCGGAATTTCCGGTTTTTACCGCTTGTCTGCCCGTCGCTTAAAATGGTATTTATCAACATGGAACCGATGTAACCGGTAGCTCCTGTGATGAGATATGTTGTCATATGCTTTCCCGTTTCTATAAAAAACTTTCTTATACTCTATTTCCTCAAATCCATCAGCGTCTGATTAATCAGCGTGGAGGACGTACCTTTATAATACGGAAAATATACGATTTTTACGCCGACTTCCCGAAACTGCTCGTCATAGGCCTTCCATTTTTCCGTCCCGTACCAGTCGTCGCCGACGAACATGATATCAAATTTCAGTTTTTCCCACATCGCAAACTTATCCATCGTATCCTGCGGTACGACAGCGTCTACAAACTTAATATTCCGCACGATTTCAAGCCGCTCCTCAAAAGGGATCACCGCTTTTTTATGTTTATAAGAGACGAGTTCGTCCGTCGTCACTCCTACGATCAGTCTGTCGCACATAGACTTGGCATTTTTCAGCATATTCAGATGTCCTACATGAAATAAATCAAATACTCCTGTCGTATATCCTATCGTCATCACTAATACTCCCATGCTCTGTTAAAATATTGTTTGCAGAATAACTGTATATTGATAAACATCCACATAATCTGATTTCCCTGCGGCAAAGCGAGGCCGTCTTTCAACAGCTCTTCAACCGTATCAGATTCTCTTAACCAGCATGCGCCTTGCAGTTCACGTCTTGCCATTGCAAGCAGTTCTTTCTCCCATGCCGCAAGCGGTACCGGAAATCCCACCTTTTTCCTCTCGATCACTTCCGCGGGCAAAAAAGCATATGCCGTCTGTCTCAATACATACTTTGGGATGTCCAGTTTTTCGCTGTATGCAGACGCCTGCAATTTTTTTGCCTGTTCCTTACACGCTTCACTTTTCCATCTCAACTTCATCTGATAAGGGATCTCGGAATACGCAAACTCGATCAGCTCATGATCCAAAAACGGGACTCTCGCCTCCACCGCCGCCAGCATGGTCGTCGTATCCACACGCTGCAGCAGCCCCTTCACATGATATTGGTGAAAAAACCAGAATACATTATATTCATTCTCGTAGTTTGAGAATCTGTCTCTAATCTCTTTGTCAAACCTGCTCCTCATCTCCTTACTGCCTTTTACATATTTGTCGCGGAGATATCGGGGCACATACTCATATCTCTCCAAAAAAAAGTCATAAAAATCTCTTTCAAGGCTGTGGTTTCGATAATCAAACGGACTCCTGAAGATTCTCCCGTACCCTCCTAAAAGTTCATCCGCCCCCTCACCGGAAAGTACGACCGTGATATTTTCTTTCAGCACCCTTGACATGACCGCTAACGGGATCTCATTCGGCACACCAAGGGGCGCATCCTTGTAACCGATGATCTCTTCCATCTTCTCTAAATACTCTTCTTCGTTAATCAGGATCTCATGATGCAGCGTCCCGTATCTTTGCGCTACCATCTGCGCATAGTCAAATTCATTCATATCCGGAAAACCGATCGTATAAGTATGTAACTGCCTGTCCGACGCCTGCGCCGTGATCGCCGATAAAATACTCGAATCCACACCGCCGCTCAGATAAGTCCCTAACGGCACATCGGCAATCATGCGTCTTCTCACGGCTTCTGTCAGTTCATCCTGAAACCGCTTTTTGATATCCGCTTCCGAATACTTCTCCGCCGTATTAAAATCCGTAGGAAGATCCCAATACCGATAACTGCTCTTTTTCAGATCGCCGTCAAAACAGCAGACAGTCCCCGCTTCCACTTGATAGATATTTTCAAAAAGGGTGTAGGGCTCCCTGACATACCGATACCCCAGATAATCGTCAAGCGCCTCATAATTTAACTTTGCTTCCACCAAGCCGCTGTTCAGGATTCCTTTGATCTCCGAGGAGAAAATGACCTTTTCTCCGTCATAGTAATAAAATAGCGGCTTTATCCCCATCCTGTCCCGGCATAAAATAAGCTCTTTCTTTGCATCATTCCAAAAGCCAAAAGCAAACATCCCGTTGCATTTCGAAAGAAAAGAGATCCCCTCTTCATGAAGTCCCGCTAAAACGACCTCCGTGTCGCACTCCGTTCTGAAAGGGTAACGCAGCCCGGTCTTTAACTTCTTATAATTATAGATTTCTCCATTATAAGTAAGCGCGTCTTTTCCCCCTTCCGTCCGCATAGGCTGATCGGCCCTTGCGTTCAGATCGATGATCGAAAGCCTCCTGTGTCCAAAAGCCCCTCTGCCGTCTGTCACTTCAAGCACATTCCCCGCATCCGGACCGCGATGTACGATCGACTCGTTCATGTTATGCACCCGCCTTTTTAAATCCTTTACAGGCGATTTTGCTATCACCCCATTGATGCCACACATAGTCTGCTCTGCCCTCTCATGCTCATTCATTTGAACAAATTAACACGCTGTCATTCCGGATCAACTTTAGTTCTTCAACCAACTTTGGCGATAGTAATTCTTCCGGTCGATATACTTCAATTTTTAATCCGTAGCTTTCTAAACGTTCTTTAAAATCTTTTCCGTATAACCGCACATGGTCTTCCTGACCGTAATAATATATCTTGTCCTCTTTGCTCTTTAAATCAGGATTTTCAAATGTTTTTACATCCATTGTCACCGGAAAAGATAACATGATTTTGCCACTTTTCTTTACACATCTTTTCAGTTCCGATATTGCCGACCGTTCGTCTTCAATATGTTCCAAAACATGATTGGCAATGATATAATCAAACGTGTCATCTTCAAAGGGCATTTTTGTCATATCGATCTCATAATCTGCCACACCTTTTTCGATATCTGCTGTATAATAGCTGCACTTTTCTATCCCTCTTAAATATTTTTCGATCTGCCTTTCCGGTGCAAAATGTAGGATTACCCCCCCCCCTCTCTCAAATAGGGTGGTAAAGTTTTTCAGCACAAAGTAAACCCATCTCCCCCTGTCATAGCTCTGACAATGCGGACATAATCCCACTCTTTTCCCATTTCCTGTTATTCTAAATTTTGTTTCTATGTCGTTGCCGCAGAACCCCCATTGATTTACATCAGCGCCGCAGATATTACAATATCCAATCTTGTCCATTCTTTTTTCCCCTTGACAGCCTATTCTTAAATGAAGAAGCATCTACCTTTTTCGTATAATTAACGAACCATGAACAATATGTATTTCATCCAGTTCATATTCAATCCTCTTAATATGCTCCGGCAAATGTTCGAAGTGATATCTGTTATACTCAGGGTTCCAGTCTCTCGCAAAATTCATTATCTTAGCTCTGTCCAATATATAATCAAAAATGGATTGTGCATCCCAGCATACGGGCGGATATTGCGGAAACGATCCCATGGAACCGCAGGAAACATCTTCTATGATATAAATTCCGCCCGATGCCAATACATCCCACAGCTTTTCAAAGGAAATCCGCATGTCGCCCCATGCATGGGAAGCATCATCAATAATAATGTCCAGTGACTTATACTTTTCCTTGATAACATTTATGGTCTCATCATGTGCCGCATTGCCGATCACAATATCAATTCTGTCTTCCTTGTATGAATCTGCACATGTATTGATATCAACACCGACGATTTGTGACTGCGGCAAATACTCTTTCCACATTTTTAACGACGCGCCTGTGCCGCATCCCAACTCACATAATACATTCTTATTATCCTTAATCTCATATAAAGCCCGCTCATAATGTCTCAAATAATCATGTGTTAATCGGAAACCGTCTTTTTCATACATGATCTGCGCTTTATCGGTATTGTATTTTATGCCAAGTTCATTCAACAACCCCTCTCCGTGTACAATCTCCTCCAACGCTTCCGCGTACTCATCTGCATCCGGCACAAACGGCATAAAAACTAATCGTTCCCACATTTGCCGGGGATTCATGATCATCTGTCTCGACCATACCGTGTCAACCCATAGCATTTTACTTTTGCTCACACCGTATGTCTGCTCCGCAGTTCCCGCAATTTCCCAGTATTTATTTGCACAAATTATCAAGAGATCCCATTGCCTTTGCTCCAATATCTCCGGAGATTCTATTGTAAACCCACCCATGTATATTGGATCACCCCAAATAGCCTTATTTCTATCGACAATACCACAGCAGACCCACTCCTTAAAATATACCTGAACCTGTTTTAAAACAAACTGTCCAAGTTCCCCTGCGCCCCAAATAATTATTTTTTTCATAGTGAATACCTCCAATCATCATTTAATAATATAATTTCTCTAAATCTTATTTCCTTTATATCCTGCATGATCTCCTCTTGAAGACTCTCCCTTGTGGCAACGATCAAAGTAGTATCCGTCTGCCGTTTGTCCAGCTCGCTTAGTGGAACTACCGTAATATCATTTATTTCTTTTGGATTGCCTTCCATGCACTTAACAATAACCATATCCGGCGCAATATTGTCCGCACGCAGATATGCCATAACCTCTGCCGCTCTTTTCCCTGCACCATATAACGCTAATTTTTGTTTCGCACCGAGACTAAATAACTTAGGCAGATTTGGAATCTTTGTAAAACGGTTATTATGGGATGATACATTAAATATTGTTTTTACCATAAACTTAATACTGTGTTTCTGCGTATAATAAGCCCATGCGTAACTATTATTTCTGCATGCCCTCCACCAAAATTCTCCCATGCAGCATTCCGGCACATTCCATGGTTTTATCCTGTCTGCATAGTGTATAATAGACGGATTATTCCATGCGCCAGTCAATTCAGTCTCCGGAAAAATCCCCTGATAGTCTTTCAATTCCCAGTTTGTATATTTGGTCATAACATTGTATTGAAACGGTATACTCACAATTTTTCCATAGCAGCAACTGTTAATGATGTCCTGATCCTGACACTCCATATCATATTTCAGATAATCCATAAACTGATCTGCCAGATCATATTTTCTCATCTCATCAAGATTGAACAAAAGAACCCCTGCATTGACATATTGCTCCATATTGGGAAGCCGCGCCTGCTCGCAATAACGATCTCCATCTTCTCTAATGTGGAACCAAGGTGCTTTAACTCCCGCTATGTATTTATCAGTCAGATCTGTTTCATACAATATCCGCAGATCTTCACAGACTATTGTGTCAGCATCTAAATAAATACATTTCTCTTCCTTTAGTAATTGGGGTAACGCCAATCTGAAATATGTCGGTCTGCTGATGAAATCATATCTTAAACAGGCTGCCTCAAATCTGTTCCCTACATTTATGAAGTCAATATTCAATTTTTTATCAAATTCTTCTAAAGACTTTAGCACCTCCTTTTTCCTGCAAAAACTGTCATCTGTTAAAATATAAAGATCATAAAAGGTATCTGCATTTGCGTTTAAAACAAGAGATGTGATAGAAACAATAACCACAAACACATACTCATTGTCTGTAGAATATACTATTGGTATATGCATCTCCTTCCTCTCCTTGTCATTATTATGAGTGATTCAAATAACTCTTAAAAATCAACAACATTTTGATTTCAATTTTTTCTAACTGTATATACATTCTCCCATGTAATAACAAATCCTTTCTATAGAATAAATTCTATCTTCTTCAACATGTAAATTCTCTATCAGCATATTTTTTATTTCGTAAAACCACCTATTACTTGTTGTTACTACTATGCCCTCAGCCTCAATTTCTTCAATTTCCTTCGGTGATATGATTTCTATATTATCGACTTTCTTCCCATGCTTTGAGATATCCGAGTCAACAATAGAAATAATATCCGCCTTGTCCCGAAATCTATTCATAAACCAAACGCACATTCTTCCAGCGCCATATAACACTATTTTGATTTTATCTTGTCTATTCTTAGAATATACACGGTATTCTTCTAACCCATATAAAGCTTCTAACTCTCTTTCAAGTTCATAGTACCTAAACCACACAATATCTTTCCGTTCCAATTCCTTTTTCCATATCGCTTCGTAATTAGCCTGATAACAACTCAGGATATTTGGAACCTTACCTATTTTTCTGGCACAAACATACAATAAAGTCCCCATGCCATAAGCATTAATGTTATGATGCAAAAAGCGTTTCCCATCGCAGACAATATTTTCCAGTTTATGCGTAATATACTTACCTTCGGCTATATTATTTGCCAGACTGATATCCTCAATTGTAAAACCGTTACCCTCTAAAACAGTGAAAAATAAGTCAGGTGAAAATTGATAGAATCCGTGTCCGTTATAGTTATTACATGGCGTTGCTAATATCAAACTCCCGCCTATTTTAACCATTTCCATTGCGTTTTTTAATGCGGTAAGATAATGAAAAACATGTTCCAATGTCCCTCCGTCAAGCACAACACTATACCTTTCTTTATGCATGTCCGAAATGGGAACATTCATATCATGCAAAATGGTCGCTCCCTCATAATCACTATAATCATAAGACTCTATTTCATTTGCTCCCAATGCCCGAAACATTGTCTCTGCATAACCATCCGCTTGTGCAACATCCTCATAAGCTAATATTTTTTCTATTACCCCCCCCCCATACTGACTTTCAGATACATATATATTTTGTCTTCCGAGCATCGCTGTTTTTTCATAATTTACGCCAAATCTTTGTTTGATCAGCACCAAATATTTTACTAATGAAATATTCAATCCCATTGTCTGTCTCCCTTCTCATCCGTCTCTCATACTTATATAGGCTTCGAGATTATAACCGAGTGTTCGTCCGGTATACACACGTATCCAAGATTTCTTTCCCTGCAAAACTGACTGACTGCAACTTCAATTCCATCCCAGAGGAAAAAATCATGTATAAATATATACCCCCCCCCCCCATAAGATTTTCCCAGAAGAAATTCAAACCATCATATGTAGGCGCATACAGATCCATATCCAGATTTACAAAGCAGAATTTATCCGTTACACCTTTGGCCGTTTCAGGGAAAAAGCCTTTTCGCACAACTACGTTTTCAGGAAAAGTCATCTTTTTCATCACAATGTCCACGGAAGTGTCTTTCAGCGTTCCAATCCATTGATCATACTGATCATGATTGTCGCAATCTTCCACAACGCTTGTACTGTCAAATCCTTCAAAAGAATCGAACAAATACAAAGGGCGGTCAGGGAACACCTTGTTTATATATTGCGCGAAATCACCTCGATAAACGCCACATTCTGCGACGCTTCCCTCTATGTTTTTTCTATAAATTTCTTTTGCTGCTGCCGTCAACGATGCAATTCTCGCATTTGCGCTTATAAGCGGATGTATCGGATACATATCCTTTATATTGCTTTCAGGAACATATTTCTTGATTTCCAATCGAATATCACTATAAAAATCACTATTATTAGACGCAATGATAACGATTTCCTCTTTATTCCATTTCTTTCCTTCAAGACTGCTGCATTGAATGATCTCCTCGTTATAAGCACACAACTGATTATCGATCACAGTATAATCCGTAATTCCATAAGCTTCCCTTAAGATTTCTTTCATCTGCATCCCTATCCTTCCAAAAGGATAAATATAAAATTTTTTATATCCTTCGGCAACCAATTTTCGTATCTGTCTGTTTAAATGATCCACTATCTAACACCCTCCATTCCTTTCGTTTTTATGTAATGCATTTGCAGCATAATTCTCTGCAATATAACTTTTACACCTATACTAATCCCAAATATAAAGAAATATCACATTCTTCATTTTCATAAAGAATATTGCCTTCTCGCATCCATCTCTTTATCCCCTCCCTTTTCTTTTCCTTTAAATATTGTTCTGACGCCTTAAAATAGACCTTATTTCTTTCACCATTTTCAATATTGATTTCGGTGATAAAATCGTCTTCTGAGTGACTGATGCCAATTGTTATAGCATCTTTAACATACTCAAAAACATAAATTCCTTCCCTCCGTTTCCCACTAATCTCAAAAGAGCGGCAACTTTTCTCCTTTACCTTGCAGCACAGCAGCTCATCACACAGATTACCGCTTAAATTAAAGGGCAGGAAACAGATAACATCCCCAACTCTAATGCTTTTATATCTTGTTCTATCATGAGCATAAACCTGTTCCATTGTGTTATCTTTGTAATCCCATATGAAAACATTGCCGCTCATACTTGAAATCCAAAACAGCTCTCCATCATAATGGATCGTATTAAATCCACTCTCTTTTATTGGCAATTCATATATCTTTTCCTCCCCGCTTATGATATTCGTTTTGCTGACATAGTTTGCGTTTCTGGATACACAGAAAATGTTTTCTCCATGCAGGATACTTTCATACCCCATTTCTACACGAGCATCCATCCTGAACAAGTGATACTGTTTCACTATTCTTTTTAATGCTGCATCAACCAAAAATATTTGTTTCATCCAATAAGAGACTGCCCAAATATGATCTCTAAATTTTCCGAAACAATACACCCCAATCCTCGTATTGTCTCCCGTTTCTATTTGATATGCTTCTATAACCCTCTTCTCCACATCATAAAACAGCATTTTATTTCCATTATCCGGAAAGAGTACAATCGTTTGACCGCTCTTATAACATAAAGGTGTTTTTCGATATAGTTTCTCTTCATCGAAGTTCAAATTAACCTCATATTGAAGTTCCATATTCTCCAAATTCAGTTTGTGCAAAATATTGATATCCCGATTCACAAGCCATGCTTCGCCATTTTCATGATCCAAATACATTCCGTCATTTTGTACAAATAATCGTTCTTCCATATGATCCTTTCATAAAACAATTCACTCTATAAAATTGCTGTTTCTGTATGTAAATTCCTTTCAGCCTGCCGTTGGGATATCCCGATTAGTATGTCTCCCTGTTTCATTTTGCTTTTCAAGGGAATGTCAAAGATATCACCATACCCTCATCCAGTCTAAAATTATGCTTGATGCCGTTTTCCTCCAAAAACTTTACCTGTTATTTTTCTTGCCGTCATCAGACTAAATAAAACCTTATCTTTTGTGGGCTGCTTACTTAAGCTGCTGACATAAACCCAATTTCCGGTATTTTCCCCCAAATATTCTAATTTCGATACCCAATCTTCCGCCGTATAAAATTTTTTTGGTGGAAAGCAGTTGATATATGCAGTCTTCATATTGCTCTTTTCCTAATCAAATTGGTCCGGATATAGGTCATATATATTATTTTCACTGACATACTTCCTGATATTGCCCCTTATTTCTTCGTAAATATCTGCTCTGTTGCTGCAAATCACAAATAAATATCTGCTGCAGTCCATTTCCTTTAATTTCTCGATCTTCACGATTGGGATTTCGGAATCTTGATTATTCCTATCTACAGCAAATCTGACGCAGATGTCATATTGCTCCAAAAATCTTTTTGTATTCCTTCCCATGTTTCCATAAGGATATAACGCCACCTCCAAATTTTCCTGCAATAGTTTGAGCTTTATCTCATACGCTATTTTATCCCGCTGCATCCACCATAGTCTTGACTGTTTCTTTTGGGCATTTTCACACCCCAGTACAGAATGATAAGCAATGGTTTTTAAAATTACTGCATAATCTTCTCCGTTCGCATTCTCACCCTCATGAAATGCCGGTACCATATTTTCAAAAACCAATCTCCATTTCTCTTTTACCACGGAATTATCAAACTGTTTACTGCTTTCAAATGCTTCCTTTGCAAGCCTCTCATAATAATCGCTGTTTTGCAGTAATTTAATGACTGCTTCCGCTGCTTTATCCGTATCCCTTTGCTTTACCGCTACATATCCCCTGCCTCCACTCAGCATCTCCAGATACGGCATATCATAAGTAACCAAAGGCACCCCATAAATTCTGCTCTCATACACATTCATGGGAAAGGACTCATATGCCGATGTCACTAAGTGTATTTTTGCATCCTGATAGATTTCATTTACATCTGAAACATAACCGCAATACTCAATATTATTGTCCAATCCACTTTCCGCAATCATATGTTTCAATCTATATAAATCTTCATAAACATCACAACCTCCATATATTCTCAGCAGCGCATCCGGAATAACATCTGCCACCTTCTTCATAATAGGAACAATATCCTGATATCTCTTTTGCACCCAATCCAATCTGCCAACCCATACGATACTTTTTCTTGTATGTACCTCAGTATTCTTTCCCTTAATATAGAAATTGAATGGATTCGGTATATAAAAAGCATCCACAGACATTGTATTCCAAAATAATTTTTCAATCTTTGACAGAACAATTACTTTATCAGCAAGTCGATAAACATACATGTCATTTTCTATTCTATCAGCATTTGTTACCATGCCTTGAGAAAAAAGCTCATGTTTCGATAGGATAAACTTAATTCCAAGTTGTTTACTAACTAAGAGATCATAAAACATCCCTGGGTCTGTTGCTGCATGGTAGCAAAATGTATCTATGTTTTCTTTTTTGAAAATTTTTTGCAATTCACAAGCTCTATTCCTATATGATGTCTTTCTTCTAACAACTAAATCAAACTCCGGTATTACATATCTTGTTACTCCTGTCGGAATTTCATAATCATCGCCATTTCTTTTCTCATCGGTAATAAGAACTACTCTATATCCCATTTCTATATATAAAGGAATCAACAATGAAATAACTCTTTCTACGCCTCCTCCTCCCATACGATGATAATAGACAGCTATATTTTTTGATTTTTTAATTGTAGCCTTAAGCGACTCTGCTCCCAAAATATTCTCAGCAATCTTCCCTGTTTCTACTCCAAAATGAACAAACAATGATTCAGTAAACGTTTCAATATCCCACGTACTGACAATGGCATCAAATCCATCCCTTTTTAATTCATCAAATAAATTTTCTTTCCAAACCGCTAAACATTCCCACATAAGTTTTTTATTCAAAACACTTAATGCCTGTTCGGCAACACTATCGATACCCCACTCTTTATCGCAAAACCGCCTCATAATAGAAAGAGTGTTGAAATAAGAATTATATAAAGCCAAACCTTTTAAATCTATTATTTTCTTCCCAGTATCTCCCCGCCCAAAAGAATAGTAATATTTTCCTTTTGTTCTAATTCCATAGTATGATTTTGCATTTAAAGCCAAGAAAAAATATACAAACAAATCATTTGCTTTCGGAACAAACCAATCATCAAACTTTTCAAATACCGTTTTACACAAATCCTTTTTAAATAATTTGTCCCACAAATTATAACAATATGACTCATCTATAAAACATTTCCGAAAAATATTTCCATCAACAATTTTCCCTTCGTACATTTTAAAATAGTTCTTTGATTCTTTTGTTTCTACAGTTCCCACACCACCGTCAATTACTTCTGTAGAGAAATGGAGAATATCAACATTTTCTTTCTTTTGTATTTCCAAAAGTTCCTCACACAACTCCTTTGAAATAGAATCATCAGCATCACAAAACAGAATATAATCTCCGTTTGCTCTTTCCACTCCCTTTTTTCTTGCAACAAATGCACTTTGGTTTATATCCATTCGAATAAGCTGTATCCGTTCATCCTTTTTCATTTGACTTTCAACAATGGATACACTGTTATCCTCTGAGCCATCATCTACAAATATTATCTCCAAGTTTTTATAGGTCTGAGTACAGATAGAATCACAACACATTTTTACAGTTTTTTCATCGTTATAAATTGGAATAATAATAGATACCAAAACACCTTTCATCTTTTATCTCCCGTTTCATATATTCATCTACACTAAATAACTATCACAAAATTCGATCATCTTCGATTCCATAATCGACTAAATCTTCTTTAATTTTATTCCGTAAATCTTCATCTTCTACTGCTATTAAAATTGCCGTTTTTTCACAAATATTAATATCATCTATAGATGATATGATACTGTTCTCGATAGTACTTCCGCATTTGCCTTTATCCACCCACAATATGACTTTACAATAATCTGTATCTTTAATTTGTCTATAATAATCTATTCCTACATCCCCAGCGCCATATAGAATAATTTCTGTATCCTTATCAACTTTATTGTACGGAAACAGCCAGTGTTTTTTATGAATTATTTCTACCATTCGATTTCGCATCCGTATTCTTTCCTGCAAAAGTCTCGCGCACATATATTGAATATCTTCCGCGGTCCAGTACTGTTTTAAAATATTTTCTGCTGCAGCCACTTGCTTTTTCTCTGTTGTCACATCAGATGTACAGACAAAAGATATACAGGACTCTTTCACATTCCGGCCAATACCTTCTAAAAGGCCTCTACATTCTTCCTCCATATTCAACTTTCGTGTTATTTCTACGCAATGCTGATAAACCCGAACTGAAGAAGAATAAATTTCAAGCAATTCAGCAAAGCATCTCTTATTTCCGGTAATACCGCTTCCAAAATAATACTTATATAATTTATCATCTATGCCAAAATATCCATCGGCCAATAAACTGATCGCATAAAACGCATAGAGATCTTCCCCCATCAAAAGCCTGTCATCTGAAAGAAGCGAAAAAGCTCTCCGTACTACAGTACCGTTCATGAATTTTCCACATAAGTTATGTGCATTCTTCTGTATTTCAAAACAAAGTTCCCTTTCTTTTGAAATACTCACTTCCCCTAATACCGGCTTCATATATTTACTTACACTTTGGAGTTTTTCTTTATTAACTGTTTTTTCCCCGATAATCTCTGCTCCAAACTGCAAAATATCCCATCTATGCTCCTCGTAAACCTGAAGGAGCCTTTCACATGTAAACGGTTCAAGCTCATCATCCGCATCCAGAAAGAGAATATGCTCCCCCTTTGACATCTTTCCTCCGTCTTTTCTGGCTTTGGATGTTCCGACATTTCTACTTTCAGTAAAAACATGAATTCTACAGTCTTTATTCGCATATTCTTTCAAAATGTCAGGTGTATTATCCGTTGATGCGTCATCCACACATATAATTTCTATGTCTTTATAGGTTTGACTGATTGCACTGTTTATACTGCGTCTAATGATCGATTCACCATTGTATACGGGAATAATAATAGAAACCACCGCTTATTTCCTCCTAAAATCATCCATCTCCTGACTTCGTTCTTTATATAGATCATCGATGATTTTTCCTGCAAACTCTTTTGTATCAAATTTACGCGTAATATCTGCAGGAACTGCTCCTTTTTTATGAATCTTTGCAATGATTAAATCTCTGTACCCCTGCTTGATCCGTTTGGTTTCTATTGCGCAGCATTCGGAAAAAGCACTTGAAACATTCACTTTATTGATTTCATCAAAGAAAATCAGATCATTATCTATTGATGTTATATTCCATGTATGCAGCCCTGTATATCCATTATGCGCTCCTTCCGCTTCCATGTGTTCCAACAATAGATAACCGCCAATGCGAACTACCTTCAGGCACTCAACAAATGCTCTAAGGACATCAATACTGTGATCGAGCGCATTATTTACGATCACATAATCTGCACTCTCTGCCGCATAATAACATGTTAAAATTTCCATAAAGGCAAACTTTGTATAAACCGGCAGAACAATCTTTAATTCATCCAATATTTCTCTATACGAATATGCCAACGGGTCTAACGGTATATATTTCAACTTATGACCGTTTATTATATTTCCAAATTTCGGCAATGGACCTGCACCGACATCCAATACCAAATCTTCTTCCCTTATACTTATTTCCGGATTATACGGATACATAAATTCTCTTTCCGTAAATCTACGGTCACCCATATTTTTCACTGCCGGTATCCGTTTTTTCCAATATTCTATTTCATCATCATTTGATTCTTTCATCCATACTCTTACCTGATCATCATTAGCTTGTTCATATACATCATCTCTGGTTCTTAATTCTCTTAATAAATCAGGCAGCGTATTTTCCATCCAATAGAGCTGGTAAATGTTGATAATAGTAACCTCACTATTAATCTCTCTAATCGTTTGAAAAATCTCATCAAAATATTTCATCGATGTAATGCACACAAAATCTTCTTCTGTTAAGTCTGATAATTTGCTTTTATCATATATCGTATAACCACATACCCCCCCCCCATAATATTGGGAATTGGTGTCAACAACAAAATCTATTTTTTTTAATTTGCCAGCATTAATCAAGTTAACAAACTCCTGTCCTGCTCCATATAATGCAATCATATTTCCCATTCCTCCCTCATTGGCTTCTGTCTATCTTATCATTTATATTTTAATGACCTCATATATGATTTTTTTCTCATTTCCCGCCTGCCTGAATTTCTGCATCATTTCTTTTGCTAAAATATCATTATTGAAAGCAAACACAATATATTCCGCTTCGATATTTTGTGCTGAAACTTCCTCTTTTCCTTTTACCGGAAACCCCATCTGTTTATATTTTTCTGCATTTCCATCCACCCAGGCAACCACATCGCAATAATTTAATTCCGTGATCTGCCTGTAATACTGCGTTCCCACATCGCCTGCCCCATAGAGGATGATTCTGCTCCCATACGGAACTCTTGAAAACGGAAATAAATATCCGTGAAATTTCAATCCTTTCTTATATATCTGTTCGTCTTTCGTATGTTTCTCAAGATATGCCTTTTCTTCTTCTAACGCAGCCACCAGTTCTGCTGTTGCCTCGCTGTGTTGTCTCACCAACGGCAGATTCCAGTCAAGCCATTCTAAATGAGCCGTGCGAGCCAGATTTAACAGTTCTGTTTCTCCTAAGTCCTCATAGAATTTCTCTCTTTCCCGATAAGCCTCTCCGGCATCCAGCCGTTTAAGGGAATAGGCCCTTCCCATAATGCTGTCTGTCCTTTGTCGGTAGAAATATAATTTCGTATTTGTAACCGCGATCCTGTTGGCTTTCCATATCAGCTTATACGTCGTGAACTCATCCTCATGGATTTTTCCTTTCGGATACCTGATGCCCGCAAACAGGGATGCTCTATATAATTTATTCCATGCCACATTGCATTTCCAAGAAAGCAGGGTATAGGCTGCGATACTATATTCCTTTGGTGTGTAAACCGTATACTTCCCTTCTCTCCCGTCTTTTTCCATATCATCAAAAAGAGTATTTTGAAAACCGCACTGCACGATATCGCAGCCTGTCCCCGCACTGATACGATACACGACATCAATAAATCTCTCATCTATCCAATCGTCGCTGTCCACAAAGCATAAATATTCTCCCTTTGCAATCTCTATTCCACGGTTTCTGGCTGCGGATAATCCCTGATTCTCCTGATGAACTACTTTAATACGTTCATCTTTATCCATATACAAATCGCAAATTTCCCCTGATTTATCAACGGAACCGTCATCTATCAAAATAATTTCTAAATTCTGATAAATCTGGCCGGTCACACTCTCAATACAGTGCGCCACATATAGCTCCACCTGATAAACCGGTATGATGACACTAATCAACGGTTCCATCGCTTCCCTTTTACTCCTCCCAAATCTTCTTATCTCCCAAACCGCTCAGCCAAAATCCGGCTCATCTTCTCAGCTCCCTGCTCGTTCAAATGATCTGTGTCCATAAAATCGGTATTTTCAAAAACGCTGTCCTTATTAAAATCAACAAAGGCCACCTCTTCCGGCACCGCATCCACCATCTCCGTCACGGACGTTTTCAACTCCTTTTCCACATAACCGTTATAAACCGGTGAAAACGGCGGGATCACCACTATGGGCATTACCTCTCTTAAATGCAGAAAATGAACATAGTCCTTCAATATCTGCCGGTTTTCATAAAAGCTGTCCGTATGTTTCATAATGCTGTTATGACTGTCCGCCCTTTTCCTTGCGTACTGATCCTGCTCCTCCTTCGACAGTTCCTGCCACGAAAGTCCTCCAAAGTCAAAAAAGGGTCTGCGGCGTCTGAACCTTGAATAATAAGTGGCTTCCTCGCGAATCATTTGGCGCGCCCACGCTTCACACGCTTCCCTCGTTTCCTCCGATATCCCCTCGAACTCCTTCCAAATATCAACTGTCTCCGGCGTCTCCCAATGATGCGCGTCCCCAAAGATCGGATAATAAATCGGCGCAACCATCTGGGCACGCAATCCCTGACTGAGAGAGAGATCCTGATATGCAATATAATATCCGAAGATAATAAAGCATCTTTGAAACTGTGATGTTCCCTCCATTGCGGTCCGCGCGCACAGGAAATCATAATAGAGATCCTGCGAGTGCATGGAGCAGTTTATTGCGTTTGTCCAGACTGTCTCTTTCACACCGTTCAACGCATGAGAAGAACCTGTGAGCAACGTTGCCTTCGCATGATCCGGAACCATCTGTGCTTTCTCCACCATGGACTTCAACCAAAGGTAGTCATATTTTCGTTTTAAAAATCTCTCATAGAGCTGTGTGTTATTTCCCACTTCCATCAAAATCCTGCATTCCTTCCCGTCATCCCTGACCGCCAAGCGTCCGCCCTTTATAGCAAATCAAGTAATTTCAACAGCCTTTTACTGTTCTTTCCATCCTGATAAGTATGTATCCTGTCCCGCAGCTTTTCCCGCTCCGCTCTGTAATCGTCCCGCCCGGCAGCCACCGACGCGATAAACTCCCGCAGCTCAGCGCTCGTCTTCATTTTCATGCCCGTCATATAATCAAGGGGATTTGGCACCGAAAATCCGATGGTATACTGCTCCATATCGTCTATAGCATACCCGATCGGCCTGTTTAAGAGCATATAATCAAAGGCTATGGAAGAATAATCGGTGATCAGGGCGTCCGAAAGCTTCATCAGGTCATATACATTGCTGTCAAGCCGGTCCAAAAAATCCTGCTTGACGATACGGATGTGATCTGCTTCGCTCAGGGTAAGCTCTGACACTTCCTCATGGATATGCGGCTTGATCACCAGCAGCACCTTTTTTTCTTTCAGGACTTCCACCATCGCCTGATAATCCGCTTCTCCCTCTATTAACGGTATCCCGAAACGATATTCCTTTGCAGAATCTCTCCTGCTGTAATTCTCATGCACCCTGAAAGTCGGCGCCCACAAGATCATCCTCTCATATCGCTCTAAATGCAGTGCATCCGCCAGTTTACGGTTTGTTTCCTCCCCAAACAGGCTGTCTGTCCTTGGCGCGCCGCAGATAAGGATCTGATCTTTACGTGCCTCATACTGTTCACAGATGATAGCAGCGGCAGTTTCAGACGGAGCTACCACATAGTCCGTGTCCTGATATACGACGATCTTTCCCTTGGTCGATTTAATCGGCGTCCCATGATTCATATAGCACGCGATCTGTTCCTTCCGTACCTTGGGTATCATCTTATTCTCGTAAATCTGATATTTGGCCCGGTTAAAATAACGATAGTACGCATAAATCTGTCTGGCCGTATGCTTCCTTAACGGCATATTCCGAAGCAGGCAGATTTCCGCCGGATACGCCCCGTCTCTTCCTGTATGTTCACACAGCCACGCGATCTGATAGCTGTTATAAGCCTTGTGTTTTCTAAACTCCTGCATCAGCGCTTTGGCATTTTCGCAGGTATCCCCTTCTCCCTGTAAAATCAAGGCTTGGCGTGACGGCTGCCTCAGTGTCAGCTTGTCCAATATTCTGTCATACCAATATCGGTACGCCGGAGAAACTGTGCAGACCGCCCTCGTCCCCTTAAGCAGCCCATCCAACTGCTTTAAGATCACATGGTATGAAACGATCGCGACCAGCAGAATAATTTCATCCCAATTCTCCGTTCTTAATCTCTCCGGATTTTCTATCGGAACCAAGCGGCCGTTCAAGATTCTGCTCTTTCCCCATTTTGCCTTATCATTGTCTGCGATATAGCTGATCCTCTCCTCCATCCGCAGATCCCGCATAGCGTCAAACAGATGGGTGAGGTTATTCCCGCTCCCGAAGCAGATGATCTTTTTCTTCCTACTCAGCTTCTCTAAGCGGGAAATCGTAAAACAATGAAGTTTTATTTTTTGTCCGCCCATTTCACAATACTTCCTTTATGTACTCCCCGATTCTGCTGTATGCCATATTGCCCAGATGCCACGGGAAGCAGCCGTGCCTGAAATCGGCGTTTGTCGCATAGTACGCCAGCTGCGCGACCGCTACCGACTTACATTCCGGATGCAGCGACTTGATATGGTCGTAGCATCTCTGCAGTCTCTCATTGCACTTTCTAATCTGATCGATTTCGTCAAAATCATGTCTGCCCTTTTCGTCTATGTACTGTTCCGACAGTTTTGATTCCACGATCACGACCTGTTCCGGACGCACATACAATAGTATCCGCCCGAAAAACCGGCCGCACGCTTCTTTCCATAGTCTTTCCCACTCTTCCGATCCCGCGCCGATCACTTGATAAGTCAGCGGCAGTTTGTCCGCCACTTCCAAAAAAGCGTCGCTCACGGTAAAATATTCGCCTTCATATACGCCGATATCAAACCGCTCCTCCAGCAGATCGATAAAGATATGATCGATCTCCTGAAATTCACTAGGATTAAAGTGAAGCAGCCTCTTTGAGAAATCATTGACCAGACACTTATTTTTCATCGGGATTTCATGTCCTATACTGATCTGATTCAATCTGTTTGCCGCACTCATCATACTGATCAGACTTTCCCGCCCGAAATACAGCTCTACGTTCTTATCCGCCTCATAATTCATCACCACTTTGGCGACCGTCATCAGGTTATAGCTGCCAATGACGCAGATTTTCTTCTGTTTCACCGGTACATCGGGAAAAAGCCGTTTCGCCGTCTGCTCCTGTCTGTCCGCAAATTCGTTATATTTCTGGTGCAGGACCGTTCCCGCCATACGCAGATTGACCTGTACCCTCTGTTCGATCATCTGTTTTAACTGTTCTTCATATGCTTCATAAAGCCCGTACTTCTTAAAATAGCCGATAAAAGAATCCATACAGCGGATCCTGTCGTTCATCCTGTCTTCCGCAATCGACGTGCTTCCCGTTCGATTGCGGTAATAGTACAGCGCGTCGTCAATAAAGGAAATTCTGCCCGCCAGCACAGACAAAATCGGCATCATTGCGGTATCTTCAAAAAAGTGATGCGGGAAGGTCAGCTCAAATCGGTCAAAAATCTCCTTTTTGATCAATTTCCCGCACGCGAATGTGGATACCTGACTCAATAATTTCTTCTCATGTTTTAGGTCGATCACCTGATTCGGCGATATCTTTTCTTCGATCTTATAATGACGGTCAAACTGGTCTTTGTAGGTCCTTCTGTAGTTACATACCGCTATCCTGCTGTCTGACGCTATGATGTTGTCATAGAGCTTCTGCACCATCTCCCGGTCAACCCAATCGTCCGAATCGACAAACGTCACATACTCACCGCTGCATTTACTGATCCCCAGATTTCTGGCGCTGCCCTGTCCGGCATTTTCCTGAGAATAGACTTTGATAAACGGATATTTTGACGCATATTCCTCGCAAATGGAGAGAGAATTATCGGTAGAGCCGTCGTTTACCAGAATGATCTCTATCTTTTGACAGGTCTGTGTCACCAGTGATTCCAGACAAGCCGGCAGATATTCTTCCGTGTTATAGACCGGGATGATAATACTGACGAGCACTTCCATGATTACGCCTTACTCCTCCATGAATTATTGCAGTGATGGATACCGATGCTTCTTCCCGTAACAAAGGAATCTCTCCCCGTGACGCTGGCCGGAGCGATCACATCCGGCGGATACAGAGCCATACCATCCCTTAGCTGATAATCGAAATTCATCGTAAATCCGTGCCGCATCAACGTCTGCATCTCATAATTGCTGTTTGTGCGGGGATCGTCGCTTCCATCTTCCTGTATAAAATCAATTTCTTCCCTTGTTTCCATCATTTCTTTCACAAGGGGATGTCCCTTGACGCAGCCCATCCCCGCGCCGCTGTTTGGCGCCGGCCATTCTCCAAAGCAAAGAAACGCTTCTGTGCGCAGAAGCGCATCCGGACTCCGAAACAGTTCCACATCCGTATCCAGATAAACGCCGCCGTATTGGTACAAAACATCGAGTCTCACATAATCGCTGACATAGGCCCATTTTTTTCTTTCATAGGCCTGCTCTATGTATCTGTTCTTGTGAACATCGTAATTGGTTTCATCCCACTGCCTTATCTCATAATGCGGGCAATATTTTTTCCAGCTTTCCATACAGCGGATCCGCAGACTTTCTTTTTCCCCGTTTTCCGTGCATTCCAGCTTCTTCCCCGCATTCTGGCCAAACCAGATGAAATGGATCACCTTCGGGATAAAGCGCCTGTTTCCAAACGCCATTTTTTCAAGACTTCTGCTTTTAAAATACGATAAGTTCAACAGCGGCCACGCATAGCACTCCCAGCCATCCAAATTCACAAGCTCCCCGATCCGCTCCAAAATCTCCGGATATCGTTCCGCTGTGATCAAAATAACATGCCTTTTGACATCCAGCATTTTCAGATAATCTGGCGCTTTTATAAGAATGCGCCTTCCCTGAAACGACACCGTTTTCCCTTCTTTTTTACGGTCACCGTCTACGAATACGGATATCCTCTCCAATAAGCCGCATTGTGCAAGGAGCGGTTCGATATAAAGCGGCAGCATCCCCGCCCCATAGCAGATGATATCTTTTTCCTCTTTTTTAATACGTGTGACAAAATCGGCAAAGGCACTGCTTATCAATGACATACTTCCATCTCGACCTCACAATTTTGTATCATGATCGGCTTTCCCGTCGCCTTATACAGTTCGACCACACTGCTCATGTCCCCGTAATAAGCGTCCGAGACAACGATCGCCCGGTCTATGTCCGCGCTCTCGTCATAGATCCCCCAGCCTTCTTTTTTGTATGCTTCCGAGATTTTCTTATATTCCTGATAAAGATCCGGCCGCATGGACTTGATGGTAGTCACTAACAGCGGATGCGGCCTCCATAAAAGCGCGATCTCCTCATTTTCCCGAAATAAAGCCAGTACGTTTTTTAGCTTCTCCATATAGGTCTCGCTGTGCTTTAACAGCGCATCGATCGTCGTATTATAGAGGATGATCTTTTTTCTTAGGCCGTCAGCCTTATAGACCACGCCTTTCCACTCTTCGGGAATCTCCACTTCCCCGCTGTCCATGATCCGCCTGACGCGGTCTAGCTTCGGGCTGCCAAGCGGCAGTATCTTTTGATCCAGATCGCCGAACGCGCCTTTACAGTTGCTTTCTTTCTCAAATTTCCGGATATTGTCGATATAAATCTTTTTTACTTCCTCAGACTGCACAATGACCCTGTCCGCGTACATGACGCCCGGCGTTGTACAAAAATGCTCGCCTATCCGATCGTTGATACCGACAAAGTAAGGAAGATACACCAGCATATCCGTATGTTTTTTCAATTCTTTGGAAAAAAAATCCGGATGTACACAGGTGACAAGGTTCCATTCGTCATACGGATTCTGAATATAGATGATATCGGGCTTCCACTCGTCCATCCTATAGTCCTGCCAGTCCGTGACCGGCACGTAATCCGGATACTTATCCCCCTCATAGTGCATTTCGCCCAAACTCCCGTCGAGGTTTCTCTCGTAATAGGGGATCGGGATCACATAAGCGTCGCAGGTTTCATCGTCTCTTGCCGCCATCCACACGCTCTCCATGCTGTCCCACATAGATGCCTGATACGGCAGGAACACAACTTCCTTTCTGACAACAATGTCATTTTTTACGCTGTTTTCCATTTTGATCAGGCTTTTACAAAGTACCTTATATAGTTTATTTTCATTGATCCCGCCGCTGCTTTCGCTTATTTCCCTGAAAACCTTATAAACTGCTTCACAATATTCGTTAATGCACCGTACTGTGGCGTGTTCGTCTCCCTCTAAGCTCTCAATAGCCTCCCCGATGGAAATCGCAAAATCCTGACATTCACTGAGCATATTTTGTATCCGCTGTCCGTCCGGTGCTGTCCCACAATTGATCTTTCGTATTTCTTCCCTTATTTCCTCATGAGCAGGTTCGAGGCTGTTCAACGCTCCCAGTATCTCCTGTTTCTGCGCCTTCCTCATTCTTTTTCCTTTCCGGACCGGTCTATATGCCGAATACCTGCTGTCCCTCCATTGCGTCATATAAGGCGCGGCAGATATAAAAATCCGCAGGTTCAGTGATCTTCATATTATTGCTTGTACTCTTTACCATGTGCAGCTCCTTATGGTACAGGCTGCAAAGATGCGCGGAATCTATGCTCTTTATCGCATCGTTCTCCGCCGCCTCATACAGCTTTTTGATCTCGCCATAATGAAATGACTGCGGCGCCTTTGCGGTGTACATCTGGCCTCTTGGCGGCATTTCAGATACGGTCTTGCCGTCTATGCTCCTGATCTGACTCTCCTTGTCCGCCTCGCAGGTGATCGCGTTTCCATATTCTTTTACCGTTTCGATATTTAAGGTGATCAGTTCTTCATCGATCAGAGGACGCACCCCGTCATGGATGAGTACGATGTCATCCTCTCCGGCAAAATCTTCCATAGCCAAAAGGCCCTGATAAATGGAATCATGCCCCGTATTCCCGCCGGGAACGATCTTTTTTACCTTTGTGATACCAAAACGCCTAAGCAGTCCCTTCAGCTCTTCGATATACTGTTTGACACAGACGACCACGATATCATCGATCGCTTCATGGTACTCAAAATGCTCCAGCGTATATATGATGACTGGTTTACCGTGTATCTCTAAGAACTGTTTGGGCTTTGAACGGGTATTCATCCTTTTCCCTGTTCCGCCGGCAAATATCAATGCTGTTGCCATGCCGTTGCTACTCTCCTTCGCCTTATCTGCGTATGCTTTTAAAATAGTATAAGGCACCTTAGCCGTCTTTCGGACGGTGTGAAATCAAGTCTTTTGGCCTTGCCCTGCAAAACCAAAAAACCCGCTTCCACTTCGCACCCCGCTATCTCTCAAAGGCAGAAGCCCCTGAGTTCACGAAAATGCCGGCGTACCTAATTCCATACCGGACGCAAAACGCCGCGGATCTGTATTCTAACGCCGTGTTGTATTCTTTTATATCAAGACAGTATCTTCGCAGTCTGTAGTCTATTCTACAGTAAAACCGCATTTTTCAATGGGCTCATCTGCCAGACGCCGTCATTTGACCTTTTTATGCCAAAGAATCCGCTGCCGGATATGCTTTATTTAATCTTCTTCCGCTCTTTCCTCTGTTTAAGGCATTTTTCGCCGCGTTTATCTTTCTGTCCTCTGTGTATCCGCAGCTTGTACATTGAAACTGGTCATACAGATGCCCCTGCTGCCTTTCACTGAACGCGCCACAGACACTGCACTCAGCACTCAATCTATTTCCAAATACTTCTATGATCTCAATGTCATTCTGCCTGCATTTCCACTTAAGCCGCTGCGTCACATATCCTTTCTTCCATACCCGAAAGAGATAGTAGTTTTCGCCTTCCTGATTCGGCGGTAATTTTGCCATATAGATTTTTGCCGGCTTTTCACTTTCAAACATCCTGTTGATCTCGCGGTTGACGTAGTTTTTTAACGTCGCTTCCATCTTTTCCCGATGCGCTATATACTGTCTGCGCGGCGCTTTACTGCTTTCCTTCCCGTAAATACGCCGTTCACGGATGCCGTAATCATAAAGCTCCTTCTGCATCCTTCCAAATTCAGCGCCGTAAGTATAGCCTGTGCTCGTCGTAAGCATATTCCATAGTCCAAGAGATATCCCAATCTCATTACAATAGTCTTTGTGGCTTTTGATATCAGCAAACACAGAGACAAGGAACTCTACACTGCCCTTTTCGGGCTTCAATTTGATATCCAGTATGCCACGGTATTGATTGGCGTCGGTGAGCGGTATAAAAATCCGCTTTCGAGGCTCTTTTGTCGTCAGGAAGATTCCCCGGCGCTTCTGCCCTTCGCTATTCTTCGCTTCTCCATATCGATATCCGCGTTCCCATACGGAAAAATACAGGAATTTATCCGTATGTATCTTATGCAGCTTTTTCCTGACCTGCCTGCAAAGGTATCTGTTCAGATTTTTGATCCGCTCCTCCTGATCTCCCTGTAGCTGCGATACGATACTTTCATACCTCTGCCGCGTTTCTCCTTGCAGCCGGACCGGTCTCCCATTCAGTATATTTGCAAAACAGCCGTCAAATTTGATGGCGAAACGCAGATAGTGTTTATCCTGCGGTGTGAATCTATCATTTTTATTGATGGCCGCATAAATATTTCTTTTTACATGCGCCCACTGCGTTTTGATCTCCCTCAGCGCATTAAAGACCGCCGGATAAAAATACACGGCCGGAAGATTCAGTTTTTCCCGCAATCCGCTGACCGTCATCTCGTTCTGTACCGTATATCCGGGATAAATCTTTTCAAGACTTTGAATGCCGCTATATTTCTGATAGACGTAATTACGCACTGTCATGCAGCTTTTCGCGATATCCAGAAGCCGCTCCATGTCCGCTTCATCTATTTTTCCATCACTGTACTGATGTATGGCTTTGCAAATTTTTCTGTCGTCCGTAGCAGTTCTCCTGTTGCATAAAATAATTTTTGTTCATTCCGAAATACTATGTATATGCAGAATCCCTTTCACTTTATAGAAAAGTGCGGCAGCGACGAGTTTCGTAGATTATGCGATTCTGCGAAAACGCTCCCAAACCACAGTAAATATCCTGTTTTCTGAAACCCCTAACCACAAAACTGACCATAAAAATCCGGAAGCAGGCCGATCTGCCTCCTTTTCGATTCCATTGTCGGATGTACATAGTGATTTAATGTAATCTTTACATCCGAATGTCCGAGGATCACACTTAAAATTTTCGCATCCATACCGCTTTCAATACAGTTTGTTGCAAACGTATGGCGGAGAATATGAAAATTTCTATCCTCTATACCCGCATCACTTAAAAATTTTTTAAACTGATACTGCATTGTTCTTGGCTCAAACGCCCTATTCCCGCCGAATACATAAATTTCTTTTCCCTTAAATTCTTGCAGCAGCTTTACGAGTCCAGCAACAAGGGGGATCGTTCTTCTGGAACACTGGCTCTTAGGGGATGTCTCCATAAGGGCAGTTTTTTCTATTTTCCCGTTTACAGAAATTCGCTGCACCGTTCTGCTTACCGTCACCGTTCCATTCAAAAAATCAAAATCCGACCACTTTAAAGCACACAGTTCCCCCAGCCGCATTCCAGTATATAAACAAAGCATCACGGCAATACCGGCGCTATCCGGTCTGTCATGAATGCAACTTAGAATCTTTGACTGTTCTTCTTTGGAAAGTGTGGTGACTGGTTCTTTGATACTCTTTATCGTTTCCGGTTTCAACACCAGAACGCTTACCAAATATTTTCTTTTAGCATATTTTAATATCTGATTTGCAATACAGCAGACACTCCTGCAAAGGCTGACGGAAAGACCTCTTCCGCCTAAATAGTCGGACAATTTTTCCTGCATTTCCCGATTGGGCGTGTCCGTGAGTAAGAACGAACCTAATACACTTTCCAGATGAACTCTGTAAACATTTCTATACTTTATATAAGTTGAATACTTACATTTTTCTGCCGTTTCGGACAACCACTCGACGGCTGCCTGTGAAAAGCCAATCTGCACGGGAGCAATATCATTTCCCTGCACCATATTTTGCGGCTCATATTCTCGTTGTTTTTCTACCTCCAAAACAGCTGCATTACGTCGTCCTTTTGCTTCTTCATAGGTGCTTCCGTACACAGATCGATAGATTTTTCTTCCTTTATCCGTATCAAAAAGTTGATAGCGTGCCTCCCACCTTCCGTCGTTCCTTTTTCTGATGTTTTCACCATGTCTTGCCATTTTTTCCTCCTTTTTTCAAGGGCCGCCTTCCTGCGGAGATTTTGACCCTAAATATGACCACGAAATACAACAGCCTTAAATCAAAAAAAGATTGCCTTTCTTCATTAAGATATGATAAAATGAAACCGATATAGTTTTAGAAGAGTTAACATGTTCCATAGAGAGACGGTAATTGCTCTTCTTTTCGCAGAATCGCATAATCTACGAAAAAAAGCAGGTTTTGATAGAAAACCTGCTTTTTAAATAGAAAAAACCTCTACCAGACAACCGTCCGGCAGAGGTTTTTTTCATTTCCATATACTGTTTAAAAAATTACGCGTTTACGATCTGCCCAAAATCAGGCTTTAAGGACGCGCCGCCAATGAGGCCGCCGTCGATGTCGGGCTTGGAAAGCAGCTCCGCCGCGTTAGCCGCATTCATGGAACCGCCATACTGGATGCGTACTGCCTCCGCGGTAGCCGCGTCGTACATCTCGGCGATGCAGTCGCGGATGCCCTTGCAGACTTCCTGCGCCTGATCGGAAGTAGCGGTCTTGCCGGTGCCGATCGCCCAGATAGGCTCGTATGCGATCACCATGCCCTTTACCTGATCTGCCGTCACGCCTGCCAGATCGGACTTGATCTGTAATCTGATCCAATCCATCGTCACGTTCATCTCTCTCTGCTCCAAGGACTCGCCGCAGCACAGGATCGGCACAAGGCCTGCCTCCAGCGCCTTTAACACCTTCTTGTTCAGGAAAGCGTCGTCCTCCTTGAAGTACTCTCTTCTCTCGGAGTGGCCGATGATCACGTACTCAACGCCCGCATCCTTTAACATGGGCGCGGAAATCTCGCCCGTATATGCGCCCTTGTCCTCGACATAGAGGTTTTCAGCGCCCACATGCACGTTGGTGCCCTTTACAGCCTGCGCCACAGGCACGATGTCGATCGCGGGTACGCAGTAGACCACGTCCACCGCATCGTTCACCACCAGATCCTTTAAGGTCTCACAAAGCTTAACTGCCTCGCTGGGAGTCATGTTCATCTTCCAGTTGCCGGCAATGATTCTTCTTCTAGCCATTATATTGTCTCCTTTTTATTTAATGAATTACTTGTCGTCCGCCGCCACAACACCCGGAAGCTCCTTACCCTCTAAGAACTCAAGGGAAGCGCCGCCGCCCGTGGAGATGTGGGACATCTTATCCGCAAAACCAAGCTGGTTACATGCCGCCGCGGAATCGCCGCCGCCGATGATGGTGGTCGCATCCGTCTCAGCCAGAGCCTTTGCTACTGCGATCGTACCCTTTGCCAGCGTCGGATTCTCAAATACGCCCATAGGTCCGTTCCAAACAACGGTCTTTGCGGACTTCACAGCATTTGCGAACAGTTCCTGCGTCTTCGGGCCGATATCCAGACCTTCCTTGTCGGCAGGGATCTTGTCGGAATCCACATACTCTACGTCCACAGGGCCGTCGATGGGATTCGGGAAGCCGGACGCTACGCCGGTATCAATAGGCAGAAGCAGCTGCTTGCCAAGCTTCTTTGCCTTTTCCATCATTTCTTTACAGTAGTCGAGCTTCTCCTCGTCCACCAGAGAGTTACCGATCTCATAACCCTGCGCCTTTAAGAAGGTGAACGCCATACCACCGCCGATGATGAGGGTATCGCATTTCTCAAGCAGGTTGTTGATCACGTTCAGCTTATCAGCCACCTTTGCGCCGCCAAGGATTGCCACGAAAGGTCTTACGGGATTCTCCACTGCATTGCCAAGGAAGTCGATTTCCTTCTGCATCAGATAACCGACAGCGTTCTCGCCGCCTTTTTCGGAGATATACTTGGTGACAACAGCCACGGATGCGTGCGCTCTGTGCGCGGAACCGAAAGCATCGCATACGTAAACGTCAGCCAGATCAGCCAGCTCCTTCGCAAAAGCCTCGCCTGCATCGCCGGGCTTGGTCTCCTCTTTGCCGCGGAAACGGGTATTCTGTAAGAGCACCACGTCGCCCTCGTTCATCGCTGCCACAGCAGCCGTAGCCGCCTCGCCGGTCACGTTGTCGTCCTTCACGAAATTCACGGGCTTGCCGAGCTTCTCGGAAAGTCTCTCCGCTACGGGCGCCAAAGACTCGCCCTCGTTGGGGCCGTTCTTTACCTTGCCAAGGTGGGAGCAAAGGATTACCTTACCGCCGTCAGCCAAAAGCTTTTTGATGGTAGGAAGCGCCGCCACGATACGGGTCTCGTCCGTGATCTTGCCTTCCTTTAAGGGCACATTGAAATCGCATCTCACCAGCACGCGTTTGCCCTTCACATTGATATCGTCTACTGATTTTTTGTTCAAAGACATTTGTGTTTCCTCCTGTTTTATAGTTTGATAGAAAAAGAGACCCGGCCCAGCGGCCGAGCCTCTTTGGATAACGTAAGTTATTTTACTTTACTTCTTCTAATTATTTTAACTCGGAGAAGTATTTGATGGTACGAACCATCTGAGAGGTGTAGCTGTTCTCATTGTCATACCAGGAAACAACCTGAACCAGATTGTCTGCGCCTACCATGGTCTGGGTCGCATCGAAGATGGAACCGTAGGTGCTGCCGATGATATCGGAAGAAACAATCTCATCCTCATTGTAACCGAAGGACTCGGTAGCCGCTGCCTTCATTGCTGCGTTGATCTCTTCCTTGGTAACGGACTTCTCAACGGTCGCAACAAGGATCGTGGTAGAACCGGTAGGGGTCGGAACGCGCTGTGCGGAACCGATCAGCTTGCCGTTCAGCTCAGGGATAACAAGGCCGATTGCCTTTGCAGCGCCGGTGCTGTTGGGAACGATGTTCACTGCGCCTGCGCGGGATCTTCTCAGGTCGCCCTTTCTCTGGGGACCGTCAAGGATCATCTGATCGCCTGTGTAAGCGTGGATGGTGCTCATGATACCGGACTTGATGGTAGCCAGATCATTCAGAGCCTTAGCCATCGGAGCCAGACAGTTCGTGGTGCAGGAAGCTGCGGAAATGATGGTATCCGAAGCCTTCAGCGTCTCGTGGTTTACATTGTATACGATGGTAGGAAGATCGTTTCCTGCGGGAGCAGAGATAACAACCTTTCTCGCGCCTGCATTGATGTGCGCCTGCGCCTTCTCTTTGCTGGTGTAGAAGCCGGAGCACTCCAGAACAACGTCAACCTTGAGCTCACCCCAAGGGCAGTTGTTTGCATCGGGCTCTTTGTAGATCTTTAATGTCTTACCGTCAACCGTGATGGAATCTTCGCCTGCGGATACGGTATCAGCCAGAGCGTACTTACCCTGAGAAGAATCGTACTTCAACAGATGCGCCAGCATCTTGGGGCTGGTCAGATCGTTGATCGCTACGACCTCATAACCCGCTGCTCCGAACATCTGTCTGAATGCCAGACGACCGATACGGCCAAAACCATTGATTGCTACTCTTACTGCCATTTTTCGTTCCTCCTAATATTGAATTTTTATAACACCTGTTATATCATTTTGTCAATCCGCATGGAAAAGATTGACAAAATTTAGTCAGCGAATATATTTTACCCAATTTGTCCCAAAAATTCAAGACGTAAATCGAAAATATTTGGGAAATCACCGCAAAAATTTAATAAAGACGCTGCAAATCGTTAAACTCCACTTCCGGTTCATAACCGAACCACGTGTTTGTGCCATAATACTTTACATCGAATCCTCTCCCGTTCTCATCGACATTGATGTCCGCGTCCTTTTCCCGCAAAAAAAGATAAGCGTTTCCCACGGTCATCATGCGGGTGTACATCGGGGCCGGTGTGCCGCCTTTGCTGTAATACATATCAAGGAGTTCGTATGTGGAAACAAACAGCCGGCAGAGGGATTCGCCGGTATCCGGGTCATACACTGTAAGCCATTCCCCGTCATCGTTCTCCCAGTCTTCGCAGATTTTTTCGTATGCCGCGCCCCATTCCCGATACTGCGCAGTGTTGATGTTCCATGCTTCATACTGGAACATATAGATCATGTAAGCTTTCCGGATCTCCTTGGCAGCCTCCGCCGCATTCATCTTATGGAGATCATAGATCTGCGCATCCGCAAATGAAACATTCGGCAGACCGCCTACAAACAGAACGCCCGGAAATAACACCTGTTTTGTATAAAAAGCTGTTTCCGATACCACCCGCAGTTCCTCCTGCTCGCGAAACATCTTTTCCGCTTTTGCACAGACCTCGTCAATTTCCCCGATATCCGTATAGAGGATCACATTGTACCCGTCCGCCCAATCGGACGCAAGACCGTACTGCGCCGCGTAATATTCAAACAGCAGCCGGTCATAATCCTCTGACACCTTACGGGTTTTTGTGCCCTCCACATATTTATAGTACACCACCGCCGTGACAGACAGGTCCGGATGGACGGACGAACGCATGGTATAAACGTTTCCGCCGTCAAAGTCGTCCTTCCCCAGAAACTCCGGTTCGGAAAAGGTCGTCTCCGGGTATTGCTGCGCCATATAATCGATCAAAAATCCTTTTTCCTGCTGCTTTTGCCTGTATGTACTGACAAAAGAAAGAAGAACAGCCACAAGGACAGCCGCTGCGGCAGCTCCTAACATAACGCGTGTGATTTTATGCCGCTTGATCCCTTTCCGTTCATTTTCCGCCGCCCGCCGCCGCTTTTCATACGCCGGATACAAGCTTCTGTACAGCCGCAGTTCATCTTCTCCATAGTCGAGATATGCTGTTTTCCCATCCCCTTGAAAGCCATAGGCATCCCAGAACAGTATTTTGATGTCGTTAATGCCGTAAAAAAATTTATCGTCAATTTTGTCCGCGAGCAGGGAAAGCACCTGCGGATGATAGCGGATGTCCTGAAATGCTTCCGAAGTCAGATACGCCTTCCACCAATCGAGCATCTGCGGATCGTCATAGGGGCTTTTCATCTCATTCCAATACTTCACAAAATCCTCAACGCGCTGCTGCTGCCGCTTTTGCTGCTCCCCGAAGAAGGTAAGGAGTTCCGCCTCGCCGGCCGTTTCCCCGACGTACGCTGCCTCTGTCTCCACGCTGCTCCCGCCTGCGGCATCGGCTTCCCCGTTTCGCGCCGCTTCTGCTTCCTCTGCTGTATCCGCGGCTTCTTCCCTCGCGCCCTGCTCTGCGGTTTCATCAGCATCTGCGGCTTTTGTCACGACTGTATCCGTCCTGTAAAAGGAAGTCACGCTGCCGCCGGACTGTTCGACCTGTCTGACATAATCCGCATAGCCGAGCGCCATCTGATAAGCCTTGTGCAGCTGCTTAAACTCCTCCGGCTTCTCCTCCGGATGAATCTCTTTCGTCCTCGCCGCATAGGCTCTTCTGATCGCCCTTTTATCGGTGGTGGGCTCTATGCCCAGCATTTTCCAGATATCCATTCTTCTTCCTAATCCGAATCCCCTTATCCTTTGACCCTAGGATTCCTCCAACCTGTCAAAAAGCTCTGTCGCCTGTTTTAACGCCTGATGGATCTCCCGATCGTTACGGCTCATGATCACCCGCTCGATCTGCTGCATCGCGATCGAGACCTGCTGTCTTCTAGCGCCGAGGAGCTGGGCAAAGAGTCTCTCTCCTCTTGCCATCACGATTTTGGTCCGGATCCCGCCATAGGGCATCAGCTTATATGCCCGAAGCTCCTGCAGACGGCGTTCCACTTCTTCCTCCGACATCCGCAGGTTTTCGCTGGTCAGCACTTTTCTCTTCATCCGCTTCATCCTGACATCCGTCACCTCGACTTCTAAAATGCCGTTGATATCATAGGTAAAACTTACTTCCAGACAGGCCTCCCCCTCTTTCCCCGGCATGATCTCCATCTCGATCTTACCCAGTTCCAGATTATCCTTACTATAATAGGACTCTCCCTGATAGATCCCGATTTCAATTTGGCTTTGATTGTCATAAGAATTGGTATAAAATCTCGTTCTGGAACAAGGAAGTACGCTGTTTCTCTCGATCACGGTGGACATGATCGGATTTTCGCTGTCCGCGTAATTCACCACACTGGTGCCAAGCGAAAAGGGACAGATATCCGTCAGTACCAGATCCTTGATGTCCTGCCTGCGCTCCTTGATGCCTGCATAGATGCCCACGCCCATGGCTACCACCTCATCCGGCGAGGCGACCATACACGGTTTGCGCTTAAGCTGCGTCTGCAGCCAGAGGGCGATTACCGGCATTTTAGAAGAGCCGCCCACAAGGATGATCTCGTCGATCTCGTCAAGCGAACGGTCGCTGTCCTTAAGCGCCTTTTCAATCACTTGACTGATTCGGTCAAACAAGCTCTGCCCAAGGCCTGCCAACACAAGATTATTCAGGGGCATGCTCTTTTCTTCCGTCTCCCATACAAGCGTCGTCTCATCCTGTCCGGACAGTTCCCGCTTACACTTCTCGGAAAGCCGCAGAAGGGCCGCCCTTTTCTGATGATCCAGACTGTCGTAATCCATCTGGTGATGCACACAGAAACTGCGGGCTATGATCTCGTCAAAATCATCCCCGCCCAGCCGGTTATCCCCGCTGACGGCAACGATCTCGATCACGTTGTCAAAATAATCGACCACCGACACGTCTAGGGTCCCGCCGCCAAAGTCAAAAACCAGATAAGAGCCCTCCTCCTCCCCGCTGATGCGGCTGGCCGCAAGGGCGGCCGCGGACGGTTCATTGACCAGCCGCTCCACATGGATGCCTGCCAGCCTGCCAGCCTCTTTGGTGGCATATCTCTGGTTATCGTTAAAGTAGGCCGGAACGCTGATCACCGCCTCCGTCACCTCTTCCCCAAGGAAGCGCTCCGCGTCCTCCTTAAGCTGGCGCAGGACGAAGGAAGACAGTTCCTGCGGCGTGAAAGAATTTCCTGCCAGTGTAAACGTATGATTCGTCCCCATATAGCGCTTGAAGGAAGCTGCCGACGCCTCCGGATGGGAGATCAGCCGCTCTTTCGCCACAGCGCCCACGCAGATTTCCCCGTTTTCGCCTATACTGACCGCGCTGGGCGTCAGATTTTCCCCTAAAGAATTGGGAATTAAAACCGCCTTTCCCTCCCGACAGACACAGGCCAGACTGTTCGTCGTTCCCAGATCGATGCCGATGATCGCCATAATACCCCTCCCTTTTTGACTCTCTCCATTATACACCGCCAAAGAATCGCCGTCAAAAACAAATGAGACACGCGAAGCGTAAAAGTATCACACGGGATACTGTGAAAAATAATTGCGTTTTTACCTCACATCCACTATACTTGATATAGACGAAAGGAGTTTCTCATGCCGATCACAGCAGATTTTCACTTACATAGCTCTTTTTCAGGGGATTCCGACACGCCCATGGAAGAAATGATCTTAAAGGGCATCGAACTTGGACTGACACATATGTGTTTTACGGAACACAACGATTTCGACTATGTCGTAACGGAAAGCAGTCATCCGCCCGGATTTTGGGAGGTAAATCCCGACGCCTACCTCTATGATTTCTTGAAGCTCCGTGAGAAATATGCAGATAAAATCTCACTGTTTTTCGGCGTAGAGCTGGGCTTACAGCCCCATCTTTCCATGAGGAATGCCGCCTTTGCCAAAGAGCACGACTACGACTTCATCATCGGCTCCTCCCATCTGTGTCATGGAAAAGACCCCTATTATCCCGCTTTTTATGAGGGACGTTCCCAGGAAGAGGCTTATCTGGAATATTTCGAGTCTATTTTGGAGAATTTGAAGGTTTACAGCAATTTTGACGTCTACGGGCATCTGGACTATGTGGTGCGCTACGGCCCCACAAAGGATCAGGGCTACTCTTATGAGAACTATCGGGACATATTGGACGAAATCTTAAAGAAACTGATCGACATGGAAAAGGGCATCGAGATCAATACCGGCGCCCTGCCAAAGGGAATGCGGGAACCCAACCCCTGTGCCGGCATCCTCAGACGTTACAGGGAGCTTGGCGGGGAGATCGTCACCACGGGAAGCGACGCCCATGAAACGAGACTGATTGCTTACGCCTTTGACCGGGCCACCGAAATCCTGAAAGAATGCGGATTTCGCTACTATGCCACCTACGAAAAGAGACGCCCTTCTTTCCATAAGCTATAGGGCCGCCTGTCATTTTGGGACAAGTTTTCTATGAGGGATATCAAACTATGAAAGAAAAGAAAAAACCGACCCGCAAGACTGTCTTGAAGGTTCTGTTCATCATCTATGCGCTGCTTAGCATAGTTCTCACCCTGCGCTTTATCGATGGGCTGCTTGCCCGTGACTATGCTAAAATCGCGAAGTTTATTCCCTTAAACGACGGCTGGGATATCACCATCAATGACCAAAGCTGGCAGAATATTTCACTGGACACCTTCCGCTTCGAACCGGTGGACAAGGGCGACATCATTACCATGCAAAGAACCTTCCCGGCTGACATGGACTGTTCGGGACAGGCGCTTATCCTGCAAATCAATCAGACCGCCGTTAAGGTATTTCTGGACGGGGAACAAATCTATGAATACGGCTGGGACCGCATGGCCGCAAATAAAACTGTCGGCAGCGGCTATCAGCCCATCGAGTTTCCCAGTGAATACGCTTCTAAGACGCTGACTCTTCAGTTTGCCGTAAGTGAGGACAATGCCTTTTCGAGCTTTGAACCGATCCGCATCTACAAATGGAAAAACTTTTACCGCTCCATGCTGACGGAACACAGGGTGCCGCTGTTCATCGGCTGTTTTCTGACGATTTTCGGCCTTGTCGTCTGCTGCATCACGGTCTTTGCGCTGCTCATCTCCGGAAAATATTCGCGCATTTTATGTATCTCCCTGTTCTCCGTCTGCATCGGACTGTGGACGCTTTGCTACTATAATGTACTGCTGATTTTTTCCATGCCGCTCTATACAAGCTGCCTGTTGGAATATCTGACGCTGTATCTGGCGCCCGTCCCGTTGATCTTCTATCTACGCGAGGATGTGCGGGCCTTAAACCGCCCCTTTATGAATAGGATCTACCGTTGCCTCCTCGTGGGACAGATTTTTGCCACCTCGCTTTTTCTGGGGCTTCACGCCGTGGATCTGCTACACTGTGCGGCCACACTCAAATATATGCAGGTATTGATCCTGTGCCATCTGGTCTTTGCGATCATCGTCGAGTTTTGGAACCTGCGCATCAGCCGCCAGATCGTCCACCGGCTGTTCCTGATCGGTATGCTGGTACTCTCAGCCTGCGTGGGTTATGATCTGGTCTTTTATTCCTTTAACCGCTATCTGGGCATCGCCATCTCCTCCACAAAGGGGATCGCCTGCGTGGGGTTGGTTATTTTTATCACCATGCTGCTGATTTCTTTCTATATCGACATGACACAAAAAATGATGCAGGAGACCGAGCGGAATTTTCTGATCAAAAGCGCTTATACGGACGAGCTGACGCAGATCCATAACCGCCGTTATTGTATGGAATACATGACCCGCATCAAGGAAATGGAAAATCCGAACTATACGGTCATCTGCTTTGACCTTAATAATTTAAAGGTCACCAACGATACCCTCGGTCACGCGCAGGGCGACATCCTCATCAAAAGCGCCGCTGTCGTGATCGCCAACGCGTTTGAATCGCACGGCATCGTCGCGCGGATGGGCGGCGACGAGTTTATCGCCATTATTGAAACTGACGATTTTGAAGAAATCTCTGCCCTAATAGGAGAGTTTCAGAACAATGTCCGGAAAAAGAACGAAGAAATACCCGATTTAAATTTGTCAATCGCCTTCGGCTATGCCTCCTGCAGCCCAAAGGAGTATAACATTGAAAAAATCTATCATATCGCGGACGGCAAGATGTACGAGAACAAACAGGCCATGAAAAAATCGTCGCTCGGCAGCGACGATTAAGAGAATGCTTCGCATTCTCCCTAAATGATTTACACTGTCGCACTTTCCTAATGGTTGAAAAAAGCGAACGCCGGCGCGCCCGCTTAATCGATTGCTTATCCTGCGCAGCGAAGTTGATTCCGGTTTACATAATAACACCGCCGCCCAATACATAATCCCCTTCATAGAACACCACAGCCTGTCCCGGCGTGATCGCCCGGACGGGCTTTTTAAAGGTACATTTTATCTTGTCTTCCCCCGCTTTTTCGATTACGCAGGCCTCCCCGGCGTGGTTGTAGCGTATCTTTGCCGTCACTTCTCTTGGCTCCTTTAAGTCCGCCATCCCCATATAGTTGATGCGGCCGCAGTACAGGGTGTCCCCAAACACCTCATCCCCTTCGCCGATCACCACCTCGTCCGTTTCAGGTCTGATCTTCGTCACAAATACGGGTCTGCCCATAGCCAGATTCAGGCCTTTGCGCTGCCCCACCGTGTAGTGGGTGATGCCAAGGTGCCTGCCCAACACTTCCCCGTCCTTCGTCACGAAATTTCCCGGCTTTGGCACGCGCTCCCCCACCTCCCTGTCGATAAAGGCGGCGTAATCGTTGTCGGGGATGAAACAGATCTCCTGACTGTCCGGCTTGTGCGCCACGGGAAGTCCCGCTTCTTCTGCCATTTGCCGGATTTCTTCCTTCGCATACGCTCCGACAGGCAGCAGCGTACGGGCAAGCTGTTCCTGTGTCAGGCTGTAGAGGGCATAGGTCTGGTCCTTTTTTGCCGTCATGGCATTTTGAATCGCATATCTTCCGTTTTCCAGTCTGACAATATTTGCGTAATGCCCCGTGGCAATATAATCCGCACCGATCTCCAGACTCCTGTGCAGCATCGCCTCCCACTTCACATAGCGGTTACAGGCGATACAGGGGTTTGGCGTCCTGCCCGCCAGATACTCAGCCACGAAATAATCCATGACATGTTCACGAAATTCCCGTCTGAAATTCATCACATAGTGGGGAATATCCAGCGCTTCCGCCACCTGTCTGGCATCCTCCACGGCACTTAAGCCGCAGCAGCCGCCCTGCTCCCCCGCCGCCGCAGGCGCCTCCTCCTGCCAGATCTGCATAGTGACTCCCACGACGTCATAACCCTGCTTTTTTAATAAAAGGGCTGCCACGGAAGAGTCCACGCCTCCGGACATGCCCACCACTGCTTTTTTCGCCATCATCATAATTCTTCCTTCACATTCGTGAGCACCCTGCGCAGATACCCCTCGAACGCGGCGATCTCCTCCCTGCTGAAATCTTTGAAATAGACCTCGTTCATTTCTACGGAAACCTTGTCGTAGCTCTCTTTCAGGCACGCCGCCTTTTCCGTCAGAGCGATCAGGTTTTTACGCCTATCCTGCGGATCGGGCAGACGCTGTAATAATCCCGCCGCCTCCATCCTGTCCAGCATACTGGTGAGCGTCGTATTGGCAAGCCCCGTCTGTCTGGACAGCTCTATGATGGAAATATGGTCCTGCTGCCAGAGAACGTAGAGAATCTTTCCCTGTGCGCCGTTAAATTCGTTGATATTCTCTTTTTGCAGGATCTTATCAAATACCCTGCCGCCGATCTGCTTAATCTGCGTGATCAAAAAGCCCGCCTGTGATTCCATGATCGTCCCCATTCCTGTGTCGTTTACTGCGGATTCCCTGCATTCCAAACACTGATTTTGCTTTACAAAATAGTACTATATAGAAATATCCGTGTCAACCCTTATCCCGCTTGATGCTATTTTGCCATTCATCGTTAATCTGTTCCGCTGTAATGCCCCAATATTAGCCATCCGGATACAGCTCTTCTCTTCTATTCTCCGCCCTCTTTGCATAAACATAGACATATCCCATACTGAGTTGGTGTTTTATGACATTCAAAAAGTTATCTCATCCTCTGGTGACCGGAACCGTTATTCTGACTCTAACCGGATTAGTGAGCCGTTTCATCGGCTTTTTTTACCGCATTTTCCTCTCCAATGTATTTGGTGCGGAAGGCATGGGCATTTATCAGCTCATTTCCCCCGTGCTGGCCCTTTCCTTCTCCCTTACCGTGTCCGGCATTCAGACCGCCATTTCAAAATATGTAGCCAGTGAAACAAGCACCCGCGATTATAAAAGCTCCTTCCGCACGCTCTGGGCAGGCTTCGTTTTGGCAATGGCGCTCTCCTTCGCCTGCACCTTCTATATCTATCTGGGAGCGGATCACATTGCCCGCGTTTTCCTGATGGAGGAGCGGACAGCTCCACTGCTTCGCATCATCGCCCTCTCCATCCCCATGGCCACCGTCCACTCCTGTATCAACGGCTACTTCTACGGTATCCGCAAGACCGCCATCCCCGCCTTTTCCCAGCTTTCGGAACAGGTCTGCCGGGTGGGAAGCGTCTACCTGATCTATTTTATCTGTAAAAAACACGGCCTTACGCCGACCATCAGCTTCGCCGTGGTGGGCCTCGTGATCGGCGAAAGCGCTTCCATGATCGTTTCGGTGGTGGCGATCTTAGCCCGCGCGCATCAGGTGTTCCCTGCCCGCACGCACACCGTGGTACGGGACTCATCTGCCTTTTTGCCGGAGCAGAAACACTCCCTGTTTTTCCGCCCGCAACACAAGGCACACCCCTTCTCTTCCGTAATCGGCGTTTATCGCCGCATCTGCGGACAGCTCTTACGGCTGGCCGTTCCCCTGTCCGCCAACAGACTGGTACTTAATCTCTTACAGAGCGTGGAAGCAATCTACATCCCTAACCGCCTGATGGCATACGGGCTGACTAACGCCGACGCCCTAAGCGTCTACGGCGTACTCACCGGTATGAGCCTGCCGCTCATCCTCTTTCCCTCCGCCATCACGAACTCGATTTCTGTGCTGCTTTTACCTATCGTCTCCGAAGCGGACGCTTCCGGCGATCATGCGGCTGTTAGACGGGCGATCATGACCTCGATCCGCTGCTGTCTGCTCCTCGGTTTTGGCTGTACCGCTATGTTTTTGATCTGCGGCAGACCTGCGGGCCGCCTGCTCTTTCACTCGGAACTTGCAGGCAGCTTCATTCTCACCCTCAGCTTTATCTGTCCTTTTATGTACATTGCCAGCACCCTAAACAGCATTCTAAACGGTCTCGGAAAGACGATCCAGACTTTTCTTTTCAGCGTGGTAAGCCTTCTGCTGCGCCTGCTCTTCGTTTTTATCGCCATCCCCGTCTACGGGATTAAGGGCTATCTGTGGGGCATCCTCGCCAGCCAGATGCTGCAGACCTCCCTGTGCACCATATCGGCGCTCCATATTTCACACAAGACGCACAGGCGGTAAACCGTATTCAACTTAACATCCGCGCACAGATTACTCTCAACCTTGCGCATTGGATACGCTTTATGCACTTATACTTGCGATTCTCCCCGCAATATACTATAATGATTCGGGTATCAAAATGTGCCCTCTTTCGTGAGGGCCGCCAAGCACACAAAGGAGTTTCGCGGCGTCACTCCGCCGCATGAATGCTCCGGAACGGAGTTTGCCATGTCATTTCAATATGTAGCCAAATTACCGACCCCCGACGAGATCCGCGAGCAGTTTCCGATGCCCGCGCATCTAGTGGAATTGAAACGGGAAAGAGATATTGAGATTCGCGACGTCATCACCGGAAAAAGCAAGAAGTTTATCGTCATCATCGGCCCCTGCTCCGCGGACAATGAGGAAGCGGTCTGTGATTATGTAAACCGATTAGCAAAAGTCAACGAGAAGGTAAAGGACAAGCTGATCCTGATCCCCCGCATCTACACAAACAAGCCCCGCACCACGGGCGAGGGCTATAAGGGCATCGTCAGCCAGCCCGATCCGGAAAAAAAGACCGATTTTACAAGCGGCCTGATCGCTATGCGCAAAATGCACATCCGTGCCATCGAAGAGACGGGACTGACCGCAGCCGACGAAATGCTCTATCCCGACAACTGGGGCTATGTAGAGGACATCCTCTCCTATGTGGCCATCGGCGCGCGCTCCGTGGAAGACCAGCAGCACCGCATGACCGTCAGTGGTTTCGACGTGCCTGCCGGCATGAAGAACCCCACCAGCGGCACCCTCTCCGTGATGTTAAACTCCATCTACGCGGCGCAGCACCCCCACGAGTTCATCTACAGGGGGTATGAGGTCAGCACGGGCGGCAATCCGCTGGCGCACGCAGTACTGCGCGGCTCCGTCAACAAGCACGGCCGCAGCCTTCCAAACTACCACTACGAAGACTTAAATACCCTCTTTATGCTGTATCAGGACTACGATCTGGTCAATCCGGCCTGCGTCATCGACGCCAACCATAATAATTCGGACAAAAAATTCGAGCAGCAGATCCGCATCGTCAAAGAAGTCATGCACAGCAGACGGCTAAACAGTGACATTTACCGTATGGTCAAGGGCGTGATGATCGAGAGCTATATCGAAGAAGGCTGCCAGAAGATCGGAGAAGGCATTTACGGCAAGTCCATCACCGACCCCTGCCTTGGGTGGGAAGCTTCGGAGCGGCTGATTTATGATATTGCGGAATATGAGTAATATTTTTTGTTATTCCCGATAGGTATCTCTCACAAACGGCTCCCGAATCTCCGTTTCCGTCAAAAGCCCGTACTTCTTTGGATGCCGGAACGCATTTCCGTGTACTTCACTTTGGCGATAATCGCGAAGCTGTCCTAAATCCAGTTCCGCCAGATACAGTCCCTCTTTTCCGTCTGCCTGCAAAATGCAGGTATCTCTGGAACCGGGCAGTGCAGGCAGATAGGCCACGCCGTCAAAGACACTCGATCCGCCGTTGCAGTCCGGCACGGTTTCCGGATAATTACAGGTAGCGATCGCCGTCATGTTTTCATAAGCTCTGGCGCGCAGCTGGGAAAGCCGGTTTATCTCCATCGGACAGGCATTGGGGACAAGGATCAGTTCCGCGCCTTTTAGCATTAAAATCCTTGCGCTTTCGGGAAATTCCCTGTCAAAGCAGATCATAGCGCCGACCTTTACTTCTCCGCACGCCGTATCAAGGTTCGTGACATAAAAGTCCTCTCCCGGCGTCAGATTTCGTTCCACATCAAAGTCGCAGGTATGCACTTTTGCGTATACGAATTTCCGCTCGCCGAACCTGTCAAAAAGGACCAGAGAATTGCGGGGCGCCTCCCCGTACTGTTCTAACAGCGTGATCCCGACCGCCATGTTAAGTTCTTTCGCCAGACTGCCGAAGGCTTTGACAAAGTCGCTGTCCGCGCGAATCGCTTCCGCCTTCCATTCTTCGACAGGTCTGTCATAAATGCGATACCCATTGCTCCACATTTCAGGAAAGAGAGCGATATCCGCGCCGTTTTCTTTGGCTTTCCTGCAATAAGAGATTCCCTTTTCCAGATTTTCCGCAAGCGTCCCGCAAGGGGCGATCTGTAATAAAGCGATTTTTAGTTTCATAATTTTCTCCATTTCTGGGCATACTCTCACCTCCAAATTATGATCAACGGTTATTTTGCTAAATCCAGTATACCATAAGCAAAATGCAAAGTCTATTAACATCTATCGGATACAAATTGACTTTTATGATTCCGCTTGACTTCCGCACAGAGTAGAGGGTAATATAGTAAACATGTAACCATAATCCAGAATAGCAAACAAATAGGCTCCATAAAATATGAAAACAACCATTCAGTTATCCGACCACTTTACCTATCAAAAACTGCTGCGCTTTACCTTTCCCACCATCGTTATGATGGTATTTACCTCCATCTACACCGTGGTGGACGGCTATTTTGTCTCCAATTTTGCGGGAAAGACCGCCTTTGCGTCCGTCAATCTCATCTTTCCCTTCGTGATGGTCCTCGGCGGCATGGGCTTTATGATCGGCACGGGCGGCACTGCTTTGGTTTCTCTGGTCCTTGGCACGGGCGATAAAGAAAAGGCAAACCGCTACTTTTCGATGATGGTCTGGCTGACGCTGCTCCTCGGCATTCTCCTGACTGTGCTGGGCGTCCTTTTTACGCGCCCCGTGGCCGAACTTCTTGGCGCAACGCCGGAAATGATGGACGACTGCGTGCTTTATGGGCGGGTCGTACTCTGCTTTACTGCGGCATTCATGCTGCAAAATGTCTTTCAGAGCTTCCTGATCGCAGCGGAGCGGCCGAAACTCGGTCTGGCAGCGATCGTAGGCGCAGGTGTGACCAATATGATACTGGACGCTCTTTTTGTGGGGGTGTTTCGCTGGGGCGTGGCCGGAGCGGCCCTTGCCACGGGCTTTAGTCAATGTGTTGGCGGCCTGCTGCCCCTCTTCTATTTTCTCCGTCCCAATACCAGCCTTTTGCAGCTTACACGCACAAAAATGGAACTAAAACCAATCGTGCAGGCCTGCGCCAACGGCTCATCCGAACTGATGAACAACATTTCCTCCTCGATTGTCAGTATGATCTATAACTTCCAGCTTTTAAAATATGTGGGCGAAAACGGGGTGTCGGCGTACGGCGTGCTGATGTATGTGCAGTTCATCTTTATCGCCATCTACATCGGCTATTCCATCGGCGTTTCACCCATCATCAGTTATCATTACGGCGCCGGGAATGACAGCGAGTTAAAAAGTATGCTGAAAAAGAGCGTGCTGCTGATGACTATAACAAGTGTTATTTTAACTGCTGCCGCCTTTCTGCTGGCCGCCCCGCTCTCGCAGATCTTTGTCGGCTACGACGCGGAGCTGTTTGCGCTGACCTGCCATGCCTTCCGGCTGTTTTCCTTTGCCTTCCTGTTATCCGGATTCAATATCTTCGCTTCGTCCTTCTTTACCGCCCTTAACAACGGAGCGATCTCAGCGGCGATCTCCTTTCTGCGCACGCTGCTCTTCCAGACTGCGGCCGTACTGATCCTACCGCTCATCTTCGACGTAGACGGCATCTGGCTGGCCGTTACGGTCGCGGAAATATTCGCCTTTTTACTCTCCGCGGGTTTCCTGTTTGCGAAGCGCAAAAAGTACCATTATCTGTAAAAACGGGATTTCACCTTGCCCGGTTCTTGTCCGAAACGGCACTCGATTTCACGGTGTTTGATCCTTGCCTGCTCCAATCTCCCCCGCTTCGTCTGTCTACTGCAAAACCACATACACATTTTCATACCCGGCCTTTGTAAGCAGTGACGCCGCAATCCTGCTTTTATATCCTCTCTCGCAGTACAAAAAGAGAACGGCTGCCCTGTCGGCACAGATACCGCAGGGATTTAGGAACAAGGTCTGCAGCGGGACATTCACGCTCCCTTTCCGGTGCCCCTGCGCATACTCTTCCTTGCTGCGAACATCCACCGGCAGGATCTTCCTGTCCTCTTGTAACATCCGCTCCGCATCCTGCCACAGGATCGTCTTCCACCCGCCGGACACAGGCGGCTTTGGCCTATCCCGCAGCTTTTTATCTATCACTTTTCGAATGATTACTTCTGCTTCCCCGCGGGTTATTTTCTCATCGACACCAAAAAGACCGTCCGCCCACTCTGTCATGATCCCTTTGCTGTAAACCTGTGCAATATGATTGACACAGACCTTACAAGCGTAGATATCCTTTAACTGTACCGCCGCTTCTATGCACGCCTCGTCCGCTTCCCCCGCAAGGAGCAGCGCCTGATGAATGACTGCCGCGGCAGTCTTGCGCGTTATCAACTCCTGCGGCTTTTGCGAAATCTCACTGCCGCCTTTGTCTGTCCCGACTCCGACAATATCCGCGCTATGATGCAGCATCCTGACAAACTGTTCCACCGTAAGATATTCATTCATGCGCTTCCGGCCCCTAAACCGGCGTGATCCGCCAGATCACACAGTCGCAGGCTTCCAGATTTTCAACGACAAAGCATCCGTCGGCATTTTTCTCCTGCCTGCCCGTCCACAAATCGGCAACCTGATACGCGGATGCCCGCACAAAGCGCTCCCTGTCCGCCATCTTAGGACCAATATAACGATCGATATCCTCCACGCGGATTGAAACTTCTTTCTCATAACACTTTGTACTCAAATTGATAAAGCAAATCGCAACCGCTCCGTCCGCCAACGGCTTGGCAAGGATATCCACCCGGTTATTATCCGTAATATACGTTGTGTCCGGCTGCTCTTTCTCAAGGGAACACCAGATTCTTTTGGCCTGTACGCCCAAAGGATCCTGATTGAGCGCAATGACCTCCCTATTTGCTATGATCCGCCAGATCTCATCCCCCTTTTTCAGCCGCCGCAAATCCATGCCCAGCATAAGCGGGGCGTTCATCATACACCACATGGTCATATGCGTCCTGCACATCACCGTCGTGATGCCCTCCATACCGATCACCAGCATATCCGGATCGTTCCATCCCCTGTCAAGCCCTGCAAATTCATCCATCACCACCGCCTTGTTATACTGTGAGGTGATGCTCGCCGTCCCGGAAGACTCCCACTCCGCCCTGCCCGGATTGCCGTCCGAACCGACCTGAAAGGTAATGTCGTTTAATATGCGCCACGAATCGCCGACCTTATATCCCCAATTCTGCGGCTGTGTCTTTCCCCATTCGCAGATAGAAAAACAAATAGTATGCTCAGGCTTAGCCTTATTTAAACCTTCCCATAACGCTGCATATGAATTAAGCACATTCTCCTGTCTCCTGTGGTTCATCAGGCGCACCGTATTTTCCCCTTTTTTCAACTGCACTGGAATCGGCTGCGACCATATAAAATCTTCCGCACCCGCCGTCTGCGCAAGGAGACCGTCGTAATACCTAACCTCGCAGGCAGGCTCTCCTACCGCAAGCTGCAGCCATTCGCCCACGCCTGCCTCCCTTCCTGTGGCGTACTCCACGGAGATATCATAACACCCGTTATTTGGTACGCTGATGCAGAAGGCCAGTTCACCGCTGCGCTCTCCCACAGGCGTAACTCCGGTATTGGTCCCGTCAAATGTCCCTATGTTTGTCGCATAGCCGTTTCTGTGCAAAAAGGCACCCTCTCCTCTAAAAATACCGTCTCCATCCGCCTGATAGCTCTGCTCTATGCCGTTTCCGCTTATCCGAATCCCCCTGATATTGGGCGCATAAACATACCGCGCGTTGGCGGCATCGGAAAAAGTGGCATTGTCCCACAGGTAATAACAGTTATCCACCTTGATAAAATCAATATCCCAGTCCGCGTAACTTGCGGCATCCAGATCTTCATAGCCGCAGGTGCCGACCGCGGCGCCTGCGCAGAGATTCGTGCCGATATCATTGTACATGCCAAACTTTAGGCCTTTCTCGTGAATATAATCGGCCAGCGCCCGAAAGCCGTCCGGAAATTTCTGCACCTCGTTGGAAAGTCTCTCCTCCACCCGCTCCGTTCTGTAGCAGCCGTCGTCCAGCACAAGATATTGATAGCCTGCCTGATCAAGCTCCAGCTCTATCATAGCGTCCGCCATCCTCTTGGTCAGTTCCTGCGTGTTCCCACTGCCAAAGGCATTCCAACTGTTCCATCCCATAGCCGGCAGCCGGCCCCTCCTTTTTCTGGGCAGGACTTCCCCGTTGGCAAATGCCGGAAACTGATACGCCTTGTCCGTGATCTGATCCGGCGCCTGCCTTGATGTCCTTTTTCCTCTTGCTTGTTCCATTTTTCTAATATTCCTTTCCCAATTTGGCTGCAGGCTGATAACGCTCCCGCGGCTTTGCGCCTTTCTTTCACTGCAACGTCTTCGTAATCCAAAAATAGACGTCTACGCCCCAAGTATCATCGCTATTTGAAGTGTATGCCTCTTGCACGGCATCTGTCAACCCTTCCGTATCTGTAAAATATCCTACGGGCGTGGCAGTGATATCCGCTCCTTCTACATCTTTGAAATAGAAACGAAGCTGCCCGTCCCCAAATAAATATAAATCGCCTGTCTTTACATCCGCTATGATCTGCTCGTCGTCTCTGGTATAAGTTCCCCGGATGCCCTGCGCTACAAAACCGTCCTCCTCCTCATAGGTATACGTCGGAAACAACAGCGCGGAATCCGAAAGATAATCCAGCATCGTCAAAGCCGCATCGTTATGATACATAGTTACGTTCCATTCCGCCGTACCGTCCCTGCCGATACGGACCGAAACGGCGTCCGAAAGAATCTCACCCTCTGCAACGCCGCCACCTGTTTCCGCCCCGGCTTTGCTGCCTTCAATCGACGCCTCGTTATCTCCCGCATCAGCACTTTTTCCGTTTATCACCTCCGCGGGTGGTTCTCCCGGATCTTCCGCACGCGTGCCGCAGCCGGAAAATACCAATAATCCCAAAGCAGTCAATACTGTCAAAATCTTCCATTTGTTTTTCTTCATGTACATCGTCTCCTTTAATTGTTATTATTTTAAATTACTTAATCCGCATTCTCCGATATCAAAGTTACTATGCCCACCTGCCCCAGTTTTGCAGAAAAAGCCCATGCAAAAAGAAAGAATAAACCCGGTATGACCACAAACGGCAAAAAGGTTCCCATCACGCCGAACCCGGCGTTAAAATCTCCAATCCCGAACGACCGGAACAGCTTTCCTATGATCTCATCCGCCAACGCGACGGAGAGTAAAATCCCTGCTGCCGTACCCGCCGCTGCCACCGCCAGAAAGCGCAGCGCAAAAGACCTCCTGAGCCTCTCCGTGGATAATCCCATACTTTTGTAGACAGCCATATTTCCCGTCTCCGCCTGCAGCAGTTTCCCGGAAATGAGGGCCACCGACACCAGAATAAATACCGCCGCGATCAGATAGATTACCGCGATCAGTGCGTGCATCAGAAAAACAATACCCTCCAGCCCTGACCAGCTATTGGTATGTACATCGATCCCGCGGTAATGCTCCTGCAGGTAGCGCATGGCAAAATCCCGCATAGTTCCATCTTCCAGAATATAGTGATGGCACCAGATATAACCGGTAATATCCCCGATTTTGGAATACCCCTCTATACTCATGCCGATATTGCTTCCCATGCCGTTTGCACACCGGTAAATCCCGGATACCCGATATTCCCCGTTGCGCCCGTTTGCCGACACCCGCACGCTGTCCCCGATGGAAAGCTGCTGCTCGCCCGCTACGGTATCCGTGATCAGGATACTGTCCCCGTCGCAAACACGTCCCTGCAAAACATGAAACCACTCCGTATCATTCAGCACATTCGCCTCGTAAGCCTGCCCGTTTACCGTCACACTTTCCATTGCCAGCTCGTAGGTTTCCCGAATCGGCGAATACCATGCTATCACCCGCTCAATCTCATCCATAGGCACGTCCCGGTTAAAAGGCTGCACTCCAAGGTCATGATTCGCCACGCTGAAAGCATTCATCAGCCCTTCCCCGTTCGGCCCAAGCCACGTTCCCATCCGCCCGATCACCGCCAGAAAAACGGTGAGAAAAACTGCAACCAGAAACAGCGCGATATAATTCTTCCTGCCATATTTTAGCTCTCGTCTGGCAATATCCCATTCCAGCTGCCTTTTGCGAAAAACCGTCCGCACCCGCTTGTCCGCCGTCGTCTCCCGGATGGTTTCCATGGGCGCAACCGCCAGTATCTTTCTCGTCCGCAGGATTAAAAAAACCGCAAACAAACAGGCACCGGCGATAAACAATTCAAGGCTAAGAAGGACTGGAAGCTTTACAAAGACCGGCATTCCCGTGGAAGTTACCAGTCCTTTTGCCAGCACATTTGCAATCCTCTCCGCAGATAACAGCCCAACGGCCAATCCCGCCAGAATGATGCCCCCATAGAGAAGCAGATAGCCATTCCTGATTTCCGGTCCCGGCATCCCCAATGTCTTAAGGACCGCCATATCCCTTTTATCCTGTTCCACCACTGCCGACAAACTATGTCCGGTCACAAGGATACAGACAAAAAACAGGACAATGGAAAAGGCAATCAAAAAGCCCGAAAGTATATTTTGCAACAACAGCATATAATTCAGGATAGATTCCTGCCTGTAGGTAAATTCCGTATGCAGTGAGACATTCGTCCCCTCCTGAATCGACCTGTTAAAATCCAATGGTGCAAGAGAACTTTCCTGTCTTTGAAAAATATGCAGCATAGCGCCTTCCCGCCCTAGCACATCCGCCTTTGCCGCATGTAAAATGATATCCTGCATGTCGGCATACTCTTCAAGGCTTACCAGAAAGCTTTTCATATCAATCATTGAGCTGCCCATAAAACCGTCCATAAAATACCCCGCCACAGTCAGACTCACGATTCCTCTCTTTCGGGACAGTTCAAACTGAATGGTATCCCCTGTTTTCACGTTATAGACAGACCTCATAGCCGGAGAGATATAAACGGTCCCCCGCGCAATTTCAGGAGCGGATATCTCCTCCCCTTTCTCCGTGATAAACCGGTAAGGCACCCTTCCGTCATAGACAAGCAGCTGACCTTCATTATCGGAATATGCCCCGTTCACTTCATAGCCGGCAAAAATAAGAGGCTGACATACGACCCGTTCCACATCTGGAACGCGCCCCACTTCCTCCGCAAGCTCCTCTCCCGCACCGTTTATCCATATGGTAAGATCACCAAACCCCAAACGCTCCATCTCTGCCTTTACAGACTGTTTCCCGCTGACATACAGCGTCAGAGAAGAAAACAGACACAGGGAAAGGACTGCCCCCAGCAAAAAAATCCCGCAGATACTCCCTCTCTGTTTTTTCCATATAGATTTTAATAACAATTGATATTTTTTCATGAATATACCCCGACGTGATGTCACCATTCCATTTCTTCCAGCCAGACTGCAAGTTTCTGCTCCCGCTGCGAATCTTTTCCCTGATAGGGACCAATCTCCATTTCCCCCACAATGACGCCATCTTCCAGATACAAGATGCGGTTTCCGCGCAGAGCAGCCTCTCTGTCATGTGTTACCATCAAAATGGTCTGTCCCTCTGTATGAAGCGCACTCAGAAGATTCAGCACCTCTTTGGAGTTCGCCTTGTTCAAAGCGCCCGTGGGTTCATCCGCAAACAGAATCGTCGGTTTTGTGATGACAGCCCTGGCCACAGCGGCGCGCTGCGCCTCCCCGCCGGAAACCTGTGCAGGCAGTCTGTCCTTCGCCTTCTCCAGACGCATCCTACGGATCAGCTCCTCCGTTTTCTCCGCAATCTTCTCTTCCGGCAGAGAGCTGCCAATCAGTCCTGCCATGCGTATATTTTCTGCAAGCGTCAGACTGCTGACCAGATATGTCCGCTGGAATACAAAACCAAACGCCCCCGCCCGCAGATCGGTGAGCTCCTTTTCCGTGGCACATGCCATATCGACATTCCCGTGATAAAAAAGCTGTCCGCCGCTTGGCCGGTCCATACCGCCAAGCAGGGAAAGCAGCGTCGATTTACCGGAGCCCGACGAACCCATGATGACCGTAAAATCATCCGCGTAAAGCTTCAGATTAATCCCCTGCAGCACCCGTGTATCCCCAAATGTTTTTACCAGTTCTCTTCCCTCAAGAATCGTCTCTCTCATCTTTCCATCCATCCTGACTTGTTCCGCGCCAAAGTACGCATGCACCACTGCTTACTGTTTTGAATGGTCGTACCCCAACTGCGCGATCAGATAGTCCAGACATGCCAGTTTCTCGCGCTCCTCTTTCAATTCTTCATTCTTTGCCCTGCGGAAACGGCGGACCAGCCCGTACTGTCCCCTGACGTTGCCCGTCTCCCCGTAATGTCGATACTGCTCCAGCAGCGCAGGGTCAGCGCCTTCCTCCGCTAACCTCTGACAGATTGCCATCTCGTCTTTCATTTGAACCCCCTTCTTTCTTTACGCCATACTTGTAAAATAGCCGAATCCTATATAAAATAAATATAGATAGATTTCATATTATAGATATTAATTACCATTCGTGAAAAGGAGCCCCCTATGATTGAAACCCGCCTGCTGCAATATTTCCTCGCTGTTGCCGAGGAACAGAGCATTACAAAAGCCGCCGAATATCTCCACATTTCCCAGCCTACGCTGTCCAAACAGATGATGGATTTAGAAGAAAATCTGGGCAAACAGCTCCTTGTCCGCGGCCGGAAAAAGATAACCCTGACAGAAGAAGGGCTTTATCTGCGGGGCCGCGCGCAGGAGATCATTTCCCTGATGGACAAGACGGAAAGCGCCTTCCGGGAAAACGAGCAGAATATTAGCGGCGACGTCTACATCGGCTGCGGCGAACATCGCTCCACCTTTTCTATCATGCAGATTATCCGAACGATACAGGAAGAATATCCCGATATTCAATTTCACTTCTTCAGCAGCAATGCCGATGCCATCATCGAACGGCTGGACAAAGGACTGCTGGATATGGGCTTTTTGCTGGAGCCGGAAATCAGCCCCCGCTATGATTACCGCAAACTCCCATTCCATGAGTCGTGGGGCATTCTCATGCGAAAAGATTCTCCCCTTGCCGAAAAAGATGAAATCTCCTTTACGGAACTTGCCGGGCTGCCGCTTATCATGCCCAGCCAGACCTCCAACAGCGGCCGCATGAAAACCTACTTTGCGGATGCGTCCGTTAAGCCACATGTCGTTTGCACCTATAACTTAATCTATAATGCAGGGCTTATGGTGGAAGCCGGGATCGGCTATGCCCTGTGTATCGACGAGCTGATCAACACGGAAGGCAGCCACCCTTTAAAGTTCTGCCCCATCTCCCCCACGCTCACTTCGGATGTCTATCTGTTTACAAAGAAGTATCAGGTATTTTCCAAGGCCGCAAAACTGTTTTTAAGTTATCTGGAAAGCGACGGCGGCAGGTTGTAACGCCTCTCCCCGTTTCATTCCGGCAGCCCCATGCAAACGTATTCCACCATCACATACCTTCCTTCCGCATCCTGCCCAGAACCTCATCCAAAAAACAGATGCAGGAACGGTTTTTATGAATCCCTTGCAGCAAAGCGTCTCTCTGCTCCTGCAGCTGTATGATGTCTTTTGGTTTTTCTGTTTCTGCCCGCCGTATTACAAGCCCCGTGCATTCCATAACAGCGTCGCCGCGGATAATCTCGCCCACGCTGTCTACAACAATCCTGCCGGATCTTGGATTTTTCACGGAGAGGATATGCCCTCTCACATCCGCCTCCACATCCGAGTATTCAAAGGACAAATCCGTATCTTCCATCGTGCAATTAATGAGTTTCAGATTCTTGCAGTAGCAAAGAGGCTGCGTCCCAATGATCTTACAGTCAATCAGCGTCAGATTTTCGGAAAACCATCCCAGATACTCACCCTTTACGATACTGTCCCTCACTGTAACGTTTTTGCTGTGCCAGAACGCATCCTTTGTGTCCAGATCGCTGTCGTCGATTTCCAGATTCTCCATATACTGGAACGAATACTTTCCTTTCATCTTCACACCGCTAAGCTTCACATCCCGGCTGTCCATGAACAAATATTCCGAAATAATATCCGTATCAATCATGGTGATATCACTTGACTTCCATCCAAACTCCTGCGATTCGATCTGACAGCGTTCCATCCGGATATGCCGGCACTCCCGCACCGCCTTGATTCCTCCCAGCACGCTGTCTGTGATAACGCCGTTTTCAGCATACCAAATAGCGGCGCGCGTCTTGTCGTTCATAGCGGAATCCGCCATGGTAAATCCCTTTACATGCCACAGAGGATAGCGCAGAGAAAAGCGGCAGTTTCTAAGCCCCACATCCTCTGCTTCCTTCAGCGCTGATTCCCCGTCAGCCGGACCTGCAAACACGCAGTCCGTCACATCTGCGTGCTGTAAGTGATACAGCGCCCGCTCCTCGTCAAATTGCTTTCCGGTAATCGTTGTTCTCATCACGTTCCCTTCCTCTCCTCTTTTTAGACAGTAATCTGAAAATAATAGGCTTTCTTATAATTCTCCCTGTGATAGTAAACCGCTGTCAGTGCCGATTGATCAAATACAATACTCCACTCCGTAGATTCAAATTCCCCGAAATTGTCCTTGCTGACGCTGTCAAGGGCATCCCTTGCCTCCTCCTGCGTCATCGCCTGCTTTCCCGCCAGCATCTCCGTCAGGATGTCAAACCGCTCATGGGACTGACTTGTGCCGATACCCTGCTTTTCTCCCTTAGCCAGATAAAAGTTCGTCAAAACAGGCGTCTCTATCACCACCATCTCATTGTCGATATACTCTGCCGCCACGCTGTTCCCCGTGCTGTCCGCAATCGCAAAATGAACCATATAGTCCATGGACGCATGAAGGTCGCACTGCCTAAGCAGCGCAAGCGCCTCCTCCACTGTGGCTGCCCGATTCAGCAAAAGCCGGATTGCCGTGGTTGTCGTGATAGCCGTTTTCCCCGTATCCTGCGCTATCGTCGCCCCGTCCTGAATCATATTGACAGACACGCACAATCCCTTCTCGTTCATACCGTCCAAAGGCGCATACAACGCCGCGATCGTCAGCATTTCATCATTTAGCAGCCCGCCTGCCATACCGGCTCCCTGACGGATAAAATCCCGGTTCACCGTGGAGACCGAGGCATATCCTTCCACAGGATAAGATGTAACGACAAGCGCATCACAACTATTCCAGTCAAAGTTCCTCCCGAAAAGATACCCGTTTTCCGCACTTTTCACGGAAAAGGTGCTGCATCCGAAGGCCTGCGTCTGCATGGTCATTCCTCTTTCATTTCCCGCCAGAAACCTGCCTGCCAGAAACTGCACGACCTCCCGGTCCGTCTTTGCCCCACCTGCTTCAAGGAATGCCTCAAACCCGTCATCCCCTTCAAACCGGACGGCTGAAAGTCCTTTCTCCAGATTCTCTATTTCCTGAACTGCCTGTAGTGACACAACGGTTTCCTCAGAATCCCTCGTACTTTCCAATCGGCTTTGCCTGTCTGCTAAGCGGCTTTCATCCCCGTCTGACACATACCTTCCGCAACCCGTAAAACCAGCCAGTAAGACCCCCGTCATAATGATAATCACCGTCTTCTTCACTGCAATGCTCTCCTTCCATCTGTCCGCAGCGAAAACAACATGCGTACATTAAAAAACAGTTTTCTTCTTTTTCTACATTTACTATAATTGTGTGGGAAAATAATAGCAAATATCTATATTGAATGCAGATATATAGATTTTGGGAATGTATGCAAGCATGGCACATACTTTGGATATCTTCTGACTCTATTTGCGTCCCGCATAAGCAGATTCGAGATGCTCCGCATCTCTCATTCGCGTTGCTCGTCATAAGACATCCAATGCATGTGCTCATGCAAGCATGGCACATACTTTGGATATCTTCTGACTCTGCTTATGCGCGCAAAAAAGCACGGGGTGTCGGTGACCGACAGTCCCATGCCTTATAAACAAATATGATTTTACTTCAGCCGCGGGGGTGTGCCTTCGCGTACACTTCCCTGATATGATTGTGATTCAGGTTCGCGTAAATCTGCGTGGTCGAGATATCGGAGTGTCCTAACATCTCCTGTACGCTCCTGAGGTCCGCGCCGTTCTCCACCAGATGCGCCGCGAAAGAATGCCTGAGCGTGTGCGGCGTGATATCCGCCTGAATATCCGCCTTCTTCGCATAGTGCTTGATCAGCTTCCAAAACCCCTGCCTGCTCATGGGCTGTCCGGAGCAGTTGGCAAAAAGCACATCCGATGTCTTATTTTCTAACATTTCCTCTCTGGTACCGTTCAAATATCTGGCCATCGCGTTCTTAGCCGCCGCGCCAAAGGGAATGATTCTCTCCTTATTGCGGTCACGGCAGAGAATGAAATTCATCTGCATATTTACGTCGGCGAGGGTCAGCGTGATCAGCTCCGTCACCCGGATGCCCGTAGCATAAAGAAGCTCTAACATCGCCTTGTCCCGAATCTCCTTAGGGCTGTCGCCTGACGGCTGCTCCAAAAGGCGCACCACCTCTTCGGGAGACATGATCTCCGGCGCCTTCTTTTCAATCTTCGGGGCCTTCAGCTTATCGGTGATATCCTCCTCCACCATCCCCTCCTGCAGCAGATAATGATAAAATGCTTTCAGGGACGCAATGTTTCGGGAGACCGTTGCCGCCGCAAACTTATTCTCCTCCAAGTATTTTACATAATCGGAAAGATCCTGCGCTGTCACAGCCTTTGTTTCCTTAATACCCCGGTCTTCCATAAAATGCTGTACCTTTTCCAGATCTCTTCTGTATGACATCTCCGTATTGCCGGAGGTGTTCTTCACATTATGTAAATATGTGATAAATGCGCTGATCTCTTTTTCCATTCTGCCCGGAAATCCTTCCCTGTGCGTTCTCTTTATGTAAATCAAAACACTGTCTGAGTATCATTATAATCAGATTTTTTCAGAAAAGCAAATGGAAATTTTCCCGATTTTACGGGCGTTTGCGGTATTTTTCAGGCAAGGCACAACATATCGGTCGCAAATGATTTTATGTCTACTATATCTGGGAAAAACAGCATATAAAAATTTTTTTAAAAAATTTTTAAGACGAAATGCAGAATATTAGGATTGACATAACTTTCAAGCAGGCATCCAATTATGACAACTGCCATGATTCCGATCATCTGTGCACATTTTTCCAAATAAAAACGTCTGCTGAAACGCTCATACGCGGACAGATTTGTCCGGGAAGCGTAGAGCGTACGGTTCAGGCTGACCGCCCAGAGAAATAGCCCCGCATAAGCGGGAATCAGAAGCAGTGCCTGCGGAAAGACAGCCGCCGCCATAAAGAGAAGTCCCCTGATCCCGTAACGGATCACAGCCACTGACAAAAGACAACCGGCCGCCAGCCCCGTATAACAGATGTATGCACAAAGAACCGGCAAACCGATCATGGTCGTAGAAATCAAGCCCAGCATACAGACCGCCGACAGCCGGTGGCGCAGGATATAGGCGACTATTCCCGCCCCCTCCGGTCTGCTGCTCTTTAAACGGCTCATCATGTCCGTCCCCAAAAGGCTGCCATTCTCGATCCAAGCCTCATGACCCAGATTCACGATCAGAATACCAATGAAAAGACCGATCAGAAACAAATAGGCCATATGATAGCCATTTTGCATAAAGGACTGTTTGCGCACCGCCCTACCGCCTTTGTCACTCTCTTATGGCATGTATATGTCGTGTTTGGACGAGGCATGACAGGAATTTCCTAAATAGGGATTCCGCTTTCCAAGCACAATACAAGACCATGAATTGGTATCATTCTTTGGTTGCTTGTTGTGTTTACATAACAAATTCTGTCATCTACAGAATTTATTCTTGTAGGCAAGCAGCGACGCCACCGTCTTCCCGTCCTGGATCTTACAGTCGTAGATCATTTGGATCAGCTCGTCAAGGTCGTGGCTCTCGGCATTCAAGAATTCATCCTCGTCAAGATGCTGCTTCCCCTTCTTAAGGTCGGTCGCCAGATAGACGTCGATCTTCTCATTACAAAAGGCAACCGTCGTGCGCAGGCTCAGCAGCAGTTCCAGCTTCCCCGCAACATAGCCCGTCTCTTCCTCCAGTTCCCTCGCCGCAGCGATCTCAGTCGGCTCGTCCCTGCCGTTTAAGCCCCCTGCCGGAATTTCTAGCGTCTCCCGGTCCAGCGCATTCCGATACTGTCTGACCATCAAAAGCCTGCCGTCGTCCTTTACCGCCACCACTGCCGCTGCGCCCTTGTGATCGATCAGGTCCCACTTGACCACATTGCCGTTAGCCACGCGGATCGTATCCTGATAATAGTCTATAATCGCGCCCTTGTGAATCAGTTCCCTGCCAAGTCTCTCGTAATTATCCATGATTTTTGTCCTTTCATATTACATAATAAAATATGGTTCCCGTATTTTATTCTACACGGAAACCATATCTGCCACAACCCATTGAACCAACTTTATTTATGCCGTCTGTAAGAGTTTCTCCACGCTGACTAACTTCACGCACAGCACGAACAGATCTGTGGCCTGCGCCATCTCTTGTGCTGTAGGAAACGTGGGCGCGATGCGGATATTGCTATCCTTGGGATCCTTTCCGTAGGGGTAGGTAGCCCCCGCTCCGGTCAGCACAACGCCCGCCTCCTTACATTTGGCGACGATTGCCTTTGCGCAGCCCTCCATCGCGTTAAAGGAGATAAAATAGCCGCCGAGGGGCTTTGTCCACTCGCCGATTCCCAGACCGCCAAGCTCTCTCTCTAACACCGCAAGCACCGCCTCAAACTTCGGACGGATGATATTCGCATGCTTTTTCATATGCGCAAGCATTCCCTCCAGATTCTTAAAATATCTGGCGTGACGGAGCTGATTTACCTTATCATAACCAATGGTCTGCAGGGTAAGGGTCTTCTTTGTGTCCGCCAGATTAGCCGCTGAGGAAGCCATCGCCGCCATGCCCGCGCCCGAAAAAGTGATCTTTGAGGTGGAACAGAACTCAAACACCATATCGGGGTTGCCCGCTTTCTCGCACTCGCTTAATATCTCTAAGATCTCATCCCGCTTATCCTCATAGAGGTGATGCACCGCATAGGCGTTATCCCAGTAGATACGGAAATCTTTCGCTGCAGGCTTTAAGGCTGCAAATCGCCGCACCGTCTCATCCGAATAAGAAACGCCGGAAGGGTTCGAGTATTTCGGCACACACCAGATACCTTTGACCGACTCATCCTCCGACACATACTTCTCCACCAGATCCATGTCGGGGCCATCCGCCGTCATGGGAATAGGTATCATCTCGATTCCAAAATGCTGCGTGATTGCAAAATGCCTGTCATATCCGGGCACCGGACATAAAAATTTCACCTGATCCAGCTTGCACCAGGGCGTAGAACCCATAACGCCATGGGTCACAGAGCGGGAGATCGTATCGTACATGATCGCAAGGCTGGAATTTCCGTAGACGATCACATTCTCCGCCGGCACGCTCATCACATCCGCCATCAGATGTTTTGCCTCCGTAATACCGTCCATCAGGCCATAGTTTCTGGTATCGATCCCCTCCATACATTTCATGTCAGACGACGAAGTCAGGACATCCAAAAGCCCCATTCCCATATCAAGCTGCGCCGGTTCCGGCTTTCCCCTCGACATATCCAGCTTTAAGCCTTTCTCCTTTGCCTGCTCAAACTGCTTCGTAAGTTCCGCCTTCTGCGCTTCCAGTTCCTCTTTGCTCATCTCACTGTACGGTTTCATGATCTGTAAGCTCTCCTTCTATAGTGTGTTATATTATAACATAATAATTGTATACAATCATACACCGCTAATTATTCTACTATAATTACAGGATTTTCACAAGTATGCAGAAAGGACAATTTTCTCTTACAAAAGACGGGGTTTATGGTAAAATTGCTCAGAGAATAGGAAAACCCCGCAGGGTCTTTGCGGGGTCTTTCTTACTATTTGGCATAGTCTATGACACGGCTCTCTCGGATCACATTTACTTTGATCTGTCCGGGATATTCCAATTCAGCCTCAATCTGCTTGGAGATATCTCTCGCAAGGAGTACCATATCAGAATCATTGATCTGTTCCGGAACTACCATTACACGAATCTCTCTACCTGCCTGAATAGCAAAAGATTTGTCTACACCTTTGAAATTGTTTGTGATGTCTTCTAATTGTTTTAATCTTGTTGTGTATGTCTCTAAGGTCTCTCTTCTCGCGCCCGGCCTTGCAGCAGATATCGTATCCGCCGCCTGCACCAGACAGGCGATCAGAGACTGGGCCTCCACATCGCCGTGATGGGATTCCACCGCATTGATAACGACCGGCCCTTCCTTATATTTTCTGCACAACTCTACGCCGAGCTGGATATGGGATCCTTCCATCTCATGATCCACCGCTTTGCCGATATCATGCAGTAAACCGGCACGCTTCGCCATCCTGACATCTAGTCCCATTTCTGCCGCCAGAAGGCCGGACAACTGCGCCACCTCGATAGAATGCTTTAACGCGTTCTGTCCATAGCTGGTTCTAAAGCGCATCTTACCGAGCAGTCTGACCAACTCAGGATGGATGCCATGTACACCGACTTCGAGGGTAGCTGCTTCACCCTCTTCCTTGATCATGACTTCAACTTCCTTCTGCGCCTTCTCCACCATCTCTTCAATTCTGGCCGGATGAATGCGCCCGTCTACGATCAGCTTTTCCAGTGCGATTCTCGCGACTTCCCTGCGGATCGGATCAAAGCCGGACAAAATGACTGCTTCGGGCGTATCGTCAATAATCAGATCTACGCCGGTCATCGTTTCGAGCGTCCTGATATTACGGCCCTCTCTACCAATGATCCTGCCCTTCATCTCGTCATTGGGAAGCTGTACCACGGAAATCGTGGTCTCGGATACATGATCGGCCGCACACTTCTGTATCGCCGTTACGACGTATTCCTTCGCCTTCTTATCCGCTTCCTCCTTTGCCCTGCTCTCCATCTCTTTGATCATGACAGCAGTTTCGTGTTTCACTTCATCTTCAACAATTTTCAACAGATAATCTTTTGCCTGTTCGGAGGTCAATCCAGAGATTCGTTCCAGTTCCTGTAATCTTTGTTCGCTCAGTTTAGAAATTTCTTCGCGCTGCTTTGCCAGTGACTCTTCCTTCTCAGCTAAGCTCGCTTCTTTCTTCTCAATAGCGTCCGCTTTCTTGTCGATGTTCTCTTCCTTCTGCTGCACGCGACGTTCATAGCGCTGCGCTTCAGCACGCCGTTCCTTGATTTCCTTGTCCAACTCATTCTTTGTGCGAATGGACTCTTCCTTGACCTCAAGCAGCGACTCGCGCTTCTTCGTCTCAGCAGTTTTGAGAGCTTCGTCAATGATCTCTCTGGCTTTCTCCTCCGCATTGCCGAGCTTCGCTTCCGTCATCTTTTTATGATAGTTGGTCGCGATCACCGCAGTTGCCGGGATAGAAATCACCAGTGTGACAGCTATTGCTATCAAAACTTGCCACCACATTACAGGAGCACCTCCTTATTTAGTTTTCATTGTACGATTACCAAATCTATTGTCGGCTGTCGGTTGTTGCCAAAAAATGACAGCCCGATAGTCAGCAAAACTACAACATATTAATTCTATACTGAATTTTATGTTATGTCAAGCAAAAGAGCTCTGCTGATTGTCTCCGTGTGAAAGCCTCTTCTGTAAAGAAACGCGTACATCCTTTGTTTTTCCTGTCCCGTTGCCGTCCTGCCGTCAAAATTTTTCTTTTTCAGAAGCGCTCTGATCATCTGCTCTTCGTCCTGCGACATACCATCCGCTGCCAGCCGTTCAAAAATCCCGTCGACCAGCTCTCTGGAAATGCCCTTTTTCATAAGATCCTGCTCGATGCGCCTCCTGCTCCTCTTCTCCATCTGACAGCGGATGAAATCCTCCGCGTAACGTGCGTCATCTACATAACCGTAAGACGCCGCGTAGACGACCGCTTCTTCGATACATACTTCCGGATAGCCGCCCTCCCGCAGTTTTTCCCGCAGTCCTGCGGTCGTATAGTCCCTTCTTTGCAGCAGATTCAGCACACGCTTCTTCGCGCGCAGCGGCAGTATCTCCTCTTTGATCCTGCGCAGGGTCTCCTCCGGGACTTCGCCGCCCTCCCTGATATCCAATTTTGCAAGTTCTCCCCGATACAGGACAAAAGAGGTACTATCCTCCATTTCGACCCGGTATCGCCCCTTGGGCAGGGCTGTCAACTGCGTCACGATCATTTGTCATTCCCTCACATTGCTCACGCCTTCCCAGACTTCCCTTTCTCAGAGGATTTCGCGGTCGTCTCCGCATCTGTCTCCTTTGCCGGCATCTCCGGCGCAGGATCCGTGTCCATATTAAAAAGTTCCCGGACTCTCCTCTCGATCTCAGCGCAGACCTGTGGATTATCCTTCAGATACTGCTTGGCATTCTCCCTGCCCTGACCGATCTTATTGCCCTCGTAGGCATACCACGCGCCGCTCTTATTGACAATATTATTTTCCGCTGCCAGATCGAGGATATCGCCCTCTGTGGAAATACCCTCGCCAAACATAATGTCAAATTCAGCCTCCTTGAAAGGAGGAGCCACCTTATTCTTAACGATCTTAACTCTGGTCCTGTTGCCGATCACCTCTCCGCCCTGCTTTAAGGACTCGATACGTCTGACGTCCAGCCGTACGGAAGAGTAAAACTTCAGGGCGCGTCCGCCCGTAGTCGTCTCCGGATTGCCGAACATCACGCCCACCTTCTCTCTGAGCTGATTGATAAAGACGACCGTGCAGTTCGACTTGCTGATGACTGCCGTCAGTTTTCTGAGGGCCTGAGACATCAGTCTCGCCTGCAGTCCCACATGACTGTCCCCCATGTCGCCGTCGATCTCCGCCTTTGGCACCAGCGCCGCCACTGAGTCCACCACGATAATATCTACTGCTCCCGAACGCACCATGGTCTCCGTGATCTCCAGCGCCTGCTCGCCGCAGTCCGGCTGGGAAATGTAAAGATTGTCGATATCTACGCCGATATTTTTCGCATAGACGGGATCCAGCGCATGTTCCGCATCGATAAAGCCCGCGATACCGCCGCGCTTTTGCACTTCCGCGATCATATGCAGGGTAACCGTGGTCTTACCGCTGGACTCGGGTCCGTAGATCTCGATCACTCTGCCTTTGGGAATGCCGCCCAGCCCCAGCGCGATATCCAGACTTAAGGAACCCGTAGGAATCGTCTCCACATTCATCTGCACGGAAGGGTCCCCCAGCTTCATCACTGCCCCTTTGCCAAACTGTCTCTCTATCTGCCCTAAGGCCGCATCCAACGCTTTTAATTTCTCATCTCTTTCCATGTTCTGTTCTCCTTTTCTAATAGAACATCTGTTCTTGTAATAGAATAAAACAAATGTTCGGTTTTGTCAAATCTTTTTTATTTTTTGTATGGTAGCACTTTTACTGTCCCATAAATGACACTTTGCCCTCCTTCCTCTCATTTTTTAGTAAAGTCGATGGAATTTGCGGCGAAATGCCAGATATGCTTACGCATAACAGATTCCATGTACTCAGACAAATTTATTGTAACAAAGAATCATTCTCTTCTCAAGCCTTAATTTTATAATTGGAGAAATATATACTTATGTAAACCAACATCCGCCTGTCCGCCAAAAAAAGCGCGGGCATCAACCGACGCCTGCGCCTTCCTGTCTATTCTAAAAGACTTTCAAATATTTTTCGTATTCCTCGTAAGTCACCGTCACCCAGCCTTCCTCGTAATTAAAGCCGATCTCCATGCCCTTGGGCGTATAGAAGACGATGATATTGTCGGAGTTAAAGTAATTCGTGATCTGCTGATCCGTCTTGCCCGTGAGATAATCGATCGATCCGTTCTGTTCATCACTCTTATTCCGAAATTCCACGGAAAACGCATCGTTCGTCACAAGCATATCTTTATTGTCCAGAACAACGCCGTTTTTCATGTCCACATTCAGACAGACCAGTCGTACGCTCCCCTCGATATTGTCTCCTATATAGCAGTATATTTTCTCATCATAAACGATGCTCAACTTATCCTCATCCATGTAGGTCACATAGCAGGAAAGGCCTGCCTGAAACGCATTGTCCTCATTATCCTTGACACGGTCTTCATAGTCCTTCTCAAACATATCTATCACCGTATCCACTTCCTTCTGAATGCTCTCGTTAAGCGTATCCAGATTCGGCACATCCTCCCCCGCGATCTTCGGGAGGTTCGCTATGATATAAACATTGTCATAGTCCGACTCGTACTCATAATCCGACAATTCCACGGAATAGGATAAGTTATTTTTGATCTCATCATGCAAATTATAATACTTATCATCGTCATAATTTTGATCGCCGCCATAGAAATCATCATAATAATCATCATAATCATAATAATCATCATAGAAATCATCATCGTCATAATCATAATTATAATCGTAATCATACTCACGATGATCATATTCATGACGATCGTACTTATCGTCGTCCATATCGTAGACATCACGTCTGGTATTTTCCTCATTCTTAACGGGAAGAAGGCTCGCCGCCTTGTTCGCCAAAGCAACGACCGCTATGACAAACAGAATCACAATGCCCGCCACAATGCCCACGATCAGTCCCACATGCTGCTTTTTCTGCGGTCTTGCATAAGGACTGTAGGGGTTGTAAGGATTTTCATAGGGAGGCTGCCCGCCATAAGGAGGCTGCCCGCCAAACCCGCCGCCTGCCTGATTTCCATAGGGAGACTGTGCGCTGTAAGTGTTTGCCTGATCCCCATATCCATTCTGTCCGCTATAAGGCATCAGCACGCCGGTGCTGTCCGGCTGATTCCCGTAGGGATTCTGGCCGCTATAGCTGACTGACTGATTCCCGTAAGGCTGACCGCCATATGCTCCTGCCTGATTCCCGTAGGGATTCTGACCGCTGTATGCTCCT
>DKUU01000011.1:7687-99234 GCA_002490835.1 Lachnospiraceae bacterium UBA7196 | reverse complement strand
ATTAAAGACTGTTACACAATAAAAATGGAGCAGGAGAAATTTTCTCCTGCTCCATAAATTATAATAATGGGTGTTATTTTAAATATCCCGCACATCGTAGGGCGTGGTCTGATAGACGTAGTAGTTGAGCCAATTCGAAAAGAAAAGCTGTCCGGCGGCCCGCCAGTTGACGATGGGGTCGCGCGCGGGGTTATCATCCGGAAAATAGTTCACTGGAATCTTGGGATTCATGCCCTTTTCCAGATCGCGGGCATACTCAAGCGCCAGCGTATTGGCGTCGTACTCCAGATGGCAGGTGACAAAGAAATGGCGGCTGTCCTCGGTTTTGGCGATGGCAACGCCGGCTTCGTCGGAGACGGCCATCAGCTCTAACCCCGGCACGGAGGCGAGCTGTGACGGCGCGATGGTCATAGCCCTCGATTGTGGCGCTTGGAAGACGTCGTCGAAGCCCCGGAAAAGTGGCGATTTTTTCTTTAATATCTGGTGTGTGTAAACTCCCGAAAGCTTCTCATCCAAATCTTCCCTGTCCAGACCGTAAAAATAGTACAGCGCGGCAAAGGCGCCCCAGCACAGATGGAGGGTACAGTGCACGTGTGTGCGGCCCCACTCCATGATGGTACAGATTTCGTCCCAATAGGCGACTTTTTCAAAACGCACGTGGTCTAAGGGCGCGCCCGTGATGATCATGCCGTCATATTTGCGGTCTTTGATCTGATCGAAGGTGGTATAGAAGGCTTCCATATGGTTGGAATCGGTATGTATCGGTTTGTAACTGGCTGTTTGCAGAAACTCCACGTTAACCTGTAGGGGAGAGTTGGAGAGCTTGCGCAGAAGCTGGGTTTCGGTAACCTCTTTTGTAGGCATGAGATTTAAGATCAGCACGTCCAGAGGACGAATGTCCTGATGCAGGGCGCGAAACTCTGTCATAACAAAGATATTTTCCTGTTCAAGAATACTGGTTGCGGGCAGAAGATCCGCTACTTTGATGGGCATGATGGGCCTCCTTGTTTTCTTTAGATATTGATGTTTAAAAAATTTAATGCGTTATTTTGTATTATCAGATTAGTCTGCGTCAATCATATCACAAAAGGGAAGGCTCTGCAAGGCGGGTAGGTCCGTAAATTGACGGTAAATTGAGCTGAAAAAGGTTTGCATAATCCATGGTTTTGCATTATAATTGATTTAGTTTTGAGACTTTGCGCGGGGCAGCGCTTTGATGAAACTTCGATGTGGGGGAAAAACAACTTATGGAGACAGCTTACCAAAAGGTAAAAGTACACAATGAGCTGGAGTGGTGTCAGGTAAAGGATATGGAGACCAAGGAGAAGATCGAGAAGGTCCTCTTAAAGCATCGGGTGTCCTATTTTGTGAAGTGGGAGAAGCCGAGGCTTTTTTCGGGCGAGACGTTCGGGGCCTGCGTGTTCTGTGTCAACCAACTGCAGAAGGAGAGCGCGGACGACGCGATTCAGGAGCTTGACGAGGAGACGAGGGACAAGATCCGTTTCGTAAACCGTAAGGTGGATCGGACATTTTACTAGAAGATAAGAATCAGGAATTGCGGGATAAAATTAGATGATACATGTTATTAAAAGCGGGCCTTGTAAGAAGGGCCTGCTTTTTTATACGCAGGCCCTTCGGTTTAGTTTCCTTGCTGTTTTTTCAGATTCTTCTGCGCTGTGGAGAGCATCAGTTTGATGCGGTTTAACTGGTTTACCTCGCTGGCACCGGGATCGTAGTCGATGGCTACGATGTTCGCGCCGGGGAAACGGTTCCGCAGCTCTTTGATGACGCCCTTGCCTACCACGTGGTTCGGCAGGCAGCCGAAGGGCTGGGTGCAGACGATATTGCCCGCGCCGCTGTGGATGAGTTCCACCATCTCGCCGGTGAGAAACCAGCCTTCACCCGTCTGGTTGCCGATATCGACGATGGGTTTGGCGTAATCCACCAGTGTGTAGATGCTCACAGGCGGTGTAAAATGCTTACTCTTTGCAAATTCCTTTGCGGCGGGAGCGCGCAGCCACTCCAAGGCCCGGATACCGAGGGCGGAGACAAGGGAAGCCTTTTTGGAGGTGCCCAGATATTCGGCCTTATAGATCTGGTTATAGAAGCAGTAGAGCATAAAGTCTAAAAGATCGGGCACGACGGCTTCCGCGCCTTCAGATTCCAATAGTTCCACCAGATGATTGTTGGCGGCGGGGGCAAACTTCACCAAGATTTCCCCCACGATGCCCACGCGGGGCTTTTTAAGCGTCTCGTCAATGGGGACGGCGTCAAAATCGCGTACGATCTGTTTACACATCTTACGGAAGGTCAGATGGTCCATATGCTTCTTAGAAACAAAATCACGGCAGCGAGCCGCCCAGGAAGCGTGCAGGGCATCCACGGAGCCCTGTTCTTTCTCGTAAGGCCGCATCCGGTAGACGCAGCGCATAAAGATGTCGCCGAAGAGGGCGCTGTAAGCGGCGCGCAGCAAAAGATCGGCATTGATGTGGAAGCCGGGATTGCTCTCGATGCCGCCCAGATTCAGGGAAATCACGGGAATCTGCTGCATACCGGCCTTTTCCAGCGCGCGTCTGATAAAGCCGACATAGTTTGTAGCGCGGCAGCCGCCGCCGGTCTGCGTCATAATGACAGCCACCTTATTCAGGTCGTATTTTCCGGAGAGCAGGGCGTCCATGATCTGTCCCACCACGATCAGGGAAGGATAACAGGCGTCATTATTAACATATTTCAAGCCTACGTCAACTGCCTGTCTGGTATCGTTGTCAAGCACCTCAAAGCGGTAGCCGCAGGCGCCGAAAGCCGCTTCCATGATATCGAAGTGGATGGGAGACATCTGCGGGCAAAGGATGGTGTAGTCCTTACGCATCTCCTCGGTAAAGGGCCGCTTTTCAATGGCGCTTGAGCGGATGGTGCGGGGCTTGTTTTTCTGCTCTCTGACCTGAATGGCGGAGAGCAGGGAGCGGATGCGGATCCTCGCCGCGCCCAGATTGTTTACCTCGTCGATTTTTAAGCAGGTGTAGATCTTGTCGGAGCCGGTGAGGATATCGTTCACCTGATCCGTGGTGACGGCATCCAGACCGCAGCCGAAGGAGTTTAACTGGATCAGATCCAGATCGTCCCTTGTCTTGACAAAGCTTGCCGCCGCATAGAGTCTCGAATGGTACATCCACTGGTCGGAGACGATCAGTGGCCGCTCCGGCGCTGCCAGATGGGAGACGGAATCCTCGGTCAGCACCGCGATATCGTAGGAAGTGATGAGCTCGGGGATGCCGTGGTTGATCTCCGGATCGACATGGTAGGGACGGCCCGCCAGCACGATGCCGCGTTTGTGGTTATTTTCAAGATAGCGCAGCACTTCTTCGCCCTTGTCGCGCATGTCCTGTCTGGCGGCAGCAAGTTCATTCCAAGCAGCCTCGGCAGCATTCATAACAGATGTTATAGGAAGCTCCCTAAATTCTCTGGTAAGGGCTTCCGTGACGGTCTGTAAGCTCTTAAAGGACATAAAAGGATTGCGGAAAGCCACTTCGCCCCGTCCGATCTCCTCCACGTTATTCTTGATATTTTCCGAATAAGAAGTGACGATAGGGCAGTTGTAGTGGTTGTTGGCGTCGTGAAACTCGTCCCGCTCATAAAAGAGGGCGGGATAGAAGATAAAGTCCACTTTCTGCTTGATGAGCCATGAAACATGGCCGTGCGCCAGCTTTGCCGGATAACACTCCGACTCGCTGGGGATGGATTCGATGCCAAGCTCGTAGATCTTGCGGTTGGAGAGCGGGGAGAGCACCACCCGATAGCCCAGTTTCGTAAAGAAGGTGAACCAGAAAGGGTAGTTCTCGTACATATTCAACACGCGGGGGATGCCCACCGTGCCGCGCGCCGCCTCGTCCGCGGGGAGCGGTTCATAGTCAAAATAGCGTTTGAGCTTGTAGTCAAAGAGGTTGGGTACGCCGTTTTCCTTTTTCTGCCGCCCTAAACCTCTCTCACAGCGGTTACCGGAGATATATTGACGTCCACCCGTAAATTTATTGATGGTGAGACGACAGTTATTGGTACAGCCCTTGCACTTGGCCATGCTGGTCTCAAACTGCAGGGCAGTGATCTGTTCCAGATTCAGCATCGAGGTCTGATAGCCTTCCTGAAAGCGCTCTCTGGCGATCAACGCCGCGCCGAAAGCGCCCATGATCCCGGCGATATCGGGACGAATGGCCTCGCAGCCGGCGATTTTTTCAAAGCTCCGAAGGACCGCGTCATTGTAAAAGGTGCCACCCTGTACGACGATGTTTTTCCCAAGTTCCGAAGCGTCGGAGACTTTGATGACCTTAAAGAGGGCGTTCTTGATGACGGAGTAAGCCAGTCCGGCCGAGATATCGGAGACGGACGCGCCTTCCTTCTGCGCCTGCTTTACCTTGGAATTCATAAACACGGTACAGCGGGTGCCAAGGTCGATCGGATGTTCGGCAAAGAGCGCGGTCCGGGCAAAGTCTTCCACGCCGTAGTTTAAGGATTTGGCAAAGGTCTCGATGAAGGAACCGCAGCCGGAAGAACAGGCCTCGTTGAGCTGTACGCTGTCCACGGTCTGATTTTTGATCTTGATGCACTTCATGTCCTGCCCGCCGATGTCTAAAATACAGTCCACCTCAGGGTTAAAGAAGGCGGCAGCGTTGTAGTGGGCCACCGTTTCCACTTCGCCGTCGTCTAAGAGAAAGGCAGCTTTCATCAATGCCTCGCCGTAACCGGTGGAGCAGGAACGGGCGATGGTAACGCCCTCCGGAAGCAGGTGATAGATTTCTTTTAAAGAACGGATGGCTGTCTTTAAGGGACTGCCGTCATTGCTGCTGTAAAAAGAGTAGAGCAGGGAGCCGCGTTCGTCCACAAGGGCGACCTTGGTGGTGGTAGAACCGGCGTCGATGCCCAGAAAACACCTTCCCTGATAAGATGCAAGGTCTCCTGTCGCGACATGATGGGCATTGTGGCGCGCAAGAAAGGCGTCATAGTCCGCCTGCGCGGCGAAAAGCGGCTCCATGCGCTCTACCTCAAACTCCATCTTGATATCGCCGGAAAGCTTATCCGTCAGCTCTTCCATCGAGTAATGCGTCTCCTCCTTCGCATTCAGGGCGGAACCGATGGCCGCGAAGAGATGGGAATTGTCCATATCAATGATGTGGGCGTCGTCCAGCTTTAACGTGCGGATGAAGGACTGCTTTAATTCCGATAAAAAGTGCAGCGGACCGCCGAGGAAGGCTACGTGGCCACGAATCGGTTTGCCGCAGGCAAGGCCGCTGATGGTCTGATTGACCACTGCCTGAAAGATGGAGGCGGAGAGGTCTTCCTTGGTCGCGCCCTCATTGATGAGGGGCTGGATGTCTGACTTCGCGAACACGCCGCAGCGGGCCGCTATGGTGTAAAGAGAGTGATAATTTTTGGCGTACTCATTTAAGCCCGCCGCGTCCGTCTGTAAGAGGGAGGCCATCTGGTCGATGAAGGAACCCGTGCCGCCCGCGCAGATGCCGTTCATGCGCTGCTCGACATTGCCGCCTTCAAAATAGATGATCTTGGCATCCTCGCCGCCTAATTCGATCGCTACGTCCGTGACGGGCGCTAATGTCTGCAGGGAGGTCGATACCGCGATCACTTCCTGCACAAAGGGAATCTGCAGGTGGTTGGCCAGCGTAAGGCCGCCGGAGCCCGTGATCATGGGGTGAACGCTAAGGTTCCCCAGCTTTTCGTAAGCTTTTTTCAAAAGGCCTGCAAGCGTCTCCCTGATATTCGCAAAATGTCTCTGATAGTCGGAAAAGAGTATCTGCTGTCTGTGATCCAAAATGGCGATTTTGACGGTGGTCGAGCCGATGTCGATGCCAAGGGTATACTGCATGTCACTCATTTCTGTATCACTCCTTAAAATAGTCGTCTGTCAAAAAATGTTATTTATACCTATTAAAATGTGTTTTTCGGCACACGACGTCATTATACGACACGACGTGCAAAAAAGCAATCATCCAATTCTTAGAAAGCGTAGAAAAAAAGTGAAGTTTTTGGGAGGTAATTATAAAATTTTTATAACCTGCCGTTTTTAGCGGCCGGTGTCGTTTACTTTTAGGAGGAGGGATGCTATATTATATAATAGTATTTGGAAAATAGAATCCTGTTTTTGGATTCTATTTATATATTTTGGATGGAGCGTGACATATGAGCCCTTTTGAACGGAAATTCGGAAAATATGCGATCAGAAATCTTTCCTATGTGCTGGTGTTCTGCTATGCGGTGGGGTATCTTTTGCAAATGATGGACAGGAGCGGATTCGTCCTTTCATGGCTGACCTTAAATCCCTATGCCATCCTGCACGGGCAGATCTGGCGACTCGTGACATGGGTCCTGATCCCGCCGAGCAGCGGGGGGCTGTTCTTAACATTACTGATGTTATATTTCTACTGTTCACTGGGGACCTCGCTGGAGCGTGTCTGGGGGACCTATCGATATAACGTCTATCTGTTTCAGGGTATGCTCTTTACCATAGCCGGGAGTTTTCTGCTGATGGGGTACTGTTATCTGTTTCAGCCGCAGATACCGGTGATATACGGAAACGCCCTGCACTTTTTGACCATTGATACGCCCTATGAATATTTTAGGGAAATTGCGGTACTGTTCAGCACGTTCTATATCAATATGTCGATTTTCCTTGCGTATGCGGCGACTTTCCCCAATGCGCAGGTACTTTTGATGTTCATCATACCGGTCAGGGTAAAATGGATGGGGATCTTCTATGCGGTCGTACTGGTCTATCAATTTATCCAGACGGGCGTGACCGGAAAGATCGTGATCGGCGCTTCCCTGCTTAATTTTGTGGTGTTCTTCCTGACTTCGCGCAATATGATGCACCTGAATCCGAAGCAGATTCACCGCAGGCAGGAGTTTAAGCGGGATTTGAGAAGGAATACGGGGATTACCAAACATAAGTGCGCGATCTGCGGCAGGACGGAAGTGGATAGTCCGCAGATGCAGTTCCGCTTCTGCTCAAAGTGCGACGGCAACTACGAGTACTGCGAGGAGCATCTTTACACCCATACGCATATCAAGAGAAACTGATGCTGCGGGCGGCGGGAGAACGGCTCATGCGCGATGAGAATAAATACCATATGTTATTAATAAACGGGGAGAGAAATGAATCGGGAAATCGAATTTGGGAAGACCCTTGAGGAAGTAAAGCACAGGGCCAGAGCGCAGCAGAATTTCATCACAAAGAAAGAAGTGGAGGAAGCGTTTAGGACGCTTTCTCTTTCTGATGAGCAGATGGAGATGGTCTATGACTATCTGCGGCAGAACCGGATCGGTGTGGATGAGCCGGCGGATGCGGACGCTTTTTTACAGGAGGAGGAGCGGAGTTATCTGGATTCTTATCTGGAGGCGCTTGAAGCGATTCCGGCGGTTACGGAGGGCGAGCGGGAAGCAATCACCCTTTCCGCTATGGCGGGAGACGCGGATGCTGTCAGACGGCTGACGGAGCTGATGCTGCCGGAAGTTCCCCAGATTGCAAAGCTCTATACGGGGCAGGGCGTAAGTTTGGAGGATCTGATCGGCGAGGGCAATGTGGCGCTTACTCTGGGCGTTACCATGCTGGGCGCTTTGGAACATGCGGACGAGGCGCAGGGGATGCTTGGCAAGATGATGATGGACGCGATGGAAGATTGCATCGCTGAAAACGCGGCGGCAAAAGAGAGCGACCAAAAGATTGCCGATAAGGTAAATAAGGTGGCGGATGCGGCGAACGCCCTGCAGGAAGAGATGCGCAGGAAGGTGACGGTGGAGGAGTTGATGGAGGAATCGGGCTTTTCCAGAAAGGCTATCGAGGATGCCGTGCGTGTTAGCGGCGGAAAGATCGAGGCGGTGGCGGCAGAAGAGGAAAGTTGATGGAGACGGAAAACAAAGATTATAAATATTTCATGCAGGATACGGGCGCTGTCTATCTGGGGGCAAAGCTTAGTTATGCGGAAGTTTTGCAGGATGAGATGGTGAACTTTAAGTTTAAGAGCATCGTGGAGCATTATATCTTTAAGGACACCGATCCGGAAACGACGCTGGAGAGCCATCTTTACTATCTGACGAAGGAGCAGTTTTCTTATCGGACCTATGAGCAGCTCAGAGCGAAGGTCAAGATTAATATTTTAGTGGAGAAAAAAACGCTTTTTGGGAAAAAGAAGACCGGTTATACCACGAAACTCATGTCGATCGCGGAATTTGCGGACATGAATCTGGCGCAGAAAAAGGCGAAGGGCGTGGTGATTCAGGAACTTGCCCTATCGAAGCTGGGTCTTATGTCATTCAGCGTATAGGTGTGTTTAAACCGTGTGATGATGTCAGAAAAAATTTCCAGCAAAATTTTACAAAAAGGGCTTGCTTTCGACAGAAATTTCTGATATGATTAGTTTCGTAAAATTCCCCTTTTACACTGAACGGGCGAAGGACTTTATAAGTCTTCCGCCCGTTCTCTTTCCGCCCAGTTTGGCATTTCGAATCTGCTTATACGAGTTAGATCGCCTCAGCGCTTCAATGTTTTCAAGTATGCCTTCTGCTCCGCCGTGATCCGCAGGCTCTCCGCCGCCTTTTGGATCGTCTTATTATGCGCCCATATGTCAAGTCTGTTGCGTTCCAGAAACGGCAGCACCGCCTCATACTGTTTTGCCAGCGCCGTGGCGAAATACCAGGCGATCATCATATTGACATAGTATTCTTCTGAACGGATCGCAGCGACCGTTTCCGGATAGCGGATGTCAAAATCCTCATCCAGAAAATGCTCCATCAGCATGCCGATGCCAAATCTTATGACATAGGTTTGATCGGAGACGAGCCATTCGTTGATATAGGGGAGCAGCTCTCCACGGTGTTTCTTGAATATTTTCGGGGAAAGCTGATCGCAGGTCGCCCAGTTATCGATAAAGGGCAGAAACCGGTTCAGCCCGTCCATGCACTGTGCAAAGTCCTTTTTTTCGGAAATGATGAAGGCATGGAGCTGGTTTTCGTCAAAGTAGGTGTGGGGCAGCGTCTCCAAAAACGTGCCGATATCTTCATGTTTTGCGAATTGTTTCGCCATTTTCCGCAGTTCCGGGGTCCGCACGCCGATCATCGCGCCGTCTTTCAGATTGGGGATCAGCTTTGCCTGAAAATCCCGGTAGGCGGTATCCTGTTTTGCGAAAAGCTCCTTCTGTATTTCGTCTGTGATCATATGAATTTCTCCCTTTTCCGTCGTGTCTTATGATGTATTCTGTAATCAATAAAAACAGTCGTTATTTAACTAAAGTGCATAAGACTGCCGTGGTGGTCATACGATGCCAAGAATGGAGGAAATCAGGATGATTACCATACACAGGGGTACTACAAAACGGATCATATACACATAAAGCTTCTTTGAGCGGAAGACGCCGTTTTGTTTCACCTCGGCGATGACCGTATCGGGACCGACGGCGTAACCAATCAGAACCGCCGTCATTAGCGCGACGATGGGCATGACAATGTTGTTACTGATAAAGTCAAAGAAATCCAGGATCTGATAGCCAAAGATGGTCACATCAGAGAGCGCGCCGTATCCCAGTGTGGAGGGCAGGGCGAGCAGGAAGGAGGCGGCAAAAACTGAGCCGCAGACTACCTTTCGTCCCAGATGCAGTTTTTCCATAAAAATAGAGACAATGGTTTCCATCAGGGAGATTGCCGAGGTCAGGGCCGCAAACAGTACCAGCACAAAGAACACGAAGCCGATGAGACTGCCGCCGGGTAAGGAATAAAATACCTTGGGGAGCATCACGAACATGAGCGTCGGCCCCTGCCCCAGCGCTTCTTTGCTGCCACCGGAAAAGACGAAGACGGCGGGAATGATCATCATGCCTGCCAGAAAGGCGATGACTGTGTCAAAGATCTCGATATGGCGTACGGACGCCTCCAGATTATCTTCCTTGCGCATATAGGAACCGTAGGTGATCATTATGCCCATGGCGAGGGACATAGAATAAAAGAGCTGTCCCATCGCGGCGATGATGGTCTTGATAGAAAACTGGGAGAAATCCGGCTTAACATAATAGATAAGCCCTTCCATGGCTCCGTCCAGAGTCAGGCTGTAGATGGAGATGCCGATCGCAAGGATCACAAGCAGGGGCATCATGACTCTGCTTACCCGTTCGATACCTTTTTCCACACCGAACATGACCACTGCCGCGGTGAGCAAGAGAAAGACGAAAAGATAGAGGATGGGTTCTCCCGTATTGCTGATAAAGCTGCCAAAGTAAGCGTCGTCAGCGGCAGGGCCGGCCTGTTCCATAGCGTAGATGGCGAGGTATTTGATGACCCAGCCGCCGATCACGCAGTAGTAGGGAAAAATGATGATGGGGACGGCCGATGCCGCAATGCCCAGAAATTGAAATTTCGGGTGTAATTCTCCGTAGGCGTAGAGCGGGCTTTTTCCCGTCTTTCTGCCGATGGCGATCTCCGTGACCATCAGGGAGAAGCCAAAGGTCACAGCCAGAATGAGATAGACCAGAAGGAAGATGCCGCCGCCGTATTTTGCGGCCAGATACGGGAAACGCCACAGGTTTCCCATGCCTACTGCGGAAGCAGCCGCAGTCAGGACAAAGCCGATGCGGTTTGAAAAGTTTGCTTTGGTACGTGTTTTTTTCATATAGATTCCCTATTTCTTTCCTACAAAATATTGACAAAAATTAAATTAAAGAATACCATATATTGCGAATCTTGTCAAATTTCAGCCGGCAGGAAAAAGAAAACGGCTTTTGCTAAAACGCGCAGGAAGGGGAGCGCTGTCATGGATGAGAGGGAATTACAGCAGTTAAAGAACAGACTGCTCGAACTGGCGGACAAGGCCTACACACAGAACAGATACACCTACACGCCCTTTCTGGGACTGGCCGAGCAGCAGGCCTACTACGCGGTGGAGCGGGAGGTTTCTTATGCGGGTGTCAGAATGGAGGGCGGCGCGGCGCCCTGCGAGCGTAAGATCATCCGCTTCGGGGATCCCGGATATGAGGAGGCGTTTCCCATCGTGCGGATAGAGATTTTGCCGAAAACGCCCAAGTTTGCCGAACATCTCACACACAGGGATATCCTCGGCGCGGTCATGAATCTGGGCATTGAGAGGGACGTGACGGGTGATATTTTTTTGCCGGATGAGAAGAGCGCGCTGCTTTTTTGTCACGAAAACATTGCCGATTACATTGTGGAAAATCTGGACAGGGTGAAGCATACCAATGTCGGCTGCAAGCGGGCGGCGGGGGAGCTTGCCTTGCAAAACGCCGAGCCGGAACGGATATCGGTGACAGTCTCTTCTCCCAGAGCCGACGCTGTGATCTCCAAGGTGTACAACCTTTCCAGAGAGGAGAGCCGTGAATTATTTAATAACAGTCGTATTTTTATTAACGGTATGCAGGCGGAAAACGCATCCTGTCAGTTAAAGGAAGAGGATGCCGTCACCGTGCGGGGGTTCGGGAAATTTGTTTATTACGGACAGACCGGTGTGAGCAAAAAAGGGAAGGATCGTGTGGAAGTCGGCGTGTTTGGGAAACAACGGTAGGCAGCTATGAAACTTTGATTAGAAACTATTAGATAATTTTTCCAGAAAATGATATACTATAACGAACGCCTGATAAAATTAGGTGAAACATAATAAGGAGAGCATATATGAATTTAGAAAATTTACAGGCATATACCCTGATCTCGAAACAGCGGATCGAAGAACTGAAGTCGGACGGCTTTTTATTAAAACATAACAAAACGGGCGCGCGGGTGGCGCTTCTTTCCAACAATGACGACAACAAGGTATTTTACATCGGATTTCGTACGCCGCCCAAGGACAGCACGGGCGTGGCGCATATCATCGAACACACGGTGCTTTGCGGTTCCGAAAAGTATCCGATCAAGGATCCTTTTATCGAGCTGGCAAAGGGTTCTCTTAATACGTTCTTAAATGCCATGACTTATCCCGATAAGACCGTCTATCCGGTGGCGAGCTGTAATGACAAGGATTTTCAAAATCTGATGGACGTGTATCTGGACGCTGTATTCCACCCGAATATTTACCGCGAGGAAAAGATCTTTAAACAGGAGGGCTGGCATTATGAGCTGGAGGACGCGGACGATGCGCTAACCATCAACGGTGTGGTCTACAATGAGATGAAGGGTGCCTTTTCTTCTCCGGACGATGTGCTTTACCGGGAAATCATGAACTCTCTCTATCCGCATACTTCCTACGGGGTGGAGTCGGGCGGCGATCCGGATGTGATCCCGGAGCTGACCTATGAGGACTTTATGGATTTTCATCGCAGATATTATCATCCTTCCAACAGCTACATCTATCTCTACGGGGATATGGATATGGAAGAAAAGCTTACGTATCTTGACCGGGAATATCTGTCAAAATATGAGGCGCTTTTCGTGGATTCCGCGCTTTTGTCGGAACCTCCTTTTGACGGGACAGCAGTGGTGGAGAAGGAGTATCCGATCATGGAGAGCGAGTCGGAGGCGGCAAACACCTATCTTTCCTACAATGTCTGTCTGGGGGAGGCCCTTGACAGAAAGAAACACAGAGGATTTCAGGCGCTGGCGGACGCAGTGGTCGGCGCGCCGGGCGCACCGGTGAGGAAGGCGCTTCTGGACGCGGGGATCGGCACGGATATCAGCAGTTTTTGTGAGGCGGACGTGAAACAGCCCTTTTTTACCATAATAGCGAAGAATGCCGAGTATGCGCAGAAGGACGAATTTGTACGCATCATTGAGGAGACCCTGCAGGGGCTTGCGCAGGACGGCGTGGAGAAAAGGGCGCTTTTGGCGGCCTTAAACCGCGACGCATTTGCTTACAGGGAAGCGGATTTCGGCTCCTACCCGAAGGGGTTGATGTACGGCCTGCAGATGTTTGAGACATGGCTTTATGATGACATCAGGCCCTTTGATTATCTGGAGCTTTGGGAGACTTACGGGGAATTGAAGCGGGATGTGGAGAGCGGCTACTTTGAAACGATGCTGAAAGACCTCGTCCTTAAGAATCATCATAAGAGCATTGTGATAGTGCGGCCCGTGAAGGGGCTTACCGGAAAGAAAGAAAAGGCGCTGGCAGAGAAGCTTGCCGCGAAGAAGGCTGACATGACAGCGCAGGAGATTGCCGCTATCGTGGAGGAGACAGAGGCACTTGCCGTCTTTCAGGAGACGCCGGACGATCCGGAAGATGTGGCAAAGATACCGATCCTTGCCATAAAGGATATCGGCAAAAAAGCGCGCAGTTTCAAAAATGAGGAGAGAAAGGTGGGGGATACCACACTTCTCTATCATGAGATCGATACGAACGGCATCGGTTATCTGCGGTTTCTCTTCGACCTTGGGCAGGTGCCGGAGGAGCTCTTCCCTTATGTGGGGCTTTTACAGGTGATGCTGGGGCTGGTGGATACGGAAAAACGTTCCTACAGCGAATTGTACAATGAGATCAATCTGCAGACGGGCGGTATCGCGCCGGCGGTAAATTTCTTCACGAATGTGAATGACCTGTCTGATTATAATCTGACCTTCGATCTGAAGGTTAAGATGCTGTATGAGAATCTGCCGAAGGCCTTTGCTTTGGCGGAAGAGATATTGACTGAATCGGTCTATGTCAATGAGAAAAGACTGTTCGAGCTGGTGGCGGAAAACCGCTCCGACAAGCAGGCGCAGATGATGTCGGCAGGGCATTCTCTGGCAGCGGGGCAGGCGCTTTCTTACCTGTCAAAGCCGGCATGGCTGATGGACCGGGTGAATGGACTGGGCTTTTACCGCCTTTTGGAAGATTTAGAGCAGAATTTCGACGGCAAAAAGACAGAATTGAGCGAAAAGATGGAGCGGCTGGTGCGCCATATCTTCCGGCCGGAAAATCTGATGGTGGATTATACGGCTGAGAGAGAAGGAATTGCGGGCATTGAAACGTTGATCGCGGACTTAAAAGAAAAGCTTTATACAGAGCCAGTGCAGGGAACATTCTGCAATCCTGAGCCGGAGAAGAAGAACGAGGGCCTGATGAGCGCCGCCCAGATCCAGTATGTGTGCCGGGCGGGTAACTTTGCGAAAAAGGGTTTCGCTTACACGGGCGCACTGCGGGCGCTCAAGGTGATGATGAGCTATGATTACCTTTGGACGCAGGTGCGCGTAAAGGGTGGGGCCTACGGGTGCATGTGCCAGTTTGGCAAGACCGGAGAGAGCTACTTTGTCTCTTACAGGGATCCCAATCTGGAGAAAACGATCGAGGTCTACGAGAAAGCGGCGGACTATGTGGAAAACTTCGAGGCCGACGAGCGCACCATGTTAAAGTATATCATCGGGGCGGTCAGTGCCTTGGATACCCCCCTGACACCGCAGGCGTACGGCGCGTATTCGCTGGCTGGCTATCTGACGGGCTTTTCTGAGGAGCGGGCACAGCAGGAGCGGGATGAACTGCTGTCAGCAGACGTGGAAACCATCAGGGGACTTGCCGCTTACATCCGCGCCTTTATGGAGGATAATTGCCTGTGCGTGGTCGGCAATGAGGAAAAGATCAAGGAACAGAAAGCGCTTTTCGGTTCCGTTGAGTATCTGATTCATTAAATAACGAGTATTATTTTACTTTGATGCAACTTTTTCTTTCCCGCAAAGGTATTACGAATAGAGACAGCAAAATGGAAAACAAATGCTGGCAGGGAAAGGGAGGATCGATTATGAAAAGAGATGGAAGGCAGGACGGGAAACGCATGAACGAGGAAAAGAGCGGCAGGATGAAGCTGATAGCGGCAATTTTTGGAATAACGGCCGTTATCACAGCCTGCGGCAGCTCTAAGACGGCTTTGTATGAATCGGCGACGGGCGCGGCGCCTGCGGCTGTGGCGGAAGACTACGCCTATGATACGGCGGCCTATGATGGTGGCGCTGTCATGAGCAACGGCATTGCCAGCATGAAATATGAGACTGCTGAGGCTGCGGCGGAGGAGCCGATGAGCGAGCCTCAGGTCGAGAGCGGTCAAAATCAGGAAAAGTCTGCTGCGGCCGGAAGAAAGCTGATCAAGACCGTGAACATTTCCGCGGAGACGGAGGACTTTGACACGTTGGTGCCAAACCTGCAAAAGCAGGTCGAGGCGCTTGGCGGTTACATAGAGAGTATCTCCGTCTACGATGTGGGCAGTTACTATGTGGAAGATCAGAATGTGAAACAGCGCTGTGCGAATCTGACAGCCCGCGTACCGAAGGAAAAGCTGGACGGGTTTCTTACGCAGGTGGGCGAGCAGACCAATGTGACCAGCCGGTCCGAGAACGTTGAGGATGTCACCTTACAGTATGTGGATTTAGAGAGCCATAAAAAGGCGCTTGTCACCGAGCAGGAAAGACTGCTTACACTGATGGGGCAGGCGGAGAGTGTGGAAGATATCATCACCATTGAAAGCCGGCTCTCCGAGGTGCGCTACCAGCTGGAGAGTATGGAATCCCAGCTTCGCACCTACGATAATCAAATCGACTACAGCACGTTATACCTCTATATTGAGGAGGTGCGCAAATATTCGGCGCCGCAGACGGCTAGTGTATGGCAGCGGATCGAGAGAGGATTTATGAAGAGCCTTGAGGATATCGGTTTTGGTATCCGGGATTTTGCGATCGGTTTTGTGATCGATATTCCCTATTTTGTCTTCTGGATCATACTCATCGCTGTGGCAGTGCTTATTTTCCGCATTGTGCGGAAACTGTGGAGAAAGCGTAAGGCAAAGAAGGAAGCCCGCGAGGAGAAGAAAGCGCAGGGGCTGCTTAGTGAAATCCGGTCTCACTGGCCTGACAGGAAAATGACTGCAAAGGACAAACCGGAGACAGGGGAAGAGGGCAGCGCAGCAGGCGAGGCCGGAAGCGGACAGGAAACGGACAGCGAATAGACAGAACAGGAGTAACGGGTGTTATGGAAGACAGACAGATGAAATCCGGATTTGCTGCCCTGATCGGCAGGCCGAATGTAGGGAAATCCACGCTGATGAACGCGCTGATCGGGCAGAAGATCGCCATCACTTCAAAGAAGCCCCAGACCACCAGAAACCGCATTCGTACCGTGTATACCTGCGAAAAGGGGCAGATCGTGTTTCTGGATACGCCGGGTATCCATAAGGCCAAGAACAGATTGGGAAACTATATGGTAAATGCCGCCGAAAGTACTTTTTCCGAGGTTGACGTGATCTTGTGGCTGGTGGAGCCGACGGATTATATCGGCGCGGGAGAGCGGCATATCATCGAGGAGTTAAAGAAAACAAAAACACCTGTTATTTTAGTGATTAATAAAATTGATACGGTAAAGAAAGAAGCGATCCTGACTTATATCGACGCCTACCGCAAGGAATTTGACTTTGTGGAGATCGTACCCGTGTCCGCCCTGAAAAAGGACGGCACGGGTATGTTGATCGACTGCATTTTAAAGTACCTTCCGTATGGGGCACCTTTTTATGACGAGGATACGGTGACGGATCAGCCGATGCGTCAGATCGTGGCGGAACTAATCAGGGAGAAGGCCCTGCGCTGTCTGGAGGAGGAGATCCCCCACGGCATCGCTGTCACCATTGAGCAGATGAAATTCAAAAAAAAGATCGTGGATATCGAGGCCACCATCGTCTGCGAGCGGGAATCCCATAAGGGGATCATCATAGGCAAGCAGGGCGTGATGTTAAAAAAAATCGGCTCTCTTGCCAGAAAGGATATCGAGGAGCTGGTGGAAAATCAGGTCAATCTGAAACTCTGGGTGAGGGTGAAAAAGGACTGGCGGGATAGCGATTTTCTGCTTAAAAATTTCGGTTATGATCCCGGTGAGACAGAATAGAAAAAGGCAAATCTGCGAACCCTAATTTTTGACACGTCACATAAGATGACGGTAGAGGATAAGGAAAAAACAGGGGGCGTAAGATGAAGGGAATAAACTACTGGGAGCAGTTTATGGCGACGGGAAAGATCGAAGATTTTCTGGCTTATAAAAACGCCGAAAGAGAAGAAAAAGGAGAAGTGATGAGAGAGTCAGGGGAGGAAGCCGATGCAGGGGGTCACGGAGCTTACAGGGATGATTTTAAAGGCTGAACCGATAGGCGACTATGACAGGCGGGTGGTCTTACTCACAAAAGAGAGGGGGAAGATATCCGCTTTTGCGAGAGGGGCGAGAAAACCGAACAGTAAGTTCCTTGCGGCCACGAATCCTTTCTGCTTCGGCACCTTTAAACTCTATGAGGGAAGGACTTCGTACAATGTGATGGAAGCGGATATCTCCAATTATTTTGAGGGATTGCGCAAGGATTACGAGAACGCCTATTACGGCATGTACTTTTTGGAGGTCATAGATTACTTTACGAGAGAGAATAACGATGAAAAGGAGTTTTTAAAGCTCCTCTATCAGTCCCTGCGCGCACTCATGCACGAGGGACTTTCCAATGTGCTGGTGCGCTATGTCTTCGAGATCAAGGCCGTGGTGATAAACGGGGAGTTTCCGGGCATGCCGGAGGGTGAAAAGTGGGAGGAATCCACACGCTACGCGATATCTTACATAGCGGCGTCCGCTATTGAAAAACTCTACACATTCACCGTAACGCCGCAGGTTCTGGCGCAGCTTGGAGAAATCGCGGCCGACTGCCGCACGCGCTCCATCGACAAGCCGCTTAAAAGTCTTGAAATTGTGGAAAATATATAATACAATGTGAAAGAATGAGCCGTGCAGATTGCAGACAGCACAGACAGACGAAAGCTTGCTTTCGGATGCTTGTGATGGCTGTAATCTATAGGGCGAATGCCCTACACGAGCAAAAGACTGCGAAGCAGGATTTTGTGAGTGGCACGGCGGAGTATCAGCTATTATAGAAAGGAAACCGTATGCGGAAGGTTGTAAGTGCGCTTTTGCTGCTGACATTGATTTTGAATCTTACAGGCTGTGGGCGTGGTAATAAGGGGCCGGAGATCAATTCCCTGTCCGTGAACAAGAGCGGAGAGATCTCGCACCACATCGTCGGCAGTGTCGATCAGAACTATTATCAGATCGAAACGGCGGATCTGGAAAGCTTTGCGGCATCGCGCGTGGAAGAATACTGCGCGGAAAAAGGTGAGGGGAGCGTTACTTTAAAGGCTGTGGAGGAAAAGGACGGCAGCATATCCATGGATTTTGGATATTCTTCCGCGGAGGATTACAGCGGTTTTAATCACCGGACCTTGTATGTGGGTGCTCTGGAAGACGCAAAGTCGGACGGTTATGAGCTGGAGGCGGTTCCTTTTGTCTCTATGGACGGTCAGGCGGTCGAAATCGGTTATATTGAAGAGTGGGAAAAAAAGAAGCTTGTTATCTTAGAGACAAAGAGCGGTGAAGAAATGCTGATTAATCTGCCGGGGAAGACGCTTTACACCAACCAGAGCGCGCACAGCGGACAGGATGTGACGTTTGTCGGGAAAAAGAGCGTGAAGATCAGCAATCAGGAAGAGGAGGGAGCCCGCGCGCTCTCTTACATCATATACGAGTAGACGAAAAGAAGTTCTAGAGTTCAGCAGCAGAGGCTGCTTCACTAAGAACTTCTAAGTTTCGTCTAAGAGAATGCCAAAGAACGGCATTCTCTGCATTGGCAGAATACAGAAAGAAAAAGAATGGAGGCAGCAAGATGGAAAAAACTATGGAGAAGATCGTGGCGTTATCGAAGGCGAGGGGATTCGTGTATCCGGGTTCGGAGATTTACGGCGGACTGGCCAACACTTGGGATTTTGGGAATCTCGGCGTGGAGCTGAAGAACAATATCAAGAAGGCATGGTGGCAGAAGTTTGTGATGGAGAGCCCCTACAACGTGGGTGTGGACTGTGCGATCCTCATGAATCCCCAGACTTGGGTGGCCAGCGGGCATCTGGGCAGTTTTTCCGATCCGCTGATGGACTGTAAGGAGTGTCACGAGCGTTTTCGCGCGGATAAGATCATCGAGGATTACGTGGCGGAAAACGGCATGACGCTTGATTCTTCCGTGGACGGCTGGAGTCAGCAGCAGATGAAGGACTTTGTCGAAGAACATAACATTCCCTGCCCGACCTGCGGCAAACATAATTTTACCGATATCAGACAGTTCAACCTGATGTTCAAGACCTTTCAGGGTGTGACCGAGGATGCCAAGAATACGGTCTACCTGCGGCCTGAGACAGCACAGGGCATTTTTGTCAATTTCAAGAACGTGCAGCGGACTTCCAGAAAGAAGATTCCTTTTGGCATTTGTCAGGTGGGCAAATCTTTCAGAAATGAAATCACGCCCGGCAACTTTATCTTCCGCGTGCGCGAGTTCGAGCAGATGGAAATGGAATTTTTCTGCGAGCCGGATACCGATCTTGAGTGGTTCGCTTACTGGAAAAAGTACTGCATTGACTTTTTAAAGAGCCTTGGTATGAAAGAAGAAGAGATGCGGGTGCGCGACCACGAGCCGGAGGAGCTTTCCTTCTACTCCAAGGCGACGACCGATATCGAGTTTCTATTCCCCTTCGGCTGGGGCGAGCTGTGGGGCATTGCGGACAGGACGGACTACGACCTGACCCAGCATCAGAACACTTCCGGCGAAGACTTAACTTATTTTGACGATACGAAGAATGAAAAATACATCCCTTACGTAATCGAGCCGTCTTTAGGCGTAGAGAGACTCTTCCTTGCGGTACTCTGCGGCGCTTACGACGAGGAGGACCTCGGCGACGGCGATATGCGCACCGTGCTGCATTTCCATCCGGCGCTGGCGCCCGTAAAGATCGGTGTGCTGCCCCTTTCCAAGAAATTGAATGAGGGCGCGGAGAAGATTTTTGCGCAGTTATCTAAAAAGTACAACTGTGAGTTTGACGACCGCGGCAATATCGGCAAGCGTTACCGCCGTCAGGACGAGATCGGGACGCCGTTTTGCGTAACCTACGATTTTGATTCCGAGACGGACCACTGCGTGACCGTGCGTTTCCGCGATTCGATGGAGCAGGAGCGGGTAGCGATCGATCAGCTTGACGCTTACTTTGCGGATAAGTTTACTTTTTAGAAATGAGGAGAAAGACCAATGAGACAATTTACTTCAGATGAGCTGAGAAAGACTTGGAAGCAGTTTTATATCGATCGCGGGCATGTGGACGTAGGGGCAGTCTCCCTCGTATCCGACGGTTCTACGGGAGTCCTTTTTAACGTCGCCGGCATGCAGCCGCTGATGCCTTATCTGTTAGGGAAAAAGCATCCCTTGGGAACCAGACTCTGTAATGTGCAGGGCTGTGTGCGCACCAATGATATCGATTCGGTGGGCGACAAGAGCCACGTGACCTTCTTTGAGATGATGGGAAGCTGGAGTCTGGGAGATTACTTTAAGGAAGAGCGCTGTAAGTGGAGCTTTGAGCTGCTGACGCAGGTGTTCGGTTTCGACGCGGATCACCTTGCCGCCACCGTGTTTGCCGGAGACGAGAATGCCCCCAGAGACGAGGAGGGCGCGGGTTTCCGCATCGCATCCGGCTTCAAGAAAGAAAATATCTATTACCTGCCGGCGGAGGATAACTGGTGGGGCTTGGAATATGGTCCCTGCGGCCCTGACAGCGAGATGTTTTATATCGCCGACCGGCCGGACTGCGGCCCCGACTGCGGGCCGGGCTGCAGCTGCGGGAAGTATACGGAATTGGGCAATGACGTCTTTATGCAGTATGAGAAGCATCACGACGGGAGCCTGACGCCCTTAAAACAGAAAAACGTGGATACCGGCTGGGGTCTGGAGCGTATTCTGGCGTTCTTAAACGGCACGAGGGACGTGTATCAGATCGACCTGTTTGCGCCGGTGATCGCCTATATCGAAAAAGCATCGGGTAAAAAATACGAGCAGGACGAGAACCTGACCAGATCTATGCGCATTCTGGCGGACCATATCCGTACCAGCGTGATGCTGATCGGCGATGAAGCAAAGCTCTTGCCTTCGAACGTGGGAGCCGGCTATGTGCTGCGCCGCCTGATCAGACGCGCCGTCAGACATGGGAGAGTGCTGGGCCTTACCGCTGAAAATATCATCAGGACGGCGGAGATCTTTATTGACGATATCTATGCGGAAAGCTATCCCCGCCTGAAAGAAAATAAGGCGTTTGTGCTGTCGGAGCTGAAACGGGAGATCGACCGCTTTGAGAGTACGCTGGAAAACGGAATGAAGGAATTTCGCAAGATCCTTGCGCTAAAGAAACAGGCCGGTGCGGGCGGGATCGACGGCAAGTCCGCCTTTTACTTATATGATACCTTCGGCTTTCCCATCGAACTGACGGTGGAAATGGCGCAGGAAGAAGGCCTTAAAGTGGATGAAGAAGGCTTTGCGAAGGCGATGGAAGAACAGAAGCAGAAGGCGAGGGAGAACCAGAACTTTGAGGCAAAGCTGTCCGTGGAGGACGCGGCGCTTTACGAAAGTCTTGACGATTCTGTTGTCAGTGAATTTGTGGGATATGATGCCTTGACGGCAAAGAGTAAGATCGCGGCTATCAGCAGCGGGACGGAATGGAAGGATTCCCTTAGCGAAGGGGAGGAAGGCACCGTGATTACGTACCAGACGCCCTTCTATGCGACCATGGGCGGTCAGTGCGCAGATACCGGCATCCTTACCTGCGGCGGGAGCGAGTTTGCGGTCGAGGATACCGTGAAGCTTCCCGGCGACCGGATCGGACATGTCGGCAGGGTGACGAAGGGAAGCATAAAAACAGGAGAGGAAGCGCTTTTGCAGGTAAACGAGGCAAAACGCGGCGATACCTGTAAAAACCACAGCGCGACCCATCTTCTGCAGAAGGCCCTGCGCATGGTCCTTGGCGATCATGTCGAACAGGCGGGTTCCTTTGTGAACGGTGACAGGCTGCGCTTCGATTTCAGTCATTCTTCGGCGATGACAAAGGAAGAACTGGCAAAGACGGAGCGGATCGTCAATGAACAGATCGGACTTTCCCTGCCGGTGGTGACACAGGTCATGTCCATCGAGGATGCGAAAAAGACCGGGGCGATGGCATTGTTTGGCGAAAAGTACGGCGAGACGGTGCGGGTCGTTAAGATGGGAGATTTCTCTACCGAGCTTTGCGGCGGCACCCATGTTGGCAATACCGGAGAAGTGCGTCTATTTAAGATCGTATCGGAGAGCGGCGTGGCTGCCGGTGTGAGAAGGATCGAGGCGCTGACCGGAAACGGTGTATTGGAATACTACGCAAAGCTGGAACAGGAGCTTGCGGAGGCGGCGGCGATCGTCAAGACGGCTCCGGCGGAACTTGTGACAAGGCTTACCCATTTAATGACGGAGTTAAAGACCCTGCACAGCGAGAACGAATCCTTAAAGAGCAAGGCGGCAAAAGACGCTTTAGGCGACGTGATGGATCAGGTGCAGGAAGTAAAGGGCGTAAAGCTCCTTGCGGCCAAGGTGGCGGGCGTAGACATGAACGGCCTAAGAGAGCTTGGCGACCAGCTTAAAGAAAAGCTTTCCGAAGGCGTGGTGGTGCTTCTTTCCGAGAAGGAGGGCAAGGTCAATCTGATCGCTATGGCCACCGACGGCGCAATGGCAAAGGGCGCTCACGCGGGCAATCTCATCAAGGGCATTGCCGGAATCGTAGGCGGAGGCGGCGGCGGACGGCCCAATATGGCGCAGGCGGGAGGCAAGAATCCGGCCGGTATGGACGAGGCGATTGCGGCCTGTACGCAGGTGCTTGCGGGGCAGCTTTCGTAAAAAAAGAATATTTTTACAATTTTCGGTTGACGCGCATCTAAAATGTGGTATAATTTGTGTTGTGTGAGAACACGCAAATAACCCAATCAGTCGAAAGAATCGGGGACTGAAGGGAGGTCAGGTGCGGAATGTCAAACGTAATCGTAAAAGAAAACGAGACACTGGACAGCGCGTTACGCCGCTTTAAGAGAAGCTGCGCAAAAGCGGGGATCCAGCAGGAGATTCGGAAAAGAGAGCATTACGAGAAGCCCAGCGTAAGACGGAAGAAAAAGTCCGAAGCGGCGAGAAAACGCAAGTATAACTAAGCTTACTAAGAACAGGTCATATGACCTGTTCTTTTCTTATGTGGCCCTGCATATCTATAGTAAATAAGAACCCTTGGGGGTGACTTAGTTTGCGTCAGGCAGGAAAACGAATCATCATATGGTTTTTGCTGGGAGGAATGGTGACAAACGTTCTTTTTACGGCATTGACTATAACGGTCAGTGCAGCGCCGGAAGTGGGTACGCCTTCTTATATCGTGATGGAAGCGTCCACGGGACAGGTGGTCTGCGAACAGGATGCGGATACCAGACGGAGTCCGGCCAGCATCACCAAAATCATGACATTGCTCATTATCTTTGAGCATTTAAAGAGCGGCAGGATCCGGCTGGAGGATCAGGTGACTACCAGCGCGTACGCGCAGTCCATGGGCGGCTCGCAGGTCTTTTTGGAGGAGGGCGAGACACAGACGTTAGAGACCATGATCAAGTGCATTGCGGTGGCGAGCGGCAATGACGCCAGCGTAGCGGTAGCGGAGTACATAGCGGGAAGCGAGACGGAGTTTGTCAAACTGATGAACGAGAAGGCGGAGGCGCTGGGGATGCAGAACACGCACTTTGAGGACTGCTGCGGTCTGACGGATTCCGACGGGCATTATTCCTCGGCCAGAGATGTGGCTATCATGTCCAGAGAGCTGATTACTAAATACCCGGAAGTGTTTGATTACACTAAGATCTGGATGGAGGATATCGAGCATAAGACGGCGCGCGGCACAAGCGTATTTACGCTTTCCAGTACCAATAAGCTCCTAAAGCAGTACGAGTGGACGACGGGCTTAAAGACCGGATCGACCTCAAAGGCCCTTTACTGTCTGTCCGCCACGGCAAATAAAGACGGCATGGAGATGATCGCTGTGGTGATGGCGGCGCCCGATCCCAAGACAAGATTTCAGGACGCTATGTCCCTGTTAAGCTACGGTTACAGCGTGAGCCAGATGTATCGGGATGAGAATACGGATCCTCTGCCGGCCCAGAAAGTGGAGGGCGGCATAGAGGATACAGTGAACCTGCATTATGCTTCGCCTTTCTATTATCTGGATACGGCGGGAAATAATATCACCGAGATCGAGAAGGAAATCAGTCTGCCCGGTGTGGTGGCTGCGCCCGTGACCGAAGGAGACGCGATCGGTGAAGCGGTCTATAAGTTAAACGGCACCCGTATCGGCAGCGTATCCATTCTGGCGACGAAGAACGTCGAGAAGGCGCATTATAAGGACTATTATAAGAAAGTCTGGAGGCGTTACCTGATGAACCGATAGAACAGCAGTTCGCCGATTGCGGTGAGGTAGGCGGTGTGATACACTATATGCGTGCATAAGCAGAAAAGGAAGCCTGCGGGAGCAGTCATCATGCTTGCATGAAGGGATGCTTTTGCGGGCTTTTGGCGGGGATTTTGTATCTGCTCAGGTATCAGGGGGACAGGGGGACTATGACGGAGTGCATTGCTGCGGTTATCTGTGTGATTATTTTGGTTGTGCTGTTTTCGGCGGCCTTTGACAGCAACCGTTTTGTGACGCGCATTTATGAGGTCAGATCCAAAAAGCTGAGAAAGCCCTGCAAACTTGTACTGCTGGCGGATCTGCATAATAAATCGTTTGGGAAAGAGAATAACAGGCTGTTTTCTGCAATTGAGGAGATCTCACCGGACGGGATATTAGTGGCAGGGGACATGTTGACGGCAGAGCGGGGGGCGGATTTTTCCCATGCGCTTTCGCTGATGGAGAAGTTGGCTGAACGTTATCCGGTCTATTACGGCATGGGGAATCATGAGTATCGTCTGGGACTTTATCCGGAGCGCTATCCCGGCATGTATGAGGGTTATATGGCAGGTCTGAAAAAGGCTGGGATTGAGCCGCTTATTAATGAAAGCGCTTACTTGCCGGCATGGAATATCTCTGTCTGCGGTGCGCAGATTGACAGGATCTATTACAAGCATTTAAGGAGAGCGCCCATGGAGCCGTCCTATCTGCGTATGCTTTTGGGCACGCCGGAAGAGGGAAGGTTTCAGATTCTGATCGCCCACAATCCGGTCTATTTTGACGCTTATGCGGACTGGGGCGCGGATCTGGTGGTGTCAGGTCATGTGCATGGCGGGATTATGCGCCTGCCATTTTTCGGCGGGGTGCTTTCGCCGAGTCTCACCCTGTTCCCCAGATATGACGGCGGCGTGTTCAGGGAACAAGGCAGTACAATGATCTTAAGCAGGGGGCTGAGCAGCCACACCATACCGCTTCGGATCTTTAATCCCGGCGAGCTGATCGTTATCGATCTTGTGCCGGACAAGCAGTAGTCCCGATAAAAAGTAATCAGGATAAACAATGCCGCGTTAAAAAGTGGTTAAGAAGTCAGAGAGGACAGGCTATGGCAATTCCTGTGAAGTTAGAGGTGTTTGAGGGTCCGTTAGACCTCCTTTTACACCTGATCGACAAAAATAAAGTAGATATCTATGATATCCCCATCGTGGAGATCACCGAGCAGTATCTGGATTATATCAAGCAGATGGAGACGGAGGACATGAACGTCATGAGCGAGTTTCTCGTGATGGCGGCTACCCTCATCGACATCAAATGCCGGATGCTCCTTCCCAAGGAAGTGAACGAGGAAGGGGAGGAGGAAGATCCCAGAGCGGAGCTGGTGGAAAAGCTTCTCGAATACAAGATGTGCAAGTACATGTCTTACGAACTCAGGGACCGTATGGTGGATGCAGAGAAAAATCTGTACAAGCGGCCGACGCTGCCGCCGGAGGTGGCGCAGTACCGCCAGCCCGTAGACTATGAAGAACTGATCGGGGATATGACCTTAAATAAACTGCATGAGATCTTCAAGCAGACGATCAAGCGGCAGGAGGACAAGATCGACCCTGTCAGGAGCACCTTTGGAAAGATTGAGAAGGACGAGATCGATCTGGATGTAAAGACCACCTATGTGGAGGCTTATGTAAGGAGCCATAAAACGTTCAGTTTTCGTAAGCTTTTGGAAAAGCAGCACAGCAGGATGGAAATCATCGTGACTTTTCTGGTGATCTTAGAGATGATCAAGATGGGACGCATCGGCATCGAGCAGGAGGATACCTTCTCGGACATCATCATCACGGCGAAGGAGACGGCGGACGACGGGCCGCTGCAGCTCACCAGTGTCAGTTAAAGAGGAACGGGATATGGAAAAAAACAAGGCGAAGGCGGTATTGGAGGCAATTTTGTTCACCATGGGAGATTCGGTGGAGATCGACAGACTTGCCGCTGTGATCGAGGAAGATAAAGAGACGACAAAAAAGCTGCTCGACGAGATGGCGCAGGCTTATCAGGAAGAGGGCAGGGGCATTGCGCTCACCACGCTGGACAATGCGGTGCAGCTTTGCACCAAGAGCGAACTCTATGAGTATCTGATCAAGATCGCGAAGACCCCGAAGAAATTTGTGCTTACGGACACGCTGTTAGAGACGCTTTCCATCATTGCCTACAAACAGCCCATTACCAGACTGGAGATCGAGAAGGTGAGGGGCGTAAGCTGCGACCATGCGGTTAACAGACTCCTTGAGTTTGAATTGATCACCGAGGTGGGCAGGCTGGATGCGCCGGGCAGACCTTTATTGTTCGGTACGACGGAGCAGTTCCTCCGCAGTTTCGGCGTGAAGTCCATTGACGAATTGCCGGAGCTTTCCGCGGTGCAGATCGAAGAGTTTAAGCAGCAGGCGGAGTCAGAGGTGGAGATGCAGCTTGATATTTAAAACGGACTAAAGGAATCTGACCTGTGTGCCGATATAATAATTATAGTTATAGGTCACTCGCTAATTAGACATTCTTATTCCTCTGAACGAATGGCAGTGCTTTAGGAACTGGCTACAACGAATGAAGGCAAGGAGGCCAATTTCGTCGGGGGGGGGGTAAAATGCTTTCAGTAAAGACTAATATTCTCGCGGCAAACGCAAACCGCCAGCTCGGCATGACCACGAGGGCCAATGCCAAAAGTGCGGAAAAATTATCTTCTGGTTACCGGATCAACAGAGCGGCTGATGATGCGGCTGGTCTTTCCATTTCCGAAAAAATGCGCAGACAGATAAGGGGCCTGACAAAGGCTGCGGAAAATGCACAGGACGGCATCTCCATGGTACAGATCGGAGAGGGCGCCCTGAATGAAGTACATGATATGCTGCAGAGGGCAAATGAACTGTCGATTAAAGCAGCGACGGGTACTTTACAGGATTCGGACCGTATGATGATCGATGCGGAGATCCAGCAGCTAAAGGCGGAGATCGACAGGACGGCGCGCAATACCACATTTAATGAGATTGAGATTTTTCCGGAAAACGGCCATTCTCCTATTGCTACGGGCTTTATGGAGATGAAAGGGTATGATATTACCGTCAATTTAAACGACGGCTCTTTTCAGGTCAATGAAGCGCAGGCGGGGCCGGAAGCGAAAGCCGCAAGCAAGTCGGCCGTTAAAGTCAACAGCGGAAGCGCTCTTGCGGATACCATAGCCAATGAGATCGTACCCAATGCGGTTTCGCAGATTTTAGACGCTTTCCCGTCGCTAAAAAATGCGGTGGGCAGCGACACCATCAATATGGCCCTGCAGGTGGCTTATATCGACGGAAAGTACAATACCATGGCCTACGCTTATTTTACCTACAGCTTCGGCGGCGGAAAACCCACTTCCATGGGGATTCGTGTGGATGCGGCGGACTTTAACGATGCGGATGTGAAAGGCACCGGGAAAAATGCGGATGCTTTGAAATCGACCATGGCACACGAATTGATGCACTCGGTGATGCAGTATACCCTGACGGACGGCATGAGCGGGCGCAAGGGCGAGAAATATCCGACATGGTTTGCGGAAGGGACGGCCCAGCTTGCAGGCGGCGGCTTTGCTAACGGCTGGAACGATACGCTGTCTTATTACGCAAATTTCCTGACGGATGAGAATGATACGAGTCAGGATGGCAATATCAAAAACTATCTGGGTAAATTTACGATGAGCGGCAGACCTTACGGTCACGGCTATCTGGGAACGGCTTACCTTGGCTGGCTGGCGAACGGAAAGGGAGACGTGACGGGCGAAAATATCGCAGCCGGTATGGATAAGATTTTTAAGGATCTTCTCGCGGGGAAGCCGTTAGCTGCGGCAATACAGCAAAATACAGGTATTACTGTAGGTGAGCTGAATAACAGATTTAAAAACGGGAACGCGGAATTGACGGAGTTTGTCAGAAAGCTGGCTTATGAGTCCAGAAAGGGAGCGGGTTCCGTGATTGCCGCAGGCGGCCTTGGCGTGGGGCCATCTTCGGTTTTGGGTACGGGCGCGCTGGATCAGCCTTTCAGGATCGATCCTTTTCAGGTCAGCGTGGATTACAGCGGGCCGGCGATGATTGCGCTGCAGGTAGGCGCCGAGCCGGGGATCCATATCGACGTTGATCTGTATAAGATGAGCAGTCAGGCGCTGGGGCTTGAAGATATGAATGTCAAGACAACGGACGATGCGGATGCGGCCATAGATGAGATCAAGAGGGCGATTCATTATGTGAGTAATGTGAGGAGCCACTACGGCGCGATCCAGAACCGATTGGAACATACCATTCGGAATCTGGATAATATCATAGAGAATACCACGGCGGCGGAAGCGCAGATCAGGGATACGGATATCGCGAAAGAGATGGTAACATATTCCAATAATCAGATCCTGATGCAGGCGGGTACCTCCATGCTGTCGCAGGCGAACCAGAGTTCTCAGATCATCTTAAGCCTTCTCGGTTAGTGAAGGGAGGATGCGATGGGCGAAATCATCAATGTGCGCTGTAAGTCCTGTAAAAAGGAATGGCAGTGCTTTGCGGGAAACGGACTGCTGCACGGTAAAAAGGAAAATATTCTGGCGGCATTTTCGGATAAGAAGCGGCAGCAGGCGGAAGATCTGCTTTTGGCAAGTAAGATTCCGGCCTATGATTTTCAGTACAGGCCGGCTGTCTGCGGACATTGTCAAAATATAGTGGCAGTTCCGGTATTGCAAAGTATGGACAGTGAGGAAGCTTGTGTCGGACTGTGTCCTTTGTGCGGGAAGGAGATAAAAGATCTCTGTACGGAAGCGGAAGGCGTAAAAGGATGGAGTAAAAAGACGGAATGTCCGGTCTGTAAAAGCAAGGCGCTTCAGGCGGGGGACGGCGGTTATTGGGATTAACTTTTGCAGAGGCGGCTTAAATAACCATGTCATAGGAAAGCGGACTGCGCATATATATTAACGAACGGTAATGTCGGGACGTGGGTATGCGCAATCGAGAGAATTTAACAAATAAAGGTGAAAGACAGAAATATTTCAGGGTAGCGGCTATCGTATTGGCGGCTGCCCTGCTTTGTGTACAGGGATATGCGCAAAGGCGGACGGTTTCGCAGCAGACAGCGCAGGCAGCCGGATGGAAAAGCGTTCGTGATTCGGCTGTTCAGAAAGCCTCTGATAAGGAAAACGAGGATGCGGCAGAGGAAAATCTGCAGCTCTACGCGCAGGCAGCTGTCCTGATGGATGCGGATTCGGGACGGGTGCTCTACGGGAAAAATGAGGACGCCGTCCTCCCCATGGCCAGCACGACTAAGATCATGACCTGTATCCTTGCGCTCGAATACGGTGACCTAGAGCAGATCGCGGAAGCTTCCGCCTATGCGGCGGGTATGCCGAAGGTCAAACTCTATGTCAAACAGGGGGAGAAGTTCCGACTAAAGGACCTTCTCTATTCCCTGATGCTCGAGTCCCACAACGATGCGGCGGTGGTAGTCGCGGAGGCCGTGGGCGGCAGCGTGGAGCAGTTTGCGGCGATGATGAACCAGAAGGCGCGCGATATCGGCTGCTATGACACTTATTTTATTACGCCGAACGGACTGGATGCCACGGTGAATGAGACGGGAAAGACGCATGCCACGACGGCGGCCGATCTGGCGAAGATCATGGCTTACTGCGTGACGGATTCCCCAAAAAAGGAAGAATTTCTGGAAATCACCCGCACGATCAGCTACGACTTTACCGATGTGGACGGCAGCAGGCGTTTTCACTGTGACAACCATAATGCGTTTCTGGGCATGATGCGGGAGGCGCTCTCTGGAAAGACGGGATTTACGAACAATGCGGGCTACTGTTATGTGGGGGCGCTTGAGAGCGAGGGACGTATCTTTACCGTGGCGCTTTTGGCCTGCGGCTGGCCGAACAACAAAAGCTATAAGTGGAGCGATATGAAGAAGCTTGCCGCCTATGGCATGGAGCATTACCGTTATCAGGATATCTATGAGGAAAAGACGTTTGAAGATATCCCCGTGCGGGGCGGTATTGCAGGTAAAACCGGGACGCCGTGGGACGAAGCATTTGTGGGCGTTACCATGGAAAAGGGGGAGAAGAGCCTGCCTTATCTGCTTAGCGAAGAGGACAGCGTGGAGGTGAAGACCCGCGTGGAGACTGCGCTTGACGCGCCCGTCGCGGCGGGGGAGAAGGTAGGCGAAGTGTCCTACTATCTAAACGGGGAGCTTATCAAACGCTATGACCTTTTGGCGGAGGAAGAAGTGGAGGAACAGAGCTTTTTATGGATTCTGAAATATATTGTAAATCTTGTAATTTTTTTCTAAATTCTGCTGGTCGGAAAGGGGATTGTGTGTTATACTACTCTCGTGTGTTATGCCACTTTGTGGTAAAGTTTTATTATTTATAATTTAACAATATATAAATGGAGGGCTGAAAAATGAGTACTACATCTCAAGCGAGTCAAAGAATCAATGCTTTACTCGATGAAAACAGTTTCGTTGAGATCGGCGGGCTTGTGACAGCGAGAGCCACGGATTTCAATTTGAAACAGACCGAGACTCCGTCTGACGGCGTGGTGACCGGCTATGGCGTGATCGACGGCAATCTCGTGTATGTGTACAGTCAGGATGCGTCCGTTTTAAGCGGATCCGTAGGTGAGATGCACGCAAAGAAGATCGTGAATCTCTACGAGCTGGCTATGAAGATGGGCGCGCCGGTGATCGGGCTCATCGACTCGGCGGGCCTGCGTTTGCAGGAGGCGACGGATGCGCTGAACGGTTTCGGCGAGATCTACAGGAGTCAGGTGATGGCTTCCGGCGTGATCCCGCAGATCACGGCTGTATTTGGAAGCTGCGGCGGCGGACTTGCCCTGATTCCGGCGATGGCGGACTTTACATTCATGGAGAAGGAAAAGGCGAAGCTGTTCGTTAATTCCCCCAATGCGTTAGAGGGCAATGAAATTTCACGCTGCGATACTTCGGCGGCGGCGTTCCAGAGCGAGGAGACCGGTCTGGTGGATATGGCGGCGGACGAGCCTTCCATTCTGGCACAAATCAGACAGCTCGTGTCGATCCTGCCCGCAAACAATTCCGATCTTGCATGGACGGACTGCACGGATGACCTGAATCGTGCCTGTGCGCAGATTGCGAACTGTGTGGGGGATACGGCAATCGCCCTGTCCCAGATCGCGGACGACGGCCTGTTTGTGGAAGTGAAACAGGATTACGCAAAGGATATGGTAGCCGGTTTCATCCGCTTAAACGGCGCGACTATCGGCGCGGTGGCGAATCGTACTGAGGTCTGCGATGAGAACGGCGAGGTAGTAGAGAAATTCGATGCGGCACTGTCTGCAAGAGGCGCAGAGAAGGCAGCTCAGTTTGTAAGCTTCTGTGATGCTTTTGACATTCCGGTACTTTCTCTCACCAACGTGACGGGTTTTGCTGCGACCAAGTGCTGTGAGAAGCGCATGGCGAAGGCGGCGGGTAAGCTTACTTATGCCTTTGCAAACGCTACGGTGCCCAAGGTGAACGTAATCATCGGCAAGGCATACGGCAGCGCGTATGTGGCGATGAACTCCAAGGCAATCGGTGCGGACATCACGATTGCGTGGCCGAATGCCGAGATTGGTATGATGGATGCCAAGCTGGCGGCAAAGATCATCTGCGACGGTCAGGGTGCGGATGCGATCGATGCCTGTGCGAAGGAGTATGAAGCTTTGCAGAACAATGTGACAAGCGCGGCAAAGAGAGGGTATGTGGATCAGATCGTGGAGCCGGCTGACACCAGAAAGTACGTGATCGGCGCCTTCGAGATGCTCTCTTCCAAGACGGAGGGGCGTCCGGAGAAGAAACACGGCACGGTTTAAGGAGGCACTATGAAAAAAAGATTGATACTATTTGCAATGCTCACCTGCATGATCTGTCTGGCTGCCTGCGGCAAGGACGAGGCGGTAAACGGTCCGATCAGTCAGGAAGCGGCGTTGAACAACGGTACAGAGATCGTTAACAGACTGCATGCTGTTGTGAGCGGTAAAATGATTGAGCAGTACGCCGACGATCCGGTCAGTTACAACGGATGTCTGGGATGGGAGAGCGCGCTGACGGATATTGGTGAATATGAGGGCGTGTCCGGCGCTTCCGTGTACTATAAAGATGGTGGGGCGGTCATTACGGTAAGCGTGCTGGGTTCTTCCCATAACGCGGAGGTGGAGATCTTGCTTGACGATACGTACACGCGTATCACCGGAATTACCACCAATGTGCAATATTCTTTGGGAGAGATCCTGATCAAGGCCGGCCTGAATACCCTGATCGGTATGGGAACCGTGTTTGTGGTCCTGATCCTGATCAGTCTGATTATTTCTTGCTTTACGCTGATCTCTAAATTGGAGAAGAAGCAGAAGAAGAAAGAAGAACCGGCTCCGGCACAGTCTCCCGTGGTACAGCAGATTGCGGCCAAGGAAGAACTGTCCGACGATACGGAGCTTGTGGCAGTGATCGCGGCGGCAATCGCAGCCTATGAAGGAGCAGCGTCCACGGACGGGTTCGTGGTGAGATCCATCAGAAAATCGAATAAGAGCAAATGGCAGAATGCCTAAGAGTATAGGAGGATATCAAAATGAAGAATTATACAATTACCGTAAATGGCAGCGTATATGATGTAGTGGTGGAAGAGGGCGCTACGAGCGGCGCGCCCGCAGCGGCGGCACCTGCGGCACCCAGAGCGGTTCCTAAGGCAGCGCCCGCACCTGCGGCAGCTCCGGCCGCTGGCGGTGCGGCAGGCAGTATCAAGATCGAGGCAGGCGCGGCCGGCAAGGTCTTCAAGATCGAGGCTAATGTCGGACAGGCAGTGAAGAGAGGCGACGCGGTCGTGATCGTAGAGGCTATGAAGATGGAGATTCCTGTAGTGGCTCCCGAAGACGGTACGGTAGCCAGCATCAATGTGGCAGTGGGCGACGCGGTAGAAGCTGGTGCGCTGCTGGCGACATTGAACTAATCTTTGACAGCCTTTCCGAAAGGGCAGGCTGGAGAAACAAAAACTACAGGAGGTAAGAAAATGAATTATATAGTTGAGACGCTTGATAATCTGATTCATCAGACTGCGTTCTTCAATCTGACAGGCGGCAATTATCTCATGATCGCGGTAGCCCTGTTTTTCCTGCTTTTGGCGATCAAGTTTGATTTTGAACCGCTCCTGCTTGTGCCGATTGCCTTCGGTATGCTGCTTGTGAATATCTATCCCGATATTATGGCGCCTTACGGAGAGGGCGGTGCAGGCGGCGGTCTGCTGTACTATTTCTATAAGCTGGATGAGTGGGCGATCCTGCCGTCCCTGATTTTTATGGGTGTGGGCGCGATGACGGATTTCGGTCCGCTGATCGCGAATCCTAAGAGCTTCCTTTTGGGCGCAGCGGCGCAGTTTGGTATCTTTGCTGCATACTTTGGCGCGATCGCGCTTGGCTTTAACGATAAGGCGGCGGCAGCTATTTCCATTATCGGCGGTGCAGATGGACCGACTTCCATTTTCCTTGCGGGTAAGCTGGGACAGACGACGCTGCTTGGACCGATTGCGGTAGCGGCTTATTCCTATATGTCTCTGGTGCCGATCATCCAGCCGCCGATCATGAAGCTCCTTACCACGGAAAAGGAGAGAAAGATCAAGATGGGGCAGCTTCGTCCCGTCAGCAAGCTGGAGAAGATTTTATTCCCGATCGTGGTTACCATCGTGGTATCCCTGATCCTGCCCACCACAGCGCCCCTTGTCGGCATGCTGATGCTGGGTAATCTGTTTAGAGAAAGCGGCGTGGTGAGACAGCTGACAGAAACGGCTTCCAACGCCCTGATGTATATCGTGGTCATCATCCTTGGTACTTCCGTAGGCGCGACTACCAGTGCGGAAGCGTTCCTGAACACGGATACGCTGAAAATCGTGGCGTTGGGTCTGGGCGCGTTTATTTTCGGTACGGCGGCAGGCGTGCTTTTCGGTAAGCTGATGTGTGTGGCTACCAAAGGCAAGGTGAATCCGCTGATCGGTTCCGCAGGTGTTTCCGCGGTTCCTATGGCAGCCAGAGTTTCCCAGAAGGTTGGTGCGGAGTATGATCCCACAAACTTCCTGCTGATGCACGCGATGGGGCCTAATGTGGCCGGCGTTATCGGAACGGCGGTTGCGGCAGGTACGTTTATGGCGGTGTTTGGAGTATTCTAAAAGAAAGGAAAATAAAAAAATGGCAGAACAAACTAAAAAGCCGGTTGGAATCATGGAAACCGTTCTTCGTGACGCACATCAGTCTCTGATCGCGACCAGAATGCCTACCGAGAAGATGCTTCCAATCGTAGATAAAATGGATAAAGTCGGCTATGCTGCAGTAGAGTGCTGGGGCGGCGCAACCTTTGACGCTTCCCTCCGTTTCCTGAAGGAAGATCCTTGGGACAGACTGCGGAAGTTAAGGGACGGTTTTAAGAATACCAAGCTGCAGATGTTATTCAGAGGCCAGAATATTCTGGGTTACAGGCCTTATGCGGACGACGTGGTGTATGCGTTCGTTGAAAAGTCTATCGCGAACGGTATCGATATCATCAGGATTTTCGACTGTCTGAACGATATCCGTAACCTGCAGGCGGCGGTGGACGCTACGAATAAGATCAAGAAGCAGGAGGGCAGAGGCCAGTCGCAGATCGCGCTTTCCTATACACTTGGTGATGCCTATACCTTAGAGTATTGGGCAGATATGGCGAAGAAGATCGAGGAGATGGGTGCAGATTCCATCTGTATCAAGGATATGGCGGGTCTGCTCGTTCCCTACCGCGCAGCGGAGCTTGTAAAGACCTTAAAGGAAAGCACCAAACTGCCGATTCAGCTGCATACGCACTATACGTCCGGCGTTGCTTCTATGACCTATCTGAAAGCCGTAGAGGCGGGCGTGGATGTCATCGACTGCGCGATCTCACCTTTTGCGCTCGGTACTTCCCAGCCGGCAACTGAGGTTATGGTGGAGACCTTCAAAGGTACTCCTTATGATACCGGATACGATCAGGAGATTTTGGCGGCGATCGCGGATTACTTCCGTCCTTACCGTGAGGAGTGTATCGAATCCGGCCTGATGAGCACCAAGGTGCTCGGCGTGAACATCAATACGCTGCGCTATCAGGTGCCCGGCGGTATGCTTTCCAACATGGTGAGCCAGCTCAAAGAGCAGAAGGCGGAAGATAAGTATCAGGATGTGCTGGAGGAGATCCCCAGAGTCCGTAAGGACTGCGGCGAGCCGCCTCTGGTTACGCCTTCCTCACAGATCGTCGGTACGCAGGCAGTATTCAATGTGCTGATGGGCGAGAGATATAAGATGGCGACAGGCGAGTTCAAGGATCTGCTCCGCGGTAATTACGGACAGACCGTTAAGCCCATGAGTCAGGAAGTGATCGACAAGGTCATCCCCGGCGAGCCGCGTTCTACCGCGCGTTCCGCGGAGGCGACAGGTCACACGGAGCCTGAGCTGGCAGGTCTGGAAGCGGAGATGAAGGAGTGGAAACAGCAGGACGAGGATGTGCTGTCCTACGCACTATTCCCGCAGGTGGCGATCGACTACTTCAAGTACCGTCAGGCACAGCAGGAGAAGGTCGATATGACGCAGGCGGATACAAAGAACGGGGTTTACCCTGTATAAAAGTTAATAAACAAAAAAGGAACCCTGCCTTAGCAGGGTTCCTTTTTTGTTTACATAGAATTCCCCTAATTTACAAATATCGCACTTTTTTCTAAAAAAGGGGTTGACGTAGGTTACATAATATATTATAATAACATACGTTACCAAAAGATGTTCTTAATAAGCTGCGAGAGAGGTATATTTCTATGGCAAGAAAAGAGACGATCACAAAAAACGATATTCTGAATGCTGCTTTTGAGATGGCGAGAACGGAAGGCTTTGCACAGGTGAGCGCGCGGACGCTGGCGGCAAAGGCGGGATGTTCTACCCAGCCGATCTTCCGTGTCTACAAAAATATGGAGGAGCTGGGAGAGGATCTCTTTGTGAAGGCGATGGATTTCTTCGGTTCTTACTACGAGGACTTTCCGAAGCAGAACAACACGCCCTTTGTCAATCTGGGACTGGCCTACATCCGTTTCTCTCAGGAGGAGCAGAATCTGTTTCGCCTGTTATTTTTATCGGAGAACCGTCACGGAAAGAGTTTGTATGATCTGCTGAATGGCAAAAACGGTGCGGTGGTGCGGGAGATCAACAGTGCGAAGATTTTTGGCTGTAAAGATCCCAGCGGGATGTTCATGAAGATGTGGATTTTTATCCATGGAGCAGCCTGCATGACCCTGACAGGGGATTATGATCTTCAGGAAGAGGATACCATTAAGCTTTTGGAGGAGTCCTACAACGCGTTTCAAAACATTTAAGTGAAAAGAAGTTCCGGTAGAAGGGTTTTTGTATGGCAATTGAGAATCGGTATGACATCATAACCAGAATCAACGAGTATTACAGTAAGATGAGCAAGGGGCAGAAGGCAATTTCGGCTTTCATCTACGATCATTATGATCAGGCGGTGTTTATGACGGCGGCGAAATTGGGTGATACGGTGGGCGTCAGCGAGTCCACCGTAGTTCGTTATGCGATGTTCATCGGCTACAACGGTTATCCGGAGTTTCAGAGGGATTTGGAATATTGGGTGCAGAACAAGATTAATTCCGTGCAGAAGATCGGTGCAAAGTACGGGAAGAGCAGTCAGTCGGAAATCCTAAATTCTGTTCTTACCGCGGATATCGAAAAAATTCAGGATACCATCCATAATCTGGATCCGACAGCTTTTGAGACGGCGGTTGATATTATATTGGAGGCGAAGACAGTCTACATCATGGGTGTCAGAAGCTGTGAACCGCTGGCGGATTTCTTACAGTTCTACCTGAATATGATCCGGGGAAATGTGGTGCTTCTAAAAACAACAAGTGTTTCGGAAACGTTTGAACAGATGATTCGTATCGATGAGAAGGATGCTTTTGTGGGCATCAGCTTTCCGAGATATTCCATGAGGACTCTAAAGGCGATGGAGTTTGCAAACGACAGAAACGCAAGGGTGATCGCGGTCACGGATTCCGTGCATTCCCCTATGAATCTCTACTCTTCCTGTCATTTGCTCGCCAGAAGCGATATGGTATCCATCGTGGACTCGCTGGTCGCGCCTCTTAGCCTGATCAATGCGCTGGTCGTGGCAATGTGCTTAAAGCAGCCGGAAGAGGTCAAGGAGAATCTGAAGAATCTGGAAGAGGCTTGGAATAATTATCAGGTTTACCTGAATGATGAGATTAACTTTATCGATGAGGAGCCGATGCTCAACTATCCGCTGCGGAAAAAATCAGAATAACAGGCGTAATGTCTGAAAGGCAGAATTGATAAGTATAGAAAACAGCGGCTGCGTAGCAGAGAAGAAGAGATGCGTATGGAAAAAAGACAGGTGGTCGTGATTGGCGGCGGCGCGGCGGGAATGATGGCGGCAATCGCGGCGTCTAAACAGGGATGCCGCGTTATTTTATGCGAAAAGAATGAAAAATTGGGCAAGAAGCTCTACATAACCGGAAAGGGCCGCTGCAATGTGACAAACGCCTGCGAACGGGACAAGTTCTTTGAAAATGTTGTGAGCAACCCCAAATTCCTCTATAGCGCCTACCATGAATTTGACAATGCGGCAATGATGGCGCTGTTGGAAAATAACGGCTGTTCTTTAAAGACGGAGCGCGGTGAACGGGTCTTTCCAGTGTCAGATCATGCTTCCGATGTGACGGCAGCCTTGGAGCGGCTTTTGCGCAAACAGGGCGTAAAGGTGCGGTTTGGCGCGGCGGTGAGGGGACTTCTGACAGAGGAGGCCGCGAAAGAGGTTAAGGACAAAAGTCCGGCGGCTGAGAAAACGCGTGCGCCCGAAAACGGAAGTCACATAACAGGTGTTGTGCTGGAGGACGGAGAGCAGATCATGGCTTCGGCGGTGGTGTTGGCGACGGGCGGTCTTTCTTATCAGAGTACGGGCTCGACGGGGGACGGCTACCGGATGGCGGAGGAACTCGGACATACGATAAAGGAATGTTCGCCCGCCCTTGTGCCGATCGAGACGAAGGAAGACTGGTGTGCGGCCCTGCAGGGGCTTTCGTTAAAAAATGTAGAGCTGACGATGCACTGTGGTACAAAAAAGGTCTGGCAAGGCTTTGGAGAACTGCTTTTCACCCATTTTGGCATCAGCGGACCATTAGCCCTGACTGCCAGCAGCTATTATGGCAGCTGTAAGGATAAGGAGCATGTAGTCTTCACATTAGACCTGAAGCCGGCGCTCACGGAGGAGCAGCTTGACAGACGCATTTTGCGGGAGTTTGAGGGAAACCGCAACAAAAGTCTTAAAAATGTGATCGGGAGCCTTTATCCGGCAAAGCTAACACCTGTTATGATTGCTCTTTCAGGGATCGATCCGGATCGAAAGATTCATGAGATCACCAAACGGGAGAGGGAGGTTCTGGTGCGGCTCACAAAAGGACTTACCATGCAGAGTGCAGGCCTGCGGGGGTTTGCGGAGGCTGTCATTACGAGGGGCGGCGTTAGTGTAAAGGAGGTAAATCCTTCCACCATGGAGTCGAAGCGGGTGAAGGGACTTTATTTTGCGGGTGAGATCCTTGATCTGGATGCGTTGACGGGCGGTTTTAATCTGCAGATCGCATGGTCAACGGGACATCTTGCCGGTTCACGGATTTAAGCCGATATAAGGATAGGAGGAGACGATTATGGGAATCAATATTGCGATAGACGGGCCTGCAGGCGCGGGAAAGAGTACCATTGCCAAGCGGATCGCGGCAAAGAAGGGTTATATCTATGTGGATACGGGAGCTATGTATCGCGCGATGGCCTTATATCTGCTCAGGGAGGGTGTTGACCCTTCGGATACGGCGGCAATCGACGCGAAGTGTCAGGAGGCGGATATCACCATCGGCTATGAGGACGGCGTGCAGATCGTTTACCTGAATGGGGAGAATGTAAACGGCTATATCCGTACGGAGGAGGTCGGGAGGATGGCGTCTTCGAGCAGTCCCAATCCCAATGTGCGAAAGAAGCTGGTGCAGCTGCAGCAGAAGCTGGCGGCGGACGCGGACGTGGTGATGGACGGACGGGACATCGGCACCTGTGTGCTGCCGAACGCGCAGGTAAAGGTCTTTCTTACGGCGGACAGCCACGAAAGGGCGCTGCGTCGTTATAAGGAACTTACGGAGCGGGGCGAAGACTGCGATCTGGCGGTGATCGAGCAGGATATCATCGAGCGGGACAGGCAGGATATGACGAGAGAGCTTTCACCGTTAAAGCAGGCTGAGGATGCGGTGCTTGTGGACTCTTCCCGCATGACGGTGGAGGAAGTGGCGGATGCCGTTATCTCCCTTATAAAATAGTATGGCGGAGGTAAGTTATGGAAGTAATTCTCGCAGAGCACGCGGGCTTTTGCTTCGGCGTACAGAGGGCGGTCGATACCGTCTACGAACAGATTGAGAGCAGGAGGGAAGACGAGCCGCCGATCTACACATACGGATCGATCATACATAATGAAGTGGTGGTAGACGATCTGCAAAGGCGTGGTGTGCACGTGCTGTCTTCGCTTGCGGAGGCCGGACAGGTTCCTGAAAAGAAGCGGGGGACAGTCATTATCCGTTCTCACGGGGTGGAAAGAAGCGTCTGTGAAAGCCTTAAGGCGCTGGGGTATCAGGTGACGGATGCCACCTGTCCTTTTGTCAAGCGGATTCATGATATCGTAGAGAGGGAGAGCGCTGAGGGGAAAAGCATCGTGATCGTCGGCGATAAGGGGCATCCGGAAGTGGAGGCGACCAGAGGGTGGTCTTACACGGAAACCTACATCATCGGTTCTCCGGAGGAGGCCGAAAAAATCACGTTCAAGGAGAATGAAGCACTGGCAGTTGTTTCACAAACGACATTTAACTACAAGAAATTTCAAGATGTGGTTGAAATTCTCGAAAAAAAAGGTTACAATGTTAGTGTTGTGAATACTGTATGTAACGCTACGGAAGTGCGTCAGACAGAGGCCAGAGAACTTGCGGCCCGTGTCGATGTTATGATAGTAATAGGTGGGAATCATAGTTCTAACACGCGAAAGCTCTATGAGATCTGCAGACAGGAGTGCGAGGAAACCTATCATATCCGAACGCTCGCTGATCTGCATTTAAAGTTACCTGAAACTGTCCGACTGGTGGGTATTACAGCAGGGGCTTCGACCCCAAACAATATTATCGAGGAGGTTCAAAATTATGTCCGAATTAACTTTTGAACAAATGTTAGAGGAGTCTTTGAAGACAATACACACAGGAGAGATTGTTGAAGGTACCGTTATCGATGTAAAGCCCGAAGAAATCATCTTAAACATCGGTTACAAATCAGACGGCGTTCTGACACGAAACGAGTATACGAACGAACCGGGCGTAGACTTAACGACCATCGCGAAGCCCGGCGATACCATGGAAGTAAAGGTACTCAAGGTAAACGACGGCGAGGGACAGGTTCTCCTTACGTATAAGCGCCTTGCTGCTGACAGAGGCAATAAGCGCATCGAGGAAGCTTATGAAAACAGAGAAGTTCTGACCGCTAAGGTAGCGCAGGTTTTGGACGGCGGCTTAAGCGTAGTGGTGGAAGAGGTAAGAATCTTTATTCCGGCAAGCCTCGTGTCCGATACGTATGAAAAGGATCTGAATAAGTACGCTGGTCAGGAGATCCAGTTCGTCATCAGCGAGTACAATCCGAAGAGAAGAAGATACATCGGCGACAGAAAACAGTTGATCATGGAAGAAAAGGCGGAGTTACAGAAGAAACTCTTTGAGACGATTAAGGTCGGTGATACCGTGGAAGGGACGGTAAAGAATGTGACGGATTTCGGTGCATTCATCGATCTGGGCGGCTGCGACGGTCTGCTTCATATTTCCGAGATGTCATGGGGCAGGGTGGAGAACCCGAAAAAGGTATTTAAGGTAGGCGATGTGGTGAAGGTGCTTATCAAGGATATCTCCGGCACGAAGGTTGCCTTAAGCCTTAAGTTCGAGGATCAGAATCCTTGGAGAGGCGCGGCGGATAAGTATGCCATCGGCACCGAGGTGACAGGTAAAGTAGCGCGTATGACGGATTTTGGCGCCTTCATTGAACTGGAGCCCGGCATCGACGCATTGCTGCATGTGTCCCAGATTTCCAAAGAGCATATCGACAAACCTGCCGATGTCTTAAAGAGCGGGCAGGAAGTGACGGCGAAGGTCGTTGATTTTAACGAAGCGGACAAGAAGATCAGCTTAAGCATCAAAGCGATGCTGGCGCCGGAGCCTAAGGCTGAGAAAGCGGAGTCTGACGCGGATGTGGTGTCTGTTGACATTGACGCGGTGATCGCGGAGGAGAGCGAAGGGACGGAAGCTTAATTAAAAAGGGGTATAAAAAAGAATAAGGACGGTGGGGAGCATGATGTATGACTACGAGTACTTTAAGAAGGCGGTTTTCGACCTTACCAAGATCGACCTGAACGCTTACAAGGAAAAGCAGATGAAGCGCCGGATCGACACGCTGATCTCTAAGAACAAGATTGTAGGATACGAGAACTACGTTGCGGCCCTTAAAACCGATAAGACAAAATTTGAGGAGTTTGTCAATTATCTTACGATCAATGTGTCGGAATTTTATAGGAACGTCGATCAGTGGCAGCTTTTAGATAAGGATGTTTTTCCGGATCTGATTAATCGTTATGGGAAAAATTTGAAGATTTGGAGCGCAGCCTGTTCTACGGGCGACGAGCCTTATTCACTGGTGATGGCGCTCTCCAGACATCTGCCCTTAAATCAGATCAGGATTTATGCTACCGATCTTGATAAGCAGGTGATTGCAAAGGCGAAGACGGGGCTGTACGCAGAGAAGAGCATTGCGGGCGTACCCGCGGATCTGCGGAAAAAATATTTCACCCAGATCGGACCGTCCTACCAGATTTCCGATGAGATCAAGTCAAGGGTGGAATTTAAGGAACACAACCTTCTTAAGGATACATATGTCACGGATTTTCATTTGATCGTGTGTCGGAACGTACTCATTTATTTTACGGAAGAAGCAAAAGATGAAGTCTTCCGCAAGTTCCAGAAGAGCTTGAAACCGGGCGGATATCTGTTTATCGGCAGTACCGAGCAGATCATCAACTACAAAGACGTGGGATTCGAGAGGAAAAATTCTTTCTTCTATCAGAAACCGCTGTAAACGGAAAACAGATCGGACATAAATGGAATATGACAATAAAAGGCAGCTAAGTGGGCTGCCTTTTTTATGTGTAGGGGCGCTTGAGGAAGATTTTTCTTTTCAGGCTAGTATGTTTTTGCCATTTTGCCGAGCAGATGGGTAGCGTAAGCGGAGAAGAGATCCCTGTCGGTCTTTCGTTCTTCCGTGAGTTCAAAGAAGAGTTCGCTGCTCTTGTAATCCCGCTTAAAGAAAGGCTTTACAAGAATATCCCACTGGGGCAGGAAGAGGCCGTATTTGCGGGTGTAGCAGTTGGCGGCGGAAGCCTGTATGCGGTGAGCCTTATCCACAAAACCGGACACCGATTTATGGAGGGCGATATCCTCTTCCGGCAGATAGTAGTAATCATGGTAATTTGCATAGAAATATTTCATTTCCTCCTCATAGAGGGGGACTTTTAAGATACCCTTATCATTTTCACCGCTGAAATAGCAGCCGTTTGAAAAATCAGAGAGAGGAAAGGGCAGAGGGGTGGTCAGTGACAGCTTCATCAAAAGTTCCTGCCTGTCTTGACCGTGATAGTCAATATAGTGCTGCGCCTGTACTTTTTTGGCGCGAATCTCCCCGTTGAACAGATCGTAGACGGCGAGAAGGGGCAGAAGCCGCAGCATTCCCTGCATATCTTCACGGTTATGCAGAAGCAGGAGCATTTTTCCTTCTTCGGTCGGCGCCTGCGTGTACTGGCGGTAGACTTCGATCAACTCGCCGCCGTGATAGCGGTCTTTTCTTTGGATGCCAAGAAGTGCCTCCAGCGTCTTCTGCTTGCAATTAGGGACATGCAGAAAGGCTTTGTAGGGAGAGAGGCGTTTATATAGGTCAATGCCCTCATAATCGTCGAAAGTGTGTGTTTTTTTATGCTGCGCACATTTTTGGAGCAGGTAGGGGAGATCAAAATTATTGCCGTTAAAGTGGATCAGGTGCGTGTAAGAGGCGGCAAAGGCAAAAAAATCGTCCAAGAGTGCCGCTTCCTCGGCCGGAGCGTCCGCAAACCACTGTCTGATCTGCCAGTTTCCATCTGTGCAGAAAGCTGTTCCAATCAGATAGAGAGAAGAGCTTTTCGCAGTAAAACCTGTGGTTTCGATATCAATGAACAGTAATTTGTTTAGGGGTGCGACACGCTCCAGAGGGTAATCAATTGAAAAGGATTCTAAGGTATAGTTTACAATTTGCATGATTGCCTCCATTCTTTCCATAATCTTATCACATTTCTTGAATTAGCAGTAGTTTTTTTCGTCGAAAAATAGTATATTTATTATAGCGGTTCCATGATTGCTCTGTGGTATACGGGGCAGTGACAGGGACGGCGTGAGTTGGATGTGAAAGGAGCAGGGTTACAGGTATGGCTAAACGAACATTTAACGGCGGCATACACCCTTATGACGGCAAGGATCTGTCAAAGGATAAGCCCATCAAGGCGGTGCTGCCAAAGGGAGATCTGGTGTACCCGCTGTCCCAGCATATCGGTGCGCCGGCAAAACCCATCGTAGAGAAGGGCGATCGGGTGTTGACGGGCCAGAAGATTGCGGAGGCGGGCGGTTTTGTGTCAGCGCCCATTTATGCGACGGTATCGGGCACGGTGAAGGCGATCGAGCCGAGGCGTGTGGTCACGGGAGACAGCGTGATGAGTATCGTCATCGAAAATGACTACCTCTACGAGGAGGTAGAGTATCCGAAGCGGAAACCGCTTGAGGAGATGACGAGGGAGGAGATCATCGAGTGCGTGAAGGAAGCGGGGATCGTCGGTATGGGTGGCGCGGGTTTCCCGACGCATGTGAAACTTTCCCCCAAAGAGCCGGAAAAGATCGATTATGTGATCGCGAACTGCGCAGAGTGCGAACCTTATCTGACCTCCGATTATCGGAGAATGCTGGAGGAGCCGGAGAAGCTGGTCGGCGGCTTAAAGGTTTCCCTGCAGCTGTTTGAGAACGCGAGGGGCATTCTGGCGGTGGAGGACAACAAGCCGGATTGTATTGAAAAATTAAAAGAATTGGTGAAAGACGAGCCGCGCATCAGCGTAAAGGAGTTAAAGACAAAGTATCCTCAGGGCGCAGAGCGGCAGATCATATACGCGACCACGGGCAGGGCCATCAATTCTTCCATGCTTCCTGCAGACGCGGGCTGTGTGGTGAATAACGTGGATACGGTGGTAGCGATCTATCATGCGGTGATCGAGGGCAAGCCTTTGATGAACCGTATTGTTACGGTGACAGGGGACGCTATTGCCAACCCGCAGAATTTTATCGTGCGCATCGGTACGAATTATCATGAACTGATAGAGGAGGCGGGCGGCTTTAAGCAGGATCCGGTCAAGATCGTATCCGGCGGGCCGATGATGGGCTTTGCCCTCTTCGGGCTGGATGTGCCGACCACCAAGACGGCCTCGGCGCTTCTTTGCCTTACAGAAGATGAAGTGTCCCGTATGGAACCGAGCGCCTGTATCAACTGCGGCCGCTGTGTGGAGGTCTGCCCGGGACGGGTGGTGCCGAAGCTTCTGGCGGTTGCTGCGGCGAACGGGGACGAGGAGACCTTCCTTGCCCATGACGGTATGGAGTGCTGCGAGTGCGGCTGCTGCAGCTTCGTCTGTCCGGCCAAGCGGCATCTGACACAGAATATCAAATCCATGCGCAAGCTCCTGCTTGCGAAAAAGAAAAAATAGAAGAAATAAAAGGAGCATAGACTGTAGAGATGAATGATTTAATGAAGGTTTCATCTAATCCGCATGTCAGATCGAAGTCCACCACAGCGAGCATTATGCTCACCGTGGTGATCGCCCTTCTTCCGGCGGCGGGATTTGGCATCTATAACTTCGGGCCGAAGGCGCTGTTGCTGATTTTGGTAACGGTAGCCTCCACGGTGGCGACGGAGTTTGCGTTTGAGATGATCTGTAAGAAGAAAGTAACAATAGGAGATTATTCCGCGGTGGTCACGGGACTGCTTCTGGCGCTCAATCTGCCGGTGTCTGTGCCTTGGTGGATCGGTGTGGTGGGCGGTGTGTTCGCTATTTTAGTGGTGAAGATGCTGTTTGGCGGCATCGGACAGAACTTTATGAATCCGGCGCTGGGCGCGCGGTGTTTTCTGTTGATCTCCTTTACCTCTATCATGACGAACTTTGACTGCGACGCTTACACGGGTGCGACGCCGCTGGCGAACTTAAAGAGTGGTGAGGGGGTCAACATTCTGGATATGGTGATCGGCCGCACGGCGGGCACCATCGGCGAGACGTCCATGATCGCTATTGTGATCGGGGCGTGTATCCTGATTTTGTTCGGCATTATTGATCTGCGGATTCCCGGTACCTACATTGTAACGCTGGCAGTCTTTGTGACGCTGTTCGGCGGCCGGGGGTTTGACTGGCCTTACATATCCGCCCATCTTTCCGGAGGCGGTCTGATGCTGGGCGCGTTCTTTATGGCGACGGATTATGTGACGAGACCGATCACGAAAAACGGACAGTATTTGTACGGCGTACTGCTCGGTATTTTGACGGGGATTTTCCGGATCTTCGGCCCCTCCGCGGAGGGTGTGTCCTACGCCATCATCATCGGCAACCTCTTAGTGCCGCTGATTGAGAAGGTCACTTTTCCGAAAGCATTTGGGAAAGGGGGAGAGAAGGCATGAAAGAGATGATGAAAAATACCGGGATCATGGTCGCGATCACGGTGATTGCGGGCCTGCTCCTCGGTCTGGTCTATCAGGTGACGAAGGACCCCATAGCCGAACAGGAAGCGAAGGCGAAGGAGGCGGCATGTCAGGAAGTATTTCAGGATGCACCGTCATTTGGCATGATCGGCGTGGAAGCGCTGCCTGCAGGCTGGAACGAAGAAGGCTATGAGCAGGAGAGCATCGATGAGGTGATGGAGGCGAAAGACGCATCCGGTGAACTGATGGGCTATGTGATTACGGTGACGACAAAAGAAGGCTACGGCGGGGATATTAGGTTTTCCATCGGCGTACGTTTGGACGGGACGGTAAACGGTATCTCGATCCTTTCCATTTCTGAAACGGCGGGCCTTGGTATGCAGGCGGAAGCTGTGCTGAAGCCGCAGTTTGCAGGTAAGAATGTAGAAAAATTTGCCTATACCAAGAATGGTGCCGCGGCGGACAATGAGATCGACGCGATTTCCGGCGCGACAATCACCACGAATGCAGTGACCAATGGAGTCAATGCGGGCTTATACTATTTCCAGACAGTGCTGGGAGGAGGTGACGGACAATGAGCCAGATCGATGAAAAGGAAGTAAAACGGGAAAATCCGGTAACTGAGCGGCTGCTTAATGGTATCGTGAAGGAGAATCCGACCTTTGTTCTGATGCTGGGTATGTGTCCCACATTGGCGGTGACGACCTCGGCGATCAATGGTCTGGGCATGGGCCTGACCACTATGGTGGTGCTGGCCTTGAGCAATGTATTTATTTCCCTGCTGCGTAACATCATACCCGATAAGGTGAGGATCCCGGCCTTTATCGTGATCATTGCCTCCTTCGTGACGATGGTGGAACTGCTTTTGCAGGGCTTTATTCCCTTCCTCTATGACGCGCTTGGCATTTACATACCGCTGATCGTGGTAAACTGTATTATTTTAGGTCGTGCGGAGGCATATGCGTACAAAAATCCCGTGATCGCGTCGCTGTTTGACGGGATCGGCATGGGGCTTGGCTTTTCCGTGGCGCTGACCTGTATCGGCGCAGTGCGTGAGCTTCTGGGTGCGGGAGAGATCTTCGGCATCCATGTAATGCCCGACAGCTTCGTACCGGTGAGCATCTTTATCATGGCGCCGGGCGCATTCTTTGTGCTGGCGCTATTGACAGCGATCCAGAATAAAGTCAAGATCATCGGCGAACGAAAAGGGAAAGATATGTCCAAAATCCAGTCTGGCTGCAACAGCGACTGCATGAACTGTGCGGACACAGGCTGCGCAAAGCGTTTGATCGACGATAAGACAGATAAAGTAGGAGAGGAGGAGAAAGACAATGCTTAAAGAACTGTTAGTGATTTTGATTGCGTCCTCCCTTGTGAATAACGTGGTCTTGAGCCAGTTTTTGGGGCTGTGTCCCTTCCTTGGCGTGTCTAAGAAGACGGAGACGGCGACGGGCATGGGCGTGGCGGTCATTTTTGTCATTACGCTGGCCTCGGCGGTGGCGGGAGCGATTTATCAGTTCATCCTGCAGCCCTTTCATATCGAATATTTGCAGACCATCGTGTTTATTCTGGTCATTGCGGCGCTGGTGCAGTTTGTGGAAATGTTCTTAAAGAAGTTCATTCCGGGGCTCTATCAGTCGCTGGGCGTGTACCTGCCGCTGATCACCACCAACTGCGCGGTGCTCGGTGTGGCGCTGACCAATGTGCAGAAGAACTACGGCATTCTGACCGGTATAGTCAACGGTTTTGCGACGGCGGTGGGCTTCACCATTTCCATCATTATTCTGGCGGGGATCCGTGAGAAGCTTAAATATAACGATATACCGGAATCTTTTCAGGGGATGCCGATCGTGCTGGTGACGGCGGGGTTGATGGCGATCGCGTTCTGCGGATTCTCCGGACTGCTTTAAGGGGGTAAAGGTATGGATATAACAGGTATTTTAATGGCTACGGGCATCGTGGGAGCGGTGGGCTTATTCGTTGGCCTGTTCCTCGGCGTGGCTGGTATCAAGTTTAAAGTAGATGTAGATGAGCGGGAGGAGGCTATTTTAGGCGTCCTTCCCGGAAATAACTGCGGCGGCTGCGGCTATGCAGGGTGTTCGGGTCTGGCGGCGGCGATCGTGAAAGGCGAGGCACCGACAAACGCCTGTCCTGTAGGCGGTGAAAAGGTCGGCGCGCAGGTGGCGCAGATCATGGGCGTGGAGGCCGGCGAGAGCGTGCGCATGACAGCCTTTGTCAAGTGCCGCGGCGACAAGGAGCGCACCCGCGTGGACTATGACTACACGGGAGTTTCGGACTGCGCGATGGCGGCTTTCGTGCCAAATGGCGGACCGAAGGCCTGCAACGACGGCTGTCTCGGTTTTGGAAATTGCGTAAAGGCCTGCCCTTTTGACGCGATCCATGTGGTAAACGGTGTGGCAGTGGTGGATAAGGAGGCATGTAAGGCCTGCGGCAAGTGTGTGGCGGCCTGCCCGAAGCACCTGATAGAGCTGATCCCCTACGACGCAAAACATGTGGTGGCCTGCAGTTCGAAGGAGAAGGGACCGGTGACCATGAAGGCCTGCGACGTGGGCTGTATCGCCTGCCAGCTCTGCAAAAAGAACTGTCCGGCGGACGCGATCGTGATCGAGGACTTTCATGCGATCATCGATCAGGAGAAATGTACCGGCTGCGGCACCTGTAAGGAGAAGTGCCCGAAGAAGGTGATTGTGTAAAGATAAGGAGAATAAGACCATGGAAGGACAGTTAAAGAGCGGGACTACCCTTACTTCCGAGAGCGGCAGTAAATATACGGTAAAACAGATGCTCGGAGCGGGAGGTCAGGGAGAAGTCTATTCGGTAGAATCCGGGAATAAGCCGTATGCCCTAAAGTGGTATTATAAGAATACTGCCACCGAAAACCAGAAAGAGATCCTCGATAATCTCATCCAGAGCGGCCCGCCGGACGATTCTTTCCTGTGGCCGCAGGATATGATCTTCAGGGCGAAGGGGGAGTCTTTTGGCTATATCATGCCGCTTCGGCCCAAGAATTACAGAAGCATCGTGGATATGATGAAGAGAAAGGCGGAACCTTCTTTTTACTGTCTGTGCAGGGCAGCCTATCATCTCACCAGAGGATATAACGCCCTGCACGGAAAGGGCTACAGCTATCGGGATATCTCTTTTGGCAATGTCTTTTTTGATCCGGATACGGGCGATGTCCTCATCTGCGATAACGATAATGTTTCTTACAACGGGGCGAAGACCGGTGTTTACGGCACACCCCGCTTTATGGCGCCCGAAATCGTGACAGGAAAGGCGAAACCGTCCCGCAATACCGACCTTTTTTCTCTGGCGGTGCTGCTCTTTTATATGTTCATGTTGAATCACCCCTTAGAGGGCAGGAGAGAGGCAAGGATCAAGTGCATGGATATCCATGCCATGAATATGCTCTACGGAACGGCTCCGCTGTTTATTTTTGATCCTGACAACGATGACAACAGACCGCTTGCGGGCTATCAGGACAATGCCCTCATCTTTTGGGATCTTTACCCGCAGCAACTTCGTGATCTGTTTACCACATCCTTTACCGTGGGACTTACGCAGGCAAACCGCCGGATCACGGAGGGCAAATGGATGGAGACCTTCGCAAACCTGATGTCGGGCATCATGCCCTGTCCAAACTGTGGCTGCGAAGTGTTTTATGATACACAAAAGGAGACGAATGGCGTGGCACATATCTGCTGGGGATGTCAGAAAGCGGTGCCTGTCCCGCCCAAGATCGTGATCGGAAAAAGCGCCGTGCTGCTGTTATCGAATACAAAGCTGTATAAGCACCATATTGAGGGTAATTATGATATGGAGACGGTCGTCGGGGAAGTGGTGCAGAATCCCGATAACCCGAAACTGTGGGGGATCAGGAATCTGTCCGGTGATAACTGGACCTACAGTAAGGCGGACGGTACGCAGGTGCCTGTGCCGCAGGGCCGCTCGGCGGCAATCGTCAGGGATGCTAAGATTGACTTCGGCCAGTTGACGGGAGAATTTCATGGAGGGGCATGATTACGGGTATGGAAGACGATAAGGTTTTGGCGGGTCTGATACGGGATTATCCGGACGCGCTGTCTGACAGGAAGCGGCTGCAGGCGCTTTTGTTGGACTTTTTTCCGCAGGACAGGCGTAAAAGGAATCTTTTATTAATTGCATTTGACGACGGGATCGTGGGTGAACTGAGAGAGCTTACGCAGATAGATAAAATGACGCTGCACCGTTTTATTAAGTCCATTGAGCAGGGATATGATATCCGTACGAAAAGCGCGGAGGCCGCCGTTACGGCATGGGCAAAGGCCATGGGCCTGTCGGCGGATGAGAAAGACGGGCAAAAAGAAGAGGCGGTCTTCACAGGTGAATCGAAATCGGCCGCAGAAAAAGAATGGGTCCCCTGCGAGAGCGATAATCTGTATGAGTTTGAGGAGACGGCAAGGGGACTGCGGATCCTTAAGTTTGCTGACTTTGACGAGCCTGTGGTGGTGATCCCCAATATAATTGAAGGGAAAAAAGTGATCGCGGTCGGGAATTATGCCTTTAAAGGCTGCGTCGGCATCGGGAAGATCATTGTTTCCGACGGTATTGAAATGCTGGGAAACGGCGCGTTCTTAAACTGCAGGGGACTAAAAGAGATTGTATTGCCGGAGTCGCTTCGCGGTATCGGCAGTACGGATGCCACCGGCTGTCCTAAGATCTTAGGCAGCGAGATCAAATACGAAGGCGCTTTTGAGTACAGCGGTCTGGAAGAAATCACGGTACCGGAGGGTGTAAAATATATCGGAGAGAATAGTTTTGCTGGCTGCGGACAGCTAAAACGGGTCAGATTGCCGCAGAATCTGAAGGAGATCAAGGAAAATACGTTCCGCTGGTGTAAAAGTCTGCGGGAAGTAGTCTTGCCGAAGAAGTTAGACGCGATTCGGATCTCAGCTTTCGAGGGCTGTGACAATCTGCAGGCTGTCGATATCCCGGAGGGGGTGATGACGATTGAAGAGGGCGCATTTGCGGGCTGTAAAAGTCTGGAAAGTATCTATATACCGGATTCCGTCATCGAGATCGGCGGCGGAAAAGGAAGCGGCTTTTTAAAGACATTTGGCGAACGAAAAGAAAGACATGCGGATTTTACCATTCGCTGTAATATAGGCTCTTATGCAATGCAGTATGCAAGGGCGCAGCAGATCAAATGTGCACAAGCGTAAAATGAAGGAGGAACAAACATGGGAGAAATGAAAAGACCGGGAGGAGAACTGGCGAGCAGGCCGCTTCACTTTTTTTGGATCGTGGACTGTTCCGGTTCCATGTATGGAGAGAAGATCGGCACGGTGAATCATGCCATCCAGTCTACCATACCGGAAATGGTGTCTGCGGCGGAGAATAATCCGAACGCGCAGTTGATGATCCGTACTTTGAAATTTTCTACCGGTGCGTCATGGGTGACCAGCAATCCCGTCAATGTGGAAGATTTTGCATGGGACGATCTGGAGGCCGTAGGGGTGACTGATCTGGGAAAGGCGTTTGAACTTCTGGCGGCACAGCTTACCATCCCGCCGATGTCGGACAGGGCGCTTCCGCCCGTGCTTGTGCTTTTATCTGACGGACAGCCCACAGACGATTATAAAAAATCGCTGGCGGAGTTAAAGAAGCTGCCTTGGGGCAAGAAGGCGGTCAAAATCGCCATCTCCATCGGGCAGGATGCTGACGACGCCGTTTTGGAGGAGTTTACGGGCAATAAGGAGCTGGTGCTGCAGGCCAATAACGCGGCGGCCCTTACCAAGATGATCAAGTGGGCATCCACGGCGGCCTCTTTAGTGTCAGCGCCGGCCAGTGTGGCGGCGGACGCGGCGGCACAGGACGGGGATAATCCGATTATTGTCGATCTGGGCGGGAGGATCCCGGATCTGGATGATATTCAGGAAGGCGATGTTTGGTAACGTGAGAAGAACTTCTAGCCGCTCACAGCAGAGGCTGAAGTAAATTCCTGCGGAATTAACTTCACGAGCGCTGCTTCGCAGGCTCGGCATTTCGCGGAGAAGTTCTATGTCTCACGTAAGAGAATGCCTGAAATGCGGCATTCTCTGCGCTGAGGTGTATTGATACCTGAGGAAAGGATATGGTGTATGATGCAAGTATTTGGTGCATCAGTGCAGGGGGCGTCTCATATACGAAACGGCAGGGAGTGTCAGGACAGCCTGAAAAAGGTGGTAAGGGATTCGGGCGCGGTGATTCTGGCGGTGGCGGACGGGCATGGGAGCGAGTCCTGTCCCTACAGCAAGACAGGTTCCTTTGCGGCTGTCAATGTATTCTGCAAGATTATGGATGATTATTTGGCGACCTACGACGGACAGCAGGAAATGCTCTTTACGTTTTTAAAGCGGGAGGGTGATACCAAGATCGCGCAGGAGATCGACGCCGAGTGGAAACGCAGGATATTGAGGCTGCATACCAAAGATAAACGGGAAATCCCGCTTAACGAAGATGGCGATAAGGACAAAGAAGCGGTTTACAGACTCTACGGGAGTACCCTGCTTGGTTTGGTTATTACAACGGATTTTATTTTTGCTTTTCAGCTCGGCGACGGGGATATCGTGAAAGTGTCAGAAGCGGGGGTATACAATATCATCGAGGCGGATAAGATTCTTGGCACGGAAACCCATTCGCTCAGCAAGCCGGCGTCTTGGAAGAAGGCGATCACATTGATCCGGAAACGGGAGGAAAACGAACCGCGGCCTGTTATGTATATGCTCTCCTCAGACGGGCTTTCCAATAGCTACAAAAATGAGGAAGAATTTCAAAAAACCTGTGCGGATTACTATGCCTTGTTGAAAGAACACGGCGTGAAGGCGGTGTCGGATCAGTTGAAGACGTGGTTACAGGAGACGAGCGAGATGGGCTGCGGCGACGATATTACGGCGCTGTTTGCATATGAGGCGGAAAGGAGCGGAAGCGAAAAAAATGGAAGCGCGAATTGCTCTGTGTAAGTGTAGAGAAGGAAACAGGATATACGGTGTCCGTTTTGAAAAGCTGGAGAGCGGATGGAAATATACTTGGGCATTTCCGGTCAAGGAGGCATCCGCAAAGCGGGAACATTATGACGAGACAAAGATCGTTGGGCAGATCGTTCCGGAGAGCGGTTATCCGGGTTGTCCCTATTGCAGGACGATGGACTTTGTGGTCTGCAACTGCGGCAAACTAAACTGCCATAATGGGAATGATACTCATTTTACCTGTAACTGGTGCGGCCTGTCGGGGACGCTGGGAAGTTACGATGGTTCAGGGTTTGGTTCGGGCGGCGATCTGTAGGAGGCGTAATCGGGATGAAAATGGAAAATCCTTACTGATGGTCTCAGGCCAAAATACGAATTAATCAATAAAAAATGGAAGACAGATTAGGGATAGAAAGGAGAATAGGATGCAGACTGTAAAATTAGGAAAGACAGGGATCGTGACTAACAAGAACGCGTTCGGTGCGCTGCCGATCCAGCGGGTTAGCGACGACGAAGCGGTGAAATTATTGAGAAAGGCTTACGAGAACGGCATCACTTTTTTTGATACGGCCAGATGGTATTCAGACAGCGAACATAAGGTGGGACTTGCCTTTGAGGGGATGCGGGATAAGGTCTTTATCGCGACCAAGACAGGGGCGCAGAATGCGGAAGGATTCTGGAAGGATTTGGAGACCAGCCTTTCCAATCTGAAAACGGAATACATTGATATCTATCAATTCCACAATCCGGCTTTCTGCCCGAAACCGGGGGATGAGAGCGGATTGTACGACGCAGCTTTACAGGCGAAGGAGCAGGGTAAGATAAAGCATATAGGCATCACGAACCATCGCCTCGCGGTGGCGCATGAAGCGATTGACAGCGGACTTTACGAGACCCTGCAGTTTCCCTTCTGTTATCTGGCGACAGACAAGGATGTGGAGCTGGTGGAAAAATGCAGGGCGGCGGATATGGGGTTTATTGCCATGAAAGCGCTTTCCGGAGGCCTGATCACTAATTCGGCGGCGGCTTACGCGTATCTGGCGCAGTTTGATAACGTGCTGCCGATCTGGGGTGTGCAGCGGGAGGCGGAGCTTGACGAGTTTCTCTCTTACATAGAAAACCCGCCCGCCATGACGGATGAGATCAAGGCGCTGATCGATCAGGACAGGGCAGAGCTTTTGGGTGAGTTCTGTCGGGGCTGCGGCTACTGTATGCCCTGCCCGGTGGGAATCGAGATTAATATGTGTGCGAGAATGTCCTTACTGCTTCGCAGAGCGCCCTCAGAGGGATATCTGGACGAAGAATGGCAGAAAAAGATGGGGAAGATCGAGGCCTGTCTGCACTGCAATCAGTGTAAGGGGAAATGTCCTTATGAGCTGGACACGCCTGCGCTTTTGGCAAAGAATCTGGAAGATTACAAGAATGTGCTGGCGGGGAAGGTAAACGTATAATACCTGCAAAGAATGTGTAAAGGGGGGATAGAAGAAATCACATGTCGGAATGCAGGGAGCGGTGGTCGCTGTGTTCTTTATTGTGAAGAAATTAGAGGCTGAATAGATGAAGGAACAGGCAAGGAACGCGGCGGCAGTGATGGAAGAATGGCTTTCCCGCCCGCAGGAACTTGGGAAAAAACCGAGGAAACTGGAGATTGCGGGAGAGTTTGATCTGCACGATTTGCATTATTATATTTTCAAATTTAAGACGTCTGTTTTGGGTCGTTGGAAAGTTGCGGTATGCGGCGCTTATGAGGGGAACGACTTGGGACATTGTAGGCATATCTACAGCGAGATGGAGGATTATGATCCTTTTACGGCACAGGAAAAATGTGTGCAAATGGTAGAGAAAATAAGCTCGCATTGGATGAAGAGAGCAAAGAAACAGAAAAATGAGTACGAAGCCGGTAATTTTTTAGGGTTTGTACTGTTGTCAACACCGGAATTTGATGAGAATGCGTTTCGCACCGTTCTTAAAGAAGACTGGGATATCGAATATTCCGATGAACCGGATGAAGAAAGCCATGAAGGGACTGTCGTATTTCATATGAATGAGATGATGGTTACGATTGGATTGATAGAAACGAAAGTGCCGAGTGGAGAGGCGGAGTATTGGGCAAACAATAATTTTATCAGCAGAGAAGGATCGGTCGCTGCTGCCAAAGCGCATCAGGCGCATCTGGTCGTGGCAGTTTTGGGTAGGGACGAGCCTTTGCAGGCGGGAGAACTATACGTGAAAGTCGCTGCCTCCTGCCTGAAAGCGGCCAATGCCTTGGGAATCTATCAATGTAACACGGTATGGCTGCCGGAGGACTTTATCCAATCGGCTAATTTCATGAAAGAGGGAGAAATCCCTTTGCCGGCATTTGTATTTATCGGCTTGCATCAGGATGATTACGGTGTCAGTTGCTGGACGAACGGGATGCGCGCATTTGGAAAGGAAGAACTGGAAGTGATTGAAAGCAGCCAGTCTTCTTATGATGTATATGAAATGATGCTGAATATTTCAGCTTATCTGGTGGAACAGGGCGCTACCTTGCGGCATGGGGAGACCATTGGGCTTACTGCGGATCAAAAGCTGACGGTCACGCTTTCTGAGGGAGTGTATGTGGAAGGAAAGTCTTTGAAGATTGGATTTTAAGCGGGTGAATCTGTTGCTTAAGATGGCAGAAAAGGAGGGCAATGGATAAACGGCGTCGATGGACGAACAGATTGTGTACATTTCTTATTATGTTGGCTGTGCTGATTTTGGGACTGCCAGTGTACGGTTTTGTCTCTGCGATGATGAGGTATGTGTTTCATCTTGAACTTTCGCAGGATTATCGAAAAGTGGAAGTGGCAGATCAACTCAGGTTTTGGGAGGGTTGGAGCAGAAAGGTTTACATAAGATATTCGTTGGGCCTGCGTCCTATCGACAAGAGAGAGGATGTTCCGGAGGAGGAGAAACCGACACTTTCCTGGCTGGAAACGGACGTGTATGATATTACAGCCGCAGGCGATCAGGCAGCTTGGTATGATTGGAAAGAAGATAAGATTTTTCTCGGAAATGTGGAAGGTGAAATACAGGATTCCTTTGATGTGCTGTATACTGTAGAAGAACTGGCATTTTCACCGGATAGTAAGTATTTGTTGGTTTACGAGATCGAGTATGGTGTATATGGAGGGCAGGAGTTTGATGAGGAGTATTGCTATTATCGTGTCATAGATTTAGAAGACGGGACGCAGCATACGGTTTATTCCGGGTATCGGCAGTGGTTTTTCGTATATTGGGAGAAGGAATGTTAAAAGGAATCATATATCTTCTGCTCGCGTCCTCATCGTAAAACGCTTCGAAATGGAGGAGAAAAATGATACGGAAAATGACGCGCGAAGAAGTACCGGCTGTGGTAGAGTTGATCAGAGATAGTTTTATGACAGTGGCAGATGAGTTTGGCCTGACAGTGGAAAACGCGCCCAGATTTACTGCTTTTGCGACCACACCTGACCGTCTGTATTGGCATATGGACGGGGAGCACAGACCCATGTTTGTCTTTGAAGAAGAAGGGAATCTATGCGGGTATTACTCCTTATTATTGCAGGAAAACGGGGAATGTGAACTGAATAATCTGGCGGTGCTGCCTGCAGACCGGCACAGAGGGATTGGGAAACAATTACTGGAGCATTCTTTTGCTGTCGCGAAGGATGCGGGGTGCAAAAGTATGAATATCGGGATCGTGGAAGAAAATAGGGTCCTTCGGAAATGGTACGAACAGAATGGCGCGTTTCATGTCGGTACGGAGAAATATGATTTCTTTCCGTTTACCTGCGGGTATATGAAAAGGGAATTATAAGTCAGATCAGAAGGAGTTTTGATGAAAGTAATTGCGATTGCAGCCGTGACAGCCGGCGGGAAAACAACAACCGTAAAAGAGATCATAAGACGACTGCCGAATGCGCAGTCGTTGTATTTTGATGCGTATCGATTTGAAGGGGAAGTGGATGATTTTTACCAATGGGTGCAGGATGGCGCTGACTACAATGTCTGGAATCTTACGCCGTTAGAGAAAGATATCATAAAGATAAAAGAGGAAGGGAAATGTGATTTCCTGATTCTTGATTATCCGTTTGCCTACTGTAATGCACAGATAGAAAAATATATTGATGTAGCTGTTTTTATTGATACGCCTTTGGATATCGCATTGGCAAGAAGGATTTTGAGGGATATGGGTAATGCTTCCGGTGATGAAATCAGAAGTGATTTGAGAGGATATTTAGAGTATGCGAGGGTTGCATATGTGCAGATGCTTAAAGATATCCTGCCTTCTTCCGATCATGTGATCGACGGTACGAAAAGTGTGGAGGCAATCGTGGAAGAAATTATAGATATTGGAAAACCTTAAGGAAGGGGAGGCTTGCACAGTCTCCCCGAATGTGTTATTCTGACAGTACTTGGATTATCTTTTTATCTATTGCCCGATGGGCATCACAATGAGCGTTTCGCTCAGAGATTCCAAGAGTAACGGGATAAAGTATCCGCTGACGAATGACTTTATGTTTAAGGCGGTGCTGCAAAGAAGTGAAAGGGCACTAAAAGGACTGCTTAGCGCTTTGCTGCATATGGAAATGGAAGAAATCGCGGCGGTCAGAATTTTGAATCCTATCGAGATCGGCAGTGTGATCGATGAGAAAATGATGATGCTCGATCTGAAACTGGAGTTGAATGACAGTCGTATTCTGGATGTGGAGATGCAGGTTCTTGATGAAGGGAACTGGCCCGAAAGATCTCTGACATATCTGTGCAGGACGTTCGACCAGTTGGAAAAGGGAGAGAAGTATTTGGAGGTGAAGGAGACGATACATATTGGCATCCTAAATTTCACGCCGCAAGGGTTTCCGGAGAAATTATATTTGGAGTATTATTTCTACAATTTGGATACCGCACATAAATATAGTGACAAACTGTCAATCCGTGTGCTACAATTAAATCAGATGGACACAAAAGTGGAAGAAAATGAAAAGTGGAATGAGATCTAGCATTGGGCGCGTCTTTTTAAAGCGCAGACATGGGAGGAGATGCGTATGCTGGCGGAAAAGAATGAGACCATCAGGGAATGTGTGGTCACCCTGAAAGAGCTGACGGCGGATGAAAAAGCGCGGATGCAGTCAGAGGCCCGCGATGAGTATTACCGCCGGTTGAATTGGGCGGAGGAGCGTGGACTTCAGAAGGGCATTGCGCAGGGAATAGAACAAGGAATAGAACAGGGCTTAGAGCTTGGTCAAAAAGAGACAGCTCGCATTTTAGTCTCTAATGTAGATCATGCCATGGAGAGTTTCCATTTGAATCTGACGGGAGCTTGTGCCGGATTGGGGATAACAGTGGAAGCTTATCAGGCGGCTAAGAAATTGCTGAAATAGAACTGGAATAAAAATAGTTATAAATTTTTATGAGGTTGTATTTTATTAAAGCTGCTTGTAGAATAAGAGTGTATGGGGTGTGTGAGAAAATTTCGGTTGCACGTTGTATGTCGGTTTTCGCTCAAAACGCTCCGGCAGAGAAGATTTTGAATTTGCACAGCATAGGAATGAAAGGAGAAAAACGCATGAAGAAGGAGACCGCGGCATCATAGCGCAATGGCTATGACATTTTAATGTAAATTGAGATAGCCATTGCCCTTCCTAAAAAGAAACGATTAGGAGGCAGCTATGAGCTATAAACGGGCGGATGATATTCTGCCGGAAAATATTCTTGAGATCCTGCAATCGTATGTGAGCGGCGAAGCCATCTATGTGCCGAAGAAAAGGGATTGTCGGAAAAGATGGGGTTCTTCCACGGGGGTAAATGAAAAGCTTCGCATCAGAAATGAGCAGATTCTGGAACAGTACCAAAAGGGCGTTTCAACCAAAGAACTGGCACTGCGTTATTATTTGACGGAAAAGAGCATACAGAGAATCTTAAGGGAAATGCAAGTAAAACCTCCTATGGAGCAATGCAGAGTAGGAGGAGAGAAAATTGAATAGAGAGAATAAGAGAAAGACATTTGAAAAGGGATATTACAAAACCCATGCCTGTGATGAGACTTTTGTATGTAAGGTCTGCGGGCGGCAGGTGATTCCTGACGGAGCGGGTAGCAAGCACAGAAATCATTGCCCGAACTGTCTGACAAGCCTGCATGTGGATGTCGAACCGGGAGACCGTGCTTCGGACTGCGGCGGCTATATGGAGCCGGTGGCAGTCTGGGTCAGAAAAAACGGGGAATGGGCCATAATACACCGCTGCCGCCAGTGCGGGCAGATGAGTTCCAACCGGATTGCGGCGGATGATAATCCCATGAAACTGATGTCCATTGCCATGAAACCGCTGACATCATCGCCGTTTCCAATCGAGCGGATCGAGGAAATGACGAGGATGATGGGTGGAGAGGGCAGCATATCCTGAAGCTTTGGGGCGTGTGAGTTTTCACACGCCTTTACCTTGCTGCTAATTACCAATTAAAATGAGTTGACTTTATCAACTTAAGATAGTAAAATAAGGGTTGCTAAAATCAATACATAAGAAGGGACGTAGATTAAGAAATAAGTCTGATGACCTTATTTTTTAATCGGAGTAAACTGCTCTAATATGGAGGATAAAATGAATAAAAACAGGATCAAAAGCATAAGGCGATTCAATCGATATTATACGATATGGCTGGATGTGATGAACAGAGGGTATTTGGGGACGAGATTTTCATGGCCGGAATCGCGGGTGCTGTTTGAAATCTATCGGAAGCAGGGGATTAATGCCACCGAAATTTGTAAGCGTCTCCATATGGATAAGAGCTATGTGAGCAGGATTCTTGCAAAGCTGGAAAAGGACAAATTTTTAACAAGGGAACTTGTTCCCGGGAGCAAGGGAATCAAACAATTATATTTGACAGAGGCAGGAAAGGAAGAAGCAAAGCGGATCGATCAAAATGGCAATAAGCAGATATCGGAAAAGCTAAAAAATATGGAAAAAGAAGATTGCGACAGGTTATGCGAGGCAATGGCATTAATTGAAAAGACTTTGCGTAAATACGATAGAAAATCAAGTTGATCAAAGGGAGAGAGTGCAGTGAAGATTGAAATCGTCCCAGCTTATCATTATAAAAAGGAAATAAAGACGCTGTTTTCGGAATACACTGATATGTTACTTGCTGGTGACAGTTCTTTTCAGAAGTATCTGGCGATGCAGCATTATGATGAGGAAATCCAACATTTAGAAAGTAAATATGGGATGCCTTACGGTAGATTATATTTGGCGTATTGCGATAAGAAAGCTGCCGGCTGTATCGGCCTGCGGAAGATGGATGAAAAAAACTGCGAGATGAAACGCCTTTATGTAAGACCGCAATTTCGGAAAAATAAGATTGGTCGTCTATTAGTAGAAAAAATCATTATGGACGCAAAGGAAATCGGTTATTCCTATATGTTGCTGGATACGCTGCCGTTTTTGGATCAGGCGGTTCATCTGTATGAATCATTCGGATTTTATACAATAGATTGTTATAACGATAGTCCGATGAGCAGCGCAATCTATATGAGATTGGATTTATGATCTCAGTCTGATTTTATTTTACATTCTTAATTTCAAAATCAATGATATATAGAAAAAGGGGACTTTTTGGTGGTGGGAAGTAAATTTTATAAAAAAGTAAATTCTCTTGACATATATAGATGGTCTATATATAATGTATATAGATAATCTACATATAAAGGAGATGATTCAATGGCGATAGACAAATCACTGATCTCAGGAAGCACTTCCATGCTGATCCTCCGACTTTTGGAGGAGAAGGACATGTACGGCTATGAGATGATCGAGACTTTACAGAAAAAGTCTGAAAATGTTTTTGTCTTGAAAGCGGGAACGCTCTATCCGCTGCTGCATTCTCTGGAGGGAAAGAATTATCTGACTTCCTATGAGGATGAAGTGAATGGGAAACAGCGCAAATATTACAGTATCACCAAGGCGGGTAGAAAGTACCTGAGATCCAGAATGGAGGAGTGGCAGGAATATCAGACCGCAGTGGTTCACGTGCTGGGGGTGATGGTAGGATGACAAAAGAAGCTTTTATCCAGAATGTCACGGAGCAGATTCGCTGCGTCAGGGCAAGGGACGGTATTGCCAGAGAACTTTCCGACCACATTACCGATCAGGCTGCCGCCTATGAAGAAGCGGGAGAAGCGCATGAGGCGGCGGTCGATCGGGCGGTGCAGGAGATGGGTGATCCGGTGGAAGTCGGCGTGGAGCTGGATCGGATTCATCGTCCGCAGATCGATTATAAACTGATCGGGATGGCCTTTTTATTTCACATAGCGGGGTTTTTCATTATCTGGTTGATGGGTGATTTTTCAAACCATCCGCAATACATTGCCAGACAATGTGTCGTTTTGCTTATTTCCTTTGGGGTGATGGCGGGCATGTATTTTTTGGACTACAGTTTTATTGCCAGATATGCCTATGGAATTTTAGTGTTTGTCACAATTTCCTTATTTATCAGCAGTATGGTAGTTTCCTGGGGGGAAGGAAGGTTCGTCGGCATTATGCTGAGATATCTTTATGTACCGGTTTTTGCGGGGATCCTGTATCGGCTGAGAAAAGGAGGATATCGGGCGCTTCTGTGGGCAATGGGGATGCAGATTGTCAGTGCGGGTTTGGCGTATCGGGTTGCAGGCACATTGTTTACGGCAGGCAATATTTATGTCATGTGTACGATCCTGTTAGTCATTGCAGTGGCAAAAGGCTGGTTTTTGGTGGATAAAAAGAGAGCAATCGGTGTCATACTGGGTGTGTTAGTGATACTGCCGGCAGCCCTGATCATCATGAAAGGCATTTTTTCCGGATATGGATTTCAGGTGCAGCGTCTGCTGGCATGGCTGAATCCGGAAAGAGATGCTGGGGGAGCCGGTTATGTTTATCAGTGGCTGCGACAGGAATGGGGGATGGTAAGGCTGGTTGGCGCCGCAGATAACAGTCCGCTATTGGGAGACAGTCTGATTGGAGGACCGTTTTTTACAGAGCCTTTTATCTTACTGCAGCTGATCTGTAAATATGGAATTTTGGCAGGCGCGGCTTTGGTCGTGGCATTTGCGGCGGTGGTGGTAAGGGCATTTCAGATCGCAAAGCGCCAGAAAAACCAGCTTGGGTTTATGCTGTCCGTGGCAAGTTTCATGGTGATCCTGCTGAATTGTCTGGAAGGAATTTTGATCAATACGGGATATTTTCTGGTGAGTTCCATGCAGTTTCCTTTCGTGACCTACAGCGCGTGCACGGCGATGACTTATGCAGCGTTGATTGGGCTGCTGCTCAGTATTTACCGTAATGAGAGGATAGTATCGGAAGAAACGTTTCGACGACCAACGTGGAGACTGACAGTAAAATGGGAGAAAAGGTAGAGGGAAATCCTTTACCTTTTCTTTTTTGGCGTGTTTTTTGATCCTTTGGGCAGACTATTTCGTTATTATAAATAGGTGTATGTCTGCAGGCATTTGCGAAACGCGTTATAACACGGAAATAATTGCGTAATTAGTATCCTGATAGGCATGCTCTCGGAAAGGAGGCGGCATAACGTGAGCGACGACGAGTTAATCGACAGAATCAAAAGCGGTGACGAAGCGGCGGCGGAAGAACTGATCGACCGCTATTATGCCGCCATCCTGCGGTACTGCGGCTGGCACTGTTCTAATCAGGACAGAGCGGAAGATTTGACGCAGGAAACATTCCTAAAGCTGTTCCGTAATCTTCCGCGCTACAAAGGCAGGAACAGGTTCAAGTCCTATCTGTACACGATCGCCAATCGCCTTTGCATCGACGAGAGCAGGCGAATGCCGATTTATTCGTTGGAGGACGCAGTGGAGATCGCAGATGGGAAAAACGAGATCGCGCAGGTGGAACATCGGGAGGAAATAGGCCGTCTGCTCAGTGTTTTGTCAGATGTGCAGAGGGAGGCGGTGCTTCTCCGTTTCGGACAGGAACTGGGGTTTGCACAGATCGCGGAAGTGATGGGTGGCAGTAAGCGGACGGCGCAGAGCCGCGTCCGCCATGCGCTGCGGCTGATGAGAAAGGAGTGTGGGAATGAGAGATAGAGAATTAAAGACATATCTGCAAGGCGCTTTACGGCAGGGAGCGGCGGTGCGGATTGAAAAAAAGAGAGAGACTTTGGACGGATGCAAGGCTATCATGCGGGAACAGGTGGTAAGCCTTACACAAAAAAGGACGGGTTTCTGGCAGTTTTTATCGGATGTCTTTCGGTTTGAGGGGCTTTCTATCTTCGGTCTGCAGGCGGGAGTATTACTTTTGATATGTACAATGCTTGGAACCATAAAGAACATCATAGAGAACGCGCCCTATTACATTCCTGCTTTTACGCCGCTGTTTGCACTGGCGGTGATACCGCCGCTGATGCGCAGCCAGTTTTACAAAATGGGAGAAATGGAGGCGGTGACAAGGGCATCGAATGTGGAAATCCTGCTTGCCAAGCTGATTCTTGCCGGGGCGGCAAATCTGATCGGTATTACGGTGGTGTTATGCCTGATACTGTATGCGCGGCAATCAGGCGAGGGACTTGGGCAGATGATTCTGTACGGTCTGGTGCCGTATCTGGTCTGCATATCAACCATCCTGCGGCTGATCAGACTGCGAAGGAGCGAGAAGCTTTCAATCTGTGCGATGGCGACGATAGGATGCTGTGCGGGCTGGATGATATTGGCAAACAGGATGCCGCAGATTTATGAAACTTCCGCAACGGGGGTGTGGATCTTGTTATTATTTGTCTTTGTCGGATTTTTCGGCAGGGAGATCAGATTTATGATGGAGAGAAAGAGGGAGGGAAAAGGATATGGAATTATCGGTTGACCGTCTGACAAAACAGTACGGGAAGAAAATCGCGGTGGACTGTGTGAGTACGGTCTTGAAACCGGGGGTGTACGGGCTGTTGGGGGAAAACGGCGCGGGCAAAACGACGCTGATGCGGATGCTGTGCGCGATTTTGGAGGCCACGGCGGGAGAGGTGTTTTTAGACGGCAAGGAGATATGCGCCCTCGGCGCCGATTACAGGGATCTGCTCGGCTATCTGCCGCAGGATTTCGGCTATTATCCGAACTATACGGCGAAGGAATTTTTGTTGTATATGGCAGCGCTCAAGGGCATTCCCCGCGAGGAGGCGGGAAGGCGGACCGACGAACTCTTGGAAGTCGTTAGTCTGGACGAAGCGGCGTCAAAAAAGGTAAAGACGTTTTCAGGCGGCATGAAACAGCGTGTGGGGATCGCGCAGGCGCTTTTGAACCAGCCGAAGATTTTGATTTTGGATGAACCGACGGCGGGGCTTGACCCCAAGGAGAGGGTGCGCTTCCGCAACCTGATCTCCGACTACGCGGCGGGGAGGATCGTTATTTTATCTACTCATATTGTGTCGGACATCGAGGCGATCGCGGACGAGGTGCTGCTGATGCGCAAGGGAAAGCTGGTATCGCAGGGGACGGTTCCCGAACTGACGAAGGAAGCGGAAGGGAAGGTTTGGGAGCTTGCGGTCTCTCCGAAGGAGGCGAAAGTCTGGCAGGAGAAGGCGGCGGTCGCCAATCTGCGGCATGAGGGGGAACAGGTGGTGCTGCGTATTCTGGCGGATGATAAACCTGCGGAGGAGGCGGTGCCCTGCGAGGCGACGCTGGAGGATCTGTATCTGTATTCTATGCAGGGGAAGAAATAAAGACAGAGAAGAATAAAAGGAGAAGTTGAAAATGGAATTATTCAGGTTGGAACATAAAAAGTTGTGGAGAAAGAACAGCACCAGAATCTGCGTCCTGTTATGTGTTTTTTACTGTGTGGTATTTGGAAGTTTTCTGGTATTTCAATGGATTACCTACGGAAGCACAAAAGAAAATTATAGTGGCAACAACTTTGACGGCTATGAGAACATCAGAAACTGTCAGGCCTATGTCCGGAAATACGGGGTACTGACGGATGAATCCTTGCAGGAATGGGTCAGGGATTGTAAGAGACTTTTTGCACAATTGGATGAAGAAAGAAAAACGCAGGGTGCAGAGAATCAGGAAACGGTTCATAAAGTAGAAAATTCAGACCTGCATACGGTAAACGCTTGGCTTCGGACGCTCTATCCGGATTTAGAGAGGGCGGATATGCTCGGTGTTTCGGTTATGAGCAATTATGTGGAAACAGAAAAGCTCACCGGGATTTATGAGAGGAGGGAAAAAGCCGTCGATACCTTTTTTGAGATCAACAATCAGACCGGTGCGGAGCGGGACTATCTCTTACGGATCAATGAAAAGGTGAAAACGCCTTTTTCATGGGGCTGGACAGAAGGATGGTCGAATCTTCTCGGCAGTGCGATATCCGAATTGGGATTTTCTTTAGCGATATTTTTTGCGGTGGTTCTTTCCGCCCTCTTTGCCGGGGAGTGGCATGACAATACCAGTGCGCTGCTTTTGACGACAAAAAACGGCTGGAAGAAGCTGGCGACGGCAAAAATATTGACGGGCGTTGCGTTCACGCTGGAGCTTTTCGCCATGGTGGCGGCAGGAATGATCGTATTACAGCTTGTTTATTTTGGAACGGAAGGATGGGATATGCCCATTCAAATGATAAAGATGATCGCCATCGCGCCCATGAATATGCTGCAGGCGGAAATCTATGAGTATGCCTTTGCTTTGCTCGGCGCGCTGGGGTATGCGGGTGTGGTCATGCTGTTTTCAGCTCTTTGTAAGAATCATGTGCTGGCGCTTCTCTTAAGTCTGGCGGTAACATACGGACCTATGGCTTTCCATGAAAGGGTACCTATGTGGCTGGAAAAGGCGTTTGATCTGCTGCCTTTGGTGGGGAGCGGGGCGGATGTGTTCCGCACCAATACCTATCATATTTTCGGGCATTACATCTGGTCGCCGTACTTGATCATCTGGGTGCCTTTGCTGATCGGTGTGTTGTGCCTGAGACCTGCCGTTAAGGGATGGGCGAGACGGATGAGAGGGTGAAAAATGGAATGACTGCAAATGGCAAAAAATAGAGTAAAAAGAATGGAATCGTGGGTGCGTTTGTGATAAGATAACATAGTTGAACAAATGATTCAAATAGCAGTTATGGAGGCGAACCCATATGATAATAAGGGATCATAAAAAGTCGTATTTTATCGTATTTTTGACAGGTATGGTCATGGGTATCTTATGCCGGCTTACGGATTTTCTGCCATATGAAGAAAGCCTGTGGAGCTTTCCGTCAGTAGCGACACTCTTTGGTTTTTGGATCGCAAGTGTGGGAGTGATTACTTGCCTGAGTTCTTCCAATAAAGGGGCGTTTATCAATTCATTTCTTTACATGTTTGGCATGACAGGCAGTTTTTATGGATTGAAATACCTGTTGGGTTTTTGGAGTGAAAGATTTTCTAATGGAGGACAGTTCCAGACAAACTTATTTCTTGTGTATTCGGTTTTGGCAGTTGCCTGCGGGATTGGCAGCTATGTCCTGTATTTTTGGAACAGACAGAATGTGTTTAATTCCTTTTTGTATGCGCTGCCGGCAGGCGGCCTGTTGGCAGAAGCGGCAGCCTGTCTGATTGTATTGTGTAACAGGCATATGCTGTTGGCACAGACAATATTTGATTTTGCCGTTGGCATGGCGTTCGGGATTGGAATGTATCGAAAGGCATATCATAAGATGCTGTATATCGGTACGGTGATCGCTGCGGGAGCGTTGGTGTTTCTTTTGGTATATCAGCCGTTTTTGTTGAATGGTTAGTTCATGGTTCACGGATGAGCTGCGGCGGTGTCTAAGATGTAGACGGATGAAGGGGTGAAGGGACAGTCGGCATTGTAATCCAGTTGGGGGTGATATCATTTAGTTGTTGCTTGTGAATAACGCAACGGGATTGGAGGAAGGTATTGTGAACTCATTTAAGATTGATGTACAGAATTTGGAATCGGAAAAGTTTTGTTTTCTGTCGAAAATGATCTGCTGACTCTTGAAATCAACGGAAGTGATGCTATTCTTGATGAATTGATGAAAGATGATGATTGTAAATGGAGTTGGGCGCTATATCCCCCTCGCATCTATTTACATGCCGTGCCGTACAATGGAAACGCAATCGTGATCGATCATGATTTTCTTAATCAGTATGAGGCGGCGCTTTATATGATGGAACACAATGACTTTACAGGAAGCCTAGAAGTTACGGACAGCAGTATTCATATTTGGGGGCAGGTTTTTATCGATGGAACGGCTTTACTGCTTGTCATAAGTGCGGAGAGAAACTAACTTATCTTATAATTTGGACAGATTAGTCCAATTTGCATGATAACCCATGATTGTCATAATATCTGTGGCTGAAATGGTATGTAATTGCTTTCCAAGTTTGTTAAAGGCAGTCCTCAGTGAAGAAATGAAATCATTGATATCTGATTTACTTAACAATAGGGCAAACATGATCGCTATGGCATATGCATCATTTGTCCCATAGGTATAAGAGCCGTCTGATGCGCGAACGATTCCCAGCATGGAGAAATTTTTGATGCTTTTGGTATGAATTCGTTCCCGAAATCGAATATCAAAGAAACGTTCATCATGGGCACATTTATTGCGTGCAAGAGCAAGCATGTGCATAAACTTAGCAAGTTCCTCTGGCTGCAAATGAAATTGCTTTGCCACGATAGTTTTATCAGCCGGTTGCATATTTTAATAAAAGTTTTCTATTTTACCGAAAGTGAGGACATTTACCAGAACCCACAAAGGGATGTAGCCATGTTCGGTCATATAATGGGTCACCACTTGATGATGTTTGCTTATTTGACGCGCGATTTCCTGCTGTATATCACCAATAAGTTTTATGGAAGATGAAATATTTCGTTCCGTAGAGTGGTCAAAATTTTCTAATTTAAGATAGTTATCATGACTGTACTTAGCAGAAAATTCATGCGAAATTACTGTTTTAAAGGTGTTTTCAAGTTTAAGAAGATATTTAAGATAAATATTTCTAAGTTCACGGTCGAAGCTATATAAGGCATATACCTCATCAAATGTAGTGCCGGTTTTATATACTTCATCAGCGGCAGTTGTAGCTTTATATGCAAGAAATAAATCTTTATATCCATTAATGACATTGTAATAATTTTCACGCTCCAGTATGCGTATTACACGAGAACCTTGGGAACCCTTTCCAATTATCATACCTCTTGAACGTAAAATATTTAGTTGCTGACGATACGATTTGTACGTTTTATCTGCCATAGTATCTCCTGTGTGTATAAAAAGCCTCCGGGCCCGAAGGACACCGGAGGACAAACTGGCAATCTCTTGTATAAGTATTATACCACATTGGTGCTAAATGTCAACTACATGCAACCAAAACATGTGAATCAATACAGAACAAGTATATACCATATCATAGTTTATTGCAAGTAAAAGAAAAGTATGAATGGGAATTTTAGGGAAATTTTTCCGACCGATACTGCGTCCCGTCCCGCGTAACCAGCAGATATGCCACATCCTTTTCCGCATCCAGCAGTTTCCGCCCCTTTTCCACTCCCAGACAAAGGCAGGCGGTGGAAAGCGCGTCGGCTTTGTTGGAGGAGGGACAGATGATCGTAACTCCCGCAAGTTCATTGTCCACGGGATAGCCGGTGGCGGTGTCTAAGATGTGGTGATAAAGCACGTCGTTCTCATAAAAACAGCGTTCGTAGATCCCTGACGTCACCACGGAAGTATCTTTGATTTCAACGGTATCAAGCGTCTTTCCCGTCTCGGCAAAAGGCTCCTGAATGCCGACGCGGAAGGGGGAGCCGTCCGGCTTTTCCCCGACGGCAAGCACGTTGCCGCCCAAGCTGATGCAGGCGCTTTCCACACCCTGCGAAAGCAGATATTTTTTAATTTGGTCCGCGATATAACCCTTGGCAATAAAGCCGAGATCCACGGCAGCCTCAGGATCAATCAGCCTTACGGTGCGGTAGACGGATTCGCCGGTTTCGTCCGAAGGGGCAGTGCCAAAGCGGATGTTTTCATGGGAGACGTGGGAGAGCGCTTCTTTGATGGCGGCATCGTCCGGCACATGGGCATTCCCCTCGGAGCCAAAGTCCCAGAGTGCGCTTACCGGACGGATGGTGGGATCGATTGCCCCTTCCGTCGTGTTTGCCCAGTCTGCCGCATGGATCAGCAGATAGACCGTCTCCTCCGATACCGTGACGGTTTCTCCGTTTCCGTGGTTGATCTTCCACACATCCGACCCCTCCTTTGTGGCGCTGAACAGACCCTCGTATTTTTCCGCCAGCGCAAAGCAACCGTCCAGAATCGCATCATCCTCCGTGTCATACAAGGTGATCTGAATCACCGTGTCAAAGTAAAATCCCGTCCGTGAAATCGGCTCCGTGTTTCGCGCACAGGCGGATAGGATGGTGGAGATTACTGCAAAGATTAGGGTAGAAATATCTGCAAGCTTAATAATGTAGTTGTTTTTACTTGTTTGGTGAAGTAATTTCATATGCTATATGTTCCTGTCATAACTTAGGATTCGATTCCCTCACTGCGGTTTTTCATCAGGGATTACTCCACGTAATCCGACTTCACATACGCGGTCTTGCCCTTATACTTGATTTTCGTCCAGCCGTCGGCTTGTTTCATGATCACCTCCAGCTTATCGCCGGCATAAGCCGTCGCCAGCTTGTCCGAAGTCTCGCTGGCACCGCTCCGGATCCTGACGTTTTCTTTCACCGTTACCGTGCCTGTTGTCGCTGGAGACGCAGCCGTCTCATTGTTATCTGCCGGCTCCTCAGGCGTTTCCTCGCCCGTCGTCTTCTCCGCTGATGCCACATCTCTGACTTCCGTCTTAGAAGGCTCCAGATAATCGCTCTTAATAAAGGCTTCTCCGCCGTTATACGCTACCTTGCTCCAGCCGTTTCCTCTCTCCTCCAGAAGCTTAAAGGCATCGCCGACAGCCGCTTTGCCGAGCTTATCCGCGGTCTCGCTGTCGGAAGTCCTGATATTGACAACATCAGTCGTTTTCACTTCGGTAACTACTGTCTCGGAAGAGGCGCTTTCCTCCTCAGGCGTTTCCTCTTTTTCCGAGCTTTCCTTCGCGTCTCCTTCTCCACTCGCAATCTGCTCCGTGCCCTCGACACGCGCCAACGTCTCGCCTACATTCTTCTCGATTTCCTCCCTTAGCTCTATCAGAAAATCCGCCAGCGCGCGGTCCCCGTTGACCATATCATTGAAGCCGGCTGCGACTTTATTATTCAGGTCTATCACATCATCCTGCACCTGCACTTTTAGCATATAACGGCGCTCACTCTCGCTCAACTCATAGTCCTCGTTGATATAGAACGAACCGTCCTCCTTCGTACACACATAGTAGGAACGCAGCCCGGGAAGGGGCTTATCATAATCGTAAAACTTCAGATCATAATAAATATACGCAATGTAAGTGCCCTCGTTGGGGCCTGCCTTCGTGTAGACCTCTATTGACACAGATTCCGTGTATTTACTGGTCTCCGCTGCCTGTAATTTCTCTGTGGCATCCAGATAGTAGATCATATTGCCCATGGTCTCGGTATCTCCATCCACCACGGCCTTATAGTAAGTTTCAAAAAACTCGTTGATTCCGGGGACAACATCTTTTTCCAGAGGCACCAGTGGGATTTCTTCCGGCGCTTCGTCCGCGCCGGCCACGTTCTTTGACGAAACTGCAGACTCATCCAACGCCACCTTACGCTTATTCGCTTTGATCGCGATCACGATCGTAAGACCCACGCAGATTACAAGGATGACAGGCAGGACGATCTTTGAATATCTTATGAGCCAATCCTTAAGTGCATCAAGCTTCGCCTTCAGGAAGCCCTGTATCGTGTTGTTTGATGTGTTCATAATACTTATTCCTGCTTTCGATGTAAGATTTGTTACAAAAATATTACAAAATTATTACATTTTATTACATCATATAACAAGCAGGAATGCTTGTCAAGTAATGGCAGCTAAGCTAAAAGGGAAATTACAACGATGCAATCCATGAAAAGAACTTATCCAATCCCTGATTCGTCTCCCTCGTCTCCAGAAACATCCCCGCCGTATACCATGAATGTGTATTCTTCTGATCCACCACGGAATAAAGCTCACAGGGAATACCAAGCGTCTGCGCCTTCTTACAAAATTCCACCGCACAGGAATAGGAGATCAGCCCGTCGTGTTCACTTTGGATCAGCAGCATCGGAATCCTGCTTTTCGTTATCAACGCGCACGGTTCACCCTGCGCCCTGTCATAGCCCTTTGCAAAAAGCTGGTTCAGCAGCAACCTTACAGAGAGGGAGTCCTTGTCCGAAAAGCAGTAAGGTCCGCCTACGCCGATAAACCCAATCACAGGGGAGAGGTCAACATGATATTCTTCCTGCGCCTTTTGGCTGTAGCAGAGGATAGAGGTCAGATGCGCCCCCGCGGAAGGTCCGGAAATCACGATCTTTGTAGTATCGATCCCCTTTTGCTGTAAAAAGGCGATCGCCGCTTTGTATCCGCGGCACACATCCTCGATCTGGCAGGGATATTTGTTCTTGGGAGAGAGCCGGTATCCCAGAGAGAGGAAGCGATAGCCGTGTTTCGCCACACATTGACCGACAAAGTCAAACATCTTTGGGGTGCCCGCATTCCAACCGCCGCCGTGTACCCAGATGATGATCTTATCGCTTGTGATGGTCTGCGGTTCAAAATATAAAAAATACTGTTGTTTGTCATTGCCAAATGTTACCGCCTGCGGTGTGATTTTCTTTTTGACCCGCAGCATCTTTGCGTATAAGCTAAAGTAGCTGAGGCTTTCTCTGGTGGAATCTTTCATGTTATTCTGTCTCCATAATATGGGTTTCCCTATAAAGTTGCCATTTCTCTGATATCATGGTATCATATCTTCGTATGAAAATACAGTTTATTCTATGTGTCACAGATGTTTGCGAAACTCTTTTGTGGTTATTGAAATTGTACAAATAGTATAAAGCATTTATTATTAGAAAGGAATGACCACCATATGAAATTACCGGGAGAAGAGGAAGTAGGAGGCGGCATGGGTCCCTCCATGATCTATATGGTCATCGGCGTATCCGCCTTTATCCTGATCGTGCTGTTTGCCGTATTTAAGGGAAACAGCAATAAACAAAGCGGCAGCGAATACCTGAAAGAGGCGCAGCAGCAGAAAGAGGAAGCTGCGATGCAGGAGGAGCTTGCGGCGGCGCAGGAGGAAGCGGCGACACCCAAACGCCGGGCTGAGGATCTGGATTTCTGGGATATGTATCCTGAAGAAACAGAAGAAGCGAAGGAAGCGGAGGAAAAAGTCTCTAAAAATCCTTATACGGAAAAGGCAGAGCAGGAGAAGGAGGCCGACCGCCAGAAGGAGGAAGAAGCCAGAAATGACCCGGCCACAGACGGCAAGCATACCCTGATCACCAATCGCGACGGGTCGGAGGAATGGGTGCTGATCAGCCCTTATCTGACGAAAAATACCTTTGATTTTACCAGAATGGAAGACAATGCGGGTTTAAAGCGCTACATGGAGAACGGCAGGAAGATATCCTATGTGGGGGCCGATATCTCTAAGCATACGGGAAAGATCTATTTTCCCAGTCTGAAAGCGGCGGGGATTGACTATGTGATGATCCGTCTGGGAAGCCGCGGTTACAGCTCAGGGCAGATCGCTCTCGATGAGAATTTTAAGGAAAACATCGACGGCGCGCTGGAGGCAGGACTGGACGTAGGTATCTACTTTTACTCGCAGGCGATTTCGCAGGACGAGGCCGTGCAGGAAGCGGCTTTCGTGGTGCAGAACCTCGAACCTTATCGTGGTAAGGTAAAGTATCCGGTAGCTTTCAATATGGGCTTTGTATCGAATGATAAGTCCCGTATCGAAGGACTTAGTCGTGAGGATAAAACCAACGTAACCATCAGTTTCGCGGAGGCGGTGAAGGCGGCGGGCTATGTTCCCATGGTCTATGGAGATAAGGAGTGGCTGATCAAGGAAGTAGATCTTGCGAAGCTTCAGGACTACGACATCTGGCTCTCGCAGGAGGAAGATATTCCGGATTATCCATACCGCTACGCTATGTGGCAGTACGATACGGATGGCATCCTGAACGGGATAGACGGCGGAGCAGACCTAAACATCTGCTTTGTCGGTTACTCGGAACGGTAGGTAGACAGGCGGGGCGAAACCTGCACAGAAGCATAGAGACCGGCATAGGCATCGGGCGATAAATTCTCCATATAATTGGGGGTGTAAGCCTTGTCTATGCCGGCTTTTTTTAGCAGATCGATGGCCTTATTGTAAGCGACTGCGGCTTCGATTTCGGAATCATAAACGCCGACCTTCACATTACCCTTTACATGAATCTTTACCTGATAGCTTGTTTTCCCTTTTTCCTGAATGGCCTGAACGCCGTGAAAACGGTTGATGATCTCGATGTTTTCGTAGCGTAGATCGTTTCGGCTGCCGTTGATAAAGCGGTAGTCGCGGCCTTCCACGGCATAGCTTTTGATGCCGTAACGGTTTAGGATGTTGACCTGCATACCGTAATCCGCCACAAAATAGTGCCCGCCGCGGCGGGAGATCTTGCGGGAAGCATAGTAAAAAAGATCGTCTTTATCAAAGAGAAAGTATTCCGCGGGCGAAAAATAATAGTAAAAGAAATGAGGGCGGATGTAGATGGGGGTGGCAAGATAGATGCCGTTGTCCCTGAAATTGACGAGACTGACCCATTTGGAAAAGGAAAGGGGAGAGTTTTCTTTGTAGTCTTCGAGCTGAATCGAATCGTCTTGTAAAAGGGCGGAGGCGGCGAGGTACATCTCGTGCGCCTTCTCTTTTTCGACATGACTTCCCAAACTGATGTGTTTATTGCGATAAGTTAACGAGGCGCGGAAGTATACGGTTCCATCTTTGCGTTTTGCCGTATATACGCCTGTCAGCGGCTCTCCCATGTCATGTTCCTCCTTTTCTATGATTGTACCATTTTTGAGAAAAAAAACAAATTCTGAAATATTTTTCCTGTTTGCGGCATAAAATATTGTTGTAACAAGCTGTTTTTGCAGTAATGTTTTTCAACGAAGCTAAAGCAGAAATCATTAAAACGCTTCGGAATGGTGAAAAGAATGTACAGGAAATGTATTACATGCTTCCTGCTTGCGAGCATGACGATCCTGTCGTCGTGGCTGTGTGTCAGGGAGTTAAAAATCGATCGGATATCGGCCAAGCCTGCCTTTCGCATGGAATATCTGGACGAGACGATGGAGGAGGACAAACACAGTTTTGTGGAAATGCTTGAGAGCGTATCCTCCGGCCAGCGGGTTGTCAGCTATGAGGTATTGGAACAGACGAGAAAGTACCAACTGTCGGACAAGGACTACGACACGTTGCTGCGGATCGTTGAGGCGGAGGCAGGCGGAGAGGATCAGAACGGAAAACTTCTGGTGGCAAATGTTGTCTTAAACCGGGTCAACAACGAACTTTTTCCGGATTCTGTTTGGGATGTAGTCATGCAGAGAGAGCAGGGTATTGCACAGTTTTCCCCGACAGTTGACGGCAGGTTTCAGAATGTACGCGTGAGCGAAGATACGGTGGCAGCGGTGGAACGCGCCCTCTACGGGGAGGATATCTCTCAGGGAGCGCTGTATTTCTGCGCCCGCGAAAAGGCGGACTCCGACAGGCTGAAATGGTTTGACAGAAAACTGACCAGACTTTTTTCTTATGGAAATCACGAATTCTTCTTATAAGGCTTATTGCGCGGACAAAGAAATTGTGATACACTCATAAGGCGAAATCGGCGAGCGAAGGTATTGCCGGTTTTCCGGACGGTACACTGCGAACGTGCGATTCATAAGAAGAAAGGCGAGATTACCATGGAAGTTTACTACAGCAGCACAAGGGACAACAGTAAAAAGATCACTGCTTCCCAGGCGATTTTACAGGGTTTGTCGGCAGATGGCGGTCTTTTCGTGCCGGATCAGATCCCTGCGCTTTCTCACAGCATGAGGGAGCTTGCAGATATGAGCTATCAGGAGACGGCCTATGAGGTGATGAAGCTGTTTCTCACGGACTTTACGGAGGAAGAGCTAAAGACCTGTATTGCAAGAGCCTACGATGCCAAATTTGACACGGAAGTAATCGCGCCTCTTGTGGAGGCGGAGGGCGCTTATTATCTGGAGCTGTTCCACGGTGCGACCATCGCCTTTAAGGATATGGCGCTGTCGATCCTGCCCCATCTGATGATCACTTCGGCAAAGAAAAATCATGTGGAAAACGAGATCGTGATCCTGACAGCCACTTCCGGAGATACGGGCAAGGCGGCACTGGCGGGGTTTGCTGATGTTGCGGGTACGAAAATCATCGTCTTTTATCCGAAGAACGGCGTCAGCCCGATTCAAGAGAAGCAGATGGTGACCCAGAAGGGGGATAATACCTTTGTGGTTGGCATCCACGGCAATTTCGACGACGCGCAGACGGGTGTGAAAAAGTTATTTAACGATCAGGAGCTGGCAGCGGAGATGGCGGCGCACGGCTTACAGTTTTCTTCCGCCAATTCTATCAATATCGGCCGGCTGGTGCCGCAGCTTGTCTATTATGTGTATTCCTATGCACAGCTTTTGAAGGAAGGAAAAATTGCGGACGGGGAAAAAATCAATGTGGTCGTTCCCACCGGCAATTTTGGAAACATCTTAGCAGCTTTTTATGCGAAAAATATGGGTGTGCCGATTCAGAAACTGATCTGCGCTTCCAATGAAAATAAGGTGCTGTTCGACTTCTTCCAGACGGGAGACTATGACAGAAATCGTGAGTTTAAACTGACAAGCTCCCCTTCCATGGATATTTTGATCTCCAGCAACTTAGAGCGGCTGATTTACCGTATTGTCGGTAATGATCCTGTGAAGAACGCGGAACTGATGAAGAGCCTGTCCGAGCAGGGAAATTATCAGATCACTCCGGAAATGAGAGAGCAGCTTGCCGATTTTTATGGAAATTTTGCGAATGAGCAGGAGACGGCGGAGCGGATCAAGGCGATGTATGAAAATACCGGCTATGTACTGGATACCCACACGGCGGTGGCAAGCGCGGTCTATCAGAAGTATGTGGCTGACACAAAAGATGAGACGAAGACGGTGATTGCTTCCACGGCAAGCCCGTTTAAGTTTACCAGAAGCGTGATGAACGCTATCGATCCGAAGTATGATTCCATGGGCGATTTTGAGCTGGTGGACGAGCTGTCGCGGATCGCGAATGTGGCTGTGCCGAAGGCGGTTGAGGAGATTCGTACCGCGCCGATCCTGCACGATCATGTCTGTGATAAAACGCAGATGAAGGCGGTCGTGAAGGAGTTCCTTGGCATCGAACATGAAAAAGTATAATATTTTTTGACAACGCCGGTAGGGGTGTTATATCAATAAAAGGATTGTTTTCGCGCAGGGGGAGCATGAAAAAACAATCATAAGATGGAAGGGACATTGTATTACATGATGAGGAAAGACAGAATTTTAATTACGGGCGTACTGTGTGCTGTTTTGTTATTTTATCCGGGTACGCGAATGGATGTCAGGGCGGTAGAGCCTGCAGAAATAGAGGAAGAAGAAATAATCGATGACAGACCGGATTACGCGGTCTATGTGAACAGGGCGCTTAACTGCGTTACCGTTAAAGTGCAGGAAGAGGACGGGTCACTTACGCCAATCAAGGCAATGGTATGTTCCTGCGGACGGGAAGGATCCTCAACGCCGGAAGGCACGTTCCGCACCTCTGATTATTACGAATGGCGCAGGATGGTGGATGCTACCTTCGGCAGATACGCCGTGCGGTTCAACAAAAAGATTCTGTTTCACTCCGTGCCGTACATAGAGGATTCACCGGATACATTAGAATGGGAAGAATATAATAAGCTGGGTGAGAGCGCATCACTTGGCTGCGTCAGACTGGCTGCGGAAGATGCAAAGTGGATCTATGATAACTGTAAGCCGGGAACAACGGTCGTTGTGTATTCCGATACGGAAGAAGCCGGAGAACTTGGGAAACCGGACGTTGATAAAATAGCGGCGGATTCTCCGTACCGTTTATGGGATCCGACGGATGTCAGCGAGGAAAACCCTTGGTTTGGCGGAGACGGCATGTTAGCGGTTCCGTTTACGGGAACCGTAGATGAGTTTGACTATGTGGCCTATGCGGATCGGTATAAGGATCTGCGGAAAGCCTTCGGTTATGATAAAGAAGCGTTGTATGAACACTATGTTACCTGCGGAATGGACGAGGGGAGAATTGCAGGGGGGATTGAATTGCCGGAAGAGACGGAGGATCGGGACATATAAAAAAGAGGGCATTGCGTTGAACGGAAGCGGTTCACCAATGCCCTTTTTTATTCTATTGTAACTATCAGATGTCAGGCGTTCCTTAAATCTAATCTTTGATAGTCCCTGTCCACGCAGATGGTCTTGTATGCGGGACGGATGATCTTGCCGTTGTTTGCCAGTTCCTCCATGCGATGTGCGCTCCAGCCCACGATTCTGGCGATGGCAAAGATCGGTGTATAAAGTTCCATCGGCAGATTGAGCATGCTGTATACAAAGCCGGAATAGAAGTCCACGTTGACATTGACACCCTTGTAAATGGGACGTTCCTCTGCGATCAACTCGGGAGACAATCTTTCGACCAGATTATAGAGGGCAAACTCTTCATGCAGTCCCTTCTCGTTGGAAAGCCGTTCCACGAATGATTTAAAGATGATGGCACGGGGATCGGACTTCGAATAGACCGCATGTCCGACGCCATAAATCAGGCCCGCATGGTCAAAGGCTTCCTTGTGCAGGAGCTTTTTCAGGTAATCGGCTACCTGTCCCTCATTGCTCCAATCGGAGACCTCACGTTTCATCTCGTCAAACATCTTGACGACCTTGATATTGGCACCGCCGTGGCGGGGACCTTTTAAGGAGCCAATGGCTGCCGCGATTACGGAATAAGTGTCCGTCAGGGAGGAGGTGACTACATGCGTGGTAAAGGAAGAGTTGTTACCGCCGCCGTGCTCCATATGCAGAATCAGCGCGATATCCAAAACTCTGGCTTCCAGAGGCGTGTACTTATTATCCGGGCGCAGGATATGTAAAATATTCTCTGCATTGGACAGATCAAGCTGCGGCTGGTGAATGTAGAGGCTCTCTCCGTTATGATAGTGATTGTATGCCTGATAACCGTAGATGGAAAGCATGGGGAAGAGCGCGATCAACTGTAAGCATTGTCTGAGGACGTTTGGAAGCGACGTGTCGTCCGCCCTGTCGTCGTAGGAGTAGAGCGTCAGCACACATCTTGCCAGCGTATTCATCATATCGTTGCTGGGCGCCTTCATGATGATGTCCCGAACGAAACTGGTAGGCAGCGAACGGTAGCTGTTTAAAAGCTTTGTAAAGCTTGCAAGCTCTTCCGCGTTCGGTAACTTGTCAAATAGCAGAAGATAGGTGACTTCCTCAAAGCCGAAGCGATTATCCGCAGAAAAACCGTCCACCAGATCCTTGACATTGTAGCCTCTGTAAAAAAGTTTGCCGTGCGTCGGCACTTGTACGCCGTCCACGATCTTGTTGGCGCGCACGTCTGAGATGTTCGTCAGTCCCGCCAGTACGCCCTTGCCGTTTAAGTCACGGAGACCGCGCTTTACATCAAATTTCGTAAATAGATTCGTATCAATAATGCCGGCCTGTTCGCTCATGTTGGCGAGCCGTACGATTTCCGGTGTGATCTCAGAAAAACTGTTTTGTTCTATCATTTATGTACCTCCATTTCGAAGCGTTTCCGAAGCGAATAGACCTCTGATATAACGGTATAAGATGACTAATCATACACCGACTTTATTATCATACCATGAAGAAATACGTCAAAACAAGAAAAATCAGCGAAATTAACAGAATTTTAATATTATGTTAACAAAATAGGGGCTTAATATAGTAAGATAGTACCAAAAATCTATGTTTTTACGCCTGATACTATGGTTTGGACTGGCTTTTTTTGTGGAGAGGGATTACAATGGAACATGCTGAGTTAATATGATGTCTCAGGGATAGGAGAGAAGCAGAAAATGGATAAGAAGGAAATTTTGGCGCGGGTGGATCACACCCAGTTAAAGGCATTCGCGACATGGGAGGATATCGTGACCCTCTGCGACGAGGCAATCGCGAACGGAACGGCTTCCGTCTGTGTGCCGCCGACCTACATCGAGCGTATCCACGAGAAATATAAAGATAAGGTAACGATCTGTACGGTGGTCGGGTTTCCGCTGGGCTACTCGGTGACAGAGGCGAAGCTTGCGGAGACGAAAAAAGCCATTGAGGACGGCGCGAGCGAGATTGACATGGTAGTAAATATCAGCGACGTAAAAAACGGTCTTTATCAGAAGGTGGCGGCGGAAATCCGCGCGCTGAAGCAGGCCTGCGGCGATAAGATCTTAAAGGTCATCATTGAGACCTGTTATCTGACGAAGGAGGAGAAAATTGCCATGTGCAGCGCTGTGACAGAGGCGGGGGCGGACTATATCAAGACGTCAACGGGCTTTGGTACCGGCGGGGCTACCATTGAGGACGTGCGTCTTTTTAAGGAAAATATCGGCCCTGACGTGAAGATCAAGGCAGCGGGTGGTATTTCCACGCTGGAAGAGCTGGAGGCTTTTGTGGCGGAAGGCTGCGACCGGATCGGTACTTCGAAGGCTGTGGGGCTGCTTCAGGATTGAAAAGATGATCGAGGAATAAATTGTATACATGGACACAACATTGCTATTTTGCCTTGATATGAGAAAAAATATATGCTATACTGTCGAAGGTGTATAGGGTGAAGTCTCAGATGAGAGGAGAAACTATTATGAAGAAGAAAGTTATGGCACTTGTGACTACTGTTGTTATGGTCGGCACGGTACTGACAGGCTGCGGCGGTAACGGCGGTGCAGCAGGTCCGGCGGCGGACAATGGCGCAAAGGTGGTAAAAATTGGGGTGTACGAGCCGGCATCGGGTGATAACGGCGCGGGCGGCAAGCAGGAAACGCTGGGTATGCAGTATGCGAACAGCAAGACGCCCACGGTGCAGATTGGCGGTGAGGAGTATCAGGTAGAGCTGGAAATCGTTGACAATGAGTCCTCTAACGATAAGGGACCTTCCGCGGCGGCTTCGCTGGTAAGTTCCAAGGTGTCTGTTGTACTCGGTTCTTACGGTTCAGGCGTGTCCATTGCAGCTTCGGACGTATTTAAGGACGCGGGCATCCCCGCAATCGGCGTGACCTGCACGAATCCGCAGGTGACGGAGGGAAATACCCATTATTTCCGGATCTGTTTCCTTGATCCGTTTCAGGGTACGGTGCTTGCAAACTTTGCAAACGAAAACTTTTCCGCGAAAAAGGCCTATATTTTGACGAAGCTTGGCGATGACTATTCGACGGGACTTGGTCATTATTTTAAAGAAGCCTTTACAGGCCTTGGCGGTGAGGTGGTGGAAGAGACCTTCCAAGAGGGCAACAGCGATTTCATTTCCTACATCACATCCGCAAAGAATGCGGGCGCAGATGTTTTCTTTGCGCCGGTATCCACAGAGGCGGCGGCGCTCATCATCGAGCAGTCGGCGGCGCAGGGTCTTACGATACCGTTGATGGCAGGCGATACGTGGGATTCCAACGTCATTTTGAATGCGGCGAAGGGCAAAGACGTCCAGATTTATGTGACGACCTTCTATCAGGAGGGTGGTAACGCTGATTTTGATAACGGCATCAAGGAGTGGATCAATGCGGATAACACCGCAAAGGCGAACAATGGCGGCGACGATACGGTCGCGGCTGTGACGGCGATGGGCTATGACGCTTACTATGTAGCGTTGGAGGCCCTGAAAGCGGCAGGTTCCACGGATCCGGCGGCAGTCAACGAGGCGCTTTGGAAGGTTAGCTACAATGGTGTGTCGGGTGAGATTGCCTTCAATGAGACGGGCGACGCGCTGCGCGATGTGGCGTATGTCAAATGTGCGAACACGCAGACGGGCGCATGGGACTTTGTGGCCGTTCAGGGCGTAAAATAGAGTCAGGATACCTGATGGCGGGGGAAGCGTATCTCCCGCCATACTTGGTTTATGATAGGGAATTCGACAGTGGAGAATGCTTAAGTGCATCGCTGCTAACGACGATTTGAACCGAAATGGGGGAGACAGTATGGATTTTGTTACAAGAAATCTGCCGTATTTGATGGCGGGCATTTCCGTGGGCGGCCAATATGCGCTGATCGCGATTGGTTACACGATGGTCTATGGTATCCTGCGTCTGATTAACTTCGCACATGGCGATATTTTCATGGCGGCGGGACTCATCCTTGTGTATTCGGCGACGGTGATGCCGATGTACATAGCGATTCCGTTGATGATCATTTTAACGGTGTTGATCGGCTTTATTGTGGAACGTGTCGCTTATAAGCCGCTGCGTTCCGCGCCGCGTATGTCGATCATGATATCTGCGATCGGCGTTTCCTATCTCTTACAGAATCTTGCTCTTTATGTGACTGGCGGACTTTCCCAGCAGTATCCGGCGATTCCCTGGATCAGCGATACCGTAACGATCTTTGGCTCAACGACGAAGCGGGTCACGGTGATCACGCCGGTGTTGACTTTGGTGCTGGTGGTGCTTTTGGTGCTGCTTATCAAGTACACGAAAATCGGTATGGCAATGCGGGCGGCGTCAAGGGACTTTGAGACTTCGCAGTTGATGGGGATCAAGATCAATTCCGTTGTGAGTATGACCTTTATCATCGGTACATTTCTGGCGGCCATCGGCAGCGCCTTGTTTTTTACGAACTATACGGGCGTGACCCCGACCGTCGGTGCTATGCCGGGACTTAAGGCCTTTGTGGCCGCAGTATTCGGCGGTATCGGTTCCATACCGGGGGCGGTCATCGGCGCTTTTATCATCGGCATATGTGAAAATATCATAAAGGGTGTCGGGTTGACGACCTTTTCCGATGCGTTCACGTTTGCCCTGCTGATTATCATTTTAATTATAAAACCGACAGGCCTGTTTGGCGAAAAAGAAGCGGATAAAGTATAAGGAGGCGTTCGAAATGAATAAAAAGAATAAGCTGATATGGAACGTTTCCCTGATCGTGGCGCTATTGGTGTTGCTCTTTGTGCTTGAACAGGTCATGCCCTCAGGTTCCATGCTCTTTACGGTATTGAAAAAAGGCGCGATTTACGCGCTGGTGGCGGTGTCCATGAATCTGTTAAACGGGTTTACGGGACTGTTTTCTCTGGGGCAGGCCGGCTTTATGCTTCTGGGGGCCTATACCTATGCGATCCTGACGATCCCGCCGGAGTCGAGAGCAAGCGTTTATCAATATTATGACGGCGGTATCATTCAGTTTGCGATTCCGGTTCCGCTGGCACTGATCGCTGGCGGCCTGATCGCGGCGGGCTTTGCTTTCTTGATTGGATTACCGGTACTACGCTTAAAAAGTGACTATCTTGCGATTGCGACTCTGGGCTTTGCCGAGATCATTAGAGCTGTCTTCCAGTGGGATAAGCTTGGGCCTTTGACCAACGGCTCCAATCTGCTCAGAAGTTTTCCGACCTTTCAGTCGGTCTTATATCCGTTCATTGTATCGGGCATCTGCATTGCCCTGATCGTCATGCTGATTAATTCTACTTATGGGCGGGCGTTCAAGGCCATTCGCGACGACGAGATCGCGGCGGAGGCCATGGGTATTAATCTGGCGCATCACAAGAGGCTGGCCTTTGTGATCAGTTCCTTTTTTGCCGGCGTTTCCGGCGGACTTCTGGCGATGTACCAGACTACGATACAGGCTTCGATGTTTAAATCAGCCATGACTTACGAGATTCTGCTCATCGTCGTGATCGGCGGTATCGGTTCCGTGACGGGGAGCTGCATCAGTTCCTTCCTGTTTATTGCCTGTTCGGAATGGTGGCTGCGTTTTCTGGATAATGAAAACTTTTACATCGGCAGTTTTCACGTGCCTCTGCTGCGCGCGGGTTTCCGCAAGGTCGTGTTTGCGGTCGTGATCATGGCGATGGTGCTGTTCTACAGGCAGGGAATCATGGGGACGAAGGAATTTTCGGTGGAAGCTTTGCAAAACCTTTTCCGAAAGATATTTTTGCGAAAAAGCGTGAAAAAGGCAGGTGACACCCATGAGTCATGAGAAAAAAGAGACTGATACGGTTTTAAAATTAGAAAACTTGACCATGCAGTTCGGCGGCGTGATCGCTGTTGATAACGTGAGTCTGGAAGTTGGCAAGGGCGAGATCCTGTCACTGATCGGACCAAACGGCGCCGGAAAGACGACGGCTTTCAATATGGTGACGGGCGTTTATGCACCGACAAACGGCGCGATCTACTATAAAGGCGAAAAGATCGTCCAGAATACGCCGCAGGGCAGGATGAAGAAGCTTTATCAGGGAGAAAACGCGGATTTGTACGCGGGGAAGCGCGTGATCGCGCCGACGCCGGATAAGATCACGAAACTGGGCATTGCGAGGACGTTTCAGAATATACGTTTGTTTAAGAGCCAGACTGTGTTTGAGAATATCCTGATCGCGAAACACATGCGCCGCACCAGTAACCTCTTTACGGCGACCTTTCGCTTAAATGCCAAAGAGGAAGCGCAGATGCGGCAGGAATCAGAGGAACTTCTGCGGATCATGGAGCTTGAAGATGTGCGCGACGAGCTTGCGACTTCACTCCCGTACGGGAAGCAGCGGCATTTAGAGATTGCCCGCGCGCTTGCCACCAAACCGGAGCTTCTGCTTTTAGACGAGCCGGCAGCCGGCATGAATCCGCAGGAGACGCTGGAACTGACGCAGTTCATCGGCCGCATCCGCGGAGAGTTCGGGCTGACCATCTTTATGATCGAGCATCACATGGATCTGGTCATGGAGATATCCGACAGGATCCACGTTTTAGATTTCGGAAAATCCATCGCGGAAGGAAAGCCGGATGAGGTACGCAATGATCCGCGGGTGATCGAGGCTTATCTGGGAGGTGCGCAGGATGAGTAATATACTGGAAGTGAAGGAACTGAATGTCTCCTATGGAGGCATCAAGGCGGTCAAAGACATCTCTTTTGCAGTGGAAGCGGGGGAGATCGTGACCCTGATCGGCGCAAACGGCGCAGGTAAGAGTTCGACGCTGCGCTCCATTGTCGGGCTGGTAAGACCGGAGAGCGGCGAGATCACATTTAACGGAAAAGGAATCGCGGCGCTTCCCACGGATCAGATTGTGAAGGAGGGGATCACGCTGGTGCCGGAGGGGCGGCGTGTGTTCTCCGACCTGACGGTGCTTGAAAATCTGAAGATCGGCGCCTATATGAGAAAGGATCCTCTGGAGGAAGATATTAAGTGGGTGTACGATCTGTTTCCGAGACTCAAAGAGCGTTCGTGGCAGCTCGCGGGGACGCTCTCAGGCGGCGAACAGCAGATGTTAGCCATCGGCAGGGCGCTGATGAGCCGTCCGAAACTGATCATGATGGATGAGCCGTCCCTTGGTCTGGCGCCCATCATCGTGCAGGGCGTGTTTGACATTATCCGGGAGATCAATAAGCAGGGCGTGACGATCCTTTTGGTCGAACAGAACGCCAATATGGCGCTCAAGGCGGCGCACAGGGCCTACGTCATGGAGACGGGAAGGATCACTTTAAGCGGTACCGGAAAGGAACTTGCGGAAAACGAAGAGGTCAAAGCTGCGTATCTTGGCAAAGCCAAATAATTGGCACAGGCACTTTGGGGAATGGGAAAATTTTAGGAAATTTTTCCCATTTTCTGTTTGTGTTTTTTCTCCAGTCGCTGTATAATGATATTAAGTAGGGGACTGTCTGCAGTCGCCGGCAATCAAAGCATAAACTGAGAGGATGTCAGTTAAACACAAAGCACAGCTTAGACAATAGAAAGGAGCATGATCACGATGAATGTAGGCGCAATATCATCTCAGAGAAGTCTCTTTTGGGACTACACGCATCTTTCCAGCGGGAAGCGGATTAATACGGCGAAAGATGACGCGGCGGGGCTTGCCATTGCGAACAGGATGAAAACGCGGGAAATCGGATATCAGGTCGGTTCGGAGAATGCCGGCATGGCGATCGGCGCTACCAATGTGGCAGAAGGCGCTCTCGGCGGTATGTCGGATTACCTGCAGCGGATCCATGACCTTGCGCTGCGGTCTATGAACGGCATCAATTCCGACGCGGATAAACAGATTTACCAGAATGAGATCAACCAGCTCAAGCAGGGGATCGAGTCTCTGGCGAAAGACACTTCTTTCAATGAGCAGAAATTGTTAGACGGGAGTATGGCGGATTTCTCGACGGCTGTTTCGCCGAGCGGCGGGCGCATGAACATTCAGATGGAAAATTCCACGCTGGAGGCACTCGGTATCGCCGATCTCGATGTCACGTCAAAGGATTTCAATCTGGATTCGATCAAGAAGGCGATGGATATGGTGTCCGAGAGAAGGAGCAGTCTCGGTGCGTCCACGAATGCTTTGGAGCATGTCCGCAACTTTAATAATGCGGCATCGATCGAGCAGCTTTCTTCCAGAAGCCGGCTGGAGGATCTTGACTTCCCGAAGGCCATTTCCAAGAAGAAACAGGACGAGGTGATGGGGCAGTACAGGATGCACATGATCAGAAGACAGATGGAGCAGAAGAAGTCTGTTATGGGCCTGTTTTGAGGTTGACTTTTTAAGGCCTGTTTGAGATAATGAAAAAGATGTACGGCTAAATATTATTAAGTAAGGAGGAAAATAGAAACATGGCAACAAAAGCGTATTATCCCATTTCCGAGATTGGCGCAGGCAAGGTCGGTTTTTCCAAGACCCGTTCCATTATCGAGGCGGCATTCTATGGAAACAACGTAGTGAAGGTGAACACCTTAAGAGAGGCTTATGAGCTGGCAAAAAATTCACCCGGTACGGTGGTGACGGATATGCCGATCAAGCAGGGCGAGACCTTCGGTCTTCCCGCTGACGCTAAGGTTCTTCTGTTCAACGACGGCGCGGTGACCGGCCGTTACGCAGCGGCGCGCCGCATCAAGGGCGAACCCGGCGTGGACGAGGCTAAGCTTGACAAGGTAGTGATGGACGCTATCTACGAGACCCGCTGGAAGACGATGTATCATGCGGAGTGTTTCGTTGGCCTTGATCCTGAATTTATGGTAAAGGCACACCTTCTGATTCCCGAAGGGGAAGAGAATCTGCTGTACAACTGGATGATCAACTTCCAGTATATGTCTGACGAGTATGTAAAGATGTACAAGAACTCCAAGCCCGTTGGTGACGGCAAGGAGCCTGACATCTACATCTTCTCCGATCCGCAGTGGGCACCTCACGAGGCTCCTGACGTGGACTACAGCTGCTTAAGCGATCCGCTGACACTGTGCTACTTCGATACGAACCAGAACTGCGCAGCGATCTTGGGCATGAAGTACTTCGGTGAGCATAAGAAGGGTACCCTGACGATGGCTTGGGCACTTGCGAACAGAAACGGTTACGCATCCTGCCACGGTGGTCAGAAAGAGTATCTGTTAAAAGACGGTTCCAAGTTCGTGGCATCGGTTTACGGTCTGTCCGGCTCCGGTAAGTCTACGCTGACCCATGCAAAGCACGGCGGCAAGTACGAGATCAAGGTGCTTCACGACGACGCTTTCATCATTAACACCGACACCTGCGCATCTATCGCGCTTGAGCCTACTTATTTCGATAAGACGGCTGATTATCCGACAGGCTGCCCGGACAACGAGTATCTGTTATCCGCTCAGAACTGCTCCTGCACCATGGACAGTGAAGGCAAGATTCAGCTTGTAACCGAGGATATCAGAAACGGTAATGGCCGTGCGATTAAGTCCAAACTGTGGTCTCCGAACCGCGTGGACAAGATTGACGCACCGGTAAATGCAATCTTCTGGATCATGAAGGATCCTACGATCCCGCCGGTAGTGAAGTTAAAAGGTTCCGCACTGGCATCCGTAATGGGCGCTACGCTGGCTACCAAGACTTCTACTGCAGAGCGTGTGGCGGCAGGTACCGACCTGAATGCAATCCGTATCGTGCCTTATGCAAATCCTTTCAGAACCTATCCTCTGGTCAACGACTACGAGAAGTTCAAGAAGCTGGTTGAGGAGAAGAACGTTGACTGCTACATCGTTAACACCGGCGATTTCATGGGCGAGAAGGTAAAACCTGCGGATACGCTTGGCATCCTTGAGACCATCGTTGAGAAGAAGGCAAACTTCGAGCAGTGGGGTCCTTTCGAGGATATCGAGATTATGTATACTTGGGACGGCCAGACGGACGGTTTCAAGGACTTCAAGGCAAAGACCGACCTTGGCAACGCGGACTACAAGGCACAGCTTAAGAGCGCTATGGAGACCCGTGTAAATGCAGTCAAGGGCTTCGCTGAGAAGAAGGAAGGTTATGATAAGCTTCCTGACGAGGCGCTGGCAGCACTTGAGAAGCTGGTGAAGGCACTGTAATATTTACTGGTAATTTGATACAAGCTTAGGGAGTGTATCCGGGAATCGTTTGGTTTTCGGATACACTTTTCATATCGGGTTAAAGTTGCAGGGATTGAAAACGCATAGCAATATGGGGGGGGATAAGTATGTATCATTGTCATATATGTTTTTATTTCATCACAGAAGAAAATGAGTTATTTGAAATCCTGAAACAGCTGCCGCAATTTCTCCGTTATTCACATGAATTTCACAAAAGCGCCCACGCGGAAGCGGAGCTGACCGGCAAAGCTGACGTGATTCTGGCGGATGTAAGGCAGATGGACGCGGCGGAAGCGGTTGCCTTTTTGCTTGAACATAAGCGGAAGGAGGCGGAGCTGATTGTGCTGGCAGATCAGGAGCAAACGGCGCTTTTGACCACAGTAGATGATGCGGAGGAAATTACGGATATCTGGGTGGCTCCTTTAACGGAGGCAGAGTTTCAATTTCGGCTGCTTCGCTGGCAGAAAACTTATAAGATGAGTAAGGACTTTTGGCAGACACAGAGTTATTTGGATACGACGATTAACAGCGTCCCTCATCTGATTTGGTATAAGGATAAAGAGGGCGCCCACATGAAAGTCAACGAGGCGTTCTGCAAAGCGGTCAATAAGACCATGGAGCAGGTTGAGGGACGCGGTCATTATTACATTTGGGACATCACTCCGGATGAATATGAAAAAGGGGAGTTTATCTGCATGGAGTCGGAGTACGAGGTGATGGAGAAGAGAGAGACCTGTATTTTCGACGAGACGGTCAAGATTGGGGATAGTATGCGCGAGCTGAAAACCTATAAGTCGCCGTTATTTGATCTGGACGGAAGCGTGATGGGGACTGTGGGTGTTGCCATAGATGTAACACAGGAGCGCTTGTATGAGCAGATGATGATCAAAAATGCGAACACGGATTTTCTCACCGGCCTGTATAACAGACGCTATGTGTATGAGTATATCGATAAATTGCAGGATGGACATATTTCGGTGTACTGTATTGATTTGGATCATTTTAAGAGCGTCAATGATATCTATGGACATCATGAAGGCGACAAAGCGCTGGTCCTCACGTCAAAGACGCTTCAGGATTACATATCGGATGGCCTGATTGCGCGTATGGGAGGCGATGAGTTTTTGGTGGTGATCGTCGGAGAACGTACAGAGGAGGAGGTAGAACAGGAGAGAATCAAGATTAAGGAACGGCTCGACGGGGCATATGCGCAGCATGAAAATTTCCGAAAAATTACCGCCAGTGTGGGCGCCGCTTATTCCAAGACGGGGAAGGAAACGTTCCATCACCTCTTCCACAAGGCGGACGAACTGATGTATCAGGAGAAGGAAAAGAACAGGTGAAATGTTTTAGGGGGATATAAGAAATGAGGGCGGGAAAAAGATCGACGATGCTGCTGTTTATGATTATGTTGTTCGTAGGTCTGGCAGGCTGTGGGAAAACAAGTATGGACAGCAATGCTGGCAGCGGAAATCATACGGACGGGGTTGTTGTGGATGAGGGTGGAAGTGCTTCGGGTCCACAGCAGGCGGATGCATTGGCTGTAGGACGTTATGAGGAAGAAGAAATCAAGCTGGCTGAGAAAACCGATTGGTACGGAAGCGGCCTGCATCAGCTTTCAGATGGCAGGATCGTACTGTCAAATAGGAACAGTGCATTTTTGATCTCGGATGATAATGGGGTATCATGGAAAGAAGACGAAAGAGAATGGCATACCAAAATGCTTGGGGAAGGCAGGTATGCTTTTGAGATAGCAGTTGGCGCGGATAATACGGCGGCGGTCATTTATAATGATGGCGTCTACGATCCGGATGCGCAGAAATATACGGGGAAGGACAGACTGCTGGTGATCAGGCCGGACGGCACCGAAAACCTGATCGAGATGCCGGCAGGCAAAGCAGATATCACACCCCACAAAGTTGCGGTGGCGGATGATGGCAGGATCATTTTCAGCGTGTTAGATGGCGGGGACCTTTATGAGGTAAAGTCGGATGGAAGCTGTCAGTACTTTATGACGGCGCAGTGTGACTATCCTATGTTTATGCGCATTCAGGGGAATTTGCTGCTTCTGGATGCAAGCGACGATCCCTATCCTTTGCTCTATGATATGGAAAAGCAGGAATATGTGGAAGATGATGTTTTAGCTACTTTCCTCAAAGAAAACTATCCGGACGGTAATTCCTATAACGGGACCGGAACCTATGAGAGGTACTTGTTCACGGGAGAAGAGGGCGTTATCTATATTGCCGGAAAGAAGGGGCTGCACCGGCATGTGCTGGGCGGCAGCGCAATGGAGCAGATCATCGACGGCAGCCGCTGTACGCTGGGGCATCCTTCTTATGCAGTAAAAGAGATGATCATGACGGCGGATCATGAATTTTTGATCCTGTATGGCAGCGACAGAGCCCGCAGCAGTGAATGGTTTGGCGGCTCCGGTGACGGCAGATTGATCCGCTATACCTACGACCCTGATGCGGCGGCTGTGACGGAAGACAGGCTGAAAATCTACAGCCTGAAGGAAAACGATACCATACGGCAGGCAGTTGCGCTGTTTCTGACGGCTTATCCGGATATTACAGTGGAATACGAGGTCGGCATGGAAGCAGGCAGCTTAGTTACGCGGGAAGATGCCCTCAAGAACCTGAATACCAAGATCATGGCAGGGCAGGGACCTGATGTATTGGTTTTGGATGATATGCCGATTGACTCCTATTTGCAAAAAGGCGTGCTGTTGGATCTGAGTAAGATTCTGGGCAGTCTGAGTGGTGAGGAGGAAGTGTTTGACAGCATTGTGCAGTCGATGAAACAGGAAGAGCAGGTTCCTTTGATGCCCTGCGAGATTCAGCTTCCGGTGATGATGGGGGAAGAAAAATATATTTCACAGATAAAGGATCTTGAGAGCATAGCGGATATGATGGAGGAACTGCGCAGGGACAATCCGGGGAAAGATTTACTCCATATCTGTACGGAAAAGGGGATCATGCGCTATTTTGCAATGACCTGTGTGCCTGCGTGGACGACACAGGACGGGACGCATAATCAAGAAGCGGTTGCAGAGTTCTTGCGGCAGACCAAGAGAATTTATGACGCGCAGATGGAAGGACTGCCTGAGAGTGTGGCAGAAGAATATAACAAAGCAAATGCTACATTTCTGGAGTATCAGGGCGTATCTAAGGAAGATTCTGCATTCCTTAGGACAGAAGACAATGTGATCATGTATGTGGGCGGGGTGAGGCAGCTGGCATATTGCGCTTTATCGGGTGCCGGTTTGTATGATACGATGTGCTCCGTGAATCAGGTGGAGGGGTTTGAGACAAGCACATGGACGGTGATGAACGGCCAGAGCAGTAATGTGTTTTGTGCGAAAACGCTGCTTGGAATTACTTCTACTACAAAAAATTACGACCCGGCGGAAAAGTTTATCAGAATGTGTCTCGGTAAGGAAGTGCAGTCGAATCTGTTCTACGGGCTTCCCGTGAATAAGGCAACTTTTGACGCAAAATTCATTGTAGAAGACAATGTGGAGAGATCCGTCTTTCTAAACAGCAACGCGGAAGGGGTCAAAGTCGAGATGAAGGTGTATCCGTCTGATGAAGAACAGATTGCGGCTCTGCGGAAACAGATCGAGGCCGTCAGTACGCCGTATATCGAAGATACCGTGTTGGAAAGCGCCGTATATGAGGGAGGGATTCCGTATATGCGGGGAGAAATGAGTCTGGAGGATGCGGTGGCTGCAATCGAGAAAAAGATTTGGATCTATATGGCAGAATAATCGGATGATTCCGTTTGTGTGGTAAAATTTGGCGGGGAAAATATGCAATCACG
>DKUU01000011.1:0-7365 GCA_002490835.1 Lachnospiraceae bacterium UBA7196 | reverse complement strand
AAAGTGGCGGGGAAAATATGCAATTTGATTGACTTTGCTTATATTATATGAGAATATGGAGATAGTAACAGGGTAGTATAAGCGGGGGATCATCCATGAAAAGAAAGATCGAGAATCAATTAGTGGAATGGAAGCATAACCACGACAAAAAATGTCTGCTGGTAAAGGGTGCAAGACAGGTCGGAAAGACATACAGCATAGACAGATTCGCAAGAGAGAATTATAAACATTACACCTACCTTAACTTCGATGAAAATCCGGCATATAAGACTATTTTTGACGGGGATTTGGATGCGGAAACGCTAATCAAGCAGATATCTTTGCGGGTGCCGGATGCGGAATTGGAGCCGGGGGAAACCATACTGTTTCTTGATGAAATACAGAATTGTCCCCGCGCGCGGACAGCGCTTAAATTTTTAGCGATTGACGGGCGCTTTGACATTGTAGCGTCAGGTTCCATGTTGGGGATTCACTATAAGGATGTGCCTTCTTATCCGGTGGGATATGTAGATTATCTGGATATGTATTCCATGGATTTTGAGGAATTTTTATGGGCAAACGGCGTAAAAGAAACATCCATTCAGGATGTGCGGGAGTATTTTGAAAAGCGGAAAGCGCTGCCGGAAGCCATGCATGATAAAATGATGGAGTTATTCCGGGAATACATTGTCATTGGCGGTATGCCGGGAGTCGTACGGGAATTTGTGGAAACGCACCATTTTGCAAAGGCTTTATCCATTCAAAGAGGTATCCTTAGCGATTATATGGATGATATTGCGAAGTATGCGGAAGGGGCGGACAAAACCAAAGCACGCGCCTGTTTTTTATCTATCCCTAAACACCTTGCCAAGGATTATAAAAAATTCCGTTATTCTTTGGTAGAGCCGAAAGCCACTTATCGAAAATACGGCGGAAGCCTGATGTGGTTATACGATGCCGGCATCATTAATTTTTGTTACAATCTTTCAGAGCCGGCGCTGCCGCTTGCAGGGAACGCCAGAAGTGATGTATTTAAGGTATATATGCGGGATACGGGACTTTTGGTTGCGATGCTGGATGAAGGAAGCGCAGAGGATATCATAGATGGTAATCTTGGCATTTATAAAGGAGCAATCTATGAAAATATCATAGCAGATATCTTTGCAAAGAGCGGCAAAAAACTTTATTATTATGAGAAGAACAGTAAGATTGAGATGGACTTTTTTATCCGCTATCAAAAAACGGCGACTGCGGTAGAAGTAAAATCGGCAGAGAAAGCGGCATCAAAATCCATGACTTCCATGATACAGAATTATGGCGTTCGGCATGGGATTAAGCTGACAGCTGGAAATGTTTCGGGGAATGAGACGGTGGAGAGTCTGCCGCTTTATATGGCGATGTTTTTGTGAAGGGAAATGTAACATGCACTGCAAAATTTCAATCATTGACGACAATCCCGCCGACACAGAATATATATCCGCCCTCGTGACCCACTGGGCGGATACTTCCGGACACAGGGTGCACATTTCCACCTTCCCGTCTGCGGAAGCTTTCCTGTTTCAGTACGAGGAAGAAAAGGATTTTGATATCCTTTTGCTTGATATTGAAATGGGAGAGATGAACGGCGTGGACCTAGCAAAAAAAGTGCGGTTAGAAAATGATGCGGTGCAGATCGTCTTTATCACCGGCTATCCCGATTTTATCGCGCAGGGGTATGAAGTCGCCGCACTGCATTATCTTATGAAACCGGTCTCTGGGGAGAAACTGAATGAAGTACTTGACAGGGCCGTGGCCAATCTGGAAAAGGCGGAAAGGCGGCTTTGTGTGACCTATGACCGCAGCACAGAGTTTGTGCCGTTTTCACAGATCCTTTATATCGAGGCGCAGAAGCAGTATGTGCTGATTCATACGTGTGACGAAACCTATCGGATGAAACAGTCTTTTGTGAAAGTGTTGGAAGAACTGGACGAATTTTTTTATAAATGCCAGCGGTCGTTTGCCGTCAATCTCAGTTATGTCAAACGGATTCAAAGCAATAGTGTGCTGTTGAAAAACGGTGAGGAAATTCCCATCAGTCGGGGGATGGCAGAGAAAATCGGGAAAGAGATAGTACGCCTGTTTTAGAGAATATGGGCATGTAAATAGATGAGGAACAACGGGTGAGAAACAGAGGCGGGAGACAGCAGATAAGGAGTGGTAAACGGTAAGAGGTAGGTATGATATTACAAAAATGGATCGACAAGCGCATCGAGGATTATCAGAGCGACCTGCTTCAAAAATACTGCGATGAAGTAGAGTCGATGTATACGAAGATGCGGGGTTGGCGGCATGATTATCACAACCACATACAGGCGCTGCAGGCGAGTATGGCGCTAGGGAAATATGAGGAAGTAAACGCCTATCTGCGTCAACTAAATGACGATTTGACACAGGTGGATACCACGGTCAAGACCGGCAGGGTGATGGTAGACGCGATTTTAAACGGCAAGCTGAATATCGCTTCGCAGCATGAGATCGCGGTCAATGTCAAGGCAAAGATCCCGGAGGATACGCCGGTCAGCGATGTAGATCTTTGTGCCATCATCGGTAATTTGCTGGACAATGCTATTGAGGAGAACAAGAGGCTTCCCAAGGAGGATAGATTCTTACGTATCTACATCGGGCAGAAGAATACCCAGCTTTATTTGGCATTCACCAATGCCGCCGGGCAGAAGCGTGAGAAGCGCAAGAATCTGTTCGCATCCGCAAAAGGGGCGCAGCACGGGATAGGGCTTATGAGAGTGGAAAGTCTCGTTAAAAAATACGGCGGGCTTTTCTCGGCGGACAGCGAGGACGGCGGATTTACGGCGGAGCTGCTGATCCCTTTGCAATAAAGAAAACAAAACAGCATTTCGTTCACCGAAAATGACTTTTGGATAGCGAAATGCGTTTTTTTTTGCGCATATGGGATATGATTCTTTTAGTAATTTGAAAGGAGCCGACCTAATTTACGATGGAAAAAGCAAAGCAAAAAGAACCGAAGCGCAAACCGAAATACGGACTGTTTTCCTGTGTGGGATATATCTATAAATTGCTGTGGCAAAACGAGAGGAAACTGGTATTTGGAGGAGTATTTACCGTTCCAATCTCTCTGGCGCTTGTGGCATTGACACTCTATACGCCGTCTGTGATGCTCTCGGCTTTGGAGAAATCGGACAGATTTTCGCAGGTGGCGCTGGTGATCATCGGCTTATTGTTTGCCCAGCTTTTGTGTAATCTCTCCGATAATGTATTTTCCACCAAGATTTTTAATGCAGAGCTTTATGTCGTCGCCCATTTAAGATTGCTCTGGGAAACCTATCTGCGGGACAGGGACAGGTATCTTGGCTATGATCCGGAAGTGCAGAAATGGAATGAACGGGCGATGAATGCATCCAAAGACAATCATACGGCAGGGGTGCATTTTCCGGTGGATTTTTCAAATATGCTTTCTGAAATTCTGAAATTTCTGCTGTTTAGTTCGGTGATCTCCCTGCTGCATCCGGTCATCATTCTGCTGCTTGCCGTGGGCTGTGCGTTAAATGCCGTTATGGGAAAGTGGGAGAGGAGAAAAAACTGGGAGGAGCGGGATGTCCGCAATGATCTTGAGAAAAAGATCAACTGTATCTCATGGACGATCTCTCAGGATCTCAGTTATGCCAAGGATATACGGCTGTATGGCATGAAGGAGTTTCTGCATGATCGTCTGATGCAGCTGCTTACTCTGAATCTGGCGGAGCGACGGAAGATGGAACGCCGCGGTATCTTGACGGCGTTTATAAACTTTCTGGTTGTGTTCGTGCGTGACGGCGCGGCCTATGCCTTTCTGATCGTGGAGGCCGTGCGGGGCAACGTGGACGCGGCTTCCTTCGTCTTGTATTTCTCAGCAATCACATCTTTGTCCGGCGTGATGGGCAGTATCTTAGGAATCATAAACAAAGTATCCGAGGGCGCGATGCAGGTATCCGACTTTCGGGAAGCGATGGAAATAGAGGGCAGGTTAAACCGCGGGCTGGGAATCCCGATACCGATGGAGCCCTTCTCTATTACTTTTAAAAATGTGTCCTATCAATATCCTGAGGGAGAAAAAAAGGTGCTGGATGATGTCTCCTTTCAGATTAAGGCGGGAGAGAAGATTGCGCTGGTAGGCTTAAACGGCGCCGGCAAGACCACGCTGACCATGCTGATGTGTGGGTTGCTTTTGCCTGACGAGGGAGAAATCCTGCTGAACGGGCATTGTTTATACGAGTATAACAGAGATGAGATGTATTCGCTGTTTGGCATCGTGCCGCAGCATTTTAATCTGCTGCCTATGACTATTGCACAGAATATTGCCGCCGCAGAGGAAGGGGAGATTGACAGGGACAGAGTGAAGCGCTGTATGGAAATGGCAGGGCTGACGGAGAAGATTGCTTCTTTGCCAAAGGGTGCGGATACGCCGCTTGGTCGGGAACTGTACAAAGACGGTGTGGAGTTATCCGGCGGAGAGACCCAAAAGCTTTTGCTGGCACGGCTTCTTTATAAGGATCCTCCCTGTATCATTCTTGATGAGCCGACGGCGGCGCTTGACCCGATCGCGGAGGATCGGATGTACCGCAGTTATCATCAGATTGCAGCTAAGGCAACATCCATCTTTATCTCGCATCGTCTGGCGTCAACGAGATTTTGCGACCGTATTTTTTTGCTTGACGGGGCGCGCATTGCAGAGGTTGGCAGCCACGACGAGTTGATGGCGGCGGGTGGAAAGTACAGGGAATTGTTTGAACTGCAGAGCAGATATTATAGGGGGGGAGAAAAGTGAAGCGGAATGATGAGACGAAAAAGCGCACGGCTTTGGAAGAATGGAGACTGATCAGGCGCGGTATCAGGATCGTAAATGAAATGCTGCCGCATTTTTGGCTGTATCAAATACTTTGTACGTTCACGGAGACGCTTTTTCCCTATTTTGGCCTTTATCTGTCCGCGCAGATGGTGAATGAGCTGGTGGGAGACTGCAATTATGAAAGGCTGCTGCGACTGGCCGTAATCACGGTGCTTGGCGGGCTGTTCCTTTCGATTGCGGGAAAGCTCCTGCAAAGCCGTCGAAATCTGTGCGAGGCGTTTATGTATCAGAAAAACGATATTTATATGTCGGATGCGCAGAATGATTTCCAGTATGAACATCTGGAAGATCCGAATGTTGTGTTTCAGCGTGCAAAGATACATGCTGCTATCGATGCTATGGGCGCTGGGCTTTATCAGGTGAAATGGCAGCTTTGTTCTTTGCTTAATGATCTTATGGGAGCTGTTTTCTCCGCTTCCCTGACGGTATCTATGCTGGTCATGACTGCGCGGGGCGAATATACGGGGGTGTTTGCCTTTATCAATTCTCCGGCTTCCTCACTGGTGATTCTTTCGCTGATTCTGATCAACGCAGTCTGTTCCGTGAGGATTGCCGCCGTCCGCGGCGTCAGGCAGCAAAGATTGATGGACGGTGTGGCGGAGGAAAATACGCGCTTGAATGCATTTATGCGTTTATGGGGGATGGATATGATCTTTTTTCGTATGGATGCCCTTGTTCTCAAGGAACTGCGAGGGCATCTGCGTCCGAAATGGATCGAGGAGGAGGAAAAGGTGACGATTAGATATCATTTTCTGTCCATTCTCCTAAATGCAGCGTTAAATCTGTGTGTTTTTCTCTTTGTGGCAGCCAAGGCGTTTATCGGGGTGTTTGGCATTGGCAATTTCATCCTCTATCAGGGGACGACGCAGCGTTTTGTAATGTCTGTTTCAAACGCTGCCGCGGATATCGGTAGGTTAAAAGACAACAACCGCTATTTGGCGTTTCTTTTCGAATATCTGGATCTGCCCAATGATATGTATCAGGGTACGCTGGCAGTGGAAAAGCGGGATGATATCGACTATGAAATCGAATTTCGGGATGTGAGTTTCCGCTATCCCCGCACAGACGAGTGGGCGCTTCGCCATGTCAGCATGAAATTTAAGATCGGGGACAGGCTGGCGATCGTGGGAGAGAACGGTTCGGGCAAGACCACTTTTATCAAATTGCTCTGTCGCCTGTATGACCCCACTGAGGGGAAAATTTTGTTAAACGGTATTGATATTACCAGATATCGCTACGATGAATATATGGCGCTTTTTTCCGTGGTATTTCAGGACTATAAAATATTGGGCTTTCCGTTGGGAGAGAATGTGGCGGTCAGTCAGATTTATGATGAAACCTATGTGCGGGACTGTCTGATCCGCGCGGGGTTTGGTGATAAGCTGGCAAGTCTGGATGGCGATCCGGCTGTCAAGGAGAAAAACAGTTTACGGCGGGCGCTCTGGCGTAGTTATGATGCGGAAGCGATAGAACTTTCGGGCGGCGAATGGCAGAAAGTAGCGCTTGCCCGCGCTCTTTACAAGGATGCGCCGTTTGTGGTCTTAGACGAACCGACGGCGGCGCTTGATCCGATCGCGGAGGCGGCTGTCTATGAGAAATTTAACAAGCTCACGGAAAATAAGACATCCGTGTTTATCAGCCACAGGCTCTCAAGCTGCCGCTTCTGTGATTCTATTGCCGTGTTCGATCACGGGCAGCTGATCCAGCAGGGCGCTCATGATGCGCTGGTGGCTGACGCAGGCGGCAAATACAGTAAACTTTGGCACGCGCAGGCGCAATACTATGAAGGTGCTTAACGAAATGGCGTGTCGTTTTTCAAAAGATACAGATAATTTGAGAAGTGGTATATTATGGCGTTTTACACATTTGCTGCCAGTCGGACTTTAACATACCGTAGTAGCAGGTGTCGCGGATGCCCTGATTGTTGCGATCAGCCATCCGCATGGTGCCCTCATAGCGCAGACCGCATTTTTTCATGACGTTGCCGGAGTGGGGATTTTGCGGATCATGCCTTGCCTCGATCCGGTTGCCGTCCACCTCCTCGAAGAAAAACGTGACCAATGCCTGTAATGCTTCGGAAGTGAAGCCCTGATGCCACCAAGCCTTTCCGATGCAGTATCCGATATGGACCATGGAGAGATCCTCATTCATCTTTACGGCGCTGATGCTGCCGATCGGTTCGCCAAGTTCTTTTAATTCGATTGCCCACTGATAGTAATTATCATCGGCATAGGAGTTTACCCATATGCCGATCACATGTTTCGTGACGTCGATATTGGCATGTGTGGGCCAGACCAGAAATTTGGTCACCTCGTCGTCAGATGCCCAATTGCGGTACATGGGTTCCGCATCCTCGGCGGTAAATCTTCTCAGGATCAGTCTTTCGGTTTCCAGTCTTTTTGTTCCGCAGTGATTCATATGTATAATCCGCCTTTCTGCGAAATGCACCGATAGGGTTATGAAACCCGCTTACGGTAATCTTCCGC
>DKUU01000036.1:93701-145115 GCA_002490835.1 Lachnospiraceae bacterium UBA7196 | reverse complement strand
TATCTTACAGCAGGCTGGTACGTCTATGCTGTCTCAGGCGAACCAGAGCAACCAGCTGGCACTGTCCTTACTGGGCTAATCACTGTAATCAGTATTACAGGACGAAACGATCAAAGGACCTCATCCGCAAGGATGGGGTCCTTTCATGCGCAGCATTTCGAGTCTGCTTATACATTCTCCAGCCGTCCCAGCGCTTCCACCGCCGGCGCATAGTCGCCGCAGTTTTGATAGTGGGTGCGGGCGATGTCTTTCATACCGAAAAATTCATAGAGGTAACCCACATAATAGGAAGGACTGCGTGGATCGATGGAGTCTCTGACAGGCGCGCTGATGGCCTTCACAAATTCCGGCAGGGCGCGCATCGGCTGGCCGACCATCATATAGACCAGACCGATCATGCACAGATAATCCATGCAGTCGTCATAATGTTCATAGTAGGAGAGCAGAGAGAGCGCCTCTGCGGGTCTGTCCAGATCGAGCAGGCAGTGGCCGTAATTGTTTACCAGCATACGGGTGTAGTCTGCCGATGGAGAGGGACCACGCTCGATTGCGGCCTGAAAATAGCTGCAGGCGCTTTCGTGGTCACGCATTAAAAGATATGACTGCGCGGTCTGAAAATAAGGGTAGGGATCGTCAGGGTTCTTTGCAATTTCTTTTTCTAAAAGCGCCAGATTTCGCTGCGCCTTTTCCTGCAGATGTTCCGCGTTGCCCAGATAGCCGGCGTGATCGATGACAATGGGAGCTTCGTAGGAGGTGTAGGGAACGTCCGTGGTTGGGACCAGCGCTTCATGGATGACGCCCTGATACTGATAATATCTTCTGTCATAAAGGCGCTCGATCTTGACCTCATAGCATTTGCGGGTGCCGTCCGCTTCATAGTAATCCATCCGTTTGACATTGCCGACGCTTTTAGGATGTGCCACCGCGGCTGCCTGAAGCTGCGCCCAATCAAGCGAAGAGAGGACCTCGTCGCTGTCGATGGGAAACAGGAGTTCATGGGACGCGCAGCCGGCCGCAAAGTTTCTGGCGGCGGCAAAATCGTCGATCCACTGAAATTCATAGATGCGGTCGGTGTATCTGCGCGCAATCTCCACGGTATTGTCCGTGGAACCGGTGTCAACGACTACGATCTCAAAAGGATAGGACTGTAACGATTCCAGACATTTTTGCAGATTCCCGGCCTCGTTTTTGGTGATGATACATACGGATATTGGTATCATAGAAAACCTCTCTTGTGTTATGTAAACTTATTGCAATTCCGCCAGTTTTTGTTGTGCCAGCGGATAGCCCTTTTCTGCTGATTTCCGGTAAAAGTCTATGGCGGCGTCGGCCTTTCCCAGCAGTTCGTTGGAATAGCCCATGCCGTAGAGCGCGATCGGGCTGTAGTCGATGCCGTCGGGGGAGACGGGGGCCTGTAAGACTTTTACAAACTCCATCACAGCCTTTAGCGGCTGCGGCGGCTCCAGATCCAGATAGAGGCTGCCCATGCTGCATAAAAAGGCCGGATTATCGGCGTAATCGTGATAGACCGGCAGATAGAGCGAAAGCGCTTCTTCTCCTCTGCCAAGCTGCACGCAGACGTTGATGAAGTTGTTTGCCATCACGTAGACCCATGGATTTGCCGTATCTAGTCCCAGATCGAAGGCCTTTTTGTAGTAGAGATAAGCATTTTCATAATCGGAAGTAAAATTGTAGGACTGTGCCACCTGAAAGTAGTTATAGGGGTCGTCCGGATGTTTGGCAATTTCCTGAAAGAGTAATTCGTTGTTGCGCGCAGTCTTTTGCCGCCTTTCCTCGGCAGTACCCGCATAACCGACATGATCTGCGACAATGGGCGCGTCGTAACGCTCATAGTAGGTGCTGCCGGTCTTGATCTCACAGATCTGCTCGTGGATTGGATTCTCGTAATGGTAATAGCGCTTGTGAAACAGGCGTTCCAAGCGGTTGGGGATGCAGGTCGGCCCGTTCTCCGATTCGCAGTAGTTGTCTAGCTGTATCGTACCGACGCCGCGGGGATGCTCATCTATGGCCCGCGCTAACGCTGCCGGATCGATTTGTGTCAGAAATTCGTCGCAGTCGATGGCAAGCACGTAGTTGTGGGATGCCTTGGAGATAGAAAAGTTTCTGGCGGCCGAGAAATCGGAGATCCACTCGAAATCATAGAGCCTGTCGGTGTACTTCGCGGCCAGTTCCTTTGTGCGGTCGGTGGAGCCGGTGTCCACATAGATGATCTCTAAGCCCAGCTTCGCAAGGGGAGCCAGACAGTGCTCTATATTTTTTTCTTCGTTTTTACCGATGATACAGACCGAGATCGGAGGCATGGGGGTATCCGGCGCCGCAGCCGGAATTTGGGATGCCGGCGGGTAATTTCTGGCGGCCGCCTTTTCATAAAAGTCCTGCGCGGCAGGCAGATTCCCCAAAAGCTCATTGCAATAGCCCATACCGTAGAGGGCCGCGCCGGAAAGGTCCTCTCCGCTGAGGGAGAGGGGGGCCTGTAAGACTTTCACAAATTCCATCATGGCCTTCATCGGCTGGGGCGGGGAAAGATTCAGATAAAGGCTGGCCATCGCGCACAGAAAAGCCGCATCCTTCGCGTAGATATCATAGACGGGAGTGTACAGGGCCAGCGCCTCTTCCTCGCGGTCCGTCTGAATGCAGGCGGTGATAAAGTTATTCGCCATCACATACACCCAGAGGTTGACCGGATTTAAGGGGAGAGCAAAAGCCTTCTTATAATATTGATAAGCATTTTCGTAGTCGTCGATCAGATTAAAGGACTGTCCCGCCTGAAAATAAAAGTAGGGGTCCGTGGGGTGCCGCTCGATCTCCTTGAAGAGCAGTTCATTGTTGCGTTCGGCCTTCCGGCGTTTTTCTTCTGCGGAACCAAGATAGCCCACATGATCGACCGTCACGGGTATGGGATAGCGCTCATAGTCCGTAGAATCTGTGCGCTTGTCTGCCACCTGTTCGTGGATCGTGTAGATGTAGTGATAACGGCGCTTGTCAAAAAGGCGGTCGATTCGCTCGGCGGAGGCGCCTTCTCCCATCTGGCCGTCGGTATAGCTGTTTCTAAGGAGTTGGCCCACGCCTTGCGGATGTGCCTCAATGGCGGCGCTAAGAGCCTCCGCATCAAGGTCCGTCAGATACTCGTCGCAGTCCAGAATCAGCACATAATCGCGGGAAGCCTTTTCCAGTGAAAAGTTTCTGGCGGCGGAGAAGTCGTCGATCCATTCAAAATCATAGACGGCGTCCGCGTATTTGGCAGCCAGCTCCTTTGTGCGGTCGCAGGAGCCGGTGTCCGTATAGATGATTTCAAACCCGCGGCCTGAAAGAGGCGCGAGACATTTTTCGATATGCTTTTCTTCGTTTTTTCCAATGATACATACGGAAATGGGAATCATGGGGTTATCCTCTTTTCGCGGTTTCTCTCAATAACAGATGTTGTATCGTATCGCTTTGGCTCAATAAGTTATTGCGGCGGACGCGAATCAAGCCTTGTCAGCGCTTCCGCGGCGGGCGCATAGTCCGCCCCGCAGTTTTGGTAGTGAGTTCTGGCAATGTCAGTCTTTCCAAACAGTTCATAAATGTAACCGATATAGTAGGAAGGTTCGCGTTTGTCTGCCTGATCGCCGCCAGACGCCGACAGGGCATTCACAAATTCCGTGAGAGCCTTTAGGGGCTGGTTTTGGTGCAGGTAGTACAGGCCGGTCAGGCAGAGATAATCCATATTGTCCCGATAATGTTCATAGTAGGCGGGCAGGAAGGAAGCCTCCCCTGCCCGTCCATGTTCCAAAAGCAGATGGCCGTAATTATAGAGCAGGATATGGGTGTAGTCCGCCGCGGGATCGGGGTCATATAACAGGGCTTTTTGAAAGTAAAGCAGTGCGTTTTCTTCGTCGCGCATCAACAGATAACTCTGGCCTACCTGAAAATGCAGGTAAGGATTTTCGGGTGTTTTTTCCAGTTCCAAAAGGAGCAGTTCCATGTCCCGCAGTGCTTTTTGTCTAAGCTCTTTACCGTCGCCCAGATAGCCGACATGGTCTAACGTGACGGGGGCGGTATAGGAGCGGTAAGGGTCTTTGGTAAGGGGGATGAGGGCCTCGTGGATCGGCATATCGTAACGGTAATACCTGCGGTGGTAGATGCGGTCGATCATACTGATCTGACAGCGCCTTTCCCCGTCCGTCTCAAAATAGTCCATCCGTCTGACACTGCCGACCGCTTTTGGATTCCGGTCGATCTCAGCCTGCAGAGCGTCCCAGTCCAACTCCGTGAGATACTCGTCGGTGTCCACCGGAAAGATCATATTGTGGGAAGCGCGTGCGGCCGCAAAATTTCTGGCGGCGGAAAAATCATTGATCCACGTAAAATCGTACACTTTTTCGGTGTATCTGCGGGCGACTTCCTTGGAATCATCCGAGGAACCGGTGTCCACGACAACGATCTCAAAGGGGTAAGCATGCAGGGCTTCCAGACATTTCTCCAGCTTGTCAGCCTCGTTTTTTGTTATGATGCAGACAGATATGGGGATCATTTGGTCAGCTCCTCCAACTTTTCTTTTGCAGGCGCAAAATCCAGATCCGCCGCCCGCTGATAGAAGGTGAGGGCGGTGTCGGTCTGCCCCAGCATCTCATTGACCAGTCCGATGTTGTAGTAGGGGATGAAGGTATTGGCGCCCGTCTCTCTCGCGGTCGGGCATTGCAGGGCTTTCAGATACTCCGCCATAGCGTTTAAGGGCTTAGGCGGATGCAGGTTTAAGTAGGCGTTGCCCATGCTGCAGTAAAAGTTGGCATCATCCGCAAAATGCGCGTAGATCGGCTCAAAAAAGCGCACTGCTTCTCTGGAACGGCCCGTATGGTTCAGGGCGTTCAGATAGGCGGTAGCCATGATCTGCACCCACGGTTCGTAGGGGTCCAAGGGCAGCGCGAAGGACTTCTTATAATTCATATAGGCGTTCTCATAGTCGCGGATCGCGTTGTAGGACTGCCCGATCTGAAAGTAGAGATAAGGATCCTCGGGCTTTTTTTTCAATTCCCGGAACAACAGCTCATTGTTGCGTTCGGCCTTTTTGCGCATGATTTCCGGATCGTTGTATCCTGCGTGATCTACCGTCAGAGGCAGATCGTAGCGTTCATAGAGAGGACTGTCGTCCTTTCGCGTCACCACCTGTTCGTGGATGATGCCGGTATAGTGGAAGTGCTTTCTGGAAAAGAGGCGTTCCACCCGGTCCGGATAGTTGGTCGGCGTGCCGTTTGCCTCGAAGTAATTATTGCGAAGCAGCCGTCCTACGCCGTCCCCGTGTTCCTCCGCAAGCTTATACAGGGCATCCGCGTCCAGTTCCTTGAGGTACTCGTCGCAGTCCAAAAAGAGTACCGTGTCATGCGACGCTTTTTCCATGGCAAAGTTTCTGACGGCGGAAAAATCATCAATCCACGTAAAATCGTATATTTTTGCACCGCAGCCGGATGCGAGTTCCTTGGTGTTATCCCCGGAGCCGGTGTCTACATAGACGATCTCAAACGGGTAGGCAGTAAGGGGAGAAAGACAGTTTTTTATGTGCTGCGCTTCATTTTTTCCGATGATACAGATAGAAATAGGGATCATATGCTATGTACTCCTTTGCAGGGATGGTACTGTGTCCGGCAATCAGACGGCTGCCGCTCGATTGTCAGTCAGGTCTGCTGCAGGGCCTGCAGCCGTTCCTTTGCGGGCGCAAAGTCTCCGCACTGCGCATAGAGCGCGGCCGCCGAGCCGGGGTCGCCCAAAAGCTCCAGAATACGGCCGCACTGGTAGGCGGGCAGAAAACTGTTTGCGCCGTTTAATCTGCCGGGGGGCATCTGGGCAGCTTTCTGATATTGTGCGATCGCTTCTTCGTACATACCGTTGTCTTTATAAATATTCGCCATCAGGTAGACGAAGTCCGTCACCTGTGAAAATTCGTCATAAATGCCGGTAAAGCCCAGCGCTGTTTCGGCCTGATCAGTCCGCAGCAAAGCGTTGCCGTAGGAGACCACCATGGCCTGCACATAGGCAAGCGAAGGGTCCAGATCAAAGGTCAGGCCCTTGTCGTAATAGCCGCAGGCTTTATCGTAGTCGTTCAACATCTCACAGCTCTTGCCGAGCTGATAGTAGAGATAAGGATTTTCGGGATCGGCTTCGGCCTGCTTTAACAGCAGTGTGAAATTCCGCCTGAATTTAGCTTCGCGCTCCTCAGTTGTCATATCGTAGCCGGTGTGCAGGAGGGTGGTATTTAACAGGAGGCTGTCGATCTCACGGCCTTTGACCGGTGTAAGCTGCTCGTGGATGATGCCGGTGTAGCGGTAGAGGCGTCTGTCAAAAAAGCGCTCCGTATAGTCCGTATTGTTGAGCGTAAGTACGCCGTTTTCCGTGACAAGGTTTTCTCTGGAGACGCTGCCCACCTTATCTGCAAGATGCTTGCGGAAATAATTGAGCTCTTCCACGTCGATGCTCTTTACCGTCTCGTCGCAGTCGATCATAAAGATCCAGTTATTCGAGGCTTCCCGCAGGGAAAAGTTTCTGGCCGCGGAAAAGTCGTCGCACCAGTCAAAATCCAGTACCTTGTCCGCGTAGTTTGCCGCGATCTCCTTCGTGCGGTCGGTAGAACCCGTGTCAACGACCACGATCTCGAAGCCGCAGGGCTTTATGGAAGAGAGACATTTTTCGATTCGGGCCTCTTCATTTTTGGCAATGATGCAGACGGAAATGGGGTGCATGGGCCGCTCCTTTTATGAATTAATGATTTCATTTCATTTTATCATATTTATAGTCATGTCGCAAACGCTGTCGCTAACTGTATCATTAGAGGAGACTTTTTTTAGGATTGCTGTAAAGCCCTCACAGGCAGGACAGCATTTCCCGCACGCGGGCGCGGTAGGTGTGGGCGGCCGCCACTTTGTCGTGGCCGTTTTTGGCGATTGCCTGTCGTTCCGCTTCGTGTGCCAGATAATAGTCGATCTTATGGAGAAGATCTTCTTCATTTTCATAATATAAAAAGTCTTCCTCTGGGGTAAAGTTTTCCAAGAAATCCTCCTGATAATTGGTCATCAGGAAACCACCGCTCCCCATGATATCGAAACAGCGAAGCGGGATGCCGCTGCCGATGCTGCGCAGCGAAATGTTCAGGTTGATGCGGCTTTTTTTAAAGACCAGAGGCATTTCGCTGTAATAGTCCACCGTGCCGTGGTTTCGCAGATTCGGCAGGGTAAGAGTCTGGTCTATGGTGAACAGATCCAGCGTACGCTGTTTGGTGACGGCGGTCAGCAGATGGAGGCGTTCCAGTCCCGTGAGCTTGCGGTTGATCACATATTGGGCATAGAGGTATTCTCTGGTTTCTACGCCGTCCGGATTTGGGTCCATGGGAAGCGCCTGATATAACTCTTCCATTATGGGAGACAATGATTCCTGAATGAAGTTATAGCCTTGTATATGAAGCTGGGCGTTCATTAATCCTTCCAGATACCCTTTCGCATAGTCGGACAGGCCTTCCATGCGGTCGAAGAAATTGTGGGACTCCGTATAGAGGGAACCGACAAAGGAAACGTCGTAGTCTGGCGCGCCGGCGTCGAGGGCGTCTAAACGTTCCGTATTTGCCGCCATGGGCAGATAGTGGACGGTCTTGATGCCTGCTGCCTGAAATTCCCGGCATACCGACCGGTCGAAGACATGGATGTGGTTGCAGGGGTTGACAGCGGTGTAGGAGTAGAGCATCACGTAGGGACTGTCGTAGATCCATGACAGATAGGGAAGCCCTTCGCTCTTGCAGACATTGGACACCAGCGGAAAATAATTAAAGGAAAAGACCGCGTCAGGCACAGTCTCGCGCAGCCTGCTTGTGAGAGCGGCTTCGATCTCCGCGTCCCGGCGGGCGTCCTTATTGGAAAAAGGAAAGCAGACGATGTCATGTCCTTCTTTATTAAATGCGTCTTTGATGTCGGCGTTGCCGAAGCTCGCCCATTCGATAAACAGTATTTTCATAGGAAGTATTGTATCATAGATTGGTCTTTGGTGCAAAGAAGGCCAAAAAAGCGCAGAATTTTGCGTTAACGTATAAATTGGGAAAAATAAGTAGTATTTTTATAATTTTATGTTATAATCAAATTAGAATATAGTTTGAATTTTAATAAATATGTTTTAAGGGAGGGAGCGGCTATGTCTTTTACAGACCGAAAAAGGGCGGAGATTGAAAAGTATATTTATCGCAAGGTTGCGTCGGACGATCCGGACATTGTGGCGAAGACGATGGACAGTTTCGGTGTTTCTGTCACCTCCGTAAAACGCTATCTGGACAAGGCGCTGCAGGGGGGCGTGTTGAGAAAAAATGCGGATTGTGTCAGCGGTTATTGTCTGGTGGAGAGGGAACAGGAGACGGTAGTAGAACTTGGAGACAGCGCGCCGGATGAGGATAAGCTTTACGACACGTTCCTGCGGGGGTGGTTTGGCGGCTGCAGCGCGGATGCGAAAAAAATCTGGCAGTATGTCTGCGCTGAAATCTTAAATAATGCGATCGAGCATTCAAGAGGGAAGAGGCTGCGGATTGTGGCGCGGACGAATGCGCTCTACAGTACCGTATTCATTATAGACGACGGGGTGGGTGTGTTCCGGACGCTGTGCGATTATATGAAGGAACATGGCTGGAAAAATCCCGACGCGGATGATGCGCTGGTGGAATTGTGTAAAGGAAAGATTACCAGCGATGCGTCAAGGCATTCCGGCGAGGGGATTTTTTTCTCCTCCAAGGCGGTGGACACGTTTGCAATTTGGTCCGGCGCAAGAGTATTTCGAAGCGGTGCGGCAGGGGTTTCCCAGATACAGGAAAACCGTCTGCTTGCCTATGCGTCGGCGCTTAGCGGGCTGGGAACGGTTGTGATGATGACGTTGGAAAATGAAACGCAGAGAAAATTATCGGAGGTGTTTGATATGTATGCAGATATGGAGGAAGGGTTCATTCGCACAAGAATACCGGTAAAGGAAGCTTGTATTTCAGGAGAGCCCGTTGCGCGCTCTCAGGCCAGACGGATCTGCAATCGTCTGGAGGAGTTTCGGGAGGTCATACTGGACTTTGACGGGGTCGAGATTATGGGACAGGGGTTTGCCGACGAGCTCTTTCGCGTATACGCGCGGGCCTGCCCACAGGTCATTTTGCGTCCCGTCCATATGACAGGGGATGTGATACGGATGATAAGGCACGTGGGAAGAGGGCAGCTTGCGGAAAATGTGTGTTTGGAGGCATAAAATTTTTCCTAAAAACAGGTTGACAGCCAAGATGATATGGTGTATTATCAATTCATATTAATCCTACCGTGAAAGTAGGAAATAAAAAAGGCCTGTATTTGGCGGCCGGAAAAAGGGAGGAAATCATCATGGCAAATATCAAAAAAAGCGCAGCGGAACTGATCGGACATACGCCCCTTCTGGAGGTGACGAATTACGAGAAGAAAAACGGTATCACTGACGCGACGATCCTCGTAAAGCTGGAATATCTGAATCCGGCCGGTTCGGTGAAAGACCGTATTGCACTCAACATGATCGAGGTGGCGGAGCGGGAGGGGAAGTTAAAACCCGGCGGCACCATTATTGAGCCTACCAGCGGCAACACCGGCATCGGTCTGGCGGCGGTGGCGGCGGCCAAGGGATATCAGGCGATATTGACCCTGCCGGAGACCATGAGCGTGGAGCGGCGTAAACTGTTACAGGCCTACGGCGCGAAGCTGGTGCTGACGGAGGGCGCAAAGGGCATGAAGGGCGCGATCGCCAAGGCTGAGGAACTGCAGGCGCAGACACCCGGCTCCATTATTCTGGGGCAGTTCGTGAATCCGGCGAATCCGGCGATCCACAAGGCGACGACCGGACCGGAGATCTGGGAGGACACGGACGGAAAGGTGGACATTTTCGTGGCGGGCGTGGGTACCGGCGGTACCATAACGGGCGTTGGTTCCTATTTAAAGGAAAAGAATCCCGATGTGAAGGTGGTGGCGGTGGAGCCTGAGAGCAGTCCGGTATTGTCAGGCGGCCAGCCGGGCGCACATAAGATACAGGGCATCGGCGCAGGCTTTGTTCCGGAAGTGCTGGATACGGGTGTTTACGACGAAATCATAAAAGTGGCAAACGAGGATGCTTTTGCGGCGGGCAGAGCGATCGCCGTGCAGGAGGGCGTGCTGGTGGGTATTTCCTCAGGAGCGGCGCTCCATGCGGCTGCGCAGCTTGCAAAGCGGCCTGAGAATAAAGGAAAGGTCATCGTGGCGCTGCTGCCTGATTCCGGAGACAGATATCTGTCGACACCGCTGTTTTCGGCGGAGTAACGGAGCAGGAACGGTTGGCGGCGGTCTGCTGAACGGGAATCTTGACATTTCGCGGGATTCATACTATAGTGAGCAGGGATGAAAACCGGGAGGAACGAGATGGCTGAAATGATAGAAGTACAGGGGTTGAGCAAGACCTTTGAAACCGATGAGGGCAGGGTGGAAGCGCTGCAGGATATCACGCTCTCGATCGAGGCAGGCGATATCTACGGGATCATCGGGATGTCCGGAGCCGGCAAGAGTACGCTGGTGCGCTGCCTGAATTTTTTAGAGCGGCCCACGGCCGGCACGGTGCGCGTCGGGGGAAAAGATCTGGGAGCGATGTCTGAGGCGCAGCTGCGGATGATACGCAGGGAAATCTCCATGATCTTCCAGCATTTTAACCTGCTGATGCAGAAAAATGTGATCGACAACATCTGTTTTCCGCTGGTGATCGGCGGCATGAAGAAGAAGGACGCAAAGAAGCGCGCGCAGGAACTTTTGGAGATCGTGGAGCTGTCCGAGAAGGCGACGGCCTATCCGTCCCAGCTTTCCGGCGGACAAAAGCAGCGTGTGGCGATCGCCAGAGCATTGGCAGCCAACCCGAAGATTCTTTTGTGCGATGAGGCGACGAGCGCGCTGGACCCCAGAACCACGCAGTCCATCTTACAGCTTTTAAAGGAAATCAATCGTAATTACGGCATCACCATTGTGATCATTACCCACGAGATGTCGGTGGTCAGGGAAGTCTGTTCCCACGTGGCGATCATCGGCGAGGGTCGGCTGGTGGAGCAGGGGCGGGTTTCCGATATTTTTGCCCACCCGAAGACGGCGGAGGCGAAGGAACTGATCTTAAAAGGCAGCGGCACCGAGCGGCGTACGCTGGAGGACCGGCAGAGAGAACTGATGAAGGGCAAGAGTTGTATCCGCATCGTTTTTTCCGTAAATTCCTCGTTTGAACCGGTGATAGCGAATATGATACTGCGGTTCGGACAACCGATCAACATCCTGCGGGCGGACACCCGGAATGTGGAGGGCATCGCCAGAGGCGAGATGATTTTAAGTCTTCCCGACGATCCCGGTGTTCAGGAGGAGATGAAGGCTTATCTTACGGAGAGAGGGCTGGCGGTGGAGGAGGTGAACGGCTATGTGGACTAGCGACCTGACACTGATGATGCTGGAAGGTGTGCGGGACACCTTGCTTATGACACTACTGTCAACTTTCTTCGGCTATCTGCTGGGACTTCCGTGGGGCATTGTTCTGGCCGTGACGGATAAGACGGGGATTCGGCCCAATGCCGTGATTTATAAAGCGCTTGACGTGCTGGCGAACATCCTGCGCAGCATTCCGTTTTTGATCCTTTTGATTCTGGTAATGCCCCTGACGAGGGCAATCGTGGGCAAGACCACGGGTTCGATTGCGACCATTGTACCGCTGACTATTGCGGCGGCGCCTTTTATCGGGCGTATGATCGAATCTTCGATCAAGGAAGTGGATCACGGTGTGGTGGAAGCGGCACAGAGCATGGGTGCAGGCACCTTTACCATTATCTGGAAAGTGCTTCTGGTGGAAGCGCGGACATCGATCCTAGTGGGTGTGACCATTGCCATTGGCACGATTCTTGGCTACTCCGCGATGGCGGGCGTGGTTGGCGGCGGCGGCTTAGGCGATATTGCTTTGCGTTACGGGTATTACCGCTACAAGGCGCTGATCATGATTGTATCTGTGGTGCTCTTGGTGATTCTGGTACAGATCTTCCAGACGTTTGGGATGCGGATGGCGGTGAAATTAGATAAAAGGAAATAAATTTATACATAAACGAGGAGGAAAAATTATGAAAAAGAAAATCGTGGTAACTGTTGTGGCAGCAGCTCTGGCGCTCAGCGCACTGACGGGCTGCGGCGGAAAGAAGGATGATAAGACGATCACCGTGGCAGCTTCGGCGACGCCTCATGCGGAGATCTTAGAGCAGGTAAAGCCTGTGCTTGCGGAGCAGGGCTACACGCTGGAAGTGACAGTCTTCAACGACTATGTGCAGCCGAATCAGGTGGTGGAGAGCGGCGAATATGACGCCAACTACTTCCAGCACATCCCGTATCTGGATTCTTTTAACGAGGAGCAGGGCACACATCTGGTGAACGCGGGCGGCATTCACTATGAGCCCTTTGGCATCTATCCCGGCACGAAGGAGAACCTTTCTGATCTTGCGGAAGGGGATACGATTGCGGTTCCCAACGACACCACCAATGAAGCGCGGGCGCTTCTGCTGCTGCAGGACAACGGCATCCTGACCCTGAAAGCGGGCGTCGGTCTGGAAGCTACCGTGCTTGACATTGAAGAGAATCCTTACAATGTCGAGATTCAGGAGTTGGAAGCGGCGCAGGTGCCCCGTGTGAAGGACGAGGTGGCGTTTGTGGTCTTAAATGGCAACTACGCGATGGAGGCAGGCTTCTCCGTGGCGAAGGATGCGGTGGCTTTTGAACAGTCCGATTCCGAGGCGGCAAAGACCTACGTGAACGTGATCGCGGTGAAGGAAGGCAATGAGAATAATGCCGGCATCAAGGCGCTGGTGGAAGCGTTGAAATCCGACGCGGTCAAGGAGTACATCAACAATACTTACGACGGCGGCGTAATTCCATTTGATTAAACTATGTCCCTGCAATTCTACTTCGGCGCCTCAGGCGCGGGAAAAAGCAAAAAACTGCATGACCATATCATAGAGGAATCCCGGAAGCACCCGCAGAAAAATTATCTGCTGATCGTGCCGGATCAGTTCACCATGCAGACGCAGATGGATCTGGTGGTGGAGCATCCAAGACATGCGATCATGAATGTGGATGTCCTCAGCTTTGGCAGATTGACCCATCGGGTCATTGAAGAAGTGGGCGGCGAGGAACTGCCTGTTCTGGATGATACGGGAAAGAGTCTGGTACTGCGGAAGGTGGCGCAGGAAAAGCGGGAGGAACTTTCGTTTCTCGGCAGCCACTTGCGCAAAATCGGCTACATCCATGAGGTAAAGTCCGCCCTTTCCGAATTTATGCAGTACGGCGTGGGAGAGAAGGAACTGGACGCCCTGTTGTCTTACGCGAAGGGACGGGGAGCGCTCTATCATAAGTTAAAGGACTTAAAGCTTTTGTATCAGGCTTTTTCCGAATACAAGCGGGGAAAGTTCATTACCACGGAGGAGACGCTCGACAGGCTGCGGGCTGCCCTGCCGAAATCACAGATCGTGCGGGACGCCGTGATTGCTTTCGACGGATTCACGGGCTTTACGCCGATCCAAAACCGTGTCATTCAGGACCTGCTCGGTCTGACGGAGCGGGTCATTGTCACGCTGACGATCGACGAGCGGGAAGACCCTTACCGCATGGCGGGCGAGCAGAAGCTGTTTTATCTGACCCTAAAGACGGTGGCAGCCCTGCAGAAACTGGCGCAGGAGAGCGGCGTTATGGAGGAGCCTGCCGTTTGGTGTAATGAGAAAAAGGCCGGAAGACCGGCGCGTTTTTCCGGGAATCCGGAGCTGGCCCATCTGGAGAGAAATCTCTTTCGCTATCCGGCGCAGGTCTACGAGGGGGCGGTGGAGAACATTCATCTGTTTGAGGCTTCTTCGCCGGCGGAGGAACTGCGGCAGACCTGTATCGCGATCCGGAAATTGCTCTTTTCATCGGATGCGCTCTGCTACCGCGACATTGCGGTAGTGACGGGCAATATGGAAGTCTACGGCAAGGAGGCGAAGGAGGTTTTCGCCCGGTTTGGCATTCCCATTTATCTGGACCGGACAACGGGGATTTTGGGGAACCCTTTTTCGTCTTATCTGCGCAGCGCCCTGCAGATCATTCTGCAGGACTTCAGTGCCACGGCGGTGTTTCATTATCTGCGCACGGGCCTTGCGGGATTTGAGAAGGAAGAGACGGACCGACTGGAAAATTATGTCCGTCGTTTCGGCATCAAAGGAAGGAAGAAGTGGAGCGAAGCCTTTGTCTATCGGGAGGAGGATCCTGAGGGCGAGGAGGCTTCGCTTCTTGCGCTTGCCAAATGCAACGCCCTGCGGGAGCGTTTGATGGAGCAGATGGCGCCCTTTCTTGTACCGATGCGGACGGCAGGAGAGCTGGTGCGGGCGCTCTACCGGTTTATGGAGACGGCAGGCGTGCAGCAGAAGCTTGCGGATTATGAGGCGATGTTTCTACAGCAGGGCGACCCGGCGCGGGCTAAGGAGTACGGCCAGATCTACCCGCTGGTGATCGACCTTTTGGACCAGATGGATAGCTTGCTTGCGGGGGAGGAGATGACCCTGCAGGAGTTTGCGGAAATTCTGGATTCGGGCCTGATGGAGATCACGGTGGGGACGATTCCGCAGAACGTGGACCGCATTCTGGTGGGGGATATCGAGCGTACGAGACTAAAGCAGGTGAAAGTCCTCTTTTTTGTGGGGGTCAATGACGGCAATATCCCCAAGGAAAAAACTGGCGGGATCATCTCCGATCTTGACCGGGAATTTTTACGGGAAGCGCAGATCGAGCTGGCGCCCACACCCAGACAGCAGATGTATATCCAAAGGCTCTATCTCTACCTGAATATGACCAAGCCTTCGCAGGAACTTTACCTTTCCTATGCAAGGGTGGGGGAGGACGGCCGGACATTGCGCCCTGCCTATCTGGTGGAGATGGTGCGCGGTCTGTTTCCGGCGCTTGCAATTGAGAAGCCGGAGAGCGATCCGGCGGCAAGGCAGCTTGTGTGCGGCGCGGACGGCGTGGGCTTTTTGGCGGACAGCCTGCGGGAGTACGCGGCGGGCCGTCTTTCCCAGACGGCACAGGAGGCGTTTTATACGTTCTATCGCTGCTATCTTGACGACGAGCAGTATGGGGAGCAGATAGAGACACTCACGGAGGCGGCTTTTGCGCAGTATGAGGACACACCGTTGACCAAAGCAGTCAGCCTAGCCCTCTACGGCGCTTCCCTGCTGGGGAGCGTGAGCCGTCTGGAAAAGTATGCCGCCTGCGCTTACGCCCACTTTTTACAGTACGGGCTGCGGCTGCGGGAGCGGGGAGAGTACGGTTTCGAGGCTGTTGACATGGGAAATCTTTTTCATCAGGCCTTAGAACTTTTCGGAGAGCGGCTGGCGGCGCGCGGCTATACATGGCTCACTTTTCCGGAGGAGGAGAGCGGGGCGCTGGTGTCGGAGGCGCTGACTGCCTGCGCGGCGCTTTACGGGGAGACGGTCCTTTACAGCAGCGAGAGGAACAAGCGGCTTTTAAACCGGATCGAGCGTATTTTGACCCGCACCGTGCGCACGCTGCGGACACAATTGCAAAAGGGCAGCTTTCTGCCGGAGGCCTTTGAGATGTCCTTCGATTCGCTGGAGGAACTGGACGCCGTAAACATTGCCCTGACGGAGAAGGAAAAGATTCGTCTGCGGGGCAGGATCGACCGCGTGGACCTATGCGAGAAGGATGACAAGGTCTATGTGAAGGTCATCGACTATAAGTCCGGAGAGCGGCGTTTCGATCTGGCAGCCCTTTACTATGGCCTGCAGTTACAGCTCGTGGTCTACATGAACGCGGCCACAGAGCTTGCGGGGAAGAAATATCCGGACAAGGAGATCCACCCGGCGGCTATGCTCTACTACCGTGTGGCGGACCCTGTGGTGGAGGCGGAAGGGGAGCCTGCGCCGGAGGAGATCAATGAGAAGATATTGCGGGAACTTAAGATGACCGGAGTGGTAAATAAAAATGATGAGGCTGTCAGTTTACTGGATGCCGAATTCGTGGATAAGTCCGATATCCTGCCGTTAGAACGGAAAAAGGACGGCAGTTTCTCCGCGTCTTCCGGCGTTATGGAAGAAGAGGATATGGCCATGGTTTCGAATTATGTAAACCAAAAGATCCGGCAGCTGGGGCGGGAGATTCTGAACGGGACCATATCGGTCAATCCCTGTGAATTTGGCAGTGAGAAAGCCTGTACCTACTGCGCTTACAAGCGTGTCTGCGGGTACGATGCCGGGACGGCGGCACAGCTGGGGTATCAGACCAGAAAGCTTCCCAAGATGAGCGCGGCGGAGGCTTTGGAGCAGATTCGGGAGGAGATGTACCCATGACTTTTACCGAAACACAACAGAGAGTAATCGACGAGCGGGGCAAAAATCTTCTCATCTCGGCGGCGGCCGGTTCCGGCAAGACAGCGGTGCTGGTGGAACGGATCGTAAAGATGGTGTGCGACGGCGACGATCCCGTGGATATCGACAGGCTTTTGGTGGTGACCTTCACCAACGCGGCGGCGGCGCAGATGCGGGAGCGGATCGGCCGCGCCCTGCAGGAGCGGCTTGCGAAAGAGCCGGAAAACGAGCATTTGCAGCGGCAGACGACCCTGCTCTACAACGCGCAGATCACCACGATAGACAGCTTCTGTCTCTTTGTGCTGAGAAATCAGTTTCATATCATCGGCCTCGACCCCGGCTTCCGCATCGGAGAGGAAGGGGAAATGCGGCTGCTGCGCGGGGATGTGCTTTCCCGCGTGCTGGAAGAGGCTTATGCGCAGGGGGACCCCGCCTTTTTGCACGCAATGGAGTATTTCAGCACGGGGAGCCGCGATCAGGCCGTGGAGACGGAGGTGCTGACGCTCTATGACTTTGCGATGAGTACGCCCTTTCCGGAGCGGTGGCTTGCCGGACGGAAGGCGGATTACCGCATGGGCGATTCGTGTGTTGACACGCCTGCGGATGGAGCGGGTGATCCGCAGGCCGTCGCGGCGGGCAGCCTGCTGTCCCTGCCGTGGATGGGCGGCCTGATGGAACATGTGCGCCTGATGCTCGCAGGCTGCGAGGAGAAGCTGCGGGCAGCTGTGAAACTTTGCGAGGAGCCGGACGGCCCTTACCCTTACGGGGAAGTGTTGGAGCGGGAGCTGGAGATGGTGGAGAGGCTGGTTGACTTATGCGGTCAATTTAATACCTACGACGCCCTCTGTGCGGCCTTTGGCGGCCTGCGCTTCGACCGCCTGCCCTCGAAAAAAGACGACACGATCTCCCCCGTGAAGCGGGAGGCGGCGAAGCTGCTGCGCGGCAGTGTGAAAGATACGCTCACGGAGCTGCGGGATTCTTTCTTTGCGGGGAGCGAGGCGCAGGTGTGCAGACAGATGGAAGGCTGTCGGGCGGCGCTTGACGCACTCCTTGATTTGACGATTTCTTTTAAAGAAGCTTTTGACGCCGCAAAGCGCGATAAAAACGTGTTGGACTTTGATGACATCGAACATTTTGCCCTGCAGGTGCTTCTGCGTGAAGCGGATGGAGATTCTGGTTCGCGAATCAACGATCAGGGAAGCGCGGGCGATTCTTCCGGTGGGTATGTGCCCACGGAGACGGCGCTTGCTTACCGCGCCTGCTACCACGAGATTTTGATTGACGAGTATCAGGACAGCAATCTGGTGCAGGAGTATCTGCTCTCCTCGATCAGCGGCGAGGCCGAGGGCAGGTACAACCGTTTCATGGTGGGGGACGTGAAGCAGAGCATCTATAAATTCCGCCTGGCCAGACCCGAACTTTTTCTGGAAAAGTATGAGGAATACGGAAGCGGCGGGGAGCGGGCGCTGCGCATCGACCTGCACCAGAATTTCCGGAGCAGGACGGAGGTGCTTGACAGTGTCAACGCCCTCTTTTACCGCCTGATGGGGAAGGAACTTGGCGGCATCGTTTACGATGAGCTGGCCGCGCTGCATCCGGGGGCAGTGTATCCGCCGGCGGAACCAGCGACTGCCTCGGCCACGGCCGAAGCGCCAACTTCTGCGCCTGCCGGAAACGCAGCTTTCTCTGCGCCTGCTGCGGACGAAGCGCCAACTTCTGCGCCTGCCACGGCCGAAGCGTCAACTTCTGCCCCTGCCGGAAAAGCAGCTCATTCGCCCTACCGCACGGAGCTTCTCCTCGTGCAGGAGGGCGACGGGCCGGAAGAACTTAATGCCAAAGAGCGGGAAGCATACGCGGTGGCGGCTAAAATCAAAGAAATTCTGCGCGATCTCAAGCTGACGGATCGGGAGACGGAGGGCTTGCGGCAGGCATCTTTCCGCGACATCGTGATTTTACTGCGTACCCTTTCCGGCTGGGATGAAGTGTTTCAGCGGGTATTGGAAGAGGAGGGCATCCCTGTCCATGTGACTTCTCGCACGGGGTATTTTGCGGCGTCGGAGGTGCAGGAGCTTTTACACTTCCTGCGGGTGTTAGATAATCCCTTGCAGGACATTCCGCTCTACGGCGTGCTGCATACGTATCTGGGCGGCTTTTCCGAGGAGGAGATCGCCAGCGTGCGCGCGGCATACCCGAAGAAGCGCTATCTCTACGACGCGCTGCAGGCCTGTGCGGGACTTGGATTGACTGATGCGGTCAACATAACCCCGCCCGCCACAGACCGGCTCGCAGACTCGCCTGTAACCCCGCCCGCCACAGACCGGCCCGCAGACCCGCACACAGCCTCTATCTCGGAAAAAGTCTCTGCCTTTTTGGAAAAGATCGACCGTTACCGCGCGCTCGCGGTCTACACTCCGGTCCACGAGCTTTTGCAGACCATCCTGCGGGAGAGCGGATACCTTTCCTATGTGGCGGCCCGCCCCGAAGGCGGCAGACGGCGCGCCGACGTGGAGATGCTTTTAGTAAAGGCCGCCGATTATGAGAAGACCAGCTACTTCGGACTTTATCATTTCCTGCGCTACATGGAACAGCTTGAAAAATACGAGGTCGATTACGGCGAGGCCGCTATGCAGGATGAGAATGCGGATGTGGTGCGCATCATGAGCGTACACAAGAGCAAAGGTCTGCAGTTCCCTGTCTGCATCGTTTCCGGCCTGTCAAGACGGTTTCGCACACGGGAGGGGGACGGCTTAGTCCTTGCGGATGTGGACGCCGGACTGGGAGTGGATTACGTGGATCCCGTGCTTCGCATCAAGGCGAAGAGCCTGCGGAAAAATGCCGTTGCCGTGAAGCGCAGGCGGGACGATCTGGCGGAGGAGCTGCGCATCCTCTATGTGGCGATGACAAGGGCGGAGGAAAAACTGATCCTTTCAGGCGGTGTCAAGGATGTGGAAAAGACGGCGGTATCCCTGCTTCCCCTGCGCAGGCGGGAAGGGAAGCTTCTCCCCTACGATGTTTTGTATGGCACGACCAGTTTGCTTTCCTATGTTTTGGAGGCCCTTTCCGGCAATCGCTGTCTGGACGGTTTTTATGAGACGGCCGGCATTGCACCGGACACAGGTGCAGCGGAGTACGGCGAGGATATGGGTCTTTTGGTGAAATTGACCGGATGGGACGATCGGGTGGAGGAAAAGGTCAGGGAGACGCTGGCGGGGGAGGAAGCGAAGCGAAAGCTCCTTTCTATGCCGCGGACAGACGAAAAGCTGCTGACGCAGCTGTCACATCGTTTTTCGTACCGCTATCCGCACGAGAACTTAAAAGACCTTTATACAAAGACGACCGTGTCAGAATTAAAAAAGGCGGGCATGCAGGAAGAAACGGACCTTTCCGCGCATCTTTTCGAGGAAAAGACGGTGATTCCCTACCTGCCGAAATTCATTGAAAACGACGAACGTGTCACCGGTTCTATGCGCGGAAGCGCCTTTCATAAAGTGATGGAGCTGTTTGATTTTGAAAAACTGACCATTGAAGTCAATCAAAATCCGGAGGCTGCCCGCGCCCTTCTGCGGGAGCAGATGGAACGGATGCGTCGGGACGGACAGCTTTCGCAGGCCTATTATGAGGCGGTGTCGATTACGAAGCTTGCGGCTTTTTTGACGAGCGGGGCAGCGTGGCGCATGGCTGAGGCGGCCCGCGCGGGCAAACTTTACAAGGAGCAGCCCTTTGTGCTGGGGCTGCCGGCGGACCGCTTAAAGCCGGAGTTCCCTTCGGAGGAGACGGTACTGATCCAAGGGATCATCGACGTGTTTTTCGAGGAGGAAGACGGCTTCGTGGTGTTAGATTACAAGACGGATTCCGTGGAAGGGCCGGAGGAGCTGGTGAAGCGCTATCAGGTGCAGCTTGCCTATTACAGCGAGGCGCTGGAGAGGATCTTCGGCTATGAGGCGGACGCGGACGGAAAGCGGTCTGCTGCCGCCAAGCCCGTGAAGGAGAAAATCATTTACTCTTTTAAGCTGGGGCAGGAAATTACTTTGATCCCGCAGGGGGCCGGACCGGTTTCAATCAGGATATGAACTGCCGGCGCTGATCCGGTTTTGATTTTTTTCTTGAAATGCGCGGGCCTATCTTTTATAATTTAAGTAGTATCTGTCCGATTGGCGCAGGCTTTCGGACGGCATGGACCGGGAGTACATAATCAGACGGCGGATTCAGATAACTATCAATGAGGAAAAGGAGAAAAAGTGATGAGATTAGTGACGAGATCTGATTTTGACGGACTGGCGTGCGGCGCCCTCCTAAAGGAGATAGGCCTGATCGACAGTTGGAAGTTCGCGCACCCGAAGGATCTGCAGGACGGTCTGGTGGAGATCAATGAGAACGACGTGCTAGCAAACGTCCCCTTCGTGGAAGGGTGCGGCCTTTGGTTTGATCATCATTCCAGCGAGCATGAGCGCAACGAACTGAAAGGAAAGTACAAGGGCGAAAGCCGGATCACCCCTTCCTGTGCACGTATCATTTATGAGTATTACGGCGGCGAGGAGCGGTTCTCTCACTTTGACGATATGATGGTAGCCGTTGATAAGGTGGATTCCGGAAATCTGACCATCGACGAGATCCAGAATCCGCAAGGCTGGATTTTGGTAGGCTTTCTGATGGATCCCCGCACGGGACTCGGCAGATGGCGCAATTTCACGATCCCCAACTATAAGCTCATGGAGAATCTGATGGAGTGCTGCCGTACGATGAGTACGGAGGAGATACTTGCCCTGCCCGACGTACAGGAGCGTATCGCTGTTTACCGCGAGCAGGATCAGAAGTTTAGGGAGATGGTGAAGGCACATACGCGGATTGAGAAAGATGTGATCATTTCCGATCTGCGCGGCGTCGATCCCATATATTCAGGAAACCGTTTCCTGATCTACAGCATGTATCCGGAGCAGAATATCTCGGTCTGGATCGTGAACGGCAAGGGCGGCATGGGTTGTTCCGCGGCGGTGGGTTACAGCGTTTTAAACCGTACCTCGCATGTCAATGTGGGCAGTCTGATGTTAAAATACGGCGGCGGCGGCCACATGGCGGTGGGTACCTGCCAGTTTTCGGACGAAACCATGGACGAACAGCTTCCGAAACTTCTGGATGAGATCGTAAACTATGATACCTATTATTCAAAATAAGGAAGAAGGGAGAATGAATGGAGGATATGAGCGTATTTAAGAGTTACCTAAGACGTTTGCTTCAGGATTTGAAGGATCTTCAGCAGGCATTGAAAAGTAAAGAGTATGAGAGAGCGTCTGAAATGACTGAAAAGCTCATAGAAGACACCCAAAAAGGTCTTGAAGATAATTAGAACAAAAAACCGGCATACAGAAAAATCAACGGCCCCGAAAAGATATTTTTCGGGGCTTATGTTTCTTCCCACCATTTTGACGGCCTCCTGCATTATACTGACGGTGCTGATGGCTGCTTTTGTGCTGTGGTTTTATCGGGGAGGCTATGAGGAGGAGAGCGCGGGCGGCGTCTACGACAGATACTATATGCTGATCACGCAAGACAGCAAGAGTCCTTTCTGGCAGTCCGTCTATCAGGGAGCAAACGAGAGGGCGCTTGCGGAAAATGTCTACGTGGACTGGCTGGGAAACGACTGCTTTCAAAATTACAGCGTTGCGGAGCAGATGCAGGTGGCGATCGCTTCCGACGTGGACGGGATCATCGTGACGGCGGGCGAGGATGAGGAGATGACGGCGCTTATCGACAGGGCGGTGGCAAGCGACATACCGGTCGTGACCCTCTACGGCGACAATACGCAGAGCGCCCGCTGCAGTTTCGTGAGCGTGGGCAGTTACAATCTGGGCAGGGAGTATGGCAGACAGGCCTTACAGATCGTGCGGGAGCGGCTTGTGGGCACCACGGAGGAGCGACGTAAGATTGGCTGGGGATCGCAGCAGGGATACGGCGTCATGGAGGAGCAGGACAAAATCAGTCAGGGAAGCCGGTCACAAGAGAGCGGGCAGGCAGAGATTATCACTACGCCAGATGATGATATGATAATCGAGATGGAACTTGTAAAGGTCGGTTCTGCAGAGCGGCCGATTAGAGTGACTATACTGGTCAATACCTATGCGGGAGGATTGGACCAGAACATCCTTTACTCCGGCATTCAGGAGACGATCGAGCAGGAGCGCGGGGAGAACGTGATCGAGCTTTCAATGCAGACCGTGGATGACACCAACGCCTTTTCGGTGGAGGAGTCTGTCCGCGACATTTTTATGGCGGGAAATATTCCCGACATCCTCATCTGTCTGAACGAACTGAATACCACCTGCGCCTATCAGGCGGTGGTCGATTACAATAAAGTGGGTTCGGTCAGTATTTTGGGCTACTATGTGTCGGATACGATCTTAAATGCGATCGACAGGAACGTGATCTACGCCACGGTGTACATCGACGCGCCGCAGATGGGCGGTTTTTGCATCGACGCGCTGCAGGAGTATTATGAACTCGGCTACACCAGTCAGTATTTTACGGCGGATATCAGCCTGATTTCGGCAAAGAACGTGGCGGACTATCTGGGAGAAGGAGGAACGGCGGATGAAAAGCAGACCCCGTGACGTCTCCCTGCAATTTAAGATCAGCAGCATCTACATTGCGACCAATCTTTTGGTGGCAATGGTGAATATCATCCTGCTCATCGGTATCAACAATATGTCAAAACGCCTTGACAGCGTCTATCAGGACAATCTGCAGCTCAACGCGTTTTCGGATGCGCTGGATGCCGTGCAGGATCACATGACGGACTATCTCAATGCCAGAACCACCGATTCTTTGGAAAATTATTACCGCAGCGAGCAGCAGTGCAGGGATATGGTAGCCGACTTAAATGAAAAAGTGACGGGCCGGGCCTTTGACCGTATGGAGAGGAACATCCGTCATATGAGCGACTACTATCTGGAAGAGGTGAGCCGGACCATCGAGGCCAAGCGCGGGCGTAATGTGGAGAAATACCGCCTGCATTATGAGAATGCCACCGGCATGTACGACTCGATCAAAACCTACCTTTCTACCCTGAATATGGAGCAGTTTCGCAGCAACTCCGAGCGTTACGGCAATCTTTTAGAGCGCTTCCGCCTCTTCGAGGTCATCTCCATGGCGACGATCCTGCTGGTGATGGTCAGCAATGTCTGTATCATCATCAATTTTGTGGGCGCGATCATCCGGCCCCTAAAAAAGCTGGCCGGTTCGGCGGACGAAGTGGCGAAGGGAAATTTTCAGATCGAGCTTTTGCCCGTGGAGTCTGAGGACGAGGTCGGCGTGGTGACGGGCGCCTTTAATTCGATGGTGGTGAGTATCGACAGATATATCGAGAGACTGCGGGAGAGCATGGAGGCGGAGCGGGCCTTGAAGGAGCGGGAGCTGCTCATGGAGGGACACTTAAAAGACGCAAGACTCAAGTACCTGCAGGCGCAGATCAATCCCCATTTTCTGTTCAATACGTTGAATGCGGGAGCGCAGCTTTCGATGATGGAGGGCGCGGACAGGACTTACGAATACATCCAGAAGGTAGCGCAGTTTTACCGTTATAATATGAAGAAGAGCGAGGAGACGGTGACGGTGGCCGACGAGGTGGAGATGGTGGACTCTTACATCTACATCCTGAACGTGCGCTTCGCCGGAGACATTCATTATGAAAAGTCTATCGACGAGTCCCTGCTGTCTGTGGAGATGCCGGGCATGATCCTGCAGCCGATCGTGGAAAACTGCGTCAACCACGGCATTCGCGAGATGGGTGACAGGGGTGTCATTTTCCTTTCCCTCTACGAGAAAAAGGGCCGCATCTGCATCAGTGTGAAGGATAACGGCGTGGGCATGAGCAGGGAGACGATTGAAAAGATTCTTGACGGCACTTACACGGAAGAGGAGCGGACCACCGGCGGAAATGGCGTCGGCATGGACAATGTGATCTCCCGCCTGAAGCTGTTTACGGGGCGGGAAGACGTGATCAGCGTCACGAGTGCGGGCGCGGGGAAAGGTACGGAAGTGTGTCTTTATCTGGAAAGGAAATAGAACATGAGCCACTACAAGATCATGCTGGCGGACGATGAGGGTATCGTCATCGATTCGCTGAAATTCATTATCGAGAAGGAGTTTGGGGATTCCTGCACCGTAGAATTTGCCAAGACGGGCAGGAGCGTCATCGAACTGGCGGAGAGCTACCGGCCTGATATCGCCGTTATGGATATCCAGATGCCGGGTATCAATGGGATCGAGGCGATGCGGGAGATTCGCGCGGGTAACCGGAATGTGGTCTTTATCGTGATGAGCGCTTACGATAAGTTTGATTACGCCAAGGAAGCGATCACGCTGGGGGTGCTTGAGTATATCACCAAGCCTATGGAGAAAACGAGGATCGTCGCGGCCCTGAAAAAGGCGATGGAGCAGATCGACAAAGAGCGGGACAAGCGCAGCAACGACCTGCTGATTCGGGAAAAGCTGGAGATGGTCATGCCGATCATCGAGAGCGGGCTGGTCTATAACCTGCTTTTTCAGGAGCATTTTACGGAGGATATCGAAAACTATAAGCAGCTCCTCAACCTGACGGCGGACCATGCCTACATGCTGGCGGTGGTCTGCGGGGAGACGCAGGAGGGCAATCACATGACAGACGCCGTGGGCAGCAGCGTGAAACTGCAGGAACATGATCACGTGCTGCGGGAGGCCTTAAAGGAGGCGTATCCCGGCGTGGTCTTGGGGATGTCCATGTCCAATAAGCTCCCGGCCCTCGTGCCCTGCAAGGAAAAGCAGATGTCCTACGGGGACCGGATTGCCCTGATCGAGAAGTCCAGAGAATTGGTGCGGGAACTGCGGAAAAAGACGCAGATCAGCTTCCGCATCGGCATCAGTGCGGCCGCGCCGTTAGCGGAGGCCAGAGACGCTTATAAGGAGGCAGTCAACGCGCTGATCATGACCACCGGCAGCGTGGCCCATGCGGACGATCTTCCCATCGGCTGTGCCCACGAGGAGACTTATCCCCTCGATCTGGAGAAAAAGCTGTTTACCGAAGTGAAAAACGGTGATGCTGTCCATGCGGTCGCTACGGCGGAGACTTATTTTGACGTGATCGAGGAACGCTATGGCGATCTTTTGATGAATATACGCTTAAAAGTGTTAGAATTTGTGCTTTACGCCGAATATTTTGCTTACAATTCCGGCGGCATGACCTATGCGTTCCGGGATCGGGCAGATTACCTGCCTACGGTGATGGAAATGAAGGAGCCGTCTTCCCTGCGGAAATGGTTTGCGGACAGGATCGGGGAAGCCTGCCGCAACATCGGCACCAAGGCAGCGGAGAAGTCGCAGGGCGCGGTGGAGGCAGCGAAGGCTTATATCCGAAATCATTACAGCAGGGATATTTCGCTGGACGAGGTCTCGCAGGCGGTCAACATCAGCCCCTACTATTTCAGTAAGGTCTTCAAGGAGGAAGTGGGGGAGGGCTTTGTGGAATATCTGACTGGACTGCGCATGGAAAAGGCCAAAGAACTCCTCACCACCACCGAGTACTCGATGAAGTAGATCTGTTCTATGGCGGGCTACGCAGACCCTAATTATTTCAGCAGGATCTTTAAGAAAAATACGGGCGTTACGCCTACGGAGTATAAGCAAAACGGCATGGAAGCAAGAAAAGAAGAAAGTGTATGACGAGTATGGGAAGAAGGAAAAGACGGATGAGAGGAAAAAGGCGGATCGGCTGTCTGCTCCTTGCCCTGTGCCTGCTCTTTGCCCAGAGCGGCTGCGGCAGGATGGAAGAAAGCGGTGGGGAAGAGGCCGGCGAAGAAAAAAAGATCCAGATCGGGATGAGCTTCGATTCTTTTGTCATTGAGAGATGGCAGAGGGACCGCGACGTGTTTGTCTCCGTGGCCAAGGAACTGGGGGCGGAGGTCAACGTGCAGAACGCGAACGGCGTGGTGGAAGAGCAGCAAAAGCAGATCGACTACTTTATTCAAAAAGGAATGGATGTGATCGTCATCATTGCCATCGATCCGGTGTCCCTGCGCGATTCGGTAAAGAAGGCAAAGGCGGCGGGGATCCGCGTGATCTCCTATGATCGCCTGATCGACGATGTGGATATCGATCTGTATATTTCCTTTGACAATGAGATGGTGGGAGAGATGATGGCGAGGGCGCTTTTGATCAAGCAGATCGACAACGTGATCATGATCGGCGGTTCCCCCACAGACAATAACGTGCCCATGGTGGAGGGCGCTTTTAAGAGACTGATGTCAAAACACAGGGTGCAGATTCTGGATGCCGTACACGCCGATAACTGGCGGGCGGAAGAGGCGGCGGATTACATCTATGAAAATCCCGATAAGGTTGCGCAGGCGGATGCGATCATGTGCGGCAATGACGATCTGGCGACACAGGCGGTGCGCGCTCTGTCGGAGAACCGGCAGGCGGGAGAAATCTACGTGGTAGGGCAGGATGCGGATCTGGCGGCCTGCCAGCGGATCGTGGAAGGCACGCAGGTGATGACGGTCTATAAGCCGGTGGAAAAGCTGGCGACCAGAGCGGCGGAAGCGGCGGTGGCGCTGGCAAACGGCGGGACGCTTACGGGCGACGACGTGACGCAGATGCACAGCGGCTCTTATCGGATACCCTATATCGCGCTGGAGCCCGTCAGCGTCAACCTCGGCAATATCGACGAAGTGATCATCGGCAGCGGGTTTCATCTGAAAGAAGACGTCTATCTGAATGTCCCGAATAAAATGCCGAAATAGCATTATTTTGCTTTTAAGCGGATAGTAACAGCAAAATAATGCTATTACTGGGTTACATAAAATAGTAATATAGTGAAAATGTACAGAATGTCGTAAATTATTCCTACAAGTTTTATACTATAATCAAAATAGAGTAACTAAATCAAAAAAAGGGAGGAAAACAAGACATGAAAAAGAAAGTTTTAAGTATGTTACTTGCAGCTTCCATGGTTATGGCAGCATTAGTCGGCTGCGGCGGCAATGATGCGGCTCCGGCAGCTACGAATGATTCGTCAGCAGCTCCGGCGGACAGTGCGGCTCCGGCGGACAGCGCTGCACCTGCGGCATCAACAGGCAAGAAGGTAGGCGTGTCCATGCCCACCAAGGATCTGCAGAGATGGAATCAGGACGGCGCGAACATGCAGCAGCAGCTGGAGGCAGCGGGCTATGAAGTGGATCTGCAGTACGCTTCCAACAGTGAGGAGACACAGGTTTCCCAGATCGAGAATATGATCAACAGCGGCTGCTCCGTACTGGTGATCGCAGCAATCGAAGCAAATTCTCTTTCTACCGTTCTTGAGGGCGCAAAGAGCGCAGGTATTCCGGTTATCGCTTATGACCGTCTGATCATGAATACCGACGCGATCAACTATTATGCTACCTTTGATAACTACAAGGTTGGCGCTACGCAGGCAAAGTATATCGTAGACACCCTTGATCTGGACAATGCGGCAGGTCCTTTCAATATGGAAGTTACCGCAGGCGATCCCGGCGATAACAATGCGCCTTTCTTCTACAACGGCGCTATGGATACGTTAAAGCCCTACATCGACGCAGGCAAGATCGTGATCCCTTCCGGTCAGGTAGATTTCGCGACCGTAGGTACGCAGAAGTGGTCTACCGAGGCTGCTCAGGCAAGAATGGAGAACATCCTTTCTTCCAACTATGCGGACGGTACGCAGCTTGACATCTGCCTTTGCTCTAACGACTCCACCTCTCTTGGTGTGCAGAACGCTCTGGCAGCAAACTACACCGGCAATTATCCGATCGTTACCGGTCAGGACTGCGATATCGCGAACGTAAAGAACATGCTTGCAGGCAAACAGTCCATGTCCGTATTCAAGGATACCCGTACGCTGGCAGCACAGGTGGTTAAGATGGTTGGCCAGATCTTAAGCGGTGAGGAAGTAGAAGTAAACGATACCACGACCTATGACAACGGCACGGGCGTGATTCCTTCTTTCCTCTGCGAGCCTGTATTCGCGGATGCGAACAACTACAAGGAGCTGCTGATCGACTCCGGTTACTACACCGAGGCTGATCTCCAGTAATCAACGCGAAAATAAATTTCATAAAAGTAAATCTGGCAGGCGGGGATTTCCCGCCTGTCGGTTTATCCGGGTATTATAATTAAGTAGAAATAGCAGGAAGTTTATGGTAAGATAAAAAGATGAAGGTATAGGTTCAGCACAAGCATGATTTGTCAGTCAAATGATGTTCCGGCTGAACTGAAAAACTAGGTTGGGAGGAATACACTTTGGCTAAGATTTTACTGGAAATGAAAAATATTACCAAAACATTCCCAGGCGTTAAAGCGCTCGACAACGTGAATCTCAAAGTGGAAGAGGGTGAGATCCACGCGCTCGTCGGTGAGAACGGCGCGGGAAAGTCCACGCTGATGAACGTGCTGAGCGGCATCTATCCTTACGGTACATACGAGGGGGACATCGTTTACAACGGTGAAGTGTGTCAGTTTAACAAGATCAAGGACTCCGAGGAGAAGGGCATCGTCATCATCCATCAGGAGCTGGCGTTGATTCCCTATATGACCATCGGGAAGAATATGTTTCTGGGGAACGAGCGCGGGAAAAGCGCGGCGATCGACTGGAACGAGACTTACGGGGAAGCAGACAAGTATCTGAAGATGGTAGGGCTTTCGGAATCTTCCAAGGTACTGGTCAAGGATATCGGTACGGGTAAGCAGCAGCTTGTGGAGATCGCGAAAGCGCTTGCGAAGCACGCGAAACTGCTGATCCTTGATGAGCCGACTTCTTCCCTGAACGAAAAGGATTCAAAGGCCCTTCTGGACTTAATGTTAAAGTTTAAGAAAGAAGGCATGACTTCGATCATCATATCACATAAATTGAACGAGGTGGCTTACGTGGCGGATAAGATCACGGTCATCCGCGACGGTTCTACCATCGAGACGATGGATAAGCATACCACGGAGATTTCAGAGGATAGAATCATAAAAGGTATGGTCGGTCGTGAGCTGACCGACCGCTTCCCGAAGCGGCAGGGCGTAAAGATCGGCGCTGTCAATATGGAAGTGAAAAACTGGACCGTGCATCATCCCCTCTATCCGGAGCGGAAGGTGTGCGACAATGTTTCCATCAAGGTCAAAAAGGGCGAGGTGGTAGGCATTTCCGGGCTGATGGGCGCGGGGCGTACCGAGCTTGCCATGAGCATCTTTGGACAGTCCTACGGCACGAATATCAGCGGACAGCTTTTCCTCGACGGCAAAGAGGTGCAGTTAAAGTCCGTGAAGCAGGCTATCAAAAATAAACTGGCGTACGTGACGGAGGACAGAAAAGGTAACGGCCTTGTGCTGACGAACCCGATCAAGATCAATACCACGCTGGCAAACCTTGACAGTATCAGCCCCCGCAAGATCATTGATAAGGATAAGGAATATCAGGTGGCGGTGGAATATAAGGATAAGCTCAAGACCAAGTGTCCTACCGTGGAGCAGAATGTGGGCAATCTTTCCGGCGGCAACCAGCAGAAGGTACTGCTGGCGAAATGGATGTTTGCCGATCCCGACGTATTGATTCTCGACGAGCCTACCAGAGGTATCGACGTGGGTGCAAAATATGAGATCTACTGCATCATCAACGATCTGGTGGCGGCGGGTAAGTCCGTGCTGATGATCTCTTCGGAACTGCCGGAGGTACTCGGCATGAGCGACAGGATCTATATCATGAACGAGGGCAGGATCGCCGGTGAACTTTCCGCAGAGGAAGCGACGCAGGAGAAGATCATGTCCATCATTGTTAATTCCGGAAAGGGGGCGTAGAGATTATGGAGAAAGTAAACGTTTCAGCGATCTTAAGAAAATATACCATGATCATAGCCCTTGTTCTGGTGGTGGTCTTTTTCAGTATCACGACGGAGGGAAAAATCCTGTTCCCCCAGAATATCAATAACCTGATCGCCCAGAACGCTTACGTGTTCGTGCTGGCGACGGGAATGTTGCTCTGTATCCTGACGGGCGGCAACATCGACCTTTCCGTCGGTTCCGTGGTCTGTTTTGCCGGCGCTGTGGGCGCGATCATGATGGATAAGGGCGTCAATATCTGGGCAGCGGCTTTCACCATGCTGGTGATCGGTGTGCTGATCGGCATGTGGCAGGGCTTTTGGATCGCCTATATCAAGGTGCCGCCTTTTATAGCCACGCTGGCGGGCATGTACGCGTTCCGAGGCCTCTCGAATGTGGTGCTTCAGGGAATGACGGTCTCCTTAAAGAGCGAGACCTTTATCAAAGTATTCGGCGGCGGTGCGGACTGTTATGTGCCGGATGTATTCGGTGGCGAGGACATCAACATGACCTGTATGGTCGCCGGCTGTATCGCTGTTATTTTATTGATTGCTGTGCAGTTAAAGAGCCGCATCAACAATAAGAGCAAAGGGTACGAGATGGCGCCGCTTGGCAGCACCGTGGTAAAGCTGGCGGTGATCAGCGCCGTGATCTTGTGGATCTCTTTTAAGCTGGCATCCCACAAGGGGATTCCCACGTCGCTCGTCTGGATCCTTTTGGTGCTTCTGTTCTACGGCTATCTGACCACAAAGACAAGAATCGGCCGCTATCTGTACGCGGTGGGCGGCAATGAAAAGGCAACCAGACTTTCCGGTATCAATACAAAAAAGGTTTACTTCCTTGCTTATGTGAATATGGGTCTGCTGGCAGCGTTTGCCGGTATCCTGACGATCGCCAGATTTACGACTTCGCAGCCTACCTTCGGGCAGGGCTATGAGATGGACGCGATCGGCGCCTGCTTTATCGGCGGCGCTTCCGCTTACGGCGGTATCGGTACGGTGCCCGGCGTGGTGGTCGGCGCGATCCTGATGGGCGTGATCAATCAGGGCATGAGTATCATGGGTATCGATCCGAACTATCAGAAAGTGGTCAAGGGACTGGTGCTGTTAGCGGCCGTTGCCTTTGACGTACTCTCCAAGAGAGAGAAGAAGTAAGGGAGGAGGATGAAAATGAATAAAACATTGGATATTTTAAGAAAACATACGATGAAAATAATCCTTGTCCTGATCGTGATCTTCTTCTCGGTGACGACGAAGGGACAGATGTTTGCGCCTTCCAGCTTTCAGGCGCTGATCGCGCAGAACGCTTACGTATTCATACTGGCGACCGGTATGCTGATGTGTATGCTCACCGGTGGTAATATCGATCTTTCCGTTGGCTCCTTCGTGTGTTTTGTCGGCACGGTCGGCGGTATGCTGATGGTGAAAGCGCAGATGTCGGTGCCTGCGGCGATGCTTTTGATGATAGGCACGGGTGTGATCTACGGTATCGTGGAAGGATTTTTGATCGCTTATCTCAATATCCCGCCCTGGATCGCGACGCTTGCCGGCTATCTGGCCTTCCGCGGCTGGGGGACGGCGCTGATCGGCGGCTCTTCCATCGCGCCTATGCCAGAGGGCTTTACGAAGATGTTTAACGGCAGCGTGCCGGACTTTTTTGGCGGTAAGAATATCAATATCACCTGTATTTTGGCGGGTGTGATCGCCTGCGTGATTTTTGTGCTGCTGCAGTTAAAGGGCAGGAATGACAAGCTTAAGAAGGGCTATGAAGCGGAGAACATGGTGAGTCTGGCGGTGCGCTGCGTGCTGGTCTGCGCGGTGATCCTGCTGTTTGCCTATAAACTGGGGCAGGCGAACGGCATTCCGAATAACCTGATCTGGGTAGCCGTGATCGTGCTGATCTACAGCTTCATCACGGAAAAGACCACCATCGGCCGTTACTTCTATACCATGGGCGGCAACGTGGAGGCGACCAGACTTTCCGGTATCGATACGAAGAAGATATTCTTCCTTGCTTACCTGAATATGGCGGTCCTCACCGTGATCAGCGCGTGGATGACGATGGCGAGACTGTCGGCGGCGACGGCGACAGCGGGCAATAACTACGAGATGGACGCGATCTCCGCCTGCGTGGTGGGTGGTGTGTCCGCTTACGGCGGTTCCGGTACGGTGTTCGGCATGGTGATCGGTGCGGCGCTGATCGGCGTCATTAACTTAGGCATGAGCCTGATGGGCATCGACGCAAACTGGCAGATGGTGGTCAAGGGCATGGTGCTTTTGGCGGCCGTGGTGTTTGAGATTTTGAATAACCGGGATAAGACGAAGGAATAGAGAATCGACTGAAAAGAAGGGCTGTCCGAGTGGACAGTCCTTTTTCCTGCAAAAAGGAAAATGGTTTATTTGGAAAAGCAGTCTATTACCTCGAAAAATTCATAGATGTTCGAGCCCTTTTTACCCAGTTTTCCCCAATCATATGTAGTGGAAACTTTTATATCATACTTCGCCTTGATGATTGAGTAATCATTAAGCAGAAAGCAATTTTCCCGTTTTAACATGGATAGCATCTGTTTGTAAGAGTTATTTCTGGTATTAAGGGTATTGTAGATATGTTGATCCGCCTTTAGCGCATCAACACTTCTATATCCTAATTCGTTTATAATAAACTGTGAGGCATTTTGTCCCTTAAAGTTTGGAGAATGTAAACAGGCAATATATTCAAAGTCAGGATAATCGATGATAAGAAAATGCGGAATCCTTTGGCTTTTGTTTTGCAATGCGCAGTAGTCTATTAGTTCTTGCAGATTTTTCTTTTCGCTGACATCAGTGACTGCCCGGTCACCGTCAATAAGGATAAACTTTGCCAGACAGTTAGCAGTGCCGTCTGTTTTAAGCTGTTCTAAGAAATTGCGATAACCGCCGCCTTTCATATTTACAGGTTTTAAAGTGATGGACAGCTTTTGCAGTTGCCGCATCTCGTCTATATAACGATATTCTGTGTCTCCTTCACAAAAAACTTTGAAGTTCTTTTTGGTTGTACGTATTTTTCTACTCAATCGCCGTACCTCCCAGAATGCCTTTCATGTAAAATTCGTAAATCTTGGTAGTTTCGTAACGTATTTCAGGGAAATCGGCTAAGGAATATAATTCGGAATCCAAAGTCTCGATATCTTTTGTTATAAAATAAATCTGCTCCTTCATATAGTTTTTTAGGTCAAGATGGAGAACATTATGCGTTGTGAAGATAAATTGTCCCCAATGATTTTTCCCGTTGATATAAGAAATAACTCTGTCAGATAAAACAGGATTAAGCACTCTGTCCATTTCATCAGCAAAGACGATTTTATTCTCATAGACTACTTTAAAAATCTGGACAGCCCATGCAAAGAATTCACGAACGCCGCTGGAATCCTGCGCAAGCTCTCTGGAAAAAGTGCTGCCGTCTTTCTTTTTCCTGACAATTAAAGTTTTTGCAAACGGCTTTTCTTCGTCTACCTTGCATGCTATGATACTGGAGTCGATCATGCGAAAGATCTCTAAATATCTTTTGTCATGCAGAATCCGCAAATCATCCTCCTCGCTTTTTAGAGACTTATAGAGGTCATAATTGATTATATTGGTTTCCGGACATAGAGCGTTTTTGACCCAGTCTGTAAAAGCGAGAGCATGTTCGTTGCCCAACAGTGCAAGCTTGGTTATTGTTAAACCTGTCGCTTTATCTGCATTTATGGCTTTTTCAAGAGGATTTTTGATTTCGCGCTCTGTTTCTGACAATACAAAAGAATAGGAGGTTTCAGTTTGAAAATGGCATTGTTTGTTATCAGTACAATCTTTTTGGTTTTTACAGTTTTTTTTGCAATGGCTTCTTTCTAAAGAGAGTATTATTTTATATTTACTTTTTACCTGATTTTTAAAAGAAAACGTTTCTTCTACGATTCCAGCGACATCCAGTTTTAATTGATAAAGGTAAAAGCGGTCTTTTCCTATTAGCACTTCAAGTTCAAAGGACTGCGGGATGTCGCTTCTTAAGGGACAAAAATTGTGGCTGTAATTGGTGTTTAAAATATTTCTATATAATTTAGGCTCTGCAGTTCCAGCAAAAAAAGACTGCAAATAGAATAAACTATTTACAAAGTTCGACTTTCCGCCTGCGTTTTCGCCGACGATAACGGCAGTTTTTAGCAGATCGATGCCGGCCTCAGAAGATACATAATTATTGGGAAATCGGGTTTTTACCTTTGATTTGGGCGCAGTCATTGAAAATTCAACGTTTTCCCGAAAGGACATAAAGTTTTCAAACTTGTAACTCAATATCATACAGGGCCTCCGAAACCAGATTTTTGGTATACAAAGCGGTTTTTGACATTATAATACATATTACTATATTAGTCAAAACATTTTTCTGATTTATTCAGTATATCCTTATATCTATGTTTGTATAACGGGATGAAATAAATCCTGTGAAGAATTTGTGAAATTTCTGAAAAAAATTGAAAAACCGTTGACATTAAATTTTTAATGTAGAAAAATAGAATCATGTGGACTGTCGTGACCGCATCGGACAGATGCGCCACGTCTGCCGCATGGTTCTATTATTTATGCTGGAAACGGAGTAATGACATGATAAAAACACTGGCAGCACAGGTAAAGGAATATAAGAAGGCTTCTTTCGCGACACCGGTCTTTATGATCCTTGAAGTGGTGTTCGAGACGCTGATTCCCTTTTTGATGGCTTCCATCATCGACGACGGCGTGGAGGCGGGCGACATGCGCCACATCTTTGTGGTCGGCGCGTTGATGATCGGCGCGGCGCTCCTTGGTCTTTTTACCGGCGTGATGGGCGGCAAATACGGGGCGAGGGCGTCCACCGGCTTTGCAAGGAATCTGCGGCAGGCGATGTTTGAGAATATCCAGACCTTTTCCTTTGCGAGCCTTGATAAATTCAGCACGGCGGGACTGGTCACCCGTCTGACCACGGATGTGACCAATTTACAGAATGCCTATCAGATGGTCCTGCGCATCTGCTTCCGCGCACCGGTGAGTATGATCTGCGCGATGACGATGGCGTTTTGGATCAATGCAGAATTGGCGGCAATCTATCTGGTGGCGGTGCTCCTGCTGGGCGTGGTGCTGTTTTTCCTGATTAAAGGGGCGATGAAGTATTTCAAACTTGCCTTTCCGAAGTATGACGAACTGAACGCATCCGTGCAGGAAAATGTGAGCGCGATCCGCGTGGTCAAGGCTTACGTGCGTGAGAACCATGAAGGCGAAAAGTTCAAGAAGGCCAGTCAGGGCATCTACGATATCTTCCTGAAGGCGGAGAAGCATGTGGTCTTAAACATGCCCGTCATGCAGTTTACGGTTTACGGCTGTATCCTGCTGATCAGCTGGCTGGGCGCGAAGCAGATCGTACAGGATACCCTGACCACGGGTGAGCTGATGAGCCTGCTTGCTTACTGCATGAACATCCTCATGAGCTTGATGATGGTGGCGATGATCTTTGTGATGATGAGCATGAGTATCGCCAGCGCGGAGCGTATCTGCGAGGTCTTAAATGAAAAGAGCGATCTGACGAATCCGGATGATCCCGTATACGAGGTGCCGGACGGATCGATCGAGTTTCAGCATGTGCGCTTTTCTTATAATAAGGAAAGTAGCGAGGCGGTCCTGCACGATATTAACTTAAAGATCAAGGCGGGCGAGACCGTCGGTATCATCGGCGGCACCGGCAGCGCGAAGACCAGTCTGGTCAATCTGATCAGCCGTCTCTACGATGTGACGGACGGGGCAGTCCTTGTGGGCGGCAGGGACGTCAGGGAGTACGATATCGAGACGCTGCGCAATCAGGTGGCGGTCGTTTTGCAAAAGAACGTCCTTTTCTCCGGTACTATTTTGGATAATCTGCGCTGGGGCGATGAGAACGCCAGCGAGGAGGAGTGCAGGAGGGCGTGCCGGCTGGCCTGTGCGGACGAATTTATCGAGAAGATGCCGGACGGCTATCAAACTTACATAGAACAGGGCGGCACGAATGTTTCCGGCGGGCAGAGACAGCGCCTGACCATTGCCAGAGCCCTGCTAAAGAAGCCGAAGGTATTGATCTTAGACGATTCCACCAGCGCGGTGGATACGGCGACGGACGCAAAGATCAGAAAAGCCTTTGCGGAGGAGATTCCCGATACCACGAAGCTGATCATTGCGCAGCGTGTCTCAAGTGTGATGAACGCCGACCGCATTATCGTCATGGACGACGGCAGGATACACGGCTTTGGTACGCACGAGGAGCTGCTGGCGGGCAATGAGATTTACCGCGAAGTTTATGAGTCGCAGACCAGCGGCGGTGGGGATTTCGATGAGAAGGGAGGCGAGGACTGATGCCGGGACCGGGACCACATGGAAGGATGCAGGGCGGAAAGAAAATCGAGAATCCGGGCAAGGTGTTTAAGCGCCTGATGGGGTATGTGGCGAAAAGCTACGGGCTGCATCTGGTGATCGTAGCGATACTGATCTTTGTGAGCGTGCTGGCGAACGTACAGGGCACCATGTTCACCCAGAGTCTGATCGACGACTATATCACGCCCATGCTGACGCAGGATGTGGCTGATTTTGGCCCGCTGGCGGGAGCAATCGCGCGGGTGGCGGGCTTTTATCTGATCGGCGTGCTGGCTTCCTACGCATGGAACCGCATGATGATCAATGTCACGCAGGGGACGCTTAGAAACGTGAGGGACGATCTCTTCACGCATATGGAGACACTGCCCATCAAGTATTTTGATACCCATTCTCATGGCGACATTATGTCAACCTACACCAACGATACGGAAACTTTGCGGCAGATGATCAGCCAGAGTATGCCGCAGGTCTTCAACAGCGCGATCACCATCGTGAGCGTATTCATCAGTATGATCATTTTAAGTGTGCCGCTGACGATCACAACGCTTCTGATGGTGGCGGTGATGCTCTATGTGACGAAGCGGGTAGCAGGCTTAAGCGGTAAATATTTTCTGGAGCAGCAGGCGAATCTGGGCAAAGTCAACGGCTTCATCGAGGAGATGATGAACGGGCAGAAGGTGGTAAAGGTATTCAACCACGAAGCAAAGAATGTTGAGGACTTTAAGAAGCTCAACGACGCGCTGTTTGAGAGTTCGGATAAGGCGAATTATCTGGTCAATGTGGTGGGGCCGGTCAATCAGCAGCTCGGCAATGTCAGCTACGTGGTGTGTGCGATCGTGGGCGGTGCGCTGGCCCTCTCTGGAGCCACGGGACTGACCCTTGGAAAACTGGCGAGCTTTTTGACCTTCAATAAAAGTTTCAACATGCCGATTAATCAGGTGAGCCAGCAGTTTAACGCGGTGGTGATGGCGTTAGCCGGCGCGGAGCGCATCTTTAAGATGATGGACGAAAAGCCGGAGACGGACGAGGGCTACGTGACGCTGGTCAATGTCAGGGAAGAAAACGGGAAGCTTACAGAGACGCCGGAGCGCACGGGCCGCTGGGCATGGCGGCATGAGCATCAGGCGGATCACTCCGTGGACTATGTGGAGCTTACGGGAGATGTGGTCTTTGACGGTGTGGACTTTGGCTACAACGACGAAAAGATGGTGCTGCACGACGTGAAGCTTTTTGCGGAGCCGGGGCAGAAGATCGCCTTTGTCGGTTCCACCGGCGCGGGCAAGACCACCATCACGAACCTCATCAACCGTTTCTACGATATTCAGGACGGAAAGATACGATACGACGGTATTAATGTCAATAAGATAAAGAAGGCCGATCTGCGGCGCTCGCTTGGCATCGTGCTGCAGGATACCCACCTCTTTACCGGCACCGTCATGGAAAATATCCGCTACGGGAAATTGGACGCGACTGACGAGGAAGTGAAGGCGGCGGCGAAGCTGGCCAATGCGGACAGCTTTATCAGACGTCTGCCGGAAGGCTATGATACCGTGCTTTCCGGGGACGGCGCGAACCTAAGTCAGGGCCAGAGACAGCTTCTGGCGATCGCAAGGGCGGCGGTGGCCGATCCGCCGGTGCTGATCTTAGACGAGGCGACCAGCTCCATCGATACCCGTACCGAGCGCATCGTGCAGGACGGCATGGATAAGCTAATGAAGGGCCGTACCACTTTTGTGATCGCGCACCGCTTATCCACGGTCAAAAATTCCGACTGCATCATGGTGCTGGAGCAGGGCAGGATCGTCGAGAGAGGCACGCACGACCAGCTGATTGAGGAGCGCGGGAGGTATTACCAGCTTTACACGGGTAACGCAATAACAGCATAAGAATATATTTGATACAGATAACTGCAATTTGTTGTGTTTGTTGATATTTATTGACAGTAATTGTCAAAAACTATAAAATTATTAGTGACTACGGTGACTAGTCACGGAAAGAGGGAATATGAAAAGAGTATTTACTGCATCTGAGGCGGAGCGAGAGGTTCTGGAGAAGCTTTGGGACCAGAAAGAGGGGATCAAGCAATCACAGCTTCTTGCCCTGTTTGAAGCGGACGGAAAGGAGTGGAAGAGGCAGACCCTGAACACCTTTTTGAGCAGACTGGAGGAGAAAGGGCTGATTACGAGGGAACACAGGATTGTGAAACCCCGGTACACAAGGGAGGAGCATTATAATATGCAGATGAAGGCGGCAATCGACAAGATGTATGGCGGAAAGCTGAGCAATTTTGTGGCAGCGTTTGTCAAGGAAAATACCATAGATAAAAAAGAGGCGGAAGAGCTGATCCGAATCTTGGAGGAGCGCTGAACGTAAGAAATGGAATACGTTCTGGTAATGGCGCTGTCAGGCACCACGATGACGTGCCTGTATTTGTTAGCACGCTGCCTTTTGAGAAAGAAGCTTAGCGCGGGAACTTATTTCCTGCTCGCCAAAGCTGCTGTTTTCTATTATCTGATTCCTCTGCCCTTTGTGAAAAACTGGTATCGTGAATTATTTTCGGAGACGACGTTGGTCAGCCGGATGGGGACGGAGCGGATTTCGCTGACATGGACAAAATATCTGGTTCATGCAAACGGCGGTCTGCATGCCAATGGTTACGCCGTGATCCAGACAGGTATGGCGATCGTGTGGATGGCAGGAGCCGTGGTGCTGTTAATAAAGCAGTTGATCGAGTATGTACGGATCACGCACTGGTTTGCCGGCTATGCGCAGATCAAGATGACGGATCGGGAAAAGCTGTTCATTGACAGTCTGCGCAGGGAGTACGGCGTAAGACGCCGGGTGTCCCTCATTCCGGCATTGAACGGAGAACCGACCATCACGTTTGGCGTATTCAGACCGGTCATCCTCTGCGGCAGAGATATGGAAAGCCGGGAGACGAAACTGCTTGTCCGTCATGAGATGGTACATATCAAAAGAGGCGATGTTTTCTGGAAGATCCTCTTGGAATTTACGAAGCTTCTGCACTGGTGGAATCCGTTCCTATGGAAGCTGCGCAAAGATTTCGAGGTGGTCTGCGAGTGTTCCTGTGATGAGAAGGTGATGCGGGGAAAGACAGAAAGCGAGGTCAAAACTTATCTGCGCCTGATGATCGAGGAGGCGTTAGACAAGAAATCGAACGGGCCACCGGTGAAATGGAAAGCAGGTTTTGGAAATCATATAAAAGAGATCAATGAAAGGATGGAAAATCTGATGAGGAAAAATAAGTGGAATCGTTATGCGGCGGGTGTGTTGGCAGTCGTGCTGATCTTCGCCAATTCGATGACAGTGTTTGCATATAGAGATCCGGTGTCGGCGGTTTTGCCGGAGGAGGCATCGGAGAAAGAAATCGCATTTGTTGTGGACAATGATGTAGTTGCTTTTACACCTGATAGTGCAGGTGGGAATGTAATGCAGGTATATGACATGGCAGATGATTATGAGTTGCACTATGAGAACCAGTTTATAGATGGGGAAGGCAATGTATTTCCAGTATCTGAGGATGACGGAATAGATCCTCATTGCAGTCATGTTTATGTGTGGGGCGAAGCGGGGAATCACAGTACATATTCGGACGGAAGTTGTGAGGTAAGGGTTTATAGAGCGGAACGTTGTGCCAGATGCGGACAGATTGTTTATCATGAATTTCTTAGGTCACAAACTTGGGCGGTATGCCCGCACTGACGTTGCGGGAAGTGAGATCGGTCACTATGACAGGGTGCGGCAGCATCCTAGGTAAATAGATGACAGGCAGTGTAAAAGGGGTTGGCATGAGCGGCTGTGTATGCAGCCGCTCGTGCCTATTTATGGGAGTATATGGCGAACATGTACAGGAAGAAAATTAGGGCTTGCAGTTTTTTGCAGGCCTGTTATAATGATTTATAGTATAGTAAGTTGATAGGAATAAAGTAGTACGAGGCGCAAGATAACGGAGGATAAGAGGATGGCGGAGCGAAATCTGGATTTTGACAGAGTGATCGAGAGAAAGGGGACGGGCTGTATCAAGTACGACTGCGCGGTTGAGCGCGGCATGCCGGAGGATGTGCTGCCCCTGTGGGTGGCGGACATGGATTTCGAGACTTCGTCCTATGTGCTGGATGCGATGCGGGAGCGCTTAGACCACGGTATCTTTGGGTACACGGAAGAGATTCCCGGCTATTTTGAGAGCGTGCGGGACTGGATGCAGCGGCATCATGATTTTGCGGTGGAAAAGGCGTGGCTGGTGAAGACGCCGGGCGTGGTTTTTGCGCTGGCGATGGCGATTCAGGCTTACACGGAGCCGGGGGATGCCGTGCTGATCCAGCAGCCCGTGTATTACCCCTTCGAGGGGGTGATCCGCGACAACGGCAGAAAGATGGTTACCAATACCCTCTATCCGGGGGAGGATAACCGCTTTCATATTGACTTTGAGGACTTTGAAAAAAAGATTGTCGAGCATCAGGTCAGGCTGTTCATCCTCTGCAGTCCGCACAATCCCGTGGGCAGGGTGTGGACGAAGGAAGAGCTGATCCGGCTGGGCGATCTCTGCCTGCAGCATCAGGTGATCGTAGTCAGCGACGAGATTCATGGGGATTTTGCCTTTCAGGGTAAGCACCATGTGTTTGCGACCCTGAAAAAGGAGTATGCGGATATTTCCCTGATCTGCACTTCCCCCAGCAAGACCTTTAATCTGGCGGGCCTTAGCCTCTCCAATATCTTTATCCCGAATGAAGACCTGCGTAAACGCTTGCGGAAAGCGATGGATGCTGCCGGTGTGAGTGAATTAAACATTATGGGGCAGGTAGCCTGCAAGGCGGCTTACCAGCATGGCGAGACGTGGTATCAGGCCATGATGCGCTATGTGGCGGACAATATCGCTTTCATCGGACAGTACGTGGAAGAAAACCTTCCCGGCGTACGGCTGTCGGCGCACGAAGGCACTTATCTGGTGTGGCTGGATTTCAGAGGGCTTGGCCTCACCGAGGCGGCGCTGGAGCACAAGATCATCCACGAGGCGAAACTCTGGCTGGACGGCGGCGGGATGTTCGGCGCGGGCGGCGCGGGCTTTCAGCGGATCAATGCGGCCTGCCCGCGCAAGATTTTGCGGGAGGCGTTAGAAAGGATACGTGCGGTAATATAGTGTTTGCGCAATCATGGCGATAATGTGATACATTTTGAAAGTATAATAGGATAGTGACGGCAAAAGGAAGTTGCAGGATGGAATTTAAGGCGAAAAACAGGATATATCTGGACAATGCGGCGACCACCAGAATGCGGGAGGAAGTCTTAGAGGAAATGCTCCCCTTCTTTCGGGAAAGCTATGCCAATCCCTCGGCTATCTACGGATTCGCGGGGGAGGCAAAGAGGGCGGTGCGGCTGGCCAGAGAGCGGGTGGGTGCGCTGATCGGCGCGAAACCGACGGAAATTTATTTTACGGGCGGCGGCACGGAGTCCGATAACTGGGCGCTGCGCGGCGTGGCGGAAACCTATGCCGATAAGGGACGGCACATCATTGTGAGCGCTATCGAGCATCATGCGGTGCTGCACACTTGCAGGTATCTGGAAAAACAGGGCTATACGGTCACCTGTCTGCCTGTGGAAGATGACGGGAAGGTGCTGCCTGAGACTCTGCAAAAGGCCATGCGGCCGGATACGATTCTGGTTTCCGTTATGGCGGCCAATAACGAGATCGGCACTATAGAACCGCTTGCGAAGCTGAGTGCGATCGCGCATGAACAGGGCGCGCTTTTTCATACGGACGCGGTGCAGGCCTACGGACATATACCGCTTCATGTGGAAAAGATGGGGATCGACCTGCTCTCCGCCAGCGGCCATAAGTTTGGCGGACCCAAGGGCGTGGGCATCCTCTACTGCCGGGAAAATCTGCGGCTTGTCCCCCTGCTGTACGGTGGCGCGCAGGAGAAAGGACGGCGGGCCGGTACCCTGAATGTGCCGGGCATCGTGGGCTTTGGCAGGGCGGCGGCGCTAGCGGAAGAGACGCTGCAGGAGCGGATGGAGCGGGAGAGTGCCCTGCGGGATCACCTGATTGGAAGGGTGCTTGCAGAGATCCCGCACGCCTGCTTGAACGGGGCGGCGCACGACAGGCTTCCGGGCAATGCCCATTTCTGCTTTGCGGATATCGAGGGGGAGTCCCTGCTCATTCTTTTAGATCAGCGGGGCATCTGCGCCTCCGGCGGATCGGCCTGCTCTACGGGGGCGACGGAGCCTTCCCATGTGCTTTTAGCGATCGGTCTGCCGCATGAACTGGCCCGCGGTTCCCTGCGCCTTACCTTGTCGGCAGAAAATACGGAGGCGGAGCTCGATGAGACGGTGGAGGTGCTGAAAGGGAGTGTGGAACGGATGCGCGAGATGAAGAAAGGATTGTGACGGGAGACGAAACTGTCGGCAGATGCGGGGTTATATTGTTAACTTATATAATAAATAAGTTGACAATAGTTCTTCTATGTGTTAGGATACCCTCAGATTATAGGATACGAACGAGGGAGGACTGATGAAATTGCGAAGACAGACAGTGACGACACAGGCGGATACGATGCGGGAAGTGACGGCGGCGCAGACACGGCCGGCGGGCAGAGGCAGGACCTACGATATGGCTTACATAGCTTTGTTTGCGGTGCTGATCGCGATCTGCTCATGGATCTCCATTCCGACGGTGGTGCCGTTTACCCTACAGACTTTTGCGGTCTTTCTGGCGACGGCGGTACTGGGCGGCAGGCGCGGTACGCAGGCGATCGTGGTCTATGTGCTTCTGGGCGCGGTCGGCATCCCGGTGTTTGCGGGATTTAAGGGCGGAATCGGCGTCCTTTTGAATACTACGGGCGGCTACATCATCGGCTTTATCTTTGCGGGACTTATCATGTGGCTGATGGAGACACTGTTTGGCAGAAGGCTCTGGGCGCAGGCGTTTGGTATGGTGTTTGGCATGGCGACTTACCTCACTTTCGGTACGGCGTGGTTCATGGTCGTATATCTGCGGCAGACCGGCGCGGTCACGCTGGGAACGGTGCTTGGCTGGTGCGTGATTCCCTTTTTGATACCGGATATCGTGAAAATGGTGCTGGCATTGTCGCTGGGGAACGTACTGCGCAGGCAGCTTGCGGAGTTGCTTGGTGGGCAGCAGCGGTCCGGGAAATGATAGAATTTATAAATCCGTAGCAAAATTCGTACTTTTAATGACAAAAATTTTACGATTCAAAAAGTTTGCTTGACATTTTGCTGCGGAACTTTTATAATAATATTGACTACGGAATATAGTCACTATTTCGACCTGAAAGCATTACTTTATCATAGAGTAAATGTTTGACAGGCAGTGTAAAAGGGGTTGCGGTGCGGACGATTGCTTTGTGTGATTGTCCGCACTGCTGGTTTTATCAGATATTTTGTCAGTGCGGCGTTTGGCGAGATGGGATCACGGAAGCAGAGCGAAAAGAAACAGGCTTGCAGTTTTGGCAGGCCTGTTATAAGATTGATACAAATAAAAATGTGAGGGCCGACGCAGATGGAAAAACAGGAAATCATTGCATTGGTGAAGGAAACGAAAGCCTTTGTGGGAAACAGAGAGAGGGCCGGGCATATCAAGACCAAGGGGCGGGCGGACTATGTGACGCAGGTGGATACCGATATCCAGAGCTTTCTGGCCCGTGAATTGGGAAGCCGTTTTCCCGGCATTCAGTTTCTGGGGGAGGAAGAGGGGTTGCACGAGATGTCCGCAGATACCTACTGGATCCTCGATCCCATAGACGGCACCACCAATCTGATCCATGACTATCAGCACAGTGTGGTGTCGTTAGCCTTGTACGAAAAGGGGGAGATCACGCTGGGAGTCGTCTATGACCCGTTTCGGGAAGACGTTTTTTATGCGCAGAGAGGGAAAGGCAGTTTTTTGAACGGCAGCCCGATCCATGTCTCGGAAACAGACGCGTTGTGCGAGACGATCGTTGCCGTGGGTACTTCGCCCTATGACAGGGAATTGGCGGACAATAACTTTGCGCGGGTCAGGCGCGTCTTCGACAAAGCGCAGGATATCCGCAGGACAGGCTCGGCGGCTATGGATCTGGCCTACGTGGCCTGCGGGCGCACCGGAGGGTTCTTTGAACCGTGCTTAAGCCCGTGGGATTTTGCGGCGGGACAGCTTTTGGTCAGGGAGGCCGGCGGGCAGGTCACGGATTTTGCGGGAGAAGCGCTGGGATTTTTGAAGAGGGGCAGCGTTGTGGCTTCTAATGGAAAGATTCATGAGGAGCTGCGGGCGCTGCTGTAGAGGAGGAAGGTTGAATAAATTCTCTGAAAGAGCAATTTATTCAACCGCGAGTTTGTGCCGGAGCCACAAACTCGGAATCGCATGCTGATAAAGTATTCCTTCGGAAAACTTTAAATTCTCAGCGCGTGCCTTCGCAAAAAGAGCTCCGGCATGGAGGAAAAGATGGGCAAAAACAGAAAGCGAATCGAATACCGCTTTGGCAGGGCAGGCGGCTTCGTCCCGCTGATTGCGGCGGCGGCAATGATCCTGTGGGCGGCGCTTAGCCAGTCCAACGTAAACGGGTATGTGCTGGCGTTTTTTACTGCACTGGTAACGGGCGTTATCTTTGCAAAGGATGAAAAAGCTTACGGCGAAGCGATGGTCTACGGTCTGAGTAAGCCGATGTTTGGCGTGATCGTGCTGGCGGTGATCTTAGCGGCGGTTTCCGGTAAGCTGATCTCCGCCAGCGGCGCGGTGCAGACGATAGCCTTTTATGTGGTGGAGGCGGGCTTTACGGGGAAACTCTTTGTGGCGGCCAGCTTTCTCATCACCTGTCTGCTGGCCTTTGCTACGGGAACTTCGGTGGGTACTTATTTTGTGGTGATCCCGATTCTCTTTCCGGTGGGCGTGCTGGCGGGAGCATTGCTCCTATTTTTGCTGTTTGCAAAGACGACGGCGGGAGGTTCGGGGAACGAAATAACAGATGTTACCGCAAAGCCGCTGAGCCTTATCATGCTGGTGGTACCGGTGGTGATCATCGTGTTGTGCATGATGCGGAAGCATCTGATCACTGCTCTGTCATGGGGAATCCTTGCGGGGATTGCGGCAGGACTTGTCACCGGCATTTATAAGGTGGGGGACCTCGTGGCCTTTCCCGGCGGCTTTTCCGTAACGGGTGTAATCATAGAAGCAATCACGGGAACGGCGGGAACCATGGCGATGCTCATCGGCGTGTTTGCTCTTTTGGGCGTACTGGAATGCGGCGGATTCTTTGAGGATGTGGGCGCGCTGCTTTCAAGACTTGCCAAAACGGAGCGTAGCACGGAAGCCACCATAGTGTTGTCTGTGGGGATTCTAAGTATGGTAACGGGTGTTATCTCCGTAGCGATCGTGGCGCTCGGCGATCTGATCTGTGAGATCGGGGAGAAGGCGGGCGTGAACCGCTACCGGCGGGCGAACCTGATGGACTGCACAGGCTGCGTATTCTGCTTTTTGGCGCCGTGGACGGTGCATTGCGTGATCCCTGCACAGCTATCCGCACAGTTTGAGGGGATGGCGGTCGCGCCCGGATCGGTGCCGTTTGTAAATTATTATTCTCTCTGTATGCTGGTGATCTTGGCGGTGGCCGTGATTGCCGGATATGGGCGGAAAGGGCCGAAGGGGGAGACGGATTAGTTTTTGTTCGGATGAAGTTTACTCGGATTCGTTTTACTCGGCTTAAACCGACTCGGACGCAACCGAGTAAAAATTGACATTTCTTTTTTTCTGTGCTAGAATGTACACGATGGCAGTCGTAGGGTATTTGATTATACCTGCGAAACGATACCATAACGCGAAGTGAAATGGATGAGAGGAAGGAGATTCCATGGGATTTCTGGGTAGGACAGAGGAAAGGAAAAAGCTGCGTCGGATGTTGGAAAAAGAGGGTCAGGCAGTGACCCTGATTTACGGGCGCAGGCGTGTCGGCAAGAGCGAATTGATCAAACAGTCGCTCAGGGAGTCGAATGTCCTCAGTATCTATTATGAGTGTAAGCAGACAACGGAACTGAATAATGTAGAGAGTCTGGCCGTATTGATTGCGGGAACATTCGGCCTGCCGAAACCGGCTTTTGGCAGCATGGAGGAAGTTTTGGACTTCCTGTTTCAGAGATCCTGTCAGGAAAAGCTGGTTTTTGTTTTGGATGAATACTCCTATCTCCGGGAGTGCGTGGTTGGGCTGGACAGTATCCTTCAGTCTTTGATTGACAGGTATCATGATAACGGTGGGCTGAAGCTGATATTGTGCGGCTCTTTCGTGGATGTGATGAAGTCCCTTGTTTTTAATGAAAATCCGCTCTACGGCCGCGTCGATCTGACGATCGATCTGAAACCGATGGATTATCTGGAGTCAGCCCTGTTTTATCCTGATTTTTCGGATGAGGATAAAGTGAGATTGTACAGTGTGTTCGGTGGTATCCCTTATTTCAACAGACTGATCGATCCGGCGCTTACGGTCAGGGAGAATATTACGGAACTGATCGCTTCTCCGGGAGCGCGGCTGGAAAATGAAGTTTCTATGTACCTGAAATCGGAGATATCGAAGATCATTAACGCCAACGAGGTGTTTGACGCGCTTTCGCGCGGCTTTTGCAAGTACAGCGATATCCTTTCCCAGTCCCATGTGTCGAGCGGCCCGGCGATGGTGGATGTGCTGGATAAACTGATCCGCATGGAGATGGTGGAGAAGCAGGCGCCGATCAATGACGAAAAGAACCGCAAAAAGATAAGCTATCGTATTATTGATAACTTATCCTTGTTTTATTATCGCTATGTATTTCGCTATTCGTCTCAGATGAATGTGATGGAGCCGAATCAGTTTTATGAGCGCTACATCAAAGAGGATTTTGAAAGCGCATACGTGCCGCATGCGTTTGAGACGATCTGTAAGCAGTACTTGATCCGGCTGAATCGTCAGGGCCTGCTGGCGGAACCTTTCGGGAAGATCGGCAGGTACTATTATGACGATCCGGCGCATAAGAAGAACGGCGAATTTGACATCGTGACGAAAGATGCCAAAGGTTATATCTTCTATGAGGCAAAGTTCCGCAAAGAGCCCGTTTCGGAAGAAATGATCCGCACCGAGATCGCGCAGGTGCAGGAAACGGGATTTTCGTGTTACAAATACGGTTTTATGAGCAGATCGGGCTTTGCGGCTGCGCCGGATGAGAACTTGATCCTGATCTCTTTGGAGGACATGTATCAGACCTCTTCCAGCATGGACGTACAGTGAGGACAGCGGGTGGCGTGAATGGAAATCTGCGTCTTACAGAAAGGACATTCTTTTTCCGTCTCTTCTTTCACTTCCTCTTTCGTGTGCATCTTCTGAAGCTTGTTGATCTGACGGATCAGCAGGAAAATCACGAAGCTGACTGCCAGAAAGTTGACCACTTGGGTCAAAAACGTGCCGTAATTGATCGTAGCAGCGTTCTCCCCGCTGCCGAGGACGATGACCAGATTATTAAAATCGATCCTGCCGGTGAAAATGCTGAGCAGCGGCATAAAAATGTCATCGACCAGAGAGCCGACGATCCCGGTGAAGGCGCTGCCGATGATCATGCCGACCGCTAAGTCGATCATATTTCCTTTTAGTGCAAATGTCTTAAATTCTCCCAGAAATTTTTTCATCTTGGTTTTCCTTTCGTCTTTATATGATGTGTTTAGCTGATGCTAAAATGATAGCATAGATTTTGGACGGATTCAATTTATGCTTTTGAAAAAACAGATTGTAAGTCCCGGTACGATAGGATATCATGGAACATGTAGAGATGGCGGATGCCATCATAGAGGAGCCGGAAGACCGCCTTCCGGACGGTTGGAAAGAAAGGAAATGGTGACGTATGGAGATTTTATGTTATACCAGAGAACCGGAGGAAGATATGATCTATGCGAAGCGTCTGGCATACAGTATGCATCTGGCATGGAAAGACGAATCAGGAGAATGGGTGCCCTTTCACCATAATGAAGGGATTTTGTACGCGAAAGCTGTGCAGAAAGAGGACGGGACGCTGATCGCGAAAAGTCTGAGAAATCCGTGGATGTTTGCAAAGCCGGACGGAGGCTATGGAGTTGCCGCTGTCCGGACAGAAGCGGAGGGAGAAGCAGATGAAGAAGCGGAGGGCTGTATCCTGCTTTTTTCCAGTAACGATATGGTGCATTGGAAGGAGCAGGGCTTGTTTCGGCTGCAGCAGAGCGGACAGATTAAGGAAGTGCGGTGCAGTTATCAAAAGCAGGAGAAAAGCTACAGGCTGTTATGGAAAGATGGGAATGACTGCTGGCGGCAGGGCGATAGCAGCGCATTGTCCGGAAAAGGGCTGAAAGAGCCGGGTGTCACAATTGATATAAAGCAGGATCAGATTGTGGTATCCGAACTGGAATGGACGACTGTTTGTGCGGGAAATGTGCTGGAAATCCCGGAGGAAGACGGCCAGTATCTTTTGAAGAAGCTGATGACGCCGGTGTGCCGGGACATGCAGGTATTTCTGGGCGATAAAAGGATAGATGCCAAGGAGACAGTGTCAAAGGCGGATTTGCACAAGCTAACGGCAAAGGCATTATACAGCGACGGCACCTCGGTCGTCAGAAAGATTGACTGGACAGAGGGAAAGGAAGCGGACGGGAAGGTGACAGGCACGGTTCATCAGGAGCATTTCCCCTTTCCTTTTGCGGAGAACAGGGCGGATCCGTGCTGTATGTACTGGCATGGGAAATATTATTATATTGCAACCAATGACGCGGACGGCAATCATACCCTTTATATAAGGTGTGCGGAGACGTTAGAGAAAATCGTAGAGGCAAAGGAGGTGCTGCTTCTGGATTCACAGACGTATCCGGACATCGGCGGACTTTTGTGGGCGCCGGAATTTCATGAGATCGGCGGCAACCTGTATATTTTTCATGCGGCGACAGAGGGAGAATTTTTCCGGGAGGAGTCCCGGGTCATGAAACTGAAGGATGGCGGAGACCCGATGCGGAGAGAAGACTGGTCGGCGCCGAAGCTGGTGGTGAAAAAGGATGGGACGCCCCTCTGTGAAGCCGGGAAGGTCATTTCGCTGGATATGACCACCTTTGATTACATGGGAAAGGTTTACGCCATGTGGTCGCAAAGACAGTTTCTGCCTGTGGATCAGGGTGCGTGGCTGTATCTGGCACAGATTGACGAGGAGGAGCCGTGGAAGTTAATAAGCGATCCGGTCTGCATTGCCCTGCCGGAATATGGATGGGAAAATAACCATACGTTTGTGGTGGAAGGACCATACGCGCTTGAGCGAGGCGGACAGCTTATGATCACTTATTCGGGGGCGGCAGTGGATGCCACTTATACGGTCGGACTGTTAAAGCCGGTTATGGGGACGGATATTCTGAATCCTAAGAACTGGCAGAAAAGCAATTACCCGCTGATGTCGTCGCGCTCCTCCAAGGGACAGTATGGGCCGGGACATAATTCCTATCTGCTGGACGAAAACGGACTGCTGTGGAATTTTTATCATGCGAGAGACGGCGTGGAGGCGCCGCGTTCTTCCGGCGCAAGGAGGGTACACTTTGATGTGGACGGCGAACCGATGTTGGATTTGGTGGAAGAGATAGATATTCCGGAGGAATTTAGGACGGTTGAGGTTAAAGTGATCCCCTTATTCTTATATAAGTTATGAAATCAGAAATAAAGCATAAATTCATCCTAAATTTAATTTTGTTTTTAATGCATCTTGCAGAACCTGTGAAAAATTGATGCCCTTTTCCAAGGCGGCATTATTTAACCATGCCGGAATAGTGAGGGTTTTTTTGACGGACTTTTCAAAATGTTCTTTTGCATAGGAAGCTACGTCAACAGAAACCATGTTAACAAAGGATTCGCACATAGGTGCGTCAGGGTCAAGTTCTTTTGCAATGGCATATGGATCGATATCGGAAAGTTTGGAAGGTTTTGGGATAGTATCTCCGTCCATTTGGCAAGTGTGAAGATAGCCAGCCAAACATTCGACAGCCATTTCCATAGCTTCTTCAAAAGAATCGCCTTGCGTTGCAAGCCAGTTGAGGTCTGGAAATACGACGGAGTAGCCGTCATTTTCATGAAAGAAACAGGCTGGATACATAGATAACATTTTATACCTCCTAAATATTAAAAGATTATCAGGCAAAGAGCTATTTTATCCCTGCCTGCTTTCTTATAGAATTTTCGGTTTTTTTATTTAAGTCCTTATGAAGATGAAAGGGTATTGTGACTTTCCCAGGCTTTGTCGGATGTACATAATTTTTGTGAGAACCCTCTTGATTCTTAAGGATCCATCCGTCTGCAAGAATTAGTTTTTCCATTTCTCGCGGTTTCATTGGCATTTTACTTTTCCCCATGTATTATTATAATAGCAAACGATACGTATTAAGTCAATACGTGTCTGGGATTGCTTATCTAAAGTAAGATGGAAAGCATATGAACACTATTAATGTTTATAAAATTTTCACACAATTTTAGCACTCACCTCTTGACAGTGGAGGGTGCGTTCCGACTTGTTTCATAGTGTGCCGTAAGTGCCTGTTTTACGGGACTTGCGGCATATTTTATATTTATCATGGTTCATCAAAAGTCATCATTTTGTGGGAAAATGGTGTAGTAAATGGTGTACCAGGCATAGATGAGTTGACAGTGTTCATATATGGTGATAAAGAGGTTTCCAGCAATAAAAATTACTAATAAACAGGGTATACTTTTCATGATTTGTTGCGTATAATAAAAGTAGGGAAAT
>DKUU01000036.1:41879-93427 GCA_002490835.1 Lachnospiraceae bacterium UBA7196 | reverse complement strand
ATTATGGCAGCAAATGCGTTTGTAGATAATGCAAAAGTTATGGCAAAGGGACAAGTCACAATCCCGAAAGATGTACGGGAAGTTCTGGGAGTAACAAGCGGTGATCGCATTTCCTTTATTGTCGAGAAGAATACAGTCCGTATTGTTAACTCTGCAGTGTATGCCATGCAGATATTACAGCAGGAGATGGAGAAAGACGCTGAACGGGCAAGCATACATTCTGAGGATGACGTAATGGCAATGGTAAAGGAGCTTAGAAATGAGGATGAAAAGGCATGAGGGTTTTGATAGATACGAATGTTCTGATTTCGGCGGCGCTTAATGCCAATGGTGTTCCTTATCAGGCATATGTGAAAGCGGTGACTTATCCGAATCATGGTTTGATCTGTGAGCAGAATGTGGATGAAATGAAACGGATATTTAATAAGAAATTCCCAAACCGCCTTGCGGCATTGGACAGATTTCTTTCGATTGCGCTTTTGACGATGGAATTAGTACCGATTCCGACTGATGAAGATATTGCAGAGCTGAAAATTCGGGATGTGAAAGACCGCCCGATTTTGCGGGCTGCCATGGAAGCGGGGGCGGATGTTTTACTTACAGGGGATAAGGACTTTTTAGAGTCAGGGTTGGAAAGGCCTGCAATTATGACACCGGCTGAGTTTGTGGGGTATTGATTTATGTAAAGTAGGTAAGCGAGATATGATAGAGAGGGTAAAATGGCAGATTTTAAGATGAATACGGGAGAGGCGCTGGTTGCTAGTTTTAATGCCATGCAGTATGCTTTTGAGAGTCATAGGGATAAAGGAAAAGCAAAAAATGCAGAACTTTTCAGACAAGCAGCAATACATATGCCTGTAACAAAAATGGATAAGGGTATCTATTATAGGGCACGGATTATAAATGATTGTGATGGCGAAGAGGCAGGAATTATTAGAGATAATAATGGCGTACCTATAAGCCATCTTGCAAGGAACAAAAGCCAAATGGAGCGGATTATCTTTCAGTAGCTGAGTGTGTAATCAATGAGGACATAAATGTTATGGATTTTACATTTACTACTTCAAAAGCTCTGGACAGCATATTTACAGAAAATACGGTTAAATGTTTTGCGAATAAATATTATTTTGATATAAGGGCGCTCTATATATTCATATGTAACTATTTCACATCCCCCAATTTTAAGGATATGGATTATGACGCTACCTTGAATCTACTGGATATCATTAAACAGAGAAAAGATATTTCTGGTGTCAAGTATTTTTCTCATTATACAAAAAAGTACAACATTGCATTATGGGATAATAATAAGTATAGCAAATGCACAGATAGCAAAGTGAAGCGTTCGCCTTTGTATGATTAACGAGATACATATGACAATCATATATAGTGGAAAATCAGATTGTGAGTCCTTGCACGATAGGATATAATAATAGTAACTGAATGATGAGATAGCAAAAGAAGAGACGGTCAAGAAGGCGGTGATTAGATGACTGGAGAAGAAATACGGCAGGATACCAGAACTGTAGAGCAGATTGTTGACGGCATGAGCTTATTCGATGATGATCTGATGTCTATGGTGTTTGATGGCAATATAGAAGCAACAGAGCTTCTGTTAAAGATTATACTGAAAAAGGACGATATTCAAGTTGTAAGTGTTGTGGGGCAGAGAGAATTGCAAAGTCCTGTTGTTGGCGGGCGGGATATCCGCTTGGATATTCTGGCAAAGGACAGCACAGGAAAGCAGTATAATGTAGAGGTACAGCAAAAGCCAGAGGGAGCGCACATCCGAAGAGCCCGGTTCAATAGTAGTATGATGGATTCCCGGATGCTGAAAGCGGGGCAGGAGTTTTCGGAACTTCAAGACTCATATATGGTGTTTATCACCCGGACGGATATCTTTAAGCGTGGGATACCGATTTATACGATCAATCGTCATTTTGAGGAGACGAATGAGTTGTTTGATGATGGCTCACACATCATATACGTTAACGGGGCTTATAAGGGTGATGATGCGATTGGAAATCTGTTACACGACTTTGGCTGTAAAGAAGCGAAGGATATGTATTATCCGGAACTGGCTAAAGGGGTAAAGCATTTTAAGGAAGAAGGAGGTCGGAAGAGAATGTGTGAAGCGGTTGAGAAGTATGCGAAAGACTATGCGGAAGAATATGCGAAAGGCTATGCAAAAGAGTATGCAGAAAATGCAAGACTGAATAGTCTGTTGGAGTCCATAAGAAATCTTATGGCAAATATGAAGCTAGGGGCAGAGCAGGCAATGAACGTGCTCGAGATTAAAGAACAGGATAGAGAGATTCTGTATAAAAGGTTATAAAGATGTTTGATTGAACTGAGGAGAGGGAAGGAGTGTTCTATTATAGAAGGAATACTCCTTATTTTTTTCAGTATAACTATTCTAAATTCTAGGACACGCAAACCCGCATAAATACTGAGTTTGCAAAATTTTAATAAAATAATTAGCACTCACCTCTTGACAGTGCTAACAATCCGTTGTAATGTGATGTTGTAAATGAAGAAAAAGCAGAAATATAAGCCCGAAAGGACTTTGTGCAGCACTGCTGCACAGAAGGGAGGCTGCTATGAACTTAACGAAATTTACACAAAAATCCATACAAGCGGTTGAACGCTGCGAGAAGCTGGCTTACGAATACGGCAATCAGGAGATCGAGCAGGAACACCTGTTATACAGCCTGCTTACCATCGAAGACAGTTTGATCCTTAAACTGATTGAAAAGATGGAGATTCAGAAGGAATATTATGTAAATCGAGTAGAGCAGGCGCTTGCCAAGCGTACCAAAGTGCAGGGCGGGCAGATTTTTATTGGTCAGGACTTAAATAAGGCGCTGATTGGTGCGGAGGACGAGGCCAAGGCGCTCGGCGATGAGTATGTGTCGGTGGAGCATCTCTTCCTTGCGATGCTCAAGCATCCGAATAAGGAGATCAAGGAAATATTCCGGGAGTTCGGCATCACCAGAGAACGTTTTTTGCAGGCGCTCTCCACGGTGCGCGGTAATCAGCGCGTGACTTCGGACAATCCGGAAGCCACTTATGATACATTGGAGAAATATGGGCAGGATCTGGTGGAGAGGGCCAGAAGTCAGAAGCTTGATCCGGTGATCGGACGTGACAGCGAGATTCGCAACGTGATCCGCATCCTTTCCCGCAAGACTAAGAATAACCCTGTACTGATCGGCGAGCCGGGCGTGGGCAAGACCGCCGTCGCGGAGGGACTGGCGCAGCGTATTGTCAGGGGCGACGTGCCGGAGGGCCTTAAAGATAAAAAGATATTCTCGCTGGATATGGGCGCACTGGTGGCCGGCGCAAAGTATCGGGGTGAGTTCGAGGAGCGCCTGAAGGCGGTGTTAGAAGACGTCAAGAACAGCGACGGGCAGATCATTCTCTTCATCGATGAGCTGCATCTGATCGTGGGTGCGGGCAAGTCGGACGGCGCGATGGATGCGGGCAATATGTTAAAGCCCATGCTGGCGAGAGGCGAGCTGCACTGTATCGGCGCGACGACGCTGGATGAATACCGCCAGTATATCGAGAAAGACGCCGCGCTGGCAAGGCGTTTTCAGCCGGTGATGGTGGAAGAGCCGACGGTGGAGGATACTATTTCCATCCTGCGCGGCCTGAAAGAGCGTTACGAGGTCTACCACGGCGTAAAGATCATGGACAATGCGTTGGTGAGCGCGGCGGTGCTGTCGAACCGTTATATTTCTGACCGTTTTCTGCCGGATAAGGCGATCGACTTAGTGGATGAGGCCTGCGCCCTGATCAAAACAGAGCTTGACTCCATGCCGACGGAGCTTGATGAGCTGCAGCGCAGAGTCATGCAATTAGAAATAGAAGAAACGGCTTTGAAAAAAGAGGACGATAATTTAAGCCGCGAACGCCTTGCTAATCTGCAAAAAGAGCTGGCGGAACAGAAGGAAGAGCTGAAAAACCGCATGGCACAGTGGGAGAACGAGAAGGCGTCCGTAGAAAAATTATCGAAAATTCGCGAGGAAATTGATGATGTAAACAGCCAGATTCAGATTGCCCAGCGCGATGGCGATTACGAGAAGGCGGCGGAATTAAGCTACGGAAAGCTGCCCAATCTGAAAAAGCAGTTGGAGATCGAGGAGGAACGCGTCGGGGAGGAGGAACTTTCTCTGGTACATCAGAGCGTGTCCGACGAGGAAATCGCAAAGATCATTTCCCGCTGGACGGGCATTCCAGTGGCGAAGCTTACGGAGAGCGAGCGCAATAAGACCCTGCATCTGGACGTGGAGCTGCACAGGCGGGTGATTGGGCAGGACGAGGGCGTGACAAAGGTAACGGATGCTATTATTCGTTCCAAGGCGGGGATCAAGGATCCCACCAAGCCCATCGGCTCCTTCCTGTTTCTCGGCCCTACGGGCGTGGGGAAGACGGAGCTTGCCAAGGCGCTTGCCGCGTCGCTGTTTGACGACGAGACGAACATGGTCCGTATCGATATGAGCGAGTATATGGAGAAACACTCCGTTTCCAGACTGGTGGGAGCGCCTCCCGGATATGTGGGCTATGAGGAAGGCGGACAGTTGACCGAAGCGGTCAGAAGGAAACCCTACTCGGTGGTGCTTTTTGATGAGATCGAGAAAGCGCATCCGGATGTTTTCAATGTACTCTTACAGGTGCTTGACGACGGGCGCATCACGGATTCGCAGGGCAGGACGGTGGATTTCAAGAACACCATCCTCATCATGACCTCCAATATCGGCGCGGAATATCTTCTAGAAGGCATAGATGCGGAGGGCAATATTACCGCAGAGGCGGAAGGACTGGTGATGGGCGATCTGCGCAGCCATTTCCGGCCGGAATTTTTGAACCGTCTGGATGAGACGATCCTCTTCAAGCCTCTGACAAAGGACAATATAAACGGCATCATCGGCCTGATCGTGGCGGATTTGAACAGGCGGCTTGCGGACAGGGAATTGTCTATCGAGCTGGCGCCGGAGGCGGCGCAGTTCATCGTGGACAACGCTTACGATCCCGTGTACGGCGCAAGGCCTTTAAAGCGCTATATCCAGAAGTATGTGGAGACGCTGTCCGCGAAACTGATTCTTTCCGATCAGGTGAATGCGAAAGATACCATCCTTATCACTGTGGAGAATGAGGCGTTGACGGCGCGGAGAAAGTAAAGTATCATATGTTATATAATGACGAAAGGGAGAAATCATGCGATATCCGAAATTTTTACCCGAAAACGGAACCATCGGATTTGTGGCGCCCTCCTGCGGGTGCGCCATAGAGCCGTATCGGAGCGCTTTTGATAACGCGCAGAAAAAGTGGGATGCCTTGGGCTATCGCATGAAGTTCGGTCCCAATTGCTACGCAGGGGATGGCGTCGGTATCAGCAGCACGCCGCCCTCCTGCGGAAAGGAACTGACGGAAGGATACTGTGATAAAGACAGCGACATCCTCATCTCATGCGGCGGTGGCGAGCTGATGTGCGAGATTCTCGATTACGTGGATTTTGAACGGATTGGGAAAGCTGATCCGAAGTGGTATCTGGGCTACTCCGACAACACGAATTTTACCTTCCTGTTGACCACCCTCTGCGACACGGCTTCTATCTATGGCCCCTGCGCGGGGACCTTCGGCATGGAGCCTTGGCATGAATCCCTCTCGGATACGATGGCGCTTCTGCGGGGAGAGAAGCTTGCCATGACAGGGTACGACCTCTGGGAAAAGGAATCTCTGAAAGATGAGGAGCATCCCTGCGTGCCTTACAACCTGACGGAACTTTCGGTGATCAAATATCTTCTGCCCGACGGCAGGACGAATGTTGAGAGTCTGGCGAAAACAGAATGCATCATGAGTGGGATAGCGGCGAAAGCAGAGTTTCATGCGGAAGGAAATGGAAAGTCGGCTGAAATGGCAGCAGGCAAGAAGACTGATGCGGCAGAAAGCAGGATGGCTGATACGGAAGGTGCGCTTACAGGGACACCGCAGATCGACTTCTCCGGCAGACTCCTCGGCGGTTGTGTGGACTGTCTGGTGAATCTGCTGGGGACGGGCTATGACAGAGTGACGGATTTTGTGGATCGCTATCAGGACGACGGTATCCTCTGGTTTCTGGAGGCCTGCGACTTGAATCTCATGGGAATCCGCCGTGCCATGTGGCAGATGGAGCATGCGGGCTGGTTTAAACATTGCAGCGGGTTTCTGATCGGCAGGCCCAGAGTAGGGATGGACGCGGAAGAATTTGGCATCGACGAGTATCTGGCTGTGACGGAGATGCTTGCGAAATATCACGTGCCGATCCTGATGGATGCGGACATTGGTCATATTGCTCCGATGATGCCCCTGATCTGCGGCAGTATGGGGCGGGTGGTCAGCGACGGCAAAACTTACCGCGTGGAGATGTCGCTGCGCTGATAGATGCAGACTGCTGAGTTATGATATAAGAAAGAATATGTTATTTTATATTTGATAGATGATGTTATTTTAAGAAAGGCAGGTAAATGGGGTGCCAAAAGATCCTGTGATGTTGCTGAGTTATGTAAACTTAAAGCTGCGTGATTTTTACAGCAGTCTCGATTTGCTCTGCGAGGACCTCGACGCGGATCGCAATGAGCTGATCGAAAAATTGGCAAGTATTGACTATCATTACGATGAGGAGAAAAATCAGTTTGTCTGAACAAATTAAAATCACGGTCGTTATCGATGACGAAAAACAAAATACTGTTAGTGAAGAGCAGAAGCCGAAAAGGATCTTGGTGACACAGGATCCTTTTATGACATTGATGTCAGTTTTACAGAAAAACCGTTTGCTAACAGGAAGTAACTGCGGCGGCAGAGGGGTGTGCGGCGATTGTGCGGTGCAGTTTTTAGACGGCGCGCCGGTACCTGTAGCGATGGAAAGAAAGCGCTTTTCGCCGGAAGAGCTGCGGCGGGGATACCGTCTTGCCTGTATGGCGAAGCCGCGGACGGACTGTGTGGTCAGACTGTTGAATCATAGAGAAGCAGAAGTCCCGATCCTGACAAAAACGATACCCCTGTCAGAAAATATTGACTTAAGTGGTCAAGAGAAAAAGTATACTGAAAATCAAACAGCAGGCGCTATGGAATTGCCAAATGAGAGGATGGATGGCGCAGAAAACGGAATAAAAAGCGCAACTGTTATTTCAAAAAATCAAACAGGTGTTACGAAATCAGATGCTACGGGTTATATGATCGCCGTGGATCTGGGGACCACTACTATCGCCATGCAGCTGTATTCCATGGAGTCCGGGGAGGCGGTCGATACTTACTGCGAACATAATCCGCAGAGGAGTTACGGGGCGGATGTGCTTTCCCGCATACAGGCATCCTGCGCAGGGCACAGGGAAGAACTGCAGAGACTGGTCTGCGAGACGCTCCTGCGGGGACTGCGGCGCTTCCTTTCTTATCTATCGATGCGCTGCGAGGATGCCGGGAGTCTGCGCTGCATTTGTATCGCGGGAAATACCACGATGGAACACCTTCTTATGGGATATGATGTGCAGGGACTGGGGAGAAGTCCCTTTACGCCGGTGGAGATCGGCGTGCAGGAGACAACGCTTGCGAGGCTGTTTGCCTGTCTGGAACAAAAGACTTCGACATTTGCGAGAGGTATGGCGGCCGGAACTGCTTCGGCAGTGGAGCCGCAGATTTGGGAAAGGGAGGCTTTGAGATGCCTGCCGGTGTATCTTGCGCCCGGTATCAGTACTTTTGTGGGGGGCGACATGGTGGCGGGACTCTACGCGCTGCGGATGCTGCCCGGGTTTGAGAAAACGGACGGCGGCGTGCGGTTTTTGATCGACCTTGGCACGAACGGCGAGATGGCGATTACGGACGGAAAGCGCATGCTCGTCACGGCGACGGCGGCGGGGCCTGCCTTTGAAGGCGGCGGGGAGAGCGGCCTCATCGGCACGGACCGGATCGCTCTGGTGGCGTCCTTTTTGCGGCGGGGGATCTTGGATGAGACGGGCCTTCTGGAGGAACCTTATTTTACGGAAGGCGTACCGGTAGAGCCGGTGCGGAGTCATATTTTCACGGAGGCGGTCAGGAACCGTACCGCCGGAGAGCAGGTACGAAACGGCAGCGCCAAAGAAGCGGGGGGCGGGACTTCCTGCAGTATGAAAAAGGAAGATATCCGCGCTTTGCAGATGGCAAAGGCAGCTATCCGTGCCGGAATCGAAATCTTATGGCAGGAAATGGGCTGTCCTAAGGTGAAAAGGCTGTATCTGGCTGGCGGCTTCGGCTATGAGCTGGATGCGGAGGCTGCTTATGCCATTGGGCTTTTGCCGGATGTGCTGCGGGGCAGAGTGGAAGTGGTGGGAAATACTTCGCTGGCAGGGGCCTTTTCGATGGGCCGCGCGCTGTGGGAAGACAGGATCGACAGGAATGCTCTGGAGGAGATGCTTTCTTCGGGGATCACGGTGGAAAGCGTAAATTTGGCGAAACGGAAAAATTTCGCTGCGCTTTATCTGCAATATATGAATCTGGAGAAAAATTAAAGGGCTTTCGCTTTAAGGTTAACTTAAGGCGGACGCTCTTTTCCTTTAAGAATGGCGTGCTATCCTGAGAACGTAAACAGGGAGGCGCGAAACTGTTCGGGGCAGGTAACGTGTGAAAAGAAGCATAATGCGTACCGGTCTGAAAGGTGTTTCGCGATTCTGAGGAAAGCAGAATAGAGAGGGAAAAAATATGTGGACGAGAAAAGATTTAAAGGAACGGGCCAAGGCTGCCCTGCAGAGAAACTATTGGAAACTGGTAATGGTATCGACGCTCCTGCTGTTTTTAGGCTGCGAGGCAGGCGGATACAACTTTTCAACGACAGTGTTAAAGAATTCCAATTCGGAAAGCAATGCGGAACAGGAGGCGGTCGCTGCGGAGAGCGGTATCAGCGCAGACGCCGGGCAGGAATTATCCGAAGGGGATAAGGTTTTGATCATGGCGGTCGGACGCAGCGCGGCTGAGGTTGCGGCGGAAGTCGGGACGGATGAAGATGGCATTGCGATCAGGGTTAACGGGGATGACGTCATTGTGAGCATCGTTGCAATCATTGTCTTTCTGATCGTATTCTTCTTCGTGCTGGCGGTGTGCATCGTAGTAGATATTTTCCTGATCAACCCCTTTGAGGTGGGCGGGAGACGCTTTATGCGCAAGAGCATCGAGGATGTGGCGCAGGTCAAGGAGATTGCCTACGCATTTGACAACTCCTACAAAAACGTGGTAAAGGTAATGTTTTACAGGGATCTCTATACAATGTTGTGGCTGTTTGTGTTTGTCATACCGGGTATCATTAAGATATATCAGTACCTTATGGTGCCTTATATCCTGTCGGAGACTCCCGATATGGAGTATCATGAGGCGCTTAAAAAGAGCCGCGATATGATGAAGGGTCACAAGTGGCGGGCCTTCGTGCTGGGGCTGTCGTTCATCCTCTGGGACTTCCTCGGTTTGCTGACGCTTGGCATGGTGACGATCTTCTATGTGAATCCATACCGCAATCTGACCTTTGCGGCGCTCTATCATGAACTTAAGAAAACATCTGTTATGATTACTGCATCATAAAATTGTTCCGACTGAGAGGCAGATTGAAAAATCAACTTGATAGTTGATTTTATCAATCGCGACTTTGTGAAAGAGCATCACAAAGTCGATGATCGCAGATGAGAAATCGCCTGCGCGAATTTCTCATCGCGTGTCGTCGCAAAAAACTGCTCCGACTGAGAGGATAAATCACATGGCATATAAAATATTATTAGCGGATGATGAGGCCCAGATCCGCGATGTACTCCGCCTGTATCTGGAAAAGGAAGGATACGAGATCATAGAGGCGGCGGACGGGATTGAAGCCGACAGGCTGCTGAAACAGGAAAAGATCGATCTGGCGATCCTAGACATCATGATGCCGGGATTGGACGGATATCGGGTGTTACGGAATATCCGGGAGGGTAATAACCTCCCGGTGATTATGCTCTCGGCAAAGACCAGCGATTCGGATAAGATTCTGGGGCTTGATCTGGGGGCGGACGATTATATCACAAAACCCTTTGTCCCGCTGGAGGCAGTGGCCCGCGTGAAGTCGAATCTACGCCGCTTTTACGCTCTGGGGGCGGGAGAAAAGCAGGGCGCGGCGGGCGGTGTGCTGACGCTGGGGGAACTGCGGCTGGAGCTGGACGCCTGTCTTCTCTATCGAAAAGGGGAGCGGATTGAACTAACTTCCGTAGAGTTTCGCATCCTTAAGCTTTTTATGGAGAATCCGGGCAAGGTATTTACCAAACAGCAGCTTTTTGAGGCGGGCTGGGAGGAGGATTTTATGGTTTCCGATAATAACGTGATGGTCTGTATTTCCAAACTGCGCGCGAAGCTCAGTCATGACGGAAAGGAATATATCACCACCATTAGGGGGTTGGGCTATCGGATGGAGAAGGAAGATTAAAAATGCGTATCAATAAACAGGATTTAAGATGGTTTCTGATCAGGCGTTTCATGATTCTGATGGCGGTCATGTATTTGTGCGGGGAGCTTTTGAACCTCTTTTTTAACGTGGCGGGCTTTCCGCTTCTGTATCGCCTGCTCTCCTGTTTTGATATCCGTTTTGTGAGCGACGGCAGCGTGATCGCGGATTTATTACATCTGTTATGTTATTTTTTGACGGATTTTCTGCCGGGCGATCTTTCGGAATGGGCCAAGCAGGGGATGGACAGCGGTGCGTGGGGAATCCAGATCAGTGTCAACGCGCCTTACGCCGGCGGTATCTCTGACCGCCTTCTGCGCTTTGCACTGCTCTGTATCGTACTTTTCCTGTTGGAGCTGCGCATGGCCCCCTATCTGGTAGGCGGCTTTTTCTATTGTCGTATGGTAGCGGGAAAGATGAAAGAGCTTTTGGAGGAGGAGAAGGAGCAGCAGTTGGCGTTTGAAAGGAGGCGCAATCTTCTTTTGTCGGACATTGCCCACGATATCAAGACGCCGATCACCACCATCTGCGGTTACAGCAGGGCTTTGTCGGAGGGGCTGGTAGAGGAGGAAAAGAGACAGTCCTATCTGGACGTGATCTACCAGAAATCCCTGCGGATGGACGAACTGCTCACACTTTTGTTTGAGTATGTGAAGCTGGACAGCGAAGGTTTTACCCTGCACAAGGAGCAGGGAGATCTGGCGGAACTTGTGCGCAAGATGACGGCGCTTCTCTACACAGATTTTGAAGACAAAAAAATAACACTTGTTACAGAAATACCGGACGAGGTTGTGCCGTTTGAAATGGACGCGCTGCAGCTTGGCCGGTCGGTCACAAACCTGCTCACGAATGCGCTTCGTTACGGCAAGACGGGGGGGAGAGTCCTGATCCGTCTGGATGACTATGAGATCACGGTGGCAGACGATGGGGAACCCATCGATCCGTCTTTTGCAGAGCATATCTTCGATCCCTTTACCAGAGAGGACAAGGCCCGCTCTTCAGAGGGCGGCAGCGGTCTCGGCCTTGGGATCGCTAAAAAGATCGTGGAGATGCACGGCGGGAAACTGATCTTGAACCAGAATTTTGGCGAAGGATACACAAAGGCCTTTCAGATACGTCTGTACGGAGCGTAAGGACGGTGCGGGAAGCAGAGACGATTAGAGGAGACGGCGGTTCTTGTGCAGGCACTTTGAGTTGTTTGACAGGATGCAGAATCTGTCGGCAGACCACGGCATATATATGGGAATAAGAAGAGAATTGCGGGTGTTGTCCTGTGGTGCGTATGAAAGACAGGGTACTGATAGGCGCGGCGCTCCTTTTGTGTGCTGCGCTGGCGAGCGGATTTGGCATGATGGTGCAGCAGGAAGGGGCGAACGGGAGCGAAAAAGACATAACATGTGTTACCGATAAGGAAGAGGGAATGGAAAACCCGAAAATAGCGATCACTTTTGACGACGGGCCGGATCCCGTCTACACGCCGCAGCTGTTGGACGGTCTGAAGGAGCGCGGCGCTAAGGCCAGTTTTTTTCTGATGGGAAAGCAGGCTGAGGCCTATCCGGAGCTGGTCCGGCGGATGCAGGAGGAAGGACATCTGATCGGCAATCACACCTACAGTCATATTCAATTGAATAAGAAGAATCGGGAAACATTTAAGGCGGAGCTTGTAAAAACCAACGACCTGCTTATGGAGATTACGGGAGAGGAAGTACAGTTTGTACGCCCGCCCTACGGGAGCTGGGATAAGGAGCTGGAGACGGAGCTTACGATGCTTCCCGTACTTTGGACGATCGATCCGACGGACTGGTGCAGCACCAATGTGTCGGCGATCGTGAAAAAAGTTACGGGCAAAGCGAAGGAAAACGCTATTATTTTAATGCACGACGAGTATGCTTCCAGTGTGACGGCAGCCCTTGAAATCATTGATATCCTGCAGAAACAGGGCTATGAGTTTGTGACGGTGGATGAACTGCTTTTGAACTAAACATGGACTTTTCGCGGGTAATATAGTACAATGGACTATGCTGTCACACATGCGGACAGACAGATCAGAGAGAAAAGGGAACCCCTATGGGAACAGCCGATAGAGAGGACGACGGAAAGACGAATGAAATAAAACCTGCGAAAAAGCGTGGAAAGGGCAGAGGAAGAAAATGGCTTCTTCTGACGGTCTGCGCCGTTTTGCTGTCTGTGGCCGGCGGTTGTGTGGGATATCAGTTGACCATGCGCACGGAGCTGCTGAGAGCAAAGGAGGCAGCTGTGGAGGCCATGGTACATATGGAGGCCGTGCAGTTAGCCGAGTACAGCAAGACACAGCACAGGAAGGAGAGCGTCAGGAAAAACGCCGGCAAAGATACTACGCAGGCGCTGGTGGATGCGGCCCGCTATATGATAGAGGGCATCCGCAACAGGCCGAAGGAAGTGGTGGTCACCGCGGAGAACGCTGCGGATTTTGCTTCCATTGAAAGCTGCCTGATCAATACGGAAACCGGTAAGATCGATATCACTATGAAGGCGGAGAATCTTGCCATCAGCGACGACGGATATTATTATCTTTTCGAAGAAAAGACCTATCAGAAAGAGCTTGCGACCAGCGAATATATCATTGAAGACCAGAAGGATGTAGAATTGACTTTTTCAGTCAATTTAAACTATAATACAACGGCATCAAGACTTTTTTCCAAGTTCGTGGTGGCGGTCAAAAAGGACGGCACCTATCTGCCCATCACCAAACCCCACTATATTACAAATCCGGAAGCGATTGCCAAATATACTCCTTCTTTTGGCGATACGAAGTCGAAAAAGGGGCTGCTCGTGGATCCGGAGAAACTCAGGACCACGGAGCTGGATGATCTGGGCGTAAGGCATGCGGCCTACAATATCCCGTTAAGCAGGATCCTCGGCCCTACGAGCAACGATTATTATCCTACGGTGCACTACACTTATAATGGAAAAAGCTATGCCTTTAACGGGCAGATCATTGCGGAGTACGATTACATCTTTACCTCGCTTACAAATAGGGGGATCATCACTACGGCGATCGTTTTAAACGATATTTCCTCCCGTCCGGAGCTGATCCATCCCAAAGCCCGTTCGGGCGGCCATGCGCCCTATTATGCCTTCAATGCCACGGACGAGAGCGGGACGGAGTCTATAGCAGCCATCGCCTCTTTTTTGGCGAACCGTTATTCCGGCACGGGGCACGGTAAGGTCATGAACTGGGTGATCGGCAATGAGATCAATGCCAGAAGCGAGTGGAACCATATAGAGCATATGGACACAGCAAGCTATGTGGACGAGTATGCCAGAGCCTTCCGCATCTTTTACAATGCGCTCCTTAGCGTAAACGGCAATGCCAGAGTCTATATATCGCTGGACCAGCAGTGGGGCAAGAGCCTTTACTCCAAAAACGGCTATGCTTCCAAGGATATCTTAGACGAATTTAACCGCAACCTGAAAGCGGAAGGGAATATCGACTGGGGGCTGGCACAGCATCCTTACAATTACCCGCTGACCAGCGCAAAGGCATGGAGCAGCGGCGGGCGGGCGGCTTCTTATGTGCTGGAGACAGAAAATACGCCTGTTATCACCATCAAGAACCTGCACGTGCTGACAAACTACCTGCAGAAGCCGGAGATGCGCACGGACGACGGCGAGGTACGGCATCTGATCTTAAGCGAAATGGGTTACACCTCCACGCAGGGACAGGAACTGCAGTCGGCTTCCTTTGTCTATGCCTATAAGGTGATCGAGGCCAATCAGTACGTGGACAGCATGCTCTTTTCCAGAGAGACGGACGCGCCGGAGGAAGTGTCGCAGGGGCTGGCGCTGGGCATCTGTACGGTGGGCGGCGGCCGCAAGTCTATTTACGAGGCCTTTAAGTATGTGGACACGCCGGAAGCGGCAAAGTATACAGACTTTGCCCTGCGGGTGATCGGTGTTACAAGTTGGGATCAGGTGATTCAGAAGCATTGATGCGCCGCGAAATCGGGGGAAGACCGGAAAACAGAGGGCAAAGAACGCTTGACGGTCAGAAAAGTTTAGCGATCAGATACTGATAGATATCCTGATACTGCTTCTGCCAGTTCGAGCAGAGGGCGGCGGCAGTATCTTCATCGGGGACGGACAGGGTGAGATTCACCACTGTCACGTCCTTTTCTTTGATCAAAAGCCGGGCTTCAAATTCTCCGGAAGTCGACTTGTAGTAGTCCGCCATGACTGAGGACTCGTTGCGCATCTCCATCTCATGCTCGGCAAAAAAGGCAGAAATATCCTCCTTGATCGAGTCGTTTACACGGTTCTCAAAGTAAGAGAGCGTATTTCTTCCCTCTTCGGTGATCTCCAAATAGGTGCGGTTATGCCGGGAGGCAGCGCGGATCAGGTCCGCTTCGATCAGCTCCGCGATCACCTGCTGCAAGGTCAGGAAATTCGTGTAATCATGCCCCAGAAGAAAATCGCCGATCTGCGCCTTTGTCAGCGGGAAACTGACCCGGTCGAGCATATACAGTGTAATTAGTTTATATAAGGTGAGGGGGTCCTGTGTCATAGTAACTCCTGTTAAGTAAATTAGCGCAAACAACATAACCATAAGCAGACCCGATGGCTGAAGTAAATTCCTTCGGAATTAACTTCTGGAGCGAAAGCGCGTCTGTGTTGGTTATGTTGTTTGTGCGGTTGTTACAGTTTTATGTGGGATTTCACCGCTTCCGCGACCACTTCCGCCACCTTCGGATCGAAGGGCTCCGGCATGATATTGTCCTCGGAAAGCTGATCTTCCGGTACAAGTCCCGCGATGGCCAGCGCCGCGGCCAGCTTCATTTCCTCAGTGATCTGTGGAGCCCGTCCTTCCAGAGCACCCCTGAAGATGCCGGGAAAGGCCACTACATTGTTGACCTGATTGGGGAAGTCGGAACGGCCTGTGCCGACCACCCGCGCGCCGGCAGCCTTCGCTGCGTCGGGCAGGATCTCGGGATCGGGGTTTGCCAGAGCGAAGAGGATGGCATCGCGGTTCATCGAAGATACCATATCAGGTGTTACGGTATTTGCGGCGGAGACGCCCACAAAGATATCCGCGCCCTTGATTGCGTCGGCCAGCGTGCCGGTCTTGTTTTGCAGATTGGTCACTTCCGCCATCTGCTTCTGCATCCAGTTGATACCCTGCGAGTCCTTTCCAATGATACCGGAGCGGTTGCACAGGATCACGTCGGGAAAACCGTAGCTTAGAAGGAGCTTCGCAATCGCCACGCCCGCGCTGCCGGCGCCGTTCATGACCACCCGGCAGTCCTCCTTTTTCTTATTTACGACTTTCAGGGCATTGATGATGCCTGCAAGTACCACGATGGCCGTGCCGTGCTGGTCGTCGTGGAAGACGGGGATATCCAGAGTCGCTTTCAGCCGCTCCTCGATCTCAAAGCAGCGAGGCGCGCTGATATCTTCCAGATTGATGCCGCCAAAGCCCGGCGCCAGATACGTCACGGCTTTGATGATCTCCTCGGTGTCCTGTGTATCCAGACAGATGGGCACGGCGTTGACGCCGCCAAATTCCTTGAACAGGACAGCCTTGCCCTCCATCACGGGCATCGCTGCGTGGGGACCGATATTACCGAGGCCCAGCACCGCGCTGCCGTCGGATACCACGGCTACCGTGTTGGATTTCCAGGTGTAAGTGTAGGCGGCCTCCTTATCCTTCGCGATCACCTTGCAGGGCTCGGCGACGCCGGGCGTGTAGGCGAGGGAAAGCGCCTCGCGGGTCTTGACGGGGGTCTTGGAGACGGTCTCCAGCTTTCCGTGCCATTCTTCATGCAGTTTAAGAGCTTTTTCGTTGGTTGTCATGGAAGTACCTCTCTTTTCTTTTTTATGATTACATGATATAACTGTCCGCATTGATTTTTTGCACCGTATCATCCGCTAACAGTTTGACGATCGGGTCCGGTATGGCGTTTGCGCCATCCGCATCGTCTTCCGGTTCTTCGCTTTCCGGCGCGTCAGGAATCACTTCGATGCGGTCGAATGTTACGTGCAGACTGCGGAAGGCATCCTCATGCTTCGCAAGTAATCTGACGGAGCCTTTGACGATCAGGCTTTCTATCTGGTTACATATTACGCTCATATCCGCGTGGCTGTCAACTTCCATATCTCCATAGATAAACAGGCTGCCGCCTTCCCTGCGGACAAAATCCGCATTAAAGAGAATGTCGCCGCAGATCAGTTTCATGCCGTCGGGAACAACAATAAATTCTACGGTTTCGTCAAACATCGGGATGCAGTCCCTGAGTTTGCACTCCGGAAGCAGCAGTTTTTTGGTCACGAAGCGCACTCCCTTTCCGGCGAGGACGGCAGCGTCAACGCCGGTGTCCCGGATCATGACAAGATCTTTTGCATAATACCGGCCTCCCTCTTTTGCCCGGAGCGGAAAATACGGATCTATGGTAAATGTCGGCGGCAGGATCACACAATCGTCGGGATAGGTTTCCACAAAACCATTGACTGTCATTTTTCCAAGGCAGCCTTCCATATTTTTGGGAAATTTGACATTTCCGTTTACGGTGATCCCATCATAGCTTTCCAGAATCTCTTCCGTGCCGGGATGAATAAAGAGCGAGCCGTTTACCACTAACAGGGCATGGGACTTTGCGGCGCTGCTTTTGTTGATCTCATAGGAACCGTTCACGCTCTTGACAGTGATGTCCGCATCGTTGTCACTTTCTATCATCTTGTCAAAATTCATGGTGGCTGGCAGTCTGTTTAAGACCGCTTTGCTCTGCTCATTTACGATCAAAATATCTGCGTTGATGAAGATGCTCTCGTAGTGGCTGTAATTTTCCTCCTTTATGCTTCTGGTATCGCAGACATCGCAGTTTAGTGCCAATTTCTTTTTTTCACTCATATTTTTCCTCCTTTAGACAATGGGTTTACACAACTAAAAATATGTTCTCAATCGCACCCGTAGATTTATTGCAGGGCGTCCCTTAAATGCTTTCTGGCAGAAGAAAGTTTTGAGCGCACCGTTCCCGGCGGTATCTGTAACAGTTCCCCGATCTGTCTGGAATTGCAGCCATCCAAATAGCGCAGCGCAAAAATCAGACCTTCTCTGTCGGGCAGCGATTCGAGCAGACTTTTCCACTCTGTCACCTTCATTTCTTCCTGTTCTTTCTGCATCTGCGGAAACTTTTCCACGACTGTTTCATAGCGTGCGCGGCGGATCCTGTCAACATAGCTGTTTTTTATGGTGCGGTACAGCCAGGCTCTCTGCTGGGGTTCTTTCAGTGCATAGAACGATTCTTCATGCAGCATTGCGCGCAAAAATGCTTCCTGAACCAGTTCCTCAGCTGTAACCGGATTTCCCGTCATGCCGACACACCATCCGACAAGCTCCTGATGATATTTTTGATATACCCTTTCTATCGTCTTGGCCTCCACGTTAACCTCACAATCTGTGTTCCGTTTCTTCTGCCTTTCACCTATAAGACGAATATAAAGCACAAAGTGTTGAAAAGAAAGTGAAAAAAGGGCTTTCTATTTTGAAAAAGATGGTGTATAATAACAATCACGAACGAAAAACTCATATTTCTAAGTCGGATCAGGCAGGAAATCCCCAGACGAAAGAGTGTGTTAACTATTACAGGAGGAATTTATGAGAGAAAAATATGAATCGCTTGCGCTTGCGGATTTAAAGGAAATCGCAAAGGCGAGAGGCATCAAAGGCACTTCGACCATGAAGAAGGCGGAAGTCGTTGAGGCGATGTTAAAAGAGGACGAGAAGGACAAGGCGGCGGGCAAGGAAGTGGCTGTTAAATCAGTGGTTCCCGCAGGGGCGCCCGCAAAGTCCGGGGAGGAGGAGAAGTTCCCTGCAGAGCTCGACAGCGGCATCACGGCCAGCGGTATCTTGGAAGTGATGGCGGACGGCTTTGGATTTATCAGATGTGAAAACTACCTGCCCGGTGAAAATGACGTCTATGTGGCGCCCAGCCAGATTCGCCGTTTCGGCTTAAAAACAGGTGATATTTTAGAGGGCAATACCAGAATCAAGACACAGAACGAAAAATTCAGCGCGCTTCTCTATGTGAAATCCATCAACGGCTATCCGCCGGAGGTGGCGATGCGTCGGGTCAATTTCGAGAATATGACGCCGATATTCCCCGATGAGCGTTTGAAATTAGAAACGCCGGGCTGTACGGTTGCCATGCGGATCATGGATCTGATGAGTCCCGTGGGCAAAGGCCAGAGAGGTATGATCGTGTCGCCGCCGAAGGCCGGTAAGACCACTCTCTTAAAGGAAGTGGCAAAATCCATTACCAGAACTGCGCCGGATTCGCATTTGATCATTCTGCTGATCGACGAACGCCCGGAGGAAGTGACGGATATCAAGGAGGCCATTGAAGGGCCGAATGTTGAAGTGATTTATTCCACCTTTGACGAACTGCCGGAGCACCATAAGCGCGTATCGGAAATGGTGATCGAGCGCGCGAAGCGTCTGGTGGAGCACAAAAAGGACGTGGTAATCCTTTTGGACAGCATTACCCGTCTGACGAGGGCATACAATCTGGTTGTTCCTCCCAGCGGGCGTACGCTTTCGGGCGGTCTTGACCCTGCGGCGTTACATATGCCAAAGCGGTTTTTCGGCGCGGCCCGCAATATGAGAGAGGGCGGCAGTCTGACCATTCTGGCGACAGCGCTTGTGGAGACGGGCAGTAAGATGGATGATGTGATTTACGAGGAATTTAAGGGCACCGGTAATATGGAGATGGTGCTTGACAGAAAACTTTCCGAAAAGAGAGTGTTCCCGGCTATTGATATCCCGAAATCCAGTACCAGAAGAGAGGATCTGCTCTTGAATCCCGATGAGCTGGAGGCGATCAATGTGATCCGCAAGGCGTTCAACGGCATGAAGGCGGATGAGGCGGTAGAACGGGTGGTTGATATGTTTGCCAAGACCAGAAACAATCAGGAATTTGTGAATATGGTCAAAAAGATGAAATTCATCTAAAAAAGGCTTGCATCCCTGAATATCCTATGCTAAAATGTAAAAGCTGTGTGATTGTAAAGGATACTTTCAACGGCAGGTTTACGCGCAGGGCGTAAATTCGCAGGCTGAGAAAGGAGTTAAGAAGCGATGAGAGAAGGAATCCATCCTGAATATTATCAGGCGACGGTGACATGCAACTGCGGCAACACTTTTGTGACCGGTTCCACTAAGCCCGAAATCCATGTGGAGGTTTGTTCCAAGTGCCATTCGTTCTATACGGGACAGCAGAAGACGGCACAGGCTCGCGGCCGTATTGATAAGTTCAATCGGAAATACGGTGTGGAAAGCAAATAGGCAGATCATAAAAGGCAGTTTACGAAAAAGGTTGAGTTTATCTCAACCTTTTCTAGGTTATAAGGAAGACGACTATGGCGAAAAAGATACAGAAATACTCCGGAATCGGCGGTCAGGCAGTTCTGGAAGGTATTATGATGAAGAATAAGGAACAGTACGCGGTGGCGGTCAGGAAGCCGGACGGAGAGATCGAAGTGGAGGTCGAGCATTATAACGGCATTCTTCACGGCAGTAAACTGATGGAAATCCCTTTTATCCGCGGGGTATTTCAGTTTATTGACTCGCTGGTCTTAGGCATGCGGTGTCTGAATTTTTCAGCTTCTTTTTACGAGGACGAGGAAGCGAAGGAGACGCTGGCGGACAAGGCGTTTAACAAGATTTTCAAGGATAAGGCGGAAAAGGTGTTCAGCGCCGTTGTCATGGTACTCTCTTTGGTGATTGCCATCGGTATTTTTATGGTGTTGCCTTACTTTATCACGTCCCGCTTTGAGGAATATATCAGAAGCGCCTCCTTCATGGCGATCATCGAAGGCGCGCTGCGGATCCTGATCTTTGTGGGCTATGTGCTGGCGATCTCGCTGATGAAGGATATCAGACGGGTTTACTGTTATCACGGCGCGGAGCATAAGTGTATTAATTGTATTGAAAAAGGGGCCCCCCTCACGGTGAAGGAGGTCATGCGCTGTTCGAAACAGCACAGGCGCTGCGGTACGAGTTTTCTGCTGTTTGTGATGTTTGTCAGTGTGATTTTGTTTTTCTTTATCCGCGTGGAGCATCCGGCCCTGCGGGTATTGGTGCGGATCGCGCTGATTCCGGTGATCGCGGGGATTTCCTACGAAATCATCCGCCTTGCGGGAAAGAGCAATAACATTCTGGTGCGCATTATTTCCGCGCCGGGCATGTGGCTGCAGAGACTGACCACCAGAGAGCCGGACGAGAGCATGGTGGAGGTGGCGATCGCGGCGATCGAGGCTGTCTTCGACTGGAAGGGATATATTAAGGAGACGTTCGGGTACGAGGTGGATGAGAGCTGGATGCAGGAGTGAAGGAGTGGATGAGCGAAAATCCGACATATGGCGTATTATATAAAGAAGGAGTGGTACGGCTTAAAGAGGCGGGAATAGACGAGGCAGAATTGGACGCGAGGCTCTTGCTGGAATATGTCTGCGGGACAGACAGGAATACGCTGCTGGCGCATGGAGACAGGGAAGTAACAGTGGAGGAATGCGAGCGATACCGCGATTTGATCGGCAGGCGGGCGGCGCATGTGCCGCTGCAGCATTTGACAGACGAACAGGATTTTATGGGATTGACTTTTTTGGTCAATAAAGATGTGTTGGTGCCGCGGCAGGATACGGAGATACTGGTGGAGGAAGCGATGAAGCATCTGCATGACGGGATGCGGATCTTGGATCTGTGTACCGGTTCGGGCTGTATCCTTTTAAGTCTTCTGCAGTATTCTAATGACTGCGAGGGCGTGGGGACGGATTTATCAGCGCGGGCGCTGGCCGTGGCAAAGGAAAATTATGAGAGGCTGCGGAACGAGAGGCCGGATATGAAGGCACAGTTTCTGGTGGGAGACCTGTTCGAGGCGCTGACGTCCGTGGCGGAGAATGAGACAGATGAGAAGGCTGCGGCAGACGGCAGAGAGTTGTTTGACATGATCGTGTCTAATCCGCCTTATATCGAAACAGGTGTTATTTCCACGCTGATGCCGGAGGTGCGGGAGCATGAACCGCTGATGGCGCTGGACGGCGGAGCGGACGGTCTTACCTTTTACAGAAAGATTACGGCGCAGGCCGGCGCTTATCTAAACGGCGGCGGGATGCTGTTTTTTGAGATTGGCTGCGGGCAGGCCGGTGCTGTGCGGAAGCTGATGGAGGAAGCGGGATTTTGCGGGGTTCAGGTGGTGAAGGATTTTGCGGGACTTGACCGGGTGGTATATGGAGTGTATAGATGAGTTTCGCAATTAACAAAGTAATAGATAGAAAGGTCAGAATAATATGTTCGACAAATTAGAAGATTTACTCCGTAAGTTTGAGGAGATCATGAATGAACTGAGCGAGCCGAATGTGGCGGACAATCAGGAGCGTTTTCGGGCATTGATGCGGGAACAGAGTGATTTGACTCCGATAGTCAATGCCTATAAAGAGTATAAGAAGAGCAATCAGGACATCGAGGACAGTCTGGCGATGCTGGATGAGGAAACCGACGAGGATATGCGGGAGATGCTCAAGGAGGAGCTGGCGGAGGCCAAGAAGCGCGTGGAGGAATTGGAACACGAGCTGAAGATCCTTCTTTTACCCAAGGACCCCAACGACGACAAGAACGTGATCGTGGAGATTCGCGCGGGGGCAGGAGGAGACGAGGCGGCTCTCTTTGCGGCTGAGATTTACCGTATGTATGTGCACTACGCGGAAGGGCGGCGCTGGAAGGTAGAGACCATGGAAGTGGAAGAGATCGGCATCGGCGGCATGAAGAGCGTGACTTTCATGGTGACGGGGCAGGGCGCGTATTCTGTCCTTAAGTATGAGAGCGGCGTACACCGCGTACAACGCGTGCCGGAGACGGAGAGCGGCGGGCGTATCCACACTTCCACCATCAGCGTGGCGGTGATGCCGGAGGTGGATGACGATATTGATATTGTAATTGAAGATAAAGATATACGGATAGACGTAATGCGGGCTTCCGGAAACGGGGGTCAGTGCGTGAATACCACGGATTCCGCAGTACGTCTGACGCACTATCCCACGGGGATCGTGGTATACAGCCAGACCGAAAAATCACAGATCCAGAATAAGGCCAAGGCTTTCGCGCTGCTCAAAGCAAAGCTTTACGATATTGAGCAGCAGCAGCGGCATGACGCGGAGGCGGAGCTTCGCCGGAGCCAGATCGGTACGGGTGATCGTTCGGAAAAGATCAGAACTTATAATTTTCCGCAGGGGCGCGTCACCGATCACCGCATCAATCTGACTATCTACAAGCTTGATAAGGTAATGAACGGAGATATTCAGGAGATACTCGACGCCTGTATCGCCGCCGATCAGGCCGCGAAACTGGTGAAGATGGGTGAAAGCTGAAAGCCTGATTTTCGTAGATGCAGGCGGTAATTGAGAAAGCTTATGACTATGACGTGTAAAATCAGGGCGGAGAAATGTTTGCACTGATGCCCAACTTGGTGTACAATGTACTTTAATGGTATCATTTGCTATTTGTGTGGTCAGTCAGATAGAAAAATAGATCGGAAGTGGCGTTTGCGCAAAGGAGGATAACGTGAAGGCGATTCCCTGGAACAGAAGGTACGAAATTGGCGTAGAATCAATTGATAAACAGCACAAGCAGCTGTTTGCGACGATCAATAAGCTGCTGGTCCTCGGAGAAGAAGAGGAGAAAAAAGAGTGGGTATGCCGTGAGGGCGTTAAGTATTTGAAAAACCATGTGACGGAGCATTTCCAGCACGAGGAAGACTATATGCGCTCCATCGATTACCCTGATTATGAAGTACATAAGCGGCTGCATGACGATTTTCAGGAAAATACGCTTCCCTCTCTGGAGCAGGAACTGGAGGACACAGAATATTCGGAAGAGGCTATGCGCCATTTTCTGGGGGTCAGCATAGGATGGCTGTTAGCGCACACCCAGACGGAAGATTTGGCCATAGCCGGAAAGAGAATGAGCCAGTGGACGAATATTCCGCCGGAGCAGGAAATCGATGCGCTGGAGCAGACGATCGTCCAGTTGAACAATGATATGTTCCAGTTAAAAGCAAAGGCTATCAGCAGGCAGTATAGCGGAGAGTCAATCGGCAAAACTTTCTGTTATCGTTTTGTCTATCGCGGCAATAAAAAAGAGCGCTGGGAGATCATTTGGGGCATCGAGGAAGAGCTCCTTCTGAAGATCGTCAGCGATCTGATGGATGCACAATACTTAAAAGTTGACGATATGGTGATTAACATCACACGTTATATCGCCAGACAGATGATTGAGAAGATTAAAGAGTGTTTCCCGCATCTGGAGGCGTTTGAGATGGAAGGGGAATCTCTGCTGACGTATGAGCAGCTTCTGGCAACCTTTGAGAGAGTGCCGCCTTTCTGCAGCATGCTGTTTGACACGGGAGCCGGATATTTTACATTCAGCGTACTCAGTACATCTGCGGATAGAGGAAAGATCGTATCTCCGATCAATGCGCAAAACGCTATGGGTCAGATTAAGAAATATCTGGGCGGAGAAGACAGAAAGAAACAGATCCTGATCGTAGACGATTCCGATTTTATGCGAGAGAATATCATACGGCTTCTGGGGGATAAATATGAAATGATCGAGAGCAATTCCAGTATCGCTGCGATCAAGAGTATCACGGTTCACAGACCGGATCTGATTCTTCTTGATTATGAGATGCCGGTCTGCGACGGCAGGCAGACGCTGGAAATGATTCGATCTGATGAGGAGATCGCAGATATCCCTGTTGTTTTTCTGACAGGCAGAGGAGATGCGGAGAGCGTGAAAAAGGTGATGTCCTTAAAGCCCAGAGGGTATCTGTTAAAGACGATGCCGGAAGAGGATATCAAGAAATTTATCGACGGACTTTTTGCAAAGAAGGAGCCTGCAAAATAAAGATTTGCGCGCAAAGAATCTTTGCGTGACTTTTGCGGCGATAGCTGCTATGTTCAGGGAAAGACGGACTTTGAATAAGTCTGACAGGAGGAACCGGCATGGCAGAGGTGGGCAAGCATATCAGGAAGATCAGGAAAGAAAAGAATCTGACGCAGGATGAACTGGCGGAGCGTCTGCATTGTACCAGACAGACGATCAGCAATTATGAGACGGGCAAGAGTGAACCGGACATTGCGCTTTTAATAGAGCTGGCCGGCGTGCTGGGAGTAGAGATTAACGATCTGATCTACGGCCCGAAAAAGAAAGAAAATAAAAAAAGACAGAAGAAGAGGGCGGTGGCGGCGCTGGTGACAGCGGGCGTGCTGTTTATGATAATCCGGATTCTCCTGCCGTTTGCACAGGAGTACGGATATCGTTATTTTGAAATGGCGCCGGCGTGGCTGCTGCAATATACACTGCGGCCCTTCGTGCTTACTCTGCTCGGATGGGGCATAGCAGAGGCGGGGAAGGCGTTTGCCGACATCTGTATCTGGAAGAACAGGTCGCAGCGAACAATACGGATAATACGCATCTGCTATTATATAACGGCAGTTATTTTGACGGTGTCTGCAGTGCTGGCGTTGTGTACGGCCGTGGATTTGACGTATGTGTGGTGGAAGACGTCGCAGATGCGGAAATTACAGGAGAGTTTTGATTCTTCAACGATTTCCTCGGGAATGCCGGGGTGGGTGGTCACTCACTATGTGAGGGTGGTCGTGTTATATCGTCTTGGCGGTGCCGGTTTTTTTCTGGGGGCGGCGCTGGGGCTTTGTAAATTAGAAAATCAGCCTGACAGCTGATTTTATCAACTTTGACTTGATGGAAAAGAATCATAAAATCGGTGATTATAAAAGCATTCAGGGTGGGGCATGTCAGAAATGATATGCCCCGTTGTGTCGGCGCATTGCCCGCCATAAAATCGTGATTCGTGAATGGATCAGTGCAGGAAGGCGCGTGAAGAAGGAGCAAACATGTCAATCAAGGACAATAACAGGATCATCCGCAGTCTGTTCGCTGTTCTGGCGGTGTTGGTGGTAATCCTGGCGGCAGCCGTGGGCGTGAAATTTTCGGAAATGCAGCACAACAGGGAGGAACAGGCAGAAGCATCTGTCACTGTAGAGCAGGAGACATCTGACGATCATGCGGCCGCAGCGGCAGAGGAATCGAAGGAAACAGCTGCGGGCAGTGAAAATGCCGAAGAGACAGAAATAGCGATTGTTGAGTCCGAAACCGGAGAGCATCGGGAAAAAGCGCAGTTTACGGCCGCAGATTATCCGCAGGACGAGGAACTTCGGAAGGTGTTAATGAAATATCAGGAATATATAGACGAAAATGCACCGTATTTTGATAATATTTTGCTGGCATATCTGGATGAGGACGATATCCCGGAACTAATCGCCATTGGGGATTGTGAGGCGGCAGGACAGGTGATCGTCACATATCGGGATGGCGGGCTGTTGGAAAATTACATAGGAAGACTGGGCGGCTTACGGTATGCGAAGAAACAGAATTTTTACTATAATTCCAACGGGAATATGGGGTGCTATTATGACGAGTTTTACCGTCTGGTAAATGGGGAGCAGACGGTGATCATGACCGGCCGTTGGGGAGATAAGCGTGATGAAGAGGGAAAGATGGTCTGGAATGAGGAAGGGACTTATCCGGAGCAGGAGTATGTTTGGAATGGAACGGTTTGCAGTGAAGAAGAATACCACGAGGCAATCGACAGATTTATAAAGGAAACGGTGAAAGATGCGGAACTGATCAAGGTGGATTCCTACGGCGATGATTCCTATCATAATATATTTAGAAGCGTATGAGGGTTTAAAATACAGGAAATATGCAGCATTCTGGCCGCGGATCCATACGTTTGCCATGGAAAACGACGTACTTACTTTTTTTGTGGGAGGCGGTGGCTATTATGGCTGGGGCGGCGAAGAAATAGAGTATACCGTCTCTTATCCGGTTGCGAAGGACTGTAAGTGGGAGAACCGCGGCAGAGGGAGTGGAGAGCAATATCAGCTGGAGGTAGCGGATACCGTTTATTTAGGCGGCACGACATATGCCAAGATCAAAGAGTGGATCGATACGGAGAAGCAGGTGTATGACGAGGCCGTTGTCACGCTTGGAAAAGATAAGGCGCGGGTAGAGAGCCCGGTCAGTGTGGTGGTGGTCGTGAAAGAAGGCGTAGTGGTCAGAGTGTATACGGTGATTTCCTGATTTCGTTTGATAACAGGGAAACCGGGGCCGGGAAATGACAGGGTTTTGCCCTTATTTTGTCCAAATTTTAGAAAAAGTATTGTATAAAAGGGATTGTGCAGTTACAATCAAAGAGACGGGCTCGGACTGCCGGTCATGATTAAAACAGGGCAGGAGGAAAAGGGAAATGGAATCCATGAAAGATTATGAGAAGGAACTGGAGGCTTCTTTTCGCAAGATTGGCGAGGGTGATATCATCAAGGGCACGGTGATCGATGTGAATGAAGAGGAGGTAATCCTTGATTTAAATATTATGCGCAGGGCATTATCAAGGCGGAAAATTTAAGCAACGACCCCGATTTTCTGGCGGCGGGCAAGATCGCCGTGGGGGATGAGATCGAGGCGACGGTGATCAAAATGGATGACGGCGAGGGCAATATCGAACTTTCCAAGAAGGAGGCGAACGATGTCCTTGCGTGGGATAAATTACAGGCGATGTTAGACGAGGAAACGATTGTGAAGGTCCGCATCAAGGAGAGTGTAAAGGGCGGTGTGGTGGCCTTTCTGGAGGGTATGAGGGCCTTTATTCCCGCATCCCAGCTTTCTACGGACTATGTGGAGGATCTGGACGTCTGGGTCGGCAAGGAGCTTGAAGTAAAGGTGATCACTGTCGATCAGGAGAAAAAGAAGGTGGTGCTGTCCGGCAAGGCAGTGGCCCGCGAGAAAGAGGCGGAGGAGCGCAGACACCGCATTTCCATGATGGCGCCGGGCACCGTACTGGAGGGCGTGGTGGAGAGTCTGATGCCCTACGGCGCGTTTGTGAATCTGGGGAACGGCATCAGCGGTCTGGTACACATTTCCCAGATCAGCCAGAAAAGGATCAAAAAACCCAGTGAAGTTTTGAAGGAGGGCCAGAAGGTCAAGGTCAAAATCTTAAATACCAATGACAATAAGGTCAGCCTCAGCATGAAGGCTTTAGAAGAGGTCATGGAGGAAGCGAAAGAAGACAGAGAGCCGCAGGAGTATACTTCCGGGGAGTCGGTTTCCACCAGTCTGGGGGATCTGCTTTCCAAGCTGAAGCTGTAAGGCGATTACGCAATCCTATAAATGGTGCAGCAGTGTAAACCGACGGCAAAGGGGACGATGTCAGTATGGAGGGGCAGCTTGTGAAAACGCTTTATGTTACGGATCTGGACGGTACGCTGTTGAATAGTAATGACCGAATAAGTCAATATAGCATTCAAACAATCAACGGGCTGGTGGCAAAGGGCATGCAGTTTACCTATGCTACAGCCCGTTCTCTCGTGTCGGCGTCCGTGGTGGCGAAGGGGTTATCGACGACCATTCCGGTCATTGCCTATAACGGCGCAATGATCATTCATCCTGACACGGGGGAGGTGATTGCCTCCCTTTCCTTTACGGAGGAGGAGGCGGGGTATGTGAGCGGCATCCTGCGGGAGCATGGCGGCAATCCTCTTGTCTATGCTTATGTGGACGGTGTGGAGCGGGTGTCCTATGTGACGGGCAGGATAAATGATGGCATCCGACACTATCTGGACAGCCGGAAAGGGGATAAGAGATTCCGGCCGCTTGCGGATGAGACTTGTCTGTATCGGGGTGATATCTTCTATTTTACCTGCATTGCGGGTCGGGAGGAGCTGCTTCCTCTCTATGAAATTTTCGTGCAGGATGAGCGTTTCCGCACGACTTTGCAGCAGGAGCTGTACCGTCCGGAGTATTTTCTGGAGATCATGCCGAAAAAGGCTTCCAAGGCGGAGGCGATCAGGCGCTTAAAGGAAATCTGGCATTGCGACAGGGTGGTGTCCTTTGGGGACGCTGTCAACGATATTCCCATGTTTGAAGTCTCAGACGAATGCTATGCCGTGGCCAATGCGGTGCCGGAATTAAAGGCCCGTGCCACGGGGGTGATCGCCTCCAATGACGAGGACGGGGTGGCGAGGTGGCTGGAAGCGCATAGCCAAATTTCCTGAGGACGATATCGTGTGGCGCGGTTGAAGACGTTCGGGGCGGTAGTTCGTTCTATAAATAGGTGCGAAACTTTATTTGAGTTATCGAAATCGTACAGATGGCATAACCAACACAGACGCGCTTTCGCTCCATTTCGGACGTAGTGGTACTAGACTCGAAAGAACCTCGTCAAGTACCAACGTCCTACAAGGGTCTGCTTATGGTTATGCCATCTGTACAATTATCATACCGCTGAGATAAGTTTCGCAGTAAAATAATTGTGCTAAGTGAAAAAATTTTAGTCGATCTTATCAGGAGGTATAAGTTGAAAACAGGAAAATTGATTTTGACTATTGTAGTCAGTGTAGTGTTTCTGCTGCTGGCGTCCATCTTATCGCAGTCGCTTTTGATGGGACTGCTTGCTTTGGCAGGGGTTCCCGCGTGGCTGTGTCAGATCGCGAGCGGTCTGCTCTATGCGGTGTTGACTTATATTATGGTGCGGCTTTACTGCACGAAATATCTGAGGGAAGAGATGGAAGCATTCTGTATCCCGAAATGTCGGATTCGCCTCAAGTGGGCAGTGGCGGCAGTGCTGCTGCCTGTTTTGGTCAGCGCGGTCTATCTGCTTCTTCCCGGGAGTTTTGTAGAAAATACGCTGGATACAGGAACAAAGTTTGCGTGTGTGACACGGGGCATTTTTATAGCGGGGCTGGGTGCGGGCGTTGTAGAGGAACTGCTGTTTCGCGGTTTGCTGATGAATGCGGTCATCAAAAGGTGTGGCAGGGCGGCGGGAATTTTGGCGCCTTCTGTATTGTTTGCGTCGCTGCACATTATTGGCATGGATTTCAGTCTCTTAAGCTGCGTACAGGTGATGGCGGCGGGCACCATGGTTGGCGTGATGTTCTCCCTGATCGCGCTGGAAGGACGCTCTGTCTGGAACAGCGCTATCGTGCATGGTGTCTGGAATATGATCATCATCGGCGGCGGACTGACCATCGGCACAGAGGTAAGCGAGTTTTCCATCAGCAGCTATGTGTTGGAGACGCAAAATTTTCTGCTGACGGGCGGCGAGTTTGGCATCGAGTCCTCGGTAGTGGCGATCCTTGGCTACATAGCGGTGAGCTTGGCGGCGATGGGGATGATGCGGTGCGGGCAAAATCACAGTTAGAACCGTTTCTTGATATTTTTGTCTTTCTGTGGCATACTATACCTAAAAGTAGCGTCTGTTACGACGCAAATTTGAGGTGGTCGGCATGATAAACAGAGATTTTTATTTGGAGCGCATGATCCATAGGATGTGGAACGGTGAAATTAAGGTCATTACCGGTATCAGACGGTGTGGGAAATCGGTATTGCTGTTTGAGTTGTTCTATCAGTATCTTCGGGAAAGCGGTGTAAAAGAGGAACAAATCATTAAGATAGAACTGGATCAGCGTCGGTATTACACATACAGGAATCCTATTGTATTGTGCGAATATGTGGAATCTGTCGTCACATCAGATAAAGAGAAGCAGTTTTATCTTTTTATTGATGAAGTGCAGTTGACGGGTAAAGTGGTTGATCAAGAGAACGGTGGTATCGAAGTTACGGTTTATGATATGCTGAACGAATTGAAAGCATATACGAATCTTGACGTATATGTTACGGGAAGCAACTCCAAGGGGCTGTCAAGTGATATTGCAACGGAATTTCGCGGAAGGGCATCGCAGATTCATGTATTTCCCCTTTCCTTCAAGGAGTTTTATTCGGCGAGCGGCGGCGATAAACAACAGGCATTGGAGATGTATATGCTCTATGGCGGTTTGCCGAAAATCACTTCACTGGAAGAAGAAAAGGACAAAAAAGAGTATCTTGCAAACCTGTGTCGTGAGCTGTATATCAAGGACATTGTGGAGCGGCACGCAATCGAGCGTGAGGATTTACTGGGGGATATCCTTGATTTTCTCGCATCACAGATTAGTTCGCTGACGAATCCCAATAATATTGCCAACGCTCTTGCAAGTATAAAAAATGAAAAGGTAAATCCTGCTTTGGTTTCAAACTATGTGCAGTATATCATGGAAGCGTTCCTGATTTCACAGGCACGAAGATATGATGTAAAGGGAAAGACATATTTTAAGTTTCCAAATAAATACTATTACACTGATACGGGACTTAGAAACGCAAGGCTGAACTACAGACAGTATGATCCGGGACATTTGATGGAGAATATTATTTACAACGAACTTCTTCGCAGAGGCTATTCCGTCGACGTCGGTGTGGTGGCTGACCGCTCAAAAGAGCGAAATGTGCAAAAAGAGATTGATTTTGTGGTAAATGACGCAGACAGAAGGATATACATTCAGTCTGCCTTTCGCATAGATACGGAAGATAAAGCGGATGCGGAATTGGCATCGTTGCTGCTTGCAAAGGACTTTTTCAAAAAAATCGTAATACGGCAGGATATTCCGCATAACTATTACGATAACAACGGAATATTCCACTGCCGTTTACTTGATTTTCTGCTTGAGAAAACAGAACTGTTCTAAATTTTTGTGTCTTTCACCGCCCCGAAACCTGAAACCGCTGATAAACCGGTCTTCCGATAAGGACAATGATCGCGCCTGCCGCCAGATAGAGTACGGGAACCGCCTGCCACGGGGTAAAATAATGTCCAAACATAGAAAGCGTGTAATTTCCGAACACATTCATGGGTGAGAGGAAAGACCACGGCAGCCAGTTCCAAATCTGCGCCAACACCCGGTACTGCTGCGGCACTCTGACAATGATGGACAAAAGCAGCAGACCCGCCGAAACGGCAAGAGTAGCAGTACCGCTGTGCAAAAGTTCCGACAGCACCATCACGAATATGCTGACCAATACTGTTGTGATAAGCAGGACACCAAATTCGATCAGCAGCGCCTGTCCGCAGGAGAGAGGGTCCGAACATAAAGCGTCCCGAAATTGATATGCGGCGTTAAAACCTTCCGCTCCATATAAGCAGAAAGCGCACAGCGTATAAAAGGCAAGCAGCAGAAAGGCGCTGAGCGCGGAAAAGCTGATTCCCACGGCCATCTTAGCACCGTACAGCTTTGTCTTTCCCAAAGGGCTGCACAAAACGATCTGGTCGGTCTTTCTGGTATGTTCATCCGTAAAGACGCCGGAAAGGCAGATGCCGATCAGCATCAGCATAAAAAAGCCGACTCCCTGATAGCAGGAAAAGACAGCATCATATCCGCCGTATTCCTGATAGATATAAGGCGTTTTGATCTGATTTTCCCGGTTGTTCCAAAAGGTGATCTCACCTGCCGACAATCGGAGCTTTTTCCACCAGAACTGCAGGTAGTTTTGCCTCTTTACAAACAGATCGTCAATATCAGGCTCCCATGAATACATCAATTCCGAAGTCATCATCCCCGTCATTTGGCGCAGAAAGACAAAGATTTCGCTGTAGGGGCGGGCATATGTTTGGTATTCATCGGTTGCGAAATAATGAATATCCAAGTCTTTTGGGACCTTTCTGGAGGCATTTATTGTTTCCGCTATCAGATTTTGGTCGATTTCCCGACCGCTCAGCGCTTTGGCATAGGTTTTGTCTTCCTGATGGATTTCATAATTTGTACCCATGTATTTTCCGTCTATATAGTAGCCGCCCCAAAGCGGAGAGAATACCGCGATGGCAAGCATTAGGACGACCAGTCCAAAGGAGATCCAAACGATCCTTTTTCCCAACAGTTTCTTCCATTCATATCGATATAAGACTCCAAATTGATTCATGACCTAACCTCCTCATCTATATGCTGCAAATAAAAGTCCTCCAGACTCCCCCGCTCATCCTCCCACCGATCCTGCCAGATCAGCTGTCCGTGCTTCATGATCAGCACGGTATCGGCAATGTGTTCGATGTCCGATACGATGTGTGTGGACAGCAGCACCACGCATTCTGCGCCTAACTCTTTGATCAGATCGCGGAACCGAACTCTTTCCTTGGGGTCCAGTCCGGCTGTCGGCTCGTCCAGAATCAGCAGTTTCGGCTGACCAAGAAGTGCCTGCGCGATGCCCAGCCGCTGCTTCATGCCGCCGGAATAGGTCTTTGTTTTCTTTTTTGCCACATCCTCTAAGGATACCAACTGCAAAAGCTCGGCTGCCCGTTTCTTGGCCTGCGGCTTGGCAAGTCCTTTCAATGCCGCCATGTACAGCAGGAAATCCTGCCCCGTAAATTCGGGATAATAACCGAAATCCTGCGGCAGATACCCCAGCGCGGCGCGGTAGGACTCCTCGCTTACATCCATGCCGTCAAAGGAAATCGAGCCGCTGGTGGGCTGTAAAATGCCGCAGATCATCCGCATGAGGGTGGTCTTTCCGGCGCCGTTTTCACCGAGTAGTCCATATACGCCTTTTTGCAGTTTGGCGCTGATGCGGTCGACCGCGATGTGATTCTGATACTGTTTTGATACTCTGTCAATGATAAGTTCCATGGTTTCCTCCATTCTGAGTTTGTGCCAGTGTGATTTTTCAATTTTCCTCCTTACGTTTTCCTATTTTTATACATAACTCTCCGTCTGCGTGACGGTACGGCGAATCTCCTGCCCTGTTTTGACAAGTAAGAACACCGCAAACAGGAGCCACCACTGCACATAAGAGAACTGATAAATAAAGTTCGCAAGCAGGCGGATGGCGCAGCTTGCCATACTGACGACCACTGCGGCGCAAAAACAGCCGTAGAACGCTTCCCTGCCGTGATAGCGGCGGGTGAGCCACAGGCTGCTGTCTACGGTAAGCAGGTATGGCACGAGGAGATAGAGTCCCGTCTGCAGCAGGGAAAGTTTGATGCCCGCAGCGTAAAAGGGAATCAGGCAGCAGAGCACAAAGGCATCTAACAGTCCTAAAACGCTCATTCTGGCCAGCATCACGCTTTTTAAGGAAAATCTGGTGGACAGTTCAAACTCCTGCATCCCGTACACGGCGGAGCGGGTGCTTTCCGTCACAGCCAGCAGCGCAAGAAAAGGGATTAGCGCAGACAGGGCCCACAGCGTATCCGCATCCATATGGCGGCCGCCCCACAGCACAGGGAGGAGAAAGAGTACGGAGAGGACCAGTACCCATTTCCTGAGATAGGCGATCTGTGTCAAAACAAACTGCCGCATAGAGATCGGCGACTGGGGCAGCGACTTTAGAAACCGTGTTTTTTCCTGCGGATCAGGCAGGGAGAGCGTAAACGCCTTTTTGAGTTCCTGCTTTAAATACCGATTCATTCGGAATATCCCTCCTTTTTCAAGTTTTCTCTTAACTGCGTTACTGCTTTTGACAGTCGACGGTGGATGGCAAAACGTGACATGCCTGTCATTTTGCAGAGAGATGAGAACGGGAGCTCATTGACATAGCGCAGAAATAAGAGTTCCTGTTCTTCCTGCGGCAGTTTTGCAAGGGCGGCCCGCAGCGTCAGACTGTCGATCAGGTCTTCCGTGGTGTCAGGGGAAGCGACATCTTCCGCATCCTCCAACGGGGAAAGCGGCCTTTGGCGAAAGGCATCCACACATAGATTTTTGGCGATCGTATACAGATAGGCCAGCTCCCTGTTCTTGTCAAGCCTGATATTTCTGCTGTAATAGCGAAGAAAGGTTTCCTGCGTCATATCCTGCGCCAATTGCCTGTCATGGAGCCTGAAACAGCAGTAGCGAAATAGTTTGTCGTATTGTTCTTCCAAGTCCATGTGTCGTTTGCCTCCCTTCCGGAGCGTTTTTCATATCCCCTTTAATATGTTTAACGGATTATGCACTCAAAATGTGCGGGGGATTTTCAATTTTTTCTTTGAGCTGTTGCACATTGTAAATTTCTCTATTTTTCATTATACTAAAACTGTGTGCGATTTTGATAAGGAGGTTACATATGGCAAAGAATGTGTTAGCGGTAATTGACATGCAGAATGATTTTATTGATGGCGCCCTCGGCACGAAGGAAGCGGAGGCCATCGTGGGAAATGTGGCGGCGTGCATCCGTAACTTTGATGGCGAGGTGATCTGTACGAGGGACACCCATTATGAGGGCTATCTTAGCACGCAGGAGGGAAAGAAACTCCCTGTGACTCATTGCATCAAGGATACGGAGGGGTGGCAGATCAGAGAGCAGGTGAGTGTGGCCTGCGCGGGAAAGGCGAAGATTTTTGATAAACCGACCTTCGGCTCCGTGGAGCTGGCGGAATATTTGAAACAGATGCCGGATTTAGAGAGCGTTACGGTGATCGGGCTTTGTACTGACATTTGTGTCATTTCCAATGCGCTGGTGATCAAGGCCTTTCTGCCGGAAGTGACCGTACGGGTCAATGCCGACTGCTGCGCCGGGGTCACGCCGCAGAGCCATCAAAACGCGCTGGAGGCGATGAAGATGTGTCAGGTGGAGGTTGTCGGGGGAACTTAATTCCCTCATGTTTTGTGATTGCAATAGGATAATTCCCACATGTTTTTGCGAATACAATAGGATAATTCCCTAATTTTTTGTAATATAACTTTATAAATTCCCTCATCTTTTTGCAAATCCATTGTTTTTTTCGAGAAAAATGGATATACTATAGGCAGGTGGATATATCACCTTGAAAGGGAGAATCTTGACACATGCTTTCAAGAAATTCCGGCAGGGAGGGAATTATGGAATATCTGAAACGAAAAATAGACCTGTATTTAGAGGAGTGGCGGCAGGATAAGAACAGGAAGCCCCTGATCGTCAAGGGACCGAGACAGATTGGGAAGACAGAGTCCATCCGAAACTTCGGGACAAAGTATTATGAAAATGTAGTTGAGATCAATTTTGTGGAGGAGCCGAAGTATAGGCAGATTATTGCAGACGGCTATAAGACGGCAGACCTGATTCGCAATATCTCCAGAATCGATCCCGCAAAGCAGTTTGTGGAAGGGAAGACATTACTTTTTTTTGACGAACTGCAGGCATTTCCGGAGATTGCGACGGCGCTAAAATTTTTTGAACAGGACGGCAGATTTGACGTGATCTGCAGCGGTTCTCTGTTGGGGATTCACTACGGCAGGATCGAGAGCAACAGCGTGGGTTATAAAACGGATTATGAGATGCATTCCCTTGATTTTGAGGAATTTCTATGGGCGAAGGGATATGATGCGGATTTTGTGGAAGATCTGCTTGCCCATATGATACGGCAGCAGCCTTTTAATGAAGTGGAATTATCCGCCTGTAACGCGTTATTTCTGGATTTTTGTATTTTGGGCGGGATGCCCGCCGTGGTCAGGGAGTACATTGAGCGGGACAGCTTTGAAGGTTCTCTTGCCATACAGCGGCAGCTTCTGACGGATTACGAGGAGGATGTGCGAAAATATGCGGAAGGCATGGATCAGACGCGGATTCTCAATGTGTTTCGGCAAATTCCGCTTCAGCTTGCCAAGGATAATAAGAAATTCCAGATTTCCAAAGTGGCGACCGGAGCCAGATTTAAGGATTATCGCGGCTGTATCGAGTGGCTCGCGGATGCGGGAATCGTCAATGTCTGTTATTGCATGAGGTATCCGGAACTGCCGCTTAAGGGCAATTTCGAGGAGACCAAATATAAGCTCTATTTTGCGGACAGCGGCCTTTTGGTGGCGATGCTCGATGAGGAGGCGCAGGAGGATCTGCGCGCTAACCGTAATCTTGGCGTCTACAAGGGCGCGCTCTATGAGAATGTGGTGGGAGAGGCGCTTGTAAAGAGCGGCTGCGGATTATATTATTATAAGAAAGAGGATTCCACGCTGGAGGAGGATTTTTTTGTCAGAACGGCGAATGATTTGATTCCGGTGGAAGTAAAAGCTACGAATGGCAGAGCGAAATCCCTGCGTACGCTGATCGAAAGTGATAAATACGAAGATATTCATTATGGTATCAAGCTGACAGGCGGAAACATCGGATATGATGGGAATATTTATACGTTTCCTTATTTTTGCGCGTTTCTGTTAAAGCGATATCTCAAACATAACAAATGAGGAGTTTACGGCATGAGAAAAAAGGAACTGGCGCTTGCGGTCATTGAGAGGTTAAAGCAGGAATACCCTGACGCGGGCTGTTCTCTGGAATACAACGAGGCATGGAAACTGCTGGTCAGCGTACGGCTGGCGGCGCAGTGTACCGACGCGAGAGTCAATGTGGTGGTAGAGAAGCTTTATGAGAAATTTCCCGATGTGGATGCGCTGGCGGCTGCTCCGGTGGAGGAGATCGAGGCTATCGTGCATCCCTGCGGGCTGGGAAACAGCAAGGCCAGAGACATCAGCGCCTGTATGCGGCAGTTGAAAGAAGAGTATGGCGGGCAGGTGCCGGACGACTTTGACAAACTTTTAAAACTGCCCGGCGTGGGCAGGAAGAGCGCGAACCTCATCATGGGGGACGTGTTTGGCAAGCCCGCGATCGTTACGGACACCCACTGCATTCGCCTGTGCAACCGGATCGGCCTTGTGGACGGCATCAAGGAGCCGAAAAAGGTGGAGATGGCGCTGTGGAAAATCGTGCCGCCAGAGGAGGGGAGCGATTTATGCCATCGGTTCGTGATGCACGGCAGGGAGGTCTGCACGGCGCGGACGAATCCTTACTGCGATAAGTGTTGTCTGGCGGATGTCTGCAAACACAGGATTTAACATAAAAAGCAACGGCGTAGAGGCAGTGTGAGCAGCACAAGGAGCTGATTGCCGGATGCTGAGCGGTAGCGAATGACAGGCAGGAGCGAGATGGCGGCCGGTAGAATCAGAATTTAGGAGGGGCTGTACATGGATGAGCCAAGTTACTTTCAGAGCGCCTTATCAAATTTCGTCACAGATGCGGCCTGCGGCGGTGCGGTCAGGCATCTGGTGGATATCGGTTATACGCTGGATCAGATCGTGGATCGTCTCGACTATCCCGCGCCCCGCGCCAAAGTGCAGCGGATTATGATGGACTATCTGTACGAAAGCCGCGTGCTTTTGAGAGAGGAGCCTTCGGGAGAGTTGTTTGCGGCAAAGGAAGTCTTCGTGCAGGAGCAGGATGCGTTCGGTAGACGCAGTATGCGGAAAACCATGGCTGACCAAAATGGTCAAATAAATGCGGCAACTGTGTCAGTTAGTTCTTTTGGGCTGAACGATTGCAAAATGAATCGCTCTGTCGCAGATTTTGAAGGGCCTCGCCAACAGGTAATTTTGTGGAAGGAATCCGTTTATGATCCGAAGCGGGATGGAAAACTGACAGAGCTGTTACATCGTAAGTGCGAGCAGAATGGGGAGATTTACAGTTATGTGTCTTGTTCGTTTGGGAAACCAGAGAGTGACCAGAATGGTCAATACAGCGGGAATGAACAAAGTGAGCCGGGCGGCGTGCGTGCCACAACAGAGGATATACCGAGCTGCCTCAATAACAGGCAGCGGGATTATATAAAGGGCATCCGCTGGGACCGGCCTGTTTTGTACCACAGACTGAATCAGCGGATGCTTGAGATCATCGGGAAATTATATGAGGCGGGTGGTTACGGCGGCGCAGCCTTCTTTGCCATAAGCCGTGAGAAGGTAATCATTATGCAGAAATAGTTACCCGCCGGGATTCATCGCTCTGTCAGTCAACAATCTATGGAAGGGCTACCACAACCCCATCACATGCTGCATCACAAGGCTTACGGCAGTGATGCCGACCCAGCAGCAAAATCCCATGATGATCGGCTTGCCGCCGGTCTTTACCAGCTTGATAATGTCGGTGTTCAAGCCGATGGCGGACATGGCAAGGACGATGAAAAATTTGCTCAGTTCCTTGATCGGGGAGAAGATACCCGCGTCCACGCCGCAGGATACGGCAATTGTCGTGATGACCGAAGCGGCGATAAAGTACAGGATGAACATGGGAAAAATCTGTTTCAGGCTGACTTTTGCGCCTTCTGCCCCGGAGGACTTTTCGCTGCGTGTGCGCAGGAAGGCAAGCACGAGTGTGATGGGAATGATCGCCAGCGTGCGGGTCAGTTTTACGGTGACGGCCGTGTCTAGCGTCGCCGAGCCGAGGTTCCACATATTATCCCATGTGGAGGCAGCCGCAGTCACGGAGCTGGTGTCGTTTACAGCCGTTCCGGCAAAGATGCCGAAGGCCTCGCCGCTCACAGTGGAGAAGCCGATCAATTTGCCGAGTGTGGGAAATATCAGGGCTGCCAGCACATTGAAGAAAAAGATCACGGAGATTGCCTGCGCGACTTCCTCGTCGTCCGCGTCGATGACCGGAGCGGTGGCGGCAATCGCGGAGCCGCCGCAGATGGAAGAGCCGACGCCGACCAGCGTGGAGATCTTGCCGGGGATATGCATGACCTTGTGCAGCACGAAAGCGATCACCAGTGAGACTGTGATGGTGCTTAAAATGATGGGCAGGGACTGTTTTCCGGTTTCCAGAATGACACGCAGATTCAGACCGAAGCCCAGCAGGATCACCGCCCACTGTAATATCTTTTTGGAAGTGAATTTGACGCCTGACTCGAAGGGAGTTCTATTTTTAATAAATAGAGTAAGAATCATGCCGGCAAGGATGGCAATGACCGCGCCGCCGATGATCGGGAACTGTTTGCCAAGAAACCAGGAAGGGACGGCGATGCACAGGCACAGCACAAGTCCCTTCCAATTGTCTTTGATAAAATTCATTTCTGTTTTCCTCCTCAATCAGATAATCTGATACGATTTTCCTATATTAAGGAGACAATGTCAACATTTTGTTATAAGCAGAAATGACCTTTTTGCGATAATATTGTTTGAGGGCAATTATTAAGGCACGCTAATTTACGTATGTTACATAAAGAACGCTTGCACGATCATGATTACGAAGAGAACGAGGCAGTAGAGGATCATACCGACGTTCAGGATCACGGTCTTGAAACGCTGACCTTTTTCGATCACAATCCCGCCCTGTTTCAGAGTCAACTTACGGCGCTTCACGATGAGCAATACGATGCCTGCGATCGCGATTCCGTAAATGCACAGGGAGTAGCAGACCATGATGATCATCATCAGGGGATCGCTCTGATCCATGGTCATGATGAGGGCACCCACAACGCTTCCGAGGAAGTTCAGAACGATGTGCAGCAGGATCGTATATTTGAGGTTGCCGGTCTTCACATAGAGGAAGGCTAAAAAGCACCCCAGAAAGAAAGCGTAGAAAAACTGGTTAAAGTTCATGTGGAACAGGCCAAACAGCAGGCCGGAGAGCACCACGGCAACGCCTTCCCCGTACTTGACGGTTCTGTCGCAGATCAGTTTGCGGAACAGATATTCTTCAAAAACGGGTGCGCACAGTACCGTAAAGATGGCTGTGATCCAAATGGAGCCGCTGGTGATTACATTGACAAGCGCATTCTGTACGGGGGAGCCTTTGATGACACTGATGCCGGCAGTGAAGCCAAGACCGATCAGGTTGCCGACGATCATAAGGCCGTAGAGCATCATAAAGGCGATGATGAGCTGTCCGACTGTCATGGAATGTTTCTCAATGGCAGGCGCATTTTTGTCCCGTATCAGAGCGAAGCTGATCGGAAAGGCAATGAGGTACAGCGGCACCATGGTCACGACCAGCAGGATCGTAAAATTACCCTGCAACTCTGGAAAGAGTGCGATTGCAATCACGGATGCGCCGGTCTGCAGTGCCAGAACGATGACCGTGCTGATGAGCATACGGATGCCGATGCTTGAAAAATCCTTTTTGTAAGCTTTGTAATCTTGTGTGTTCATGTTTTTCTCCTCTTTTCATAAGAATTCTTTTTATGTAATAATATACTTATTACCGATAATGTGTTAACTGAAAAACTATTATTCTTGCTTTGCGCTATCCTGATTGCCGCCGGCGGATGACAGACTTTCATCGCGGTCTTCCGCTTCAAGCTGTCTCCTTCTCCGTTTATAGAGGGCGGAACAGGCGCACATTATGACGGAAAGCAATGTGCCGAGCATAAAGAAGTAGGCAACAAAGACAGCAAATGCGCCGCCGATTTTATGATATTCCCGATAAGACATAACGGCGTTGAACAGACCTGCCAGTGCAGCGGCAAGAAGGCTGCAGCCGATGTTGACAGCCGGAGTCGCCTGCAGGTGTCTGTCCCAGATGCCGTTTTTCAGGCAACCGCCGATCAGATAAATTCCCATACCCAGAAAAACGATAAATTCCCCAGCCGCGCGATCTGCAAATTCCGACCCGTACAGGGCAATCTGTACCAGAATAGCCGCAAACAGACCAAAGAAGCCCAGCCAGAATCCTTTGCTCTCAATTTTCAAAAGTTTTAATTCCTGCATTTCATCCAGATTATTTTTTCTGTTAAACCATTTCATTTCTATGCTCCTCCATTCAGAACGTTTTCTGTCCGGTAAGCAGGTTCACGGTAAGTTTAACCGGTTTCCGTCTTACAAAACAGGTCATATCATGTCCGGTGCCGTCCGCTTTGCTTCCAAAACAGATTATTTCCGGTCTGGTTTCGGTGTTTTTTTGAAACAGGTCGTTTTTTGTCCTGCTTAGTCGCATTCCTCTTCCCAGAACAGGTCGTTTAATGTCTTGTCGAGCGCCTTACAGATTTGGATACACAGATTGAGTGTGGGGTTATAGTCTCCCGCTTCCACCATGCCGATAGTCTGTCTGGTGACGCCGACCCGTTTCGCCAGATCGGTCTGGGAAAGATCCTTTTCCATGCGTGCAAGTTTCAGTTTTAAGTTTTTCATATCGGCGGATACATTCCTTTCCCGAAAAGTCTTGCGCTGTCTTTGCTGGCAGATCGATTCGTTTTTTTGCGGGATGCCGGGTTTGATCCCGCTGCCTTCTGGTTACGATGTATCATCAGGGTAGCACGTTTGAAATAGAATGTCAAGTATATTTGACAAATAAATTATAAATTTTGCAATTACGAAATAAATTTTGCATTTCAAAAATAAATCTGACACATGGGTTCGCAATTGTCTTATTCCCATCATATGATAAAGGTAAGGATAAAGTGATTTGGACGGAGCCTGCGTTGTCTGTCGCGCAAATGCTCCGGAATGGGGAGTAGGATGGACTCGCAGAAGAATGAAAACCTGCTGAATCTGGCGTTAGATACTGCGCCGGCGGAGAGAGCGCGTTCGCTGGAGCTGAATGTCGGCTATGATGAGATAGAAAAAACATGGGAGGTGATCGTCAAGTATCACGGGTCTTTGGAGAGACTGACAGACCTTGGCATCCGCGTGGAGGAGTTGATCGCCGGATACGCAATCCTGACGGTTCCCGAAACGCAGATGGAGAGTCTGGCACAGATCGAACAGATCGAGTATGTGGAGAAGCCCAAACGCCTCTTTTTTTCCGATCTGCAAGGGCAGACGGCTTCCTGCTTTGCGCCGGGAAGCGCCCTGTACAGGGAGCTTTCGGGTCAGGGCGTGCTGGTTGCGGTCATCGATTCCGGCATCAGTTATTGGAACGACGATTTCAGGAAGCCGGACGGCACCACAAGAATACGCTTCCTCTGGGATCAGGTGCTGGGCAGAGAGTTTAGCGCGCAGGAGATTGACGCTGCGCTTGCAGCGGGCAGCAGGCAGGCGGCACTGCAGCTTGTCCCCAGCATCGACACCAGCGGACATGGCACGGCGGTGGCGGGGATCGCCGCGGGAAACGGGGGAGAACAAGGGGCGGCCTATGCGGGCGTTGCCAGAGAGAGCGACCTGTTGATCGTGAGGCTGGGCATGCCGAGGGCAGATTCTTTTCCCCGCACGACGGAGCTAATGCGTGCTTTGACCTATACGGTCAATAAGGCGCTGGAGCTGGAGATGCCGCTGGCTGTTAATCTAAGCTTTGGTAATACCTACGGCGCGCACAACGGCTCTTCTCTTCTGGAACGCTTTCTTGACAATATCTCGGAGATCGGCAGGACGGTCGTCTGCGTGGGCAGCGGCAACGAGGGGGCTTCCGGGGGACATGTGGGCGGCAGTCTGCGGATGGATGGGACCTATACGGGATATACGGGAGGCGGTCTGCGGACAAATCAGACGGACACGCGAGTGACCGAAATAGTCAATACAAATGACGCAGCTGTCACCGAACAGGGAGCAATCGTGGAAATGACAGTAGGGGCCTATGAAAGCGGCCTCAATATCCAGCTTTGGAAGGAGTATTCCGACCGCTATCTGGTGACAGTAGTGTCACCTTCTGGAGAACTCTTTGTGGCGGATACTGACCAACCCGGTAAACAAACATATCGGCTGGGACAGACGCAGATCCTCTTCTATAACGGCGAACCGGCACCCTATATGACGAGTCAGGAACTCTATTTTGATTTTCTGCCGGCGGCGGGGAGCAGCTATTTGGAGTCGGGAGTGTGGACCTTTCGTCTGCGTCCCCTGCGGGTGGTTACGGGAAACTATACCTTCTATTTACCTTCCGGTGTCGTGCGAAGTGCCGATACCCGTTTTGTCCGTCCGACACCGGATGTGACGCTTACCATTCCTTCCACGGCGGCCGGTGTGATTACCGTGGGCGCTTACGATCCGGTGTACGAGGCCTATGCTGATTTTTCTGGCAGGGGTTATCTTTATCAGGAGCAGGTGAACAGCCGTACTTCGGACGCTTTTGTGAAACCTGATCTGGTGGCGCCGGGCGTGGGCGTGATTGCGCCTGACAGGGACGGCGGCTATGCGTCGGTTACGGGGACGTCCTTTGCCGCGCCCTTCGTGACTGGGGCCGCCGCCCTGCTCATGCAGTGGGGGATCGTTTTGGGGAATGACCCTTATTTGTATGGGGAGAAGGTAAAGGCGTATCTGAGGAAGGGAGCGAGGCCGATCCGGGGCGTGGCAGCGTATCCGGATGCACGGGTGGGGTATGGGGCGGTTTGTGTGGAAAATAGTCTGCCGTGGTGACTTCTTTTATATCCATAATATTTTGGAAAAGGCGGCAGGACTGACCGGATCGGCAAAAACCTATTTCCTTTTTCCTCCTTTTCCAGTATAATGAAATAGATTGTAACCCAAGATTTTACCGGAGGAGAAAACGGGAGTATGAAAACAAAAAAAATCAGCATCGCATCGCAGCTCTTTCTCTTTATTCTGGGAGCGGCTCTTATCGTGGCCCTGATCGTGGGCGGCGTCGCCTATACGAATATGAGCAGCTTTTTAGAAAAGAAAACGAAGGATAATGTGAAAGAGATCGCGGTCATTGCTGCGGAAAATGTGGACGGCGAGGCTTTTGTCAGGGCGATGGAAGGGGATGAAGAAGCGCTTGCCGCGGTCAAGGACAGCCTGAGTTTTTTCCTTGTGGGCGATTCCGTGGAATATATTTATACGCTGATGCCAAAGGATGGCGATAATTTTCAGTTCGTGGTGGACACAGATCCGGAGGATCCGGGCGAGTATGCCGAGGACTATGCGGCGGAGACTGAAATGTTTGAGGCGATGAAAGGCAGCGCGACCGTGACGGCAACCCCCGTTACCGATGAGTGGGGCACCTTTTACAGCGGATACGCGCCGATTATGGTGAATGGCAGCGCGGCAGGCATTGTGGCGGTTGATTATCAGGCGTCTTCTATCCGGGCGTCGCTCGCCGTTCTTATTCGCAATATCCTGATTGCCGTGGGGATCGCCGTAGTTTTTGCGGTGGCGGCAGCCTTTGCCGTTTCTGTCAAGATGAGGCGCAATTTTCAGAAGGTCAACGATAAGATTCTGGAAGTTGCCTCCGATGACGGTGATTTGACAAAGGTGCTCGATATCCATTCCGGGGATGAGCTGGAGGTGATCGGAAACAGCTTGAACAGCCTTCTTCAAAAGACCGGGAATACGGTCCGGCAGATCAAGGAGGGAACGGACAGCGTCGGGACAAAGATGGAAAATATAAATGAGTATGTCTCAGGCGCGGTTTCGCGGATCGCAGGCATCAATGACGCGATTCATTCCATGGTGGCATCATCCGAAGAAATCGCGGCTTCCGTGAATACAGTCGGGGAAGAGGTAGATTTTGTTTACAGGAATGTACAGAATATAGTGGATGTCATGGACGAGAATACGGCCCGTCTGCAGGAGATCAATACCTCTTCGGTGGAACTTAGCAATACGGCACAGGCATCGTCTGACCGGATTGGTGATAATGTGGCCCAAATGTCCAAAGCCCTTGTGGACGAGCGGAAAAAGGGTGAAGCGGTGCTGCGGATCAGAGAGCTTTCGGAGACAATCCTTGGCATATCGGGGCAGACCAACCTCCTTGCCCTGAATGCTTCCATAGAGGCGGCGAGAGCCGGAGAAGCCGGGAAAGGTTTTGCCGTGGTGGCGGAAGAGATCGGTACGCTTGCGGGCAACACGAACGATGCCGCCAATGAGATTCAGAAGATGAGCAAGGATGTGGTGGACGCGATTCAGGGCCTGAATGAGCTGGCGGACAGGATGCTTCGCTTTTTACAGGAGGAAGTCACGGCGGATTATCATCGGTTTGGCGATACTTCCGGGAACTTTACGGAACGCTCGGAGACGATCCGGGTTTCTATGGAAGGGCTGCAAAAGGATATGAAGCAGTATGCGAAGGCATTAGAGGAAAGCAAAGACGCGATGGCCTCGGTGGGGAAAGCGTCCGAGGATAACAGTACGGAGATCGTCCGCCTGTCGGAGATTCTGGTGTCCATGGACGAGGAAATAAAGAGCATTGAGACGGCGACGGAGGATGCGTCATCGGCGATCTCGCAGATGAATGGTGAACTGAGCGCTTATCAGGTGTAAGGCTGTGACAGGAACCGTCAAAGTATCTGAAACCGGAGGAAACTATGGAGGATAAAAATCTGACCATCGGGGATATTGCCGAGGAGCTGGGAGTCTCCAAAACTACGATATCGCGGGCAATCTCCGGCAAGGGCAGGATCGGCGAAAAGACGAGGAAACGGGTACTTTCCTATATCGAGGAACACAATTACCGCCCCAATGTGATCGCCAGAGGGCTGGCGCAGCACAAGACATTTAATCTGGGCGTGGTGCTGCCGGGGGATTACAATGTGGTGGAACTTCCTTTTTTCCAGAAGTGTATGCTGGGCATCAGCAGGGTAGCTTCCGCCCGCGGGTATGACGTGCTGCTTTCCATGGTGACGGCGGAAAATACAAGCCAGCTCAAGCGTGTAGTGACGAACCGCAAGATCGACGGGGCGATCCTTACGAGAACGCTTGCCAATGACAAGCCCATGAAGTATCTGCTGCAAAAGGAGGTGCCTTTTGTGGTAATCGGCAGCGCTGCTGACGAGCGGGTCATACAGATCGACAATGACCATCGGAGCGCCTGCAGGGAATTGACGGAGAAGCTTTTATTAAGCGGCATTCGAAAGATAGCTCTTATCGGCAGCGATGAGAGCCACATTGTTACGGGGAACAGACGACGGGGGTTTGAAGACGCGTTTGCCGGAAACGGGGGGCGGAAAGCTGACAGGAAGGTTTTTATGAATGTGGTGGACGATGTGCAGGTGCAGGGGATCGTGGAGCAGCTTCTTGCGGACGGGACGGAGTGCATCGTCTGTATGGATGATTTTCTCTGCGGCTGTGTGTTGAATGCTTTACAGATGAGACAGATCGCTGTGCCGGAACAGGTACAGGTGGCGTCTTTTTATGACAGTACGATTTTGGAATACAGAAACCCTTCCGTTACTTCTATCCGCTTCGATGTGGAGGAACTGGGACAGAAGGCCTGCGAGACGCTGCTTGCCATGTTGGAGGGGGAAGAGGTGGAACGGCGGACGCTGCTGGACTATGAGGTGCGGATGCGGGATTCAACAAAACAAGCGTAACGGGAATGCGATATCCCGTATGAAATAGTGAGTGACAAAGTGGTGGCCGGTTTGGCAGGGAGGATAATGTGAGACAGACAAAGAAACTGGTTGTATCGGCGTTTTTTTTGGCATTGGGTATCGTACTGCCCTTTTTGACGGGACAGATTCAGCAGATCGGCAATATGCTCCTGCCGATGCATATTCCGGTGCTGCTGTGCGGCTTTATCTGCGGCTGGCAGTATGGGCTGGCGGTGGGGCTGGTGACGCCGCTTTTAAGAAGCACCCTCTTTGGGATGCCCCCGTTTATGCCTACCGCGGCAGCAATGGCGGTGGAACTGGCCGTTTACGGGCTGGTGACGGGGCTTTTGTATAAGAAGCTGCCCAAGAAAACGCCCTATCTCTATGTGAGCCTTTTGTGCGCGATGATCGCCGGTAGGGTCGCGTGGGGCATTGTCGGCATCCCGCTCTACGGTATGGCGGGTAAAGGTTTTTCCGCACAGATCTTTTTATCCGGCGCGTTCCTTAATGCGATACCGGGCATTATCCTGCAGATTGTACTGATCCCTGTTATTATGATGGCGCTCACGCGGGCGGGCGTCCTGCGGGATGAATAAGATTCCGCCCATCGTCTGCGATGTTGTAGAGCGGGCGTTGGCGGAGAATACATTGACTGATATAGTCATTATTGCCATAGACGGCGTCTGCGGCGGCGGAAAATCCACGCTGGGAGAGGCGCTGGCGGAAAAGTACGCATGCAACCTTTTCCATATGGACGATTTCTTTTTACAGCCGGAACAGCGCACAAAGGAGCGGTACGAGGAACCCGGCGGGAATGTGGATTACGAGAGATTTCAGACGGAAGTGCTTTTGCGCCTTGCGGACGGGGGCGGCTTTTTTTATCGTCCGTTTCTCTGCAGCACGATGGCGTTTGGAGAACCGGTGCGGGTTCCGGTATGCAGGCTGAATATCGTTGAGGGAGCTTATAGCTGTCACCCCTATTTCGGAGATGTCTATCAAGCGCGTTTCTTCGTAGAAGCGTCCCCCGAAGTACAGCGAAAACGCCTTCTGGCAAGGAACGGCAGGGAACGGTATCGGCGATTTGTCGAAGAGTGGATTCCTATGGAAAACCGCTATTTTGAGGCCTTTGCGATCAGACAGCAGTGCATTTCGATCACGCTCTGAAAAGATTTCCATTTTTTTCAAAAACACGTTGACAGGTTATGTACAATTTGCTATGCTATCCATATGAGCAACCGATTGCGCAAAGTCAAAACTACCAATTACAAATAAAAGAAAAACAGCATGAAAGTAAAAATAAGGAAAAAGGAACAAATACAAGACGACGCAAGGGGTAAAGGACTGAATCAGGGAATAATGTAAGAAACAGATAAAAGGTAAAGAAAAATCCGGAAACAAAGACGTAAATGAAGGAACAAAAAGAAAAGCGGATGAAGATCAGCAAAGAAATTAAGAAGCCATAATGAGAAAACTAAGAAAATAAGAAAGGAAACGGAGGGCAGGACAACATGGATAAGTTTATTGTCAACATTATCCACCGGCCGGAGATGGTGCCTGAGTACGCGGAGAAGGTGACCGGACACGGCAAAGAGGAGGATATCGGAAGAAAGGAGCTTTTGACGGAATCGCTGGATATCTTTAAGACCCAGCAGTCGATTGCGCACAAGAACGGCTTGAAGACGACGATCCAGATGACGTACGCTTCTTTGTTCAATGACGAAGCGGTGGCGCTGGCGAAGGAGGATCACGAGAAGTACGGCGACGAGATCGCGCTGTCGCTCTTGGGACTTCCCTGTGAGGAGTTTCGTGAGAAGTACAAGACAAAGGATTTCTGTATCTGGATGTTCTCGATGGAGGACAAAAAATCCATCGTGGACGATGTGTTTGGCAAATTTAAGGACCGCTTCGGCTTCTATCCGGAGTCCACGGGTTCCTACTATTTAGATGCGGATCTGGTGAATTATATCAAGGAAAAGTACCCTTCGGTGAAGTGCGCCGTGGCGACCTGCTGGGAAGAAGGCCCCAAGGCTTACCATACCTGCAATAATTCATGGTATACCTTTATGGACGGCGGTCCCTGGGCACCATGGATCCCCAGTAAACAGAATGTACACGCGCCGGCGGCGAACGAGGAAGAGGATTCCGGCATCGTGGCGATCCCGCACCTTTCCCGAGACCTGATTGCCTGCTACGACGGAAACGGCTCTAATTTTGGGACGCATCCGCAAAATGTTCTGCGCAGTATGTGTTATGACAGCAAAACATGGGAATACCCTTATATGTACAATCTGATAGACCAGTTCCGGGCGCTCGCGAAGTACAACAACGGCTACGCGTACAATATGATGTTCGTCGGCCCCGGCTGGATGAATAAAATGGGCCGCTGGGAAGCCCCTTACGAGCTTCTCCTGAAATCTTATGAGGACGGCATGGCCTACTATGGTCAGCTTAAGAAGGAAGGGAAACTCGACGACATGACGATGGCGGAGTTTGCCGATTACTTCCGCGCAAACAGAAGGCTGACGGAGCCGGAATGCGCGCTGTGGCGCGATATCCTTTACGGGTCGGACAAACAGCTTTTCTGGTACTGCGATCCTTATATGAGGGTCTGCGCAAACATGGATCAGGGTGGCGCGATCGTGGATCTGCGTCCCTATGCGGCGAAGCTTTACTGGCCGGTAGGTATCGGCACGAAACATGTGACGGACGCTTCCTATCCCTTCCTGATTCAGGAGAAGTATCGCGCGGGTTACTTTACGCATTATGCGGGCGAAGGCACGGTCAGGAGCGCGAAGCTTGTGCATAACGGCGAGGAGGTAGACCTTTGCCTGTGCAGGACGAAGGCGCATTTCTCACAGGAGGGCAATACGAGGATCCTTACGCTCGATCCCGTGGACATCGAGTTTTACGATCTGACGGTTAAGCTGCAGACGAAACTGTATTTTGAAGAGGGAAGCTCCAATATCAAGATCGAGAGAAATATCCTTTCGATGAGCGACCCGAATGCGGAAGTGGAGATCAACGAGTACATGGTGGCCTGCTACGGCACCACGGAGTATTCCGAGGACATGACGGGGATTACCCTTTCCGTGACTGACGGAAATAACACCGAGAAGATCGACTACGCTTACAAGTGCCGCGAGGCGCAGATGCCCGGTGCGACGGAGGCTGTGGCGGTGGTGCCGCAGATTGAGACGAAAGTTTCCTTAAGCTGCGAGAAAAAGGACGCGGTGGGCTATATCAGGGAGGGTTACGCATTCTCTCCGATGTTCACCTTAGGCTATACGACCAAATTAAAGGATAAGGAGGTATTTGCGACATGGCTCAATCTGGCAAAGGCAAATTAAATTACAGATGTCCCTCCTGCTTTATGAGAGATCTGGATATTGATATGTTCTATGATAAAGATAAGAAGGAGTTCCACTGCATCCGCTGTCAGTATGTGGGGACGGAGGAGGATGTGCTGGAAAAGAACGAGCTGGTGCGGTTCCGGTATAAGGATGCGATGAAGCGGTTTACGAAGTTTGATTTTGACTAAACATGAAGTATAGGCTGAGAGGGCAGCGTGCGCCAAATGCCCTTTCACGCCGGCTCCATAACATGGATTTTCTAAAATGTTCCGGCAGCGTTTTGAAAATGGACGAGACTGCCCTTTACGCGCCGTCCGGGCGCGCTGCGGGCTTTTCGGGACATCCGTGTCCCGAAATCTCTGGAAGTTGACGGAACATTAAGAAAATCTCATATTCCTGCGCAGGACGCAAAAGGGCATTTGGCGCACGCTGCCCGGCGATGACTGCGTACCTGTTTGCATAATTTAGATAAGAAGATCTACTTCGTGAAAGAGAAGAAAAACGGGAGAAGTTACATGAAATATTACAAGGGTATGGATATATCAACAATAAAAGAGGTCGAGGCCCACGGTGGGAAGTTTTACGATCAAGGCGTGGAGAAGGATGTGTTTGAGATCCTGAAAAGTTACGGCGCAAACGCGGTGCGGTTGCGGCTGTGGAACGACCCTTACGCGGAGGACGGTACGCCTTACGGGGCGGGTACGAATGATCTGAAAACGGACATTGAGCTGGCGAAGCGCGCGAAAGCGCAGGGCATGGAGGTGCTTTTGGACTTCCATTACAGCGATTTCTGGGCGGATCCCGGAAAACAGCAGGTGCCAAAGGCGTGGCGGGGGTTGGATGCGGACGGATTGACCGAAGCGGTCTATAATTTTACCCGCGAATGTCTTTTAGAGATGGAGAAAGCAGGCGTCCTGCCGGAACTGGTGCAGGTGGGAAACGAGCTTTCAAACGGCACGCTCTGGCCTCTGGGAAAGCTTCTGGAGTGCGGTAATTACGACAATTTGGCGCGTTTCGTCCGCGCGGGGATCCGGGGCGTGCGTTCTGTAGATTCTGAGATACCCGTCATGCTTCATCTGGACAACGGAGGCAACAACGCGCTCTATCAGGATTGGTTCGATCATTATCTGGAGCGGGGCGAGGATGATTTTCAGATCATAGGGCTATCCTATTATCCGTTCTGGCACGGGACGCTCGCCGATCTGCAGAACAACATGAACGATCTGGCGCTGCGCTACGGTAAGGATCTGGTGATCGCGGAAGTATCCATGGGCTTTAGCATGGAAGACTACGGGAAGTATGAAAAGCTGGCGCCCGAAAAGCGTAAGGGCTATGCTACGAGGCCGGAGCTGGTAGCGAAGGTCCCCTTTCCGATGACAAAGGAAGGGCAGTCGGATTTCATGAAGGCGCTCCTTACCGTGATCGATCAGGTGCCGGATGGAAAGGGCAGAGGCTTTTTCTACTGGGAACCGGCATGGATACCTGTTCCGGGTTGTGGATGGGCCAATGAGGATGCCTTGCGCTTTATTGGAGAGCAGGGACCCTGCGGAAACGAGTGGGCGAATCAGGCGCTTTTTGACTATGAAGGGAACGCCTTGCCTGCGCTGGCGGTCATCCGGGACCATAAATCCTGAAATCCGCTCCCAGAGCAAAAGAAAACGATTTCCCTATTGACAAAGGTAATTGGGAAGTGGTAAATTATTCATATGGGGAGTGAAAAGTCTGAAATCCGCTCCCAAAGCGAAAGAAAACGATTTCCATATTGACAAGTTCAGACAAAAAATGATACAGTAATCGTACAAACTAAAAATGTCCCAAAAATTGTCAGAAATGCCTAGGCATTTCTTTATATCCTATAGTTATAGGATA
>DKUU01000036.1:1574-41638 GCA_002490835.1 Lachnospiraceae bacterium UBA7196 | reverse complement strand
TATCCTATAACTATAGGATATAAAACCTCTGACTACCTAATAATATGAAATGCGGGATCGCATTTTATATAAAAACAATAACTTAAAGTATCAGACCCTGTGCAGATAACGCATAAAGGTCGGAAAGAGAGGAAATTATGAAGAAGAAAGTATTGGCAACACTACTTGCTGCTGCGATGACGGCCGGCGCTCTGGCAGGCTGCGGCAACAGCGCTGCTGAGACGCCCGCACAGCAGGCGCCTGCGGCTGAGACACCCGCAGCGGAAACTCCTGCGGCTGAGACACCTGCGGCTGAGACGCCCGCAGCAGACGAGGCTCCTGCGGCGGAGGCTCCGGCAGCGAGCGATGCGATCTCGACTTTGATCGCAAATACCACCGGTCCGGTTACCATGACTGTATGGGCATCCGAGGAGGATCAGGATTATACCACCAAGTTACTGGATGACTTTAAGGCACTCTATTCTGACGTGACTTTCGAGATCACGCTGGGCGCTGAGTCCGAGTCTACCGCAAAGGATACGGTCCTGACGGACGTAGAGGCGGCTGCGGATGTTTACGCTTTTGCGGATGATCAGATCAACGATCTGGTGCAGGCAGGCGCTCTGCAGGAAGTGGTAGCAAACTACACCTATGATGTGGCTGCTTCCAATGTAGCAGGTTCACTTGATGCGGCGAGCGTGGACGGCAAGCTTTACGCTTACCCGATGACGGCGGATAACGGTTATTTCATGTTCTATGATTCGTCCGTATTTACGGCGGATGACGTGAAGTCTTTGGAGAAGATGATCGAGGTAGCGGATGCGGCCGGCAAGAAGATCGCAATGGATATCTCTAATGGCTGGTATATTTACGCTTTCTTCGAGGGCGCAGGCTTAGATCTTACCCTGAATGCTGACGGTTCCAACACCTGTACATGGAACGCGGCGGGCGGCACGGATGTAGCGCAGGCGATCCTTGACCTGACTTCTTCCGGTGTGTTTGTAGATATGGGCGATGAGGATATGGCTACCCAGATCGCAGAAGGCAATGTCGTTGCCTGCGTGAACGGTACATGGAGAGCAGAGACGGCACAGACGGCATGGGGCGACAACTATGCGGCGACCAAGCTTCCCACCTTTAAGGTGGCTGGTAAGGATTGCCAGATGTCCTCTTACTCCGGTTACAAGCTGATCGGTGTCAATCCTCACTCCAAGAACCTTGGCTGGGCAATGCTCCTTGCTGAGTTCTTAACCAACGAGGAATCCCAGAAGGGAAGATTTGAAGCGAGAGGCCTTGGCCCTGCAAACAGCGCGGCAGCAGCTTCCGATGCGGTACAGTCTAATCCCGCGATCGCAGCTTTGGCTGAGCAGGCAGCTTACGCTACGCCTCAGCGTGTAGGCGGCAACTTCTGGTCTCCGGCTGAGACGCTTGGTCAGATCCTTGCATCCGGCAATCCTGACGGAACGGATCTGCAGACGCTGTTAGATACCACGGTTGAGGGTATTACGGCACCGATAGAATAATAGTTATTTAGATTCCAGAGGGCGGGTGTACCTTCATCCGCCCTCTGTGTTCCATCAATCGTAATGCAATATTTATGAGCGTGAGAAGGTATTTTCTGACATTCTGATATGGAGGTTCGGTATATGAAGAACGGATTGAATGCAGTGGGAAAATATTTTAAGGATCTGGGGACGGCCGTTGCCAAGGGGGATATCTGGGTGAAGCTGTCGACGGTCCTGATGGGGGCGGGTTATTTTGCGAGGAAACAGGTGATCAACGGTATCATCATGTGTCTGGTGGAAGTACTGTTTGTGGTACTCTGCGTCGGCTATGCGGCGCCTAACCTTGCCAAGTTCGGGACGCTGGGTACGGTGCAGTTTGAGCAGGTCTTTGATCCGCTGACTATGACCAGCACGGTCAATGACTATGATAACTCTTTCCTGATCCTGTTAAATTCCATTATTTCGTTATTTATCATTTTTGTTTTTGCAGTGTTCTATATTTCAAACTTGAAAGCGGTATATCGTCTGCAGCTGAAGAAGGAGAACGGGCAGCATATCAATACCTTTGGCGAAGATGTGCGGACGATGTTTAATGAAAAATTCCATATTACGCTGCTGACGCTGCCGGCGATCGGTATCATCATCATGAACATACTGCCGATACTGGTGTTGATCGCGGTGGCATTCACCAATTACGATCAGCAGCACATGCCGCCGAACGCCCTCTTTACCTGGGTGGGGTGGAACAACTTTAAGAATCTGTTCACCAGTTCCGTGACGGTTACTTTCGGTTATTCTTTTAAGAAGATTCTCATTTGGACGCTGGAGTGGGCGGTACTTGCTACCTTTACCACCTACATCGGCGGTATCCTGATGGCGAAATTCATCAACGACAAGCGCACTAAGCTGCCGAAGCTGTGGAGAACACTCTTCATCATCTCGATCGCGGTCCCTCAGTTCGTGACCCTGCTTTTGGTGCGAAGCTTCTTTGCGGACAACGGAATCGTCAATACATTCTGTACAAGCGTTGGCTTTACGGACTTTTTGAAGAACATTGGGCTGGTTCCTTCTAATTTAAGCTACATTCCGTTTTTGACGAATCCCGGCTGGGCGAAGGTGATGATCGTCATCATCAATATCTGGATCGGTATCCCCTACCAGATGCTGGTAGCGACGGGTGTTTTGATGAATATTCCGGAGGATCAGATCGAGAGCGCGCGCATCGACGGTGCAAACCCGCTGCAGATCTTTATCAAGATCACGATGCCTTACATGCTCTTCGTGACGGGGCCGAGCCTGATCACCGATTTCGTTAAGAATATCAACAACTTCAATGTCATCTACTTGCTCACGCAGGATGTGTTCGTCACAAGCGACCAGCTCCTTGCAAACTCCAATGCAAAGGAGATCGACCTGCTCGTCACATGGCTGTTCAGATTGACGAACGAATATTACAACTACAAGATGGCGTCCGTAATCGGTATCATTGTATTTATCATCTGTGCGGCGTTCACTCTGGTGACCTTTACCAGAACCATCAAAGGAGATAAGGAGGAGGAGTTTCAATAATGAAAAAGACGATCAAATCTATCATAAGACATCTGGTTTTGCTTTTTCTGTCCGTGGTTTGGCTGATCCCGATCCTTTGGCTGTTTGTTACGTCGTTTAGCGGCTACAAGGGGATCAACACTTCTCATTTCTTTCCGGAGACATGGACGCTTGATAATTACGCGCAGCTTTTCCTGCGGCCGGATTCCATCGTGCAGTATCCGAGATGGTTCTGGAACACCTTTGTGATTGCGGCGTTTTCCTGCATCATTTCCACGATTCTCGTGTTGATGGTATCTTACACCATGAGTAAGACACGCTTTCCGGGCAGAAAAGGGCTAATGAGCTTTTCGATCATCCTCAACATGTTCCCCGGCGTGCTGTCCATGATCGCGATCTACTTTATCTTAAAGACCATGGGACTGACCAACAGCCATCTGGGCATGATCATCGTGTATTCCGCAGGTGCGGGACTTGGGTACCTGATCTGTAAGGGCTTTATGGATACGATCTCTACTTCCTTGAGTGAGGCGGCGAAGCTGGAGGGCGCTTCTCAGGCGACGATCTTTTTCAGGATCATCATCCCGCTCTCCAAGCCCATCATCGTCTACACGGTCATCAATGCGTTCCTCGCGCCGTGGGCGGACTTCGTGTTTGCGAAGCTGATGTTAAACTCCGGCGTGGCGACGGACTGGACGGTGGCGATCGGACTGTTCAATATGCTTGGTAAGTCCATGATCAATAAATACTTCTCGGTATTCTGCGCGGGCGGCGTGGTCATCGCCATCCCGATCTCGGCTCTGTTCGTGATCATGCAGAAGTTCTATGTAGAGGGTATTACGGGCGGTTCTGTCAAAGGGTAAGGAGAAAATGCAATTGTATTGCGGCGCGGCCGGAACTTCATATCTCCGTCGCCGCGCTCTCGCTCCACAAAATATCCAGCGCAAAAGAAAAACAAGCGACGCGAAGCGGCATTTGTTTTTCGGCGCGGATAACGAGCAAATATCCGATGAAATCGGATGTAGAGCGCGCAAGCGCGGATTTGCGAGTATAAACGGTCAAGTGCTGACGTGTTTTGAGGGGCTCCTTGAGATATGAAGTCCCGTCCGCGCGGGAAGATTATGATGGAAATAGGGATGGCAAGCTGTACTATATTAGTGCAGCTTGTTTCTGTGAGAGAGGTTTACATAACCTAATAAAGATATTAAGGAGAGAAAAAATGAAGTGTGGGAATATAAGGGTTCTTGCAGGAATCATGGCGGCGGTCCTGCTGCTTAGCGGCTGCGGCACGGGGAATAGCGGGACGGCGCCGTCGGACGCGTCTGCATCGGCGGGAGAGCAGGCAGCGGGCGTGGATACAGCGGACAGTGCGGCAGAAGGCGCGGCGCAGGACGAGAATGCGGATGCAGCAGACGCGGCGGGACAGGACGAGAATGCGGATGCAGCGCAGGGCGCGGCACCTGTGCGGGCGGCGTGGGAGGATAATCCCCTGCAAATAATCGACGACAACTACAGGACATATTTTGAGGTGTTCGTTTACTCCTTTTGCGACAGTGACGGCGACGGCGTGGGGGACTTGCAGGGCTTGATCTCGAAGCTGGACTACATCAATGACGGCGACGATACGACGGACACGGACCTTGGCTGTAACGGCATCTGGCTGATGCCTGTGAATCCTTCGCCGACTTATCATAAGTATGACGTGGCGGATTACTATGGGATCGACGAGGAATACGGCACGCTGGAAGATTTTCAGACCTTTCTTTCCGAGTGCGACAAACGGGGCATCAAGGTCATTATGGATCTGGTGTTAAATCACAGCTCGTCGCAGAATCCGTGGTTTCAGGAAGCCTGTACGTATCTGAAAGGTCTTGGCGGCGCGGAGCCGGACGCGGCAGACTGTCCTTATTTCGACTATTATCACTTTTCAAAGGAGCAGGGCGGCGGTTTCTATGCGGTAGAAGGGACGGATTGGTACTATGAGGCGCAGTTCTGGTCGGAGATGCCCGACTTTAACTTAGACTGCGAGGCGCTGCGCACAGAGATTGCTGAAATTACGAAATATTGGCTGGATATGGGCGTGGGCGGTTTCCGTCTGGATGCGGTGAAGGAATATTATTCCGGCGCACCGCAGTCGAATATCGCCTTTTTGTCTTGGTTGACTGATACAGTCAAATCTCAGAAAGCGGATGCCTATTTGGTAGGGGAAGCGTGGCTTGACATGGCGGACTACGCGCAGTACTATGAGAGCGGCATCGACAGCATCTTTGACTTTGCCTTTGCGGATAAGGACGGCATCATTGCCAAGGTGTTAAACGGCGGTTCCGCGGCGAAGTACGGTGTGGCTGTCAGCTCCTTGGAGGAGACCTTCGGGGCTTACAATGAAAACTATATCGACGCCCCTTTTTATACCAATCATGACATGGGCAGGAGCGCAGGCTATTATGCAGGGGAGGAATCCGCCGCGCAGACCAAGATGGCGGCGGCTATGAATCTGTTTATGAGCGGGTCGGCCTTTGTCTATTACGGGGAAGAACTGGGCATGAAGGGCGCAGGCAAGGACGAGAATAAGCGCGCGCCTATGTACTGGAGCATGAATCCTGACGCGGCGGGCATGTGCGACGGTCCCAAGGATATGGACGCCGTGAAGATGAAGTTTGAAAGCCTCGAAGAGCAGGAAAAGGATGCCGCATCGGTTTACCAATTTTATAAGAAGGTCATCAAGATCCGCAATCAGAATCCGGAGATCGCCCGCGGGAAGGCGGAATATGTCGTGACGGGAGATTTTTTGACAGAGGAGAAAAAGGAAAGTGTCTGCGCCATCAAAAAAACCTATGACGGTTCGGAAGTTTTGCTTATTTTTGTGACGGGAGCGGGGGCGCAAGAACTCGATCTGACCGGAATCACCTTAAACGGGAAAAATATTGGAGCGGACACGGAGATTCGCGGCGCGCTGGTAACGGGAACGGAGGAGATCAGCTTTACGGACGGCAAGGCGGTGCTGCCGGGATACTCGGTGCTGGTGTTGAAATAACCGCAGATGAGAATGACTTGAAATATCTTGAAATTCCAGCCATTTTGTTTTAGAATGATAGAGGTCACAAACGGTTTTTTGTGAGAGGGTCAGATCCTGTTATCACTGACGGGACGATTGACTCAATATTAACGAAAGGATAACAGGTACTTAACATGAAAAGTCAAAACAAATGGGTGCGTGCCGCAATTCCGGCACTGCTCCTGCACTTCAGTATCGGTACGGTGTACTGCTGGTCTATTTTCAGTCAGGAGATCGCGGACTACATAGGCTTTTCCAAGGCTGCTACGGAGTGGGCGTTCAGTTTCGCTATCTTCTTCCTTGGAATGTCGGCGGCATTTCTTGGCAATGTAGTGGAGAAGGACATCCACAAATCGTCCCTGATCGCTACCATCACCTTTGCGCTGGGCATGGCCGGTACAGGTTTCTTTATCTGGTACGGCGGCAACAATCCGGGAAGCGTGCTGGCTCTCGTAGGGATTTACATCTGCTACGGTTTCATCATGGGTATCGGTCTGGGCACGGGTTATCTTTCTCCGGTCAAGACCCTGATGCTCTGGTTTCAGGACAAGAAGGGCCTTGCGACAGGCCTTGCGGTGGCGGGTTTTGGCGGCGCAAAGGCGATTGCGAGCCCCATCATGCAGGCGCTTTTAGCAAACCTTGGAGACGGCGGTATCTATAAGATGTTCTGGATTCTGGCGGCGATCTACTTTGTGATGATGTTTGTGGGTCATCTCCTGCTGGCGAAGCCCGCAGACTGGCATGAGCCCCAGAAGAAAGAAAAGGGACAGGGTATCATGGATACCATCAAGACCCGTCCGGTCACCAACTATATTGGTATCTGGCTGATGTTCTACATCAATATCACCTGCGGTCTGGCATTGATCTCTCAGGAGAAGATGATCGTGAAATGTATCGGCCTTGCCGGCGTGGTAGGTATCATTTCCACCATTTCCGCGATCTTCAATGCGGGCGGCCGTCTGGGCTTCTCCGCATGGGCGGATCATCTGAAAGACAGAAATACGATCTACAAGCTGATCTTCATTCTCTCCATCGCCTTCACGGGCATCGTGATGGTGACGGGCGGCATCAAGAACGGCGAGGGCAATATCCTGCTGGTGATCTTAGTGCTGGCGCTGATCTTTATGGTGAATGCAGGTTACGGCGGCGGTTTCTCCAATGTGCCGACACTGCTCTCTGATCATTACGGCATGGGAAGCATCAGTGCGATCCACGGTATCACCCTTTCGGCATGGGCCTTTGCGGGTCTTACCGGTAACCAGATCGCTACCCTGATCGTGAGCAATACGGGAGAGTTTTTAGACGACGGACACGGCGGACAGATCAATCCGGTCGGCTATCAGAACGTGCTGTACTTTACGATCGTTCTCTACATCATCGCCCTGCTGCTCAGTTTGTTCTTAGTGAAGCCTTCTACGACGGATAAGAAATAAAGAAAGCCCCCGGAGGCACAAACCTTCGGGGGTTTTCATATTTACATTTTCAAGTATTCGTACTGATCCTGCAGCTCTTTCGGGATCGGGATTCCCGTATTTTTCAGCTTCTGGAATACGTTGTCGTAGTGATGGAGCTTCTGCGACAGCTTGATGTCATAGCGGGCCATGGTCTCCTTATAGAGCGGGTTTGCCATCAGCTTCGTGCGGATCTCCTTGGAGAACGGACAGTAGGTGAAAATAATATTGCGGGACACCTTGTTAAGTCTGGGAGAACCGGTTCCCTCATAGAGGATCCAAGCCTCATAGTCTCTGATAAACATCTCCTTATAGCTGTTCTTCGCCTTCTGCATGCTGAGCTTGATCTTATCCTTGGCGTCAGCGGACAGGTCGCGGTTTTTACGGTAAAACTGGATGTAATCGAAGTATTCGCTGGTGAGAGACGCTTCTGAAATATCGTTCCAGCGGGCGCCCTGTACGCGTTTGCACATTTCCCAGCGGAAATCACCGGTCAGGCGAACCAAAATATTGGTTAAATCTTCCATTTGGAAGATGGAAACCATCATGCGGGCCGGGGTCGTGCGCTTGCGTCCCTCGATCTCCTGCCAGGCGATGCCGCGGGTGCCAATATTGGGCATCAAAACGATATCGGGAAGGATTTCCACGGCAACGGATTCTTTTCCGATGCCGATCTCCGGATTCGTGTAGATCACATCGCGGTAGTAAGCGCTGAAATCGATGTCGCGAATCTTTTGAAAGGCGTTTTCCACCTGATCGACAGAGACAAGCGATGTGTCCAGATCCTTTAAGATATTGTGCTCCGAAAAGATCGGGCAAAAGCTAAGTACACGGCCAAAGGTGATTTTATTAACGGTAGGGAACATATTGCGCATCTCAAAGAGCATCTTTTCACGCGTATCGTTCTGCATACGCGCTTCGTCCGCGGCAGTGATATTGCCTGTCATTTTCTGCTCGCGCAGGAAGGTAGGGAAGTCGGAGTCAAATTCGTTGCGGCTGGGCTCCTTTTGACCCTTATAGATGGCGGTAAGCCATTCGTAGGCCGTATAAACCTTGCGCTTCGGATCGGTGGGAAGCTTATCAACGATCTGATACAGATAGGCGGCATTTTCCAGACCGGCCAGATTTTCGTCAATATAGCCAAAGTTAAAGAACATCTTTACCACCTTGGGAACGGACGGGTCGTTTAAGCTCTTTAGGAAGGCTTTTTCATAGATCTGATAGAACAGCTTCGAAATCGAAAGCCGCAGTTTTCTGGCGGCGTCGTCGGAGGCGTTCTTATCCGTCATCTTGGCAAATTTATCGACAGCCTCTCTAAAGGCAGCGGCAGTCTCAACGCCTATCTCAGAGTAGGAGAGGATGGTCTCCATGGAATGCTCCACGTCAGGCACATCTTCCACCGTAGCGGTCTCCTCTTCGGGGTGATCCCCCAGCGTTTCCAGCTTTGCGCGGTATTCCGCGATCCTTTGCTGATACATGTCCCTGTCGATCGAAGGCAGATCTTCAAGCTGGATCATCATCGTGGAGATTGCTGCGATCAGCGGCGTGGAATCTTCGTTGTTCGCTCCGATCTTATATAAAAGTCCTGCGTACAGATCAAACAGGTCGAGACGGTTTTCCTTCATCAGCAGGCTTGCGATCTCTGCTTTGTAATCGCGGAAAATGCGGCATATGGAAATGACGCGGTGGATATCCTGATCCGCTTTTAGAACGACTCCCGTAAGAAAGTCGGGATTGTGGAATTTGGCGGATTTTTCGGTGACCATTTTATTTAATTGTTCATAGTAACCGTCCATCCAGCTTTCCACATCATCTTCCAGAGTAAGCGGTGCCAGATCGTCCATATCAGGCAGCGCTCTCGGCGTAAAGCCGTGTTTGACACTGAAGGACTTGTATTCCTCATAGCGGTCCATCAGGTAATGATAGATATTTTCACAGTCAAAATGCATTAATTCATAGGCGTCGCATATTTCACGGTACTGCCGGAACAAAGAGATGACGATCATATTGGTCAGATCCACGCTCTTTTGCATCAGCAGGGGAAGCTGCGAAGCCGTACAAGGGTAGGAGGCGATCCCGGTGGGTTCCTCTGTTTCATAGGAGATAAAGTGGGAGCCGTAATATAGCTCGCAGACACCAATCACATCCCCTTTTTTCAGATAAATCGAGCCGCCCGGAAAGGAGGCGCGGACGCTCCCCTTGGCAATGACGTGCAGGGCGTTTTGCGTTTGTTCGCTCTGAATCAATTGTGTATCGGCAGGAAATTCTTTTACAGCCATTGAAATACCCCCTCTTATTGCTTGTTGATAAGACCCTGTTCCTATTTTATGCCTTTTGGCAGGAAAAGTCAATGAGAAGGACGACCTGACAAAGCCTTAAAACAGAGGGAAATATTCAGTTTATCACGTAGTAGCGGTATGTATGTTTACGCAGGTCCTCCACCGCATAGAGGGTCAGTTTGGCGCTGAGATTGGAGCCGTCTTTTAACTTGATTGTCAGTATCATTTTTTCACATTCTTTCGTGACATTCCAGCTCGTTATATCCTTTGTAGTCGTCTTGGTAGGGATAGGAAGGTATAGTGCATAGACCGTAGGGTCGCCAGCGGATGCCAGCCCCCGGACTTTCTGTAATCCACAGTTTTTAGAACCGGAGAGGGAAGCGGTACAGTAGTCTGAAACCAGCTCCCAGTTTTTGGCGGTATTCCATGCCTTCGTTCCCGGTTTGAGCTTCTGGGTGGAGCCCTGCATGACGAAGCCGCCGTTTTGGGATGACCAGACAATGCGGGCGCTCAGGTAATTCTTTTTGATATTGATGCGGTAGTCGTTTGATTTTACCCCGCTGCCATCCTTTGCGGCCGCCCGCACTGTCACGTAAGCGCCGGCGGCGGGCAATGATAGCTTCTTATCGACAGATACCGTGCCGTTCTTATCGATCTTTACCGTATCTTTCAGCGCATTATTGCTGTAGCTGACGATCATCCAATCAATCGCTTTGTTAGAGGGCGTTCCGTAATTGCTGTAATATTTGGCGGCCATTTTAATCTTTTTGCCGACAGCGACGCAGGCATTATTGGCGTTGTTTTTGCTGTCCAGATTTCCGTCGGTGGGACCGATCACCAGCTTGGACATAGGTATGGAGACGGTAACGACACAGGCGGCCTTCTGGTTGCTGCCGTCGGCAGCGGCACAGGTGATGGTCGCCTTGCCGGGCGCCTTGGCTGTGATCTTGCCGTTCTGGTTTACGGAGGCGATCGAAGGGGCGCTGCTGGACCAAGTGACCAGAGACTTATCCGGTCCCGTTATATCCGCGGTCAGGGTAGCTGTCGTCGCACCTGCGGCCGCACTCGTCTTAGGAGGGAACAGCGTCAGCTTCGTAACGTTGAGCGTTATCTTAGTGATCGCCCCCGATACGATCGTGACTTTATAAGTCGCGTCAGAAGCGCCAAGATGATCGGCCGCTTTGGCCGTTACCGTGTAGGTTCCGCTGGCGCCTGCTGTTGTGGTGATCTTACCGTTTGTTTTGTTGATCTTTACGCTGCCATCTCCGTCAACGGACCACTCTGCTTTTTTGTTGCCGGCATTTGCAGGTTTCACTGTGGCGGTGAGGGCGATACTCTTTCCTGCGGCCACTTTTTTGGGACCGCTTATGCTAATGCCCGTGACAGGCTGTACGACTGTCACATTGTAGGATGCGCTTTTGTTGCCGCCGTCGTTGGAGGTGGCTTTGATGACAGCTTTTCCGGGTGCGACCGCCTTTATGACACCTGCGTCAGAAACTGCGGCAACTTTGGTGTTGCTGCTGGACCAGACCACCTCCGCAAGAGCAGGGGCGCCCGTAAGATCGGACTTTACCTTAGTTGCGGCATCTGTCCTGGTTACAGAGAGGCAGGCGGCCAGATCAATGATTCGATTGTCGGCATCCGTTGTTTTGCTGTCGCTTGTTTTTATGCTTTTTGGCTTGGGAGCCTTGTTCGTTGCCGGATCGATAAAGGCAACTCTGGTAATGTCAGAGGATTCGATCACGGTAAATTTAAAACTACCTTTTTTACCGTTATATTTTTTACCGTCGTTGCCGACAGCCGTGGCGGTAACCACGTATTCTCCCGGGACGGTTTTCTTATCGCCCTTGGCGGTTGTTTTTACGGTGCCGCCTGCTACGCTGATGCCATTTGCCGCCTTACCGGCTGCGGTTGTCACAGTCCATTGCACCTTGTTTGAAATCGCATAGGCGGGTGAGACGGTGGCAGTAAACTTCAGGTTTTTGCCGGCGACTACTCTTTTTACATTGCCGGCTGGCGTTACAGTCACCCCCGTAGGGATCGGTGTCAACGTAACGGTTTTGGAAGCCACTTTGCTTACCTTGCCGGAAAACGGGTTGACGGCTATGGCTTTAATGGTCTTGCTCTTAGCGCCGGTCAGTGTGATCTTTTGACCAAGCTGATAAAGCATCGTGCTTTCAGGGTTTGTGACAGCGCCGTTTTTGTAGGCGGGTGTCTTGCCGTCCGTTGTGTAGTAGATATCGACGCCTACGGCAGTCTTGCAGGAGAGCTTCACATCTATGCGGTCGGCCAGATAAGCCTTTCCGTTTTTGGAGATTGCGGCACCGCTGCCGGTTTTTTCAATAATATCAATGACCGGCGTCTGCGGTGTTGTCGTATCTGTAGCGAGCTTCAGCACGCCGGGCAGATAAGTCGTGCCTGCGCCCATGCCGGAAGTGGCGCATTTCGTGGTGGAAGATTTCATAGCGGAGATGAGTGCATTCACTCTGGCCTTGCCCGTCTTTTGGCGGATGTCCGCACGGGCGGAGAGAATGACCGCCGCCGTGCCGGCCGCAGCAGGGGAAGCCTGACTGGTACCGCTTATCGTACTATAATTTCCTTTGCCGCTTGGGTAGGTAGAGTAAATATTCACACCCGGAAAGGAAAAGCTTAGGCTGCCGCCGTAATTGGAAAAAGATGCCCTTGTGCCGTTCTGGTCTACGGCACCTATGGAGACGGCGTGGGCAAAGCCGGCAGGATAGGCTTTGGCGCTGATATCCTCGTTGCCGGCGGCGGCAAAGACGGTTACGCCGGCGTTGTAAGCCTCGTTGACTGCGTCTTCGTAGGGTTTGCTGTAACCCGGGCCGCCCAAACTCATGTTGATGATATCGAAGCCGTCTTTTACGGCCGCTTTTATGGCACGAATGACGTCCGCTGTATTAGCGCCTCCGCTTGCAGGAAAGACGCAGTAGCCGGCCACCTTTGCGTCAGGAGCAATGCCGATGCCGCCTTTTCCGTTATCATCGGCGGCGATGATGCCAGCCACATGAGTGCCGTGTGTCTGGTTGTCCACATTATGATTGGGCGCAGTTTTATTGCCGATGCCTACAAAGTTTTTCCCTTGAAGGGCATTGGCTGACAAGTCTTCATGCGCCATATCAAGGCCCGTGTCGATGACGGCGATTTTGACGCCCTGTCCCTTATAACCGGCGGCCCAAGCATAGCGGGTGCCGATATAGTCGTGCTGCCACTGTTTTGAAAAACCCGGGTCGGAAGGTTTCGAAGGATTGACCGTCGAGTAGGTATCTTCGTACAGATACTGGTAGTAATTGGGCCATACGGCAGGCAGTTTGATATCCGGCTGCGCCGCGGCAGCGACAGCCAGAGCCACAGTCGCCTCTTTGGGCAGGCTGATCACGGCTACCTCATAGGCATAGCTGTCCAGTGTGCCGCCGAAAGCGGCGGCGACCCGCTCTGCTTCCTCTGCGGTTTCTGCCAGATATACGACTTCGCCGGGCTTATATTTGTCGGAGGAATCCCTGAAATCTGCGAGTGTAGCGGTTTCCAGTGAAGAAATGTCTACGACGTCTCCCACATGAGAGGCCAGTACGCGTTTGTCTGCCAGTTCCTCCGTTGAGAACTGATAATTTTCACCCAGCCCGGGAAAGATAGAGAAAATGTTCGCCGCACTTTCTTCGGGGAGCGTGTTTTCGGAAACGGTATTTTCGGATACGGTATTCTCGGAGACAGAGTTCCCTGATACGGTGTTTTCGGATACGGATTCGCTGTTTTCACCGTCTTTTGCAGCGGGGACATCGCCCTCTGTTACTTTGTCGTCAGGCTGGCCGGAAGTGTCCTCAGCTTTTTCAGGAGCTTTTTCATCCGGATCAGTATCGTCAGGCAGACCGGAAGCGTCTTCATCTTTTTCAGGAGCTTTTTCATCCGCATCAGCATCGTCAGGCAGACCGGAAACATCCTCATCTATGTCAGGAGCTTTTTCATCCGGATCAGCATCGTCAGGCAGACCGGAAACATCCTCATCTTTATCAGGAGCTTTTTCATCCGGATCAGTATCGTCAGGCTGACCGGAAACATCCTCATCTATGTCAGGAGCTATTTCATCCAAATCTCCATCGTCAAACTGTTCGGAAAGTCCGTTTTCAGCGCCTTCTGCAGCCGCACTGACAGGAGCAGGCCCGGAGGGCGCTGCCGCCATCGCGTCGATTCCTGCCGCCTGAAACATCAGGGAACCTGCTAAAAGCAGGGATAATAACTTTACTCTTTTCATTTTTCCTTCGCTTTCTGCTGCTTACTCGTTTTCTTGTTCCGTATAGAGCTCCAGTTTATGATTGGGAGACAATGCGGGGTAGCCGTTTTCATTGCCCAGCTCTATGAGCTCCTGTATATTTTTGTCAGTCGTATAGGTAGCTACGCCGTAGGAATAGGTGCTCAGCTCGATTCCGTAGAGCTCAGCGATCTTTTCCGCCTCTTCGAGGGTATCCGCCAGAGCGATCAATTCCGCAGTCTCCTGCGCAGCATTTTCCGGAGAATCAATTGGCGAACCGGTTTCATCTATCGGTGTTAGTTTGGGAATACCGTCATCGACTGTGTTGACTGACACCTCCGTTATTTCCCTGCTTTTGCCGCAACCGCACAGTCCGACCGCGAGAAGCGGGAAAAAGCCCAGAGTGAAAATGAGTATTTTCATCTTCAAATCTTCATCTCCTTATTATTTTTTTAGTTAGGTTGCGTTGAAATATGGGAACACGGATAGGTTAAGTAGAAACGTTGCTGTCTTATTGTCAATTCTACCCTGTATTCGCCGAAAAAACAATGTAACAGATTGCACAAGATTGCACAAAAACGGTTTCCTTTTTTGTACTGTACTTTTTAGAAATTTATGATAAAATTAAAAATGACAGGCTTGTCATCGCGGTAAATTGCTCTGACAGGGAGGAATCATGGATAAGATACGGGTAGAAAAAGAAGATATCGCTTACAGACAGCAGGTAGTGAATGAATACCGGCCGGATGTGGAGAAATTGGCGCGTTACCTGCCGTGGCTGGAGAGCAAGATGGGAACCAGCGTACAGCAGAGCTATTCCGGGTCGGGCGTCGAGGTAAATTCCATATCTTTTCCGGTGTACGACAGCACGCTAATGAGCTTTATCAAGGAGGCGCAGCGGACGAAGCTGATGGACCGCAATTACCGATATGTTTATTCGCGCTGCAGGATCCGTACGCTGCAGGAGGAGCTTCGGATCATTGAGAAGTGTACCATTCAGGAGATGGATGTTTTGAAAGGAATCCTCTCCAAATATGTGATGGGCGGAATGACGAAGGGCCGGATGTGGTCGGAGGCCGTGGAGACAGGCATTTTCCTGCATGTATTGAAGAAGATGAAGGCGAATCTGGATTTTTGGGACGCTCCGGTGCAGACCAGAGTAGTCAATGTCAAAGAGGCGGAGAAGCAGGAGTAAGGTCTTTTCAGGATACGTTTTTAGCAGGGAGAGAAAGATTGAAAAATCGCTCCGGCAATGGAGGAAACCATGGGAGAAAAATCAGCGCAGAAAAAGAAGTATATACTGGATACTGCCAGAAAAGTATTTGTGGAGAAGGGCTTTCAGAGCGTGACCATGAAGGATATCGTGGAAGCCTGTGAGATCAGCAGAGGCGGTCTGTATCTCTATTTTGAGAGTACGGATCAGATTTTGCTGGAAGTATTGCAGATGGAGGCGGACGAGACGGACGACGTGTTTACGGAGCGGATCGCGCAGGGCGATACGGCGGCGGATATCCTGACCCTCTTTTTGAAAGAACAAAAGAAAGAGCTTCTGCGGAAAAAGGACAATTTGACCGTAGCGGTCTATGAATATTTCTTTTGTCATAAGGCGACTGATAAAGACAATATGCTGCGCAGACGATTTGACGCGGGTGTCATGGTGATCGAGAAGCTGATCGAGGCTGGCATCGCCAGCGGGGAGTTTTACTGCGAGGATCCCAAGGGGGCGGCAGCCAACATCATGTATGTGCTGGAAGGCATGAAGATCAATGCGCAGACCTTCGGCATCACGGAAAAGATGGTGGACGAGCAGCTGCTCTACATCATGCAGGGACTGAGTACGGAGATATAGAAGATTAAGAACATAAAAAAGATACTTCGAAGACGGGGTATCTTTTTTAGCAACACCAAAGAAGCCGATACCAGCAGGTCGGTAACGCAGAGACGTGAGCTTAAGAGACATTTAGGAAATCGCATCGATGGAGGAGAGACGAGCATGGGAAATGTAAGGCGCATTTATGTGGAAAAGAAGGAGCCCTTTGCAGTCAGGGCGAGGGAGCTGAAAGAGGAGATCGAGGGCTTTCTGGGGATCAGGAGCGTGGAACAGGTGCGGGTCTTCATCCGCTATGATGTGGAAAATATTTCCGACGAGGTGTTTGAGAGAGCCTGTCAGACAGTCTTTTCGGAGCCGCCTGTGGATATCCTCTATCGGGAGACGATCGAAGTACCTGAGAATGGAAAAGTATTTTCGGTAGAGTTTCTGCCGGGGCAGTTCGATCAGCGCGCGGACTCGGCCGTGCAGTGCGTGCAGTTTTTGAAAGAAGACGAGGAGCCGATCATCCGCACGGCAGTGACTTATCTGGTCAATGGAAACGTGACGGAGGAAGAACTGGCGCGGATCAAGGCTTACTGCATTAATCCGGTGGATTCCAGAGAGACGGATATGGTCAAGCCGGATACGTTGCAGATGGCTTATGAGGAGCCGGCGGATGTGAAGATATTTGACGGGTTTGCGTCCATGTCAGAAGGGAAGCTACGCATTCTTTATGATTCTCTGGGTCTGGCCATGACCTTTAAGGACTTTCTTCATATTCAGAATTATTATCAGGGCGAGGAACACAGGGATCCTACGATGACGGAGATCAGGGTGCTTGACACCTATTGGTCGGATCACTGCCGTCATACAACTTTTTCTACGGAGTTAAAAAATGTGCGTTTCGGGGATGGGTATTACAGAAAGCCCATTGAGGACGCTTATCAGGATTACCTGAGCGTGCGCAAAGAACTGTTCGGCGACAGACAGGATAAGTTCGTCTGTCTGATGGATCTGGCGCTTGCGGCGATGCGCAAGCTCAAAAAGGACGGAAAGCTGGCGGATATGGAGGAGTCGGACGAGATCAACGCCTGCTCTGTGGTGGTACCTGTAGAGATGGATTACGGCAACGGGCCGGTGAAGGAGGAGTGGCTGGTATTTTTTAAGAACGAGACGCACAACCATCCCACCGAGATCGAGCCTTTCGGCGGCGCGGCCACCTGTCTGGGCGGCGCGATCCGCGATCCGCTCTCCGGCAGAGGCTATGTCTATCAGGCGATGCGCGTGACCGGCGCAGCGGATCCCACGGTCCCCGTGGCGGATACCCTGAAAGGAAAGCTTCCGCAAAAGAAGCTGGTGCGCGGCGCGGCGGACGGTTACTCTTCCTATGGGAACCAGATCGGCTTAGCGACCGGACTGGTCAAAGAAATCTATCATCCGAATTATGTGGCGAAGCGTATGGAGATTGGCGCAGTTATGGGCGCGGCGCCCAGAAAGAACGTGATCCGGGCGACGTCCGATCCGGACGACGTTATCATTCTTTTGGGCGGCAGGACCGGACGAGACGGCTGCGGCGGCGCGACGGGCTCTTCCAAAGTGCATACGGAGAAATCCATCGACACCTGCGGCGCGGAGGTGCAGAAGGGAAACGCGCCCACCGAGCGGAAGCTGCAGAGACTTTTCAGGCGCGAGGAAGCGAGCCGTCTGATCAAAAAATGTAACGATTTCGGCGCGGGCGGCGTGTCTGTGGCGATCGGCGAACTGGCGGACGGTCTTGTGGTCGATCTGGATAAAGTCCCCAAAAAGTATGCGGGGTTAGACGGTACCGAGCTTGCGATTTCCGAGTCGCAGGAGCGTATGGCGGTGGTGGTATCGCCTGACGATGTGGAGCAGTTCCTCGCCTATGCGGCCGAGGAGAATCTGGAGGCAGTGCCGGTGGCGGTGGTGACGAAAGAACCCCGTCTGGTGCTTAATTGGCGCGGCAAAAAGATCGTCGATCTCTCCAGAGCCTTCCTTGACACCAACGGCGCGCATCAGGAGACGGATGTCTTTGTGGAGCTGCCGGATCCGAAGAACAATTACTTCCAAAAAATTGCGAACCCGGTAGTGGCTCAGGCGGTTTCCCGCGGTGATGTGCGGACGGCGTGGCTGGCTCTGCTGGGGGATCTGAACGTCTGCTCCCAGAAGGGACTGGTGGAAATGTTCGACGCTTCCATCGGTGCGGGCAGCGTATACATGCCATACGGCGGAAAGTATCAGCTTACGGAAACGCAGGCAATGGTGGCGAAGCTGCCGACCCTTGCAGGAAAGACCGACACGGTCACCATGATGAGTTATGGTTTCGATCCTTATCTGTCAACATGGAGTCCTTACCATGGCGCGGTCTACGCGGTGACGGAGTCGATGGCAAAGATTGTGGCAAACGGCGGAGATTACCGGACGATCCGCTTTACATTTCAGGAGTATTTCCGGCGCATGAGCGAGGAACCTACCCGCTGGAGCCAGCCTTTTGCGGCGCTGCTCGGCGCTTACGATGCGCAGATGAAGTACGGACTGCCGTCTATCGGCGGAAAGGATTCCATGTCCGGTACCTTCAATGACATTGATGTGCCGCCCACGTTGGTATCCTTTGCGGTGAATGTGAATCAGAGCGGCAATATTGTGTCTCCGGAATTGAAGTATCCCGGAGACAGACTGGTGCGTTTCTGCATTCCCAAGGATGAATACGATCTGCCGGACTATGAAGGTGTTATGACACTGTATGATAAAATTATGACACTGATGTCAGAGTATACTGACAAGGTTGTCATGAATGGAAATGCCGTCAGTATGAAGAAGAGAAAAATCGTGGCGGCTTACGCACTGGATGCAAGAGGCGTGGCGGCAGCAATCAGTAAGATGGCTTTCGGCAACGGCCTCGGGGTGGCAGTAGCTTCTTCCTATAAAAAAGACAGACTGTTTGATAAGGGCATCGGCGATATCGTGGCGGAGATGCCGGCAGGGGAGGTGCATGCTCTTAAGGGGCTTGGCATTGCTTATGAGGAGATCGGAACCGTGACGGCGGACGGTACATTCAGCTACGGTTCCATGAAGCTTTCTCAGGAGGACGCAAAATGGGCGTGGAGCGGTACGCTGGACAGAGTCTTCCCCTATACGGCAGGACAGGATAAGAGTCCCGTGGAGTCGCCGCTCTATCAGGAGAAAGAAGTATATGTATGCCGGCATAAGGTGGCGAAGCCCACCGTGTTCATCCCCGTATTCCCCGGTACGAACTGCGAGTACGACAGCGCGAAGGCCTTTGAGAACGCCGGAGCGGAGACGGTCGTGAAGGTGTTTAAGAACCGGAACGCGGCGGATATCAGGGAGAGTGTGGAGGCCTTTGAAAAGGCGATCGGGCAGGCACAGATCATCATGTTCCCCGGCGGCTTTTCCGCAGGCGACGAGCCGGACGGTTCCGCGAAGTTCTTTGCCACGGCCTTTCAGAATGAAAAGATCAAAGAGGCGGTGATGAAGCTGCTTGGTGAGAGGGACGGGCTGGCGCTCGGTATCTGCAACGGATTTCAGGCGCTGATCAAGCTGGGGCTGGTGCCTTACGGCGAGATTGTCGGGCAGAAGGAGGATTCTCCTACGCTGACCTTCAATACGGTGAACCGCCACATTTCCAAGATGGCTTATTTGAAAGTTGTTTCTAATAAATCGCCGTGGCTTGCCGGTGTGGAAGTAGGACAAACTTATGTAAACCCAGCGTCGCATGGCGAGGGACGCTTTGTCGCACCGAAGGAGTGGATCGACAAACTCTTTTCAAACGGTCAGGTGGCGACCCAGTATGCGGATGCCGACGGCAGGGTATCCATGGATGAGGAGTGGAACATCAACGGCTCCTATGCGGCGATTGAGGGCATTACCTCTCCCGACGGACGCTGCCTTGGCAAGATGGCCCATGCCGAGAGACGGGGCGAGTCCGTGGCGATCAATATCTTCGGGGAGCAGGACATGAAGATCTTTGAGAGCGGGGTCGCGTACTTTCAGTGATGACTAGTGTGGAATTTTGTTACAAACGAGGCATCAAAACCGTGGAATTTTGTTACAAACGGACTGTAAAAACCGTGGAATTTTGTTACAAAACCCTTGCATAAATTCAGGAAAAATGTTACACCATAAGTATGAGGTGTAACATTTTTTATGCGCAGACCCGTGCAGATGAATATTGGAAGGGGGGGGCGGTCATATGCTGCGAAGAGGAGCTTACGAAAAGCTGCTGGCATGGAAGAAAGAGCCGGAACGGAAAGCGCTCTGCATTGTGGGGGCCAGACAGATCGGCAAGACAACGCTGATCCGCGAGTTTGGCGCAAGGGAATACGCTCATTTTGTGGAAATTAATTTTGTGACGGATGAGAAGGCGGCGGAGATCTTTGACGACAAGCTTACGGCACAGGAGATTCTTACGAATCTGACAGCCTATGTGCAGAGGCCGTTGGAACCGGGGAAGACGCTGATCTTATTGGACGAGATACAGGAATGCCCGCGAGCCAGAGCGGCTATCAAGTTTCTGGTGGAGGACGGAAGGTTTGACTATATCGAGTCGGGGTCTTTGCTGGGCGTGCGCTTTCAGGAGATCAAATCCTATCCCGTCGGTTTCGAGGAAATTTACAGGATGTATCCTCTGGATTTCGAGGAGTATCTCTGGGCGAACGGCGTGCAGGAGGAGACGATCCTCTATTTGAAGGAATGTTACGAAAAGGAGCAGCCGGTGTCGGATTCCGTTCACGATACGCTCATCAGACTGTTTTACAGTTATATGATCGTCGGCGGAATGCCGGAAAACGTGCAGATTTATGTAGATACGCAGGACATTGCAAAAGTCGTCCGCAACCAGCGCAGCATTCTGGAACTTTACCGTCTGGATATTGCGAAATATGCCATAGGCAGCGACCGGGAGAAGGCGAAGGCGATTTTTGACAGCATTCCTTCCCAATTGAATGAGAAAAACAGACGGTTTATTTTGACGGCGCTTGATCCGAATGGACGGCAGCAGCGGTATGAGGATAGCTTTAACTGGCTGGCCGATGCAGGTGTCGCCCTGCCCTGTTACAATGTGAGGGAACCCCAGCCGCCCCTGCAGCTCAATGAAAAGAGGAATCTTTTCAAACTTTTTATGAACGATACCGGGCTTTTGTGCGCGGCTTGTATGGAAAATATTCAGTTTGCGATTCTAAAGGGCGAGCTGGGCATCAATATGGGCAGTATTCTGGAAAATATGATGGCGCAGCAATTAACGGCCAATGGATTCGCCCTGCATTATTACGATTCCAAAAAGACGGGGGAGATCGATTTTGTGGTGCAGCGGGGTATGTCCGCCGATCTTGTGGAGATCAAGTCGGGCGGCGATTACAAAAAGCATTCGGCCCTGAACCGTATGCTGGCGGTGGAGAATTGGAAATTCGGCAAACGTCTGGTCTTTTGCAAGTCAAATATTGAGAGGGACGGGGAGATACTTTACCTGCCGTGGTATCTGATTATGTTCTATCGGATGGATGCGCTGCCGGAGACGTTGATTTATCAGGTGGATCTGTCGGGGTTATAAAATTTTAATAATTTTTTTACGAAAAGTAGTTGACACATTGGAAAAACGGTGCTACTATTCTCTAAAGCATATATTCTGTGAATCAAAGCGCGTACAGCGCATCTTATTTTCTAAGGAACCATTCAGGAAATCTATGCTTTTGAAACCAACAAACAGACAAAAGCGGGAGATGGACTGAATATAACAGACGGCATTCTCCTGTGGAAAAGGAGAATGAAGATGATAGCGTGAGAAGAACTTCTAATCGCTCACAGCAAAGGCTGTTTCGCGAAGAAGTTCTATGTCTCACGCAGGAGAATGCCAAAAGGCAGGCATTCTCCGCAATGTGAAATCATGGTGAGGATAAAAAAGAAATGGATGAAATGTCAGGGAAAATGTATACGATCAGGGATATCGAAGCCCTGCCGGAGGGCAAGCGGGCGGAGCTGATCGACGGACGGATGTATGAAATGGCGAGTCCGAGCCGGACACATCAGGGGCTTTTGGTTGCGCTACTTAGAGTGATAAGTAATTATATTGAAGAAAAGGGCGGCCCCTGCGAGGTGTATCCCGCGCCCTTTGCCGTGTACATCAATAACGATGAGTATAATTATGTGGAGCCGGATATCGTGGTGATCTGTAACGAGGATAAGCTGGATGAAAAGGGCTGTCACGGGGCGCCTGATTGGGCGATCGAGATCATGTCGCCAAGCAGCGTGAAAATGGACCGGAAGATAAAGCTGTTTAAGTACAGGACTGCCGGCGTACGGGAATATTGGATCGTGGATCCGGAAAAAAGAACGATTGAAGTACATTGTTTTTTTAAAAAGGAAGAGAAGGAATATACCTTCCATGAGACCGTTCCGGCAGGCATTTATGAGGACTTTGCGATTGATTTCAGCAAAATGATAAAATTTCTCCACGCCTCTTGACAGACGTTTTTGCAAGTGCTATTCTATAGAAAATTTAATATGCTAAACCGTTGAAGCGGAGATAACGGTGATGATGCCTTTACAGAGAACCTGTGTTGCTGAGAGTCAGGTAAGAAACAAGTCATCAAATGGACCGCTGAGGGTGCAGTCAAATGTATAGAGTAAATTTCTGCGAAATTAACTCTCGAGGATTGCTTCGCAACCTCGGTAAAGTAAATTTCTGTGAAATTAATTTTTGTACAGAGTATTCTGCAACGTAGGGCACGCGTCAGAGGCCGGGGATATGTTGGTATCCTGCTAAGGGCACGGGAGTTTCCCGTGAAGCAAGGTGGCACCGCGGATAAAGTTTATTCGTCCTTGACAAGACTTAGGTTTTGTCAAGGACTTTTTGCGTTTAGGGGGTATTTATATGAAATTTACACCATCATTTGAGGAAATACAGAAAATTGCGGCAGCCGGAGATTACAAGGCCGTCCCCGTCAGCTGCGAGATGCTTTCGGATATCTGTACGCCGATCGAGGCTTTACGGATTTTAAAAAATGTGTCCACCCACTGCTATCTGCTGGAATCGGTGGCGGAGAAGGAAAAGTGGGGGCGCTATACCTTTCTGGGGTACGATCCCAAGCTGGAGATCAATTGTCTGGATGGCGAGATGAAGATCGGAGACGTGACCCTGCATACGGAGGAGCCTTCCGCAAAGCTGCGGGAAATCTTAGACGCATACAAAAGTCCGAGACTGCCGGGGCTTCCTTCCTTTACCGGCGGGCTGGTGGGTTATTTTTCCTACGATTATCTGGGTTACAGCGAGCCGACGATCTGGGTGGGCGTGCAGGATACGGAAGCCTTTAAGGATGTGGATCTGATGCTTTTTGACAAGGTGATCGCCTTTGATAATTTCAGACAGAAGATCGTCCTGATCGCAAATATGCTGCTGGCAGACGGGGAAAGTGGTTACAATAAAGCGCTGCGGGAACTTTCGCAGATGGCGGATCTTCTGCGCACAGGCGAGAAGAAAAAGGAGGAGAAGGGCCGTCTGACGGGAGAGGTGAAGCCACTTTTTGAAAAGGAAGCCTACTGTGATATCGTGGAACGGGCGAAACGCTATATCAGAGAGGGGGACATTTTTCAGATCGTGCTCTCCAATCGGCTGGAAGCGCCTTTTGAGGGAAGTCTTTTGGATACCTACCGGGTGCTGCGCACCGTGAATCCCTCGCCCTATATGTTTTACTTTTCGGGGACGGATGTGGAGGTGGCGGGCGCCTCTCCGGAGACGCTGGTAAAGCTGGAGGATGGCGTGCTCCATACTTTTCCGCTGGCGGGTACAAGGCCAAGAGGGAAGACGGAGGAGGAAGACCTTGCGCTGGAACGGGAGCTTTTGCAGGATCCGAAGGAGCTGGCGGAACACAATATGCTGGTGGATCTTGGGCGGAACGATCTGGGAAAGATCAGCAAATTTGGCACGGTGCAGGTAGAAAAGTTTCATTCCATCGAGCGGTATTCCCATGTGATGCACATCGGTTCCACCGTGCGGGGAGAAATCAGGGAGGAATTTGATGCGCTTAACGCCATCGAGGCGGTGCTGCCGGCGGGAACGCTCTCGGGCGCGCCCAAGATCAGGGCCTGTCAGTTGATCGGTGAGCTGGAGCAGAACAAGCGGGGCATTTACGGCGGTGCCATCGGTTACATTGATTTTACCGGCAACATGGACACCTGCATCGCCATCCGCATCGCCTACAAGAAAAACGGGCGCGTGTTCGTCAGGAGCGGGGCGGGGATCGTGGCCGATTCCGATCCGGAAAAGGAGTATAACGAGTGCCTCAATAAGGCGAAGGCGGTCATGCGGGCGCTGGAGCTGGGGCAGGAAGAGGAGTGAGAGACATGATACTGTTAATAGATAATTACGACAGCTTTTCCTATAATTTATATCAGTTAGTCGGCGAGATCGAGCCGGAAATCAAAGTCATCCGCAACGATGAACTGTCAATAGAAGAAATTAGGGCGCTTACACCCGAACGTATCATTTTGTCGCCGGGCCCCGGTCGGCCCGAAAATGCTGGGATCATCGTGGAGGCGGCAAAGACGCTGGGAAAGGAGATTCCCACGCTGGGCGTCTGTCTGGGACATCAGGCCATCTGCGCGGCCTTTGGCGCGGTGGTCACCTATGCCAGAGAGCTGATGCATGGTAAGCAGTCGGAGATCACGTGCGAGGGGGATTGTCCTCTGTTTCAGGGCTGTCCGGAGAAGACGCTTGTAGCACGTTATCATTCTCTGGCGGCGGATGAGAACACGATGCCGGACTGCCTGCGGGTGACGGCGCGTACGGCAGACGGGGAAGTGATGGCAGTACAGCATAGGGAGTATCCGATCTACGGCGTGCAGTTTCATCCGGAGTCCATCATGACGCCGGAGGGGAAAAGGATGCTGAAAAACTTTATAAAGGCATGTTGTTAAAAGGTTTACATAAAGCGAGAGCTAAAAGCTCGGAAGGAGAGTGCCATGATTAAAGAAGCAATCGTAAAAATCGTAAACAAGGAGGATCTCACATACGACGAGGCTTATGCCGTGATGAATGAGATTATGAGCGGGGAGACCTCTCCTACGCAGAACGCAGCCTTTCTGGCGGCGCTTTCCGCCAAGAGCGCAAAGGCGGAGACCACGGATGAGATCGCGGGCTGCGCGGCGGCCATGCGCGACCACGCCCTGCGCCTGCATACAGAGCTGGATATCTTTGAGATCGTGGGAACAGGCGGTGACAATGCCCACAGCTTCAATATTTCCACGACCTCGGCATTGGTGTGCGCGGCGGGCGGCATGAAGGTGGCAAAGCACGGAAACCGTGCGGCTTCCTCCAAGTGCGGTACGGCGGACTGTCTGGAAGCGCTCGGCGTCAACATCGAGCAGAGTCCGGAGTTGTGCGAGAAGCTGCTGCAGGAGGTGGGCATGTGCTTCTTCTTTGCGCAGAAGTATCACACTTCCATGAAGTACGTGGGCGCGATTCGCAAGGAGCTGGGTTTTCGTACCGTGTTCAATATCCTTGGCCCGCTGACCAATCCCGGCAGTCCCAAAAGACAGCTCCTTGGCGTGTACGACGAGTATCTGGTGGAGCCTCTGGCGCAGGTGCTGATCAATCTGGGCGTGGAGCGGGGCATGGTGGTATATGGAAGGGATAAGTTGGATGAAATCTCTATGAGTGCGCCCACTGCCATCTGCGAGTTCAAAGACGGTTGGTTTAAGACCTATACCGTCTGTCCGGAAGATTTCGGCTTCGAGCGCTGCACCAAGGCCGATCTGGAAGGCGGCACACCGGAGGAAAATGCAAAAATAACGCGCAATATATTAAACGGCGAGAAGGGCCACAAGAGGAATGCCGTACTGTTGAATGCGGGAGCAGCCCTCTATATCGGCGGCAAGGCGGAGAGTATGAAGGACGGTGTGAAGCTGGCGGCGGAGATCATCGACTCCGGCAGGGCGGCGAAGACGCTGGAGCAGTTCATTGAACTGAGCAACCAATAAGCGGCAGTGTGAAAGTAAAGCATTACGCTTGTAATGGAATTGCAGAGATCCATGATGAAGTGCCATGTCAACAGGTAAAACGAGTGTTATTGAAATGCTGTGATCTCATGAGCTGACAGCGGACATTAGGACTATTGACTAATAAGGTCAACCGAAAGAGGTAAAACGCTAAATTATGATTTAATGGAAGAAAAAGAGAAAGAAGTTGGGAAAGACAATGACAAATATTTTAGAACAGTTGGCGGAGCACGCAGTCTTCCGCACGGAGCAGGCAAAGAAGAATCTGCCGCTCACGGAGATAAAAAAACAAGCGCTATTTTTACAAAAAGGGGACTTTGTCTTTGAGAAAGCTCTGCGGAAACCTGAGATATCTTTTATCTGCGAATGCAAGAAGGCATCCCCCTCGAAGGGGCTGATCGCGCCGGACTTTCCTTATCTGGAAATCGCCAAAGCCTATGAGGCGGCAGGAGCGGACGCTATCTCTGTACTGACGGAACCGAAGTGGTTTTTGGGGAGCGATGCCTATTTACAGGAAATCGCGGCGGCAGTTTCCATTCCCTGCCTGCGCAAAGACTTCACGGTGGACGAATATATGATTTACGAAGCAAAGCTTCTCGGCGCATCAGCGGTGCTGCTGATCTGCGCAATCCTGAGTGAAGCACAGATCAAAGAATATCTGGCAGTCTGTGAGGAGCTCGGATTGTCCGCACTGGTGGAGGCGCATGACGAGGCGGAGGTGGAGGTAGCGCTGACGGCAGGAGCGCGGATTGTCGGCGTCAACAACCGCAATTTGAAAGACTTTACGGTGGACACGGAAAACAGCCGCAGACTCAGGGAAAAGATTCCGAAACAAGTGTTATTTGTTTCTGAGAGCGGCGTCAGCGGGCCGGAAGACGTAAAGCGGCTTTCTGAAATTGGTGCGGACGCGGTGTTGATCGGGGAGGCGCTGATGCGGTCTGACGATAAGAAGGGGATGTTGCAAAATCTAAGAGGCTGTGAAAGTGTACAGATATCATAATCAACGCAGACGCGCTTGCGCTCCATTTCGGAAGTTAATTCCGGAGGAATTTACTTCAATACAAGGGTCTGCTTATGTTTATGATATCTGCACACTCGCCATAGGGTTTTGATGAGATTTTGCAGTAGTGAAAATAGAAATAAATGAGGTAAAGATACAGATGGAACGGGAAGAAAAAAGTAAAATCAAGATTAAACTGTGTGGATTAATGCGTCCGAGCGACATTGAAACGGCAAATTTGCTGCATCCGGATTATGTCGGTTTTGTATTTGCAAAAAAGAGCAGACGTTATGTTTCGCCGGAACGGGTGAAGACGTTAAAAGAGCTTTTACATCCGGATATTTTAGCGGTTGGGGTATTTGTGGACGAGGAGCCGGAGGCTGTGGCGACATGGCTTTTGTCGGGGATCATAGATATCGCGCAGCTTCACGGCAGGGAGGATGAAGCTTATATCAAACGGCTGCGGGAACTGACGGATCGACCGATCATAAAGGCGTTTTCGGTTAAAGAAACGCATGATATTGAAAAAGCCAATGACAGCACGGCGGATTTTGTACTTTTGGATGCGGGAGACGGCGGAACGGGAACGGCCTTCGACTGGGAATTGCTTGCGGGGATGAGCCGCCCCTATTTTCTGGCGGGCGGACTGGATGCCGATACGGTAGGCGGGGCCGTGAGAAGGTGGCGGCCCTACGCGGTGGACGTCAGCTCGGGGATCGAGACGGACGGGGTAAAGGATGCGGAGAAGATGCAGAGGTTTGTAGAGAACGTAAGGAGGGCGGAAGCATGAAAAATCAAAACGGGCGTTTTGGAATCCACGGCGGCCAATATATTCCGGAAACGTTGATGAATGCAGTAATTGAATTAGAGGAGGCCTACAATCATTATAAGGAAGACCCACAATTTAATGAAGAATTAACGACATTGTTTAACGATTATGCGGGCAGGCCATCCCGTCTCTACTATGCGGAAAAGATGACGAGGGATCTGGGCGGGGCGAAGATTTATCTGAAGCGCGAAGACTTGAATCATACCGGCTCCCATAAGATCAATAACGTGCTGGGGCAGGCTCTTCTGGCGAAAAAGATGGGAAAGACGAGATTGATTGCGGAGACGGGCGCCGGACAGCATGGGGTGGCCACTGCCACGGCGGCAGCCCTGATGGGCATGGAGTGTGTGGTGTTCATGGGTGAGGAAGATACGGTCCGTCAGGCCTTGAATGTCTACCGTATGCGGCTGCTGGGGGCGGAGGTGATTCCGGTGAAGACGGGGACGGCCACGCTGAAAGATGCGGTTTCCGAGGCCATGCGTGAGTGGACTTCGCGGATCGCGGATACGCATTACTGTCTCGGTTCCGTGATGGGGCCGCACCCTTTCCCCATGATCGTGCGGGATTTTCAGGCGGTCATTTCCAGAGAGATCAAGGCGCAACTGATGGAGAAGGAGGGGAAGCTTCCCGACGCGGTGATTGCCTGTGTGGGCGGCGGTTCCAATGCCATGGGAAGCTTTTATCACTTCATTGAAAATGATGATGTGCGGCTGATCGGCTGCGAGGCGGCGGGCAGAGGGATCGATACCTTTGAGACGGCGGCTACCATCAGCACGGGTAGACTTGGTATCTTCCACGGGATGAAGTCCTATTTCTGTCAGGATGAGTACGGGCAGATCGCGCCGGTCTATTCGATCTCGGCAGGTCTTGACTATCCGGGGATCGGGCCGGAGCACGCGCATCTGCACGATATTGGCAGAGCGGAGTATGTGCCGGTGACGGATGACGAGGCAGTGGAGGCTTTCGAGTATCTTTCCAAGATGGAAGGAATCATTCCCGCCATCGAGTCTGCCCACGCGGTGGCTTATGCCAGAAAAATAGCACCCGTTATGAATAAAGACCAGATCATTGTCATCACCATTTCAGGCAGGGGAGATAAGGACTGCGCGGCGATTGCGCGTTATAGAGGGGAGGATATCCATGAGTAAAATTAAGGAAGCTTTTGACGGGAAAAAGGCATTTATCGCATTTATTACCTGCGGCGATCCGGATTTGGAGACTACGGCGGCCTGCGTGCGCGCAGCGGTGGCAAACGGCGCAGGATTGATTGAACTGGGGATACCCTTCTCCGATCCGACTGCCGAAGGTCCTGTGATACAAGGGGCCAATCTGCGGGCATTGACTGAAGGAGTCACTACGGATAAGATATTTGATCTGGCGAGAGACCTGCGCAGGGATGTGAAGGTTCCCATGGTGTTTATGACCTATGCCAATGTAGTTTTTTCCTATGGCGCGGAACGGTTTCTCTCCACTTGTCAGGAAATCGGTATGGACGGCATTATCCTGCCGGATCTTCCCTATGAAGAGAAGGAGGAGTTTTTACCGCTCTGCCATACGTACGGTGTGGACTTGATTTCCCTGATTGCGCCCACCTCCGAGAACCGCATCGCCATGATCGCGAAAGAGGCGGAAGGCTTTGTCTATGTGGTGTCAAGTCTGGGCGTTACCGGCACCAGAAGCGAGATCAAGACGGACCTCAAGTCTATTGTGGAAGTGATCCGCCAGAATACGGACGTTCCCTGCGCTATCGGCTTTGGCATTTCCAATCCCGAACAGGCGGCAAAGATGGCGGGCATTTCGGACGGGGCCATCGTCGGCTCCGCCATCATCAAGATCATTGAGAAGTACGGCAGGGAGGCCGCGCCTTATGTGGGGGACTACGTGCGGGAGATGACGGCGGGGCTGTGAAAAACTAGTCTGCGGTCGCCGCTTATCGGAAGCCTTGCGTCAGCCTTTTCAGCCTTGGAAGAGAGCGCTTCAAGAGAAACAAAAAAATATATATTTCTTGTAAGTATGGTATACCCAAAAAGAGAATTATATGATACAATAGGCGGTGGCAAAGGAGCCTCCGCCTACTATATGTATGCGGAGGTTTCCTGCAAATAGATCATGGCAGAGAATTCAGAGCGTTCTCCTGCCGGAATTGGCATTCAATTTGTGGAAGGGACAGGGCAGAAGATGAAATCATTTCTCATACTGGAAGACGGCACTGTGTTTACGGGAACACATATCGGCGCCCCAAAGGAGGTTGTCAGCGAAATCGTCTTTAACACCTCCATGGCGGGTTATCTGGAGGTGTTGACCGATCCATCCTACGCGGGACAGGCAGTCTGTATGACCTACCCGTTGATCGGCAATTACGGGATATGCCGGGATGATATGGAATCGAAGAAACCTTGGCCGGACGGCTTGATCGTGCGGGAGCTGTCCCGCATTCCCGGCAATTTTCGATCTGATATCACAATTCAGCAATTCTTAGAGGAAAACGGTGTGCCGGGCATCGCCGGGATCGACACCAGAGCCCTTACCAGAATCCTTCGCGAGAAGGGTACTATGAACGGTATGATCACCACCGACGAAAATTATCATCTTGATGAAATCATTCCCAGATTAAAAGCATATACGACAGGCAAGGTAGTGGAGCGGGTCAGCTGTAAAGAGAAATATACCCTGACCGGAAGCAGGGAGCTTACGGAGAACGGTCCGCTTTCAGGCAGCGCCTCCTTCAAAAGAGAGGATTACGAGGCAGGCATCAAGGAGAAGAAGCCGAGTCTTGTGCGGGAATTAAATGGCGCGGGACTGAAGGTGGCGCTCCTTGATTTTGGCGCTAAGGACAATATCGCGCGGTCGCTGGCGGCGAGGGGCTGCGACGTGACAGTCTATCCCGCGCAGACTCCGGCAGCGGAGATTTTGGCGGATGCGCCGGACGGCATTATGCTCAGCAACGGCCCCGGCGACCCGAAGGAGTGTACTACTATAATAGAAGAAATCCGTAAACTTTACGAGTCCGACACGCCCATTTTTGCCATCTGTCTCGGGCATCAGCTGATGGCGCTGGCCACGGGCGCGGACACTTTTAAGATGAAATACGGCCACCGAGGCGGCAACCATCCGGTGAAGGATCTTTCGACGGGCAGGGTCTACATTTCATCCCAGAACCACGGCTATGTGGTGGATATGGACAAGCTTGACCCGCAGGTGGCGCATCCGGCCTTTATCAATGTCAATGACGGCACGAACGAGGGCCTTGCCTATACGGGGAAAAATATCTTTACGGTGCAGTTCCATCCGGAGGCGTGTCCGGGGCCGCAGGATTCCTCGTATTTGTTTGATCGGTTTATTCGTATGATGAAAGGAGAACACCTCCATGCCTAAAAATCCAAACGTAAAAAGAGTGTTAGTGATAGGTTCGGGCCCGATTGTGATCGGGCAGGCGGCGGAGTTTGACTACGCGGGGACGCAGGCCTGCCGTTCCTTGAAAGAGGAGGGCATGGAGGTCATTTTAGTAAATTCCAACCCGGCCACCATCATGACGGACGGCGATATCGCGGACAAGGTGTATATCGAGCCGCTGACGACGAAGGTGTTAGAGCAGATTATTATAAAAGAAAAGCCCGATTCCCTGCTCCCCAATATGGGCGGACAGGCGGGATTGAATCTGGGCATGGAGCTGGATGAATCGGGCTTTCTTGCGGCGCACGGCGTTACGCTCCTTGGCACTACGGCCAAGACCATCCGCAAGGCGGAGGACCGTCTGGAATTTAAGGAGACCATGGAAAAGATCGGGGAGCCCTGCGCGCCCTCTCTTGTCGTGGAAAATATCGAGGACGGCGTGGCCTTTGCCAAAAAGATCGGCTATCCTGTGGTGCTGCGCCCCGCTTACACGCTGGGCGGTTCGGGCGGCGGCATCGCCCACGATCAAATGCAGTTGGAAGAAATTCTGGCCAACGGCCTGCGCCTTTCCCGTGTGGGACAGGTGCTGGTGGAGCGCTGTATCGCGGGCTGGAAGGAAATCGAGTACGAGGTCATGCGCGACAGCGCGGGCAATTGCATCACTGTCTGTAATATGGAAAACATCGACCCTGTGGGCGTGCACACGGGCGACAGCATCGTGGTCGCGCCGTCTCAGACGCTGGGGGACAAGGAATACCAGATGCTGCGCAGTTCCGCCCTCAATATTATCAACGAGCTGGAGATTACAGGCGGCTGTAATGTGCAGTTTGCCCTTCATCCCACCAGTTTTGAATATTGCGTGATCGAGGTCAATCCCCGTGTGAGCCGTTCTTCCGCGCTGGCGAGTAAGGCGACGGGTTACCCGATCGCCAAAGTGGCGGCAAAGATCGCGCTCGGCTATACGCTGGATGAGATCAAAAATGCCATCACAGGCAAGACTTACGCCAGCTTTGAGCCCGCGCTCGACTACTGCGTGGTGAAGATACCGAGACTTCCTTTCGATAAATTTATTACGGCAAAACGCACACTCACCACCCAGATGAAGGCCACAGGCGAGGTCATGAGCATCGGCAATAACTTTGAGGGCGCGTTAATGAAGGCTATCCGCTCGCTGGAGCAGCACGTGGACTGCCTGCGCAGCTATGATTTCTCCGAACTTTCGGCGGAGGAACTGTTAGAGCGCATGGAGATCGTGGACGACCAGCGCATCTACATCATTGCTGAGGCCATCCGCAAGGGGATCGATTACGACACGATCCACCGGATCACCATGGTAGATCGCTGGTTTATTGATAAGATCGCCATTTTAACGGAGATGGAGGAAAGACTGGAAAAGGAACCCCTGACAGTGGAACTGCTAAAAGAGGCGAAGCGCATCGAGTTTCCCGACAATGTGATTGCGAGGCTGACCGGGAAGACCGAAGAAGAAATAAAGAACATGCGTTATTTAAACGGCATTGTAGCGGCATTTAAGATGGTAGACACCTGCGCGGCGGAGTTCGCGGCCAGCACGCCTTACTATTATTCCGTGTTCGGTTCGGAGACGGAGGTGGAGGAGAGCCATCCGAAAAAGAAGGTGCTGGTGCTTGGTTCCGGGCCGATCCGTATCGGGCAGGGCATCGAGTTCGACTACTGCTCCGTGCACGCGACGTGGGCGTTTGCCAGAGAAGGTTATGAGACCATTATCATCAACAACAATCCCGAGACGGTGAGCACGGACTTTGACATCGCGGACAAGCTCTATTTTGAGCCGCTGACGCCGGAGGATGTGGAGAATATCGTTAATGTGGAGAAGCCCGACGGCGCGGTGGTGCAGTTTGGCGGGCAGACAGCAATCAAGCTGACGGAAAGCCTGATGAAGATGGGCGTTCCCATCCTTGGAACAAAGGCGGAGGATGTGGATGCCGCTGAGGACAGGGAGCTTTTTGATCAGATTTTAGAGGAGACGGAGATACCGAGAGCCGCAGGCGGTACGGTCTACACGGCGGAGGAAGCGAAAGCCGTGGCAAACAGGCTGGGCTATCCCGTGCTGGTTCGTCCTTCCTACGTGCTGGGCGGACAGGGGATGCAGATTGCCATCTCCGATCAGGAAATCGAGGAGTTTATGGCGGTGATCAACCGTTACGAGCAGGATCACCCGATTTTGGTGGATAAATATTTGCAGGGCAAGGAACTTGAGGTAGATGCGGTCTGTGACGGCACGGATATTCTGATACCCGGTATCATGGAACATATCGAACGCACGGGCGTACATTCCGGCGACAGTATTTCCGTCTACCCCGCACCCACGGTCAGCGAAAAGGTGAAGGAGACCATTGCCGAGTATTCGAGAAGGCTGGCAAAGGCCCTCCATGTCATCGGCCTCATTAACATCCAGTTTATCGCCATGGGCGACGAGGTCTATGTGATCGAGGTCAATCCCCGTTCCTCCCGTACCGTGCCTTATATCAGTAAAGTGACGGGCATTCCGATCGTAGATCTGGCGACGGAGGTCATTATCGGGAAAAAGATTCGCGATCTCGGATATGAGCCGGGACTGCAGCCGGCGGCGGATTACTTTGCCGTCAAGATGCCGGTCTTCTCCTTTGAAAAAATCCGCGGCGCGGAGATCAGTCTGGGGCCGGAAATGAAATCGACAGGCGAATGCCTTGGGATCGCAAAGACCTTTAACGAAGCGCTCTATAAGGCGTTTCTCGGTGCGGGCGTGAGCCTCCCCAAGCATAAACAGATGATCATTACGGTGAAAGACGCCGACAAGGGCGAGGCGATCGAGGTGGCGAAGCGCTTTGAAAAGCTGGGTTACATTATCTACGCTACCAGAAGTACGGCGGCGGCGTTAAATGAAGCGGGCGTGAAGGCCAGAAAGGTCAATAAGATATCGCAAGAATCCCCGACCGTGATGGATCTGATCCTTGGACACCGGATCGATCTGGTCATCGACACCCCCACACAGGGGCGGGATAAGAGCAGAGACGGTTTTTTGATCCGCAGGACTTCCATTGAGACGGGCGTAAACTGTATCACCGCCATGGACACGGCGACGGCGCTGGTGACCAGTCTGGAAAATGCGGAGACACAGGAAGAAATGACGCTAATTGATATCGCGTCGATCGCGAGGCGGGGAACCGTGTAACCATACCCATTTGTTTTCCTGTCTCTCTATGAGATTTGCCACATAAACAACAATCTCCGCATCCGTTTGAAACGTGCCGAGGCGGGCGGCTTCTCCCAGCCCCTCGATGATTTTCGGGAAATATTTCATGGAGTCGCCTCTTTTTAAAAGAGCCCGGCACACAGTAAGTATCTGACCGTAGGGCACTTTTTCAGGAACGATGCCGTCGATCAGCGCGCTGCGGTTGGTGCGCAGGTTGTCCGTCAGATCCTTGATCAGATCTACATTGAGGATTTCGCCATAATGCGTTCTGACGACGGCTTCCAGTTTTTCAAACATAGATTCCACGCTGATGGGCTGGTCATTGGCAATGACTTCATGATAGAGAACATTGTCGTAAGCGGTGATGATATATTCTCTGGGCTTTAACTGAATCCAGTCGCGCAGTTTTACGATGGGCATCAGGATTCCTTCTGTGGAAAGACGCAGTCTCAGATCATAGGCTGTTTTTACAAATTTATTATCGATATACGCCGCAACGATTTCTTCCCCAAATTCGATTGCCAAAGGGTCAAGAGAATGGCGCAGATTCCACCAGATCTCATTTTGAATCTGCGGATCGTCAAACTCCGTCATTTTCTTATCTTCCAGACCCAGCAGATAGTCCGCGCCTGCATTCAGCACTTGGCATAAAGATGCCAAAATACCGACATCCGGGTATCTGAGACCCCTCTCGTATTGACTTAGGGCCTGGGCGGTAACGCCCACGCGGTTTGCCAGTTCTTCCTGCGTCAGTTTCCGTTCCCTGCGGCATTCCGCGATTCTTTTTCCGATTTCGAGCTGTGTCATTTCCTGATTCATGGTAACGTCTCCTTATAAGATAGAGCCACATCCCTTTTTATTAATAAAGATGGGCTGTGCTGTTTGATATATGGCGGATTGTTTGAATCTTTTCTGTATGCACCTTGTGTAATAGTAGTATAACAAATTGTGAGAATTAGGCAATCGACAAAGTGTTGATGCGGGTTCAACATACATAGTACTATGTGGCGGTGTTCTTTCAGCACCCCGTCGTGCGTGTTTTCTCTGGTTCAACATACATGACACAACATGGCGGCAGGATTGCGGCAGTTGAATTATAGGCGGTTTTCTGGTAAGCTTATAAGATATGAACGCAGTCAGAAATTATCAGAAAGAACTGGATAAAATCATAGAAAAGATCAGCGCGGCAGGGATAGATGCACCGACGCTCTTTCTGCACAGCTGCTGCGCGCCCTGCAGCAGTTATGTGCTGGAGTATTTGCGGAAGTTTTTTCGCATCACGGTCTTTTATTTCAATCCGAACATCACGGAAGATGAGGAGTACCGTAAACGGGTGGCGGAGCAAAAAAGGCTGATCGCGGCGTATAACGAGCAGTTGACTATACAGGTCAATACAGGTCGCGGCGGAAACAGATTGACTGCGGTGGGAATGGCGTATCCTATTGAGGTAATCGAGGGTGATTATGACCCCGCGCGCTTCTATGAGATGGCAAAGGGACTGGAACAGTGTCCCGAGGGCGGCGAGCGCTGCTTTGCCTGTTACGAGCTGCGCCTTAGGGAGACGGCGAAACAGGCCAAGGCGGGCGGATATGATTATTTTACCACCACTCTTTCCATCAGCCCTTTGAAAAATGCCGCCAAACTCAACGAGATTGGGGAAAAGCTGGCAGCAGAATTGGGTGTGGCGTGGTTGCCCTCTGATTTTAAGAAGAAGGACGGCTACAAGCGGTCGATCGAACTGTCAAAGGAATATGACCTCTATCGGCAGGATTACTGCGGGTGCGTGTATTCTCAGGCGGAGCGGGAGAGGCAGAAACAAACATAAAGGAGGACAGATTGAAAAGTATGCAGAAACTATTAGATCAGATCTCAGAGGAGATGCAAAAGGCGTTTGAGGCGGCAGGCTATGACGGGGAACTTGGCAAGGTAACGCTTTCCAACAGACCCGACCTGTGCGAATACCAGTGCAACGGCGCGATGGCAGGCGCAAAGAAATATCATAAGGCGCCCCTGATGATTGCGCAGGAGGTAGCAGAAAAGCTTGCGGACAGCGAGGTTTTCGGGGAAGTGAGCGCGGTGGCGCCCGGTTTCCTGAATCTGAAACTGAAAGAGGGCTTTGTGACAGCGTATTTGAACGAGATGCGTGAGACGGAGAAATTTGGATTGACTATGCCGGTCAATCCAGAAACGATTATCATAGACTATGGTGGGGCAAATGTGGCAAAACCGCTTCATGTGGGGCATTTGCGGCCGGCAATCATCGGTGAGAGCATTAAGAGGATCTGCCGTTATGCCGGGCATGACGTGATCGGCGACGTGCATCTGGGAGACTGGGGGCTGCAGATGGGTCTCATCATCACCGAGTTAAAGAAAAGACAGCCCGAACTGCCGTATTTTGACGAAGCCTACGAGGGCGAATACCCGGCGGAAGCGCCTTTTACCATATCCGAACTGGAAGAAATCTATCCGACGGCGAGCGCGAAGGCAAAGGAGGACGATGCCTATAAAGCGGAGGCGCTGGATGCCACGCACAGGCTTCAGGACGGCGAGCGCGGCTATCGTGCGATTTGGAAACATATCATGGCTGTGTCGATCGTGGATCTGAAGAAAAATTACACGAATCTGGATGTAGATTTTGACCTTTGGAAAGGCGAGTCCGATGTCCACGACCTGATTCCCGGCATGGTGGAGAGGATGAAGGCCGACGGTTTTGCCTATGAGAGCGACGGTGCGCTGGTGGTGGATGTGAAGGAGGAGAGCGATTCCAAGGAAATGCCGCCCTGCATTATTTTGAAATCGGACGGCGCGGCGTTGTACAGCACTACCGATCTGGCAACGATCATGGAGCGTATGGAGAAATACAATCCGGATAAAATGATTTATGTGACGGACAAGCGGCAGAGCCTTCATTTCGAACAGGTATTCCGCTGCGCTAGGAAGACCGGATTGGTCAATGACGATACGAAACTCATTCACATTGGAAACGGCACCATGAACGGCAGCGACGGCAAGCCCTTTAAGACGAGAGAGGGCGGCGTGATGCGCTTAGAGAACCTGATTCGAGAGATCAATGAGGAGATGATTCGCAAGATTCATGAGAATGCGGGGGAAAAGGGCTATCAGGTGGACGAGGCGCAGGCGGCGGAGACCGCCCGTATCGTCGGACTGGCGGCGATTAAGTACGGCGACCTTTCCAACCAAGCAGCCAAGGACTATATTTTCGATATGGACCGCTTTACTTCCTTTGAGGGAGACACCGGTCCTTACATCCTTTACACGATAGTACGGATCAAGTCAATTTTGGCCAAGTATGAAGAACAGGGCGGGAAATTGACTGACGCAGTCATTCAAGAGGCGACAAGCGTGTCAGAAAAGAGTCTGATGCTGGAACTGACCAAGTGCAACGCTGTTTTGGAGGCGGCCTGCGAGGAGACGGCTCCCCATAAGATTTGCGCCTATATTTATGATCTGGCAAACGCCTTTAACCATTTTTACCATGAGACCAAGATCCTCACGGAGGAGGATGAGCAGAAGAAGGCGGGTTGGATCGCGGTGCTTGCATTGACCCAAGAGGTGCTGGAGACCTGCATTGACCTGCTCGGTTTTTCTGCTCCGGAGAGGATGTAGCGGGCAGGGTGGCGATTTTTCATTGACATTGCATTTATGAAAAGTATGAGGGATAAATCATTTTGCGCGGAGCGAAGGATTTGTCCCTTCTCTGCTTTTGACGGGAAACGCGGGAGAAAGGGGAAACATCCTGAGGTGGTTTATGCGGCGGAATCATAAAAGAAAATTTTTGATAACATGAACCTAAAATATGTCTGCCGGCTCTTATGATTAGGTGCACCAAACAGACAGAGGAGAACAATGCTTTGGAAGACGAAATTCTGGCGGCGCGGCTGCGGGAGGGCAGCAGGGAAGCCTTTGACGAACTGTATCATAAGTACAAGAAGATGGCGATCCATACGGCATATCTGATCACAGGCAATCTGGCGGACAGTGAGGATGTGGTGCAGGAGACTTTTGTAAAAGTGTGGCTCCATGCCCGCGAACTGCGAAAAGACAGCGGATTTAAGCCTTGGATGCTGCAGATCCTTGTACGGACGGCGTATCGCATGTCAAAAAAGAGCAGAAGGGAGATCCCTGACGAGAACGTGGCGGAAAAAATGCCGGCAGCGGAAGAAGCATCTTCTTTGGACAGAGTCATACAAACGGAGGAGGCTGAGAGGATCATGACGGCAGTCAGGGCGCTTCCCGTGAAACTGAGAACGGTGGTTGTTCTGTATTATTATGACGATTTTTCCGTCAAAGAGATCGCCAAGCTTTTGCAAATTATGGAAGGAACCGTAAAATCAAGGCTGCATGCGGCCAGACGACGGATCAAAGCGGCACTGCAGGGCGATAAAGACGGATAACAAATGGGAAACCGAATCTTTGTGAATATTTGTGAGTGAGCGAAGCGGAATTATTAAGGTTTCACGGAGAGAGAGGAGGGGTTTTATGCGTAGGGAACAGGAGATTGACAATCAGATCAAAGCCGCTTTGGAAAACGAGAGTAAAGGCATTTTGGCATCAGAGGATTTAAAACGAAGGATTGACGCGGCGGTCTGTAAGCAGGCAGGGCAGGAACGAAGGGCATCTGTAAAACGTTTCAGCGGAAAGAAACTCATTGCAGCAGCGGCGGCAGCGTGTCTGCTTGTGTCGGGGATATCGGGGATCGCCGCCGGAAACGTGGACTTCTTTGTGAGCACCAGCAGGATGGGCGCGGACTATACCGACTATCGGGATATGGATAAGGTAGAGAAAAAATTGGGGTATGGCGTGGACAGCGTGGAACAATTCGCGAATGGGTTTGCGTTTGAGGGCGTAAACGTTGATTTCACAGTGGCTGTCAGCGAAGAAAACGGCGAGGTGTACAGGGTCCCTTTGATGGATGCCAGATATCTTAAAGAAGGCAAGTTGATCGACCTGATCGTCAGCGAGACGGCAGGGGAGAATGCGACAGGCATTCATACCAAGGAGCCGAAGGCAGCAAGGATGTGCGGGGATATCACGCTGCGGTATAACGAGCATACCAATAAAGTGGTTCCGCCGGACTATGAGCTGACCGCGGAGGATATGGCCAACGATAAACGGGATGATTTTGAGATTGTCCGGTTTGCAACAACTATGAAAACGGTTGACACGGCGGCAGACGCGGAGGAGGCAGCGGAGGAAGGCGATCGGGACGATTATAGTGTTGCCGTGTCGGGATCTGACCGTGACATTGCCGTCACGATGAGGCAGACAGGTCAAAGCTGGCAGGAGTGGACGGAAAACGGAGAGCCGTACCTGCTACAGACGAAGATCGTCAGCTGGGAAAAGGATGGCAAATACTATGATCTCATGGGGACGGATCTGGATCTGAGCGCTGATGAATTGCTTGATATGGCGGAGGAACTGATCGGAGCCAGATAGGATCGCAGACGGGATCGAAATTTTTACACAATTTTCTGAAAACGCTTGACAAGCAGTCATGATAGATTGTATACTAGCAAAGCGGGTTGCGTGAGTGACCCGCTTGTAAATGGGGTCTTAGCTCAGCTGGGAGAGCATCTGCCTTACAAGCAGAGGGTCATAGGTTCGAGCCCTATAGGCCCCATTCGGGAAACCGAAAACGGAGTCCCAATGTTTTTCAATTTTATATGTGGCGAGATAGCTCAGCTGGCTAG
>DKUU01000036.1:0-1345 GCA_002490835.1 Lachnospiraceae bacterium UBA7196 | reverse complement strand
GGTTCAAGTCCCCCTCTCGCTATTGCCTTTAAGAGTGCGGAAAGCCTTAATTTTACTGGCTTTCCGCCTTCTTTTTACCTCTGTATTTTTTGAAGACAGTTGAATACAAATCAATTTTTGATGGAAATCGGGCAGATCTGTTCCAGTGCTTCCTTTTTTGTCAGCGATGATGCAGTCATTCTGAATGTCGTGAGCCTCGTGGAGAACTTTTATCCTGTCAAGATCGCCTGTAGACCGTCAATGATAGGGATTCGAGTTCCTTGCCGTTTTTGGCTGCCCTGATTTCGTAGGTGCTTGCACTATCTTCATGGTTAATCCGATGTTTGCATTGCGGTTGATATAAGCTTTGTGCGTGTGGTAAAATTAGGGAGATAAATCGGGATTTTTGGAGGGCGTTATGTTTAATGAAATATGTATATATGAAGCAAAATTAACTAAGCTCGATGAAATTGAAGAGTTAATGAAAGAAGTAGCTGAATTTTATTTGGAGCAAGATGGTGTTATTGATGTACATTACATAAAACGAACTCATAGGCAAAAAGATTTTAATGCAGTTAAAGAAGGAGAGTTACCTATCCGTCTTACAAGAAATGTAGGAAAGGTAACATATGTTTTATATTGGGTACTGGAAGACGAAGAAGCTCATGCAAGAGTATCTAAACTTGGTGTGGAGAAATTTTATAAACGTTGGAATAGGTGCTTAACCACAATGCCTAAAATAATTCTTGGTGAAAATGTCATCTAACTTGCAACTTCCGGTTTATCTACTAACTGCCTTAACTTTCCTTTATTTTCAAGGCTTTACGGTATGTTAAACCTTAATATATGTATCCTTTTCCCTTGTTTTTGCCCTTATCAGCAAGTTACAAGGGAAAGTTTTTGTTATTCAGTTTTGGTTTTTAACTCATTCCCACAACCTTATCCAATAGCTTTGCGGAATCCCTCTTAGCCTCTCTTGTAGCGTGTGCATAGACATTCATTGTAGTGCTTACGTCCGAATGCCCTAAAAGCTCCTGCACGTCTTTTGGCTGCGCCCCGTTTGATAACAGGTTTGTTGTGTAGGTGTGTCTTAGTGTGTGGAAGTGGAATCCCTCTAACTCCGGTACTTTCCTTGCCGCTGTCCGGCAGGCTGTTTCTACGGTGGCAGGAAGTTCAAGACAGCCATCTTCCCTCAGACATACAAAGGAGATTTCCGTATAATCCTCCGGCGCATCTTCTGTCATTGGCAGATTGTAATACTCATAATGCACCCTGTTCTTCTCTGTGACTTCCCTGTAAAAATTCCTGTGGTAGAGTTCTCCATACTGCATACGGTTTTTAAGCTGCTGTTTCCTTGCTTTCTTCA
>DKUU01000032.1:445-38138 GCA_002490835.1 Lachnospiraceae bacterium UBA7196 | reverse complement strand
CAGGGGTTCTTTGACAGTCTGAGGCGCTATAGGGATAGCGCCTCCCACTTTTCATATAGTTCACTTAATGATGTCTCATTTTCTTCCTTTTCATGATTTAGTTCCTGCAGTTTTGCTGCATCCGTGCAGACATCAGGGGAAGCCATCAGCGCGTCTATCTCTGTATTTCGTGCTTCCAGTGCCTCGATCTGCTCCTCGCATTTTTTCAGCTCATTTTCTAGCTTTCGCTTCGCGGCCTGTTCTTCCTTTTTGGCTTTCCAATCCTGTTTGGCATCGGAAATGCCGTCGGGAGCGTGAGCGGCCGTTTCGCTTTGCCGGACAGCAGGGGTTCCCGGCTTTGAGGCGGCAGGGGCAGCGTCGATCTTAGCGATCTGCTCATCCCTTTTTTCCAGATAGTAATCATAGTTTCCCAGATAGTTTGTCAGCACTCTGCGGTTTAAGTCAAGGATGCGGTGTGCCGTTTTGTTGATAAAATAACGGTCGTGGGAGACATAGAGTACCGTGCCGGTGTAGGCGTTTAACGCATCTTCTAAAATCTCCTTGGACTGGATATCCAAGTGGTTCGTCGGCTCGTCCAGAATCAGGAAGTTGGCCTCGGAGAGCATGAGCTTGGCTAACGACAGTCTGCCCTGTTCGCCGCCGCTTAGGGTTTTGACAGGCTGGAAGACGTCCTCTCCGGTGAAGAGGAAGGCGGCCAGTGTGTTTCTGATCTCCGTATTGTTTAAGGACGGGTATTCGTCCGAAATTTCTTCAAATAAAGTCTTTTCCGGGTGCAGGACATGGTGTTCCTGATCGTAGTAGCCGATCTGTACGTTTGTGCCCAGACGGATACTGCCGGCATCCGCGGGAAGCAGTTCGTTGATGAGCTTTAGGATCGTGGTCTTTCCCGTGCCGTTATCGCCGATGATGGCCACATGCTCCCCCTTTTTTAAGGAAAAAGAAAGGCCGGTAAAGAGGGTAAGGGGGCCGAACGACTTGGCCAGACCCTCCGCCTGCAGCACGTCATTGCCGCTTTCTTTTCTGGGCGTAAGGGTAAGGTGCATATCGGCGCGCACTTCCACGGGCTTGTCGATCACTTCGATCTTATCGAGCATTTTTTCCCGGCTTTCCGCGCGTTTAATGGATTTTTCACGGTTGAAGGACTTTAGTTTTTCAATTACCGCCTCCTGGTGTTTGATCTCCTGCTGTTGTTTCAGGTAAGCGTTTAAAGCGGCTGTGCGCTGAATTTCCTTTGCGGCGGCGTAGGCGGTGTAGTTGCCGGAAAAGACGTTGGCCTTGGTATTGTCGATCTCGATGACCTTATTAGCGATCCGGTCGAGAAAAAAACGGTCGTGGGAGACAATGATGACCGCGCCCCGGTAGTTTAAAAGATACGTTTCCAGCCATGTGATCGAAGAAAGATCCAGATGGTTGGTAGGCTCGTCCAAAATGATGAGATCGGGTTTTAACAGGAGCAGTTTTCCCAGTGCTACGCGGGTTTTCTGACCGCCGGAGAGCGTGGAGACGGACTTGTCAAATTCATCTTCTGAAAAGCCCAGACCTTTTAAGACGCCTGTTAGTTCACTTTTGTACGCGTAGCCGTTTGCCTGCTCATATCTGTGCGTCAGGGCTGCGTAATTCTCCATCAGTTTTTCGAGATGATCTCCCTGTGCGCTTTTCATCTGCAGTTCCATGGCGTGCATCTGCTGTTCCATATCGGGGATTTCCTGCTTCACACAGAGAAGCTCCTGATAGATGGTATTTTCGCCGGAAACTGCTTCCTGCTGGGAGAGATAGCCGACAGACTTATCTTTTGAGAAGGTTATCAGCCCTTCGTCAGCGGATAGTTCCCCCATGATGATCTTTAGCAGGGTCGTCTTGCCAGCGCCGTTGATGCCGACGATAGCGGCCTTGTCGTGGTCTTCGATATGAAAAGACACATTCTTCAGGACGGGAACTTCCTGAAAAGATTTATGAATATTATTTACGGATAAAATCATGGTTTCCTCTATTCTGGAGCATTTGTGTTGTTCTGTGGAACGCCTCCGGTTCCGGAGCAGGCCCTTTTACAGTTTACAGACGAAAGGCGTCCCTGTCAATTCATTGACAAGAAATTCACAAGGGGGTAAACTGATATATATCAGGATAAAAATGGCATAAAAATACAAAGGCAGAAACCATAAAGTGAGGTAGCGGCATGGCCAGGGCGGACGATAAATTCAAGCCGGCGCTCGTTGGGAAAAAGATCCCGATTTTGACGCTGGATAATAAATGGCACAAACTCTTTACCCAGTCCGAGTTTACCCCGGAGCTGAAAGGCCTTGAAAAAAATTTAAACGATCTGTTAAAAAGACAGGCCAAGGTCACATCGGAGAGCAAGGAATTAAAGAAAATAAAGAAAAAGCTGATGGACGACGTGGTGATCCTTGCCGACGCCATGGGGGAACATCCTACCAAGAAGCAGGATAAAGAGATGTCTGAGCGCAAGCGCCTGATCGAGGAGTGTAATGAAAAGATGGACGCTTATGAGGAGGAGATGGTGGAGCTGCCAAGACAGATCAACCAGCTGAACAACCAACTCATGCTCATCACCATGGACATCTGTTACCGGAAACTCAGGCAGAGTACGGAAGAACTTTCCGAGATCGACGAATGGATTAACGGCATTCGCAGGGAACTCAAAAAAAAGGTGGTCCGCAAGAAGGAAAAAGAGGCCGTGATCGCCAGACTTTACGCCTATATGCACGATATCTTCGGCGCGGAGGTGATTGAACTTTTCGATATGGAGTATAATCCTGAGGAGAAATACGCGAAAAAGCAGGACGACGGACCGGAAGCGAAGGCGGATGCAAAGCCGGATGGGAGATCGGCACTGGAGAGGGGACAGACGTCTCAGGCGGCAGCACAGTCGGACAACGGAAATGAGACGCAGACGGAAATGAAAAGCGATAATGAGGACGGAGCAAAAAGCGGGATGACAGAGACGCCGAAGTCGTAGGATTTTGGCGTCCTTTGCCGTCCTTTGTCAGAACGGCCGGTTATGAATATGATAAAGTAAGGGAGAAATGGGATGCTTGAACAGTACCGGAGAGTGTATGCGGCAGTCGATCTGTCCGCGATCCTCTATAATATGGAGCGGATGAAAGAACATATCGCGCCTGATACGAAGATGATGGGCGTGATCAAAACGGACGGTTACGGACACGGCGCTGTCCCCATCGGCAGGGAATTAGAGCGGCTTTTCTATGTGTTTGGCTATGCCGTCGCCACGGTGGAGGAAGCGCTTACCCTGCGGCAGGCAGGGCTGGAAAAGCCGATCCTGATCCTGGGCTATACGTTTCCCTACTGCTATGAGGAACTGATCGGACAGGAAATCCGTCAGGCGGTGTTTCGGGAGGATACGCTGGAAGCGTTAAGTGCCTGTGCGGGAAAGCTTGGCAAAAAGGCGAAGGTACATGTGAAGGTGGATACGGGCATGAGCCGCATAGGAATCAGGCCGGACGGGGAAGGTCTTTCTTTTATCAAAAAGGCCTATAGCCTTCCGGGGATCGAGGTGGAAGGAATCTTCACGCACTTTGCCAGAGCCGACGAGCGGGATAAGACGGCCGCCAGAGCGCAGCTTTCCACATTCTGCAGCTTTGTGGAGGAAGCCGAGAAGTTGACCGGAACAGTCATTCCAGTCAAACACTGTTCGAACAGTGCGGGAATTTTGGAACTGCCGGAAGCAAACCTGTCTCTGGTGCGGGCCGGCATTACGCTATACGGCCTTTCGCCCTCGGAAGAAGTGCCAAGGGAAGTATTATCCCTGAAACCGGCGCTCTCCTTAAAGAGCCATCTGGTCTATGTGAAGGAAGTCGGGGCGGGGACGCCTGTAAGCTACGGCGGCACTTTTGTGGCGGAGAAGCGGATGCGGATCGCTACCGTACCGGTTGGCTACGGGGACGGCTATCCCAGAAGTCTTTCGGGAAAGGGGTATGTCCTGATCCGGGGCAGACATGCGCCCATTCTCGGCAGAGTCTGTATGGACCAGTTTATGGTAGATGTGAGCGCCATTCCGGAAGCCGCCGAGAATGATGAGGTGACGCTGATCGGAAAAGACGGCGCAGAGGAGATCACCATGGAGGAACTGGGGGCGCTTTCCGGACGGTTCAACTATGAACTTGCCTGTGATCTTGGAAAGCGGATCCCACGCATCTATTTAAAGGAGGGCCGCGTTGTTTCTTCGTCGGACAGTTTTTGGGGACAGCGGGATTTTCCTGAAACACAGGGATAAACGGGTAATCTTACTGTATATGACCGAAAAAGCTGGTAATACTATTGCCAGAACAAAGCACGGCCGCAGGGCGGCAAAGGCTTAGTAAATGGCAAAGGAAGTGTTTGGAATGAGAAGAGGAGATATCTATTACGCGGATCTTCGTCCGGTCGTCGGTTCGGAACAGGGCGGTGTACGTCCCGTACTTATCATACAAAATGATGTGGGAAACCGCCATAGTCCGACGGTGATCTGCGCGGCTATCACATCGAAAATGAACAAGGCAAAGCTCCCGACCCACATTGAGTTGAGCGCGGGCAGATACGATATGGTGAAAGATTCCGTGATTTTGTTAGAGCAGCTTCGCACGATCGATAAACAGCGTCTGCGGGACAGGGTATGTCATCTGGATCCCGATATCATGCGGGCAGTGAACAGGGGCCTTATGATCAGTCTGGAGCTGAGTACATAGGATGAGGCGCCGGATTTGACACAGAGGATAATCCTTGTTATGATGTTTGGGTATAAGCAGAGTCGGAAGGCGGCTCAGACAGGATGTGTGCTTGCACACAGGGCTGTCTGTGACGGCTTACGAGGAGCAACGCGAACGAGAAATACGAAGTATTTCGAGTCTCTGCTTAACAAAGTATAAAGTGGTAAAAGGAGTAAACAAAAAGATATGGACGACGGAGGTTCGGGCACTAACGGCATCCTGTGGTTTGTCGTCATGCTGGCGCTGGAGATGATCTTTTACGGTTTCAGTACCGCCATGCAGAATCACAGGGGCATTGAAAAAGAAGAAAACAGTACGGGCACAGAGGAGCCCGGCGAGGAGACGGCAAGGCAGAAAAAGAAACAGGCCAGACTGACCTATATGATGGAGCATCATGCGGCCTACGCTACGGCGACGCAGCTTGGCGTGGTGACGATCAATCTCCTTCTGGGCGCATTCATCCTTTATCGGTTGAACGGATATGTTTCCTTTCTGGTATCGGATCAGGTGAACGGATACATTGGCCCGCTGTCAGCGGCACAGTTGAAAGCGATCGTGCTTGCGGTGCCTGTTGTGGTGACGGTCTTTCTCCTGTACATAATCATGACCGTGGGCGTCATGGTGCCGAAAAAAGCGGCGGCAAAGTATCCGGAGCGCTGGGTCAATGCGCTAATCGATCCCTTTTACTATTATGTGCGGATCGTATCTCCCTTCAGCAGCCTGATCGCTGCGACTTCGCGAGGCATCTTATATCTGATCGGCGTGCGGAATGCAGACGATAAGGAAGATGTGACGGAGGAGGAGATCCTCTCTATGGTGAGCGTCGGGCATGAGCAGGGGATCCTGCATGCGAACGAGGCGGAGATGATCACCAATATCTTTGAGTACGGCGATAAGGAAGCGCGGGATATTATGATAAACCGCAACAATCTGATTGCCATGGACTGTACGATGACGCTGCAGGAGGCGGCGGCTTTTATCGTGGATGCCCATAACAGCCGTTTTCCCGTCTATGACGAGACGATAGATCATATCATTGGTATCCTGCATCTGAAGGATGTGATGCGGATGCAGATGAATGAGAAGATGCGTACCCGCCCCATCGGCAAGATCAAGGGACTTTTGCGGGAGCCCCGGTTTATTACAGAAAATCGAAAGATTAACGATCTCTTTCAGGTCATGCAGAAAGAGAAGATCCAGATGGTCATCGTCATCGACGAATACGGGCAGACAGCGGGGCTTGTCGCGCTGGAAGACATTCTTGAGGAAATTGTGGGCAATATTCAGGACGAGTACGACGAGGAAGCCACTTACATCCGGGAGAACGGAGCGGATCATTATGTGATCGAGGGGATGATGCCGTTAGAAGAACTGGAGGAGAAGCTGCAGATTTCCTTTGAGGATGAACCCTTCGATACGGTGAACGGCTTTGTGATCTCCAGACTGGAGCATATTCCCGAAGAGGGAGAGGATTTTGAATTTTCGTTCGGCGGATATACCTTCCGCATTCTGGAGGTAAAGGACCGCATGATCCGCAGCGTGTCGGCCATGCGGGAAAAGGAAACGGACACACAGGAAGAAACTGCGCAGGCAGAGGAAAGCAACGAGTAGAACAGAAGAAAGGATGAGGAGAGATGTCAGGACATTCAAAATTTGCGAACATTAAGCATAAGAAGGAGAAAAACGACGCGGCTAAAGGCAAGATATTTACCATCATCGGCAGAGAGATCGCTGTGGCAGTGAAGGACGGCGGCCCCGATCCTGCGAATAACTTTAAGCTGGCGCAGGTCATCGCCAAGGCGAAGGCCAATAACATGCCAAACGACACCATCGAGCGCGGCATCAAAAAGGCGGCCGGCGAGGGCGGTAACGTGGATTATAAGTACGTTACCTACGAGGGGTACGGCCCGAACGGCGTGGCTATCATTGTAGACGCTTTGACGGACAATATCAATCGTACAGCGGCTAATGTACGGAGCGCTTTTTCCAAGGGCAGCGGCAGCATCGGCACGCAGGGCTGCGTCTCCTTTATGTTTGATAAAAAGGGCCTCATCATCGTTGATAAGGAAGAGTGCGAGATGGAGGCGGACGATCTGATGATGACCGCGCTGGATGCGGGCGCGGAAGATTTCTCCGAGGAGGAGGACAGTTTTGAGATTTACACCGATCCCGATCAGTGGAGCGAGGTGGACGAAGCCCTGAAGGCGGCGGGCATCACGCCGATCTCATCCGAGGTGACCATGATCCCCCAGAACTGGGTGGAACTCACCGACGAGGGTGCGATCAAGAACCTGCAGAGGACGCTCGATCTTCTGGAGGAGGACGACGACGTACAGGCGGTCTACCACAATTGGAACGAATAGGGGAGCGAAATGATGAAAAAAGAAACGATTTGCATCCAATCGGGCTGGAAGCCGAAAAACGGGGAACCGCGCGTGCTTCCGATCTATCAGAGTACGACTTTTAAGTACGAAAATTCCGAACAGATGGGCAGGCTCTTCGATCTGGAGGAGAGCGGGTATTTTTATACCAGACTGCAGAATCCGACCAACGATTTCGTGGCGGCCAAGATCTGTGAGCTGGAAGGCGGTGTGGCGGCCATGCTCACCTCTTCCGGACAGGCAGCGAACCATTACGCCGTTTTCAATATCTGCGAGGCCGGCGATCATGTGGTGATGAGTTCCACGGTTTACGGCGGCAGTTTTAATCTCCTCACCTGCACCATGAAAAAGATGGGGATCGAGTGTACCGTGGTTGACCCTGACGCGTCCGTGGAGGAACTGACAGGGGCGTTCCGGGAGAATACGAAGTGCGTGTTTGCGGAGACCATCGCTAATCCGGCTTTGGTGGTTCTTGATATCGAGAAATTCGCAAAGCTGGCGCATGCCCATCAGGTGCCGCTGATCGTGGACAATACCTTTGCGACGCCCGTCAACTGCAATCCTTTTGCGTGGGGGGCGGATATCGTGACGCACTCCACGACGAAGTATATGGACGGACACGCGATGGCTGTGGGCGGCTGTATCGTGGATTCCGGTAATTTTGACTGGGCGGCTTATCCCGATAAATTTCCGGGACTTTGCACGCCGGACGAGTCCTATCATGGCATCGTCTATACGGAGAAATTCGGCAAGGCGGCCTACATCACCAAGGCGACCAGTCAGCTCATGCGGGACTTAGGTTCCATCCAGTCGCCGCAGAACGCTTTCCTTTTGAACGTGGGGCTGGAAACGCTTCCCCTGCGGATGGAAAGACATTGCTATAATGCGCAAAAATGCGCGGAGTTTCTGGAAGCGCACGAGAAGGTGGCGTGGGTGAACTATCCCGGCCTTCCCGGCAACAAATATCATGCGCTGGCGGAAAAATATATGCCAAACGGCACCTGTGGGGTGATTTCTTTCGGCTTAAAAGGCGGGAGAGAGGCCGCCGCAAAGATGATGGATCATTTGCAGCTCGCCGCGATCGTCACCCATGTGGCGGATGCCAGAACAAGCGTTCTACATCCGGCAAGCCACACGCACAGGCAGATGAACGACGAACAGTTAAAGGAGGCGGGCGTAGCGCCCGATCTTATCAGGCTCTCCGTGGGCATCGAACACATTGACGATATCATTGCGGATCTTGCACAGGCGATCTCGGCGGTCTGATGTGCGCAATGCGATTTGAAAGAGAAGGGCGAAGGCATGACTTATCGGAAAACATGGTTTGACTATGTGCTTCTGGCGGTTTACACAGGCATCTGCGTGATGCTGTTAGCCGATACCGGATATCGTTTCTATCAGACCTGCGTGGGGGCTCCCCTTGCAAAGCTGGGCATGTTTTTACCTTTTCCGGTTCTTTTTGGTCTCTATCCGGCGATCCGGCTTTCCAGTCTGGCAATTCGGAAAAGACACAGCTTTTCTGCGCACGCGCAGGCGATGACGGAAGCTTTTGCAGTTTCGGTAGCCTTTGTTTTCGGCACGCTGATCAGGATCAGGGAAGCGATCGTTTGGGCGGGCATCTATGATACCGGAACGGAGATCGGATTCGGCGCAGGGGGGTACTATGATATGGCGTTGGTGAAGGCCGGAGAGGGGAGCGGGCCTTTGGCGCACGGGATGAGCGACCTGTTTGTGCGCTGTCTTCGTCTGGTCTTCTCCTTTTTAGGGAACAGTGAGGCGGCGGCAATGCTGTTTCAGGTTATCCTTCAGGTGGCGGCAATGTTCTTTGCCTATCTGGTCGTGAAGAAAGCGGCCGGTCGGTTTGCGGCCTGCACGCTACTGTTGCTGCTGGCTTTTTCCGGTGAATTTATCAACAGAATGAATATGATGAATCCGGAATGTCTGCTTCTTTTGCTGTTTCTTGCGGGACTTTATCTGACGATCAGCTTTGTCAGGGGGGCGCTTTTGGGAAACGGCGGTCTTGGCAGTCTGCCGGCGGCAGTCTTTACGGGAGTCGTTCTGGGGATACTGTGTTATCTGGAACTTTACTGTGTGGTCCTTCTTTTCTTCCTTGCAGGCCTGCTGACGGGGAAAGCTGATGTGAGCGGCGGACGAAAGCGTTTGCGGGATCGGCTGTTTCTTGCGCTTGCAGGTTGTTTTGTGGGCTTTTTTGGGGCAATTGTCATTGACGTCCTCGTGAGCGGTATTTCCTTCTATCGGGGGATGACCGGATGGATAAAGCCGTATCTTTACCCAAGCGCCTTCAGTCTGGATACGAGGGTTAATTTTCTCAGTATCAGCGGCAAAAATTCTTTGTTTTTTATTTTCCTGTTTGTATTGGCGGCCTTTGTGATATTTTCTTATATTCGGAGCGGGAAGGAGCAGATAGTTTCGATCTGGCTCCTGCCCTGTATTCTGGTGTCTCCGGCCTTTGTGATCGATCTTACCGTGGCCGGATCCGGCAGCCTGACCCTGTTTTTCTGGTATACGATCGCGGCGATCGGCTTACAGAGCGTGGTGCTTGACGGGCAGGCCAAGCTGCTGCAGGCAAAGATCGAAGAGATCAATGCGGCGGTCGGGCCTATTCCTGCGGTGGTACAGCCTGCGGCTGACGCGGCGGTACAAAAACCCCGTTTTCTGGAAAATCCGCTGCCTGTGCCGAAAAAACATGTCAAAAAGGAGATGGATTACGATTATTCCGTTGCGCCGGAGAGGATGCACTTCGATGTGGAGCTTGCGGAGGGCGATGATTTTTCAGTGTGATCCATTTTTTTGTAGACCATGTTGGTCAATTGTCTGCATAGATTTTCCCAAAACAGCGATACTAAGAAAGAACCCAAATCAGGGTTCTTTTATGATTTAAAACGGAGGTAGGGCTTGTTATGGGAAATCAAAAAGACAGTAAAAATAAAGGGGAACGAAACAAGGACGAGAACGAAAAAGAAAAGAAGCGGGAGAATGAGAAACAGAAGGATGAGCGTGTCGAAAAGATAGGTCAGATGACGCTTGATGAGAACAGGGAACATCATAAGATTCATCTGCTCACCATCATCGGCGAAGTGGAGGGGCATGACAACTTAAACAGCAACGCAAAGACCACCAAGTATGAACACGTCCTGCCGCAGCTTGCAGCCATTGAGGACAGCAGCGAGGTGGACGGGGTATTGATTCTGCTAAATACCATGGGCGGCGACGTGGAGGCCGGGCTTGCCATTGCGGAGATGATCGCTTCCCTGAGTAAGCCGACGGTGTCCCTCGTGCTGGGCGGGAGTCATTCTATCGGCGTGCCGATCGCGGTCAGTACGGATTACTCTTACATTGTACCGACGGGCACCATGGTGATCCATCCGGTGCGCTTAAGCGGTATGGTGATCGGGGTGCAGCAGACCTTTGATTATTTTAAACAGATTCAGAATCGTATCACGGGTTTTGTGTGCAGTCACTGTCGGATCCCAAAGCCGAGGCTTGAGGAGTTGATGATGGAGACGGGGATGCTCACAAAGGATGTCGGCACCGTTTTAGTGGGGCGGGAGGCCGTGGAGGAAGGCATCATCTGCGAGGTGGGAGGCATCCGCGACGCCATCGGGAAACTGCATGATATGGTAGGTAAGAAAATAGAAGACACAAAGTAAAGGATGACAACCCTCTGGTTAGGTGCTATACTAGAATAGATAAACTTTGGATAACGGCAGGAGGCAGTGATGGCGGGGCAGGGTACGAAGGGGTCGTCTGCAAGAAAAAAGAATACGGGATCGGGCAGGTCTGCGTCGGGCAGCCGGACCAATACCAGACAGAGGCAACCGGATCCGCCCATGGATCAGGAGATTCGAAACGAGATCCTGCTCTTTGTGCTGGCAGCTGTCGCCCTCATCCTCTTTCTTTGTAATTTTGGGGTGATCGGAACGGTGGGCAATGCGATCAGCAGGGTGATGTTCGGCTTATTCGGGCTGCTTTCCTATGTCGCGCCCTTACTCATCTTCCTGATGATCGCCTTTGGCGTTTCCAATATCGGAAATAATATCGCTACCAGAAAGCTGATCGCAGGGGCTGTGTTCCTGCTCCTGCTGGGGGTGATCTTTGAGTTTTTCAGCACCAATCCGGCGGAAGCGGAAAGTTATCAGATCGTGGAGATCTATAAACGCTGCAGTGTGGAAAAAAAGGGCGGCGGTGTGCTGGCAGGATCGCTCGCCTATCTGTCCTGTAAGCTGATGGGTATGGTTGGCACCGTGCTGGTGGTTCTGGTGCTTGGTATCGTCTGTCTGGTCATTGTCACGGAAAAATCCCTGATTGGCGGTATGGCTGCGGGGGGCAGAAGGGTCTACGAGCGCTCCAGAGAGGATGCGGCGTGGCGCAGGGAGCGGGCGGATGAACGGCGCAGGACGCAGGCGCAGAGACGGGAAGAGAGCGAAAGAGAGCGGAAGGCAAGGGAGGAGGAGCTGGAGAACGAGAAGCTTCTTCGAATGGATAAGAAGGTTTCCGGCGTGATGCTCGATACGGCGCTCGGCCGCGAAGAAGAAAAAGCAAGAGAAGAGAAGATACGCGACGATATCCATGAGATCATCCTAAATGATGAGGAAGACGAGATGGAGGAGATGCCGGCGGCCGATGCGCCAAGGCGTCCTTCCCACCATTACATAGAGCAGGAAGCGGACGATATGGATGAGGTCCATATGGAGGAGACGGAAGTTTTGCCGGAGCGCCCCATGGATTCATGGCAGACCATGACGGGAAATCAGATGAAGCCCTCTTCCGGCAGGCCGCGCGTTGTGGCTGCCAAAAAACCGCAGGCGGAGACGGGCGGTGGGAGCGCGAAACCCCGAAGCAGAAGGGATACTTACCGTTTTCCTTCGACAGACCTTCTCGATGCCAGACGGGGCAAAAAGGGGAAGGACTCCGACAGGGAACTTGAGGAGACGGCGCACCGCTTAGAACAGATCCTTTCCGATTTCGGCGTGAAGGTGACCGTCACCCAGTACAGCAGAGGGCCTTCCGTGACCCGCTACGAGCTGCAGCCGGAGCAAGGCGTGAAGGTCAGCAAGATCGTTGGACTTACCGACGATATCAAGCTGAATCTGGCGGCTACGGATATCCGTATCGAGGCGCCCATACCGGGCAAGGCGGCTGTCGGCATCGAGGTGCCGAATAAGGAGAACACGGCGGTGCCGTTCCGGGATCTTGTGGAATCCGCTGATTTTAAGCAGTTTCAGGCAAATCTGGTCTTTACAGTGGGTAAGGATATCGGTGGAAAGACCGTGCTGGCGGATATTGCCAAGATGCCGCATCTTTTGATCGCTGGAGCGACGGGCTCGGGTAAGTCCGTCTGTATCAATACGATCATCATGGGCATTTTATTTAAGGCGCATCCGGACGATGTGAAGATCATCATGATCGATCCCAAGGTGGTGGAATTAAGCGTCTACAACGGTATTCCCCATCTGCTCCTGCCCGTGGTGACAGATCCGAAAAAGGCGGCGGCGGCCCTGCACTGGGGCGTAGCCGAGATGACGGAACGCTATAAAAAATTTGCCGACTTAAATGTGCGTGATTTAAAGGGCTACAATAAAAAGGTGGAGAGCATGAAGGGAGACCCCGATGCGCCGGAAAAGCTGCCGCAGATCCTCATTATCGTGGACGAGTTAGCTGATTTGATGATGGTGTCGCCGGGGGAGGTGGAGGAGTCCATCTGCCGTTTGGCCCAGCTGGCAAGAGCCTGCGGCATCCATCTGATCATTGCCACCCAGCGACCTTCCGTGGATGTGATCACGGGACTGATTAAGGCAAATATGCCCAGTCGTGTGGCTTTTGCAGTCTCCAGCGGTGTGGATTCGCGTACCATTCTCGATATGGTAGGGGCGGAGAAGCTTTTGGGAAAGGGCGACATGCTCTTTTATCCGCAGGGCTATCCCAAGCCTTCCCGCATTCAGGGGCCCTTTGTCTCCGATGACGAGGTGTCCCGCGTAGTGGACTTTTTGAAGGATTATGCGCCTGAGACGACAGGAACCGACGAGGTGGAAGAACAGATTAACAGCATAGCGGTGGAGACGGGGCCGGCGGGCGGCGCTTCCGCCGTGGAAGGCGGCGACGGGTACGACGAGTACTTTGTGGAGGCCGGACGTTTCATCATCGAGAAAGACAAGGCTTCCATCGGAATGCTGCAGCGGATGTTCAAGATCGGCTTCAACCGGGCGGCCCGCATCATGGATCAGCTTGCGGAGGCCGGGGTCGTCGGCGAGGAGGAAGGCACCAAGCCGAGGAAAATACTGATGAGCATTGCAGAATTTGAACAACTTACAGGCTCTCAGGAGTAGTATGATACCAGCTGGGACCAGAAAGGCGGTAAGTATGAAGACAGATATTGAGATCGCGCAGGCGGCGGAACTTCTTCCCATCACGCAGGTGGCTGAGAAGATCGGCATCGAAGCGGAGGATCTGGAAGTTTATGGGAAGTATAAAGCGAAGCTTTCCGAGGATTACATAGAAAAGATCAAAAAGAATCCGCAGGGGCGTTTGATTCTTGTGACGGCGATCAATCCCACGCCGGCGGGAGAGGGCAAGACCACCATCACGGTAGGCTTGGGTCAGGCGTTTGCAAAACTTGGGAAGAAGGCGGTTATCGCGCTGCGGGAGCCCTCGCTTGGCCCCTGTTTTGGCATCAAAGGCGGCGCTGCTGGCGGCGGGTACTCACAGGTGGTGCCGATGGAGGATTTAAATCTCCATTTCACGGGCGATTTCCATGCGATCACCTCCGCAAACAATCTGCTGGCGGCGCTTCTTGACAACCACATCCAGCAGGGGAATCTTCTGCGCATCGATACCAGACAGATCATTTGGAAGCGCTGCCTTGACATGAACGACAGGGCGCTGCGAAATATCGTGGTGGGACTGGGCGGCAAGACGGACGGTATGGTCAGGGAAGATCATTTCGTGATCACCGTGGCCTCGGAGATCATGGCGATCCTCTGTCTTGCTTCGGATTTTAAGGACTTGAAAGAGAGACTGGCCCGCATCATCGTGGCCTACAATGACAGCGGCGATCCGGTGACGGCGGGCGACCTGCAGGCGGTGGGCGCAATGGCGGCCCTCTTAAAGGATGCGATGAAGCCGAATCTGATCCAGACGCTTGAGCATACGCCGGCGCTGGTACACGGCGGTCCCTTCGCCAATATCGCTCACGGCTGTAATTCCGTGATGGCGACGAAAACGGCGCTTAAGATGGCGGATTACGTGATCACGGAGGCCGGCTTTGGCGCGGATCTGGGGGCGGAGAAATTCTTTGACATCAAGTGCCGCATGGCGGATTTAAAACCGGAGGCTGTGGTGCTTGTCGCTACCATTAGGGCCTTAAAATATAACGGCGGCGTGGCGAAGGAAGACCTTTCGCACAAGGACTTAAAGGCCTTGCAGGCAGGCATTGTAAATCTGGAGAAGCATATTGAAAATATCCATAAGTACGGGGTGCCGATCGTGGTGGCTTTGAATGCTTTTGTATCGGATACGCCGGAGGAAATTGACTATGTGAGACAATTTTGCGAGGACAGGGATTGTGCATTTGCCCTCTCCGAAGTCTGGGAGAAGGGCGGCGCAGGCGGTACGGCTTTGGCACAGAAAGTCCTCGATACGCTGGAGAAGAAAGAAAGTTTCTTTGCACCGCTCTATGAGGACGGACTTTCCCTGACGGAAAAGATCCATACCATAGCGTCGGAAATTTACGGCGCGGGCGGCGTAACCTATACTGCGGCCGCGAAAAAGCAGTTGGAGAGGCTGGAACGGGAGGGCTTCGGAAAGCTGCCCGTGTGTATCGCGAAGACCCAGTATTCCCTTTCGGACGATCCCAAGCTTTTGGGACGGCCGGTAGGCTTTGAGATGCACGTGCGGGAAGCCTATGTTTCCGCCGGCGCTGGTTTTGTGGTGGTGCTGACGGGAGATGTGATGACTATGCCGGGCCTGCCGAAAAATCCGGCGGCTTACCGGATCGACGTGGACGACGAGGGCAGGATTGTAGGACTGTTTTAATAAATAAAGGAGAGGATAAATCATGCCACAGATTATTGACGGGAAAGCGATTTCAGCACAGATCAAGGATGAGGTGAAGGAGAAGGTTGCTGCCTTAAAGGCACAGGGAAAGAGCGTGTGTCTGGCAGTGATTCAGGTGGGCGCAGATCCCGCTTCCAGCGTTTATGTGGGCAATAAAAAGAAGGCCTGCGCCTATGTGGGGATAGAGTCCCTTGCCTATGAACTGCCGGAGGAGACAACGCAGGAGGAACTTCTTGCGCTGATCACGGATTTAAATAGCAAAGTGGAGGTAAACGGCATTCTCGTACAGCTTCCGCTGCCGAAGCATATTGACGAGGATGTGGTGATCCGTGCGATCGATCCCAAAAAGGATGTGGACGGATTCCATCCCCAAAGTGTGGGCGCGCTCTGCATCGGCCAGCCGGGCTTTGTTTCCTGTACGCCTGCGGGCATCATAGAGCTTTTGAAGCGTTCGGACATAGAGATCACGGGGAAGGAGTGCGTGGTGATCGGCAGGAGCAATATCGTCGGCAAGCCTATGGCGATCTTGCTGCTTAGAGAAAACGGCACGGTCACGGTGACCCATTCTAAAACCAAAAATCTTCAGGAAGTGACGAGACGGGCTGACATTCTGGTGGTGGCTATCGGGAAACCGAAAATGATCACCAGAGATTATGTAAAAGAAGGGGCTGTGGTCATCGACGTCGGGATTCATCGAAATGAAAATAATAAGCTTTGCGGGGATGTGGATTATGAGGATGTTGCGCCTGTATGCAGTGCGATCACGCCTGTACCGGGCGGCGTCGGCCCCATGACGATTGCCATGCTTATGTATAACTGCGTTCGTTCTTTGGAACTTGTTTAAGGCAAAGAGCGGTCTTTTAGGAGGAGCGGCCTATGAAGTGCCCTCATTGCGGACAGGAAATGCCGGACGGACATCTTCTCTGCGATCATTGCGGGGAAGAGATACAGATCGTTCCGGATTTCGAGCCGGAAATCGAATCGGAGATCGAAAACAGCATAACGGAAACTCTGTCTGCTCTGGCATCCATGCAGGGGGAGGAGACGGCGGAAGACAGTCCGCAGGACGAAGTTGCTCTGGCGGAGGGTGTTTCAGGAAAGAAGGCCGTGCTAACAGCGGTGAAAAACTGGAAGCCGCAGATTATTCTGGGGCTGGTGATTCTTTTTGCGGCTGCACTGATTTCCTATGCCCTGTATTTTTATCATGTTCATACGGTGGATTACCAGATCGAAAGGGCGAAAACTTTCGCGGACAGGGGGGCTTACAATCAGGCAATCGCCTGTCTGGAAGCGGCGTACAAAGACTATCCGGAGGAGGCGCAGATCCTTTTTCTGGAGGCTGATTACTATTATCTGCAGCAGATGGACGCCTATGCGCTTTCCGCCCTGATGAGGATCATCGACAGGAATCAAAATCCGTCTTATTCCGCGGAAGACGTGGAGGAGGCTTACGGTAAGATCATTACCATCTATGCTAATCAGGAAGACTACGGACAGATCAATGAGCTTTTGCAAAGCTGTGATAACGAGCGGGTCGTGAGTCGTTTTCAGAGTTATCTGGCCATGGAACCGGAATTTAGTTATGTGGAGGGCAGTTACGCGGAAGTGATCCCGTTGAAACTGAGTTCCAACACGGCCGGAACCATCTACTACACGATGGATGGTACAAAACCAGACCGAAACAGTCAGGTCTACACGGCCCCCCTCTTTTTGGAAACGGGAGAATACACGATCAGCGCCTTTTTTGTGAACGATTACGGGATCGAGAGCGGTATCGTTACGAAGACTTACGTGATTCAACTCACAGTGCCGAATGCGCCGGAAGTGGAGCTTTACAGCGGCGAGTATACGGAGGCGACAATGATCGCCGTGGAGCCGGTTTCCGGCTGTAAAACCTTCTACACCACGGATGAGTCCGAGCCGACGGCGGACAGTGTGCCTTATACCGGCCCGATTCCCATGCCGCTGGGGAAAACCTTGTTTAAGTTTGTCAATATCAGCGAAGAGGGAGTCGCCAGTGAGGTGACGACCCGCACCTTTACCCTCAGACTGCGGGGAGCGATTCTCCCGTCAACAGCAGTGACTAATCTGGTCAATCGCTTGGTGGAGACGGGTTATCTTGAGGACACAAGCGGGAAAAATGCGCGTCAGAGCGGAAACTTGAGTTATCAGTTCAGCTCTGTGTTGAAGATAGGAGAAGATCAGGATTATTACACCATCAATGAGTACTATGACGACGGTGCCGGAATGCCGAGCCGCACGGACAAGGTATTTTTGGTGCAGGTCTACACAGGGGAGACGGCACAGCTTGGCTATGACGAGGCGGGAGAATTTGTGGCGAATCCGGTTTAGCAGGCAGTATTTCAGGCAAATATGAAACGCATGGAATATATTTATACTTGCAAAAGCGAAAAAGTTTCGCTATTATGGAATAGTTCGAGAGGAGGAATAAGATGTACAGGATTACGAAAGCGGAAAAACTTGCAGAGAATATTTATCTCATGGATGTGGAGGCGAAACGGGTGGCAAAGGCCTGCGAACCCGGACAGTTTGTGATCGTCAGGATGGACGAGGCTGGCGAACGGATCCCGCTGACCATCTGTGATTATGACAGAGAGAAAGGCACTGTCACCATTGTATTTCAGGTGGTGGGAGCGGCTACGGAACTGATGCGTCACCTAAAGACAGGCGATGCCTTTCAAGATTTTGTAGGACCTCTTGGCTGTCCTTCCGAGCTGATCCACGAGGATAAAGCTGTGCTGAAGCAGAAAAAAATCCTTTTTGTGGCCGGAGGACTTGGCACCGCACCGGTCTATCCGCAGGTGAAGTGGCTGCATGAGCAGGGGATTGCGGCGGACGTAATCGTGGGCGCAAAGACAAAGGATCTGCTCATCATGGAGAAGGAGATGGAGGCGGTTTCCGGCAATCTCTATGTGACCACCGATGACGGTTCCTACGGCAGGAGCGGTATGGTGACGAAGGTGATAGAGGATCTGATCGAGAGCGAGGGCAGGCAGTATGACCTCTGCGTAGCCATCGGCCCGATGATCATGATGAAATTTGTCTGTCTGACCACGAAAAAATATGATCTTCCTACGATCGTCAGCATGAATCCCATTATGGTGGACGGTACGGGCATGTGCGGCGCCTGCCGCCTGACGGTGGACGGCGAGGTGAAGTTCGCCTGTGTGGACGGTCCGGAATTTGACGGTCATAAGGTGGATTTCGATCAGGCCATGAAGCGTCAGCAGATGTATAAGACAAAAGAGGGCAGAGACTTCTTAAAGGCCAAGGAGGGAGATACCCACCACGGCGGCTGCGGAAACTGCGCATCCTGATAAGGGAATGCAAAACGGCCTGATAAAATATGCTTACGATAAAGAATAGGATTGCACAACGGAAACAGAAGACACTGAAATAGAGAAATGGAGATTGTTATGACGACAGATGTATTGAAAAAAGTCCCTGTCAGGGAACAGGACGCAAAACAGCGCGCGGCAAACTTCGAGGAGGTTTGTCTCGGTTACGATAAAGAGGAAGCGATGTGCGAGGCGACCCGCTGTATTAATTGCAAGAATGCGCAGTGCATCAAGGGCTGTCCCGTGGCGATCAATATTCCCGGCTTTATCGAGAAGGTGAAGGAGGGCGATATCGCGGCGGCCTATCAGGTCATCAGCGAGGCTTCCGCACTTCCCGCGGTCTGCGGCCGTGTCTGCCCGCAGGAGAGCCAGTGCGAGGGCAAGTGTATCCGCGGCATCAAGGGCGAGCCGGTCTCCATCGGTAAGCTGGAACGCTTCGTTGCGGACTGGGCTAGAGAAAACGGCATCAAGCCAGACGGCGCGAAGGAGAAAAAGGGAAAGAAGGTGGCCGTCATCGGCTCTGGTCCCGCGGGACTGACCTGTGCGGGCGATCTGGCGAAGATGGGCTATGAGGTGACGATCTTCGAGGCGCTGCACGAGCCGGGCGGCGTGCTCGTGTACGGCATTCCGGAGTTTAGGCTGCCCAAGGAGGCGGTGGTTGCCAAAGAGATTGAGAACGTGAAAAGTCTCGGTGTCAAGATTGAGACTAACGTGGTGGTCGGCAAGTCTGTCACCATCGACGAACTGATGGAGGAGGAAGGTTTTGACGCCGTGTTTATCGGTTCCGGCGCAGGACTTCCGAAATTCATGGGTATCCCCGGAGAGCAGGCGCTCGGCGTCTTCTCCGCTAACGAATATCTGACCAGAAGCAATCTGATGAAGGCCTTTGATGAGAGTTCCAACACCCCCATCATGCACGGGAAGAAAGTGGCTGTGGTGGGCGGCGGAAACGTGGCCATGGATGCGGCGAGGACCGCGCTTCGTCTGGGTGCGGAGGTACACATCGTCTACCGCAGGAGTGAGGAGGAACTGCCTGCCCGTGTGGAGGAAGTACATCATGCGAAAGAAGAAGGCATCATCTTTGATCTGCTGACCAATCCCACCGAGATTCTGGCGGACGAGAACGGCTGGGTGTCCGGCATCAAATGTGTGCGTATGGAGCTGGGTGAGCCGGATGCTTCCGGCAGACGCCGTCCGGTGGTGATCGAGGGCTCCGAGTTTACGATGGAAGTGGATACGGTGATCATGTCGCTCGGCACTTCCCCGAATCCGTTGATCTCTTCCACCACAAAGGGGCTGGAAGTCAATAAATACAAGTGCATCGTGGCCGAGGAGGAGTTCGGCGCGACTACAAAAGAGGGCGTCTATGCCGGCGGTGACGCGGTGACGGGCGCGGCTACCGTGATTCTGGCCATGGGCGCGGGCAAGGCCGCGGCGAAGGGTATCGACGAATATCTGTCAAGTAAATAGAGCATGAAGTTACTGCCTGTCGGAAAACGGCGGGCAGTTTTGATTTTTAGCCTATTTTATAAGAAATTCTTAATAAAGAATGCGTACAATCTTTAAAAGTTTCCTGTATGCTGAGAGTGTAATCGGTTTTGGCAGACATTTATTTCTGACAAGAGTATGATACGGTGCGGAAAAGATCTGAAAATATAAGAAAGGTATGTGTATCTTATGAAGTTAGATGAGTTTGAAAACGAAAACGAACGGGAAGACGGCACAGAGAGCAGGGAATCTTTCTGGCAGAGCGCGGTCACGACAAAGCTCCTTCTGGGGATCATATCGTTTCTTTTGATCTGCATCCTGCTCCTTTTGGGAGCTGTGTTTTTGCGCGGCAAAAGAGACGATGCGGCCAATGAAGATCTTCAGCAGACCATTACGGACTATGCGAAGAAACAGCAGGAGCTGGAGCAGCAGACCATTCGGGACGGAGAAGTTTCTTCGAAACAGAAGGAAGACGCTTCTTCCCAAAAGGAGGCGACGGAGCAGGCTTTGTCTGTCAGCGAATCGGCATTGGAAGATGAGGAGGAACCCGTTTCCGAAGCGGAAGAGATGAAGGCTGTGGTGGTGGATATCGAGGATGAGGACGATGAAGCCTATACTAAGGAATTTATCTTAAAGGAGGCCTACCCTCACTTTGAAGCCAATAATCAGGACGCGATCTGGGATCTTGCCCACTTAAAGCGCTATGTAAAGCTTTCCAGAGGACTTCTCGGCACCGGAGAATACTATTATCAGGGAGATGTGGACAGCGAAGGAAAACCGGACGGCACAGGCCTTGCCATCTACGAACGCAACAGTTATTACTTTGGAGAATGGAGCCATGGGAAGAGGAGCGGCAAAGGCACATGGTTCCGCTTCTATATCGGTCAGAAGAACAAGCAGAACGCCATGGGGGCCTATGTTTCCCACAGCTATTCGGGGGAATGGAAGGACGATCTGCCAAACGGCGAAGGTGCGGAACATTATGAGGTGGACATCTCGAAGCTGGAGAAGAATAGGAAGATAGTGATACAAAATGTAGTCGGCAATTTTACCGACGGCCTCTATGACGGAACACTTTTTGCAAATACCGTAGACTATATAGGAGAGGTTGAGGAGTGGGACGGCATCTGCAAAAACGGTATCTTTACCCTGTGGCGGGATATGAGCGCCATCGGAGAATGTTCTGTCTGGCGTAATAAAGCCGATCATTCATGGTGTCTTGATATTGATAAGGCGGACAATAAAAAGCAGGGGATGAGAGAGCTGTTAAAATAGTTGCAATTTAGAGGGAATCACTATAAAATAAAAGCGTAGATGTGTACAAAAGCTAAAGGAGGGTGTGCGTATGCCCGGATATCAAAGCAGCGCATCAAAGGCGGAGGACAACCGTTCGTCTGCCTACACGCTTTTAGGAGTCGGCGGAATCGGTTTTATCGCGGATATACTGGTATTTTGCAATGTGATTCCCCTCTACCAAAACGGCGGGATCAATCGCTATCTGGTCTGCGGCGTGATGGGGGTCATGTTCCTCCTTTTTATTGTATTCGGCTTTGTTTCGCTGCAGGATTCGAAACGTTTTTTGGTTAAGGCAAAATCGGAATCCTCTTTAAAGTCAGAGATTGTCAGGTGGTGTGCGGAAAATCTTTCCGCGGAAGGCATTGACAGCCTGCTCGCCTCCGGGGAGGAGGCCTTGGAGACGCTGCCCGACGAGGAAAAGTACTATCGCCGCACGGAAAAAATAAAAGCAATGATCGTCGATAAGTTTATGAATCTGGACGAAGCCTTTGTAGATGATTTCGTAGACGATTACTATCAGGAATTGTATGAAGATAACGTTACTCACAGTCGGTAAAATAAAAGAAGCGTTCTACCGCGAGGCGGTCACGGAATACGGAAAGCGCCTCTCCCGCTATTGCAGTCTGGAGATAAAGGAAGTAGAAGACGAGCGCACGCCGGATAAGATTTCCGATACGGAAAGGGAGAATATCCTTAAAAAAGAGGGCGGGCGGATCGAAAAACTGCTGCCGGAGGGCGCTTACGTCATCACGCTGGAGATTGAGGGTAAAAACTTTACCTCTGAGATGTTCGCACAGGAGATTGCAGATCTGGGGCTGCGCGGGCAAAGCCATATTGTCTTTGTGATCGGCGGCTCACTTGGTTTACATAACAATATTAAGAAACGGGCTGACCTTGCGCTCAGCTTTTCGAAGATGACCTTCCCGCACCAGTTGATGCGGGTTGTTTTGTTGGAGCAGATCTACAGGGCTTTCCGCATTATCAATGGGGAACCTTATCATAAGTAAGGGAGAAAATGATGATCACCAGAGAAGATATCGACCGACACGCGAAAGCCCTTCTTGCATTCTGCGATTACCCTGCCGTTCATTACAAGGTAAGATTCTCTATCTTAGGCGTGCCGTATGAGGATCCGGAGCTGTCTGTATTGCGGCCGGCATTTTTGAAAAGCGATATCGTGGAGGAACTGTATCAAACGCAGGATGAGCGCGGCGGCTGGGGAAATTTTCAGTCAAAGGATTATTCCGTGAAAACTGTGATTCCGACTTCCAGTGTGGGAATCGAACGCTGTCTCTACATCGGATTGACGGCGGAGGACAGGGATATTTTGTTTATGGCTGAGGAATATTTGAAAGAACTGCTTTTGGATCCTAGTCATAAAGAGGTCCGGGAGAAAAACGAGCGGGCGCTTCCATGGCACAGAGCGAGTGTTTGTAATCTGCTGGAGGCCATTACGCCACATTCTCCGTTATGTGACGAGACATGGAAGCAATGGCTGTTCATAGCCGGAAGAGCTTATGAGGACGGGGAATATTCTTATGAGAAAGACAAGGCGGCACAGCATGAAGTATTCCTGACCAGAGAAAACAGGCTGGTGCCCATGCAGAGCGAACTGCTGCTAAAAAGGCGGGAGGAATTACCTGATCATCTGGAAGGGGCCATGCTGCGGCATTTGGGGCGTCATGCCGCCGAAAACGGACATTTTTGGGACAAAACGCCGGACAGGCTTCCGGATAATTTCGTATCTACCCAGACGAGAAGATGGTTAAAGACATTTAATTATATCAATCAGTTCAGAGGTTCCGCACTGTATCTGCATAGAGCGGAAAAGTGGCTTATGGAAAACGCGAGAGAGGACGGTTTGTGGGATTGGGGAACCCAGACCAAAGATCCGTGGGGGTATTTTGGTTATTTTTCCTGTAACAGAAATTACAGGCATAATCGGGCAGTGGACTGCACGATTGAAATATTGAATTTTCTAAAACAATATTATGACAACAATCAGCCCTTATCATAAATAGCGTCCCTCCCGCATATCGTGTACTATGAGAAGAGAAGTAAAACGCCCCTTTATGCGGTCCAGAGAACTGATCGTGGAATCCTTAAAGCTGCCCAAGGACACCATGCTGGGGGCTGCCATTGTCACCGTTACGGGAAATCGGGAAGCCTTTGTGGAGAATTACAAAGGGATCTTGGAATATACCACAGAGTCCATTGTCCTGCAGGGGAAGAATGCGAGAATCTGCTTTGAGGGGAAAAATCTCTCCATCGACTACTATACCAATGAGGATATGAAAATCAGCGGAAGGATCGACGCGCTCCGTTATCTTTAGGGCGTGCAGAGGTGAGTCTATGCTTCATTGGATCCAGTATATCAGAGGGTATGTGCGTATAAAAGTGTGGGGCTATTCTGTGGAGCGTCTCTTAAATCTTTGCGGGAACCATGATATTCTGGTGTGGGAGATCGAAGATCACGGAGATTACCACACCATGCACATCAGCATAGAGGGCTTTTTTGCCCTGAAACCGCTCTTAAAAAAGACGGGAACGCGGGTAACCGTCCTGCATCGGTACGGGGTGCCTTTTTTTATGTCAAAAATGTTAGCCAGAAAGATTTTTGTGGCCGGACTTTTTTGCTGCATCCTCTTTTGGTGTCTGGCATCCCGCTTTATCTGGGATATCAGGATCGAGGGAAACTACGCCCTGACGGAGGATGTGCTCCTCGATTATCTTAAGGAGCGGGGGATCCATACGGCGATGAAAAAGAGTAAGCTGCAGATCGAACCGCTGGAACAAGCGCTGCGGGAGGACTATGATCTGATCACATGGACATCCGCACAGCTGGAAGGGACTACCCTTCTTATCCGCATCAAAGAGAACGAGATGCCTGTCTACGAAGCGGAAGAAGAAAAAGAGAGCAGTCAGGGGATGGATCTGACCGCGACGCAGGACGGGGTGGTGACTTATATCATTACCAGAAAGGGCGTTCCGCTGGTGGCGCAGGGTCAGAGCGTACAGGCCGGGGATGTGCTGGTGAGCGGCGCGATCCCTGTTTACAATGAGGATGCCACCGTCCGCAAGTATCAATTTGTGGAGGCGGATGCGGATATCATCCTGCGTTACGCGAAAAATATCACCATAGAGGAAGCTGTCGCTTATGAGGAGAAGCTCTATACGGGAGAAACCATAGGCATCCCTGTGCTGGGTGTGGGGGAGAAGGCGCTTGCATTTCGCTTTCTGGGCATTCCCTACGAGTATTATGACATCAGCGAGGAAAAAAAGCAGGTGCAGCTTTTAGATCACCTGTATCTGCCCGTCTACTATGGGAAAAGGACGGTGCAGGAGTATGAGATCGCCATCAAAAAGCATACGGATGAGGAGATGAAAGCCCTGTTTCAGGAGCGTTTTCGCAAAATTCTCGAAACTTTCAACGAAAAGGGGGTACAAATTGCCAAAAAAAATGTTACAATAAAAAAGAATGATGAAAAATGGGTCTTAACTGCCGGACTGCAGCTTGAGGAAGCCGCCGTAAAGAGGCGGCCGACCCGCGCGGTTCAGATCACGCAGGAGGCGTCCGGACAGACAGAGGAATAGACCGGCATCATTTGGAAAGGCGAGGCATGGAATCGGTTACCGTCAGCATAGATGTGCCTGTGGAGCATATGCGGAATCTGTTCGGAGAATTTGACTCCCATATCAAAAAGATCGAGGAGGAGCTCCGGGTGGCGATCGTTGATCGGGACGGCGCGATCCGCATATCGGGAGACCGCGAGGCGGCGGAGAGCGCGTCGCGGATCGTGCGGGAACTCTTAGCCCTTTCAAAGAGAGGCACGGTTTTGGAGGATCAGAGTGTGGAGTATGCAATAGAGCTTGGGAGAGAGCATAAGGAGGACATGCTCCTTGCTATGGACAGCGACTGTATCTGTCATACGGTGAACGGCAAGCCGATCAAGCCCAAGACCCTTGGCCAAAAGCAGTATGTGGACGCGATGCGGGATCATATGATCGTGTTCGGCGTCGGCCCGGCCGGTACAGGCAAGACCTATCTGGCGATGGCGATGGCGGTGACGGCTTTTAAAAATAACGAGGTGAGCCGCATCATCCTCACACGGCCTGCGATCGAGGCGGGGGAGAAGCTGGGCTTTCTTCCGGGTGACTTGCAGAGCAAGGTGGATCCTTATCTGCGGCCGCTCTACGACGCGCTCTATCAGATCATGGGGGCGGAGAGCTTTGCGAGAAATACGGAGAAGGGGCTGATCGAAGTGGCGCCGCTTGCCTACATGCGCGGCAGGACGCTCGATAACGCCTACATTATCCTGGATGAAGCGCAGAATACAACGCCGGCCCAGATGAAGATGTTTCTCACGAGGATTGGATTCGGTTCGAAGGTGGTGATCACCGGCGACGCTTCCCAAAAGGACCTTGCGCCTGACATGAAATCCGGTCTGGACGTGGCTTCACGGGTTCTTTCAAAGATAGACGACATCGCTTTTTGCACGCTCGACAGCAGGGATGTGGTGCGTCACCCGCTGGTGCAGAAGATCGTAAAAGCATACGACGATTATGAGGCGAGAGAAAAACGGCGCAGCGGACAAAAAACAATCAATAGGAAACAGGAACGTGGAAAAAAATAATACCAATCTGAAAAACATGAATATCATCAGGAGGATCATCGTCTTTATGTTGATGTTCCCGGCGGCGGGCGCGATCGCGTGGCTGGGCAGCGTATTATACCGGAGCCCGACGGAGATGATGATCCGCAATATCGTTATGGTGCTGGCGGGAACGGGCATCGTGATCTTTTCTTTCTCCTTTGGCGAGAGCAGCGGATTTTTTACCTACCGCAACGAAGGACGCTACGGCCGGTTTGCATTGACTTATCTGGTCAGTCTTGTGGCGTCGGTCTTTCTGCCTTATCTGCCGGTCGCCGGATGGCCCTTTTTAGTATTTTTCGTGATGCTTGGCATGTTCAGCAACGCGATGACGGGGCTGGCGGCGGGAAGTCTCGGCCTGCTCCTTTCCGTGAATTTTGCGGGCTGTGATTATGCCGTTTTCTGGCTCTACTTTATCAGCGGCATGGCCGGTATTTTAGTGTTTTCTACGCTGGATGAAGAGTTTAAGGTAGGGATCCCCATGGCGATCTCCCTGCTGCTTTTGACACTGTGCCTGACGGCGAACGTGATCCTCTTTTCCAGAGACAGGCTCTCTGTCGGTCAGTTCATGATCCCGGCGATCAATCTGATGGTCTGCTGCATCCTGCTTTTGGTCTGTCTCAAGCTGGTAAGCTCCACGGTGATCCACAGGTATCGTGACCGCTATATGGAAATCAACGATCCGGAATGTCCGCTGCTGGTCCAGCTCAAGGAGCTTTCGAAGGAAGAGTACTATCACGCGATCCATACGGCCTATCTGGGTGATAAGATCGCAAGGAATTTAGGGATAGACGACGCGGCGGTGAAGGCCTGCGGCTATTATCACCGGATCGGTAAACTAAAAGGGGAGAATACATGGGAGAACGTTTCTGAAATCTGTGATAAATATCATTTTCCGCCAAAGACGAAACAGATCCTGCGGGAGTATGTGGATCCGGATGCAAAGATGGTTTCCAAAGAGACGGTCGTGGTACTGTTTGCGGACTGCATCGTCTCCTCGATCCTTTATCTGTTTGCCAAGGATCCCAAGGCGGAGCTGGATTATGCCCAGCTCATCGACACGGTCTTTCAGAAGAAATTTGAGACGGACGAGCTTTGGAGCAATGAGATTTCTCTGGCGCAGATCCATCAGATGAAAAAGATTTTTATTCAGGAGAAGCTTTACTATGACTTTTTACGTTGAAAATGAGACGGAAAAGAAGCTTCCCTTCTTAGCGGAGAAAGTCCTTGCAGACGTGATGGGAGCCGTTCTTGACGCGGAAGACTGTCCCTACGAAGCTTCGGTGAATCTTCTATTGACAGACGGGGCGGGAATACGGGAATACAATAAAGATTTCAGGCAGACGGATGCAGAGACGGATGTGCTTTCTTTTCCCAATCTGGATTTTGCGAGGCCGGGGGATTTTTCCGGCGCGGAATCGTCCCCTGCGGACTGTTTCGATCCCGACAGCGGCGAACTGCTCCTTGGAGATATCATTTTGAATCTGGAGCGCATGGAGTCTCAGGCAGAAGCGTACGGACACAGTATACTGCGGGAATTTGCCTTTCTTTTAGCGCATAGCCTTTATCATTTATGCGGCTACGATCACATGGAGGAGGCGCAGGCGCGTCTGATGGAGGAAAAGCAGGAAAAGATCCTGCAGGGTCTTGGCATCACCAGAGACTGACAAACGATGAGAAACTGCCAAAAACACGATAAATACAGACCTGTATCAAGGTTTGGAATGGGTAAACGATGAGTATACAATGGATGGCCGGTAATTTAAAAAACAGGATCGTTCTCTCGGCGGGACTTGTGTCCTATATACTGCTTTTCTTACTGCGGATCCCGCTTTCCCGCGTTATAGGAGATGCCGGGGTAGGACTTTTCGCGCCGGCATTCGAAGTGTTTTTATTGACCACACTAGTCATTTCTTTTTCCATGTCCCGTGCGGTGGCCGGAGTTATCCGCTATCGGGTAAAGAGAGATCGATATCGCAATGCCCGTAAAGCTTTTCGGACAGCCTTTTTCATGAATTTGTTTCTGGGCGGTATGATGGCAGTGCTTACACTGTTTTTTTCTACATGGATCGCAGATGTTCTGGTTCTGGAGCAGCTCAGTCATATGGCGCTTGTGGCCGCTGCTCTGGCTATTTTTCTGGCGGCTCCTTTGGGGGTGTTTCGCGGATATTTCAGTGGGTACGGGATGAATGTGATCGTGGCGCATTCCCAGTATATTGAAAAAATTTCCATGATGATCGGGGCCGTGCTTGCAGGCCGGGCTTTTTATACCTATGGGCAGAAAGTGGCGGCTTTAAAGCATCTTGAGGCGCATGCCTATGCTTACGGGGCCCTTGGCGCCATGCTGGGGGTGTTACTCTCGCAGATCGTTGCCATACTGCACCTTCTTTTGTGTTATGTGGTCTATGTGAGCGCATTAAGAGGGCGGCCCGGACAGGATAACAGCAGACGGGCGGAGACGCAGTTTGAGCTGCAGCGTCTTTTGGTGGCGAATCTGGTTCCGCCTGCTTTGATTGCGGTGCTGTCCAACCTGTATATGCTGGCCGATCAACGTTTTTTTAATTACTGTATGAATGTGACCGGACAGGGAGAGCTGCGTACGGCGCAGTGGGGCTGTTATTATGGTAAGCTGGTGCCTCTTTTGGGGATGGGAGCGGCTTTTGCCTGCCTGTTTGTACACGGCCATATCGGAAAGATCGGCAGTGCTTACGAGCGTGAGGAATACCGTAATATGAGGGAGCGGATCGGCAAAGCGATGAAAAACGGGTCCATTGCGGCCTTTCCCACCGCGATCTTTATGGCGGCGCTGGCAAAGCCTTTGGCGGCCTGCTGTTACGGAAGGGCTACGGCGCAGATTGCCGTTCTGACGGACTGGCTGCGAAAGGGAGCGGCTTTGATCGTGGTGTTTGTTTTCTGCTTTCTTTTCGGGCAGCTTTTATATCAGCTTCATTTTGTAAAGGAGCTTATGCTGACAACAGCGGCTTCTTTTGCGCTGCATCTGCTTTTCGTCTGGATCCTGCTGCGGCAGATGAAGCTGGGGATGGATGGGCTGCTCTGTACCCTGATCCTGTTCTTTGGTCTTTATATGGTCGGCGCTTATTATCTCTTGAACAGGCATATCAAGTACAGGACGGATTGGCTTACGGGTGTCGCTTTTCCCTTTGCGGCCGCCGCAGTCTCCGGTGTGACGATGTATCTGATTTCGCTGGCGCTTCTTGATGTGGCGGGCAATGTGCTTACGATCGTGATCGCCTTGTTTGTGGGACTGTTTTTCTATATTTTCCTGCTGATGCTTTTGCGGGTGATCGGGGAGGCGGAACTGCACGAGATACCCTTAGGTTTTCTTTTCATACTGCTTGGCAGGAACATTGGTATTTTATAAGATATCTGCATAAAAATTTGGAATCGGCTGATACTGATTACAGGAAATCCGACAAGAGAGGTCTAAAACGGAATGAAGCTTGTAAAACGTATCAGTCTTTTTCTGACGTTGTCCACCGTCATGCTGGGGCTTGGCGGCTATGGCGCGCTGAAGGCGGAGGACTTTTTCTATCCGAACCGCTATCATAACAGGAGTACGGGGCTTGTTTCCGACTCCTACAAGTTGCGCGTGGAAGAGCCCGAGGAGCCGCAGACGATCCCTGCGGCGGATGCGGCAAAGGAAGAGGAGAGCCCCGGACAGGTGATCGAGGCGGCGGCTACGCCGGAGCCGGTGGTGACGGCTGACACACTCTATCTGGTGGAAAATGTGAATCTCACAAAGGGAACATCGACGCAGACGCAGGAGACGATGCCGGTGAAATATATTGGCTTAAATCGGGAGGAACTGCTGGATGAGCTTTCCTCTTACTGTGATAATCCGCCGCTGACGGAGCTGGAGCAGGGATTTGAGACGGCGGAATTGACGGCTTTTTCAAAGGACAGGGTGGCAGTGTGCAAATATTACCGGGATGTGACGCCGAAACATTTTTATTTAAAGGTGGCTGATCACTTTATCATCGTCTGCGAGGAGGACGGACAGACCCTCTATATGAACACGGATATTCTGCTGGAACGGCTTCCCGATTCCCTGCAGCGGGAGATCATGGCCGGAAAGCCTGTGGCCAGCGAGGAGGAGCTGTATCTGTTTTTGGAGTCGTATTCCAGTTAATTTCATCGTTGTGTAGAGTTTCGTAAATTTAAGGATAGAAACATAGGAGAAATTATGAAAAGAAAGATTGCAGTAATCGGCGGCGGTCCGGCGGGGATGACTGCGGCCATCCGGGCGGCGCAGGCCGGTGCGGATGTGACGCTCTATGAGGGAAATGACAGAGTAGGAAAGAAGATTCTCTCCACGGGCAACGGCAGATGTAATTTTTCCAATGAGAAGATGGGAGCGCAGTATTATCACGGCAGCGGCAAAGACTTGACGGAGTGTATTTTAGAACGTTTCGGGACCGAGTGGACGGTCGCCTTTTTTGAGACGCTCGGTATGCGGATCAAGAGTCGGGACGGGTATCTGTATCCGGCGAGCGATCAGGCCTCGACAGTCCTCGATCTTCTGCGCTATGAACTTGACAGGAGGCGGATCACAGTACATACGGGAAAGCGGATCACGCATATCGGGACGCAGAACGGAAAATTCATCCTCATGCCCGGAAAAATGTGTTACGATGCCGTGATCCTTGCCTGCGGCGGCTGTGCCGCGCCGGAGACCGGCTCCGACGGAAACGGTTTTGCACTGGCGGAAAGGCTGGGACACCGTATCGTTTCACCGGTGCCTGCCCTGTGTGCGCTGCGCTGCAGGGAAACATTCTATAAGCAGGTGGCGGGGGTGCGCTGTGATGCGAAGGTGACCCTCTTTGTGGAAGGACGGGAAGCGGCCGCCGACCGGGGCGAGCTGCAGCTTACGGACTACGGGCTCTCCGGCATCCCTGTTTTTCAGATAAGCCGCCATGCCGCAAAGGCTCTGCGGGAGAAGAAACAGGTGACGGCTCTGGTTTCCTTCCTGCCTGATCTTGACGAGGAAGCGTGCAGGAAATTTTTCAAAAAAAGGCTTGATTTGCGGCCCGATGATGAGATGACTATATTTTTGACCGGAATAGTCAACAAAAAGATCAACAGCCTGCTGCTGAAACTGGCGGGCATGCGGGAGAAGGAGCGGGCGGGCTCGGTGGACGCGGCGTCCTTTGCGCGGCTGTGGCGGCTCTACTGCGGTCTGGAGACTAAGATCGTGGATACGAACGGTTTTGAGAGGGCGCAGGTGTGCGCGGGCGGCGTGGACTGCGGTGAAGTGACGGAGAATCTGATGAGTAAAAAGCTGCCGGGACTTTACTTTGCGGGGGAAATCCTCGATGTGGACGGGATCTGCGGCGGCTATAATCTGCAGTGGGCTTTTGCCAGCGGGGCGGCGGCAGGGGAGGCGGCTGCGCTATAGCAGATGGTTGCGAAACTCGTTTATGATTATTGAAATTGTACAAATAGCATAATCAACACAGACGCGCTTTCGCTCCGTCGAACGTAATGGTACTAGGCTCGAAAGAACCTCGCCAAGTACCAACGTTCTCCAAGGGTCTGTTTATGATTATACTATTTGCACAATTCATGCAGCATTTTGGAGAGTTTCGCAAACGTCTGGTATAGCAAATTAAGAAGAGAAAGGAGGAGGCCGGTTATGATACGTATCAGCCAGATCAAGATTCCCGTCACGGGAAAGGAGACGGAGTCAGCGGTGGAAAAGCAGCTTGCAGAGCGGGCGGCCAAACTGCTGCGCACAGACCGGTCTGCTATTTTGTCGCTTTCCATCGTCAGGCGGTCGATCGATGCCCGAAAAAAGCCGGCGCTTTTCTTTGTCTATACCGTGGATGTGGAAATAAAAAACGAGGCGCAGCTTTTGAGGCGGTTTAAGGGGAAGGAAGGGCAGATTCAGGCGGTTGAACGTAAGCCTTATCAGTTTGTGCGGCCCGGAAAAAAACCGCTTACGCCGCCGCCCATCATCGTCGGCACGGGGCCGGCGGGGCTGTTTTGCGGCTATATGCTGGCCAAGGCAGGTTATCGGCCGATTTTGTTGGAACGTGGAAGAGAGGTACATAAGCGGCTTAAGGATGTGGAGCGTTTTTGGAAGGAGGGCGTTCTCGATCCCGCTTCCAACGTCCAATTTGGGGAGGGCGGTGCGGGAACCTTCTCCGACGGGAAGTTGACCACTACGGTCAAGGACCCCTGTGGCAGGCAGCGTGAAGTTCTGCGCATTTTTGTGGAGGCGGGAGCGCCACCGGAGATCCTCTATGACGCAAAGCCTCATATCGGTACGGATATTTTAGTGAAAGTGGTAGAAAATCTGCGGAAGCAGATTCTCGCCTGGGGCGGAGAGATACGCTTTGAGACGCAGGCGGAGGCACTTTTACTGGAAAAAGGGCGCGTTATCGGGGTGACGGCAAACGGTCAGTCCCTTTACGGCGGGGCGGTGGTGCTGGCCATCGGCCACAGCGCAAGGGATACCTTTGAGACGCTTTTATCCCAGCAGGTGCCCATGGAGGCCAAGGCTTTTGCGGTGGGGCTTCGCATGGAGCATCCAAGAGAGATGATCGATCGCCTGCAATATGGGGAAAACGCGGCTTTTCTGCCGGCTGCGCCATACAAAGTGACGGCAAAGACAGCTTCCGGCCGGGGCGTCTATTCCTTCTGCATGTGTCCGGGCGGCTATGTGGTGAACGCCTCTTCGGAACCGGGGCGGACGGCGGTAAACGGCATGAGTTACAGCGGACGGGACGGCAAAAACAGCAACAGCGCGATGATCGTCACCGTGACGCCGGAAGATTACGGTGGTGAAGGCCCGCTGGCGGGCATTGCTTTTCAGAGACAGCTTGAGGAAAAGGCGTTTGAGATCGGCAAGGGCGCGGTGCCGGTGGAGCGTTACGGGGATTTCCGGGAGGCGGTTGTTGGTAAAGCCCCCAAAGAGAGTTTCCTGCGGGAGCATTATCCTGAATTTGCGCCTGCTATCAAAGGCGAATGGTGTTTCGCTCCTGTACACGAAATTCTTCCGCAAACGCTGAATCAGGCGCTTGTGGAAGGGATTGACTTAATCGGTCAAACCATGCAGGGCTTTGATGACGCGCACGCTTTTCTTTCCGGCGTGGAGAGCCGTACCTCATCACCGGTGCGGATTTTGCGGGATGAGACGGGACAGTCCGCTATCCGTGGGCTGTATCCCTGCGGGGAGGGCGCGGGTTATGCCGGCGGCATCACCTCGGCAGCCATGGACGGGATCCTGATCGCGGAGAAACTTGCGTCAGGGTATTGTCCTGTGGTATGATAAGGCGGTGTAAATACGGGAAAGGAAATAATGATAAATGATAGACAGAAAAGCTTTACTGGAGAATAAGAAAAGGATCGTGGTCAAAATTGGCTCCTCATCCTTACAGCACAAGGAGACGGGGGATCTGGATTATACGAAGCTGGACGTGCTGGTGCGCGAGTTATGCGATCTTCGGAACCGGGGCAAGGACGTGGTGCTTGTCACTTCAGGAGCGATTGCCGTGGGGGAGAAGGCAATCCTGCCAAACCGTGAGGAAGATAATCCCATCGCCGTAAAACAGGCGTGTGCTGCGGTAGGACAGGCCAGACTGATGATGATCTACCAGAAAATCTTTGCGGAGTACAATCAGGTGGCAGCACAGATTCTGATGACGAAAAACACCATTGTAGATAATCTGAACCGCTACAATGCCCGCAATACCTTTGCGGAATTGTTTAAGCTGGGTGTGATCCCCATTGTGAACGAGAACGATACCATAGCGACTTATGAGATCGAGATCGGTGATAACGATACGCTTTCGGCAATCGTCGCCGCTTTGGTGGAAGCGGACGCGCTCCTTCTTTTGTCGGATATCGACGGTCTTTACACCGACGATCCCCGCACCAATCCGGATGTGAAGTACATAGAGGTGGTGGAGGAACTGACGGACGAGCTGATGAATATGGGCAAGGCTTCTACAGGGAGCAGCGTCGGCACCGGCGGCATGACCACCAAGCTGCAGGCCGCAAAGATCGCGGGCTGCACAGGCATTGACATGGTCATCGCTAACAGCAAAGACATCAAGGTGATTCACCGCATCCTTGACGGGCAAAACATCGGCACCCTGTTTTTGGCGCATAAGGACGAGCGTTTCGACCTGCCTCTCTATGTCCAGCAGATGCACGCGCATTAGAAAAAGTGAATTTAAACTGACAGGATACAGTCATCGCGATAGCCTGCAAGCAGGGAATCATGTGTAACAAACAACATCTTATCCATGGATGCCTGACAGATCAATATCTTATCAAATGGATCTTTATGCGGCAGGGCAGCTTCTTCCCGTGTCAGTTTTTCCAGCGCAAAAATATGTTTTTCTCTAATCAGGACGCTCTGGAATCCGGACTGTTCGCAATATCCGGCAAGCTCTTTTGCCGTAAGGGGCATTGCATCAGGGTGTGACAGATGTTTTAGTTCCACTTCCCAAAGAGAAATCAGGCTATAATAGAGGTCATTTTCCACATTTACAATCAGCTCTCTTGCTTTTTCAGGAAGTCGCGGATCATTAGTGATTGCCCAGAGCAGAATATGGGTATCCAACAAAATTTTCATAAATCTCCTCCGAACATCGAGGCAATTTCTTTATCCCACGCATCAAATTCGTCCGGTACTTTGAATTTCCCTTCCGCGATGCCGATTCGTTTATCGGCTGATTTTTTGGGAATTAGAGTCATCTGGGCAACAGCGATTCCGTTTCTAGCCAAATAAATAACATCTTCCTGCCGGGTTTCGAGCATCTTTACCAACTTGGATAAATCCGTTTTTGCTTCTAACATATTTACCTGAGTCATGTTACCTCCTTAGCATTTCTATTATGAAGTGTCCGAGATGTATTAGCCAGCTTAGCTAATACTATTATATGCGTTTTTTTTGATAATAACAAGTGTGAGTTTTCACAAAATATAAGCCTTTCAGGTCTTGCAAAAAAGAAATGATTTGTATAAAATCAAAGACAGCATGGATTGATGCAGCTTACTGATTTCCTAACATATCAGGAGAATTGATAAATGAACGTAGCGGAAATGACGGCACGGATCAACGAATTATACCATAAATCCCAGAACGAGGGTCTTTCCCCCGAAGAAAAGGAAGAACAGGCGGCGCTTAGGCAGACTTACGTGGCTAATGTACGGGCGAATCTTAAGGGCCAGCTTGACAACATCTCCATCGTGGAAAAGGACGGCAGTATTACGAATCTGGGTGAAAAGAAACGGCATGGGTGAGTATGAGAGACAGAAAATTGTGCAAGTAGAGAAAGAACGAAGAGACTTGAAATCTGCAACAATACAGGAGCAGGCGGCGGAAAAGAAGCGATTTCGTAAGACGGCTTTAGCGGCACGGGACAGTCTGACGCCGCAACAGCGCAGAGACTATAGCGACAGGGTCATCAGAAATCTGCTCAGTCTGCCCTGTTATCAGGAGGCGGACGCGATCCTCACCTATATCAGCTTTCGCAGTGAAGTGGACACCTTCCCTTTGCTGGAACAGGCTTTTGCTGACGGGAAGGCGGTATTTGCGCCGAAGGTCATGGGAAAAGAGATGGCGTTTTACCGCATTTTTTCAGGGGATGATCTGGCGGCGGGCTATCAGGGGATTCCGGAGCCTGCAGGTGGTCAATTATTTGAAATGTGGATAAATGACTGGATAAGTCAACAAAAAAAATGTCAGCAGGAGCCGCTGTTGATGACAAGGGAAGCAATGACGCCAGAAGACAAAATGCCGGCGGCATTGATTTGTCTGCCCGGTGCGGCATTTGACAGATCATGTCACAGAATCGGCTACGGCGGCGGATTTTACGACAGATATCTAAGCAGAGTATTGCAAGAAGATAAAGACAGCACAGGCGCGGGGACATTCCTACAGACACAAACAGATGCGGCGGCGCATTCGCAGGCAGATACGGCAATGCCGTGCCCACAGATGAAATATATGACAGCGGCATTGTCATTCAACTGCCAAATTTTTCAAGAAATTCCATGGGCGGCACACGATATCCGCCCTGAAAAAATTATCACGGAGACTGAGATCATAAGCCAGTAACGAATGGCAAAACCTCCTTTTTGGGCATTGAAATATCTGTTTGAGACAAAACAATTGTTTTCAAAGGAAAGGAAAAGACATATGGAAACTGCAGGCGTAACAGAAATCAATGAATATTTAGCATCTCTGGGCACGAAGGCACAGGCCGCAAAGGCGGTTCTGCAGGGGCTTACCACAGCGCAGAAAAATCAGGCGCTTTGCGCCTCTGCCGAAGCGCTCGTAAAAGCCACGGACAGGATTCTTGCTGCGAATGACAAAGATTACCAAAACGCAGTAAAGGACGGAATGTCGGAAGGTCTGTTAGACCGCCTCAAACTGACGCCTGAGAGGATCGAAGCGATGTCGGAGGGGCTTTGCCAGATCGCGGCTCTTCCCGACCCCGTAGGAGAGGTCATGGAAGCGTTTGACAGACCCAACGGCCTGCATATCGAAAAAGTGCGCGTCCCCATGGGTGTGATCGGTATCATCTGTGAGGCGAGACCCAACGTGACGGTGGATGCCTTCGGCCTTGGCTTTAAGACGGGGAACGCCGTGATCTTAAAAGGCGGAACGGCCGCTTTTTATTCCAATCAGGCGATCACGGAAGTGATCAGGGAAGCCCTCGCGGCACAGCAAATTAACGAGAACGCTTTTCAGTTAATTGAAAATAACGACAGGGCGGTGACCACCGCTTTTATGCGGTTAAAATCCCACGTAGATCTTTTGATCCCCAGAGGCGGCGCGGGCCTGATCCGTTCCGTGGTGGAAAACAGCACCATACCCGTGATCGAGACCGGCACGGGAAACTGCCATATCTTTGTAGATGAGACTGCCGATCTTGACAAGGCAATTCCTATCATCATCAATGCCAAGACCCAGCGTATCGGGGTCTGTAATGCCTGTGAATCACTGTTGATTCATGAGAAGATCGCTGCGCGTTTTCTGCCCGTATTAGGTAAGGCGCTTTCGGAGAAACAGGTGGAGATTAGGGGCGATGAGACGGTCAGGGAAGCGATAGCGGAAGCAATTCCCGCCACGGAGGAAGATTACGGCAGGGAATATCTGGATCTGATCATTTCCGCAAAAACGGTTGCGTCAGTGGAGGAGGCAATCGCCCATATCAACAAATATAATACAGGACATTCCGATGCCATTCTGACGCAGGACAAAGCCCATGCGGAGAAGTTCCTGCGGGAGGTGGACGCGGCCTGCGTCTATGTGAACGCTTCCACCCGTTTTACCGATGGTTTTGAGTTCGGTTTCGGCGCGGAGATCGGCATCAGCACTCAGAAACTTCACGCCAGAGGCCCGATGGGACTTAAAGAGCTGACCTCGTATAAATACCGGATTACAGGAGATGGACAGGTACGTCCGTAGGGCCGATCGGCATCATTTAAAAAATTTAGAAAAAATTCATTTTTTTGAGATTTCTTCTTTCATATTTTGGCATTTTGTGATATAATCAGCAAGAATCACTCTCCTTTATACCCTGCATGGATTTATGGATCTGCGGATCGATGGAGGAGTCCGATTTTTCCGTAATCGATAATCGCGAAATCATGCGGGGGGGGGGGGGAAAAAGGGGAAGGGGAAGGGAAAAAAGGGAAAAAAAAAAAAAAAAAAGGGTTAAAAAAAAAAAAAAAAAAAGGGG
>DKUU01000032.1:0-208 GCA_002490835.1 Lachnospiraceae bacterium UBA7196 | reverse complement strand
AAAAAGGGATAGGAGAAGGGAACAATGGAAAAACAGAAAAAGATAAGCGTTAAAACACTGCTAGTATTGTTGTGCGCAATTCCCATGGTGATCATGGTTGCGATAGTGGCCGTGTACTCGATCAGTACCATGAGAAAAATGACGCATGACGCCACCATGGAAGGCCTTGAAAATCTGTGCCAGAGTGTGTTTGCTGCATATGATGCAT
>DKUU01000014.1 GCA_002490835.1 Lachnospiraceae bacterium UBA7196 | reverse complement strand
TTTCATAGATTGCTTGACACTACCATTATATTGTTTGGAAGTAATGTAAGCGTGGGTTTGTGGTGTGGTATCTTTAACTTTGGGAAACCCCGCTTTCCCATTTAGAAATAGATTGTCTGGAAACGTCCAGTTTTTCAGCAAACTGTTCCTGTGTCAGATTGTTGGCTTTTTCCTCCCACTTGTATTCCTCCCCCAAACAAGTTAAAATAGAAAAAACAAAAGGGAGCAGAAAAGCTCCAACAGGGAGGTATCTATGCTGCAGGCGGAACTGAGAAAAAAGCGAAACATTACAAAGGCATACCGACAGGAGACTGCCCTCTATCTGGAAGCGGAAGCGGGGCTTACGCGCATCATCCCACAGGAGAGCGGAATCTTTCGCATCTCTTTTACAAAAGGCGATACGTTTTCTACGGCACAGGGAGAAAATTTTGCGGACCTGTCCGCTTCCTGTCAGTGGACGTGGGAGGAAAGCGACACGGAAATCCGGCTGATCACCGAATCATTACAGGCTGTGGTCGACAGGGCTTCCGGCTCCATCCGCTTCCTGCGCGCAGACGGTTCCCTGCTTCTTGCGGAACGGGAATACGAAAGCAAAACGGTGGAAGAATTTGATGTCTATCAAACGGTAGTCAATGAAAACACCGAGATCGAGAAGATACAGACGCCAGACGGGGAGAAACAGCAGATCCGTCAGGCGGACCGCGTATGGGCAGGGAAACTGTGTCATACCAGACTGCATCTTAGCTTTTCAGAAAACGAGCGACTTTACGGGCTGGGACAGGCAGAGGAAGGCGTCTGGAACCTGCGGCACACGACGCAGTATCTCCATCCCGCTAATCTGAAAATATCACTGCCGGTGCTGATATCCGACCATAACTGGGGCATCCTGCTCTCCACGCAGAGCCCTGCCATCTTCAACGACACGCAGTACGGTTCCTATCTGTACACGGAAGCGGATGCCTATCTGGACTATTACTTCATTTTGGCAGATACGCCTGCCGATGTGCCCGCCGCGGTCCGCCGGCTGACAGGCCGCGCCGCCCTGCTGCCCAAATGGGCTTTCGGCTATATGCAGTCGAAGGAGCGCTACGAGGACGCGAAAGACCTGCTGACGACAGCGGAAATGTTCCGTCAGAAAAAGATTGGCCTCGACACGCTGATTCTGGACTGGATCAGCTGGCCGGACGGCCTGTGGGGGCAAAAGACATTTGACGCCGGCCGTTTTCCCGATCCTGCCGACATGATCCGCAGGCTTCACGAAATGGAGGTTCACTTCATGATCTCCATCTGGCCTACGATGGACAGCAAAAGCGATAATTATCGGGAATTTCAGGAAAAGGGCCTGCTCCTTGCCGCAGGCGGGATCTACAACGCCTTTCTGCCAGAGGGACGCCGCCTTTATTGGGAACAGGTCAATAAGGGCTTATTTGCGCACGGTGTGGACGCCTGGTGGTGCGATTCCAGCGAGCCGATCACCCCGGAATGGGGCCGCGAGGTGAAGCCGGAAGCCAGCGAAATGTATCATGCGTTCGTATCGGATGCCGCTAACTGTATGCCGCCAGAAAAGTCCGCCGCCTACTGTCTTTATCACGCGCAGGGCATCTACGAAGGGCAGCGGGCCTGCACGGAAGAAAAGCGGGTCGTCAATCTCACCCGCAGCGGCTGGCCGGGCAGTCAGAAATACGGCACGATCCTCTGGTCCGGCGATATTTCCGCAAGCTGGGAAACACTGCGCAGGCAAATCGTAGCCGGTCTGCAGTTTAGTATCTGCGGCCTGCCTTACTGGACGCTTGACATCGGCGCATTCTTTGTGAAACGCGGCGTTTCGTGGTTTTGGAACGGCGACTATGACAAGGGCTTGGAAGACCCCGCGTATCGGGAGCTCTATGTGCGCTGGTTCCAATACGGCGCCTTTTTGCCCGTTTTCCGCAGTCACGGAACGGATTTTCCGAAGGAGCCGTGGCAGTTCGGTGCAGACGGCGATCCCTGCTATGAAGCGCTCTGTGCTGCCATCCGCTTGCGGTATCGACTGCTGCCCTATCTCTATTCCGCCGCGGGCGCCGTGTGGCGGGAAGATGCCCTGATGATGAAACCCTTATTCTTTGATTTTCCCGCGGATCAACAGGCCGCTAAGATCAGTGATGAATTTATGTTCGGCCCTTCCCTTTTGGTCTGTCCGGTAACAAGCCCCCTGTCAGATTCACAGGCGGGTATGAGCGAACAGACGAAAACCATATATCTGCCTTCCGGCTGCGGCTGGTATGATTTTTACAGCAACTGCAAATATGAAGGTGGGCAGCGTATTGAAGTACCTGCAGAACTTGACCGGATTCCCCTGTTTGTGCGGGAAGGCGCCATCCTGCCGACAACGCAGCCGCAGGAATCAAGCGCCGGTATGGAAGGACAGGATATCCGTCTCTTAGTCTATGCCGGAAAAAGCGCTTCCTACACCTTTTACGAGGATGCGGGAGACGGCTACGGCTATGAGAAAGGCGAATACTGCCTGACCAATATTGTTTATGATGACGATGCGGGAACCGTTCAGTGGAATACTGAGGGCGATACCCGTTTCCGCAAAGGAAGTCTGTCAGCAGAAATCATCAGATAAGAAGCCGTGGGGCTGTCACGCGAAGCAGCGCGTGTACAGCCTCACTTTCTATTTCCCAAACTTTTCCAGCACATCCGCCGACAGCTCCTCATACTCCACTTCCTTCCACTCCACAACACCCCGCAGCGGACTTACCGAAAGTTTCAGATACGCTCCCTCTCTCAACTGCCTTGAGGTTCCGAAGGTGATCTCTTTTTCCCTGCCCTTTTCATTATAAGCGGGCAGTGTGTACAGGTAGTCAAGACTTCCCTTGAAATCAACCACACCGCCTTTTGAATCGTTCTCCCTGATCTTACTGTTATCGATCCGCACATAATAGTAAGACCCTGCCGTTCCCAGACGAAGCCCCGTAAAGACGATACAAAACCCCAATACTGCCAAGGCGGTAACGCCGACTCTCGCAATGATTCTATTTTTCATGGTTTCCTCCATTTCCGCGCCGCCGTTTTCACACCATTCACTTTGCGGCAGGCAGCGCTTTGCTTTGTTCTATTTTTTACAGGATAACTCCTTTATCTTACAGTCACATTGCGAACTCCCTAAAATTACCTTACAAAATGCAGCATATTGAATGGTATCTAAATCAAAAAACTGCCGGGATATCTTCCTTCCCGACAGTTCCTAATCCTATTCTTACTGAAGCATTTCTGCTTTGCTCATACCACGACCCTGTTCCTTCCGCTGGTCTTTCCCTGATACATCTTCGCGTCCGCATTTCGGACAATGTGCTCGATCTTATCGCCATTTCCTTCCGTAAGTCCAAAAGTCATGGTAATACCGAGTTTCACATCGCCGTAAACGACAGGTTCATTGCGGATCGCTTCCTGTAATTCCTGCATATAAGTAACGGCTGTATCCAGATGCGCGCCGTCATACACAAGCAGCATTTCTTCACCGCCCCATCTGGCCACGAATCCCCGCCCTTTCATATGCTTCTTGATCCGCGCGGAAATCTCAGCCAGCGCCACATCACCGCACTCATGCCCATAGGTATCGTTTACGTTCTTAAAATGATCCACATCGCCGATTGCCACGCAAAACGGCGTTCCGTCCTGCCTGTAATGCTCCAGACTCTGTCTAAGGAGCTTCTCCCCGCTCCTGCGATTATATAATTCTGTGAGGATATCCTGCTCCACCAGTTTTTGTAAGGATTTCTGCATTTCAATCAGGTAACGCCCTACGTCTCCCAGCTCGTCCTTTCGTTCCACAACGTCCTCATCCAATCTCTCATGCAAATCTCCTTTTGCGATCGAGATCAGGAATTGTTCCATTTTACGGATGGCTGTGACCAATTTACCGGAAAAACGGATAGTCACCACGCAGGCGATCAGCATCGTCAAAATACCAAAGGCAATGATCGGAATCAGTGAATTGCGGATCAGCTCCTCCACCTGTGCGGACGGTTTCCCAAGAAAGAGCATCCCAATGCACTTTCCATCCGCGTCATAGAGCGGTTCATAGTAGGAAAAATAGCGAACCCCCTCCACCATGGTACTCGTATAGAAATGCGGCTGACCGCCTTCCAGCACATCTCTTACCACCGTAACGTTAGCCTTTGTGCCGATGACCCGCTCTCCGTTTGACCGAATCGTGGTCGCAACGCGGGTAGACCCCAAAAATATGGTGACATCAACGCCTGTCTGTTCCCGAATGGAATCAATGATGGCAAAATCGTCATTCAGAATATGATCCCCTTTTACCAGATAAAAAACGCCCTCCTTTTCTTCGGTACGATAAGCGCCCTCATACATCGTATCATACCAGACAGCAACCGTATGGCTTAAATCCACAAGGCCGTTTTTTGCTTCCACATTTAAGGATTTTGCAAAGCGGCTGGCACTAAATGTTGTGATCACCAGCGTCAGTAATATGAGCGGAAGCATATTCATTTTGAGAAGCGCTCTAAAAAAACCGCTTCCTTTCAGATCATGTTTCATCTCTATCCTTCGTCCGATCTACAAAATTTTGCCTGACGGCATTACTTTTATACCATACCATAATCGGACTTCGGATGCAAATCTTATAAAGCCGTTAATTTCCGGAACTCTTATAAAAACGGACGCTGCAGCGCCAAAACGCATATGCCGCTAAATACATACAGACGCCTACGACAGGCGTCAGATACAGGTAAACTGACGGATAGCCAGCCATATCTTCCTTGCGCAGCAGATACTGGGACGGAAAATAATTGACAAAAGCGAACGGGACCACATAGATCATGCAAAACTGGATCGCCCGATGGAAGATGCTGATTGGATAGCCCGCGAATTTCCGCATATCCCAGTAAAAAAGCGTTACCAGACTGTCAGTTTTCAACAGATAGATATTGAGGGTGGCAACAAATACAAACATGGCTCCCTGAATCAAAACGCCCCCTATGACCGCCAAAATATAGTAAACAACCGTTCCCACGTTCCAGACGATCCCCACCTTACCTGCCGAGATCACAAACAGGACAATCCCCAGTCCCCCGTGACCGATGGCGGCAAACCAGTCCGCATTGGAAAAGATCAATTGAAAGAGGAGTCCCCACGGTCTTAAAATAAAGCGGTCAAAACTCCCGTCCCGCACGGTTTTCCAAAAATCACGCATTCCGGTAAAGAAAAGAATGAGGATACCGTACGTCAGAAACAGGAGACTGAACAGAAACATCAGCTCGTGAATGTTCCAGCCGTTTAAGCTGTCAAACTTCAACATGGAAAAATAGATCACAACGATCCCGACTGCCTCTCTGATAAACACTGCAAGCGAGCGCAGCACTGCATCCACGCTGTATTGAAACCATGACTTCATGACCGTGCGGGTATAGACGCCCGCCAGATGTATGGTATCATTTTTCATAGCTGGTTATCCTCCTTGTACCACAAGCTTTTTCTGCCCTTTTTTCCAAAGGAGCATCCCGATCAAAAATAAAACTGCGATCCAAAACAGCTGTATCAAAAAGCTGCGCAGGATTTCCGCAAGGGACAGCTGCCCCAGATAAATCTGCACCGGCAGAAAAAAGATGGACGAAAAGGGCGTAAAACGGATGACGCCCTGCATCCAATCCGGCATGAACCAAAGCGGTATCATGGATCCGGACAATACTTTGATCAGGGAATTTTTGATCGTCACGATACTCCATATATTGATCAGCCAAAAAGAAAACATCTGCGCCGCAAAGCTGATGGTCCACAAAACGCCATAACCAAGCAGGGCGCTAAGGAGGAACAACAGCAGCACAAGCGGCCCTGTCGGCGCGGCGATCCCAATGACGTGCACAGAGACTGTCACCGCGGGGACAAAATGGAAAATCAGTTGAAACAGGGCATTCCCCAGATTGTCCGCCAGCATCCTTCCATGAACGCTTACCGGAAGCAGGAGTTCGGTGGCAATGCTCCCGCTCTGGATGCGGCTCGGAAGGTAGTAGTCATCAACAAAAAACGCGGCGTCCAGACCCATTGCCAAGATAAAATTTGTAGTGACCATTGTGAGGGTAATGCCGTCAACCTCGCTTCGCCCGCCGTAAAGTGCACGGTAAATTTCCCAGAAGATAAAGATGCGGAGAATGGTATCGAAAATCCCCATAAAATGATCAAACCGGTAAGCGCTCCGCCCCAGAAAGCTTTTCTTGGTAAAGGCCAGATAAGGCCCAAGTTTTTTCACCTCGCCACCTCCCCGCTGTAAATCTTTCGGATCAGCCCTTCGATCTCAGGCTCGGAAACAGTGAGATCCCGAATCGTATAATTCGCTAACAGGGAACTTATCAGCGCGTCGATCGGCACTTCTTTACTTTCAAATAAGAACCGTTTTTTGCGCCCGCCCGGCGCGTCCTGTTCCCTGATTTCCACGTGTTCGATCGGCGCCACCGTACAATCTGCGCTAAACTCCACATCCAGCTGGCGCGTTGTCCCATAGGCGCTGCGGATGCCGGAGAGCAAGCCGTCGTATACCTTTGCTCCCTGATCGATAATGATCAGCCGTTTGCAGGTTTTCTCGATATCCTGCATATCGTGTGTGGTAAAGAGCATGGTGACCCCGTCTTTTTCGTTGAGTTCACAGAGAAAATTGCGGATGGTTTCCTTCCCCACGACGTCAACGCCTATGGTAGGCTCGTCGAAGAATACAATTTTGGGGGAATGCAGAAGCGCCGCCACGATATCGGCACGCATCCGCTGTCCCAGAGAGAGCTGGCGGACCGGCTGATTGAGGAAACCGGACATATCGAGCATATCCGTAAAACGCTTCAGATTCTCTTGATAGACATCCTCCGGCACGCGGTAAATCGCTTTTAATAATTCAAAGCTGTCAATGACGGGCAGATCCCATTGGAGCTGGGACTTCTGACCGAATACCACGCCGATGCTGCCCACGTAGGATTTTCGCTGTTTGTACGGAACATAACCGTTTACCCGCACGCTTCCGGTGTCAGGATAGAGGATACCGGACAGCATTTTAATGGTGGTCGATTTTCCCGCGCCGTTTGGCCCGATGAAGCCCACCATTTCCCCTTCCTCAATGGAAAAGGTGATATCGTTTACCGCCTGTTTCTTTTCGTATTTCGGGTTGATAAGATTTGCCAGCATACCGGGAATGCCCGCCGACCGCCTGCTCACCCGAAATGTCTTGCTCACGCCGTTTACTTCTATTAGACTCATATTTACCTCCATGTCAGAGCAGTTTACTGCGATTAAAAATCAGCGCATCAGCGTGATTTTTTATTTTGCCTCCATTTTCTCCGCAAGCCCCGTGACCGCCTCCGCAAGCCCGGATTTCCTTGTCGTAACAGCCGTGACCGTAGTCTGCTCTAAAATATGCTTAAGCAGTTCCGCGGAAGTGATGTAATTCGCGTTATAGGTCAGGATCAGCTTATTTTGCTGCAGCGTATACCGCTTGATCGGCAGATCCTCCAGATCCGGCAGTTTACCCGAAAAGCTGATTTCCATCACCTCGTCAGGCGCAAAATGTTTTAATAAAAGTTCCCTGTCCCCGTAATAGCGCAGACTGCCCTGATCCAAAAGCGCGATCCTGTCACAGAGGGCGGAAATCTCCTCCATATTATGAGAACTGACAACAGAGGTCAGACCCTCTTCCTGCCGTTCCAGCAACAGTTCCCGCAGGCTGTCCTTGCCGATCTGATCCAGCCCTTCGTACGGCTCGTCCAGCAGAAGGAGTCTGGGCCTTGTCAAAAAGAGAGCGCCCAGCTCCGCGCGCCGTCTTTGCCCGAGAGAAAGCTGTTTTACCTGCTCCTTCTCAAAAGAACGAAAGTCCAGACGCCCGGAAAGCTTGGCATACTCCGTTTCAAACGCATCGTCCCACATGCGATAGATGATCTTAAAATCACGGAAATTGCCTTCCACGGTATCCGCCTCCTGAAAGAAGGGAATATCCGCAAAAAAAGCACCCATCATGCTTCCCAATTCCCGCCGCTTCTTAACAGGAATCATTCCCATCGTATGAATTTGCCCGGTCGTCGGTTTCAGCAATCCGCACGCCAGCTTCAAAAAGGTAGTTTTTCCGGCGCCGGAAGGACCGATCAGCCCCAGCGATATCCCCTGCGGCACATGGATGTTTACATCCGACAGCACAAACTTATACACATTTTCAAAAAGGAGCATACTTTTTTCCTCCCTCACAAAATACCCCCTGCATTACGCAAATGCAAGGGGGTTGGGATATACGTCCTCTATTGTGGGATAAATACACGGGAACAGAAGAAACCGTCCTTTTCATAGAAATCACAGATTCCGTCATAGGCGGCGGCGATCTCTTTGATCTGCTCGATCCCGATCCCGTGCTGCTGCCTGTCTTCTTTTGTCGAATGCAGCTTCGGATTTTCCGCCAATACAGACCTCGTTATTCTATTCTTGACACTGATCGCGTCGTATCCCCGTTCCTGAAAGATGTGAAGAATCATTTCCGCGGACGCTTCATTTTTACTCGCTTCAATGGCATTATCCAAAAGATTAGTCAGCAGCGCGGAAAAGTCGATGCTGCGCATTTTGGAGAAGGAAAGCGTCTCGATTTGTGCCTTGACCGCGATCTTGCAGCTTCTGGCAAGTTCCAGCTTCTCGTTCAAAATATGATTTAAAAGGGTATTGCCGGTTTCAATATAGCTGTGCATCGCATTCAGCTTATCCAATATTTCCGAGGTATATGCTTTTGCCGCTTCGCAGTCCCCGTTATTCAGATAGGAAGCAAGCACCATGAGATGATTTTTCATGTCATGCTTTAGCCTGCGCATGCTTTGGTGCAGTTTACGGATATCGCTTTCCTGCTGCCGGACATATGCCGCTTCCTCACTCTGTGCGGCAAGGCAGTAGGCAAGCTCAGACTTTTCCGCCAACAGGCGCAGATATTTTTCCTCCTGCGCCGCCAATTCTTTCTCTAACTGCCGACAATGCCTCATCTTCTTCAATTCCTCAAATACCTCAAAAACTGTTCTTCCGCCGTTTTTGCATAGCTTTTTCCAACGGGAAGTTTCGTGCCGTCCAAAAGTGCGACCTCCTTTGCATGAAACAGCCTGACGGCGGCCTGATTGATGAGGAATCCCTTATGGATACGGATAAAACCGCAGCCCGCCAAGGTATTTTCCACTGAGGCGATCGTGCTGCGGAAACGATATTGTCCCGTTTTTACAAAAACCTTCAGATAGTTTCCTTCCGCCTCAAAATAGAAAATTTCCGACAAAAGCAAACAGACCCGTTTTCCCTCCCACCGAAAACTAAAATGCCTCTCCCTGTGTTGTAATTCCTGTACGCAGTCATTCAGCGCAGTCATGATCTCTTTCTCAAAACTGCTTTTTCTAAGAAAGGCAAAGGGATGGTACTGAAAACTGTCATAGACCAGCTCGTCATGACTTGTCACAAAGACAAGGAGCGGCCGTTTTTCGAAACGGGAAAGCTGTCCGGCGATCTCCAGACCTGTGATATCCGGCATATCGATGTCAAGCAGCAGGATATCGCAGTCTTCCGTCTGCAGATATTTCAAAAGCGCCGCGCCGGAAGAAAATGTGCGAATGCCACTCTCCGGCAGACACGCCGAAACCTTTTCAGCAATCATGGAAAGCATCTGCCGCTCATCATCGCATATGAGGATCCGCAGCCCTTCCGCCTTCACCGCATCTATTTCACCCAATAGCTTTCCTCCGGTCCGAAATAACTCTCCGGTAATTTTTTATCAGCCGGATACAGCACGAGCTTTTCTAAGACCACGCCCGGCTCGCCTGCATAGACGTAAAGATCGTTGCGCCCTTTTTGCAGGGTAACTTCCGTCGTGACCGTACGGGCATGCTCCAGCACACCGTCGCCCCACTCTTTGCATGTCCACTCGGTATAATACTGTTCGGATACGGCACACACATCCTGCGGCGCACCGTCGTTAACGGAAACGGCAAACCGCATTCTGCCTCCTTTTACGGCAGGATTTCTGCTAAGGAGCGAAATCGCCAGCCGATAAGTTCCCGATTTTTCAGCGATCATCGCATATTTCACATAAGGCGCGCTCTTTGCGTCCGCATAGCGCTCCATCGGCGGAAAGGCCTTCACCGCCGCCCCTTCCCGGCCAAGATAGTCGATCACCACGAATCCTTTGCCGTCCACATCCTTTTTCTCGCTAAAATGCCCAGCCCTGATCGCACAATACCCCTGCCGCTCCAAAAACAGATAGGGAGTATCCTTCGGCGCATCGATATTCCCATTTTCCGCTTTAAAAAGCAGATTGGTCTCTGTTTGCTGCCCGTTATCAAAGGTGATCTTTACCTTGCAGGCCGCCTCGTCCTTTTCCTTTAACGCAGAGCGGTCGATGGAAAAACGCACTGTTTTGCGGCCGTCTTCGTTTACTTCGACTCTGCCTTCCCTCTCCCCGCAAACAAGCCACGGCGCATCAAATGTAACCTCATAGCGATAGGATACGTTCCCGCGGCTGTCCAGATCGAGCAGCGCTTCTTTCGCATCAGGCTTTGTAAAATCGTCGTTTACAAGCGGCCCGTTATCCTGCCAGTGGGCTCCCAGATGATAGCGCTCACTTCCCCTGAAACTCACGACCGCCTTAGCCCGCGGAATGGGTAATACCGCCTCTGTCGTCGGATAGGTCCAGTCGTGATCGTCCCAATTCCGGAATCCGGTATGGGCGGAACTCATGCAGTGATTCCATTTGCCGCCGTTGCTCTTATGGTACTCCTCCACAAGTCTTGCATCGTCTTTGATGCGTTTTTGCACGCGCCCTGCGTAAGCGTTGGCATAGAGGCAGCCGCGCCTTGCAAGAAGCTTATTGCAGTCCGCTTCCAGATACATCAGCACCAGATTTAAGGAAGCGACTGCCGGATAGTAGATCATGCTCTCATAGGCGGCAAGCGCCGGGCCTGTGAGTTCATTATGCAGGTCTTCCGCCGTTTCCACGATCCGGTTCACTTCTTCCCACACACGATCGTTTTCCCTGAAATGAACAGGATGGTAGAGGCCCTCCCGCATCGCTTCCGGCGTTCTTACCGCGTTCCACTTCGTATAGCCCTCGAGCACCGTTTCCATCTTCTGTTTCTGCTCTGTGCTCAGGCGGTTTCCAAACTGTTTTTCTACCCAGTTCTTTACAAACAATTCCGTTTTGTTGAAAGCCTGACTTCCCCAAGTCTCATAATCGTAGGCCAGTTCCATAAAAAAGCACAGCGGATATTCCACGCCTTTTAAATCGCCCACATTTACAATCCATATATCCCTGACGCCCGCCTCATAAGCCTGCGTCATCTGCTCCCATGTTTTTGTCAGACGGTTACAGTTTACCCACTCGTAACTGATCGGCGCCCCATGGTAATCAAAATGATAATACATCCCGAAGCCGCCCGGATGATCTCTGTCCTCCTCTGTCGGCAGAGCGCGCAGATGCCCGTGGTTATCATCGCTGAGCAAAAAGATCACGTCCCGTAGCTCGTCCCAGTCTTTTAAGCCCTCGCAGGTCTCGTCCCCGAAATAATAATCCTCCACTTCCTTATAAATAGCGATCATTCTGGGCACTTCTTCTAACGACGGATCGTAATGCTTTTTGAGCAGATCGTTCTGGGCACGGATCGCCTTTTTGATCACTTCGATATTATCTTTTAAGGTCGCGTCCTCCGGCATGAGCTTGGAATCATTCTCGCCGCGCATACCGATCGTCACCACATTTTCAAAGGACTTATTTCTCAGGATACCGTCTTCCCAGAATTTCGTGATCGCTTCGGAATTAGAAACAAAACTCCACGTAGAATCCGTTCCGTAGTCCCGATATTTTCTCTGCCACTCCACACCGGCCCTGCACATAGGCTCATGGTGCGACAATCCCATCACAACGCCGAGCGCATCCGCCAGTTCGGCATTGGCCAGTCCCGGACCGTCCTCGGAAAAAGAAGAATTCCACATGGCCGGCCACAGGTAATTTCCCTTTAAGCGCAACAGCAATTCAAATATTTTCCGGTAAGCCTTGGCATTGATACCTCCAAACGTATCCGTACACCAATTACCGAAGGCCGGCCACTCGTCGTTGATAAAAAAGCCCCTGTATCTGACCGACGGCTCCTTAGAAATAACCGGCTCTGAAAGATCAATCGACGGCTCTTCGTTCTTTTCGGGAACCGCGTCTCCAAAATAAAGCAAAGGGGATACCCCGCAAAGCTCTGAGAGCCGGAACATCCCGTAGATCGTCCCCCGTTTATCACTGCCCGCAATGACAAGCAGCTCTTTTACCCCTGCTGCCTCCGCAAAGGGCGATACGATCTGCTGCATCAGGTAAACTTCTCTTTTTCCCCGTATCGGCGCAAGAGACAGCTTTCCCTCCGTTTCCAGTTTTTCAAGCAGCGCGCTCTTGCCGATCGTAGCCATTAAAATGATGCGTTCCGCCTTACATGCCGCAAGGTCGTTTCGAATCTCCGGCTTCACACCGCTCACGATTTCGATATCTTCCGCCACGGTGTCAGCAATCATTCTGACGCCCTCAAAACACGTCGATTCTGCCAGAAATGCCGCCGCCTTTTTCTCTTTTACGATGTAAAATGTACTCATGCTGTTTCCTCCCTGTCAGAGAAGTTTCCTACCGCGATTTCAATCATTGCTTTCAAACACCTCTTCGATCGCCTTAAAAAGTCTCTCCGGCTTCACCGGCTTCAAAAGATAACCCTGCGGATGGAGCTTTAAAACTTCCATGATGTCCTCCTTATCGTCGTCGCCCGTGATGAAGATAACGGGGATATGTTTTGTCTCCGCGGTACTGCGGAGAATTTCAAAAGTCTCCTTCCCGTCAAGGCCGGGCATACTGTAGTCGAGCAGGATGAGATCGGCGCCGTCCTGTTTCGCCATTTCGATCCCGCCGCGGCCGGTGGAAGCTGTCACGACCTCGTATTTCCCTTTCATCAATTCTGACAGCGCCCGAAGCTGCACCTTGCTGTCGTCGATCACCATGATTTTTTTCTTATCTTCCATTTTTACCTCCATTTCGGAGCCACAAACTCGCGGCTGATCCTCCGCCCTTTCCCTCATTCCTTGAAACCTGCGGCAGTTTTAAACAATCCTTCTTATTGTCACTATATTTCGATATGTAGCCGACGTTATTTTGATTCCCGTCCGTTCTGTGCTGGCGTGGACGATCTGACCGCTTCCTATGTAGATGCCGACATGACCGCCGTAATAGATCACATCGCCCGGTTTTGCCTCGGAATAGGAGACAGCCTTACCTACCGTAGACTGCGCGTAAGAACTTCTGGGAAGGGAAATACCGAAGTTCTTATAAACCGACATCACAAAGCCGGAACAGTCCGCCCCGTTTGTCAGACTGGTGCCGCCCGCCACGTAAGGGTTGCCGACAAACTTACAGGCATAATTCGCGATATCCTGCCCTTTGCCGCCGCCGGAAGATACCGGTTTTGGCATTTCCTGTTTCGAGCCGCCGGAACTTTCACCGCCGGCCGCCAGCTCTTCCTCTTCCCGCTTTCTCCGTTCTTCCTCTTCCCTGCGTTTCCGCTCCTCTTCTTCCCTGCGCTTTCGCTCCTCCTCTTCGAGCTTTCTGATCTGCGCGGTCTCCTGCTTGATCTTCGCGGTATAAGTGGCTGCTTCCTGCTTCGCCTTGGTGAGCATCACACTGTAATTTTCATACTCTGTCTTCTTTTTGGCGAGCAGCTCCTCCATGTAGGTCTGCCCCTCTTTTAACTCCGTGCGGGAGGTCTCAAGTTCCGACTTATCCTCCTCAAGGGTATCCCACAATTCCTGTACCCGCTGTACGGTGGCCTCGTACTCGCCAAGGAGCCTTCTATCGTAATTGTACAGGTCTTCCACGTACTTCGCCTTATTTACCATGTCGCCCATATTCGAGGCGCCCAAAAACATATTGAGATAGGATGCGTCTCCCTTTTCATACATAAATTGGATGCGAATCTTCATGGCGGCGTACTGCTCATCCTTCTCCGCCACCGCGGCATCATAATCCACCTGTGTCGCCGCGATCTCCTCTTCTTTCTTCGTGATAGCCTCCTCGATCAGGTTGATATCCGTGATCAGGCTGACCAGCTCCGCATCGATCTCTTCGATCTCCTCGCCCACACCCTCCTGCGCTTCCTGCGCCTCAGAGGCCTTATTTTGGGCATTTTTTAACTGCTCCTTATTTTTCTTTACATCTTCCTGCAGTTCGGAAATAGTGGTAGCCGAAATCGGATCTACCACGGATAAGCACAGCATGAATGCCAGTATGACGTACAGCCCTCTCTTATACCAGTTCTTCATAGCTTCCCCTTTATCGGCATCATTTTATACGATGGCACGTGTCAGGCGCTTCCGGTTCTTTCATGGTATCGCTGTTGTTAATGGTTTACATAATAAATTATCATTATAACTCGCAGTTATTCACTGTTCTGGGGAAGGGCACCACGTCGCGGATATTGCCCATGCCCGTCAGATACATGACGCAGCGCTCAAAGCCCAGACCGAAGCCCGCGTGGCGCGCGGAGCCGTACTTGCGCAGATCGAGATAAAACTGATAGTCTTCCTTGTTCAGGGATAGCTCCTCCATCCGCTTTTCCAAAAGCGCAAGATCGTCCTCTCTCTGGCTTCCGCCGATGATCTCGCCAATGCCGGGCACGAGGCAGTCCATTGCCGCCACGGTCTTGCCGTCCTCATTGAGTTTCATATAGAAGGCCTTAATCTCCTTGGGATAATCCGTCACGAACACAGGGCGTTTGAACTCCTGCTCGGTCAGGAAGCGCTCATGCTCGGTCTGCAGATCGCAGCCCCACTCGACCTTATATTCAAATTCATCGTTATGCTTCTTTAAGATCTCGATCGCATCGGTGTAAGTCACATGGGCAAAATCTGAATTGACCACGTGATTTAATCTTTCAATCAGTCCTTTATCGACAAACTGGTTGAAGAAATTCATCTCCTCCGGCGCATTTTCCAGTACGTAGCGGATCACATGCTTAAGCATAGCTTCCGCGAGCATCATATCGTCCTTTAAGTCAGCAAAAGCAATCTCCGGCTCGATCATCCAAAATTCCGCCGCATGTCTGGTGGTATTGGAATTTTCCGCCCGGAAAGTAGGTCCGAACGTATAGACATTCTTAAAGGCAAAACAATAGGTCTCCACGTTGAGCTGTCCGCTCACGGTCAGGTTGGTGGGCTTGCCGAAAAAATCCTTAGAATAATCTACTTCCCCTTCTGGCGTTAGCGGCAGATTCTTCAGATCGAGGGTCGTCACCTGAAACATTTCGCCCGCGCCCTCACAGTCGCTCCCCGTAATGATGGGCGTGTGCACATACACAAAATCCCGCTCCTGAAAGAAAGTGTGGATCGCGTAGGCGATCAGCGAACGCACCCGAAAGACTGCCTGAAACGTATTTGTCCTCGGACGCAGATGGGAAATGGTGCGCAGATATTCAAAACTGTGCCGCTTTTTCTGCAAAGGATAGTCCGCCGTGGACTCGCCCTCCACAATAACCTCCTCGGCCTGCATCTCAAACTTCTGCTTAGCCTCTGGCGTCGCTACGATCTTTCCTCTCGCAAGGATAGCAGAACCGACATTCAGCTTGGAGATGCTCTCGAAGTTCGCAAGGCCGTCCCCGTACACTACCTGCAGCGGCTCAAAAAAGGTGCCGTCGTTTAAGACGATGAAACCGAAGGTCTTGGAATCCCGGATGCTTCGTACCCAGCCGCCCACGGTCACTTCCTTATCAATAAAACTATCGCTGTCGCGATACAATTCCCTGATGTCTGTTAAATTCATATCCAACTCTCCTATCTTACTTTCTTACTTTTGTGTTCTTATCAGTCCACAGTCGTGGCCGTCACCTGAAGATTACCATTCTCTTTCAGAAATGCCACCACTTTTTTCCGCATCAAATTTTCCTCCATTGACGCTTTATCCACATTTTTTTGATATTCCTCCTCAGAAGTATAGCCGTAGGCCGCCATCTGTTCCGATATCTCTTCCGCGATCTCCTCCTTTGTGGGAGCGAGGCCTTCCCTGTCGGCAATCGCCTGATACATGATGAGCAGCTTCGCCATCCTCAGTCCCTCCTCTTCAAAGAGGGTACGGTAACCTGTTTCGTCCAGTTGCTGAGAACGCTGCATATATTGTGCCAAGGTCATATTATAAGATGCCGCCCGCGCACTCATACTTTTTTCAATACCTTCTGTCAGGCGCTTCACCAATTCTTCCGGCGGATCCTGAAAGGTACAATTCTCCATAATCTTTGAAGCAAGGTCCGCCTCGATCGCACTATCGTAATCGGACTGCGCGACCTGCTCACAATTATCGCGAACCCACTGCCGCAATTCCTCTGCCGTCCGGCTTCCTCCCACGTTGTACCCCGCCGTGCTCAGTTCTTCCACCAGCTCGTCCGTAAGCTCCGGGTTTTTGCTCTCCGCTATGCTGTTGACCGTCACTTCAAAGACCACGGGCTGCCCCTCCAGATCCGGGTTGCCCGGATAATAGTCAGGAAATTTCAGGTCAAGGCTCAACTGATCTCCGATATTCGCCCCGATCAGCCCCTCCTCGAAACCGGCGATGAACTGTCCCGAACCGATGGTCAGATCAAAGCCCGCCGCCGTGCCGCCCTCAAAGGCCACGCCATCACGGTAGCCTGCAAAGTCAATATTTACTACGTCTCCTTCCTGAACGGTCCTGCCCGTCACGGGAAGCTTCTCTGCCTTCGCGGCAAGATAACTGTCCGCAATAAGTTCCTCCACCAGCTCGTCCGTCACTTCCTGCTTTTCAGCCGTCGCCGTAATCCCTTTATACTCGCCCAGTGTCACGTACTTTTCTGCCTTGATATTTTTCAGATATTCCTTATTTCCGCAAGCAGTCAGAAGCAGCGATGCGGAAAGCACCGCCGCGGTCACACAGATTTTTTTCTTCATTTCTCCCCATTACCTCTTTTCTTAAAAACCTTTCGGCAATTTCCTCATAAATCATACCACACTACACCCCCGCTGTCCATATCTGCCCACTTGCGGAATGGGTGAAATAATGCTAAAATCATTTTTACATACTATTGAAACAGATACGGAGGCAATCGCATGAACACAATCACAATCGTTCTTCTGGTGATACTGGCGGTCATTATCATCGCCGTAGTCACCTTGTACTTCCTCGGAAAGAAAGCGCAGAAGAAGCAGGCCGAACAGCAGGAACAGATCGACGCCATGAAGCAGACGATCTCCATGCTCGTCATCGATAAGAAACGCATGAAACTCAAAGATGCGGGACTGCCGCAGGTCATTCTGGAGCAGACGCCGAAACTCCTTCGCAGCTCCAAACTTCCCGTGGTAAAGGCTAAGGTCGGCCCGCAGATCATGACGCTCATCTGCGAGGAAAAAATATTTGACGCCGTTCCCGTCAAAAAGGAAGTAAAGGCAGTAGTCAGCGGCATCTACATCACGGACGTGAAGGGCCTGCACGGCAAAGCGCCCGCCGTAGAGCAGAAAAAGAAAAGCAAGTTCAAACAGTTGGTGGAAAAAGCGCAGGAAAAAGCAGGCGCGAAGCCCGTAAAATAACAGGAGTAAATTGCTACGCAATTAACTCCGCGAGTCCGCTTTGCGGACTCGGCCGACAGTGGCTTTATGATAATAATGTAAAGCCGCTGTTTTCTTTGGAGCGGATATCGATCTTGATATGACAGTCCGAGAGAAATTCGTAGTTGATATCCAGCGCATAATCCACATTCACCACGATATTGTCCTCTTTTTCTTTGATATCGATGCGCTTGGTATCGATGCCCACCAGAATCTGTCCGAAGGGCGTGTTGTAATTCGACATATTTTTCTTATTTTCCTGAAAGACCATGTGTACGTTCACCAGACCGTTTCTCGTCAGCTCCACCATGTGATCGCTGAATTTGAGACGGTTCTTTGTCGGCTGCTCAAAGCCTTCCGTGACTTCCTCGTAGACTACGTAATGTCTGTCATTTTTCTTAAAATAATCGCCGACAGTGACCATCTCAATCTTATCCGAGTCCTCTTCCCGCTGGTCGAACTGTAACCCCTGTAATGTCAATAAAACTTCTTTTGTCATGTGTTACCTTCTTTCTGCTACAATCACTTAATACTCCTCGATATTGACCACCTTGGTGGACAAGATCCCATAGGTCAGGATCGAATTGGCAAGCTGCTTGAATTTCTCGGCGCCGTCGCTGACATAAAACCGGTACAGCTCCGTACCGAGCCCCGGCCGGTGCCCGCTCTCCAGCCCCTTCTCCGCCAGCAGGATTTTTAATTCTCTGGCCGTCTCGTAGGCGGGATTTACAAGGGTCACGCCCTCCCCCATGATCTTCGCCACTGTGGAACGCAGCATGGGATAATGCGTACAGCCCAGGATCAGCGTATCGATGCCGCTGTCGATCAATTCGCTCAGATAACGCCTTGCGATCTCGTCAGTCACGGGATCCTCCCACAGCCCCTCCTCCACCAGAGGAACAAAAAGCGGACAGGCCTTTTCCAAAACACTGACACTAGCGTCATTTTCTTTTATGTAACGGGTATAGATTCCACTGTGGACAGTTGCTTCCGTGGCTGCCACACCCACCTTTTTATTTTTTGTCGTCTGGATGGCCGCCCGCGCGCCCGGCTTCATCACGCCGATAATCGGGATATCCACCTCCTGTTCCAGCTCCTCTAAGGCGTAGGCGCTGGCGGTATTGCAGGCCACCACGATCGCCTTGACCTGCTGCTCTTTTAGAAAGTGTACGATCTGTCTGGAAAACTTCGTCACCGTCTCTTTGGACTTATTTCCGTAAGGCACTCTGGCCGTATCGCCAAAATAGACGATCCGCTCGTTGGGGAGCTGGCGCATGATCTCCCGCGCCACGGTCAGACCCCCCACGCCTGAATCAAACACCCCGATCGGGTCATTATGCGTTTCTCTGCTATCATTCATAAAACCAATTCTCCTCACACCACTCCCAAAGTTTGCTGCGAATCACGATCCTGTCTCCCGAAGCCTGCCAGATATCCGCCGCGTCGATCTCCTCCGAACGGCTCCGCCGCCTATCGCTTCGATTTTGCACGCGCCCATTCTGTCCCTGCGCCTCTTCGTTTTCCCCCTGCGTCTCTTCTATCTGCACCACCGCGCAGGTATCCTCCGAAAAGCAAAGCTCCGGATAAAATATCCCCCACCATGCTGTCGCAAACATGCAGGCTGCCAATCTTTTACTGATCTTCCACATAACCGTTTTCTCCCATCCGCCGTATTCCCGGCATTTGGAGTATAACCGCATTATGCCTTTCTGATACAATCAGTGCCGCCTGCTCCCGTTTTTTCTGTTAGGATCGATCCGAATCTGCCTGATGATACTTTTCTCCTGATTATCGATATGGAGTCTGGCTGCCGCCGCCGCACCCTCCTTATCTCCCTTCATTATGCTCTCATATATCATCCTATGCTCGCTTACCAGATTCTCATGCCCGCTCTCGTCCTTGATATATTCAAAGCGATACCGGTACATCTGCTCCGAAAGGTTATTAATCAGCGAGATCAGTCTCTGGTTTCCCGTGGCCTGTACGATAATGTCATGCAGGGCAACGTCCGCCGCCGCAATTTCCACGATCTCCCCTGCCTTTGTCGCGGCCTCAAATCCGTCACAGGCTTTCTTTAAAGCAGCCTTCCCTTCGGCGGTGATCCTGTCGCAGGCAAGCTCCGCGCAGAGGGCATCCAAAGCCCGCCGCACTTCCAGCACATCCTGTAAGCTCTTCTCCGTGATCTGGGCCACCTCCGCGCCCCGTCTGGGGATCATGGTGACAAGGCCCTCCAGCTCCAGCTTGCGGATGGCCTCCCTGATCGGCGTACGGCTCACGCCCAGACGGTTTGCCAGATGAATCTCCATCAGGCGCTCCCCCGGCTTTAATTCGCCCGTCAGGATCGCCCTGCGCAGGGTGTTGAATACCACGTCCCGCAGAGGAAGAAATTCATTCATATTTACTGTGAAATCATGTTCCATACGCCTCTTTCCTCTCAAAATACATCCAATGTTACGCACTTATTTGTATTTCCAAAATATCATCACAATCCTTCTTTCGCTCCGTTATGAAACGATGTCACAAAGACCGCGCAGGCAGGCTCCTTATTCCGGATAGCCGCCGCGATGCGCTCCGCCGTCTCCTTTTTCACACAAATGCCAAACACGGTGGGGCCGCTGCCGCTCATCAGGGCATTTTCCGCGCCCAATTCACACATCTGTGTCTTCAATTCCGTGATCACGGGATAAGCCTTCTCCGTAACCGTCTCCAGCACGTTCCCCATCTTGTCCGTAATGCCCCTAAGATTGCCCTGCGCAAGCGCCTGCGCCATACCGTCGATGTCCGGGTGAAAGGGCAGGCTGTCCGCCTTCAGGTTCCCGTAAACAAAGGCTGTCGATACGTCGATATCCGGCTTTGCCACCACCAGATGACAGGCCGGCGGCGCGGGAAGCGCTGTCAGGATCTCGCCGATTCCCTCGGAGAGCATGGTCCCCCCCTCGATACAGTAGGGGATGTCCGCGCCCAGCTTCACGCCCAGCTCACGCAGCTTTTGTGCCGTATATCCCAAACCGAACAGCCGGTTCAAGCCCCGCAGTGCGGCCGCCGCGTCGGCGCTGCCGCCCGCCATGCCGGCCGCGATGGGAATGCGCTTTTGCAGGGTGATATGCACCCCTTCCGCTATCTTTCCCGCTTCCATAATCAATGCGGCCGCGCGGCAGATGAGGTTATCCCCGCCTGTCGGCAGATCAGCACCTTCGATTTCCAGATGAACGCCGGACTCCGCACTCTGTTCAAACGTCAGATCGTCGCAAATATTAACGGTCTGCATGATCATCTTTACCTCGTGGTAACCGTCCGCCCGGCGCCTAAGCACATCCAGACCCAGATTAATTTTCGCATACGCCTTTTCTTTTACCATTCTTAATCTGCATTCCTTCTATCATAGATTAGTAACAGTCATTTGTAATCTTGTGTACTTTGTATACAAAGATTGTACTTATATTCGTACAAAAAGTCAAGTTTTCCTCCTCCTTTTGCTCTCAAAAACCTGTCTTTTTCAAAAAAATTGTTAAATTTATGCAAAATTATACTTTTCTCTTCTAATCAATCTGGGAAAATGGTACGATATAATAAATAGAAAAAGAAGACTGCCCTATTTTTGCGCGGTCTTAACGAAACAATAAACATTCTTAATTTCCAAGGAGGGATACCCATGAGCGTAAATGGAATTAGCGGCGTAGGTACAAATGCTTACGAGACACTTCCGATCAATCAGGCGGAGAACACGAAGCCCGCGGAGGAGACAAAGGACAATAACGAGAAGGGCGAGAACGGCGTCGTTTACGAGCCTTCAAAGGACAGCGCAAACGTACCTTTGAAAAAATACGTACAGAACACGGAGCTGGTCAACAAAATGAAAGCCGATGCTGCGGAGCATTCAAAACAGCTGCAGAACATTGTGCAGCAGTTGATGACCAAGCAGGGCCAGACCTTCAGCGTTGCCAACGATATGTGGCAGTTCCTTGCCAGCGGCAAATTCGAGGTGGATGCGGCAACGAAGGCGCAGGCGCAGGAAGACATTTCCGAAGACGGCTACTGGGGCGTAAAACAGACCTCCGGCAGAATCCTTGATTTCGCAACGGCACTGACCGGCGGCGATCCCAGCAAGATCGAAGATATGCGTGCTGCATTCAAGAAAGGCTACGAGCAGGCGGAGAAGACCTGGGGCGGCGAGCTTCCTGAGATTTCCAAGCAGACCTACGACGCGGTAATGGCAGGCTTTGACAAGATGGCTGAAGAAGCGAACTCTGCACAGAATGTTCTGGATCAGGCAGGCGCAGGCCAGATCGCATCAAACTAAAACATAGGAAACAAGCAAAAAGAACCGGAGAATGTCTTCGGTTCTTTTTTATGCCTAAGCTTCCTTCTATCTCCCGCCAGAACAAAGGCTTGTTAAAGGCCGTCGATCACACCGCGGATGCCTTCCCTTTCGTAAATATCTTTATAGTAAGCGACCTCACCCCGGATCAGCTCGTCGATGACGCGCATCCCCAAAAGCTCCACCGGCGCCTTGTCGTCCGTCATGATCCGCTCCCCCGCCTGATAGGGCGTCAGTTTTTCAGAGACTGCATCCATCATGGTAAGGAGGCTTTCATCCGTGACGGCCTCCTTATATTTTTGCAGATTCACAAGCATCTGCGGATCGTTGGAAGCAAAGAGTTCCCTGTTGGTGGTATTTGCGACGTCCGCCGTATAAACTTCGCTAAAGACGCTGCTTATGGTGTCGGCAAGGTACGTGTTGATGCTGTCCTCGCCGCTGCCGCGCATATTCATGTTGACCACCATCACCCCATCCTCATTCAAATGCTCCTTCACCAGCGTAAAAAATTCCACGGAGGACATCTGGAAGGGAATCGTGATGTCCTGATAAGCGTCCACCATGATCACATCATATTTCTCATCAATCGCATTCAGGTAAGCCCTGCCGTCATAGGTGGTGACCTTCACGCTATCCGGCAGCTCGAAATACTGTCTCGCAAGGGCAGTGATCTTCTCATCGATCTCCACGCCTTCTACAGGCATATCCCCATAATAGGCAAGGCATTGATGCGCGTAGGTGCCCGTCCCCATGCCGAGGATCAAAGTTTTACAGTCCGCGGGGTTCTCCTTTCCCGTCATCAGCGGCGCAGCCATAGCATAGTCGTAATACATCCCCGTCAACCCCTTGTCTTTCATCAACACAGACTGCACGCCAAAAAGGACGTTTGTCGATAATATGACACTTCTGTCGTTTTCTTTCACCTGTAAATAATTATAGACGGATTCTCCCTCGTAGGCTAAATCCTTTTCCCAGAAGGCAAAACTATCAGAAGTTCCGAACACGCAGCAGAGAAGGAATAAAACTGCCGCTGCCGCGGTTTTTTTCAGACCGCTTTTCTTACTGATAAAATAGATTACACCCAGAAGCAGCAGGATTGCCGCAAAAATTAAGAAGGTGACCGAAGTGCCCACCGCCGGGATGGAAACGAAGGTCGGAATAAAGGTGCCGATGATGCTGCCGATGGTATTGAATGCTCCCAGCGTCCCCACGATGCTGCCGCTGTCAGAGAGACTCTGCACCGTGTACTTTGCCAGAGAGGGCGTCACCGTCCCCAACAGAAAAAGCGGAAATACAAAGATTACCATGCAGGCGGCAAACGCCGCCCAGATCAGAAAGTTGGTATTGACCGTAAAAATAAGCAGCGCCGAAATCCCCAGCACGATATACTTTCCCACCACCGGGATCGCCGCGATCCAAATTGCCGCGATCAGGATACGTCCGTAAAGCCTGTCCGGGTCAGGATTCTTGTCCGCGCTCTTTCCGCCGTAGATATTCCCCAGCGCCATCGCGATCATGATCGTGCCGATGATGATCGTCCACACGATCTGCGAAGAACTGAAATAGGGAGCAAGCAGCCTGCTCGCCCCCAGTTCCACCGCCATCACGGACATGCCCGCGAAAAATTCCGTTAGGTATAAAAAGATTTTATTTTTTAAGATTGGGGTTGTGGCCATACTAAACTTATCCTTTTTTGTATTTCAACTCTGGCAAACATCTAAAACCTATTCCACAGTATATACGATAGGCTTCTATTTTACAATCTCATTCTAGTTTTTAATATAGACTTAAATTAACTTATTTAAAGTCAAAGATTGTATTCATGTCACACTCAAGAATGTGACAACAAGCATACAAAAGAAGTACGGTTGGATTTTGTGTGCCTTTTTCTATCCTATTATAAGAGTAAATAGAAATGTCAACTCCGCTAGTCTGTAGCTTGGCCACCATATCAGTTTGCTTAATATTCATAGCTTTTCTTCTTTCTGCTATGTTCTTTCCTATGTCAACATCATTTACTTGGATTACTCTGTCAATGCTTTCTTCATTTTTCATATCATTGCACCTCTGTGCAATATCTTAGAGAAATTTGAATAAAATAATTGCACGAGAACGCAATAAATGATATAATACATATTATTTTGAAGGGAGATTTTACTTATGAAAAAAAAAATATGTACGTTACTATTACTTGGTTTATGTATGCCATGTATTTCTGCCTGTGGAAACAAAATCAAGGATGCTCCAGTTGCTCCCGCAATGGAAGATACTTCGGAAAACACAGATACAGCAGAGGAAGATAACGCTACACTTTCAGAAGAAATCGATTCGGAGAGTACAAGTGGAAACTATTCTAATGTCGTTTACTACGTTGGAAACGATATTCCTGTCGGCGGTTACGTCATCCATTGTACCGAAACAAACTTTCAGCTTGAAGTAACGGTTTTTAGTAATGAAGAAAACTATGAAGAATTTCAAAACGCAGATAAGTTCACTAATGGTGATTATAGAACAGCGGTTGAGCAATACGCATGGGCAGATTTTTACCTAAATCAAGATGAAGATGCCTACATAGGTCTGCAAGAAGGCTATATTGTTTTACTGGATAACGGGCAATGTGAATTTACAGAATATGATCCGGCTACCTCCCAAACAATATACTCAGGCATTTACGTTATTGGCGAGGACTTAAACGCCGAAAAAATCAATATTAAGTGTTCCTCAAGTTACATGCGTGTAACACAGTTTAAAAGCAAGGATAACTATCTTGAATACCACAAAGCAAGTCGTTTCACTTATGGTGAGAATTCTGATGCCATCGAAAAGCATGCTGAATCCACCGATGTCATATATACAAATGATAGTACTTATGCGAATCTTCAGGATGGGATGATACTAATGGTAGACGAAGGTGTCGGAAATTACTCCGCAGATGAAGGCCCTGTCATCAAAAAGAGCGATGATACAGCCGATAGTCCCGAAAAAACCACTTCTGCTGACAATGCCAAGGGTGATACCTCCTCTGAAGAATTAGTGGACGGTATGCGTCCTGAATTCAAAGAGGCAATGGATAGCTATGAGGCATTTTATAATGATTATTGCGATATTTTAAATCAATATAGTGAAAATCCATCTGATATGCAGCTACTAGCAGATTATGCAGATATGATGGAAAAAGCCGTTGAAATGACAGAGAAGTTTGAGGCATGGGAAGAAGATGATTTAAATAACGCTGAATTAGCGTACTATTTAGATGTCAATAATCGTATCATGAAAAAACTTCTTGAGGTATCCGAATAGATATCTTCTGCTTTGCCATAGCACAGCGCGGGCGGACGGTAATTCTTAAGGAGCCCCTCAAAACACGTCAGCACTTGGCGAGGTTTTTCACGAGTCTAGTGCTGCTACGCGTTTTGCGGAGCGAAAGCGCGGCGACGTAGAATTACCGTCCGTCCGCGCGTCCGCTTAGCCCAAAGGTTGTATTTTAAATTCCACCCTTCACCACCAAAATCTTATCCCCCGCGTTGATCTCCTCCGTCGCCAGCTCATTGACTTCTTTTAGCTGCGACACAGGCACATAATACCGCTTGCCGATATCCCACAGCGTATCATTCGGACCGGCGATGCAGATGACCATCCCCGGCAGCTCGCTGAGCTTATTTAAATCAAGCGGCTCTACCCGGATATCCGTGACCAGATCGCGGTTCTGAACCGTAAACACGATCACCTTGAATTGCAAAGTCGCCTTCACATCCAGCTCGTCGCTGTCTAACATCGTCACCGTCAGCTGCTCCATATTGCATTGCAGCTTATAGACGCTGGTGGGCAAAATATTTTCCGCCTCGATCACATACTGGAACGGCAGCTCGTTTACTGTGGAATAAAGCGTCTTCGATCCGCCTGCGGCAAGGTAGAGCGTGGTCACAAGAAGCGTTCCCGTGACGGCGATCCCGTTCTCCACGATGCTCTGTTCCCCAATCCTGATCTCCCCCTCAGAGTGGATGATCTGGTACATGGGCATCTCCGGATTCTGGATCTTTGCGTGCTCCGCAATCTTGCACTTACCACCGCCCGCCAACAGAAGGCTCTTTATCGGCATCTTTGTCGTCAGTGCCTCGATTTCCTTATCCACGCCGTAAACATCGGAGAGCGCCTCCATATTCTCTTCCTCGTAAAGATGGATATCCAGATCCAGCACGGGCTCCAAACAGAAAACACGTTCTTCCCCGTCAAGATCCTGCCGCACCTCCACATTGCATTGTCCGAGATGGTACTGAATGTCGGGGATCATATTCTCGCGGCAGCCGTGGCACTCAATGATGCCCGAAAAAGGCACGGTATTTTCATACCACAGCGTCCTGTCATTGTCCCCCTCGCCCTCATAGAGAAAGAAAGCCCGCATCTCGCCCTGAATCGAAAGTTTTTCCTCCAGTGCCTTAAACTCCACATGATCAAAACAGATGTGATGCCATATGGTCTGGAACACATTGGGCAGATTGCCCGTCAGTTCCATTTCTTCCTTCAGACGGAAAATATCCTTCTTATGCAACACCAGCTCCACCACGGGATAGACGCATTTACGGTACTCCACCGGCTCCTCATGGTAAATGTCTACCGCCGCCTCGCACTCTAACTGCTCCTCCCGCTCCAGCACAAAGGAAAGAACCGCCTGCACACTCAATTTTCTGGAATTGATCAACCCAACCGTCAGATCCTCCAGATCGGACTGCACAAGGATGGTGTCACCGCCTGTCGCGCCCTCCATGTTCACCTTTTCCTCGAAGGGGATCACCGCCTCCATACTAGCGCACATTCCCTCCATATCCGTGAGATACAAAATGGACACCACCAGCCTGCCCCTTAAATTGACGGCATTCTCACAGGGGCGTATCTCCTCCAAAAGGATCTCGCCCTTGCTGCCCAGCAGATAATTTGCGTCCGGCTTGTTATCCGATATATTGACATCCTCTTCCAATACCATCTGGGTCCCGGCCCTACCGCCGATTCGGTCCATATGTATCTTTTTCTTGACTAACTCCACAAAAAAGCCCTCCCTGCGTATAGTTACTATAAATCTATGCGCAGGGAGAGCAAGATATGAACCGGCAGAAAGATTTTTCCGCCCAGCAACATTTTCGCGCACTTCTCATGTTACAGCCCCAATAATATCAGTTACGTTTTCAATTTTATACTGCCGCATGTATGCCTCGATTCCTTCCACTACTTCTATCGTCGTATAGGGATTGACAAAATTCATCGCGCCCACCGCCACCGCGCTTGCGCCCGCCAGCAGAAACTCGACAGCGTCCTCCGCGCTGCCGATGCCGCCCATACCAATAATGGGAATCTTCACCGCCTGCGCCGTCTGGTAGACCATGCGCACCGCAATCGGTTTGATTGCCGGGCCGGACATACCGCCAGTCTTGTTGGCAAGCACAAACTTCTTTCTGTGAATGTCGATTTTCATCCCCGTGATTGTATTAATCATGGAGAGTGCGTCCGCCCCCGCAGCTTCAGCCGCCTTTGCCATTTCCGTGATGTCCGTCACGTTGGGACTCAGCTTCATGATCACCGGCTGCTTCGCTTTATTCTTGATCTGTGAAGTAATGTCATAGAGGGAATCCGCCTTCTGGCCAAATGCGATCGCTCCCTCCTTCACATTCGGACAGGAGACATTGATCTCCAGCATGGAAATCGGTGCGTCCGCCAGACGTTCCACCGCTTCCAGATAGTCTGCGACTGTCTTGCCGCAGACATTTACTATGACATTTGTGTCATATTTTTGCAAAAAAGGAATGTCCCTTTCCAGAAATACGTCGATGCCCGGATTCTGCAAGCCGATGGCATTCAACATGCCACCGTACACTTCCGCCACGCGGGGCGTGGGATTCCCCTCCCAAGGGACATTAGCGACGCCCTTCGTCACCACCGCGCCCAGCCTGTTCAAATCCACAAAATCGCTGTACTCCATACCGGAGCCAAATGTGCCGGACGCCGTCATCACGGGATTTTTGAAGGTGACGCCCGCAATTTTTACTTCTGTATTCATATCATAACCTCCCCCATCTCAAAGACCGGCCCTTCCGTGCAGATACGCGCGTTGTGTACGTGGGAATGCGCGTCCACCTGCGTCGTTTTGCACACGCAGCCAAGGCAGGCGCCCACGCCGCAGGCCATCCGTTCTTCCAGTGAAATATAGGCCTCTATCTTTTCCTTTTCCGCATACTCTTTAATCGCGCGCAGCATGGGCATGGGACCGCAGGCCATGATCACATCCGCTTTCAGCGCGTGGGCCCTGATGATATCCATGACATTGCCCTTCGTCCCCACACTGCCGTCCTCTGTTGCCACGTAAACGTCTCCGTACTTTGCCATATCCTCTTCCAGAAAAAGGTCTTTATTCCGATAGCCCAATAAAATCTTCTTCCTCCCGTCAATCGCTTTCGCCAGTTCTAACAGAGGCGGGATGCCGATGCCTCCTCCCATCAAAAAGACGCGTTTCCCTTTCGCCTTATCGACAGGGAAGCCGTTTCCCAGTACGCCGAGGATATCCAGCGTATCACCGGCCTTGCAGGTCGAAAACTCCGCCGTGCCTTTTCCTGCCACACGATAGACAAGCCGCAACATCCCCTTGTCGACATCCGCCTCACAGATGCTGATCGGGCGGGGGAGAAGCGTACTCTCGCCCTTCGGATATACCGCCACGAACTGCCCCGGATGCGCGTCCTTTGCCAGTCTCGTCTCTAACAGCAGATCAAAGATCTGTTCCGCTATCTGTTTTTGTGATATGACCTTTGCCGTTACCTTTTTCTTTCGGGCCATAGCTGCTCCTTTCGCTTGTATGCCTTTTTAACATCTGCCGATTTATGGTCTTTTTCGTTTATGGGGTAAACTGTCGTTTTGCATTTTCATATTCTTCCACGGATATCTCAAGCCCTGCGCAGGCCTCTTGCAAGCTGAGGTGAAGATTTTTCCTCGCGGAGTCTACATGCCTGATCAATGCACTAAGACTGCCTTGTTCTATTCCTAACTCTTTTCCCCGTTCCATTCCCATTTCGTAAATATTCATTCCTGCATCCTCCCATTCTTCCGACTGCCTGACCTCATTTACGATCTGATCCAAATGCACGATCCGCTCATCTTTCTCTGTAACATCCACATTATCCAATGTTGTGTATTTCATATACTGCAGCAGGCTGACAAGCTCCGGTCTGCCGTTCTTGCTCGTCATATTCAGAAATATCTTACTTGTGCCGTCTTCCAGCCGCAGGTCCGCCACTTCCTCACATTGTTCCGTAAAAGTATACATTGCCAGATCTCTTTCAAAAATATCATCCTGCGTGATAAATATGATCGTTGTCGAAGGCAGACTTTTATATTTTGTCTTCTTTCCGGATTTTAAGACCGGTGTATCGATCAGGCTTTGATAAAAACGGGAACGTTTGCGGACATTATCCCCCTCGGTATCATTCTGCATCTCCATGTCAAACTGCCTGTCCCGCTCATCCTGCGCCCACGCATCCAGACGGATTGCCCTTTTCCCGAATTTATTTAAGACTACCTGCTCCACCTTGACTTCTTTTAGTTTCAGGTCCGCTTCATCCAGAATGATGCCAAGGACATCTTCATATGCCGACTTCACCTTCATTACTGACAAAAATAGGGCAAAGTCACTCAAGTTAATCTGATACGTGTCAAGAAACGGCTTGTCACCCTTTAGCGTTTCCTTTAACCTTTGCTTTGACTCCGGCGACGCGCCTTGCATCTGCTGCTTTTCATTCTTCTTTTGCATTCCTTTTCCTCTCTTTCGTTGTTGGCAGAGAGGATATCCGTCTTTCCCTCCCTGCGGTTATTCAATTGTAAGCAAGGAGTTTCCGCAGAGAGAACTCTGCACGGATACGGATCTCAGACGAAATCCGTTAAGATACATTGAGAATCTTAGACCTATCTTTGCTTTGGAATCATTGTAACACATTCTATTTTTCATTACAAGATAAACTTTTAAACGTTTAAAATTTAAACATAATCCAGCAATCATAACACCATGATCAGCGTCCCTGCCCCTATCAGCACACAACCGATCAGTGACCTTGCGGTAAATTCTTCATGCAGGAACACAAAGGCAAGTACCAGCGTGATCACCACACTCAGCTTGTCGATGGGCACTACCTTGGAAGCCTCTCCCGTCTGCAAAGCATGGTAATAGCAAAGCCACGACGCGCCTGTCGCCAGCCCGGACAGAATCAAAAAAACCCAGCTCTTCCTGCTAATCTGTGCAATACCGCCCTGCGCATTGGTCAGAAACACCATCCCCCACGCCATGATCACGACCACGACCGTTCTGATTGCCGTGGCGAGATTGGAATTTACGCCTTCGATACCGATCTTGGCTAAAATAGAAGTTAAGGCCGCAAATACGGCGGACAAAATTGCAAATAGAAACCACATAAACATCCCCCTTAGCAAAATAAGCAGTCAACACCTCAGCAGTCGCCCGCAAGCATCGCCGTCGCTTCCTCCATCGAGACACACTTTGCATATCTGCCGTTCCACATGAGATCATTATAGTAATGATAGCACACGTCCTTCTTCATATAATCATTATCAAACGTAGAGTTCGCATACGCCGGCACGATCATCTCAAAACCCTGATTGTAGCCGCTTTGAATAGTGGCATCGATACAGAAATTTGTCTGCAGACCGACGATCATTATTTTAGTTTCCTTTTTCTCCGCCAAATACTGTAATAATCCCACCGATTCATGCAGGGCGCTGTTTACGGTCTTATCAAAAATACGTTCGCCTGCCAAAGGAGCAAACTCCTCATATATCTCAAATTCATCATCTCCCACGGAAAAGCCTGTTCCGGGTCCGTCGTCATGCCTCACATACACGACTTCCACATGATGTTTTCTGGCCCGCGCGATCAGCGTCTTTATATTCTCCTTCAGCTGTTCAAACGCAAACAGTCTTTCATCCGTAATTCCTTTCTGGGTGTCTACCACAAGTAAGATCATATTCTTCCCCCTGCAATGTTAAATTGTAAGCAAGGAGATTGTAACACATTCATTTTCCCATTACAAGATTAATTTCCAAACGTTTAACCGTTACAACGAGTCATAATAAAAAATCTGCTTGACATTAGTACTATATAGTACTATTCTATATAATATAAGTGGTGCAGATGGTGCAGATAAACAATTGACAAAAGCTGTTTTCGTAACGGATGCAACAACGGAAGTAAATTTACGCGAGGGAGCCGGCAATGAAAAAATACTCGCTCTGCAAGCAGTTCTTAGGAACCTGTTTAAAAATACTACAGAAAAGGAGACTTACAAAAATGGAAATGAACAAGATCAAATCGGAGATCCGCGAACTTCGCGAGAATGCACAGGTCGCTTATATCGCCTCGGTGAATGAGGACGGCTTCCCTCAGATCAAAGGTATGCTGTGCTTTGAACACGAAAGCATGAAAATCCATTACTTTTCCACCAACACCAGTTCCAAGCGGGTGGCGCAGTTTTTAAAAAACCCAAAAGCATCCGTGTACTATGTGGACGATACCAAGGATCAGTATAAGGGCGCGCTTTTCACGGGAACCATGGAAGTCTGCACCGACCATGAGACGAAAGCCTTCCTCTGGCGGGACGGCTGCGAAATCTATTATCCGAAGGGCGTGGACGACGAGGATTACTGCGTCTACAAGTTTACCGCCGAGACCGTCAATTACTATCATGGTCTGAACAATGTGACGCTTTCGGTGGATGAGTTTTGAAACTTGCCGCAGTCAACCCGGCATAACGATATGGTCAATTAAAAAGTCTGCACCGCATCACTTCCCAATCATCATTCTATAGATTTCCGGATGGATAGATTATAAATCTGCTATCAAACATCGTGGGAATAAAGTTATGCTGCAAGGCATAGAAAAATGTCGGAAGTAAAACGGCCGCCCATACCAATCAACAGCATCATGAAGACAAACAAAAATCCTTTCAAAAAGTTTCCCTGCTTTTTTTCATAACGGATCAATTCACAATAGGTTATGCCGTCCCGTTTGTATATTATCCATAAAGCGACGATGGTAACAAGATTGACTGCGGATGCTATAATTGACCACCAATGCGTGATGTCCGTCAAATCTTTCCGGCTAATACCGCTGACAAAGAAAAAGGCAGCCGCAAACAGCAAACTCCGCAACGGTAAAAGAGCCCATACTCTCCAATTAATTTTCATCCCTGACATCCTTCCCACGGTACACAACCTCTCCTCCGCAGATGGTATACCCCACCACCCCCGGCAGGCTCTCCCCCACAAAGGGCGAGTTTGCCGCTTTTGACACAAACTCCTTTACCACCCATTCCTGCTTTGGATCAAATACCACCAGATCGGCCGGACCGCCCTCAGCCAGATACCCCGCGTCAAGGTGATACAGCTTCGCCGGCGCAAGGCTCATTTTCTCTATCAATTCCATCATGGATAAATAGCCCTTATCTACCAGTTCACGGATTCCCAAAGAAAGGGCCGTCTCCAAGCCAATGATGCCGCTGGGGGCTTCCGTCAGCGGTTTCGCCTTTTCTTCCGTGCTGTGCGGCGCGTGATCGGTGGCGATCATATCGATCGTGCCGTCCCGAAGCCCTTCGATAATGGCAAGGCGGTCTTCCTCCTCCCGCAGGGGCGGATTCATTTTTGCCAGCGTCCCATGCCTTATCACCGCTTCTTCCGTCAACGTAAAATGATGCGGCGTCGCTTCCGCAAATATATGACTGCTTTTCTTTTTCGCCTTGCGCACCAGCTCCACAGCCTCTTTCGTGCTGATATGCTGGATGGAAAGATCGGCTTCCTCCTCCAAGGCGATCCGCAGATCCCGCTCCACCATGGAAATCTCCGCCTCTCTTGGCGAACCGCCGATTCCGTAATGGGCTGCCGCCGCACCTGCATTCACGCCGTTATTTTTGATGAGCGCCGGATTTTCCTCATGCAGGCTGACCGGTTTTCCACACTTTGCCGCCTGCTGCAACGCCTGTCTGAGCAGCGTCTCGTCCATCAGCGGGATCCCGTCGTCGGTAAAGCCGGCCGCCCCGTTTCCTGCAAGCATTTCCATATCCGTCAGCTCTTTCCCCGCAAGTCCCTTCGTCACATTGGCGCAGGTATGGACATGGATGCCCGTCTCCCTACCCTTATCCAGCACATAAGCCAGCGTTTCAAGGTTATCCACCGCAGGCTTCGTGTTCGCCATCAGCACCACCGAGGTAAAGCCGCCCTTCGCCGCAGCCGCCGCTCCCGTGTGAATATCCTCCTTATGCGTAAACCCCGGATCGCGGAAATGCACATGCACATCCACCAAACCCGGCGCAACAAATTGACCATCTAAGTCAATCTCATTAACAAAAATATCATCTTCTGGCTGCCCGCTGCCCGCCCGCTCTTTCTCCTCACCGCGCAAAAGTTCCGCCACAGCCGTCCCCTGCGGCACGATCCTCACAATCTTCCCGCCATCCTCATCAATTAAAATATCATAACATCCTTCCCGCCCCGACGCGGGGTCTATTAAATATCCGTTTTTTAAATACAGCATCTTTATCCCTCTTATTCTATATTCTTTTTTATTCTCTCTATTCTTTCCGCACTTGCGAAACTCATCTCAACGTTAATTAATTGTGCAAACAACATAATCATAAGCAGACCCTTGTAGAACGCCGGCACTTGGCGAGGTTCTTTCGAGCCTAGTACCGCTGCGTTCGAAATGGAGCGCAAGCGCGTCTGCGTTGATTATGCTGCTTGCGCAATTCCAACAACCTATCGGGTATTTCGCAATGTATCTCCTACTCAAACACCACCGGCTTATCCAAAAACTCCGTCTTCACCACCACAAACGGATAACTCTTCACCTGATTTTTCTTCTCCTCCGGAGACGGCCCAATCAAATTTGTGTCTATGTAGACCGCATTGGCCGTCTCATACAAGGCATTCACCGCAATGCTGTAACCCCCGGTCTGCTGCGTTCCGTAACCCATGCAGATATAAAGAAACCCCTGATCCTCAAAGGTCAGCCGGAAAGTGTTTTCCTTCTTTTCCTCGATCTTTGCAAGCAGCTCCTTCGGTATGTTATCTTCCGCTATCACCGTGTATTCCAAATCTTTGATCTTCTCCATCGCGTCCTGCTTTTTCCCGCAGGCATATACCAAAAAACACAGCAGGCAGACCAGACAGGCGCTTATCATTTTCCTCTGAAATTCATCTTGTTTCCGCATAGAGCCTCCACAACTTCCTCTTACTATCTAATTTATTATGCGGAGGCATTGTCTATTCCTACGGGTTCGTGTATACTATATAGATGATTGCAGAACGCAGTGCAGCACACATCTGTTTTAGCAGTCAGTTTACGAAGTTATCCTTATGAAAAATGAATAGAAAGGTTATTTTGTTATGATTCGTCTTCTGTTAGTCATCCTGTTTGTAGTCCTTTTTCTGATCTTTAGCATCCCGCTTTTGATCGTAGAATATTTTCTTGGAAAATGGAATATGGAAGTAAAAAACAAAAGCTCACTAGCCATCGTCAACTGGGCTTTCCGCTGTGTCCTCTTTCTCTCCGGCGTATCCGTCACGGTGATCGGCGAAGAGAACATTCCACAGGATGAAGCCGTTCTCTACATCGGCAATCACCGAAGCTATTTTGACATTATCATGACCTATGTGCGGGTGCCACGGCCCACCGGCTACATCGCAAAGATCGGCATGATAAAGGTGCCGCTCCTTTCGCACTGGATGAAAAATCTGCACTGTCTCTTTTTGGACCGAAACGACATCAAACAGGGCATGAAGACCATCCTCACCGCTGTCGAAAAAGTAAAATCCGGCATCTCCATCTGCATCTTCCCGGAAGGAAGCCGCAGCAAGGAACCTGATGCCTTTTTGCCCTTCCATGGCGGCAGTTTTAAGATCGCCGAAAAGTCAGGCTGTCCCATCGTCCCCATCAGCATCAACAATGCCGACCAGATCTGGGAGGCCCATTTCCCGTGGATCAAAAAGGCCCACGTCGTTATCGAGTACGGCGCCCCCATCTACATAAAAGACCTCGACAAAGAACAGAAACGCCACATCGACGATACGGTTCTTTCCGTCATTCAAACCATGTATTTTAAAAATAAATCTGCCGTGTAATCTGCTCTTAGCAGTCTGCGCAGAGAATGCCTGCATTCTAGGCATTCTCTAACACAAAACATAGAACTTCTTTGCGAAACAGCCTTTGCTGTGAGCATTAGAAGTTCTTTTTGTGTATTACTCCTCGCTTACCACCCGCTCATCATCCATGATGGCGGCAAACATAAGCAGCAGTTCCGCATTCAGATCCACCTGCTTCATAACGCCCATCGCCTTGTCGATCGTCCGGTAATTTCGCTCGCCGACATCATCCAGATAGGAAATGGACTGTAGATTTCTCCCCAACATATAATGCAAATGATTTTCCAGCACCGTAGCATATTCATGATTGGTAATGATATGATCCACAACTGCCAGTCTCGTCATATCCCGCAGCAGACCTGCATGAGAGCTCTGCTTCTCATCCGTTTTCACCAGCAGTTTAGAACCCTTTGACGCATAAGATATGGTTTCCACCTTCTGCATCAGATTTTGGATCACGTCGCTGCAAAGTTTCATATCCACCGTCTGCTTCGTGGAAAGGTAGGTCACACACCCCCAAAACGCAAAATCATTCTCCAGATCCGGTTTCGCATTCTGCCCCAGATAGGACTTCACCACACTATGATACTGATAACCGCCCGTAGCGCGGTAAAGTTCTGTCGCCGCGTGAAAATACTGCTCCTGAGAAATATCGGCCAGATATTGTTCCGCATAGCGGTAAGCCCTGTCCGCCGCCTTCAGACAAAGCGTTGCAAATTCCAGATCATAACTCTGATAAAGATAACTGAATTTCGCCATAGCGGCCGCAAAGTGGATCGTGGCGTCCATGGTGATCTTATCTATGTAGAGGATGTAACCTGCCGTCTTATTGTCCACAGAGCTGACAGAGGCATATACCGCCCCGCTCTTTGCGTCCTGCATCTTAAGGAGCCAGTCGATCTCATACTTCACCTCATCCAGAATATCAGGAATTCCGTTTCCACTCTCAGGGATTCCCATTGCATCTCCAAAGGCATCCGGATAAAGCTCATAAGCCAAAAGCAGCGTATTGATAGTCCGACAGCCCTTCGCCACATCACGGCTTCCGATCTCGTCCACATGCCAGCCGCCCGATACGTCCAGCTTGATCATCGCCTCTTCCTTCATCTGGGCCTCTCTGGAATGACAGGCATTATGCGCCGCATCCCCCGCAAGCTCCGCAGACAAAGTCAGGCCGCAGCGATTACAGTAATACTGCCTAAAAACTTTTTGAAAAAGGGCTGCAAAAGGCTCTTCCGCAATCTCAAATTCATAGGACTGACCAATCGACGATGCCTGAATATAATAACGTCCGGGGGTATTGAAATCGGTGAAATCCGCATGGCTGATATACGCACCCAGCGTCTCGTCATAGCTCTTCTGCTCAATTTTCCCCGTGTAGACTTCGCGCCCGGTCTTTGCGTCAACGATCGTGAACGTCCCGGGCGGCTGCTCGCCGTTTACCATCGCCAGCTTATTGCTCCCGCAGGCGTAACCCACCTGATCCACCAAAATGCTCGGCAGGCTCTCAGGCACTTCATAGTCAAATTCCGGAGAAAGTCCGAGACTGGTAAACTCATCCGCCCCTTCCCCGCCCGCAGGCCTCTGTGTCTGCAGCTTATCAAAACCACTGCAGCCCGTCAAAAGCAGTGCTGTGGCAAGCATCAATGCTGTCATTTTTCGTCGTAAGCAATTCTTTTGCATAGCGATTTCCTAATTAACCAATTTTGTCAGACTTCCTAACTCTCTATCTCATCCATTGTAACATATTTTTTCATCATGCCAAAGTTTTTTTGTCCGCGCCGCTTACTTCTTTCGATACACGATATTTCCATCTAAGATCGTATAGAGGGTCTGTGTGGATACTTCCATGGGATTGCCTGAAAATACGGCGATATCGGCATCCTTTCCCGCTTCCAGACTGCCCACCCGCTCATCCACGCCGCAAATCTTTGCCGCGTTGATCGTGATCGCACGCAGGCCTTCCTCAAAATCCATACCGGACTTTACCGCCAGTCCTGCGCAGATCGGCAGAAATTGAATCTTGGAGACCGGATGATCGGTGGTGATCGCTGTCAATATCCCCCGCCCCGCCAAAAGTCCCGCTGTCTTAAAAGCCATATTCTGCACCTCGATCTTGTTGCGGCTGGCCATATCCGGCCCCACGATTGCCGGGAAACCCGCCTCTTTCAGCTCGTCCATGATCAGGTGCCCCTCACTGCAGTGATCTAGCGTCATCCGCAGGCCAAACTCTTTTGCAATACGCACAGCCGTCAAAATATCATCAGCACGATGCGCATGCGCCTTTAGGGGGATTTCTCCACGCAGAACAGGGAGCCAGCACTCGTAGCGAAAATCCGCCGGTTCGTCACTGTTTTTTTCCCGCTTTTCCCGATAGTTCTTCGCCTTTGTCAGTTCTTCCCTGAGCATAGCGGCAATCGCCATACGGGTAGAAGGAGACTTGCCCTGTCCGGAATAATTCACCTTTGGATTTTCCCCAAAAGCCACCTTCATAGCCGCGGGCGCCTTCACGATCATATGATCGATACAGCGCCCGTGCGTCTTGATAAAGGCGAACTGCCCACCCACGACATTGGAACTGCCGGGACCGACCATTGCGGAGGTGATGCCTGCTGCCAGCGCGTCGTTAAAAGCCGCGTCCATAGGGTTGATCGCATCAATCGCACGAAGCTGCGGGGTGATCGGGTCGACCGTCTCATTGCAGTCGTCCCCCTCCATCCCCTTTTTCTCCTCCGTGATACCCATGTGACAGTGCGCCTCCACGATGCCCGGCATCACGAACGCGCCCTGTACGTCCAAAATCTCGCCGCCTGCGCCGCAGCTATTTTTAAATCCGTCTTGCGGGCAGTTCTCCATGCCGCCGACCGCAGCAATCTTTCCGTCCGCAATCTCTATATATCCATCCGGGAAATCCGCTCCCGCCATTGTCTTAATATTCCCATGTACTATAACCATCTCAAGCATACCCTTCTGACTTGAAACAAATTTGAATAACCGTTTATTTATTCCTAAATTTGATAATCATTGCTTTTTCGCTCATATAATCTCAAATCTCTTCTCAGTATAGGATTGGGGTGTCAAAAGGTATCCCCATATTCTAAGCATGGCAGATTGCACAAATAGTTCACGCAGCTGTCTTTGCGCCGTGGAATGAGATTTTCTTAATATTCCGCTCAATATCCAGCAATTACGGGACAGGGATGTCCCGGAAAGCCCGTAACGAGCCCGGATGGCGAGTAAAGGGCGGTTGCGTCCAAAATCTGCTATGCAGATTCGGAATATTTAGAAAATCCATTTTACGGAGCCAGACGCAAGAGAGCTATTTGTGCAATCTGCCATCTCAACCTATGACAGTCACCTTTTGACTCCCGAATCATCTATCCCTTTTAGTTTATTTTAATTTCGTCAGCGGATTAATCGGCTCCCCATCCTTCGTCAGCTTGAAATAAACATTCGCCCCCTCCAGATTGTAGTATTTCGTGGGTACCGCCACCGTTCCGATCGGATCGCCGACATTCACATAACTGCCCTCCGACACGGTGATATTTTCAAGCTGCCCGTAAGTCAGCTCATAGCCGTTTCCCAGATCCATCACCACCGTATTGCCCGTCGCGCGGTCATAACTGACAGAGTTTACGCGCCCGTTTGCCGCCGCGCCGATGCTCTCGCCCTGCGTCGCAGCGATCACAATAGCGGGATTATATTTATACTGATCCAGCGTCGGGAAGTAAATGGTCTTGTCCATGCTGTAGTTGATCAGCACGTCGCCGACGATGGGCCACACAAGGTTATCCTCCTCGCCAAAACTAAGCTCCGGCTGCACCGTAGTAGAGATGCCTTCGGTCTCCACTTCGCCGCTCATAACAGTATCCACCGTCTCGTCAAACATTCCTTCCTGTTGTACAGCGCCCTCGCCTTCCTTCTTTTCCTCTTTGGAATCCTTTACGGGATTGTCTTTCTTTGCCTGTTCCTCCCTCTTCTTATCCTCCGCTTTTTCCGCTTCTTCTATCGCTTCGCTGATCGTCTTTACGTCGTCTGCGCTGCGTTTTTCATTTTCCCCGCCGGCATTCTTTTTCTGGTCTGCCTTTCCCGCAATTTCCGTATTCTCAACATGCAGGGAATTTGCTTCCTGAAAACTGGGATCATAATCCAGATCGTCGGTACCGACTTCCGCAAAAAGCGTGTCCAGTTCCTCTCCCGAAACCATGTTCTCCGCAAGCTCCGCGCTGCTTTGCTCAAGTGTTTCGAAATCCACCACATAATCCTCCCGCTCTGCGCGGTTGTTAGTTCTCACATAAAGGCCGGTAACCGTCAGCGCTGTCAAAACAAACACCGCGGACGCCATCATAATGATCCTCTCTTTTCCGATATTATTTCTGTTCCTTCTCGCCATGAAACTCGCCTCCTGTTTTTTTCCCGGCATCTGTTTTGCCCGATACCTGACGGGTTTTTTGATCCTCCGGGTTTCATGGTGATAGTTTTACCCTTTTTTTCCGCTTTATTCAAAATTTGCTAATTCTGTTTCAAAAAAGAAATATGCAAGGATTTCCTTCCAGCTTTTTCCCGCCTGCGCCAGTCTTTCCGCCTCCTTTAGATCCATAACAAAATCCTGTCCTCCGGCAGCCACATAATAAAACGACTTCTCCCCCTCTTCCGTCAGACGAAGGGACGACGCCCTTACCGGTTCGCCCCCACAAGTCAGGATCGTCCCCGCGGTAGCCGTCACCGCCCGCCTGTATGCCGCAAGTTCCTCAGCGTCCTTGTACCCGCCGTAAAACTGCGAAAGCTCCTCCGCCTCCAGAAAAATAACCTTATCCTCCTGCTCCGTATAGCGGGCTGCAAGTTCCGTCCGCAGAAGTACTGCCTGCGCCTTTAACGCCTCCTCCCCGCTTTCCTTTGGCACGACCAGAAAAAGCAGATAGGTCAGATATTCCTCCATGGGAAGCTCCCACACGCCCCACGAAAGCGCCGCCTCCACCATGCGGACATCCTGCTGTCCTTTCTTTCCTTCCTCCTTCAGTTTGGCTGTCTGTTCTCCCACGTGTCCCCAGAGACAAGCGCAGACATAGGGCAGCAAAAAAACAAACAGAAGGAAGCTCAGCGCATCCCTCCTGTTTGATTTTTTTGAGACGATTCCATTGTTTTTCATGCGACACCCCACATAGTCTATGTCTATGCGGTTGTCTTTGCATTTATACATTTTGCGGAGAATGCTTCTTTTCAGCATTCTCCTGCATGAGGCTTCATGCTTCTCATGCGTTCTTTGAATAAGTCGCCATATCCACATGCTGAATCGTGGACACCGTACCGTTTTCGTACAGGAAGATACCTGTATTACGAATCATGGCATTGGCTTCATTCGTCTTCGCGGAATTTAAGGAAAACTGCGTTCCTACCCGTGAGAGGCCGATGGCGCCCACTCCCAGATTGGAGAGATGATAGAGTTTATCCTTTCCATCCTCGTCCTTCGTCCAGATGAGAAGCTTTTCCCAAATGGGATCCGCCTCGTCGATCCAACCGTTGCCGTCCGCGTCATAGCGGGCAAGATCCCGAAAACCGTCGCCGCTCTTTGTGCCGAACAGCTCGCTGCCGTCGTTGATCTGTCCGTCTCCGTTTAAGTCAAGCGCCAGAAATCCGCTGCCTGCCTGTAGGCTGGAAATCTCTTCCTTCGTGCCGTCGCAGTCTAAGTCAAAAAAGAATTTCTGGTCGGAGACCTTGGCGATATTGCTGTCCAGATTGATCACCAGCGGATCGCGGAAGGTCTTGACGGAAGTGACATAGTTCTCCTCGTAATACTCCTGAAAACTGCGGCTCATACCAAACTCCAGATTAAACGAAAGTTCCCTGCCGTCCGCGGTTTTTACCACGCCCTGCGTGGAAAAGGTCGTTTGCTCCTCCTCACTGTGATAGCGCCGGACCTGCAGGCCGTTCACCGCGTACATCGTACTGCCGCCGCCACCGCCAAGGTAATCGGAAGCGCTTCGTTTTCCGCGAAAATGAAACAAAAGCTCCAGCAGAAAATCCACGCATTGCTGCTTGATATTTCGCATGACTTCCCTCTCGTCGTTTCTCGTAGAGATCTTCCATGCTCCCGTGGTATTCTGCATATGTGTGGAAAGATCGGACAGCTTTGCCTGATTGCCGTCTTCTTCCGCAGTCTTTTCTCCAGCGCCGGACTGCCCCTCAAAAAGCGAATCCAGTCCGCCCATACCGCCTGCAAAAGTACCCTGCACGCTCCGCGTGCCGATCTTTGTAACCGAACGGTAGGCTCTGGTAGACTGCATCCCTATGGTGCCGGAATTAATAATCAATGTTACCTCCTTTTCCGAAGCGTTATTTACTCCTTATTCTCCTGTTGACCCCCTCCCACGCCCGCCCATGCACCAGACAGCGTCTTCCCTGACGCCCGGCATAGAAAAAGACGGCATCTTTACGGAAATTCCTTTTCCCTAAAAACACCGTCCCTGGTCTCAACATCATACAGATTTCAGAAAAGAATGATTCTGGCCATGAACCTTCTTCCCTGTACTCTATATATCGGACATTTTTTCCATTTCTTAACCCGTCTGTATGTATGCGGTATACATACTGCTAATCTGACTCTCGTCCAGCACGTGATTCCAGATATGGATCTCGTCATAGCTGGCACGAAACAACTCGTCAAAACAGTTAATCCCCAAATAGGCGTTCACACTCTCAGGATCCAGATGCAGTTTAGAGACCAGTCCGGAACCGATCATCTCACTGTTTAGATATAGATACCCCATCACCTTGTTTGGATCCTCTTCCGATCTCTGGTCAGCATTCACACAGATCGTGATATAGTTCCAGACATTCAACGAGATGCACCTCTTATCTTCCATGGAAGGGCGTACCTCACAGGAATTGCCAAAGGCCGCGTCGATGGTATTAAAGACCGGTACGACCTGCGTTCCCTCCTCCGTCGTCTTCTTATTAAAAGAGAGAAAGCTCTGACTTCCCCCCACATCCAGCAGATGAGAACCAATCAGTAAAAAAGGCGACCAGTCGCGCAGCTCGTCCGCCCGAAACCAGAAAGATATGGTATAGGAATCCGAAAGCGCATCCACCCCCAGAAGCTCCACGCCATAGCTGCCATCCAGATAGATCGCATCGCCTTCCATCCCCTCCGTAAACAGGGGCGGCACATCTTCCGTCTGATCAGGATAGGTCCCCTCATTGAAATGGTTGACGTCGCCCTCCCTTATCACCACAGTCGCATCACTGAGCTTTCCGTTAAAAGAAAAGCTGTAATCCGCCTTTGGCACGTTGCTTAAAAGCACATCTTTTACGATTTCCTTGGAAGAATCCACCTCCGGCTCTTCCTGCGTCAGCCCAAGCTCCGGCAGCGCAATAGAAGCTGCGGCATCCTCCGCCCCGGCCTCCTGCTGCGCTGTATCCGCATCGCTATTTTGCTGTGTCATGCCCAGAAACGCCAAATACACAAACGCCGCCACGACAGCAAGACCGATCACCGCCAGCCCTGTATGCCGTAAGACGCTTCCCGGCTCTTTTCCTACCCCATTAGACATAGCTCCCCAATACTTGTTCTTCCCTTTATTTCTTTATCACTTTATTCCAAACTGACTTATCCAGTCAATTTACTCTGTTATAGTTGATGAGACAGCCTTTTAAGATAATCTGTCTCTCCTCGTCCGTCAGCTCTCCCAGCGTCATCGTGAAGGGAATCAGTTTCCCTTCCTCCACGGACACGCGGTAAGCCTCGATCGTCTCCGCCTTCTCCTCGACCGCCCTGCGGATGCCGGGGAAAAAGAGGTAGTCCAGATTTTTAAAAGGCAGCTCTCCCGCCCCGATCACGAAGGGCAGCATCCCCCAGTTGATCAGGTTGGAACGATAGCGCTTGGTCGCGTACTCGTTGGCGATGTTCGCCCAGCCGCCCAGCACCTTCTGACAGCTCGCGGCCTGCTCTCTGGCGGAACCGTCGCCCGGCTTCACCGCAAAGATCGTGGAACCAAAGCCTGTATTTTCGTGGGACGCGTCCGCAAAGGTCTGCTTCACCACACCCATCACCGGTTTCACGTCCGGATGCGCCTGACAGGGATGTTCGCCCGCCATTCTGGCCGTCTCCGCTTTTTGGATATCCTTCGCCCTGCCCACGTATTCAGGGTCTTTTCTGGAGAGCGTAAACTCAGCAAGTCCCAGCGGGTTCGAGCGGTAGGAAGAAGTCTCCCCGGAAGGGATCAGCTCGTCCGTCGTGGTGACGGGATCGTGAATCTCCGAAACCACACGCAGCACCAGATTCTCCGGCAGGGCACCCATAGCAGGCCAGTCCTTGATATTCGGACCAAACTGTATTTCCACAGTTTCATCCGCCGCGCCCTTGGAATCGAAGACACGGTTTTTATAAATGTCAGCGTCAAAATGATACTGATATTTTCCAATCTCCCCGTCGAAGTCGGTAGCCGGCGTGAGCACCCCCTTGTTCGCCGCCGTGGCCGCGATGGAACGCGCATCCATCAGCGCCACGGACGAGATCTGGCCGTTTTGCAGCTTGGACCCTTCCCTGTTGGGGAAGTTTCTGGTGGAATGCCTGATACTGAAAGCGTTGTTTGCCGGCGTGTCGCCCGCGCCGAAGCAGGGGCCGCAGAAAGCGGTCTTTAACACCGCGCCCGTCTCCAAGATCGCCGCCGCACAGCCATTCTTGATCAATTCCATGTACACAGGCATGGATGCCGGATAGACGCTTAAAGAAAAGCCGTCCGATCCGATATAGGAGCCGCGCAGGATGTCCGCCGCCGCGCAGATGTTCTCAAAACCGCCGCCCGCGCAGCCCGCAATGATACCCTGATCTACCATGAACTTACCGCCCACTACTTTTTCCTGTAAAGAATAAGGCACCGCGCCGTCCAGACTCACCTTCGCGCGCTCTTCCACGTCATGCAGTATATCTTTTAAGTTTGCGTTCACCTCGTCGATCGTGTAGGTGTTGCTCGGATGGAAGGGCATGGCAATCATCGGGCGAATCTTCGAAAGATCCACTGTGATCATACCGTCATAATAAGCGATCTCTCCCGGGTTTAACTCCTGATATTCATCTTCCCTTCCGTGAATCTCATAAAATTCTTTGATCTGCCCGTCCGTCCGCCAGATAGAGGACAGACAGGTCGTCTCGGTCGTCATTACGTCGATACCAATGCGGAAATCCGCGCTCAGGGACGACACGCCCGGCCCCACAAACTCCATCACCTTATTTTTCACATAGCCGTTTGCAAACACCGCGCCGATGATCGCCAAGGCCACGTCCTGCGGACCTACGCCTTTTACCGGCTCGCCCGTCAGATACACGCCTACCACGCCGGGCATATTGATATCGTAAGTTTGCGACAAGAGCTGTTTGACTAATTCCGGCCCGCCCTCGCCCATAGCCATCGTGCCGAGCGCGCCGTATCTGGTATGGGAGTCGGAGCCTAAGATCATCCTGCCGCCGCCCGCAAGCATCTCCCTCGCGTACTGGTGGATGACCGCCTGATGGGGCGGCACATAGACGCCGCCGTATTTCTTGGCGCAGGTAAGCCCAAACATATGATCGTCCTCGTTGATCGTGCCGCCCACCGCGCACAGGGAATTATGGCAGTTTGTCAGCACGTAGGGGATCGGGAATTTGGTCAGTCCCGAAGCTCTGGCCGTCTGAATGATCCCCACAAAGGTAATGTCGTGGGAAGTCAGCTTATCGAATTTTATCTTTAGTTTTTCCATATTGCCGGAGGTATTATGCTTTTCTAAAATGCCGTAAGCAATGGTATTTTTCGCCGCCTCGCCTTTCGGCACTTCCTTTCCGGTCTTATTTTTGATCTGCGCCGCCGCATCCGGGCCGTCTAAAATGACTTCCGTCCCATTTAACAGATACGCGCCGCCCTTTGTCAGTTCAATCATAGCCTTCTCCAATCCTGTCATTCTTGTGTGAGTTTTAGTTACATCTTTTTTCTGCTACCTAAATTATTATAAAGGATAAAGGACGCCGGTGCAATAAAAACAGACGGGTTCGTCCCATAAGCGCCGGTCCGGATTATTCCCATCCAAAAATCTTAGCTTTTCTGCAGATACTTCTCATAATACCCGTAATCTTCCCGCTTACAGTTCACGCGCATGCGCACGCCGTCCTCCGCGTACTGCGTTTCATAGACCACCGCATTCTCATTTAAATAGGACACCGCCCTGCCGTCCGCGTAAGGGATGAGCAGGGTACATTCCACATAACCGCCCGCCAGCGCATCCTCGATCAGGGCCAGCAGTTCTTCCAGTCCGATCCGCTTTTTTGCCGACAAATAAATTGCGTCGCCTTCCGATCTGTCTCGCTCCTTTGCCACCACCGGCAGACATGCCGTCCTGTTTTCGTCTGCTCCGAAATGCCCCGGCAGTGCATCTACGGAAACCAAATCCGCCTTATTGTAGACGTAGAGCATGGGGACGCCCTCCGCTCCAAGTTCTTTCAGGGTACGGTTCGTGACTGCAATCTGTTCTTTGTAATGCGGATCGCTGTAATCCACCACTTGAATCAAAAGATCCGCTTCCTTTGCCTCATCCAGCGTAGAACGAAAAGCGTCCACCAGATGATGCGGCAGTTTGTGTATAAACCCTACCGTATCGGAGAGCAGAAAGGCATGATGTCCCTCCGGTTCGATCCGGCGCACGGTGGTATCCAGCGTGGCAAAGAGCATATCTTTCTCCAGCACACGTTTCTCCTCCTCCGCCTCGTCCGCCCCGTAACAGTCGAGCATTGCGTTTAGGAGCGTAGACTTGCCCGCATTGGTATACCCCACCAGCGCCACTCTGGGAAGGCCCGATCTGGCACGCCGCTTCCTCTGCGTATTGCGCTCGTCTCCCACCTCTTTTAACTCCCTGCGCAGTTCCGTAAGCCGCCTCTCCAGCACCCGCCTGTCAAGTTCCAGCTTTTTCTCACCGGCGCCGCGGTTGCTCATAGCGCCGCTCGCGCCGCCCTGTCTGGAAAGCGCCGCGTGAAGACCCACCAGACGGGGCAGCATATACTGTAATCTGGCCGTCTCCACCTGCAGCTTCGCCTCGCGGGAACGCGCCCGGTCCGCAAAAATTTCTAAAATCAGCGCGCTCCTGTCAAGGATCGGCTTTTCCAGTTTCTCCTGCAAATTTCTCATCTGCATGGGAGAGAGGGAATTGTCAAAAATTATGACATCCACGTCATATTCTAAGGCCAGCGCCTTGACCTCTTCCACCTTTCCCGTACCGATATAGAAGGCTTTATGCACCGTCTCGATCGTCTGACAGACGCTGCCCGCCACTTCCATATCGCAGGCCTTTGCCAGCGCCCCCAGTTCCTCTAAGGATGCCTGATAGTCTTCCCCGTCATTTAAATTTGCGCCCACTAACAGCACCCGTTCCATACGCTTCTTCCGCCTCCTTCTGACGTCGGCAAACATCGTCGCCCGCCTGCGGCAATCTGCCATGATTTTCACTGCCGCAAATTTTCATAGAATCAAAAACAAGTACAACGGCTTTTCCGATACGCTCATTGTACTTGTTTTCCCCATTTGCGGCAAGTTTTATTTTGCAAAATCCCGATACGCCGAAAGCGCCTTCGTAAACTGTATCGTATGATCGTCAACCGCGATCGAAGCGCCGAGCGGATAGCGGTCGGGAAGAATCGCCGCGCCCACTTCCGGCTCCCAGTAAAAGACACCGAGTCCCTGTCCGTCCGGGACCTGACTGACCGCCTCCATCGTATCCATCAGGAGCCGGTAGGTTTCCTCCTCCTCCGTCTCCGGACCGCCCACTTCCACGACCATGACCGGCTTTAGATAGCGTTTGGCATAATGGATCAGCGGATTATAGAGAAGCTCCGCCTGCTTCTTCCCCGTACGCGACGCGATCTGCGCATACCAATACGGATAATGCGATATGCCAAGGATATCCGTTTTGCCGCCGTTTTCAAAGAATACATCCCAGAACGGATCACAAAATTCGGGATAGGTGCCGGCGGAAAGATGGGTGATCACCTGACATTCGGGACAGCATTCCTTGACCGCATCGTATCCGGCATTTAAAAATGCCGTCATCTGCTGCGGATGATCTTTTACGCTGCCCGCCGGCAGAAGCAGACCCGGATTGATCTCATTGCCGACCTGCACCCAGTCCGGGCGGACGCCCTTTTCCACGAACATCGTCATGACCTCCTTCGTATGTCCGTATACCCTCTCCGTAAGCTTTTCCGCGTCGTCGTTTTTCCATGCTTCCGGAATATCCTGATACTCCGGATCCGCAAAATGGTCACTGTAATGAAAGTCCAGCATCAGCTTCATACCCGCCGCCTTTACCCGCTCCCCCATGGTAAGCACGCTTTTCGCATCGCAGAAGCCGAGCATACAGACGGTGTCTTCATTCTTCTGCCAGTAAGCTTCTTTCGGCGGATCGACAAAAATGCGCAGCCGCACCGCATCCGCTCCCATCTCCTTCATCGCCGCGAGCGGCTCGACTTCATTTTTTTCGGTATCGATCCAGCGCACACCCTTTTCTTCCAACTGGCTAAGCCACCCCAGATCGACCCCGTATACCATATTTTTTCCCATATGTTATCTCCTTTCTCTCCCTAACTCCCTGATTTATCCGTTGATTTACGAACCAGTATCTCATATCCCAGCAGCGTCCTTTTCTCATACCGCTCGCCCTGTAAATAGTGACACACCTGTTTTCCAAGTTCCGTTCCGACGCTCTTGGCTGAGGTATCGATCGCCGTGACCGAAGGACGCATCAGATTCAGCACCGAACCGTTATACAACGATGCAATCGCAATATCCCGCGGGATTCGGTAACCCTGATCCTGCAGCCACGACATAACCCTGACACATAGCTCGTCGTCGCCGCAGACGATACAGTCCGTTTTGTTGGAAAGGATGTCGGACATCACCATTTCCATCACATTATCGTGGACTTTACCGGTGTAAATATACTGCTTTTTCTCTGATATGCCGTTTTTTAACAGGGCATTCATAAAACCGTTATAACGGCTGCGGTTCACCACATAATTGATCTCTTCCAGAATCAGTGCAAACCGTCTGATGCCTCTGGCGATCATCAGCGAGACCAGCCGCTCTGTCGCCCCCTGATTATCAATATCGACCGTGATCACATTATCACCGGTATGCTGTCCCGCCAGTCCCACCGGAAATCCTATTTTTTCCAGATACTGCATCGCCCTGTCGTTTTCCATGGTCCTCGTGAGAATGACCGCTTCGATCTTCCCGCTTTCCACCACGTTGATGATCTCCGAAATATCGGTTTCCGTCACCTTCATCACCAGCACGTTATAATTCATATAGGATGCGGCTTCACAGATGCCGTAGAGACACTCCGTAAAAAAGTGATTGGTATTGATATTGCTGTCCGCCGGAAGCGCAACGCCAAGCATCCTTGTCGGCTGACCACCCTCTTTGACCTGATGCTCTTTCATGTATTTCCGAATCTTATTTATGGTCTCTTCTCCGATCCTGCCTTTCCCGGAAAGCGCCCTTGACACCGTAGTTTTCGAAAGTCCCAGCGCTTCGGCTATTTCTTTCTGTGTCATATTTTAGTCCTCCCGTTTATCAACTGAAACTGATTTTCAGGCTGTCGCCCTGCAAGCCTTGTGCTGTTACATGGATCAGACATTCTCCTGCCCTGCCCAAAGAACGGACCAGCGCGAATGCCCTTCCGTGAAATACTAAAATCCTGTTTCCTTTCATACTCTCGTGGCTTTTAGGATTCCCGTTGTCCACGCCGATCAGGTCTGCCGGCCCCTCCACTTTGAAGGAAACGGCGCAATCGGCCTGCGGGCAGAAATTTCCCGCCGCGTCAAAGACGGCTATCTCTATTTGTCCGACGCTCCTGCCGTCCGCCGCAAGGTTTTCCCGATAGCAGGATGCCCGCAATGTCTTCGGTTCTCCCGCTGTGTGCACCACTTCGCGTACGACCTCGTTTTTACCGCGGTACCCCACCGCCTCGATACAGCCCGGCTCATACGGCACATCCCAGCTTAAAAACAGATCCCCCGTCGTGACGGCCGCCGGCGGCTTCTCAAAATGTCCGTATTCTTCCGACATCCCGTAAAAAGGATAAGCATAGGCCTTTTTCCCATAAGATTTCCCATTTAAGAACAATTCTACACGGTCGCAGTTCGTATAACATAACACCGGCAGGATGGTCCCCGTCTCCACATCCTGATTCCAATGGGGCAGCAGGTGGATCATCGGCTCCTCCCGCTTCCAGATACTCTGATAAAAATAGTATCCGTCCTTTTCAAAACCGCAGGTATCGAGTACGCCCGCACTGGAAGAACGTTCCGGCCAATGCGCTTCTCCCAGATAATCGACGCCCGTCCACATAAAATCGCCGGCCACATAATCGTGGGACATCGTATAGCGCAGCAACTTTCCGCTCTCCACCGGCGCGCTGTAATAGGGCCGCCGCCACCAGCCTTCCTTCTCCGACATCTCCAGCGGATATTCTCCCCGGATGCCGCCCGTACCGCCATTTTCCGTTCCTAACACACACCAGTCGGGATGGGAACGTTTGTCCTCGTCATAAAAGGTCTCCGCACGGTTTCTCCACCTTCCGACGTAATTATAGCCGACCACATCCAGTTCCTTTAAAAACGTTAGTTTGGCCGGATAAGGCTCCGAGCTGATCTGGTCGTTGGCCTGCGTGACGAAGCGGTCCGGATCATACGTTTTACAGATTTCTTTTAAATGCCTCGCCGTCAGATAGCCGTCTTCCTGCTGCTGGTCCGGCACCTCGTTGCCGATGCTCCAGATCACGATGCAGGGATGGTTCCTGTCCCGCAGAAGCATGGTCCGCAGGTCTTCTTCATAACAGATTTCATACCATTCCGAATAGCCCCTGCTCTCATGGGTATTGCTGCCAAATTCCTTGCCCTTTAAGATCTTCCACTCGTCAAACGCCTCGTCCATCACCAGAAATCCCATGGTATCGCACAGCGTAAGCAGCGCGGGATCCGGCGGATTATGCGCCGTACGGATCGCATTGGCTCCCATTGCTTTCAGTTTCAAAAGCCGCCTTTCCCAGACCTCGACAGGCACCGCCGCACCCGCGCAGCCGCCGTCATGATGCAGACAGACGCCGTTTAATTTACAGCGGACTCCGTTTAACAAAAATCCTTTCTCCGCATGGAAAACGGCACTGCGCAGGCCTGTCTGGGTGTGTACCTCGTCCGTCTGCACATCGTTCCGGTACAGTTTTGTGACGACCTCATACAAGCAGGGGGTCTCCGGTGTCCAGAGCGTCGGATCATCAAGGACAAAATCCTGATACAAAACTGCCGTTACCCCGCTTTCTTCCGCGCCGTTTTCCTGCGCAGCCTCCGCCGTTTCCGCCTGCACGTTCCCTGTGGGGACTTTCACGGCATCCTTCGCGCAAAGCTGCCCCTGCGGCGTATAAATCTCTGTTTCTATCAAATACGTCTCCGACAGATCCGGCACCCCATCCGCCGCCTTTTCGCCTTCCGATACGGCTGCTTTGACAGGAAGGGCGCATGTTGTCCCGATCCGCAGCTTCGCCTGCTTTTCACTGACCTCAGGCTGTCTGATCCATACGCCGTATGGCAGTATATGAGCATCTTTTACCCGATACAGCCACACATCCCTTGTGATGCCGGAACCGGAATACCATCTGGAGCCCGGCTGCGCGGAATTATCCACCCGCACATCGATCACATTTTCTTCTCCGTTCAAAAGCCGCGTGATATCCCATTCAAAGGGTGTGTACCCGTAAATATGCCGCCCGGCCTTCCTGCCGTTTACCCACACGTCAGCCAGCATATAGACGCCGTCAAAGCGGATAAAAATCTTCTCGTCCGCGGCCGGGGTCTTTGCAAGCCGAAACCGTTTCCGATACCATCCCACGCCAGTCTCCACATAACCTCCGGAGCCACAGGACGGCGCATGTTCGTCAAACGGATAATACAGGCTCCAGTCATGCGGCAGCTGCACTTTTTCAAACGCTTCCACATGAATTTCTCCGGGTATCGGTTCCTTTTCCCCGTGATAAAAATACCAGTCAAAATCAAAATGCTCCACGCATCGCGGTCCTTTGCAGGATAAACAGGTCTTCATATTACGGCCATACTCCTTTTAAGTTTTTACGTCTATTTTGCTCCATGTGCCGCATCGGGCCTTTGGTGAAAAAAGGAGCCGCCGCACCGGTTAGGAATCTTACTATGTTCCTTTCTCCGCTGGCGGCAGCCCCCTCTTTATTGCTAACTTACATTCATTCCGCTATCAGTTCCCGGCATACGGCCGCCCCAAAACTTTCTTAGCGGGTCGCGTACCATGCTTCATACTGCTTGGTGAACTCGTCTTTGACTTCCTGCAGACCGGAGTCATAGCATTTCTGAATCATCTCATCCAGTGTTTTGTCCACATCGTCCACAAGACCGAGTTCCAGCATGGGAACATAATCGTTAAGCACAACCTTCACAGCCGCCACATAGGAATCAACGGGTGTCGTATCAAACACGAAGGTAATGGTCGGATTGTTTTCCACTCTCGATGCCCAGCCGTCGGAGATCGCCTGCATACGGGGATCCGCTCCGTCTTCGTGCAGATCGCTGTTCTTGATCGCCCAGGATGCGGAGATCGCATAAGCAGCAAAGTCAGAGGATTTATCCAGCTCGGTATAGTATCCGTCAGCATCGATGCTGTAATGCTCGCCTTCCACACCGAGGATCAGCAGTCTGTTCAGATAGGTGTCGAACTTGATCAGGTCAAGCACCATTGCCGCGCGCTCCGGATTCTTGGAACCGGCCGCGATCGCCATATCGTTGTTGGAGAACGCTTCGCATCCTACAAGGTGATCCGTTGTCAGATCATAAAGCGCACACTTTACGCCGTCACTCTGCTCAGCCTGCTTCACGTAGGTGATAACGGAACCGTTCCATGCGATGGAAGCGCCCTGCAATGCGCCGAAAGCATCGTCGTCCGTCACGGTATTGGTCAGCGCGCTGCGGCTCCAGCAGCCGGCATCCGCCAGCGTCTTCATATCTTTCGCGTAATTACGGAACCACTCCGTCTCGTAGGACGTGGTGATCTCATCTGCTTTCGGAAGGTCGCCGTCCCAGGAATAGATCATGTCGAAATAATCGCTGTCGAGTGCAAGGAAGGTATCGAACTGCTGACGGTACACGTCCCAAAGCTCATTGTTATCTACTGAGGAAGCCAGACCGTAAATACCGCTCTCCGGCGTTTCCTTCTCGCCCATCGTTACCATGAAATTCATATAATCATCCCAAGTCTTCAGCTCGGAAATACCGTGCTTATCTGCAAGGTCCTGACGAATCGCCACGATCTTACCCATTGCCGCCGCCACGTTGGAAGGCACCGCGACCGTCTTACCGGAAAGGGTGGTCTCACTCCAGCTGTCCTTATCCTGATATTTGTTCGCAAGCGGCATATAGGTCGCGATAAAATCATCCGTCAGCTCATAGAAGGAACCTTTCGCCGCCTCCGTATACATATAGCACCAAGGTGCCGTAAAGATCAGGTCTACCTGCTCACCGCCTGCAAGCACCAGCGAGTACATGGTCTGATAATCGCTCCAGCTCATGAAAGTGACCGCAAGCTCCGTGTTGTAGGGCTTCAGGTAATCGTTTACCATCCCCAGCACCTTATCCCAGTCGTTAGGCGTATCGCCGATCAGATACATATTGACGGTGTAAGGTTTACTCAGATCGGTTGCCGCATAGAAATCAGGCGACGCCACGATCTGTCCTTCTCCGATCGCCGGCAGGCTGTCCAGAGAAGCTGCCGCCGCGGTATCCCCGGAAGGAGCCGCGCTGTCGCTGCCGCCCGATGCGCCGCTGTCGGAAGCTGTGTCTGTCGCAGTGGACGTGCCGCCCGTCGAAGCGGAATCACCGCCGGAATTGCCGCAGCCGGCCAGCATGGATACGACCAGACAAGTTGCTAAAGTAACTGCCAAAAACTTTTTCTTTTTCATAACCTCTCTCCTTTTTATTGAAATTGATTAATAGGATCCCTTTTTATAACTTCCGCTTTTAGCCCTTCACCGCACCGATCGTAAGACCTTTGACGAAGTAGCGCTGCACGAAAGGATACAACAAAACAATGGGGCCGGTCGCAATCACCGTCATCGACATTTTCATACTCTCAAGCGGAATCGTCGGCAGCGCGATACCGGATTTCTCCGCAACGATACGCATCGCCTCGGCACTGCCTAATATCCTTTGCAGGTAATATTGCAGCATGAATTTGTTTTCATCCGTGATGAACAGCATGCAGTTATACCAGTCGTTCCAGTAAGCCAGTGCCGCGAACAGACTCAGCGTCGCGATCAGCGGCTTACTAAGCGGAAGGATGAGCTTTACGTAGATGACAAAATCATTCGCGCCATCAATCTTTGCCGACTCCGTCAGGGCGCTGGGAATGCCCATCATGAACGATTTCGCAATGATCATATTCCATACCGAAAACATCAGCGGCAGGATGATCGCGATGTATGTATTTTTAAAGTTCAGATACCGCACGCACATCATGTACCACGGAACCAATCCGCCGCTAAATAACGTAGTGAAGAAAAAGAAGAAGGAAAATTTATTTCTCCACGGAAAATCCTGACGCGACAGCACATAACCCGTCATTGTGGAAAGCAGCACCGACAGGAGAGTCCCGACTGCCGTAACGCCGACCGTCGTACCATAGGCCCGCAGGATCGCCACCGGATTTTTCAAACATAACAGGTAACTCTGTATGCTGACATCCGTAGGTATCAGCGGATAGCCGTTGCGGATCAGGGACGCCTCATCCGTAAAGGAAGCTACGATGATCAGGTAAAACGGCAGCAGACAGAGCAATGCGAAAATACCGATTACCACATACCCCAAAATATTAACCGAAAGCACATCTTTGCTGATATGACGTTTGTGCTTTGTCATCGCTTTTGCCATGGTATCCACCTCCCTTAATATAGTGCGTAGTCCGGATTGACTTTTTTCACCAGCTTGTTACATAGCGTGATCGTGATCAGGCAGAGGATCGACTGATAAAGACCCGCTGCGGCAGAAACGCCGATATCGCCCGTATCGATCAGCAGACGGAATACATAGGTATCAATGATATCCGTCATCGGCTGTAAGAGCGCGCTGCTCTTTACGGTCTGGTAGAACAATCCGAAGTCGCCGCGGAAGATATTACCGATTGCAAGCAATACCAGAATCATCATGGTCGGCCTTAGGGACGGAATGGTCAGATAACGGATCCTCTGCCATGCGTTTGCGCCGTCGATCTCCGCCGCCTCGAACATTTCCTGATCCAGCCCCGTGATCGCGGCCAGATAGACGACGGAACCGTACCCCGTTCCTTTCCAGAGTTTTAAGAAGATCAGCACCGGCGGCCATGCGCCCGGCGTATTGTAAAGATCGAAGGGATTCATGCCAAGCCATGTCAGAATATGATTGAACACGCCTCTCTCATAATTGAAAATATTGTACATGATCGCGCCCGCCACGACCCAGCTGATAAAATAAGGCAGGAACATGAAGGACTGCGCTATTTTCTTAAAATATTTGTTCAGCAGCTCGTTTAACAGGATTGCGCTCCCCATCTCGCAGACAACGCCAAGGGCGATAAAAGCAATGTTGTAAAGCAGCGTATTGCGCGTCACCTGTCCGAGCTTTCCGGATATCATCAGCGCCTTAAAATTGTTAAGTCCGTTTCCGGGTGAACCGTAAATACCTCCCGCATACTGGTACTTTTTAAAGGCCAGTACGATGCCCGTCATCGGTATGTAATTGAATAAGATCACATAGAACACTGCCGGCGCCAGCATCAGAAGCAGCATCCAATGTTTTTTGACCGTCTTTACAAACGGTGCTTTATACCGCTTCGCCTCTGTTTTCTTTTTCATAAAAACCTCTCCCTTTCCGAACCGCCGTACCGCAATCCTATATTTTGCTGAGCAACTTAAGTTGCGCACGCCGATTCTATATTCTTTGTTAATATTCCCAAAAAACTTTTTCTAAATTTATTATAATGAAAAGAATGCACAAAAACTATTGACCGCCGCTTAGAAAAACGCCAAAATCTGTTGTGAAGTATAAACAATTTTAACGCTTTATCGCGCAACTTTTGTTGCGCATTACCTGAATTTGCCAGAATATACCTGTTTTGGGCATAGAAAAAAGGATATCGCGATCTCATCCAAATCGCGATACCCTCTCTGTGCATTGCCGCTATTCCATTTCAGTAATGCTGCTTTTCACACTACTCTTCCAGCTCTTTCAAAAACTTCCGAAATTCCTCCTTCGCCCGTTCGATCGTACCCGGATCGTAGGTATCTAACGCCTGCTCGTACTTGTGGAGCGCCTGAGAAATGAAATATCTTTTATCTCCCAGACTTTCCTCATACATCCGCTCCCCCATCAGGAGCAGGTACTTATTTTCTTCCTTGTCGCGGGGATGGATCTTTAAATAGGACAGCGTCTCAAACCGTTCTTTGATCTGCTCCGGCGTCATATCGACGTTTTTGCCGCCGAAGATCTTTTTTTCTTTCCTGCCGGTGGACACCACCTTCACTTCCACCTCAAGGATGGAGTTGATATCGTAGGTGTAGGTCACGTCCACAGGTTCCTCTCCGGCAGGCGCCGCCGGCACTTCAATGTTCAATTCTCCCAGCGAGAGATTGTTTTTTGCAAAACGGCTCTCCCCCTGCAAGACATTGACCCGTATCTTTGTCTGATCATCCTTCACGGTATAGAGTCTCTCCGTACGGCTGGCCGGAATGATGGTATTTCTCTCGATAATAGGACAGAACACGCCGTTTTCGTAGATGCCGCGGTCCCACTCCCTGACCACTTCCGTCCCCAGCGTAAAGGGGCAGACATCCGTGAGGATCACCTCTTTGATGGCCTCGTTCCTCTCCTTCATCGCGCCCTGAATGGCTGCCCCCAGCGCCACTGCCTCGTCGGGATTGATGTTCGTGTCCGGCAGCGCCCGGAACAGTTTGCTTACAAAACGGCGGATCACGGGACTCTTGGTCGCCCCGCCCACCAGCACCACTTTGTCGATGTCGGTAAGACGGATGTGCGCGTCCGACAAACTGCGCCGCACGGGCTGTCTGATCTTTTCAAGCAGTTCCTCGCAGGCATGCTCATAGGCCGGCAGCCCCACGGGATAAGTATAAACTTCCTCCCCGATCTTGCACTCCATAGTAGAGGTCTTCTCCTCCGTAAAGCCAATCTTACACTTATCCGCCTGCTTATGGATATGGCGCAGGGTCTTTGCATCGAGCGCCAGTCTGTCAAACTGCGGAAATTTTTCGAAGAACATATCCTCCAGTACCGCCGTAAAATCTTCCCCGCCGAGGAAATTATCTCCCGCCACGGCGCGCACCTCCAGAATCTGGTCGATCCGCTCCAATACCGACACATCGAAGGTGCCGCCGCCTAAGTCGAACACCAGAAAGCGCATATGTCCCTGACTCTGGTAAAGACCGTAAGCGATAGCCGCCGCCGTGGGCTCGCTGATGATACGCTCCACCTTAAGCCCCGCCAGTTCCCCGGCCCTTCTGGTGGCCCGCCGCCTCTCGTCATTGAAATAAGCAGGCACACTGATGACCGCCTCTGTCACGCTCTCTCCGAGATAGGTCTCCGCATCCTCTTTTAAAGCCCGCAGTACAAAGGAAGAAAGTTCCTCCGCGGTAAAGGATTTATGCAGCAGATTGAATTTCCTGCCGCTTCCCATATCCCTCTTAAAGACGGCGGCCGTACTTCCCGGATAGAGCAGTCCTCTCTCCACCGCAAGATCGCCCACATAGATCTGCTCCTCCTCATCCATGCTCACCACGGAAGGCGTCAGCCGCTTCCCGAGACGATTCGGTATGATCTGCGGCCCCTCTTTTGTGAAATAGGCCGCCAGACTGTTTGTCGTTCCTAAGTCGATTCCGATGATCATTGTGTCCTCCGTATCTTTTCTAACAGATATTTTGCCTCCGAACTGCCCTTATATCTTTTTAGCGTCTCCTCAAGAAAGGCAGCCGCCTTTTCTAAGTCTCCTTCGCTGTAATAATAATATCCCTGCCAGAGCATGGCCTCATGACATTTTTCATGCGCGCAGCCGGAGCAGGGGTTGATCTGCTCCATCTTCTGAAAATACGCAAGCGCCTTCTTACGATTCCCCAAAGCCAGTTCGACCCACGCCATCCAGCCCAGACGGACCGGCGCATAGGCAATATATGATATGTAATCCTCCGCCGTGGTGCCTCTTTCCTGTAAGATCTTCAATACCCGCTGCGCGTGCTTTGCCGCTTTCTCGCGTTCTCCTGCCATATAGCAGTTCCTGACCAGCTTACACTCTGCATCGAAGCGGTCCCAGCTATCACGGTACAGGGCGGCAGCGTTCTGATACAGCTCCACAGAGCCCGAAAAATCAGCAATATCGTCAAAGAGATTCCCCCACTTTTCATACAGCTTCGCCAATTCATCCTTATCAGCGGCATTTCGGATAAACTCCTTTTTTGCCCCTTTAAAACACGCAAAACTTTCTTCGATCTTACCCATCTTAAAAAGAACATAGGCCACCTGATCGTAATACTCTACGGTTTTTCCCACCTGTGCACACCACTCTTTTGTCACCGCAAGCGCTTCCTCAAAGCGATCCAGCTCCACATAACAGTCGGAAAGCGACTCCCACATATCCTCATCCTTCGGGAAGACGGCCAGACCGGCACGGAAGTCTGCAATGGCCTGCTCATAATTTTCTACCTTCATCATGCACACCGCCATATTGTGATAGCCCTTCGAGGAAGCATCCTTCTTTTCCATCTCCTCCACAGCCTGTTTAAAATAAGCATAAGCCTCTTCAAACCGTCTGTCCTTCTTACAGTCAAATCCCATATTCTGCAGAATGATGTAGCGATCGGCCGGATCGATCGTCTCAAGCGCTTCCCTGTAATCCGCAAGGGCTTTTTCGATCTCCATCCCCTCTCCGTACAGATACGCCCTGTCCCAAAGACGGTAGGCCCTGCTGTTTGTCACCTCTAACTGCTTATTGATGTAAAAAAGAGCCGCCTCGTAATCTTCTTGCTTCCATGTCTTTTCATAGCGGCTCAGATACCCGCGGTATAGTCTGTGGTTCGTATCGCGGTAGGTCTCGTCCTGTTCCACTACTTTTTTGTAAAATCCGATTGCCTCCGGCCAGTTTCCGGCCTCCTGATAACAGACACCTATCCCGAAATAAAACTCCGCATGATGGTACTTCTCCTCCACCCGCTTGTATTCTTTCAGCGACTCTTTGTAATTACCCATATCCCGCAGGATATTTCCTAATATCAGATGATAATAGGGATTATCGGGATCAAGCTTTAAGGTTTCCTGCACCAAAGCGACTGCGGCCGTATAGTCCTCGCCGTCCCAAAACAGCAGCGCTTTCTCAAACAGGAGCGCGACCCGCTTCAGTTCATCCTGCGCCGCCCCTTCTTCCTTCAGCTCCCCGTTATCTCCTTCCGTCTCATAAAGGAGCGCATCCAAAAGCGCCATCACCTGACCGCGTTCTTCTTCATTTTCCGCCAGCATCCGCCGGATCTTTGCCTCCTGAAAACGCAGCTTAGGAGAAAATTCCACCTGATTTTCCTTCGCCCTCTCAATCACGCCGATCGCGTCCTGATACTGGCTGTAATCATAAAAGATCATGGCTGCATAGAGATAGGGCCTGTCATACCCCGCATAGAGATCGATGGCGCGGTAGTAATCATCCACCACCTGCTGCGCCTTCTTTAAATGATAAGAGGCCTCCTGTCTGACCAGATACGCGGGATAATACCCCTCATCCTCAGAAAGGATCTCATCGCATTCTTCCACTGCCCTTTCATATTCTTCAAAGGCAAGATACCTGCCTGCCAGATAATGTCTCCAGTCAAGACGGCTTCTTAAATTAGGCTCTATTTCAATGGCCTTCCTCGACTCCCGCTCGCCTTCCTCCCGCTTTTCGGTTTCGAAAAAGCAGACGCTTAAACTGTGGCGTGCCTCCGCCATCTGGGATATTCTCTTCTCATTCTCCGGAAGCTTTTCCACACAGTCGAGATATTCCTGAAAGGCAGGAATCGCCTCCTGATACCGGTCCAGACGATAGAGAGCCCATGCCCTGAGATCGAGACTCCCCTCCTCCTTCTTAGAAAGCTGCGGGTCCTTGTCCAGAAGATTTAAAACCTCCTCAAATTTATTCATATTATAAAGCCTGCGGCCCAGAAAAAGAGGAACGTCCTCCTTGGAGAGATCTTCAAACCCCTCCCCCTTCTCGTAAGCTGCCTGTATCTGCGGGACGAGTTCCTGATTGATCTCATCCATCTGCGTCCGCAGTTCTTCATCCCAGAGGTTCACCCGCAGCAGCTCATTGATATATCTTTCAGCCCGGTACCACTGTTTCTGCCGCCGCAGATAACCGACCGCAAAATACTTGGCCATATAATAATCCGGTTCCTTTGCAAGCACAGACTCCCACAGTTCATATCCTCTTTCCTGCTCCCCGCACTCCCAGAAGATCTTTCCCGTCCAGACCTGCACATAACAGTCCTCTGGATAGCGCGCAAGCAGGCTTTCCGCCAGTTCCCTGCCTTTTTCGCACTCTTCGCGCCTGACATACAGACGCAGTCTCTCTACCTCCTCATAAGGATGGTAAATGCCATGCCGCCCGATGTCCGAAAGCATCTGCGACACGTTTTCCGTCTCATTTTCTTCCAGCATACTCTTGATCTGGAAATACTCCCTGATATATTCGTCCGCTTCCTCGTCGTTCTCCGGCTGATAGTCTTCCTCCGTCTCAAACAGACTGTAATCCAAAAAATCTTCCGTATTGACATGATAGTCGATATGCTTCAAAAAATTGACATGAAACTCCTCTTTCAGGGAGTCAAAATCCTCCAGTACATGAAACGTCTGATCGAGCAGCACCCACACTGTCTGCGGCAGAAGGGCATGATCCGAAAGGAAAGAAAGAATCCTTCCCCTCGCTTCCAAAAAAGTATCGAACCCGGCACAGACCGGATCTTCAAAAAGCGGCTCCCAGTTTCCGGCATCCCTGCGCAAAAGGATGTCCCGATAGACTTCCCGCACCCGCTTCATCCAGATGCCGACTTCGTCCTGCGGCTCTTCCTCCTCTTCTTCCGTACCGCGCTCCGCAGCAAACCGCAAAGCTTCCTCGTAAGCTTCCCGCAAGCGTTTGAACCCCTCCGGATCGTCCTCCGGATTGGTCTCTTTTAACAGTGCAAGGTAGCTGCTCCTGATCGGTTCTTCATCCTTTGTCTGTGCAATGTCGAGTATTTGAAACGCCAGTTTTTTATCCATAAGCCTCCTGCTCAAAAGCCTCCTTCGTACATGACAAAGGAGGCCTTTTAAATTTCTTTTCCTGAATTTCTTTTACTTATATTTTATTTCGTGATTTTTTTCCCTGCAGCCGCCGATGCGTCCTCCTTCGGTATCACCACCTTGTCGAGTTTCCAGATATCGTCCACATACTCCTGAATGGTCCTGTCGGAAGTGAACTTGCCGGAGCAGGCTACGTTTAAGATCGCGCTCTTCGCCCAGCCTTTCTCGTCACGGTAAGCCGCTTCCACTCTCTCCTGTGCCTGTGCGTATGCCTTGAAATCCTTGAGGATAAAGTAGGTATCCGCCTTGGACGTCTCCTGCGTATTCAGCAGAGAATTATACAAAGAGCGGAACAAATCCGGATCGCCGGGCGCGTAGGTGCCGTTGATGAGCTGCATCAGCACCTTTCTCACGTCGGGATCGTTATTAAAGATTTCCGTAGGATCGTAGCCGCCGTAATTCTCATAGCGGATGACTTCGTCGGATGACAGGCCGAAGATAAACGCGTTCTCCTCGCCCACTTCCTCGACGATCTCCACATTCGCGCCGTCCATGGTGCCGATGGTGAGCGCACCGTTCAACATGAATTTCATATTACCCGTTCCGGAAGCCTCCTTGCTGGCCGTAGAAATCTGCTCGGACACATCCGCCGCCGCAAAGATGATCTCCGCATTGGAGACGCGGTAATTCTCAATAAACACCACCTTGATCTTTCCGCCGATGGCCGGATCGTTATTTACCACATCCGCCACGGAATTGATCAGCTTGATGGTCAGCTTCGCAGTCTTATAGCCTGCTGCCGCCTTCGCGCCGAAAATAAAGGTGCGGGGGTAGAAATCCATATCCGGATGCTCTTTTAATTCATTGTATAGATACATCACGTGCAGGATGTTTAAGAGCTGTCTCTTATACTCGTGGAGACGCTTTACCTGTACGTCAAAGATGGAGCGGGGGTCTACCTCGATGCCGTTATGCTCCAGAATGTACTCCGCCAGACGCACCTTGTTCTGGTATTTGATATTCATGAACTCCTGCTGCGCTTTCTCGTCGTCCGCATAAATCTTTAATTTATTGATCTTCGGCAGATCGGTGATCCAGTCGCTGCCCACATGATCCGTCACCCAGTCCGCAAGCAGGGGATTTGCGTGCAACAGGAAACGTCTCTGTGTGATGCCGTTGGTCTTATTGTTGAACTTCTCCGGCATCATCTCGTAGAAATCCTTAAGCTCCTGATGTTTTAAGATCTCGGTATGTAATCTCGCCACGCCGTTGACGGAATAGCCCGCCGCGATCGCCAGATGCGCCATCTTCACCTGACCGTCGTAGATGATCGCCATCCTCCTGACCTTTTCCTGATCGCCGGGATATTTCTGCTCGATGCGCGCGATAAAGCGGCGGTTGATCTCCTCGACGATCTGATAGACGCGGGGAAGCAGTCTTGAAAACAGCTCGATTGGCCATTTCTCCAGCGCCTCCGCCATGATCGTGTGATTCGTGTATGCGCAGGTCTTGGTGGTCACCTCCCACGCTTCGTCCCACGTCAGATAATGCTCATCCATCAGGATGCGCATCAGCTCCGCCACTGCCACAGTGGGGTGCGTATCATTTAACTGGAAGGTCACTTTCTCATAGAACTTCCTGATATCGTCATGTTTTCTCATGTACTTCGCCACCGCTGCCTGTACGGAAGCGGAGATGAAGAAATACTGCTGCTTTAAGCGCAGCTCCTTGCCCGCGTAGTGATTGTCGTTGGGGTAGAGGACTTCCACGATGTTTCTCGCCAGATTCTCCTGCTCCACCGCCTTCTGGTAATCGCCCTTATCAAAGGAGTCAAGCTGGAAGCAGTTCACCGGCTCCGCATCCCAGATGCGCAGGGTGTTGACGATGCCGTTGCCGTAGCCCACCACGGGCAGATCGTAAGGGATCGCCGTCACGGCCTGATAGCCTTCCTGCTTAAAGTTATTTCTGCCGTTCTCATCCACGTAGACATTCACATAACCGCCGAAACGTACTTCCTTCGCATATTCGGGTCTGCGAAGTTCGAAAGGATTCCCGTCCCGCAGCCAGTTGTCGGGTACTTCCACCTGATAGCCGTCGCGAATCTCCTGCTTGAACATGCCGTAACGATAGCGGATACCGCAGCCGTAAGCCGCATAGCCAAGGGTCGCAAGGGAGTCAAGGAAGCAGGCCGCCAGTCGTCCTAAGCCCCCGTTCCCGAGTGCCGCGTCGGGCTCCTGATCCTCCACCACGTTAATATCGATGCCAAGCTCCTCAAGCGCCTGTGAAAACGCCTTATACGCCTGCAGATTGATGATGTTATTGCCGAGCGCACGGCCCATCAAAAACTCCATGGACAGATAGTAGACCATCTTCGGATCCTGTTTGTCGTACTCCTTCTGTGTCCTTAACCACTGATCCACGATAGCGTCCTTGACCGCATAGGATACCGCCTGAAAAATCTGCTGATCCGTCGCCTCCTCCAGCGTCTTTCTGTAAAGCGTCTTTACATTGTAAAGAACGCTCCGTTTAAACAATTCTGTATCAAAAGTTGATGCTGCCGGTTTTTTTACCATATGTGTGCCTCCTCATTTGCCCAACGCTTGAAACAATGTTTTACATTCCCTTCCATTATATCTAATTTTTACGTTTTTGACTATATAAATTTGTGCAAATTATTATATTTTTTGGATAGCGATCGTCACAGTCTCCCCGTTGACGTTCCACTCTTTCGAAACAGCCAGACTCTCTCCCGTGCCGATGCTCTCCGCCAGCACTTTTCCGGCGATCACTGCCTCATTCTTGGCGGCGATCTGCGCCACCTTCTCATTGCCGTTCAAGGAGACTTTGATGTGATCCATCACCTCAAAATCCGCGTCCTTTCTCATGGTCTGAATCTTGCTGATGATCTCGTAGACAAAGCCCTCCTCGATCAGCTCTTCCGTCAGGTTCGTGTCAAGCACCACCGTCACATAGTTGTCGGCCTCCGCCACAAACCCGTCTTTCTGCGCCATATCGATGAGCAGGTCTTCCTCGGCAAGGGAAACTTCCACACCGTCCACCTCGAATTTCAGCGCGCCCTCTGATTTCAGGCTCTCCATCGCCGCGCTGCCGTCCACCTCAGCCAACCAGGCCTTGATCGCCCCCAGCTGCTTGCCGTATTTCGGACCGACGGTCTTAAGCTGCGGCTTGAAGCTGTAAGTGGTAAACGCCGACACATCGTCGGAGAATACGATCTGCTTTACATTCAGCTCATCCCTGATGATATCCTGATAAAACTCGTCGAGAACACTCTCCGCCTTCACATACATGGTGCCGATAGGCTGGCGGTTTTTGATATTCGCCGTATTGCGCGCCGCACGTCCCATGACCACGATCTTTAAAACTTCTTCCATGGAATCTTCCAATTTCTTGTCGATCATGTACTCGTTCGCTGTCGGAAAATCGCACAAATGAATGCTCTCGGGCGCATTTTTATCGATGCTGCACACCAGATTGCGGTAAATCTCTTCTGTCATAAACGGCACCATGGGCGCCGCCGCCTTGCAGATATCCACCAGTGCGGTGTAGAGCGTCATGTAGGCATTGATCTTATCCTGCTCCATGCCCTTCGCCCAGAAACGCTCGCGGCTCCTTCTCACATACCAGTTGCTCATCTCATCCACAAAGTTGTCTAGCACTCTCGCCGCTTCCGGGATCCTGTAATTGTCCAGATGCTCATCCACTTCCTTAACGGCTGTGTTTAATTTCGAGAGCAGCCACTTATCCATCACGGGCAGTTTATCATATTCCAGACTGTATTTCGTCGCGTCAAAGCTGTCGATATTCGCATACAACACGAAGAAGGCATAGGTATTCCAGAGCGTGCCGAGGAACTTGCGCTGTCCCTCCTGCACGGCCTTGCCATGGAAACGGTTCGGCAGCCACGGTGCCGAATTGATATAGAAATACCAGCGGATCGCGTCCGCGCCGTAGGTCTCAAGCGCCTCGAAGGGATCGACCGCATTGCCCTTAGACTTACTCATTTTCTGGCCATTTTCATCCTGCACATGCCCCAGCACGATGACATTTTCAAAGGGCGCGCAGTTAAACAGTAAGGTGGACTCCGCCATCAGCGAGTAAAACCAGCCGCGCGTCTGGTCTACCGCCTCGGAGATGAACTGCGCCGGAAACTGGCTGTCAAACAGCTCTTTATTTTCAAACGGATAATGGTGCTGCGCAAAAGGCATTGCGCCGGAATCAAACCAGCAGTCGATCACCTCCGGCACGCGTTTCATGGTCTTCCCGCACTGCGGGCAGGTGCAGGTGATCTCGTCGATATATGGCCTGTGCAGCTCCACGGTCTTCGCCGCCGGGTTGCCGGATAATTTCTCCAGTTCCTCGCGGGAACCGATCGCTTCCATGTGCCCGCAGCCTTCGCACTCCCACACATTTAAGGGCGTACCCCAGTAGCGGTTACGGGAAATGCCCCAGTCCTGAATATTTTCCAGCCAATTGCCGAAACGCCCCTCACCGATGGACTCCGGGATCCAGTTGACAGTCTTATTGTTGCGCACCAAATCGTCGCGCACCGCCGTCATCTTGATGAACCACGACTCCCGCGCATAGTAGATTAGGGGCGTATCGCAGCGCCAGCAAAACGGATAGTCATGCTCAAACTTGGGCGCGTCAAAAAGCTTTCCTTCTTTATCCAAGTCTTTGATCACTTCCGGGTCGGCCTTTTTCACGAAAAGTCCCGCATAAGGCGTTTCTTCCGTCATATTTCCTTTGCCGTCCACGAACTGCACGAAGGGCAGGTCGTACTTTCTGCCCACCTGCGCGTCGTCCTCACCAAAGGCCGGCGCGATATGCACGATACCCGTACCGTCCGTCATGGTAACGTAGTTGTCACAGGTCACGTAATGCGCCTTCTTTTTCTGTTTCGCAGCTTCCTCGCCCGCGCAGGCAAAGAGCGGCTCGTACTCCTTATATTCTAAGTCCGTACCGGCATAAGTCTCCAGCACTTCATAGGCGGGCTTTCCTTCCTCCGCCAGCTTGCCAAGCACTGTGTCAAGCAGCGCCTGTGCCATATAATAGGTGTAGCCGTCCGTCGCCTTTACTTTTACATAGGTTTCGTCCGGGTTCACACAGAGCGCCACGTTCGAGGGCAGCGTCCACGGCGTCGTCGTCCATGCAAGGAAATAGGCATCCTCGCCCACCACCTTAAATCTGGCAATCGCCGAGCGTTCCTTCACCGCCTTATAGCCCTGCGCCACCTCATGAGAGGAGAGGGGCGTGCCGCAGCGCGGGCAGTAGGGTACGATCTTAAAACCCTTATATAAAAGCTTCTTATCCCAGATCTGCTTCAATGCCCACCACTCGGACTCGATGAAATCATCGTGATACGTCACGTAAGGGTCATCCATATCCGCCCAGAAACCGACCGTGCCGGAGAAGTCCTCCCACATGCCCTTGTATTTCCAGACAGACTCCTTACACTTGCTGATAAACGGATCAAGGCCGTACTCCTCGATCTGCTCCTTGCCGTCCAGGCCCAGCAGCTTCTCTACTTCCAATTCCACCGGCAGGCCGTGGGTATCCCACCCCGCCTTACGCGGCACCATATAGCCCTTCATCGTGCGATAGCGGGGGATCATATCTTTGATGACACGTGTCAATACGTGCCCGATATGGGGCTTGCCGTTCGCCGTCGGCGGCCCGTCATAGAAGGTGTAAGTAGGGCCTTCCTTGCGGGAGTACATACTCTTCTGGAAAATATCGTTTTCCTTCCAGAAACGGCATATCTCTTTTTCTCTGTCCACAAAATTTAAGTTCGCGTCTACTTTCTGATACATAGTATTTATCCTTTCTGTTTTTGCCACTTATTCTCCCAAAAACAAACCCCCGTCCCGTAAAAGGACGAGGGTAAAGTTCTCGTGATACCACCTGTTACGACGTACCGGCCGGCCCGCGCACGCCAAACGGCAATTTCTTTTGCCCTGCCGCATGCCACGATCCGTCTATACGGTTCCCGGTAACGGCGGGATACCGTCAGAGTCTACTGCCCCGCCGTGCAGGGGTTCGGTCTGAAACTCAGAAGTGATCTTCCCCGATCTTCTACTCGTACCGGTCTTCCACCCGCACCGGCTCGCTGTGACTTTTAAGGATCGGATACTGTCTTCCTCAATGTCTTTTTCTATGATAACTGCTATCATTTTGGCATCGAAAGGCGGAAATGTCAAGCAAAACCTTCGCTCCTTCTCAAAAACGAATCGGTTCCACCCCTTCGTTGAGCGGCTTCATCTCATATTCCGGCAGGCTGTCCAGAAGTTCTTCCAGACAGAGATTCGTGCTGCCGACAACGTCATGGGCGAGCAGAACGACTTTCTTTCGTCCAAGCGTGGTTGATACGCCGTTTTCTATCAGCTTCTTTGGGTCCGGATTTTTGACCGCATCCTCCAGACTGGCGTTCCAGTCGTAATAGATGTAACCTCTGTCCGTCATTTCCCGAATGATGGCCTTACTTGTTTTTTTATTAAAAGCATTGATACTGCCGCCCGGAAAACGGAACAGGTTTGTCTCCACGCCCGTCACTTCGTACACGGTCTGCCTTGCCTTTTCAAAATCCGCCACATAGCTATCCACGCTGGCATAGAGGACATCATAATCATGGTTATCACAGTGAATGCCGATGGTATGTCCCTCCGCCACGATCTGCCGCGCCACTTCCGGATGTCTTCTTACATTCTCTCCCACCAGAAAGAAAGTCGCCTTGATATTCCGCTCCCGCAGGATCGCAAGCACCTTCCCCGTATTTTCCGCGGAAGGCCCGTCGTCAAAGGTCAGATACATGGTCTTCGGATGAAAATAATAGCTAACGCCCCGCACGATGCCGTCCGCGATCTGCTGCTGATATTCCGCAAGGCTTAGTTTCATGCGCTCCGCCGCATTGGAGAGAAATCCCGTCTCGATCAGGCAGGCGGGCATGCAAGTATTTTTTGTCACATAGAAATCAGAGTCGTCCCGCAGTTCCCGCTCCGCGGCTTCTGTGCTTTTTAAGGTCTGCTGTCTGATCAACTGTGCCAGCCTCTTACTGTCGCGCCCGGAATCATCCGTCGTATACCACACTTCCATCCCGTTCACCGCCGCGCCCTCTTCCGTAGCGTTCTGATGGATGCTGATATAGATATCCGCCCCCGACCGGTTTGCCTCCTCCACGCGCGCTTCCTTGGCGATGTATGTATCCGTTTCTCTGGACATGATCACCTGATATCCCTGCTCTTTTAACTGCTCCCTCACACGCAGCGCAATGGCAAGGTTTAAATCCTTTTCCCGCACGCCGTCTCTGGCGCAGCCCTCATCCTCGCCGCCATGTCCCGGATCCAGATAAACCGTCGGGATATGTACTTCTGCCGGCTGTATCTCCTCATCCGCACCGGAAACAGCCGCCTTCTCCACCATTGCGGCAAGGAGCGGCACCACTTTCTCCGCCTGCACGAGATCAAGCCCTTCCCCGTCGATCGCCATACCTGCCGCGGCTTCCTTTTCCGTATCCCACAATTTTTCCGCAAGGCGCTGTATGCCGCCCGCCTCCGCGGTTTTCACCGACAGCACAGCCGTCAGGCTGACCATGCACACTGCTGCGCCAAACGCATATGCCTTTTTAAACAGCCGCCGTTTTTTCTGCTCCCTCGTCTCATAACCGCAGACATATTCCCACGTGAATGATGACTCTCCGTACATAACTGATGCTCCTCTCTTGTACACTTGATACTGTAAGTGTAAAGAACAGGAGCATCATAATTTCATCTAAGTTGCATCAAAACACCATAATATTTGCATCAAAAATCCATCTTTTTTGCATCAAAGTTGCATCATCCGCTTGGTAAAATCTGTTAGCGGGATACTTTTAAAAACAGCTCGTTGATCCCCTCATAGAACCCCAGCGTCACCACCGTCTGTCCGTCCCCCATGCCCGCAAAAACATATTTACGGAAATAAGGCGTTGTCTCCAGCAGCGGATTGTCCGAGTCATAGGGAGACGGATCGCTAAGCCCCATGTATGCCGCCCAGTCCGCCACCAGCGCATCCGCGTCGATATCCTCCCACAAGAGAGGCGTTCTCACATAAAACTCGTATATTTTTCCGTCGTCCGCATCGATGTAAGCGTCCATCAGACGGTTTGCCTTATCCGCGTTTTTCTGGGAATTGGAAAGGCTCATCTTCCAGACCGCCACGTTATTGCGCGGCTCCAGCACATCGATCGCAGAGTAGAGTGTAACGTCGTAAGAAGACGCATCCACCTCACGCACCTGCTCCGGCAGGATACCCTTTTCTTTCAAAAGCTCCAGTCCCTCATTGCAGGTGGCGTAAATCTGCTCATCCGTGATTTCCCTGCCGGACGGCCCCCTGCGGTTCACCACGAAGGCATAGGAGCCCTCCGGTTCCTGATATGCCACCTCCGCCGTCTCACGTGCCATAGCGCTCGTCTCACTTTCCGGAAATGTCTGACTGCTCAGGCAGCAGGAAAGGATATATAGTTTTTCGTTGCTGTTCATCTGATAGCGGTAGCCTTCTCCGGCTGTCTCCACGCTCTCCGTGCGCGGCCTGTCCAATATCCCCTGATCCTTATACTCCGCCAGCCTCTCCGGCCCCCATATGGAAATGAACATCGCCGCTGCCGCTAAAAGCGGAACCGCCAAATAATATACCTTACTTTTCATCTGTAGTATTCTCCGTGGAAGGAATCTTTTCATACGTACTTAATACAAAGCTGAAACACGACCCTTCCCCTTCTTTACTTTCAATCAATAATTCACTGTGATGTATCTTTAAAATCTCCGCACATAGCGCCAGTCCGAGTCCCGCTCCGTTCTTGCTTCTCGCTCTGGACTTGTCCACCATATAAAAAGCCTTGACGATCTTACTTAGCTCCGCCTCCGGTATGCCAATCCCGTAATCTCTGACTGCGATCCGGTAGCCGTCGTCAATCGTTTTTCCTGTTACCTCGATCACGCCACCTGTCTCCGAAGCCTTACAGGCATTATCGATCAGGTTGACCAGCACCGTCTTGATCAGATTCGCCTCCATCAGCACCACGGCTTCCTCGTACGCAAAACGGATGTCCGCCTCCTTTTTCTCCGCAAACATTTCCTGCAGATAGGCGAACAATCCTCCCACCGGCGTCTCCTGCAGATCCGCCTCCTCCTGCCCTGCCACAATGATATCCAAAAGGCGGAAAGCCATGGCTTCCAAGCGTTTGCCCTCCGTATAAATATAATTTGCCGACAGGATGCTCTTTTCCTCATCCAGCTTGTGAGAGCGCAGCATATCGGCATAGCCGATGATCGCCGTCAAAGGCGTTTTCAGTTCATGCGCAAAAGCGCCCATGAACTCTTCTCTGGCTTCGATCTCCTCCTCCAGCTGCAGGATCGTATCTTCGAGCGCATTTGCCATGCGATTAAAATCCCCGGTAAGCTGCCCCAATTCATCCCGGCTGATCTGACGGGCACGATAAGTATAATCTCCCGCCGCCATCTTTCTGGTCGCCTTGGTCAGCAGGCGAATCGGCTTTGTCAGCAGGGAAGCGATAAACAGCATAATGACCATACCGGTCAACAGCATCACCACCGTCACCTTCCGATACAGCGAAAATCCCAGAGACCGTTCCGTGAATACTTCCGTCACATCCTTCATCGTCTCCAAATACAAAATCCGATTCAGCGCATCGATGGAGACGCAGGTATGTACGTAATACCCACCCTGCACGCGGATCACGCGATAGGATTTGGTGTGCTGGTCCGTCTGCGGGAACAGTCCCTCATCCGCGGCAAAACCGCTGCTGGTATACAGTATGTTTTTCTCCTCATCCGCGATCCGCAAAAGACGACCGCCGCCCTGTCCGCCCATTTCCAGTTTCGAGGCGATCTCCTCCACCACGGTGTCCGGCAGAACGCTGTACTTGAGAGGCACATTCAGGGCCGCCGTCTCAAAGGCAAAACTTAGGATACTACTCTCATCGAGCGCCTGCCCCACCTCTCTGTCCAAGGAAGTCTCGAATACATAGTTTACAAAGTAAAAACCGCTGAATCCGAGCGCCAACGCCAGTACGATCATGGTAGACAGCACTAATTTGATTGAAAATTTCATTCCTGCACCTCTAAACGGTAACCCACCTTATACACCGCTACCAGATTATGCTCCCAGCCCAGCTTTTTCCTCAGGCGCTGCACATGCAGATCAAGCGTCCTGCTGTCCGCAAAGTATTCCCCTTCCCACACCTTTTCATATAAGGTTTCCCGAAAAAGGGCAACGTTTTTATTTTTCATAAAAAGGAGTAAAAGGCCGAACTCCTTGTTCGTCAGTTCCACGGGGCGTCCGGCTTTAGTCACCCTGCGCGCGTCCACATCCACCGTCACGTCCCCTGCCGTAAGATGTGTTTCCGCCTTGTTATAACGCCTAAGCACCGCCTCCACCCTTGCCACCAGTTCGATCACATCAAAGGGCTTTACGATATAATCGTCGGCGCCCAGCTTCAGTCCCTTTACCCGATGCTTCACTTCGTGCTTGGCAGTGATAAAGATCACCGGAATCCCCAGCGGGCGTATGTAGTCCATCACATCATAGCCGTCCGCCCCCGGCAGCATGATATCTAAAAGCACCAGCTCAAACGTTTCCTTTTCGATCAGATCGATCGCCTGCAGGCCGTCCTGTACCGCCGTACAGTGATACCCCGCGGAAGAAAGATTTAAGTCTATCAAATCGCAGATCGGTTTTTCATCATCTACAATCAGTATTTTAATCATCTGTGGTCTGCCACCCCCAATAAGCCCGCGCTTTCTCTACCAGTATTTCCATCGTATCTTCATCGCTGCACCGGTAAGTATCCCTGATCTCCGTATCCGGCACAAACCCGCCGGTCCTTTGATAATAAATACGGTAATCGCTCTCAATGAGAAGTTCCCCGTCCCCGCCTTCATAGCTGTATCTGGCAAGGATCACGATGTCTTTGAGTCCGTCCCCGTCAATATCCCGACAGGTAACGCCTTTGAGCGCATAGAGGTTATCATACCCTCCCATAGGCTGCAGCACTGATACGATGTCTCCCTGCTCATTCACCAGATAAACCATAAAAATATCATAATCCGCGATCCGGTAAGTCCCCGGCGTCACCTGCAGCTTTCCCAGTTTGCCGAACGTCCGCAGATAACACTGTTCCTGAATGACCCGGAAACGGTTTCTTTGCAGCTCCCGCAGAGTGGACGCCGTGTATAAAAATTCCGTGGAATCGCCATCCCTGACAAAGGCCGCAATAGAGTCTGCGCTCTTATTCATCCCAAAGCGGTTGATCTTTTCCGAGATCCGGTAATCCCTGTAAAATCCGTCCCCCGAAGAATCCTGAAAAAGCACGTCCCCGACCTTATAAGTCTCGCCGGCATAAGCGCCGTCCTCATTGACGCAGAAAGTGATAAGAACGATATCCGTCCTGCCGTCCCGGTTCAGATCCTGAAAGGAGACCGCCGCAATGGACTGAATCGGCTGCCTCATCCGCCCTTTCACGCAGTAATTGGTCTCAAGCTGCTCCGTCCGGTAGCGAATCTGCCCGTCCGTATCCACAATAAATACTGCCAGCCGGTGATACCGCTCGTCAAAAGCCGGCACCATCAAAAGACTGTCTTCCTCATCCGGCTCCAGAGCGAAAATTTGATCTTCCACCACAAGAAAGCCGCCGTCTGCGATCCCGTCCCGATCCTTAACAGACAGCAGCCGGTCATAATATGCTTCGTACTCCGCCAGCACGGAAGCCTCATCTGTTCTCTCCGGAGCCGCCTGCGCTGCTGCTGGAAAAAACAGCAGCCCAATCAGTGCCGCAAACGCCAGCACAGCCGCACTCCTATCTCCACACCTGTTCATTTGTCACACTCCTGCACCGCACGGTCATGTGTTCCGTATCCATTCATAACCTGTCTCTTTTTTTCATTTTAAGGTTTTACGGCACGTTTTGCAATAAAAATACTCAGCTCCGATAGCGTAAGTTTATTGTAG
>DKUU01000037.1:95287-130211 GCA_002490835.1 Lachnospiraceae bacterium UBA7196 | reverse complement strand
ATTAAAGACTGTTACACAATAAAATCCCATTCAAAACTGCTAACTTTCTCCTTACTGATAACCGGACAGTCTTCTCCGGTCACCGCATCCCTGTCTTTGGATACCAGAGCTACAATCTGCAATACCCCCTGCTCTTTGAGATAGTCCAGTAACTGACGGTTCATAAAATACACATTTCCGGTTCCCCAAATCAATACTCTGTCCACAGCCATCTCACTCCTTCCTCTCTATCCAATCTGTCAAAATAGATTGTTAAATCTTACAGCCCCCGCATAAACAGATTCGTACTGCCAAACGCATTGAGGGGCAGCTTGTATACGGATATTCTCTCTTTTTCGATCCCGGTGTCCGCCAACTGCTGCATGATCTCCCCCACATCTCCCTGCTTGGCGATCACATAATGCGCGTCCGGATAGCGACGAAATGCTTCTTCCGGAGACAAGATCGGCTGTCCATAATACCTTGTGTTCCACTTTTCCGCATTATTGTCGCACAATGCCACGATGTTCTCCAACCGGTTCATGCGGAAGAGACACAGTGCGAACTTCGCCACCTTTCCGGTGCAGAACACGACCAGCTCCTTCTTCTCCGCCATCTTACGCACAAAGTGATTGTAGATATTAAAGTCCATCTTTGCCTTAATACCGATATAAGCCTCATAGGCAGCCGGTTCTTCCGTGAACAGGCTCATTTCGATCCATTGCTCCGCCAGCATCTCCTCCTGCGTTAAAAGCCCCTGCTCCTTATCCGCAACAATCACCTTTCGAAATTCATCCAGATCGGCATTGATCTCCCCGTTCGGCTGGCTGTGTTCCCGAAACGTCCTATAAGGCGAGAGCGCCATCATCACCGTCTCCCTCGCCATAAAAGCACACCTGTCCCTGTCCGTGATGCCGTCGCGCGCCATCCGCTCTCTGATATACCGGTTCTCCTCCAGATTAAAGCGGACAAAATGCGGATTGTAGGTGGAAGCGGCGGCATTGTCCCGCCTGTAATGATAAAACAGCCGGTTGATAAACATCCCCCTGCGCAGGTGCATGTCCGCCAGATAACGGAAGCCACAGTCCTGAAAGGCCGCACCCGGACTTTCATTCAATCGGATGTCAAACTCTTCTAAAAACGCTCTCTTATAGATCCCGTTCCAGATATAGACATCCGGAGAGAGCTTCTTTTCCATAAAATATTCATAAGAAAATACCCTCTCCGTATCGCCCAGATTTACCTCTAAAAGATATTTCTCGCCTTCATAGGGCGTGACCATGGTATAAAATCCGGCCTTTACATAATCCAGATCCTCTTCCACAGCCCTCTGATAAAGGACTTCATACATATCCGGCTCCACGGAATCGTCGGTTTCCACGATCCCTATGTATTCCCCCTGCGCCAGCTCCATGCCCAGATTCATCTGATAACCGTAGCTTCGCTTTTCCGAGCGGATAAAGCGCACCCGGCTGTCTTTTTCGGCATATTCCTGTATGATCTCACAGGTGCCGTCCGTAGAGCCTGCGTCAATGCACAGAATCTCAATATCCGAAAGCGTCTGGTTGATTACGCTCTCGATGCACTCACGGATGTAGGCTGCCACGTTTAACGAGGGCAGGATCACCGTGACCTTCGGGGCTGATGTCTGCCCGTTATTCAGTTTTCTTTCCCTCTCATCTGTCATTTCTTTCAATCTCCTGTCAATTGTTTCCATATTCTTCTCTTTCTGTTGCATAAAAAATCTGATGATTCGTATGATAACCACATACTTTACATCAGATTTTTATATCGCCGGCTTTCAAAATTCAGACCACTGCTTCCAGAATCGTCCTGTCTTCCATGATAATGCAGCTTACGCCTGTTTCCTTCTTTTTGTTAAAATTAAAGCTCAGCATGTATCCTTTATTCAGATGATAATAATCCAAATAATCTAACAACTGTTTTTCTCCTCTTTCATGATATTCATTGCCATGCCAAATCTTAAGTTCCACAACAAACTGCTCTCCTTTATAATCTACAATGACATCTGTCCGGCGCTCATCTCTGGTCTGTGACTCAATATAATAATTTCCGGAACCGTTTATGATGGGCTTTAAGTATAGCAAAAAAAGCTTTCTACCCTGTTTTTCTACAAAACTGTCATCACTGTCTCTGTAAATTTCTGTAAAATATTCCACGAATTTTTCAAGCACCAGATCCATATCCAGCCTGCCGTCCGTGATAAATTGCCCCTTATCCCTTCCCGCTCTGCTTCCAATCACACTCGTTAGCTCTTCCTCCGATAAAAAGGCGTTATATAGGCGCGTCTCAAAAATCCGGTTTGCCACCTGCACGGTTCCGTCCCTGTCCACAATATAACCGAACATATGGGCCAAATCAATGGCCTGATTATCCGGATTGTAGGATATCTTCTTCCCCTGAAACAAAACTGCATATAAGATATCTCTAATTTCTGAATACTCTCGCATCTGTCTGATCATACTTTCAAATAGCGGCATTTTTTCTTTCAATATTTCTTTTACTGCCTCTTCAACTCCTCGTACAGACCAATTCCCCACAAGCTCCGAATCCACCCCCTCCAGGGAACTTTCATCCAGAATTTTACAAATACAGGATACCAGATACGGATACCCCGACGTATATCCGTAAATTTCTTCCGCTACGGCTCGGATATCCATTCCGGTTCCATAATCATTCTCATACTCCTGCAGCATCCCTGTAATCTGCTCCGCAGAAAAATCCATGGCAATATCAAACTTCGCCGCGATATTCCACGGACTATTGTATTGATGTTCCTCCTCAGGGCGCATTTTCCGTTTCAGGTTTTTAATATCGTACACCCCTGCAAGGATTACAGCGTGAAAAATTGGTATTTCTTTCTTTGTGATATAATAACTCCGAAGTAATGCCAGAAAATCAACAAACACCTGATTATTCGACGCACTGTCAACTTCGTCGATCATCAGCACGATCGGCTTGACAGAAACAGCACAAAAATCGCTTAATCGATGAAACAGCTCCATCAACGTCATGTTTCCCGCTTCCCCGTCAAAGCATTCCAATGATTCCGGCAATCCTTCGTCATTAACTCCCGCTTTATGCAAAGATCTGATAAACAATCTGGCAAAAGCAGCAGAGAACGCCGTTTCATTCTCAAACTCTGCCGTTCCAATCCTTTGAAAATCCAGAAAAGCAACGATGTAATCCGCCTCCAGATATCTGGTCAGCGCAAGCAATGTGGTTGTTTTCCCATATTGCCTTCCTCTATTGATGACAAAATATTTTTCTCTGTCTACATAGCGTTTTTTTATATTTTCGAGCCTGTCGTCAATCGACACCATATAATGCTCTTCCGGCACGCACTGACCTTCTGTATTGAAATACCGCTGCATATTTCACCATTTTCCCTTTCCCGCCGCCTGCAGAACTTTTCCATCCGAGCGATAAACCTATTTTACGGCATCCATAATCTAATGTAAAGTATGAAGTTGTCAAGGTTCCTATTCTAATAATCTCTCATAGAGAAATCTATCTTAAATCGCTCAGAAAAGCGGTATCAGGAGGCAGCTTTCTCCCTCGCAGAATACCCCGTCTTCACTCGCTAAAATGCCGCGCATTATACGGTATCGCACTGATCTGCTTATCATTGAACATTCGTCGGATATTTCTTGCCTGCTTCTTTAGGATAATCCACATCACCCTGCTCCCCGGCTCAAGAAGTTCTGCCAAAGGCAAAACGCCTTCCCGTTCTTCCTCGAATCCCTCTTCAAAATAATAAAAATCAAACCGGATTCCCAATGCTTCCCTGAGATTTTTCTCCGCTTTTTCGCAGCCTTCTTCCCCTACCCAGAGTCCAAGTTTCCTCTGGTCGCGCACCGCATCTCTTATGATTGCAAAAATATCTCCCTGCAGATAGAATCCCTGCTGCCTTTTTCCGTCGTAAACTCTGCTGGAATTATGCACGATCGGGTCAAAGCGGCTGTCCTGCATCTGAAAATGTTTCACATAAGTATAAGCAAATTCTCTTTCCAGCAATTCCAGATCCTGCGTACAGGCATCTGTCACCCGCCCATCGTCAAGACCGATAGAAACCAGCGGTTCATCCAGATAGGCAAAATGGTTCTGATATTCCAACAGTTTAAAATACCATTCTTCATCTACGATCCATTTCAGATTTTCATCCATATAGATTCCGTAATTGCGTACCAGAAGCAGACTGGGTGGCCCAATCACATTTCTTTCAATAATACGATAAAAGTCTTCTCTCAGATATTCCAACTGCTCCTTCGTCATGTGATACCCGGAGATTTTTTCCCCTCCTCTTATGTATGCACCGCCTGTGGCGACAAAAATCGCTTCCTTATCCCTCTCTAACTCTTCTACCATTCGTTCCAAGCTATCATCATAAGTAAAAAAATCGTCATGGTGCATCACTTTTATGTAGCGTGGATGATAACGCCTGCCCACTTCTATCGCGTAATTGCAATTTGCGGTAGGCCCTTTCTGCTGCCGGTTTCTCTCATAAACAAACGACTCACCGAGAGATTCTATGTATTCTTTCGCCCTGTCATCCGCACTGTCATCCGTGACCACAACGATAAAGTCGCGGAATGTCTGCCTTTGTATCGACTCGATCAGCCGTACCAACAGGTCGAATTTTTTATAATATGGCACACAAACTACAGTTATTACTTCCTTTTTCACAAAGTTTCTCCGTTTCTATTTAGAGTGAAATCTTCATCAGTTTTCGAAAAAACAAAAATCTGATGACCAGTACTACAACTCCATACTTTTCATCAGATTTTTCGCTGACCATTCACTTTCAAAAATCAAGCCACCGTTTTCAACTCAAAGTGATTATTATAGTCATCCGCATCCTTACAAAAATATATCCTCTTATCATATGGATTCGCTGTAAAAATAACCTGCTGCAGGATATCCATCCCTAACACTGTATCTGTTACTCTCTCGTCAAAGGTCACCCAGATATTCTGCGTACCCATATCGATATTACCTATAGTAAACTGCTTCAATCTACATTTGTAAAATATTACCGGCTCCCCTTTAATAAAACCGCCAAGCAGTTTCATTTCATTACTTATAAAATCCTTCTTTTGTAATGATTTACCTAATACCGAAAAATTGCAACAAGTAAACATCGCTCCTGTATCAACTGTAAATTGAATGACCCGTCCTTTTTCCCAAACACTAATACAATCTACTACAAATCTTTCATCTTTCAAATTCGTACTGTACACCTAGCGCACCTCCATTATTGTAACTTCCTCCAAGGACACATATTTTCCCTTCATCTTCCAATCTATCACGTTCATCAATCAAAGCATGATATGATTCGTCAGATGTACTTACACAATAGAGATATCCCTCGTCATCTATAATCTTATCATAGCTGTCTATAATATATACATACTTACAGTTTTTGTACAGCTTTCTGATTTCTGTATCTGTCCTTAACACTTTCTCCTTTAAAATCTTTAACATTTTTTCACCTTCCTGCGTTTCGACTATTACCTTGTTTCTATTATCGTAGCATTATGATGACAAAAAGTCAATTTTATTTCGTATAATATTTTGTTTCTGATGTAAAGATTGAGATTTTGCTCGCGTGACGTCGCAAAAAGATGCTCCGGCATGGAGGTAAGTATGAAATTATCAAGGTTCGCATTCAACTAATCTCTCCAAAAACCGGATTGGGTATCGAATCCTCTAATAAAATGTCATCATTCCTCTATATCAGAAATCTTTCATGGCAATAAAAAGTTTTCCATTTAATATTATATCGGCAACCCGCTTGGAATCGCTTAGAATTGAGGTCCTAAAATAGATTTTCCATCATTTTCTTTTGCATGACACGCTCAATTTTTTCCATGTCCTCAAAAAAATGCAAATTACGCATACGCCAGACTCTTTCTCCATCATAAAATATTTGACACGTCACTAATGATCCTGTCGGCTCCGATTCCTAAATCGATCAACTGCTGCCGCACCTGTTCTCTTCCCTCTTTCATGGATAATAGAACCATCTCATTCTTATCATATATCTCATTCTTTAACATCTCCGGTGAAATCACGCGAAATCCAAATTTTTCTCCGCCGTGAAGCGCCGCATTATTATCGCAGAATGCTTCGATATGAATACCATATTTATCGCATAAAAGCATGAACTTTTCACCCCGCATGCCGCACCCGAATATCACAACCGGACATTCCTTTGTCATCTCACGAAGCACCCGAGCGCGTTTTTCTTCATCCCGTTTGATGTCGGCAAACCGCTTTGCATGTTCCTTGCGCGCTGTAAGCAGCAACGTCAGTCTGTTCCATTGTTCTTTGCCATACATGAATTCTTCTAACAGTCCGTTTTTAATAGCGTCTGAAATCTGCCCCCGAAACCATTCATAGGGTTCTGCCAGCCGGATATCCTGCCAGTCACCGTACAGAATTTCTAAAATCTGTTCATATTTTGTGATAAAAGAAATACTCATCGTAAAATAATAGTATTTCTTATGTATTCCCTCTAAATGGTCGAAAAACTCCTGATTATTTCCAATCCATTGAAACTCTCTTTCATAATATCTGAGTCCTTCCGGACTGACCGAAGACGCCGCATCTCTTCCCTGTCTGTACCTGTAAAAACTTCTATCAATATATTTCGCCTTTCTGGCAAACGTTTTGACCTGCTGTAAAAATCCCATATCCTGAAAGGCCGCTCCCGGCGACTCATGCAGCCTGATATGATTATCATTTAGAAATGTTCTCTTATAGATTCCTTTCCACAACACATAATCCGATGCCCGTAATGTCGCAAGCTGGTCAGTATCTAATGTCTTACCATACCAGTCCTGTCTGTCCGCCCCAAACAGATGTTTTCTTTGAAAATATCGATATCCATTCTGCAGTTTAAAAAAAGTATCAAAATCCCCTGCCGCGTAATCCAAGTCATCCTTTACGGCACACTCATATAAACATTGGTACATATCCCGTTCGATCCAGTCATCTGTCTCTAAAACAGCAATATATTCACCTACAGCGCTTTCCAGCCCCATATTGACCTGCCTGCCATAGCTTTTTATTTCACTGTGTATCAGTTTAATCCGGGAATCTTTTTGGCTGTATTCCTGCAAAATCTCTTCCGTTCCGTCTGTGGAACCCGCATCAACACAAATAATCTCCAGTTCTTTCAATGACTGGTTCACTGCGCTTTTCAGACATTCTCTGATAGTATCCGCCACATTTAATGACGGTAAAATAATCGATACTCTCACATTCATTACTGCCAAACCTTCCTTAATAACTCATCCCAAAATGCTGTCTCATTCATCTCTTGTTGCCGTCTAAAAATAGTTTCATGCGCATTTTTTCCCATTTGCGCCAACAAATCACGCTCGTTATACAACTTGCATATTCTGTCAGCGAGTGCATCTATATCACCCACCGGCACCACATAACCATTGTATCCGTCCGTCACATCATCTCTTGCGCCGGATACGTCAGTAATCACCGGTACCGCCCCGGACGCCATCGCCTCAGACTGGGATATGCTATGTCCCTCTCGTTCAGAGCAGCCCGCCATGATATCCTGCTTCATCCAAAACTCCGGAATTTTTTCTCTGTCAATATATCCTGTAAGCCTAACGCAATCATTCAATCCTTCTTCCTCGATTTTCTGTTTCAAAACCTCCTCATAATCTCCTGCTCCCGCAATATTCATCTGAAAACGGATTCCTTTTTCACGAAGCTTTTCTGCCAGTATAGGCAGGAAGTCCACTCTTTTGGATATCTTCGTCACTCTTCCTACATATCCGATCTGCAAAGGCGCCTTCCCCATATTCCATACCCTGTTCAAATTTTCTTCACAGGGTACTTCCCATCCCAAACAACAGGTTTTTTCTTTTTCCATCCCTAACATAATCAGTTTTTCTTCAATGCGCGAACTGATAACCATACATTCGTCTATCAAATCCTTCCACAAACTATACGTCTCGTAATAAAGCTCATCGTCACTATGCTGTACGGCAATGATCCTGATAGAATCCGGATACAATCTTTTCACGATACATGCAGACCAGAAGATATTTTGCGGAAAATTACAGACCATCACACAGGGCAGATTTTCTATCATTGTTTTTACACACAGCGCTACCTTATCCTTCTCATCCGGAAGCCCTTCGTAAGTCAATATCTGCGTCGGATAAGTCTCATTCATTACTATTGGGCCTTTTGCATCTGTTGTTACATACAGTCCCTGATATCCATTATCCTTCAATATCTCCGCCAGACTGTACGTCCATGCTTCCACACCGCCAAGCACCATACCGTTCTGCAGATCAAATAATACTTTCTCTTTGTGCCCCTCTGCTGCCGCTTTTACAGAATTTTTCAATGGCTCTAATTTTTCAGTCGCATAATATAAAAAATGATTCATAAAATTATGTCTGGTTTTTATGATCTTTTCATCCGGCACCCCCAAACCGATAAGCTGCTGATATATTTCCTCTTCACGATTGCAGGTAATAAAAATATGGTTATAAGATAACGTCTTCAAACTATCCGGAGCGTATATCCTGACATCATCGCACATACTACCGTTTAATGCCGGATTATTATCCACCATTCCCATGGGAACGAGCCCGTAACTTTTACAGTAATCAAGCCAGTACCTTCCTTTCTTTCCGGCGCCAAAAAACAAAATCTCTACTGTTCTATATAGACGATCATCCATAATAAATCTTCCCCGTTTCCACTTTCATTTCCCGAAGTACTTCTCCAATTTCCTGTTTTGCTGAATTATCATGTATCGCAACAATAATTCTATCAAAAGGACTTTCCCGGATTTCTTCTGGAGATTTTACATCAAGCCCTTTCTCCTGCAGCTTACGATAATTTTTATCGACCCATAACAAACTATCGCATTTCGCTTTTTTTCGCTTCGCCTGTTTCACATAGGCTTGTCCAACCTTGCCTGCTCCATAAATAACAATATTACCATGCAAAAGCTCCCATGGACAGAAATAAGTTGTACTACCCGTAAGATACCGCTTCAAATCAATCAATTTTTTCCCAATACCGCTCATTCTGTATTTCTGGCATTTTTCACTATACCGCTTAGCTTTTGGCGAAGCAACCAGCGCATACTCCAGCGTATCTCCCTGATAAATATCGCGATAGTTATCCACACTTTTCCAAAAATAAATCTTTCTTAGCTGTTTTCTGGTAACAGGCGGGGCAAATTCGATTACAGTATTTCTCCTGCCGCCGGATGAAAACGGCATATGACAGAAATACTCCGCGATCCTTTCCGGCGGCTTTTCCGCGATTGTACCGATATGCGTAATAGCAATATGTATATTCACCATATCACGAATGCTATTTTGGATAAAAGTATTCTCTATCTGCTCCACATAGGAAAGCAAAGCCTCCTTATATTCTTCTAATCCATATGCTCTCGTCAGTTCGCCCTCAGCTTCCTCAAGAACCGGTTCAACGCGACCTCCCTTTTTCTCATAGGATTTTGTCTGTCCATGCGGAGCGCGGCACAAAAGTTCCAGCATGTAACTTCTCCTCAAATCAGACGGACAGAAATTTATAAATCTGCATTTTGTATTATTCTGAATATAATCTAATTTGAAAAAGAAATTAAATACTTCTCCCTGATAAAAATTTTCCATAATACCGGCTAGACATTTCTGGGTAAATCCCGTGCCTGCCAGCTCCACAAACGCAAAATATGGATCAGATACATCTATTTCCTGTTTTAAATAATCGATAACTAATCTTCTGTTTTCTTTTTGACTCTGTACCAGATACTCTCTAAATGCTGCATTTTCCCGCAGCTGTCTACATATATTATCCTTCTGCACCATTGACAGTTTCTGATTTCCGCTTCCCCACCTGTATTCATCCGCTAACGCGTCCTTCAGTTTTTCCGGTTCTATTTGAAAAAGCGTCGCAAAATCATTTAAGCAAAAAATCTCTCCCATATTAGACCACTTAATAATCCTGTCAAAATCCTCTATCGAGCCGTTATATGACGGCAGTCTCCATGCTTTCCTCGAACCATATATGTAATGTGTCTGAATCTGAAATTGCTCCATTTGAATGATTCTGTCTGCAATCTGCTGTAAAATCCAGCCATCCCTTGCCACAAAATAGAGCCTGTTGATCCCCCTTAGCTGACATTGTTCCAAAACCCACTTCACATAAGGATACAAAATGGGGCCTGCCAAAGAGCTGCCAATCTCCCCCGCTACACTTTCAATTCCGCAATCTCTAATATATCTGGAAGCTCCAACAGACAATTGATGGTATAAATCCCAGTCCGGTTGCTCATACTCTTTCACTTTTTCGATAGTTACCTGTACCGCTTTTATTCCCAGCTGCTCAGCCATTTCAATATCTGCATAGTCGTTATCTCCATAATGTGTCCATTTTAAATAATCCGCTTTTTCAATATCTCTTACAATATGATAAAGTTCTCCAGACCCTTTCGTTACGCCAAAGTCTGAAGACACATACAACGGAATCTCCTGAAAAATCGAATCAGTCCGCTCCAGCATCCTGCGAATTACTTTTTCGCCAAGGTACATATCTGAAATCAGTACAACCTGCTCTCCTTCACCTACCAGTTGCTTTAAAAAATCGATATTCTTTGGCACCCCTAAGACATTATTATATTCTGTTTCTATTTCCATTTTTTCTAATTCTTCTATTTGATCAGCCGTAATACATGCCGTCGTGGAAAGCGCTTTATAAATTTGATCTAGCGTAATTTCCTGCTTTTTCTCCTGTCTGGCATGGTATCTGGCCAATCTTTCCGAACCCACACGCAATTCATAAAAATTATCTGCAAGAAAAAGCGGATATTTCCCACTCCTTTTAATTTTCTCCTGCATCAACATAAAAATTCCTTTGGGATCGGCAGTACGTCGCGTAATTAAGGTATCAAAAACGTCAAATGAATACATTCATCCAGCTCTCTTTCCGTAATTCTTTGATTCATTTAGCTGCACAACAGATTTCATTAACTCTCGTATATTACATCTTCTAATGGCAAAATCGGACACTCAAGCACTTTCTTTAGTTCTGATGCAATGCCACTGTAATCATTAATCACTGTAACGATTACTGCCGAAATTTCTTGTGATATATCTGGCGATGCCGCAATTTTAAAATCAGCATCTTTCGAAACTACTTTTCGGTCAATTCCATACACGACCTTCACTTCACTGTTCAATAATTCCTGATATAACCTTTGCCCCAACTCACCAAAACCGTATATTGCAATTCTATCAAATCCTCGATTTACTAAATATTTTTCGACGGTATGTCCCTGCTGATATTTCATAAACCAATAATTCAATATATTAAGTTTCTCCTTGAAGTTGTCCCTTTGCTTTTGCAGTCTGTAGGTCGCAATATTGGCGTTTTCTATCATTTTCATATTATACACATCGCCAAGACTAACATTCCCATGATTCATTTTTTTTAGTTCAATAATCTCATTCTCTATCTTTCTTTTGCAATCCTCTAAATCATCAAAATTTCTAGTCCTTAAAAAATGTATTAAATCGGCATTGTCTATTTCATTATAGACTATCGGATATTTTTCTCTTAATATATTATTAAATCGTTGACATTCCTTACTATTATTTGATTTATCCATAAGATAAATAGTATAGAGCATTTTGCTATATCCACAGGCCCCACCCTTCATTAACCTCTTCTTATTCTCAGTTATACCATCATTTTGTGCGCGGGAAAATCTTTCTAAACTCAACTCAGTCTGCGTTCTAAAACTCTCTTTATTTTTGACATAGCTCTCCAGACTGACGCTCTGTTCCGCCTGATTCACTCTATAATAATACAAAGTATAATTTAATACTGTAATCGTCTTCGCATAATAAATACTTTCAAAAACAATTTGCATATCAACATAATATCTGGTTGGAGTAATTTGTTTTATGTTATCAAGTAATACACTTCTTTTAACAGTCAGACTTTGAATGCTGATCCCAAAACTACCAAGAACTTGTTCTATCAAATATTCTCTACCATATTCTACGCCCGTCATATAGTGCGTTTTAATATGTAGTCCGGTCTCATTCACCTCTTTATACGGCGTTAGTATCATATCTGAATTGCATTTATTTAAAAAAACAAGTAACTTTTTCAAGGCATTTATATCTACATAATCATCTGCATCCACTTCTTTTATATATTTACCCTCAGCGTTCTGTAATCCCAAATTCATTACAGACCCAACTCCGCCATTTTCTTTTCCTATGACTTTATATATCTCTGGATACTTATCTCTATATTCATGTGCAATTGTTAATGAAGCATCTTTTGAACCATCATCGATTGCCAACACTTCCAAAAGGCCTTCGAACTCTTTGCTGGCAAAAGAATCCAAACACTGCCGTAATAAATTTTCTTTATTGTAAATAGGAACAATTATCGTTAATAACACTTTATCCATGCTAATTCTCCTCAAAATACATTCTCACATTATATTTTTACATCAAAATCCAATCATCACACCATATATCCGTTGTTTCTTTACCTATAAACCATTCTTTTGGCGCAATAACAATCCTATCCTCCCTATTATTCAACCATGCTCCCCACCAGCTAAATGAACTGTTTGCGATAATATTATGCGCACAACATGACATTAAACACATATCATACCACGCCTCATACGAATCAAACATATCCGGACTAACATAAACAGCATCTTCATAGTTATAATGAGATTTTACCCAGGATATCTCATCCGAAAAAAATATCAAATGGGGATTTTGGACTTTCGTGCCAATATATTTAATCGCATTATTATAATATTGGCTTTCGCTCAAATTCCCAAATAATTCTATATGTTTTTTATAATCTCCTCTTCGAATATGTATTGCTACAGATCGATCATCTTCCAAAAGTTTGTTTTTCCAAACCTGCAATTTATCTTCACCATAAGAGAAAGTAAAATCTTGCAAAATAGTTGCTCTTATATCTTTAAAATATTTTTCTGTCTGCCAATAACCTACAATCGCCGCATTTTTCAGCTTCTTTACTCTCTTATCATAAATACCGTCTACTTTTTCCTTAAAAAACAAACAAAAAAAAGGAATATGATAATTAAAAAATGCAATCCATTCTCTGTTTTTTCTCAATTTCAAATAAAATTCTTTTTTCTTTTCAAATGTCCTATCGTTATCAATTGTTATCCTTAAATTTGAGAAGGCTTTCATCAATACAAAATCACTCTGGACCTCTCTATCAGAATACCAATCTATGTTTGCTCTGACTCCAAACATTCTGTTATGACACTCCAGCGACCTATATAAAGCATATTGAAACATCTGATTTCCTAATCTGCCCATAAAATATATAATGTTCATAAATTTTCTCCTATAACAGATTTATTGCTTTCGGCTTTATCCATAACAATTTATTTTCTTCTATCCCCATTTCAATCAATTCACTCTTTATATCCTCTGCTTTAGAATTGCTATTTAATGCAATCAATATTAAGTCATATTGTAAGTCCAATAGCTGCTCTCGCATAACGCATAATCCATGATTAGTTTTCTGAAATTTTTTATCAGTCCACGCAACTAACGTAACCTGAGGCTGTGTCAGTATCTGACTTATATAGTTTTTCCCAATAGTTCCGGCCCCATATACCACGATTCGCTTTCCATACAAACGATTTATATCAGGTATTACATACTTATTAGTACCCAAACCAACCCGGTTAATTTCATTCATACAATTAATCATTCGCAAATATAAGAATTTATCCATATGATCCTTCATCTGTTCATAACAGCAATATTCCTTCCAAATATTGCACAGTTCATTATACAGACTACTTTCCAGCCAAAATCTATTTATTGGCCATTTCCTAGATACAGAATCATTTCTGAATAAATAATGATATTCCGCGTCAGGTTTTAATACAAACTTTCGGCTTTCCAAAATGCATCTGCAAAATGCAATCATATCTTCACCAAATACCTGATTATCAGGAACGCAGGAAAAACACTCTCTAATAAAACTCGTCCGAAACAATTTTGCCCAAATAGCCGGATACCAAACCTCATTTCCTCTCCCAATCGGAATGACATGTTTCTTAATCAAACTCATTTTGTCATCACTATTCGTGATTACAACCCTGTAAGGGGGAGAACATATCAATCTGGAATCATTTTTTTCATTAATAAAGCCTGTATGCACAAAATCAACTTCAGAATCATCCATCGCTTCCAATAAATGCTCGTAAAATGCAGCTTCAATATAATCATCTCCGTCAGCGAAGCCCGTATACTCTCCGACTGCCAGTTTCAACCCCGCCTTACGTGCCTTAACTACTCCCCCATTTTTTTGATGTATTACCACAATTCGGCTATCCTGCAGCGCATATCTGTCGCAAATTTTTCCAGACTTATCAGTAGAGCCATCATCAACCAAAATAATCTGTAAGTTTCTATAAGTCTGTCCCAAAATACTCTCTACGCATTTTACTATATATTTTTCTATATTATATATAGGGACAATAATACTGATTAGCGCTTCTTTCATCTGATGCTCTCATACCCTTCACAATTATATTTCTTTCTATTCTCAAACTCATTTAGTCGGTACGCTCGATATACTTAATCTGCCCAGTTTTAAGTCCTTTATCAAGCAGCATCTCCTCTATCTCTTTACGCACTTTCTCATTCTTCACTGCCACTATGGCGTAATCTGTGTCCACACCATTAATCACTTCGGGAGATTGAATTTTCATCCCGTAAATCATACCATACTGTTCGCTCGTACTATCTACCCACAATAATATTTCTGCTGTCTTTATGAGCTGCAAGTACGCTTGTTTTCCCCAATTTCCCGCGCCAAACAGCACCACTCTCATATTTTTATAGATTTCACAATCAAAATGTATATCATTTACTATTTTTCTTACCCCACAGCCCAAAAACAGCGGAATATACAAATCGTCAAATGTTTTTTTCTCCCATTGCAGCAAGCCGGATTTCTCATGAATGATATCCCGCTCTACATCAAACGTATCATAGTGTGCATGCCAGTGTCTCGTCTTCTTTTCCTTTTGGAAGCGCGGTATCCGATCTACACAAATTTTTTTCTTTGCCTGCTCCACACTTCTGAGCGGATAGTGTCTGTTTAGTATCTTTAGCGGATACATTTTGGGATAATCTACTACCGCCAAATGCCCCCCAGACTTTTTAAGATCCAGTTTTTCTGCCTTTTTCCATGTCTTTGTCTGCCTAAAATGTGCAGCACGATGTCCAAAATCAAAGTAGGTATCTTTCATAAAGATATCTTCCTGAGTTTCCGTTATTTTATGATCGATCACGGTATTTTCTATTAAATTATATCCTAATCGGTCCGCATGATATAAGGTCTGCCGCAGCGTACACTCTTTCCATGGACTCACTCTCATCTCATCGGCATCATAATGAATAAACCAATCGTATTGCAATTCTTTAGCAATCTGCTCTGTTCTTTCTAATTGATTATACCACTCGTAATATTCCGTTTTCCCCGCCGCCGGAAATCTTTCTAAAAATATCCGCTCCGGATATTCCTTGTATGCCGCTTCAGCAATTTCATAGCTTCCATCTTCTGACCAGTTGTCAACCAAATAAATATCTATATCTTGTGATAACAGATATTCAATTGTCTTTTTTAATATATCTGCTTCATTATAGAAATGAATGATTGCCAGCGCCCTAAAATCTTCGGGAATCTCTTCCTCTATAGGCGAATCAAAGATCGGACCGGCAAAAAACAACTCGCCCTGCAGCGCCGAAAAAGTTTTTAACCTACAACCGCTTTCTACCCCCTCCCCGTCATCTGATTCTCCTCTGCTTGTCAGATAAATTACAAAATTTTGACTATCACGCAATGCCTCTATACTTCGCAGCATGTCCGCAAGCTGAGCACGAGAGTCTGTCTGTATATATGTCAGTTCATAATCTTGACACTCTTGAATACAACCGACTCTTTTCAGCCGTGTTGCTTGATACACCCATTTCAGTTCGTTTTTTACATCTCCCCATATACATATCTCTTCTATCTGCATACAATCTATCAATCGATTAATAATATCAGAGATAATCGTTTCGTTTTTTTCAAAGATGTCATCAAATTTACTCATTATACCATTCCCCGGCTAGTCTCTGTTATCTGAAAAGCATCTTACACGATGCACTCGGTTTCCTATATCTTGCCTTATAATCTTCTTCCCAGACATTATTAATAAAATTCTTCTCCATAATGGAATATGTTCCAAAGCACTCCTTTTCTAAACCTACTGCCTCTAAAAAAGCGTTTCGTGGCAGTTTATTTTTTAAATAAATACTATATTTTGTATATAGTTGAGAAGCCGCTCTCCAAACAACATATCCATAGGGAATCGGGAAGTCGTACACCCATTCATTATCAATACAGTATACTTTCCCCTCGCTCGTCAATCTCAAATTAGAAAGTATTAAATCAATATTTGTTGCTTTCAGGCATTTTGCTTCCTTAATAACTGCATCGCCAAATAACCTTTTATACTCATCCGTCGGTATAAAATCAATCATTTCATCTTCAGTTGGCTTAAAATATGTTTCAAATATTTTTTTTGCTTCATGTACAAACACTTCCACATCATTTCGATATCGATATAATGTACTATCCAGATCCTGTCCCTCAATATATTCTGTCACGCATGTACCATGATCCATATACATTTTTGCTGCCTGTATGTTATGAAGACCGCAGGCTTGCTTCGTCAGCATTGTTTCAATATGCTTCTGAGCTGCTACCGTCATTGCTCTCTTTTGTACAAAATAGTCCTTATCCCTTTTGCTGATGACCGTCGAAACAGCATACGGCTCCTTACGAATCGTTCTGCTATATTTTGCATAAATGACATTTTCCGGCAAAGCGCCACACTCAACCAGAAAAGAATTAGAAAAATATGAAAACATTCCATCCTGACATATTTGATCCTGTATTGTCGCATCATAAAAATTATAAATTCTGGGTGAACTAAAATCTTCTTTATAAGTACGTATTTCACCCGGCTTCGGAAGACGCTCGTCCGTATATATGGTATCAGGCAGTTTATAATCCGGCACCGGATAGTAAAATTTATAATCATCATATCCCACTGTCGAAAGCATATCCTCAATTTCCTGATGGGAAAAAGTACGCACTCCCTCATCATCCACATAGTCATTGAGTCCGCTGTACATTTTACCGGTATGATCCTCTTGGGCTCCATTCCAATACTTAAGTCCCGTTTTGTTTTCTATTGCAATCAAAAGTTTTCCATCCGGATTTAAATAGCCTTTCAATCGCTCTAACATACTTAAATAAGGATTTACACCGTCCAAATAGCGTTCTGCATATTCCCAAACGCCAATCAATGTAATATAGTCATACTTTTCCGTTATCTCAATATCCTGAAAATTACCTAATACTATTTTAATATTATTGCACTTCTTATTTCTATAAGCGTTAATAAGAGAACGTCTTTCTGACAATTCTATGCAAGTCACAGAGGAAACTTTCCTGCTAAACATTCCTGTCAATGCTCCACACCCTGCGCCAATCTCCAAAAGAGAAGCATCTTTTTTAAAGGGATACCAATCAAGAATGTTTTCCCTTATTTTTGAACAGTGATATAAAACCGCCCAGTTATTGTCTGACACGAGAAGCTCCTGTAATCTGTCGCTTTGCGCTGCTTCCAATAACGTGTTCTCAATATCTCCATCTGAATAATGTACATCCGATCTATAATATTGATAATCCAAAACTACCTCTCCGATTTTTCGTGTTTCCATTCTCTCCTCCAACCAAAAACTCAATTTTTCACTGCGTCTGTTTGCATTTGGTGATACCACCAAAGATAGGCTTTGATATAGTCATCTGGTTCAGATACTGCCCATTTTCCTAAATACTCTTTCCTGTTCTCGCAAGGTAACTGAAAATTTAGTTTATAATATTTCAAAACACTATTCATAATTGGCACATTTAACCCCATATTAGGTTCATAATTCTCATCATTAATATCATTTAGACCTAATATCTGCGCAATCTGCCTACACACAAATTTCATAACATATTTTGACGGATGACTCGCATCCGTAAAACAAGGGATTGTCCTATAATTTCCCATAATATAATCATATATTTCTATATCCCAATTTTTTTCGCGTTCCTTCAATTTCTGCATACAGTTTAAAAACATATGATCCATTTGTTCCGCGTCATACTTATAATTTAACCAGTACTCTTTTATTTCATCATAAGAATGAAACATCGCGGCCGCTTCATCTAAAACAGCGTCTCTATATAGGACATAAATTACCCCCCCCCCATCCATTTTTATCACTTTTTCAAGGTCTCCTTGCGCAGGGAACATCCATCTCCCCATCCCAACAAAGTTAGGGATACAGATATCAATTACACGTTGCGGAAGAAACGATCTTACATATTCATCAGACAATTTATATCCCGCTTTATTTTCCATTCTTATATCCTGATGAATATATACATCCGTATGTTCCAATAAACCGGCCTCTATTTCCCCTTCTTTATTCATATGTACTGCCGGAATCGGATAAATTACATAGTTGTTGCAAAAATCCGCACTCTGCCGCAAATACCATTCCACCGCAATTCCGTGGCAATTAGCATTGATTACAACCACTTTTCTTCTAAATGTTTGCGACCAGATAAAATCCTTCCATTCTTCCAATCCTCTTTCTACTAAACATTGTTTTATTTCCCTATATACGTCGATATTACCTGCAGCCACAAGGATAAGATGCGTTCCCAAAGAGTCACATACATTAACCGCATCCAATTTATAGACATCCAAATTGTAAAATTCTTTCTTGTCATTTCTATCGATACAAAAGGCTATCCTGTTCAGTATATCTTGATTTTGGTACAAAAATCGTTCTGCCTCCCCGCCAATACCATAGAGTATATATCGTCCCTTTTCCACAATCATCCTCCAAGCGTCTAAGTATCCTCAATTTTTTGTTGTGCGAATTCAAGCAAATCATTCAGGGATATCATACTGCATACCATCTTCTCACTAAGCTGCTGCTTAATTTTATCAACGGCATAATTTACTGTTATTACAACAATATCTGCTTCTGGCAGCGTATCCTGCAACCGATATATCGGGAAATCGAATTTGCGGCCTTTATGCTCGTCCTGATCGATTCCATAAGCAATTTCTATATGAAATTTATCCATTTCCTGTACCAGAAGCTCTCCCATCACGCCCAAACCATATATCGCTATTTTTCTGTATTTATTGTTCAAAAACTGTTTGCATATTGTCTCCTCCCGTAAATGAATAGCAATCCATCTGCGAGAGGTTTTCCAATATCCTCTATACCTTTCACTCTTTAAGGACAAACTTTTAATTTCCTCATCATTTCCGCTTTGAAGTGAATGATCCAAACATGCCTCGCCGACAATATCTCCATAATTTTCCACAAAATCTTTAGCTTTTTTTACAGCTTCAAGATATTGATAACCCCATCTCTTATCGGGTTCAAGATACATCCCCTCTCCCCACTCATTCCAAGCATTAATAAATATAAATTCGTTCCCCATATTTCCCGCTTTTATCAGCAGTCTGGTCATATACCTCTGAAACTTCTCAGGCGTCGCTCCATACATGATTTTTCCCTTATAGCCTCGACGCGGTGTATCATCAAAACCGACAAAACCTCCCAAATAGACATTGTTATCTACACATGATCTATGTAAGATTTTTTCCCAAACTTCATCATAATCCAAATAAAATTGAAAACCGTACTGATTTTGAAACTTTCTATCATAGAAATCAAGCCATGTATTCATCGGTTCATGCAGCATCGCTTTGTCTAATACATTATAATCTCCGCCGTTTCCAATAAAAAATACAGACGGCATTCCTTCCTTCTCAATCAACTCATTCCAACAACTTATCATTTCTTCCAAGTGTTCAATATCCGCCGGATCATAAATAACAAAAACCGGTCTGCCATCAACTTTAAGATATCTGCTATCTTTAAAAAACGGAAGCAGGTATCTAAAGTGCGCTTCCCAACTTGCTCTGGCTCCATAAGCCTGATTCAGCAGAACTCCCGTCCCTTCCTGACGTTCCGTTGATTCAAAAATTTCTGTCCAACTGTTACCGGAAACATTCGACCATGATCTGATCCATGACTGATTGGCCCAGTAAAAGCAAAACGGCATATCTATATCATCCCATTTTAACAAATTCTCCGCAGGTCTTTCTAATATCATCCTGCCATTTTCAAAATAGTAATGATAAAAACACATTCCGTCTATTCCATACCGATGCATGTCCTCTGCCTGCTGACGCATCACATCCTTATTTAGCAAATCATAATACGCAAGAGGCTCTACCGGCTGTTCATGCCCTGAATACAAAGGTTTCCCTAATTTAACTGTATTCCAGTCGGTAAACCCTTCTCCCCACCATTCGTCATTTTCCTTCACCCTATGAAACTGAGGCAAATACATTGACAAAATCTTAGGTATCTTCATAGCTTCAGCCCCTTTAATCCTGTTATGATATCGCATTGCATACTTCCAAAATAAAACATCATTTTAAAGTAATGTATTTTTCCTTCGTTAAAAAAGTAATTTTGACATCCTTCGCATAACTTTTTATCACTTTACTCATTCCGGCATTCATAATATCCAACACTGCATTTCTTGTATAAAATGCCATTTGTTTTTCACCATAATTTTCTTTCGTATCATGAGAATACCCGTCGAATCCGGCCAGTATAATCTCTCTTACTCCATAATCCATCAAGAATTTGATTGCCATTAACCCTGCCTTATCTTTAACTGCCTCTTCATCATTTAATAAATCGCTGTATTTTGTCTGATAATAGGCATGGACAGCAGGTATATTAGACGTCACGATACATTTTTTATATTTATCTTTCTCCAGCTCTCTGAATCTCCTTAAATTACTCAAAAAAATGTATTTTGTTTCCGCATAACGATATTCAAAATTAACACTTATTCCAATTACATCATCTTCCTGCATGCACTGTCTGATACTCTCTTGATCCTCCGTCGAACTTTTCCCCGGCGCAATCAGAAGCACTCTCTTCGCATTTAGTATCTCTCGCAATTTCTCTTCATGCTCACTTTGTACCCTGCCTCGGTTCATATAATGTATATATAAATTCTCTATATACGTAGAATCAAAATCAACACACTTCGCAGCATCCATCATCTCAAAAATTGATTCCATATCCTCAACCGTCAGCGTCTTCTTATCATCCAGATATTTTGCATAATTAGGATGCGCATTGTGTTTGGCAGACAGATAATTAGGCAAAGAATATCCCCAGTAATTCTGCTGATAAAATTCATTTATCACTTCATCAATAATGGATAATAACGGCTTCAGTTCATAAGATGAGCCTATATTTTCATTCAAAAACTCAACAAATAATTCCGTATTCAGATTTCCCGCTCCACGTCCCATACCATATACAGATGTATCAATAATCAGCTTCCGATCCGTATGTAAAACAGCAAGTTTCTGTGCATTTGAATACGCTAACTGCATATTATTATGAGAATGAAATCCAATTCGGATACTGCACTCCAAATTGTGTTCCACCATATAAAAGAAGCGTATCAACTCTTTTTCTTTCATCATTCCAAAACTATCTACGATGTAAAAAGCATACGGAGTAAATTCATTAATTTTTTTGATTAGCTGCAGAAATTCTTCATCTGAATAGTTGACAGAAACCATAGGCTGAACAAAAACCAGATAACCCTTCTTCTGAATTTCTTTGCATAATTCTACCGCCTCTGCCATATCCCTTTTATGAAACGCCACTCGAATACCATCTAATCCATCTTTACTTCGCTGTGGAAGTTTTCCAACATCATATTCGCCATAGTTCATCATGGCGACAAACAGTTTCTCATCACCTTTTTGTAAAAATGGATGTAATTCCGCCTCAGTAGAAAACTTTGTCACATCACAATCATACTGCCCCCTGTCTGTAAGGAACCCACACTCAATAATGTCAATATTCGCCTTCATCAAACTGGTGATGATTTTATGTATATTCTGATATCCAAACTTCCACTGATTACAATATCCGCCATCTCGCAAAGTGCAGTCTAAAATTTGTACATTATTCATCGTCATCTCCGAAATACAATTTATTTTCATTCACACGGAACATGTGATTATATACGGCGTCTGCTATCATGAAATCTTCCGCCTCATCAATATCAATACTCTCAATCTCTCCTACTTCTACGATATAAGGCTTATCACCTATACGACGGTTATTACGCGTCATCACTTCGCTCCTATATATGTAAAACCCGCTTGTTTCCTCAAACAGCGGCTGTAAATCCTGTGTGCGGGGGATATTATCCAATTCGTAGTTAAAAGGTTGTCCATCTTTCCACAAAAAATCCTGCAACTTCTTTGCCGCAAAGGCTGAGTCATATTCCCCGCTTTGCACTGCCTGTATCCCTTTTCGAATAGACTCCTTAGTAATGAAAGGAGCTGTTGTATGTGTCATAACATAAACTTCCGCCGACACCTGCTTTGCAAAGGCCTGTAATACTTCATTCATTTTCGTGCTATCCTGATCCAGAGACTCTGATCGCTGCAGATACGTTACTCCTTCCGGAAGATATTCCCGTATCTCCGGATTACTACAGTATACATATACTTTTTCGATTTCCTCTACTTCCAGCAGTGTCGAAAGGATATACTGACAAAGCGGCCTGCCATTTGTAAAGCTCTTTGTATTTTTTTGAGGCAGACGTCTATTATTTAGTTTCATTGGAACTACTGCTACTGTTTTCATTTTATTACTACTCCATTGTTTTCATTCATCTGATTATTTCCACTTGTTGCGTATTAAAGGATCAACATATTATTTCCATATATTGGATGCCGTACTTAGGCAATTCTTTTTTTAAAATTGCAGCATATTTCTCCAGCTTAGCATTATTAAGTTCTGTTCCCCGCTCAAATCGGCAAACAATATTTAACGGCTCCGCAATACACTGTGCAAATATCTTTGCGTCCATTTTTGCCTGTTCTTCCAAAATCGTTTCTGAAAGATAAAAGGATTGAAAAAAGTTATAATATGGTATATACATATCTCCGGAAATCACTTTTATTTTAGATGCTTCTCCAAATAACCTCATCACTGTCAAAACATACTCTTCGAAACAATGCAAGGATTTCTTTATAAGTCTCGGAATTACAATGACCAGCTCTTCGACATATGCACATGCGCGCTGCACAATCTCTTTATACCCGACTGGATCTACCTCTAAGTCAATAAGCAGGCATCCCCGTTTGATGCGCTTTCCCTGTTCATCTTTTGTAAAATATCTGTTGAGAAAAGTTCCCTTTATATAATTCCCTACTATATTTCTATAATTTTGAACAGTAAATTCAATCTTTCTCCTATCCTGTGTTGCCTTACCAGCTTCTTTTTGCAGAATTGGTTCCATTTTCCGATAAAATGTCTCTGCAATAATCTCTGCTACCTTGTGATTCACATGCGTAAATGATCCCAAGCACCATCTGGCCGGTATATCATTCTCTTCGTAAATAGATTTCAATTCTATAGAATCTATATCCGGAAATCTATTCTCTCCGGTCCATACAATTGCGAAATCTCCCTCTTGAAACTCCGTCCTCTGCATCACCTCATAAACATTTTCATAGGATCCACAGCTTTCTACCCGATAATCCCATCCCTCGTCACACAGCTTCTTTTGTAACCAGCTGGCTATCGTATAACGATTTTCAAGATAAGCTCCCATGAACAGGCACATACCGAACATATAAATCGTACCTTTCCATTTTTGGGGCTGATAGCATGTTTTTCTTTTTCCATTCACCACTGTGTAATAAGGATACGCACAATCTTTTCCGTCTTTGTGCATCATATGTCCCTGCAAAATTTCTTTTTGAGCCACTCCTTCTGCATAATCTCTATTTTCTAATAACTCTGCGAAAAATTCTTTTCCTGCTTCGGTATCAACCGCCCAAAAATCCCCATCTTGCAAACAAAATCTCTTTTTATCCTCTGCCTGTTTCTTGACAACGGTTTTTATATCATCTGATATATAATAGGGATCATTGTAAAAAGCCAGAATATGTACGCCTTTCCTTTTTAAACTTTCCAGACTATTTTCTTTAACCCCCCCCCCTTCAAAAATGATGCTATAATGTCCTATTCTCTCCTGTCTGTCATATTTATCTAATATATCATATAATGTAGTGAACGTAATCATATCCAAATTATCGCTTGTCACATTATGATCCGCTTCATTCAAACATATCATTCCACGCTCTTCGTCCTGATCTGTCGTAATCATCATACATTTCTCTGCATTGCTTACAGCTTCCCAAAATTTCGCCTTATTCACCGAACACACTTTTATGTTTCTCGCTTTCAACACCTCTGCAATAATTTGCCCGGCTTCCTGCTTTTCTCTCACAGGTTCAAGGATATACAATTTTTGATAGGAGTTTATCTTCAGCCATTTTTTCAGCCTGTTCCATGCTGACTCCTGCTTTGAAACCCATTTGATCCATTCTGTCTCTGCATCATCCCAGCGAGAATAATCCCCTTCCAGCCTGCCTTCCTTTAACACCGGAATTTTTTGAACATTTTCTCTTTTACTAAATATTTCTCTTGCGAAAGCATCTTGAAAATCCTCCAAAAAAGTGAAATTCCTTACTATCGCAACTTTCCCGTCCTTCATATGATGAAGAACATCTCCCATACAGACAATTCCGTGTACTTGACCCTTTCGTGTCAGGTAAATGATATCTGCCGTCTTCTCTAAAAAAAGATGACGAATCTCTGAAAAATTTATCGTATCTATCTCACCGCATAATTCATACACTGCACATTCATCAATCGATCTTTTTCTCATATCATTTTCCCTATCGAAATCAAAGCATTCTCAAAACAAGTCATCAAATTCCACACGCTCAAATACTTCCAATTTCCCGCCGCGTGTCGCATTATAGATATGAATCCCATTTTCTTCCGCATAATTTCGCGCACATTGATATGCAACTTCCATTCGCTTTGGAGTTACTACATTCAATCGTACCTTCTTATCACTCTGATAGCCTTGAAAATGATTCTTCTCATCATACAGATTACTTGAATAATTAAAATCAACACCCAATAGATAGATATCCTCAAATCCCATATAGGCCGCCATCTGAATACAGGCATAGGTGACTGTTGACCCCTCGTAAATGCAATGTTCCGCAATCGATGAAAAGAGCGGCATACTCTCCCCGTTATCCAACAGCGCAAGCTGATATTGCACTACATTTTTTATATTGCTCTGTTCCCAAAAACATGCCGGCACAGTTGGCACAAATTTTACCGGCAAATCCAAATCCGCAATTTCTCTCCTCAAGTCTTCAATCATCTTCGTATCTTCAATCATATAGTAATCCGGACGCCATGCTGTTCTATCAAAAATATTGTAAATCCGGTTCATACTGATACAAACTTCACCCTGCTGATGCAGCCTGTCCAAATCCTCCGTTTTCAAACTAGGGCCCGTCGCAACAATAAAACATCTCTGCTGCTTATGTATATTTTTATACCGTTCAATCTGATGATTGCAAAACGTTACGTTTTTCTCAAAAAGAGTTTGTGCAGATAAATATATAATATTTTCTCCTGTATATTTCTTAGCATTTATAACATCTTCCTTCGGGTAAAGAACTGTACTGATCACGACATCTATATCCCTCACCGCTTCATCCCAATCCAAGACTCTGATACGGCTTTTTAAAAAATCATACCTTGTATTATCTAAAGTATCCTCTGGAATCAGGCATATATTTGCCTCTGTTTTCTCTATCAGGTATTCATACAGCAAAATCGAGCCGGCCGATATACCGTAAATACCAATATTCCTATTCCTGTATAATTCACAAACACAAGAATACATTTTTCCTTCTGTATAAAGCAGCATCTGATCAAACGGAGACATAAAAAGGAAATTTTTAATCCCGCTCATTTCCAAATATTCAACAATAGCTTTCCGCTCAAACACTGGTGTTACTACACACACCGCTTCTGCATCCATTTCTTTTGCCCGCTGCACATCTATAACCGGTTTATCAATATATGTTGATCCAACTTTAGCAGGATCGCGATCAACAAATGCTAAAATATTTTCGTTTCCTAATGCAATCAATTCATCTTTACCACGTTTACCCGCACCATAAATAATAAATCTCATCGTATCAAATCTCCCTTAAAACATATAAAACTATAACAAAGCATCAATATTATTTGCTATCCGATAATTCATTTCATCATTTAAATGCCATGAAAAACAGCCGTATTCATATCTATAATCTGTAAAATAAGCTGGATCGCTGAAAACCTCAATCGCATGTATTCCTTCAAAATGATCCTCAAAATAACTGTAGTATTGTTCTAACACGTTGTTTATTCTTTCAATGTCCTCAATATTTTCGTACGCCTTCCTGCCCTGACGATCACCATATTCCTTTGCTAAATAACTTTTTATCAAAAAAACGTTCTCCGGCAGGAATCTCTTCTTAAGCTCACCAATAAAGCTCTCACATGCGTTCTCCCAAACTTTTTTGCAAGCAAGCTCCGTCCTTCTCAACAGATTAGGCTCCTTATAAAAGCCACTCTCTTGAAGCGCATCACTATATGTAAAATACAGTCCGTCATCTATTACCAAATCATGCCGTTCCTCTATAAAATCAATTAAAATATATTCCGGTTTTTCTTCATCCAACACAGAATAAAACTTATTATGATACTCTCTTTCCAACATAAAATCACGATAAACATTTTTGTGCCGTGGTACAATTTCAGCTTCACACCCAATCACATTTTTTAAGGATATAATACTTGAAAATTGAAATCGCACGTATGGATCCGCAAAAAGATTCGTTAATTTAGCTATCTTGGTTAAATTATAGCCTCCAAATACTGCTGTTCTTTTTAATGGAAAATTTGCAAAATTATTCTGTAAAAATTTATCGTAAGTTGCTCTTATTCTTTTATAATAGTCATCATCAACCTTTCCCAGACACGGAGAAAGCGAATTACTTGACCATTCCAAAAAATACCGATATAACAGATTTTTGTACTTTTCAAAAATAGAATACTGTTGGAAATAATCTACCGTTGTCTGATACGCTCCCGCAAACAACATACGATTCTCAATTGTACTGGTGATACTATTTGCTCTATATTTTCTATAGTAATACAGGGGGGCTTTCACCTCCGCCACTTTCTCGCTTAACAGCATCAGCAGCGGAAAAATTGCTGTGTCTTCAGAAACAGTATTTGGAAATTGTATCTCATTCTCCAGCCAAAATTTTTTTCTAATTATCTTATTGCACGAAGATGGATTCGACAATAACAAATACTTTTCATTTGTATACTGGCCATTCAAAGCAGAGTTGCAGGAAATATACTGCAAATTTCCCGACCGATCCGTTCTGTAATAATCACAAACTCCCACATCCGCTTTTTCTATAGATACTGCCGTTATCATGTTTTTAACATAATCTTTATCAACCCAGTCATCCGAATCAACAAACATTAAATATTCTCCACTGGAGTGATTCACTCCATAGTTCCGGGTTGCCGACAGTCCTTCATTCTTCTTTTGCAAAAATACTATTCTTTGATCTCTTTTGGCCCACTCCGCGCACTTTTGCGGCGAAGAATCTGTTGACCCGTCATCAATAAGAAGTATTTCGATGTTCTCATATGTCTGATTTACAAGCGTTTCTATACATTGTTCGACATATTCTTCCATATTGAATATAGGCACTATAACACTTACTAATCCGTATTGCATTCTAATATGCCCCCATATATGAATCATAACAGCAGCTTATATTGCGTACAAAACAGTTTCCGAATCCGTCAAAGAATAATGACGCAAATAAAAATTATAGTCTGGATTATACTCAATAATCTGTTGTAAAACAGCCAAAATATCCTCTGCCTTATGATACATTGCTATTGCCAGTTTGGGGTGCTGATTCTGTATCACATTTCTGGCACCTATTAGCGCCTCACTTTCTGCCCCTTCAATATCCATCTTTATAAATGTAACTCTCTTATCTTGCAACTCGGAATCAAGCGTTGTTGCCGAAACCTTATCACCTCCGTCATCTATCCTTGATGAACCGTTCCCTTTTGCGTCAAAACCAACCGTTCCCGCTTGTGACCATGCTAATTTTTTAATAATTGTAACCTTATCTTCAAACTGCAATGTCTTCTCTATTTTGCATATATTACTGGGATCTGCCTCAAAACAATATATGTGTTCCCACTGCCGACTCCATTCTATAAATTGTAAAGAAGATTTCCCATCAAAGCTTCCAACATCAACAAAGCACTCTCTCTGATCATGCGGCATTGCCTGTAAATCAAAATATTGCCGCAAAGCCATTTCATCCAACACAGCCCCAACATTAACTATATTTTCTGCTTTTATTCCTATTTTAAGAAGCTGATCTACAATTTCTTTATAATACAATCTTGTAGAAACAAAAACACGCGCCTGCTCATTAGAGTCAATATCTGCTGGAGAAAGCACAGGTAATCCTTCTATTCTTCTCCCTATTATATTTTCATTATTATCTAAGAAGCCTTTCCACCCCCCCCCCCAAATATGCGCCAATTCTTTACCCCATGCTCCAGCTCCGAAAAGATAATTATCTGAACCCTTCTTTATTTCTTCCGCAAAAGCTTGTCCTTCCGGCAACTCTCTGATAATATCCCTAATAAAATGTGGGTCTTTACTTATAGAATACAACAACCGCTTCTCAAAAATTCTTTTAGAAGTATCATCCATTAATTTAGAATAAATATTCTGTACTAAATTCATATGCATCAAACCGACTACCCCCTTACAGTCAAAAATTTTATAGAATATTCTTATGTCTGAAAAGATATTCGTCGTTATACCGTGCTTCCATCAAAAGTTTTTCCGGATCACTAATATAATTCGAATCAATCCAACGTATCTTTTCTTTTGGAATACCCATATCTTCTAACTGGCGTTTGGCACTATTAACAGCTTTCTCACTAAGTATTCCTATCACAATATAATCAAATTCAAGTGACAAAATATCATCCGGATTTCCAACCTGAAGCTTTTCATCCAAATTTCTATAATTCTTATCCGCCCAAAAAATGACATTCCCTTCGGCCTGCCTGATATAACTCATTAAGTTTATCCCAACAACGCCAGCTCCATAAACAATAATTTTTCTATTCTTTTGTAAGCCGCCATATGGCCTTAGATATAAGTCGTCTTTATTGTCATCAAACACATATATTGCCTTTGCCAATAGCAAATACATATATAAATATGATAATTGTCTATTTACGCAATCGTCACTTTTGCATCCTATAAATCTCGGTTGGTCGTTTTCATATACCATTTTCAACTTTTCCGGAATATCAGTTCTTACAGAATGCTTTGCAGAATCATTTCTCACCCGATAATGATAAAAGCACTCATGTGTAATAAAAATAGACCTTAATGACAATATTGCCGGAAAAGTAACTAAAGGATCATCTGTAATATTATCCGAATAATCCTCTAACATCTGAAATTGTACAAACTTATCTCGTTTAAATAATTTTGTTACTAGATATGTTTGTATTCCAAAATAGAAAAAACTTCCGGAATATATTACATAAGGCGCAATCTCATCAAACTTAGCCCCTTTGTAGCACCCCTCTTCAAAATACGGTTTTCTATATTCATACACATCGCCATAGCTGTCAATAACACCGGATTCAACAATTTCCACGTCATTATCTTTTGCTATTTTGATTAATCTCTCATACATTGTTGGCTCTATCCAGTCGTCTCCATCAACATATCCCACATAAATACCAGTAGCCGCCTGAATACCCGCTTTTCTGGCGGAATCAATACCGCCATTTTCTTTATGTATTACTTTAATCCTACCATCCATTTGAGCATATTGATCACATATTTCACCACATAAATCATCCGATCCATCATCAACTAATATAATTTCCAAATTTTGATACGTTTGATTAAGGATACTGTCAATACACTGCTTTAGGTATTTTTCTACCCTATAGATTAAAACAATAATGCTAATCTTTTCATCCACTCCGGTTATTCCTCCATCCGTTATTACATATGATTGCAAAACACACTTGCTTTTACAAAAATTTATAGAAATACGCCTGCACCGTCTCATCAAAGGTAAATTGTATTTCTTTCCCCGGCAATTGATTTAGTAATGTCTTTACCTTCATCCCGTCAAATTCCTCTTTTGAAATCTCCGCAATGATCTCAGCCACACCGTCCATCGCTTCTTTCGGCCAATTATACCGGGCAATCTCCTGTGTTCCCAAGCGAATACCAAAACCGTCAAACAACTTTTTCTTTTTCTTATTCAGTGTGATTCCATACTCCACGCCTCTATTGAAAATACGATCCATCATTTCCTGATCGGTCTTTATAAACACCTCATGCGTGGCTGAATAAGCATCTCCAAATTTAGCAATATGAAATCCTCGTTTTTCCAACTGCATACCTAGCGCATTCGACAATTCTACAATATGCTCCTGATACGCATTACCAAAGTTTTCAAATTCAACCAACGTAAACAGCAGACAGACTTTTTGATGCATCTGCGTGTGTCTGATATAAATAGGATTAATATTGATTTCCAGCTTTGCATGCAGTTCTTCATTGTTTGTCATAATCAAACCGCAGGCTGGTCCGGGAAATGTTTTATGTGTACCGCCAAAAATAACAATCTTTTCAAAATCCATAAGCGGATTATGTATGAGACCGGCCCCAATCAATCCAAGAATCTGGCTGACATCATACAATAACACCGTGTCCTGCAATTCTATTTTTTCTACCTGCAAAGGTCTTATAATATCAGACGGCGCCAGCAAAATGAAATCTACTTTTTCTTTCTTAAGGATCAAATTCAATTCATCGTAATCCAGATCATACTGATCGTATCGGTAAGGAACTTCTCCTACCTGCAGCCCCAAGCGCTCACAAATCGGCTTGACGGATGCATGTCCACCGCTCTCGCCTCCGAGAATCAATATTTTATCACCAATTTGAGAAAGTGACATCAATACGATCATCAAACAATTCATTCCAGTCAGCGTTCTTGCGTCTGTATATTTAGCTCCGAAAATCCTCTCACACTGCTCCGAAATCATCTCATAAAACGGCAGTAAATAATTGCTCCCGATAAAATTATTGTCTTCCACATAAGAATAGGTATTCCCGACAATATATCTTTCCTGAAACCCCATGGATAACGGCATTTTCCCAAAATCAGAAATGACGTTTTCCGCCGCGCAAAGCGGGAGCGTCTTGTCATAATACGAGGAAAAGCTTTCCGTTATATTTACCAGTTCCTGTATCTTATTATCGAACCGATTTATTTCTTTGATTCTTAAATCTTCTTCCAGTTTACAAATGTATTTTCTCTGCTCAAATGTAAAGGTAAATCCCTTTTTTAAATCTTCCTTTGTAATCGGTGTGAATTTATGCAGATTTCTTTCTTTGGTGCGCAGTCTGTCAGCGATCTGCGTCATCAAAGAACAATCTGAGTTTGTCTGATATTTTTCATCAAACTCTCTTAATTCCTCCAACGAATCAAATTCATATATGATATTGCTGTCACACCTCTTTGCATACATATAAAGCTCTTCTAAATGTTCATCCTGAATATCCGCCCAAAATTTTGATACGGTTTCCGGCCTGTCAAATTCCGTTTTCAATATCTCTATAAAATTTTGGGAAAAACGTTTATTAAAATAGGCATACCCCAACGTGACCCATACATCCTTGGCACCATAATATGTTCCCGTAATCCGGTCATACATATCTGTGCTAATTCCGCGTTCCTCAGTCTCTCCTTCTTTATATACTGAACAATAATATGCGTCATACGCATATTTTTGGAAGATATTTTCATTAAAGTATAAATCAGAAGAAGTGATGATCGTATTGCCCAAAACATCCCTCGCAGCCCATACACTGGCATGGTTATTCCTTATTCTAAAATCTGTTGTCTCAATCAGTTTTACGCCAAACTTATCCTCTAAATAGGCAAATTTTTCTTTCATGAATCCTACGACGACATAGATTTCATCAATACCAACTTCCATCAACTGTCTAATCTGTCTTTCTATCAGCACCTCACCTTTTACTTCTAAGAGCCCTTTCGGCTTTTCAAAACACAAAGGTACAAACCGCGAAGATACGCCCGCCGCCAAAATCACCGCATTTTTTATAGCATGCTCTTCTAAATACGCCGTCCCTAATTCTGTTATATTGTCATGCTCCACATAAGCATCATTACACAAGGCAATATAAGCTTCCTCTACGATTGCGTAAGGTTTGAATAATTTTCTGGCGATTTCTTTTACGTTTTCCCCGTCTGCCGCTATTTGACACAGCACATCAAACATAATTTTATTCATAACAAACACTCCTCTGAATATATGCTCTTATATCTACTAACCGTCAAGGCAGTCTCAGTTGCGATACCGGATGTATCTTTCTCTTGTTTTCCGGCGGCAACTCCATATAGTTTCCATACAAAAAAGTTAAATATTCCTCATACTCTCTGCTTGCCCTCAAAACTACATTCTCAAAACACATATCTATCGTATCTTCATACCAGCTTCTCTTATATCCATAAGTTTTATTACATGCCGGAAACGTTAAACATTTTACCCAGTCAGTATGTACTCTGTTTCGAAATCTCACATATCTGAAATACTGCCTTTTAAGCGTCCTTTCCGGTACTATACCTAATAAGATATATATACCTCTCGCAAATCCAATCGCATTAACTTTTCCCACCTCTGCGTAAAAAAGTTTGCGAAAGAGAAACGATTGAAAATTGCATATACAGCGAAACAAATAGGAATCAGGCACATTATCACAGACAAAGACATCAAGAAATACTCCCTGCGGATATGGCATATGCTCCTGATTTAATCTCACAAATTTTGTGTTTTTGCGCCGAAGCTTTCCATACCCCCAACGGTATCCTTTGGTTCGCTTCATATCCTGAAAATAGAATCTATCCTTATCAAGTTCCCCATCCAAGACCTTCATCAGCTTCTGATAAGCCGCTCTATTCATAATCACGTCCGCATCATCATCCCACGGAATAAATCCTTTATGCCTGACAGCTCCCAGAAGCGTCCCTCCATCAATGCTGTAAGGAATATCATGCTTGCGGCAAATCCGATCGAATTCCACCAGAAGCTCAAGTTCCACATCGTGAAGTTTTTTTATTTCTTCCATCGTCAGGCTATGCTGCCGGTGAGTTATATTCTCGTCTTTCATCACGTCTCTTTCCCACTATTCAAACTATTTATTGCTACATTACTTTTCATTATCCTTTTCATGCTTTCTGATAAAAACATCTACATCTTCAAAAAAATCATCGTAGCATTCCCTGATTTTCTCATCCGGCCAATCCCACCATGCTATTCTATTCAGTGCCTCAATCTGATGCGGTAAATATCTGTATCGTATGATTCTGGCCGGAACCCCTGCGACAACAGCATAATCCGGAACATCCTTTGTAATCACTGCTCCTGCTGCCGCAATGACACCATTTCCAATCCACGCTCCGTTTGTAATAATGACATTCTGCCCAAGCCAAACATCATTTCCAATTCGCGCTTTCTTTATCGGACGAATTTTCGGTCTATGAGCAACTCCGGGGAAATAACCAACTGTATCCGGCACATCCCAGTACAAAAACGGATGTGTTGATATCGCATTAACCGGATGATTCACTACCACCGTCGCCCCAACGGCTAAGCTTGAAAACGCTCCTATACTTTCCAAAAAGCTAGAATTACACAAATCACATAACGGACCATAACTGTGTTTTCCAAGATTCGTTTTACCCCCCCCCCTATGCGAGTCTGCTTTAGCATCTTTGGCCGCCTGAACCTCAAATATTTCTACGATTTCATCCTTTGAAAAATATGGATTTAAATTGCCTAGAACTTCAGCATACACATCCGGATTTGCGCAGGTTAATAAAACGGTATATTTATCTCTATCTAAACTGCCGCAAAAATTTAAATTTTTGATATTACGATTGAACCGGGAGAGTTTGTTGTCTATCACATAATCCTCTGTTATTCCAAAACTATCGTTCAAAATCTGTTTGGTTAAGGCGCCATATTCCCCATATGGGTAAATGATGAAATGGGATTTTCCGCAAATTAGGGCATCTTCAATTGCATTGCGTATTTTCTGATAATCTGTAACCATCCCGATGCCTCCAACTTCATAGGTCTGCCTGTAGACCTATCTTACCTTCTTTTCCAATCCGCCATTCATGTATATGTACTATATTTATATCGTCATTCATTTTATCATACTTTACCGTAAAACACAAATATGTAGCCTGTCGGTGCGCCAACAAGACTACGTTCTTTAATCATAGCGAAATAAACTTTCCAAGATAACATAAGAAGACTGCTGTTCATTTCACCATTGTCACAGCAGCCCTCTTTCAATACTATATTTAACACATACAATTGTCAGACGCAGCATTCCTTCACATACCTGCCTGCTGCCTCTTTGGTTATTTTATACTTTCTACTTCACTTCTTCCAGTCCAAACTCCACAAACAATTGCTTCTGGAGTTCCCTGTCCGACAGAGAACTCAGGAAATCATTACTCCGGCCTGCCTCTGTCAACAAAATGCCAAGCCGATTAACCTTTCCCTCTCCTTCTTCTCTACCCTCACTCCGTATCGTCCTCTCA
>DKUU01000037.1:94750-94980 GCA_002490835.1 Lachnospiraceae bacterium UBA7196 | reverse complement strand
CTAATAACATTCCCAACACCTCCGTTCGATCATCCTTCACCGGAGATTTATATTTCTTCCAATACAGAAGAAGTTGTTGTTCCGCTTCATCCTCCGAGATTAAATATTTCTCCGCTATCTTTTTCCTAGTATCATCTCTTGTCTGGTTCATTTCCTGAAGGATTTCTATACTCAAACGAATCCCTTCTTCTCTGCCTTCTTCTCTGCCCTCACTCCGTATCGTCCTCTCA
>DKUU01000037.1:0-94416 GCA_002490835.1 Lachnospiraceae bacterium UBA7196 | reverse complement strand
AATAACATTCCCAACACCTCCGCACGATTCTTCATCAGGAATTCTTTCAGGATACCTCTCTTTATGCTCTCATCCACCGCCCTGTTCAGAGCTGTCTGCAGCTCCTTCTCTCCGCGCATACACTCACGCGTAACGGCTACAAATTCCGCATATTCCTCCAGAATCCTGCATTTCTCCATCAGTTGCTTATTGTGTCCGCAATTGATGTTGAGCATCCGCACAGTCAGCTCCACATCTGCCTGCACCGCCTTATTCTCAAAGGCATCCGACAGTTTCAGCGTCGTCTCCTCTGGCATCTCTTTCGTACCGTTATAAAATACAATACACTGTGGCGTCGGCAACGTAATCTGCCCGGTTCCGTACAGACTTTTCTCCGCTTTTTCAATCACTATCTGGTATTCCTGCGCCAGATAGATTAGAAAACGTACCGGAAGATTCGAACTGTATGTACTCTGGTGTTCATACATGCTTAACGTCCCTGACAAAATGTAAGCAAGGTCATTCTTCATCACCACATAAACCGCGCTCTCAATTGTCACAATCTCAAGCTGCGATGAATCCTTATATGCTGTTCCGTTCAGCGCATTGTACAATTCCAGAAGCGCATTTCTGTCTTTTTCAAACAGATAACGGAACAACCTGTCCTTCACATTCCTCTGCATCTGTTTGTTATTTTGTCTACGTTGCTTCTGCTGAGTGACTCTACTGTTTGCATGTTTCTTCTTTTGTCTTGACATATGGTATCCTCCTTTTATTTGGCAGGATAGAATATGCCGCAACAAATTGTACCGCTCAATTTCTCCTGCCGTTTTCTGGTATGTTTCAAAGAAAAAATCCGACAGAAGTTGTCTTGAATGTGCTGAACGCACAACTGTTAGAATTCCTTTGATATTTCCATTCTAACGAGTCTGCACTAAGATGTCAATAACATTTTCAGATTTATGCAAACGCTTTTTCGTTTATTTTACACATCTATTCTCTAATATTCTGAATAAAACCTCACACCACCGCTTCCACGATTGTCTTATCCCCAATCCGCAGTTCCTTCACGCCCGTTGCCTTATTTTTATTAAAATTAAAACTGAGTAGATATCCCCTATCCAGATGGTAATAATCCAGATATTCGGCAAGCTGCTTTTCCCCGCGTTCGTTATACTCATTTCCGCGCCAAATCTTCAGTTCCACCACATACTGCTGCCCCAGATAATCCACGATCACATCAGTCCTTGAAGAGTCTCTGGTCTGTGCTTCGAGATAATAGTTACCCGTGCCGTTGATGATCGGTTTTAAATACAGGAGAAAGAATTTGCGGCCATAAGCTTCCACAAATTTCTCATCGTTATCTCCGTAAATCTCCGTGAAATATTCCACAAATTTTTCAAGCGCCAGATCCATATCCAGACGGTTCTCTTTTATAAACTGCGGCTGATGATTCTCACCGTACTGAAATGCACCACTGTTTATGGCTTCTTCCGCAATAAACATATTGAGCATTCTCATTTCAAAAATACGGTTTGCTACAACGACCCGTCCATCCCAATCCTTTAGAAAGCCAAACATTAATCCTATGTTGATCGACTTGCTATCCGGACTGAACGGAACTCTTTTCCCTTGATAAATAATATCCTGAAGGATGTCCCGCAAATCCGGATAGGCATCAAGTTGCTTGGTCATACTGTCAAACAACGGAGAGTTTGTCTTCAAAATGCAATTTATCGCTTCCATTATCCCGTCTCTGTTCCAACCACTCTGTTTGCCGGAATAAGCATCTTTTTCCGATAGTGTATCATCTATTGTCTTGCAGATTAAAGACACCAAAAATGGATAGCCGGATGTATACTGATAAATCTCACTTGAAACCGCATCTACGTTCATCCCGGTCTGCCAGAAATGTGTGAACAATCTCCTGCACATCGACCGCGTCTTCCCACTCCTCAAGCGCCTCTCCAAACACCTTCATAAACGCCGTGGTAAAGGCATATTCATCCTGATAGTCCGCCGTACTAAGCACCTGAAAGTCCAGAGAAACAACATAATAATCATCTCTCAGATATTCGTCCAACATCCACAAGGTCGTCGTCTTTCCATACTGTCTTCCCCTGTTGATGACAAAATAGCTTCCCCGCTCCACAAAGCGTTCTCTAATCGTCTGCAGTCGTTTGTCAAGATTCACCATATAATGAATCTCCGGATCGCAAAGCCCTTCCGTATTGAAATACCGCATTCCACATCCTCCATGCCAAGTCTTTGTTATTCCCATTCTAACATCATACCTAAGGCATGTAAAGAAGAGGCTTCGCCAAAAATGCCGCTATTATCAAAGATACCGTTCCGGCTCATTCAGGAATACATCCGTAATCCCCTTCTTTTCAAGCGCCTCCAGATCCAGCTTCGTACCGGTCGGTTTCTCCGGATACAGATGTCCCGAAAAATAAGCTCTGACCGTATATCCCGCCAACCGCCCCGCCGGCAAATCGATCCCCTGCCAATGCGGATGGAGCGCCTGTGCGCCGCAACCGCCTCTCAGCATAAACAAACAGTTCGAAACCTTTCCATTCAGTATCCCAATCTCCGCCTCAGGCTCTATCTCATGCAGTTTTTCCAAAGAGAGAGCGCTGAATGAAGAATACACGATATTCTTCTGCAATCCATATTTGCCGATTAATTCCACGATCTTTGCTTCCATGCCCTCATAGGGATATACGCTGTTCTTTAATTCAATATTTATCCGCAATCCTCTCCGCATGGCAGGCTCCAGCAAGTCTAGCGTCTCCCGCATGGTCGGAATCTCCTGACTCGGATTTACATCCGCATAGATATGCAGCCGCTTGATCTGAGAAAGCGTGAAATCTCTCACAAATCCGATTCCCTCGGTAGTCCTGTCCACCCGCTCATCGTGGATAACAACCAGTTCGCCATCCTTTGTCATCTGAATGTCAAGCTCGATTCCTTCCAGCCCTTTGATGGCCGCCGCCTTTTCAAAGGCAAGCAGCGTATTTTCCGGATACATTTGACTGCATCCCCTGTGCGCCCATATTTTCATGATATATCTCCTAAAAGGTTAACGATTTTCAGCCTGCAAAAAACGCTCCATCATGTCCGCAAGCACCACTGATTCGCTGCGAGTCAGCTTAAACTCGCTGCTCTTTCTGCCGTTGATCATGGAGAGGAAGTCACTGATCTCATAACGCAGACCGTCTCCCAAAAACCTTTCCGAATACTTCTCTACTTCTAACGGATTCTCATAGTGTACTTCAAAATAAGAGGTCTTCCACCAAGGTGCCTCCGCGATCAGATACCCCTTGGTGCCGGCCACCAAAAGCCGCCCTTCCGACTTCACACCCAGACCGCAGGTCGCCGTACCGATCCCTTTGGGATAGCGTACGGAAATCTTTGTAAACAGATCAAGGCCGTTTTCTCCCCGGATCACGTCAAAACGGATGTCCTCGTAATCCTCTCCCAACAGTTTCAAAATCGGCAGCATCACATAACTGCCCAGTTCCGTCAGGCTGCCGCCGTAAAGCGGATCTGTCAATTCCCTGTTTGCCGGATTCTCCAGCTTTGTGAAGCAGGCTTCCACATTGCGGATCGCACCGATGGTACCGCTGCACGCCACTCCCAAAAGCTTATTAAATCCCGGACAATATGCCGTTTTGATCCCCTCAAAGAGGATCAATTCATGCGTTCTCGCATAGCGGAACAGTTCCTCTGCCTGTGCCTTCTTGAGAACCATCGGTTTTTCGCACAGTACATGTTTCCCATGCTCCAGAGAGGCTTTGATATAATCATAGTGGGTTTCGTGCGGCGTCGCGATATAGACAGCATCCACCGCCTCATAAAATATTTCCAAAGTATCGCAGGCATCAATCTCCCATTTTTGTGCGAACCGCTCCGCGCTCTCCTTATGCGGATTATACACTACCTGCGTATTGATACCGCTGACCAACTTGGCTTCCGGGATAAACCGCTCCGCGATTCGTCCCGTACCGATGATACCCACTCTCTGGATGCGTTTGTTCTGCACCCGCAGCATGGTGCTGGAGATATTCTTCGTCCGCTCCAGATAGACCACATCGCAGTAGTCCTTCATATAATCGAAAGCGCCCACCCAGTCGGACCCCACCGTAAAGATATCCACACGGTATTTTTTGACATCCTGCACCTTCTGGCCCGGCGATTCCTCCACGATGATTTCATCCGCGAAACCGGTCTTTCTTACATTCTCAATACGAGTAGCCAACGAATCTATCACATTAAGCTTTCCTCTGGCCTTATCGTAATTTTCCGAGGTGACACCCACGATCAGATAATCCCCTAACTCCTTCGCCCGCTCCAAAAGCCGGTAATGCCCCTCGTGCAAAAGATCGAAGGTGCCGTATGTTATCACTCTTTTCATAATAGTTTACCTTTCACATAGGAATAAACGTTTTGTCCGCAGGTGCCTTCCGTGTTGGCATTGACCTTAGCATAATCCCGCAGTTGCCGTTCCCTATCGAATGGATTACCCGTAATCTTATCATCCAGCAGATCTTTGAGAGAGTTAAATGCATTTTCCTTCAGACAGTACTGCAGCCATTCCGATTCCTCATAAAAGCCCGGTTCGTGTTCCAGAAGATCGTTATAGTCAAACTCAATCTCTACCTCTTTGTATTCTCCGGTAAAGACATTGATATCGTAGAGTTTCCGCTCCGGCGCATACCAAAATCTACAATCCGGCTTGCCAAGTTGTTCCATAGTAATCACGAAACAACCTACGCTTCCCGTCCGAAAATACCCGTTTTTACCCCGATTCACAAAGCCCATCGGCAGTTCCCATTCTTTAATTTCATCCGCCTCTACATCCAAAGACAAAATCATATTGCCCCAGTTTGGCTGAATCAGCGCCAGCTTGCTACCATATTCTCTAAAAAAGACAATACTTATAAATGGATGTTCATCACTCTCCGTTTCAAAGGGATATCGTACCACCTTAAAGTTTTCTGGCACGTCGCTGTATTCCCGTTTCTCTCCAGTCCTTGGATTCCATCTGATAATCTTCAATCCTTTCATAGGCAGCAACCACAGCTCTTCTTCATCCCCACATCTGGAAAAACTCTGTATTCCAATCCCATCCATGGCAGACACACAGTATTTCTTTCTCTCCAACGTTTCCCTATTTAAAGAGAGTATCTGTCCATCCTCAGGAGAAGCAAACAATATTTCATTATCATATGACCAGTAACCGCCTAATTTCCATTCATTTTCAACCTGACGCATATAAAATGGCTGAACATCTTCAATATAGTCAATCTTCCCCGTATGCAGATGATATCGAATCAAAAACGGATAACGTCCCGGAATCAGAAACAAATACTTATGGTCGTCCAAATAGCTGTAACTGATAAACGCGGGTCCCGGTGTATTGACAGTTTGAAACTCCACCTTTCTAATCTTCTTATCCTCAATTACAAGCATGTTCTGTACACTTCTGGGAATCACATAAATTTTCCCATCGATTTCCATCGCCCGCATATAATGTCCGCCGGCTGAATATCCGGTTCCCAAATCCAAACAAAATCTATAATGGTAATCATTTTTCTCCGAAAACCACAGCTGATCGTTTCCTATGATCTGATATCTATTGTCTCCCAATGCATTAAACTGCAGATTCATTCGCTCTCCCCGCCAATCGTCCTTTTCCGGCAGAGTATGCAGATAATTGTTAAAAATAAAAATAGGTTTACCCGTCACGCCAAACATAGAAATCACACTGGTTCCGCCGTCCCCGATATAGACATCCGACAAAGCGATCGTATTCTCCATATCGGTGGTCTCATCCAAAATCCCAATATCCGCCTCAAGGAACCATCGTTTCAAAGAATCATAGACCGGCTTATATTCCGCCCGCATGGATTCAAAGGTGGATTCTAGCAGAGGATGGGGCCGCCACAGCAGACAGGCGTCCTCGCGTCCGAGAAAGATGTCAAACACATACTTCATCTTTTTTAAAAAAGCGTCAGTATCCGCCAGCATGCCGTTGATGCTGGTATTGTAAAAATACACCCTCCTACCCTGCATTTTCTTCTTCCATACCGCAGGCGGTTCCGGCGGATTCTGGCACTTACGAATCACGCTGTCAAACTTCGGGGAGCCAAAAGGAAGAAATTTCTCATCCGGCAGATCCTTATCAAAAAAGCGGCGAAAATTTTCCGCCTGAATCACGATATAGTCCGCATGAAGATACGCCGAACACAGCGATTGGGCCTCGCTCATACCACCCGCTGTCGCATAATAAGGAATATAAACCAGACAGTCCGTAAACTGCTTAAGATGTTCGGAATAAAAATAGGGATGTACGCTGGTCACAAAGTTATAGCTGTCATAGGGATTATGAATATAGATCATATCCGGACGGTGCGCTTCGAAGTCAAACTCATCGTATCTGGTGATTGGCACATTAGCCGGATATTCATTCCCCTCGTAATGCTCTGTCCCCAGACTGCCGTCCGGATTTTTCTCATAATAGGGAATGGGAATCACATAGGCGTCGCAGTCAGGATCGGCATCCGCCGCTTCCCACACGCTCTCCAGACTGTCCCACATACTGGCTTTATACGGCAGAAAAACAGCCTCCAGCCGAATTTTTATATCGTGCTGAACGCTGTTGAAGACCTTCACCAGCTTCTGCTTCAATATTTTATAGACTTTATTGGCGGACGCTTCGTTTCCGCCCGCCAAATCTTCATGGACTCCGTAGACCAGTTCGCAATACTCTTCTAACAAAATCACGGTGGGATGGCCTTCCCCTTCCGTACCTTCGATCATCGTTCCCAGAGAAATGGCGGCGTCCTGACAATCTCCCAGCAGACCTATCGCTGCAGCGATATTCTTCTGTTCGATATCTTTCCGTATCTGCTCGTGTGCAAGCTCCATCTGGGCAAGCAGTTCTTCCGCCTGTTTCTTTTGCTGCTTTCTCATGGAATATTCCATCTCTTTCTCAGTTTGTCAGCCCCAATGTATGCCGTTCCATGGTGAAAGGCCGCTTGTTTCCCATTATACTGGGATTCCTGAGATTTGTCAATTCAGAGACGCCTACTGCACATACAGATTCGTATACCCCATCAAACTCTCGTCCACTTCCCTCGCACATTCCCTGCCCTGACGGATGGCCTTTACCACAAGGGACTGCCCAGTGTGCATGTCGCCCGCCGTAAAGACGCGGTCCACACTGGTCATAAATCTGCCCGCTTCGGTCTTTACGTTGGTCCTGCCGTCCAGTTCTACCTTGAAGGCATCCGTCACATACTTCTGGCTGCCCAGAAATCCCGCCGCGATCAGCACGATTTCCGCATCCAGCGTCTTTTCGGAGCCTTCGATTTCTTTCATGTTCATGCGGCCCGTCTTTTGGTCCTTCTCCCATGTCAGCGAGACGATCTTTACAGCTTTCAGATTTCCGTTCTTATCCTTTATAAACTCCTTCACCGTAGACTCATAGATGCGGGGATCGTGGCCGTAAACGGCGATCGCCTCCTGCTGGCCATAGTCTGTCTTGCAGACTTTGGGCCACTCCGGCCACGGGTTGTTTTCGGCTCTGGTATCGGGCGCTTTGGGCATCATCTCGATCTGGGTCACGGATTTCGCGCCGTGGCGGATGGCCGTACCCACACAGTCATTGCCGGTGTCGCCGCCGCCGATGATGACCACGTTCTTATCCTTGGTATCCACATACTTTTTATCCGCAAAATCGGAGTCTAACAGGCTCTTGGTATTGACCGTCAGAAAATCCACCGCGAAGTAGATGCCCTTAGCATCCCTGCCGGGCGCGCTGATATCGCGGGGATTGGAAGAACCGCAGCAAAGCACCACCCGGTCAAAGTCTTTCAACAGCTTCTCCGCCTTCACATCCTTGCCGATATTGCTGTTTGTGACAAAGGTCACGCCCTCTTCCTCCATGACTTTGATCTTGCGGTCTATGACGTGCTTTTCCAGCTTCATGTTCGGAATACCGTACATTAATAGGCCACCAATGCGGTCAGATCGCTCGAAGACGGTCACCAGATGGCCGCGCCTGTTGAGCTGGTCCGCCACGGCAAGGCCGGAAGGACCGCTGCCCACCACCGCCACTTTCTTACCGGTGCGCACCTTGGGCGGTTTCGCCGCCGCATAGCCTTTCTCGTAAGCATTCTCGATAATGGCGTACTCGTTCTCCTTGGTAGAGACGGGATCGCCGTTTAAGCCACAGGTACAGGCCGCCTCACACAAAGCCGGGCAGACCCTCGACGTAAACTCCGGAAAGTTATTGGTCTTATGCAGGCGCAGATAAGCCTGCTCCCAGTTGCCCATATAGACCAGATCGTTCCACTCCGGCACCAGATTGTGCAGGGGGCAGCCGGAAGTCATCCCGCACAGCGTCATGCCCGACTGACAGAAGGGTACGCCGCAGTCCATACATCTTGCGCCCTGCTTCTGCTGCTCTTCCATGGAGAGATGCTCGTGAAACTCTTTAAAATTTTTGATGCGCTGTTTCGGACTGACATCCACGGAAACCTTGCGCTCATATTCCATAAATCCCGTTGGTTTTCCCATGTTTATGCCCCCTCCTTATCCTTCTTATAAAATGCTTCGATCTGCGCCTGCTCCGCGCTTAGGCCCTTCTCCTCCATCTGCACGATCAGCTTTAACATGATCTCGTAATCGTGCGGAATGATCTTCTTAAATTTAGGAAGATAGGTTTCAAAATGATCCAGAATTTCCTTGCCCTTGACGGAATTGGTACAGGCCACATGCTCCCTGATCATTTCCTTTAATTCAAGCACGTCGTATTTTGAGGTGATCTCATAGGAAGACACCATTTCCTTATTCGTTTTTGTGTACATATCATTGTTTTCATCCAGAACATAGGCGATACCGCCGCTCATACCCGCGGCGAAATTCTTACCCACAGAGCCGATGACGACCACACGTCCGCCCGTCATATACTCGCAGCCGTGGTCGCCCACGCCTTCCACCACCGCGATCGCGCCGGAGTTTCTGACGCAGAACCGCTCGCCCGCCACGCCGGCGATAAAGGCCTTGCCGGAAGTCGCGCCGTAGAGCGCCACGTTACCGATGATGATATTTTCGTCCTGCCTGAAAGTCGAACCCTGCGGGGGATAGACCACCAGTTTGCCGCCGGACAAGCCTTTCCCGAAATAATCGTTGGAATCGCCCACCAATTCCAGTGTCAGTCCTTTGGGAATAAACGCGCCAAAGCTCTGTCCGCCGGAACCTTTACACAGAATGTGATAGGAATCCTCCTCCAGCCCATCACCGAATCTCCGCGTGATCTCGGAACCGAAGATGGTGCCGAAAGTCCTGTCGGTATTGGAGACGTCCACCTCAAGGCTGCGCTTCTGTCCATTCTCCAACGCTCCGGAAAGCTGCTTCAACAGTACTTTTTCATCCAGTGTCTTTTCCAGATGGAAGTCGTATACCTGCTTGGGATCGAAGATGAACTTCTCCTTGCTCCCCTCGTAAGGATTGCTTAAAATCAGATCCAGATCCACCTTGCGCTGGCGGTCGGTCAGGTTCTCTTTCACACGCAGAAGCTCGGTCCTGCCCACCAGCTCATCGACCTTGCGCACGCCCAGCTTTGCCATGTACTCCCGCAGTTCCTGTGCAATGAAGCGCATAAAATTCTCCACGTACTCCGGTTTCCCCGTAAAGCGCTTACGCAGTTCCGGATTCTGGGTCGCCACGCCCACCGGACAGGTATCCAGATTACAGACACGCATCATCAGGCAGCCCATGGTCACAAGAGGCGCCGTGGCAAATCCGAACTCTTCCGCTCCCAAAATCGCCGCGATCGCCACATCCCGCCCGCTCATCAGCTTCCCGTCCGTCTCGATACGAACTTTATTTCTAAGGCCGTTCTGAATCAGGGTCTGGTGCGTCTCCGCCAGTCCCAGCTCCCATGGCAGCCCCGCGTTGTGGATGGAATTGCGGGGAGCCGCGCCCGTGCCGCCGTCATAGCCGGATACCAGTATCACCTGCGCACCGGCCTTGGCCACGCCTGCCGCCACCGTACCAACGCCCGCCTCGGAAACCAGTTTCACCGAAATGCGCGCCTTGGTGTTGGCATTTTTCAAATCATAGATCAACTGCGCCAGATCCTCAATCGAATAGATATCGTGATGGGGCGGCGGAGAAATCAAGCCTACGCCGGGCGTGGAGTGCCTCGTCTTCGCGATCCACGGATAGACCTTGCCGCCGGGAAGATGTCCGCCCTCGCCGGGTTTTGCGCCCTGCGCCATTTTGATCTGAATCTCCTGCGCGCTGTTTAGGTATTCGCTGGTGACGCCGAAGCGGCCGCTCGCCACCTGCTTGATCGCCGAGCAGCGGTTTAAGCCGTCGGCTCCCACCGTCAGCCTCTCCTTATCTTCACCGCCCTCGCCGGAGTTTGACTTGCCGTGCAGGCGGTTCATGGCGATGGCCATCGTCTCATGGGCTTCCTTGGAGATGGAACCGTAGGACATCGCGCCCGTCTTAAATCTTGTGACAATCATGTCAACACTCTCCACTTCCTCGATCGGCACAGGTTTCTTCGCGTAATTGAAGTCCATCAGACCGCGAAGATTCTTGATGCTCTCTTCATTATTGACCGCTTTGGTATATTGCTTAAATAATTCATAGTCGCCGCGTCTGGTTGACTCCTGTAGTAAATGAATCGTCTCCGGATTATACAGATGCTCATCCGCGCCGCTTCTCATCTGGTGATGTCCCGTGCTGTCCAGCGTCAGATCGTTGGATAGACCGAGCGGGTCAAACGCCATGGAGTGCAGGGTATCCACCTCTTCTTCGATATCTTTCAAGGTAATGCCGCCCACCCGGCAGACTGTATTGGTAAAGTATTTATTGATGACCTCCTTGTCAATGCCGATCGCCTCAAAGATCTTCGAACCCTGATAGGACTGGATGGTAGAGATGCCCATCTTGGATGCGATCTTTACAATGCCGTGCAGGATCGCGCTGTTGTAATCATCCACCGCCGCATAGTAGTCCTTATCCAGCATATGATTATCGATCAGCTCCCTGATACTCTCCTGCGCCAGATAGGGATTGATCGCCGAGGCGCCGAAACCGAGCAGGGTCGCAAAATGATGCACCTCCCGCGGCTCCGCAGACTCTAAGATGATGTCCACGCTGGTCCTTTTCTTGGTGCTGACCAGATGCTGCTGCAAGGCGGATACCGCTAACAGGGACGGAATCGCCACCCTGTTTTCGTCCACGCCCCGGTCGGAAAGGATGATGATGTTCGCCCCTTCCCTGTAGGCTCTGTCCACCTCTACAAACAGCCTGTCGATGGCTTTTTCCAGTCTGGTGTTCTTATAGTAGGTGATCGGAATCACTTCCACCTTAAAACCTTCCGCCTTCATGGTCTTGATCTTCAAAAGATCGGTGCTGGTCAAAATCGGATTATGTACCCGCAGCATATTGCAATTTTCCGGCATCTCCTCTAAAAGATTGCCATCCTGACCCAGATAGACCGTAGTGGAAGTCACCACCTCCTCGCGGATCGCGTCGATGGGCGGGTTCGTCACCTGCGCAAACAACTGCTTAAAATAATGAAACAGCGGATGGTGCGCTTTCGAGAGTACGGGAATCGGCGTATCCACGCCCATAGCCGCGATCGCCTCCGCCCCGTTTTTCGCCATCGGCAGGATGCTGGTCTTTAAATCCTCGTAAGTATAGCCGAAGGCCTTTTGCATGCGCTGTCTCTCTTCGCCGGTAAACTCCGGCACGCGCTGGTTCGGTATCTTTAACTCTTTTAAAGTGACAAGTTTGCTGTCCAGCCACTCGCCGTAAGGCTGGGCGGACGCATATTTCTCTTTCAGTTCGTCGTCATCGATGACCCTTCCCTGTACCGTATCCACCAGCAGCATCTTGCCGGGGTGAAGTCTTTCTTTCATCACAATCTTAGAGGGGTCGATGTCCAGCACGCCCACCTCCGAAGAGAGAATCAGGGTATCATCGTCCGTGATCATGTAGCGGGAAGGCCGTAGACCGTTTCGGTCAAGCACCGCCCCCATGATATCCCCATCGCAGAAAAGAATCGATGCCGGCCCGTCCCAAGGCTCCATCATGGTCGCGTAATACTGATAGAAGTCCTTCTTCTTCTGGGACATAGTCTTATTGTTCTCCCAAGGCTCCGGAATGGTAATCATCACCGCCAGAGGCAGGGGCATGCCGCTCATCACCAGAAATTCCAGCGTGTTATCAAGCATAGCCGAATCCGATCCGGAAGCGTTGATAGCAGGAAGGATCTTGTGCATCTGCCCCTGCAAATGCTCAGACTCCATATTCTCCTCGCGGGCCTGCATCTTATCCGCATTGCCGCGAATGGTATTGATCTCTCCGTTATGGACTATAAAGCGGTTCGGGTGCGCCCGCTCCCAGCTCGGATTCGTGTTCGTGGAAAATCGGGAATGCACGACAGCGATCGCCGACTCGTAATCCTTATCCTGTAAGTCCGCAAAGAAGGTGCGAAGCTGCCCTACTAAGAACATCCCCTTATATACGATCGTCCGGCTGGACAGACTGACCACATAAGTCACATCCGTGGACTGTTCAAAAGTCCTTCTTAAGATATAGAGCTTTCTGTCAAAATCAAGGCCCTTCTCCACACCCGCCGGCTTTTTGATGAAAGCCTGCATGATGCAGGGCATACACTCTACTGCCTTATGTCCCAGAACGGAAGGCACCGTCGGCACGTCGCGCCAGCCTAAAAATTCTACGCCTTCCTTCTGCGCAATGATCTCAAACATCTTCTTCGCCTGATTGCGCTGTAATTCGTCCTGCGGGAAGAAAAAGGTACCCACGCCGTACTCGCGCTCGCCGCCAATGGAAAAGCCGAGTTCCTTCGTCACCTTCACCATGAATTTATGGGGCATCTGCGTGAGGATCCCCACACCGTCTCCCGTTTCTCCTTCCGCGTCCTTACCGGCACGATGCTCCAGATTCTCCACAATCTTTAAAGCATTCTCCACGATGGCGCGGCTCTTTTTGCCTTTGATATTCACGCAGGCGCCGATACCGCAGTTGTCGTGTTCAAATTCCGCCCGATAGAGCGGGGATTTCGGGATGGTTGTTTTTACGTCAAACATAACCTACCTCCATGTCAGAGCAGTTTTAAACAAACGAAAGGAACGCAAAAAAGGCATCTGGCGCCCCTTTGCGTTCCACATGTATACAATAATACACCTATGTCGGGGATTTGTAAATATAGACTTCTTATTAAATTATCAGATTATTTGAATATTCCGTCAATTTCACATACCCCGCCTCCTCCCCTAAGTGCTTCCAAACTCTTCTCCTTCCAAAATATCATATCCATATTTCCTCTTGACATTCCATTTTGCACATGTTATCTTAAAGTCAATAAATTGACCGTACCGAAATTGACCATAGGAGTGATGCCATGACGAAGAAAGACAGGGAAAACGCTTACCTGTACTGTAAATTCCGGGATGAGCAGTTTGCTTTATATGACGAATACGCCAAGCGCAACGGGATGTTACTGAAAACGCTGCTGGTCGCCAATGTTCTCTTTTATGACAATATTTACGACAAGGGCGGCGTGACGCAGCGGGATATCTGCAGCCGGACCTTTCAGTCCAAACAGACCGTCAATCTCATCATACAGAACCTTTTGAAAGACGCGTATGTAACTGTCACAGAGCGGAAAGAAAACAAGCGGGAAAAGCTGGTGCAGATGACCGGGGCGGGCATGGCGCATTACGAAAAGGCAGTCCGTCACATCACATGGGCTGAAGATACGGCAATGTCCATGTTTACACCAGAGGAACAAAAGCAGCTCATCGACCTGTCTCGGACATTTACCAAGCATTTGACGGAACTGATTAATCAAGGCACGGAAGCCAAAGATTGACCGATAAGTCTGATAACCTTAATGTCAATCGGCGTAAAACGCTTCGGAAGGGAGGAACCCATGATTATCAACACGGGAGGACGGACAGATACCGTCCAGTATTATACGCAGTGGCTTTTGAATCGCTTTTCGGAAGGGTATGTGCTTTCACGAAACCCTCTGTTTCCCAATAAAGTGACACGTTACGAACTGACCCCCGACACGGTGGACTGTGTTGTGTTCTGTTCTAAGAATTACAAGCCGATCCTGCCGCGCCTGCATGAAATCACAGATCGTTTCCATACTTACTTTCATTACACGATCACTGCTTACGGAAAAGGGATCGAGCCGGGTGTTCCCTCCATAGAGGAAAGCATGAAAACCCTAATCAAACTGTCTGAAATCGTCGGAAAACAGCGGATCGCATGGCGGTATGATCCGGTTCTTTTGACAAAAGAATATACCGTCGGGCGGCATTTGAAAACCTTTGAATCTATGGCAGAAACACTTTCCCCTTATATCGACCGCTGCATTTTTAGCTTTGTGGAAATGTATCAAAAGCTGGAACGCAATATGCCGGAGCTGATCCCTCTGTCAGAGCAGGACATGGATGCGCTGGCAAAAGGATTTGGCGCGGTTGCGGAAAGAAACGGCATGCTACTACAGACCTGCGGAACAAACGGCGACTTTTCCCGCTACCACATCCATTCCTCCGGCTGTATGACGTTTGACATATTGGGAAATGCCAACGGTGTCCGCTTCAAAGACCGAAAGCACAAAGGCACCAGACAGGGCTGCCACTGTATCGAAAGCCGGGATATCGGCGCGTATGATACCTGTATGAACGGCTGTAAATACTGCTATGCCAACAAGAACCCGCAGAAAGCCTTTGACAACTATAAATACCATAATCCTGATTCGCCGATTTTACTCGGGGAACTGAAAGATACGGATACCTTGACACAGGGCGCACAGAAAAGTTTTCTTGTAAAAGATCAAGTGAATGGACAGACTGCACTTACATTGTAAGGAAGGATAACAGAAACATGGCTGTACCATGAAATCTGCCCAAGTAGCACAGGAAACTCATTATAAAACTATTGGTAGGAACGGGAAATGAAAAGAGAAGAAAAAAGGACTTTTATCATGAACTGCTGACACTGGCTATTCCGATCGGTTTGCAAAATCTCTTAGTCGCACTGGTTGGGGCGTCAGACGCATTGATGCTGGGACGGCTTACACAGGACGCAGTATCGGCGGTGTCGCTGGCAAATCAAATAGCATTTATTATGAATTTATTTATTGGTGCTGTGGTCAGCGGGGGCGGCGCTTTAATTGCCCAATATTGGGGTAAAGGCGATAGACAAATGGTTAAAAACCTGTTTTGCACGATTGTGAAATACGCCTTTTTCATTTCGATAATTTTCTTTGCCGCAGCATTATTTTTCTCCAAACAGCTTATGCGTATTTACACCAATGATTCAGAACTGATTCGTATTGGAGCCTCCTATTTAAGAGTAGTCAGTTTTTCATACCTTTTCAGCGGCATCACACAATGTTATTTCTTGGTGATGAAAGTAGAAGGAAATGCTACCAAAAGTGTCATTATATCTGTCGCCACGCTGATAGCGGATATGACGATTGATTTTTTCCTTATTTACGGGATTGCAGGTGTTCCGGCTTTAGGGGCAAACGGCTCAGCATACTCTACTGTTGTAGTGGAAATAATCGCATTGATTTGGTGTATTGTGGAATCCTACCGTCCTAAAAGCATTCACTTGGAAAGACAGAGTATGAAATGGTTTTCGTCAATTGTGATAAAGGATATGTTCAGAATTGCTCTTCCTATGCTGGCAAGCTCCCTTGCCTGGGGACTGGGCTTCTCCATGCATTCTTTAATCATGGGGCATCTTGGGACAGATGCAACCGCCGCTGCATCCATTACTTCTGTGGCGCAGGAATTGATTACCTGCGTGTGCAAAGGAATTTCTTCCGGAGCAGGCATTATAACCGGCAAGTTGCTGGGCAAAAACATGTTTGATAAAGCAAAAGAATATGGGGAAAAATTCTGTCATATTTCATTTTGGACAGGAGGTATCCACATGGGGCTGCTCTGTGTTCTTAGTCCGATTGTAACGCATTTTTTTGTTCTTTCCGACAATGCAAAATATTACTTAACCACTATGCTGATCTTCAGTTCATTTTACGTTTTTGCATATTCCGTGAATACGATTATTGTCTGCGGAATCTTTCCATCCGGTGGAGATGCAAAATATGATGCGATCAGTGTTTTCTATGCAACATGGTGTTTTTCACTCCCTTTTGCTTTATTGGGAACTTTTGTATTCCACTGGTCGGTCATGGCAATTTATATAATTATGATGGCTGATGAAATCGTAAAATTACCGTGGCTCTATCCACGGTACAAAAAATTTCTCTGGCTGAATAATCTGACACGGGAAAACGAGTAACCTTGAAAGGATAAAAAATCTGTAATTACCCTCGCTTTTCATAAAACACTAACGTCAGTCTCTCATTGATAACTTCCGTCCTGCCTGTCCGCCGATAGCCCATTTTCTCATACAAATAACAGTTCCCGGGTTCCTGCAAAATGGTGTCCAGCTTCCAATGTTCCCTTCCATGCATTTCCTCGCAGAGCCGGATCGCTTCCTGCGCAATGCCCCTGCCCTGAAACTTTGGTAAAACAAAAATAGGCGATATCCTTTTATTTTTTCCGGATTCTTTTGTGTCAACGACGCGGACCGCTCCCACCTTTGTCTCCCCCAGACAAATAAAATAGAAATAAGTAGTGTCCTGTTGCAGGCGCGCTTGCACTTTTTCTACGCTTTCCGCGCCGGGATTGGTAGTAAAATCCTGATATTTCTCTAACAGTTCCCGAAACGCTTCGATCTGCATGGCGTGTATTTCTTCCGCATGGGAAATGTCCGCCCTGACTAAACTGACTTCCATGGTAATCTCCCTATCACAGTTTGCTGTGACTTAAAATACTTTTCACACTAGTATATCACATCCCTATCAATCGTCAATTTTGATTTCCATTCTTTACCGCTTCCAATCGGTGCAGCAAGACTGGCAGAGCTGCTAAAAGAAAATATTTTACCATTTTTTCTAAAAATATATTTACAATTTCGTTCAACACATGCTATAGTATAAAAAAGCATATTTTCTAACGAAAACATTTCACAAAGTTCTATGGCAGTTTATCTCAAAATTCGACTGCCATTCTAAGTTTCAGAAAATCCATGCTTTGATTCCAATCAACCAACTACAAAGCAGGAGAATCTGGAACAGTTCTCCTGTATCGGAGACAATTTCTTTCATGAAAAGAATTTGTCGCTGTCATCAAGGAGGACACAAGAATGAAAAAAACAAAAGCAAACGAAACACCCCGGCAGGAAACAAGTGTACACCGCAATTACAAAGACACCGTATTCCGTATGATATTCCGGAAAAAGGAAAATCTGCTGAGCCTGTACAATGCGTTAAACGGCACTGCTTATGCGGAGACTGACTATCTGGAAATCACCACGCTGGAAAACGCGGTCTACATGAACTATAAAAACGACATTTCCTTTGTGTTTGATTTTGAACTGCTCCTTTATGAGCATCAGTCCACCTGCAACCCAAATATGCCGCTGCGGGACCTGCTCTATGTAACAAGTGTACTGCAAAATCGCATTAAAGATGAGAACTTATACAGTAAGACTCTCATAAGGATTCCGGCGCCCCGTTTTGTCGTGTTTTACAACGGGACAGACTTTCAACCGGAGCAGCAGATTCTGTATCTATCGGACTCTTTCGAAAAGAAACTGGATGAACCGTCACTGGAACTATCCGTGACTGTGTACAACATCAATCTTGGGCACAATTCGGAACTGTTGGATACCTGCCGTCTGCTTAAGGAGTACGCACAGTATGTGGCACAGGTCAGGGCGAATACAGAAAAAATGCCCCTATCAGAAGCAGTAGAAAAGGCAGTAAATGATTGCATTAAAAATGGAATCCTTTCAGAATTTCTATCTAAGAATCGAGCGGAGGCAATCGCGGTGAGTATATTTGAATATGACGAAGAAAAACATATGAAAAGTGAGCGGAAAGAATGGCGGGAAATCGGCTATCAGGAGGGCCTTGAAGCGGGTCTCGCGGAAGGAATGAAAACCGGAGGCGACACCCTCGCCAAATTACTGCAAACCCTGATAGATGCCGGCAAAACCGAAGATGTAAAACGCGCCCTCTCCGACAATGCCTACAGGGAACAGCTATACCGAGATTATTTTCCAACAAACAGCTAAACTAACATCATTCTATCGATGTGCTAACTTTACTAAGCAATAAAGAGATGGATTTTCCTGGAAAAAGAAAAAGATACGCAAGAGGAAACACAAATGCCAGAATTACCGGAAGTAGAAACGATAAAAAGAGTGATCGAGCCGCAGATCAAGGGGCTTGTGATAGAAAAAGCGACCGTACGCCGCCCGGAAGTGGTGGCACATCCTGATGCGGATACCTTTTGCAAAACATTGACCAATCAAGTCATTTCTCATATGGAGCGCAGGGGTAAATTTCTAATGATCGTGCTGCAAAGCGGGGACCGCATCATCCTGCACTTACGGATGACGGGCGGGCTCCTTCTTACCCCGGCAGACGATCCCGAAGAAAAGCATACGCACATTGTACTGTGCCTGAAAAGCCCTGCAAAGCAGGCGAACCTCCCAAAACAGGATACCGTAGAAGCAAACGATTCTCTGGAACTGCGCTTTTCTGATATGCGCCGTTTCGGGCGGTTTTGGCTGATCCGAAAAGATGAAACAGATATTTTCAGCGGCACGCAAAAACTGGGAATCGAACCGCTGACCGAATCGGTCACTGTGGAATATCTGAATGCCCGTTTCGGGAAACGAAAAAAGGCCGTGAAAGAATGTCTGTTAGATCAGGGCGTCATTGCGGGCATCGGCAATATCTATTCCGACGAGATCCTGTTTACTGCCGGCATCCATCCGGCGCGCCCGGCCGCCAGCCTGACCGAAAAGGAATGGGAAACGCTCGCCGCCGTGATTCCGGAACGCATTTCCTATTTTATAGAAACAAACAGCATTTCAGCAAAAGACTATCTGGAAACCAAGGGGCGGGACTACCGCAATACGCCCTTTTTGCAGGTCTACGGCCATGCGGGCAAGCCCTGTCCGAAGTGTCAGGAAACGCTTTGCCGTATGGTGATTGGCGGCAGAAGCAGCGTGTACTGCCCTGTATGCCAGAAGGGATAGAAACGGAGCTGACGAAAAGTGCACTTACAAGGGGATTCTCATGCCGTCATACGCAAACCGTATGAACTTAAGCTCCCCTTCCAGCTTTTTGTAATCGTCGTAGGTTTTCCCCCAGTCCTCCTCCAAATGCGTGATGATCACTTCTTTCATACCGTACTGCCTTCTTAGGGCGTCGATCTCATCTAAAGTAAACAATTCCCCTCGCAGCGGATTGTCTTCTTCTAATACAAAACCGTCTTTTAAGACATCCCCGACAATGGTATTACCAATGATCAAAACATCCGCATCCTGAAATTGCTCCGACTGCGGGAAAGGCTTCACATCGCAGGGCGCATAGATTACTTTTTTGCCGCCCGCCAAAATCACAAAGACTGCCACATGTTCCTCTGCATCAACCGGAACCAGATCAATTACCATGTTGTCTTTCTGAACAGTACGGATGCCTTTTGTGCGAATCAAACCTTTTGCCTCATAATACGCAAGTGCCGAGCCATATTTTGTTCCCTGTTGCTTGATATCCTCAAGGATCGTCGGCAAAGAAGCCACTTCAAGCGGATCGTCCTGTTTTTTCCCTACAGAATCGGCAAGCCAGTCCATCTTCAGCTGCTCGATCACGCGCATCCCCATGGTGTGATCGGGATCGCAGTGGCTGTAAAAAATATGTTCCACCTTCCGCACGTCTGCATGATTCAGCGCGTCGTTAATATCTTCCGGCGTGTCAATGAGGATATTTGCCCCTTCGATAAACAGGCTGCATCCCGTTCTTGCATAGGGAAAGCCTTTTTGCCGCGCCTGCTTACATACCCGGCAGTTACAGCAAGGCCGCGGCGTACTCACACAGCCGCCGGAGCCAAGGATGATGATACTTTTTATTGTCTTCCCCATACACAAAGACTCCGGCATATCCACATACGGCCCGTAATTAGGGATGACCTCAAACCCCAGCTTTTTATAGACTGCGCAGGACTCCGCCAATAATTCCCCTGTCTCCAGAATCATCCTGCGATACCCAAGCTCTGCCGCCCATTCAATCAAGAGGGAAACGAGTTTGCTCCCGATTCCCCGTCCCTGATATTCGTTATGTACAAACACCCTTTTCAGTTCGATATTTTCCTCATCATATCTTCTGATAGCGCCGCCGCCAATCGGTTTATCCCCATCGTAAACGACGATTGCTTCCCGTATCTCATCCAGTTGATTGAATTTCTGATATTTTTCCCGCTTGATCTGTCTTCCGACACGCCTGTCAAGGTCCATGTCGAGGAGTCGGCAGTTTTCAATAAAATCTTTGTTTTTGCCGTCGGTTCTGATATAGTCCATGAAAATCACCTCCACACATATCCCTATTATATCCGCAAACCGCCGGATTCTCAACAGCTGCCAAACGTTATGGATAAATCGCCAAAAATGAGGTGATCTTTCCATGAGTATACTCGCCCTCGATCAAACCAAATTCAGGATCATAATATTTGCCATCATATAACAGGGTCCAATGCGTGTAGCCACCATCTGCGTGCACCGTTAAAATAGAATACGGATGCGGCACAGGGTTCTTCTTGGAAATACGGGTATTCCGCTCTGCATGTTTTACCCCGTAGAAATCCAGAATCTCAATCAACTGCCCGATACTCGTAGGTCCGCTTGTCTTCATATCCTTTATCACTTCCCCGATCTCCCTGCCCGTGATCATGGCGATACACGCCTGTCCGCAGGTTGTTTCAGTCGGCTGCATAATCAGTTTCATTTTTACCTTCCTACCTTTCTCTTTTTATTATTAACGCATGACGGACTTATATTAGCGATATACCACATACCTGTAATGCGGCATATCCACACCTCTATAGTGTTTTATCCAAGTATCTGCCACCTTCATGCCATTTCTTTCCGCTACCGTTTGAGATGCCTTATTGGTGTCACGGATGATGGAGCAGACCTCGTCCGCCTTTAATATAGCAAACGCATACTGCTTACAAGCCTTTGCCGCTTCTATCGCATAACCCTTATGCCAATGCGACCGATTCAGCAGATAGCCGATCTCCAGCACCTCCTCCTCTTTCCATGGCTGCATGGTAAGTCCGCACTGACCGATCATCTCCCCAGTCTCCTTTAAAATAACCGCCCACAAGCCAAAGCCCCATTTTTGATAACGGTCAAGCTGCCTGTCCATCCATTCCTGCGCCTCCTGATCCGTGAACGCGCCTTCATAGGCATACATGGTCTTCTCATCCTGTAAAATGTTACACAGGGAAGGAAAATCTTCCTGCGTCATTTCCCGCAGATATAATCGCTCTGTTTCTAATATCACATTTTTACCCATTTTGATATCCCACCTCTTTCTCTGAATCCACTAACCCGACACGTCCCATTTACAGCCGTCATAGATACCATAGTATCATTTTAAGGTAGTATTATAATAGAAATTCATTTTTTGTAATAGTATGATACTATTATATATTCTGTAAGTACATTAATGGTACAAAAATGAAAGGAGTACCAAATAATATGTCCAAAAATTATAAAAAGACATTACTTGCCTGCTATCTGGGCTTTATCACACAGGCTATCTGCGCAAACTTTACGCCGCTGCTTTTCCTGACATTTCATAACAATTACAAGATTCCGTTGGGGCAGATCGCGCTGATCTCTACCCTGTTTTTTCTGACGCAGCTCATTGTAGACGTTCTCTGCTCCTACTTTGCTGACAAGATCGGCTATCGCAGATGCGCCATTGCCTCAGAACTGTGCGCGGCGGCAGGGCTTATCGGACTCGCCTTTCTGCCCGACTTATGCCCAACCCCACTGACCGGCATTATCATAAGCGTCATCATCTATGCGATCGGCAGCGGCCTGATCGAGGTGCTGGGCAGCCCCATTGTGGAAGCCTGCCCCTTTGACCACAAAGAAGCTGTTATGAGTCTGCTGCACTCTTTTTACTGCTGGGGGTCTGTGGGTGTGATCCTTCTGTCCACAGTCTTTTTTGCCATTTTTGGTATTGACAGTTGGAAGTGGCTTGCCTGTGCGTGGGCTATCCTTCCGCTTTATAATATCTACAACTTCGCGACCTGTCCGATCGAGTATACGACCGAAGACGGAAAAGGCATGAGCACGGGCCGCCTGCTGCGGGTTCCCCTATTCTGGATCGCCATTGTTCTGATGGTATGCGCTGGGGCTTCCGAGCTTTCCATGGCGCAGTGGGCTTCCGCCTACACGGAATCGGCACTGGGATTTTCAAAAGCGATGGGGGATCTTGCCGGACCTTGTATGTTCGCGATTACCATGGGCATCAGCCGCGTCATTTTCGGAAAATATGGCGAAAAGCTGGATCTGCTGCGGTTTATGATGGGATCGGGCGTGCTGTGCCTGAGCTGTTACATCGCCGCTTCTATCTCAAGCAATCCGATTATCGGACTGATTGGCTGTATCCTGTGCGGTTTTTCGGTCGGCATCATGTGGCCCGGCACGATCAGTATCTGTTCCGGACGGCTGCCTGAGGGCGGCACAGCCATGTTTGCCCTGCTCGCCATGGCTGGGGATCTCGGCGGCGCATTTGGCCCGAGTCTGGTGGGCAATATCACACAAAATGCAGGGAATGATCTGCGCAAAGGAATGCTGGTGGGCTGCGTTTTCCCGCTGGTGCTGATTCTTTCTTTGCTGCTGTTGAAGGGTGTGAAGCGAGACAAAAAAGTCCGCTAGAAAATACAAGTGCTGCATTTGGCAGACTGCTTATCTGTCAAGGATGCTCCTTCACATACTGTAAAAATTCTGGCGTTTTTGACCAGTATTTAACGCCCCAGTTTTCAAAATTCCACTCGTCCATATAATCATTGCATTCATAATCAATGTAATAGAGTTCGCTGCCACGCACCACAAAGTTTGTGGGAAAATAGTCGATATTCGTATTGGCTCCATACAGCAAGGCGCACATCTGCCGCACCTGTTCCTCATAGTCCGGTTTCATCCTGTCCTGCAGCACCAGCTGATAGATCGTGTCTCCCTCAATGTACTCTTTCAAGATCCTTTCCTGCTCTCTGTCCACGTCGATCAGCTTCGGCATACGGATGCCAATCTTTTTCAGGCGTTCATAGTCGTGAAGCTCCGCCTCAACTTTGTTTCCAAACTGATAATAGTCGCACGGTTCATGGTGAATCTGTTTTAACACATATTCCTTGCTTCCGTCGTCCGCCAAATAGGAATAACCGCCCTTGCCTTTTCCCAGTAGCTTCCTGATGTTATATTCTGTTCCCTTGAAAAGCATTGTTTGCTGCATAACTACCTCCATGCCCGGTCATTCGATACTGCTGCGTCAGGCTTTAACAGCCGTGCCTGCGCAATCTGTTCTTCGAAGATATCTGTGCCCGTCCATTTCGCCCCATACCGATATAGATTTCTGGGAAGCACGCCCGTCCCCGTTCCCAAATCAAGAACGCGCTGCCCCTCCACGCACAGATTCCTTCTGACAATCCTGTCATAAAATTCCTGCGGATAGATATCTCGGAATTTGGCATAATCAGATGAGGTCCTGCCCCAGTCGAAGGCTTTGCCGCTGTCTATGTTTTTATTTGTGATGTTCATATATTTCCTGCCTTTCCCAACCGCCGCTCCACCAACACGCACCCCGCCGAAACCGCCAGCAGAACCGCGCAGCCGCCCGGCGAAAACAAGACCTCCTGCACGCCTTCCATCCGCGCCGTCGTATATACCGCCAGATTCGCCACGGCATGAAGAAGAATAGGGATCCGGAAGTTTCCGCTCCGCTCATAAAAATATGCGATCAGCATTCCCAGACACGCGCCGTACACACCCTGCACCAAATTACCATGAAAAGCACCGAAGAAAACGCCCGATGCCACAATGCCAACCAAAGGACCGTAAAAACGGCGCAGGCGGTTATAAATCACGCCGCGGAAAACTACCTCCTCCGCCAACGGAGATATCACGCCATAGAGGAGCAGCCCCAAAGCAAAGGCTACACCATACTGTCTATCCGCCACCTCCTGATAGGTCTGCGAACTGTCCACAAAACCTGACAGCGTAAGCAAGGCATTTAATCCCAAGGACGCACTGAGTGTAAGTAACACTGCAAGTGCCGCAATACTTCCTGCCGCCTCCGCCGCTTTCCTCCGCTCCCGCAACTCCATTTTCAGCATCGGCACAAGGGGCAGGATACCGATCAGCATGCACAGCCCGCCCATCGCACCGGCGACAGTGACGGCATGTGCCGCCATAAACTGCCCGTACGCACCGCCGATTCCTCTCACCGACGCCTGATAAGCAAACGCGAGGATCAGATAGGCCGCTTGGTATGTCAGATAATACAGCAGGTAGGGAAACAGCACTTCCCATGCCTTTTTAAAGGAAGTGTTACCGCTCATTTCAAAACCTCCCCAAGTTCCTCCACGGTATCAACGATCACATCCGCTCCTGCAGCGGGAAGTTCTCCCCAAACCGCATAGCCGTAAGTCACGCCGACGGAAACAAGGTGAAACATCTTCGCGCCCTCGATGTCAAACCGACGGTCCCCAACCATGACAATCGTGTCATATTTTTCTTCGAACGCACCGCCTTTGACCGCCATAACGCTTTGAAACAGGGCTTCCGGCAAAAGAAGCCGCAGCGCCTCCTCCACAACTTCCTCTTTCTTGGTCATGGTGCCATCCAGTCCGCTGCCGACCACCACATCAAAATAAGCCCTCAGTCCAAAATGTTCCAAAATCCGTTCCACAAAAACACCCGGCTTACTGGACGCCACCGCCAGTTTCTTACCCGCATCCTTCAGCTTTTCCAAAAGCTGTGGTATTCCCGGATAGACCTCATTTTCAAACAGCCCCGTCCCGCTGAACCGCTCCCTGTAATACACAGTCGCCTGCTTTCCCTGCTCCTCGTCAAAGCCGTAATATTCATGAAAACTGTCCAAAAGCGGCGGCCCGATAAAAGGCTCCAGCTTATCAATATCCGGCTCCTCGATCCCCATTTTATGTAAGGCGTACTGTACGCTGGCCGTAATGCCGGGCTTTGGGTCCGTCAGCGTACCGTCCAAATCAAATAGAATATATTGATACATGTGATCCCCTCCTATTACTTTATCCCATTTCCCTGTACTTTGCTGCCCTAATGATGTTCATCCTGTCCGGATTTTTATAGAAAATTCCCTTGACATTTCCCACGTCACCCCCTATAGTTAAGAAAGCGGATTTCATCCGCCGCGGCCTACGCCGCATAACTGAATAACTTGCTAGGGGAGCTTTTGCTGAGATTGAGCCTGCGTACACAGTACACGGGACTCTAACCCTCATCACCTGATGCGGTTAGCACCGCCGTAGGGAAGCATACGTAACTACTGTCTGCCATATTCAGGCATGCCGTACTTACCGATCCCCTCCTTGTTTATTCAAAGACAAAGGAGGATTTTTTATGTTCTACAATGTTGTTGTCAACGAATGGGAAGAAACAACTTATGTCCCCACCACACTGGGCAATGTGCTGTTAGCCGTGCTTTTGGTGATCCTGCTTGCCGGCGCCGTTGTTTTCGCCAGAAAATATGCGGCAAAACAAACACAGGACACCGGAGAAGCCGCCAAAAAGGGCGGAAAGCTGACAGTCAAGCAGCTCGTCTTCTGCGCCATGTCGATTGCGCTCGGCACCATACTCTCGGAAATCAAAATAATCGACTTCCCTTGGGGCGGTTCCGCTACACTGCTGTCCATGTTCGTCATCTGTCTGCCGGGCTATTTTTTCGGACTGGGAGCGGGGCTGATGACCAGCATTGCTTACGGCGTGCTGCAGCTTTTGATCAACCCCTATGTACTCTTCCCCATGCAGCTTTTACTGGACTATCCGCTGGCCTTCGGCGCTCTCGGCCTTTCGGGCCTGTTCGCCGGTGCAAAGAGAGGACTGCTCAAGGGGTATCTGGTCGGCATTGCGGGCCGCTGGGTCTTCACGGTGCTTTCCGGCTGGATTTTCTTTGCCGAATACGCCTGGGAAGGCTGGCCGGTGCTGCCCTACTCCATGGTGTATAACGGCATTTACATCTTTGCCGAAGGTACGCTTACCTGCGCAGTCATTCTCGTGCCCGCTGTGAGTAACGGCATCGCCGCTGTCAAAAAGATGGCGCTGTCATAAGATAACTTTTATGATAATAAACGACCCCCGCCTGTCAGTCAGGTGGGGGTATTATTTTCCTATGTCCCAATCCGGCAGGGAATCCACTCCCCTGCTCACCGCGCAGCGGAGTTTTCTCTTTCCGAACCCCTCTACGCTGTCATAAACATCTGATAAGCATCGATCGCCTGCTGCATGCGGTAATTGCCGACACCGTTTCCGTCAAATGCCGCCGTCTGCATGCTCTGCACATTCTCCGAAGCGACTTCCTTTTCAGGCTGCGTCTGCACGATGTTCACCGCGTTCTTTCCGCTAACCTTTACTGCCGCGGGTGTCTGCTCCGTCTCCTGCTGTGACGCTGCCTGCGCGGTTTGCTCCTGTGCCTGATCCGCCGGCTTCATCACTCTGGCCGCAGCACGCCTGCCGCGCTGCATCTGCATATCCAGCATATCCTGAAAATTCAGGGTCTGCCCTTTTTTCAGCGGATTCTCATTTTCTGCAAGCTCCTTGTAATCGGTCTTCTTATCCAGCACATTGTCCGAAATCCGGGACAGCTTATTCATACTGGCAGGGCTGACCGCGTTTACATTGTACACATAAGGCTGAAAACTGACTGCTCCGATCGTCATAGCTGATTTCCTCTTTACTGATGCGTTTTCCCTGTTCCAAGGGCAGGATGCCCCTGCTTCTTTTTATTATAATAAATCCTTTTTCTGAAAGATACAAGTAAAATTTTTGTGAAATCAACTCACAATTTTCTTCTTTCTCCAATACCGCCCCAACCGGTACACCAAAAACCCCAGCGCCGCGCCGAGACAGTTCAGCAAAATATCATCCACGTCAAACGCCCCGAACGCGCTGAAAAGCTGAAATACCTCGATCCCCAGCACGAACACGAAGGCATTTAAAAGCATCACAAAAAAGCATTCCCCATCCCTTGCGACAAATGGAAAAAGAAACCCAAAAGGCACAAACACCAGCACATTGCCCGCCAGATTCTCCACACTGTTCAGTTTATAGGCATAATCTATATACATTTTTATTGTTTTAAAAGGCGTAAAGTTAGCCGTTCCTAATCCCTCAAAGATAACGTCTTTTCGCCACGTGGCCGCGATCGCCGCAAGCTCTTCATAGGGATATTTGAAGATGATGACCTTTATGACAACTAAAATGTAGATAGCAAAAAAGAGTTTCCACACAGTTCTTTTTTGCACGCGCGTTCTCCCCGCTGTCTACTTTTGATTTTTCTTATCCTTAAACTTTTTAATTATAAGCGGCTCCTCGATTTTGATCTGGCCCGCTTCCCGGAGCTGCTCGCTGGTTTCCCGGTCATGCTCCGTTCCCTGTCTGTAAATATCCTTCGTTTCCCGCTCGTACTCCTCCACGACCGCCATATCGTCGGACCGGATCTTGCGGAAATGATTAAACCCTGCCGTCAGGATCCGCAGGCTTTGTATGGTGGTGTTGAAAGCCCCTTCCTCATAAAGGTTGACAACGATAATGCCGATGGGCACCGCAAGGATCATCCCCAGCACACCTGCCACGCGATAACCGATGTAAAGTAAAAACAAGGTCGGTATCGCATCCATCCCAATAGAATCACCCACAATTTTGGGCTGGATCACCTGACGGACGAGCTGCCCGATCAGCCAGATCGCGATCAGCCCGAACATCATCCTGTAATTTTCCGACAACAATTCGATCACAGCCCACGGGACCATCACCGTACCCGTACCGAATACCGGCAAAAAATCAAGGACCGCAATACCGAAGGCCACCAGAAAGGCATAATCGACCCCAAGGATCATCAGCCCGACAACCAGCAGGATGTAGATCCAGCACTCAATCTTAAACTGTGCGCGAAAATACCCTCCCACTGCATTGCGGAAGCTCCTGCGGATCAGGTCAAAATGATAACGCACCGAAGCAGGCACATATTTCTCCACAGCCGCAGCCATATACCCCTTATCAGCTACAAAAAAGTACGCGGAGAGCAGGCACATGACCACGGCCAGAAAAGTATCCGGGATCTGTTTGGCCACATTTCCCACTGCCTCGAAAGAAGGCAGCTCGATCTTGCCCGTCATACTGCTTATATAGTTTCCCATTTCTTCTATTATATGATCGATCGTGGTCTGCATATCCGTCGGCATCCTGTCATAAACGACCTGCAGATTATCGCCCACCTTGTTGAACTCCGCCAAAATAGTATTCCAAATATTCGGCAGTTCATTAAAAAAATTGATCCCTTCCCTGACCAGCTTGGCAATCAGCAGATAAACCAGAAGTACAACGACCGCCAGCACCGCCACGATCACCACCGCCGACACGGCTTTTCGCCTGACCTTTAACTTTTCCTCAAAAAAGCGCACTACGGGAGAAGCGATCAGCGAAATGAGCCAGCCCAGAATAAAGGGCATAAAAAACCAGATAAATCTTGGAAGCAGGAAGATGCACAAAAGCACCACCGCGAGTGCGGTAAACAGATTCAAAGTCACCTTTAGATAGATCTTGGCATCGTGTTTCATATGTTCTCCATTTCTGCGCTATCTTACCACGCAAATCTATACATGAATTACGAGTTTACTGCAAGCAATTCGTCCAACAGCCCATAAATCTCTTCCCGTCCCTGTTTATTTAAGGCGGAATAAGGTATGACAATCGTGTCATCTTCAACGTCAAGCGTGTCACAAATAAGCTTTTTCTGCTTTTCCACCTGACTGCGCTTAATCTTGTCAAGTTTTGTGGCAATGATGATAGGATGATACCCCCTATTCACGATCCAGTCATACATAATCCTGTCATTCTCCGAGGGCGCGTGCCGGATATCGATCAGCAAAAAGACCGCCCGAATCTGTTTGGACTGGTGCAGATAGTCTTCGATCATCTTGCCCCACGTCGCTTTTACCTCCACATTAGCGGTGGCATAGCCGTAGCCGGGCAGGTCAACGAAATACATCTCGTTATTGATATTATAGTAGTTTATGGTCTGGGTCTTTCCCGGCGAAGAGCTGGTACGCGCCAGCGACTTGCGATTCATCAGGCCGTTGATCAGAGATGATTTCCCCACATTGCTCTTCCCCGCAAAAGCGATCTCCGGCAGGCTGTTCTTCGGCAGCTTGCTGGTCACACCGCAGACCGTCTCTAAACTTACGTTTTTAATAACCATACTTTACTCCCTCCGCAGTGCGCGCTCCGCCACTTCCTCCATCGTCTCCACGAAGATAATCTCTAAGCCTTCCCTGATCTCCTCCGAAATCTCCTCAACGTCCTTTTCGTTCTCCTTCGGCACCAAAACCGTCTTTACGCCCGCCGTCTTTGCCGCCAAAAGCTTTTCCTTCAAACCGCCGATGGGAAGCACCCTGCCCCGCAAAGTGACTTCTCCGGTCATAGCCAAATCCGCCCGCACCGGCGTCTTTGTCACCGCGGAAAGCAGTGCTGTTGCCATAGTGATCCCGGCGGAAGGGCCGTCTTTGGGCACCGCGCCCTCCGGAATGTGGATATGAAAGTCGTGCTTTTTATAAAAAGTTTCCGCTACCTTATACTTTCCGCTGACGGAACGCACATAGCTCAGCGCCGTACGCGCCGATTCCTTCATTACGTCTCCCATTTGACCAGTTAGGTCAATTTTCCCTTCACCGGGCATGAGGTTGACTTCTATCTGCAAGGTATCTCCGCCTACGCTGGTCCATGCAAGCCCTCTGACAATACCGATCTCCGGCTTCTCATTCACCTTATCCTGCCTGTACTTAGGCTTCCCCAGATAATGTTCCAAATGCTCCGGCATAACGTTGACCAGTTCAGTCACCTTATGTTTGCGCCGCTTTACGATCTCTCTTGCCTCTTTGCGGCAGACCGCGCCAATCTGACGCTCCAATCCGCGCACGCCGGCCTCTCTGGTGTAGAAGCGGATGATATCCTGAATCGCCTCGTCAGAGAAGGCAAGCTCCCCCTTCCTGATCCCGTTCTTACGAAATGTTTTTTTCACCAAATGCTCCTTGGCAATATGGAACTTTTCGTTAGCGGTATAGCTGTTGACCTCGATCAGTTCCATGCGGTCCAGAAGAGGGCGCGGGATCCCTTCCCGGCTGTTTGCCGTAGCAATGAAGAGCACCTGCGAAAGATCGAGCGGTATTTCCACATAGTGATCCCTAAACGCATGGTTCTGCTCCCCGTCCAGCACCTCCAACAGGGCGGATGAGGGATCCCCCTTATAATCGTTTCCCAGCTTGTCGATCTCATCCAAAAGCATCAACGGATTTTTAACGCCCGCCTGCTTTAAGGCTGTGGCCACCCGGCCGGGCATAGCGCCCACATAGGTCTTCCTGTGCCCCCGGATCTCCGCCTCGTCCCGCACGCCTCCCAGACAGATTCTCACATACTGCCTGTTCAGGGCTTCCGCCACGCTCTTTGCGATCGAAGTCTTTCCTGTTCCCGGCGGTCCGACCAGACAGATGATCTGGCTTCCCGCCTTCCCTGTCAGCATCCGCACCGCCAAAAACTCCAGCATTCGTTCCTTCACCTTTTCCAGACCGTAATGCTGTTCGTTCAAAATCTTTTCCGCCCGTTCCAGATCCCTGCTGTCTCTGGACGTCTTATCCCATGGAAGCTCCAAAAGGGTCTCTATGTAGGCCCTCTCTACCGCGCTCTCTGAGCTGCTGCCGGCCACGTGGGTGTAACGCGTGATCTCCTTACGGATCTTCTCCTTGACCTCGTCTTTCGCCTTCAGCTTATCCACTTCGGAAAGAAAACGCTCCGCGTCGGTGTCGGTATTGTTCTCCCCCAGTTCTTCCTTGATATACTGCATCTGTTCCCGCAGGATATAATCGCGCTGGTTCTTGTCGATGCGCTGTCTGATATCCTTGGCCAGATCATTTTTGATGCGAATAATCTCCACTTCCCGCATGAGGATGCCCGTCAGGATCGAAAAACGCTCCCGCACCGACAACGCCCCCAAAATACTCTGCTTATCCACGGTCTGCAATGGCATGTTGATCGTGACGCAGTCCAACAGTTTTCCAAGGGACATCCCCTCCTCGATCTGATCCTGTACCGCCTTTCCCACTTTCGGGAAAAAGGCGCTATACGCTTCCAGAGACTCTTTGACCGTTCTGGTCATTGCCTCCTCCGTGACCGCATCGATGTCCGAACTGTCATCCCGTTCATATGACACTTGTGTCACTATTCCTGCATCCGTCTGAGAAATCCCGCAAATACGGACTCTGGAAAGTCCCTCCACCAGCACACGCAAAATCTGTCCCGGCAGCTTGCTGACCTGCCTGATCAATACAAGCGTTCCCACATGGTAAATGCTGTCAAGATCAGGCGTCTCCTCCCCGTCGTCTTTTTTCGTCACTGCCACCAGCCGCTGATCTCCAAGCATCGCCCGTTCCACAGAGGCGATCGAAGGTCCTTTGCTCAAGTCAAAGTGAATCACCATGCCGGGCAGGATCGTCAGTCCCCGCAGTGTCACCGCCGGAAGAGAATCCTGCTGAAGCAGCGCAAGAGGGTCCGCACCGCCGATTCCGTTTTCCCTATAATTTAAATCATCCATAAAATCATCCTTATTACAATGAACGCCGCCAAAAGATTCTGGCGACGCTCATTCTTCTTATTTAGCCTGTAATAGTCTGTCGCGGTATCTCACAGTCGGCTTATCATCGCCGTCCACCGCCTTCTTCGTGAGGATACACTCCGCAATGCTGTCGTCCGAAGGGATCTCGTACATCACATCCATCATCACCTTCTCCAAAATGGAACGCAGGCCTCTCGCGCCGGTCTTGCGCTCATGCGCAAGTCTCGCGATCTCCTCCACCGCGTCGTCCTCCACGGAAAGCTTTACCTCATCGAAGGAGAACAGCTTCTTATACTGCTTGATGAGCGCGTTCTTCGGCTCCCGCAGGATGCGCACCAGCGCTTCCTGATCGAGCCCTTCAAGCGCCACCGTCACCGGCACACGGCCGATAAATTCCGGAATCAGGCCGAACTTCATCAGATCCTGCGGCGTCACTTCCTTTAAGATCGCGCCGATCTCTTTGCCGCTTTTCTCCGCCACCTGCGCGTTAAAACCAATCGAATGCCGGTCCAGACGCTCCTCCACGATCTTTTCCAGCCCGTCGAAAGCGCCGCCGCAGATAAAGAGGATATTGGACGTATCGATCTGCAAAAGCTCCTGATGGGGATGCTTTCTGCCTCCCTGTGGCGGTACGCTGGCCACCGTACCTTCGATGATCTTTAGAAGCGCCTGCTGGACGCCCTCGCCCGACACATCTCTGGTGATGGACACGTTTTCTCCCTTTTTTGTGATCTTGTCAATCTCGTCGATATAGATGATACCGTACTGTGCCCGCTCGATATCGTAATCCGCCGCCTGAATCAGCTTTAAGAGAATGTTCTCCACATCCTCACCCACATAGCCCGCTTCCGTGAGCGTCGTGGCATCCGCGATCGCAAAAGGCACGTTGATGATCTTCGCCAGCGTCTGCGCTATATACGTCTTGCCGGATCCCGTGGGCCCCATCATGATGATATTGCTCTTTTGCAGCTCCACCTCGTCATCATCGTCCTGCGGCGCCGTCACCCGCTTATAGTGATTGTAGACGGAAACGGCCATCACTTTTTTGGCCTCCTCCTGCCCGATCACGTACTCGTCAAGGAAGTTTTTGATCTCCACCGGCTTGAGGAGATTGATCTCCATCTCCTCGATCTCCGCCCCTTCCTCGTATTCCTCTTCTATGATGTCCGCGCAGATGTCCACGCACTCATCACAGATATAAACGCCGTTCGGACCGGCGATCATCTTTTTCACCTGATCCTGCGTCTTATTACAAAAAGAACACCTAACTTTTTCCTCAGAAATCTTCCCTGCCATCTTAGTCCTCATTCCAAAACATTCTAGTTTTCTGTACTGGCATGACTGGTGATGATGCGGTCGATCAGCCCGTAGGCAAGCGCTTCCTCCGCGGTCTTCCAGTTATCCCGCTCCGTGTCCGCCATGATCACTTCATAGTCCTGCCCTGTGTTCTCCGCCATGATCCTCGCCATCTTCTCCTTGGTAGCAAGGATGTGCCTCGCCGAGATCTCGATCTCGGTGGCCTGTCCCTGCGCGCCGCCCGCCGGCTGGTGGATCATGATCTCCGCGTTCGGCAGAGCCATTCTCTTGCCCTTCGTGCCGCCTGCTAACAGGAAAGCTCCCATGCTGGCCGCCATGCCGATGCAGACCGTGGAAACGTCGCACTTGATAAACTGCATCGTGTCGTAAATCGCCATACCGGCCGTGATCACGCCGCCAGGGCTGTTGATGTAGAGATTGATGTCCTTCTCCGGATCTTCCGATTCCAGAAAAAGAAGCTGCGCCACGACCACGCTTGCGCTGGCGTCATTTACTTCCTCGCCGAGGAAGATGATCCTCTCTTTTAACAGTCTGGAATAAATATCGTAAGAACGTTCTCCTTTAGACGTTTGTTCGATGACATAAGGTATTAAAGGCATAGCGCACCTCCCAATCTTTTTTTGTTATTCTGACTCTCTTATTTTGCCTTGCTTTCTTTCGCGTTATCCGCAATAAATTCAGCGGCCTTTTTGACCAACAGATCCAGCTTGATATTTTTCTCTTCCCGTTCGCCCAGAAGCTCCTTCACCTTTTCGATCTCCATCTGGTAAACGTCAGCCATGGTCTTTAACTCTTCCTCGTACTCCTCGTCGGAAACTTCCAGCTTCTCCGCCTTCGCCACCGCCTCAAGCACCAGCCTTGCCCGAATACGCTCCTCGGCCTGCGGCTTCACCTGCTCCACCATCTGCTGATAGCTCGTGCCGGTAAACTGGAAATACTGTTCCATGGAAAGCCCCTGCATGGTGATGCGCTGCGCAAACTCGTCTATCATCTGCTTCTGCTGCGTCTCTAACATCGCCTCCGGGATCTCCATCTCAGAATCCTCGACCGCCGCCTTTACCGCAGCGTCCTCCCGCTCCTTCTTCGCGTCGCTTTCCTTTTTCTCCTGCAGATTCTTCTTCACATCCTCACGATACTCGGCAAGCGTTTCAAATTCGGATATATCGCTTGCAAACTCATCGTTCAGCTCAGGAAGTTCTTTCTCCCTGATTTCTTTCACCGTGCATTTGAAGACCGCTTCCTTGCCCTGTAAATGCTCCGCCTGATAATCGTCAGGGAAGGTCACCTTTACCTCCGTCTCCTCGCCGATCTTCGCGCCGACAAGCTGCTCCTCAAAGCCGGGAATGAAGGCACCGGAGCCGATGGTCAGCGGATAGTTTTCTCCCTTGCCGCCCTCAAAAGCCACACCGTCCACAAAGCCCTCGAAATCCAAGGTCGTCATATCGCTGTCCTTCACCGGGCGGTCTTCCACTGTAATGTTTCTTGCGTTGTTCTCGCGTTCTCTCTCGATCTCGGCCTCGACTTCCTCGTCCGTCACCGCGGTTTCGATCTTATCGATCTTCACGCCCTTGTATTTGCCAAGCTTCACTTCCGGCTTTAAAGCCACTTCCGCCGTAAAGACAAAGGGCTTGCCCGCCGCAATCTGCGTCACCTCGATCTTCGGGGAAGAAACGATATCCTCCTCGCACTCGTCGAGCGCCTTATCATACGCATCAGGGATCACGATATTGGCTGCTTCCTCGAAAAATATCTCCTTGCCGTACATCTTCTCCACCATCTGACGGGGCACTTTGCCTTTTCGAAAGCCCGGAATGGAGATCTTATTCTTCTCCTTCTGGTAAGCCTTCTCAACTGCCTTCTCAAAGGTATCCACATCCACCTCGATGGTCAGCTTCGCCATGTTTTTCTCCAATTTTTCTACCTGTAAACTCATTCGCCGGGTTCCTCCTTCAATTCCTCTTGCTGCTCTCTTTCTTCTATATATATAAGATTTTCAGCCCTTTTCATAAAGTCACTCAGACATTATAGCACAAGACCTTGGAAAATACTAGGGAAATTTTACGCGAAAAGACGCCCCGCCTGTGATTTCACAAGCGGGGCATCCTTTTTTCCTGCTGATTGTTACTTCATCTGCTCTTCCTGCTTCTTGATCATTCTACGAACCATCTCGCCGCCGATGGAACCTGCTTCCTTAGAAGTCAGGTCGCCATTGTAACCCTCTTTCAGGTTTACGCCCAGCTCGGACGCAACCTCGGTCTTGAAGCGATCCATAGCTGCCTTTGCCTCAGGAACCTCAGTTCTATTGGATTTGTTGCTTGCCATTTCTTTTCACCTCCGAAATACATTTACATCCTTTGATGCTTCATCTATATTTGAGACAAGCGCATTCTTCATGCGCCTGTCCTTTGACTGTATGTCTTTTGACTGCGCAATCTGTCTGTCGCTTATCTTGATGTTAGTATGTTCGGGTGAAAAATTTTTATTATGGTAGTTGTTTCCAGTTAATCGCCTATCTTACAAAAACGATTTTCTCCGCCATCGCCTCTGCCGCGTCTTTCCCCTGCAGCTTTTCCAAAATAGCCAAACCAAAGGGAATCGCCGCGCCCATACCGCGGCCGGTGATGATATTCCCGTCGATGACGGCAGGCTCCTTTACAACGTCCGCGCCTTCCAAATGGTCTTCAAACGTCGGAAACGAGCAGGCTTTCTTGCCTTTCAGATGCCCGCGGTGGCCCAAAATACTCGGTGCGGCGCAGATCGCTGTCACAAGCTTACCCGCTGTCACAAAGGCATCCACCTGCTCCATCAACGGTGCGAACGCTTCCAGATTCTTCGTCCCCGGCATTCCGCCCGGAAGCACCAGCACGTCCACCGTATTAAAATCGACTTCTGTAAAGACCTTGTCCACCGTCACTTCCACGCCGTGAGAGCTTGTGACGCGCCGCTCGTCTGTGATGGAGACCATCTCCACCGACTCCTCTGCTCTGCGCAGGATGTCCACCACCGTCAGCGCCTCAATCTCCTCAAATCCCGTTGCGAAAAATATTGCAATCTTGCTCATGATTACCTCCATGCCGGAGCATTTTTTGCGACGGCACGCGAGCAAAATCTCAAATTTTGCTCTGCGATTCCGAGTTTGTGGCTCCGACACAAACTCGCGATTGAAAAATAAGGTCATCAGACTTATTTTTCAATCTCCCTCCATTCCGGAGCATTACAAATTTCTGCGCCGCTTTTCTATTAGTATAATACCATTCCGGAAAATCAGTCAATCCGTTTGCGAAAATCCTCCGTCACCTACGAGGAAAGAAATCTTCTGCGGCAGCTGCTCTATCAGCTCCAATCCTCCCGTCTCCAGCATACTTTTCACCTGACTGCGCGACAGTCCAAGGACCATAGCAATCTGCTTTTCGGCACGGATTTTCAGTTTGAACGGATTATGTATTGTAGTCATAAACTTGTTTTTCAAACTGTCATTTTCGACGCTTTCTCCTGCTTCATACTTTTTTACAAAGGCAATGCTTACCCTTTCCGCATCAACCTCTGCCTTATTTTTCTGAAACAGTTGCATCTCTGTGCCATACTTTAGCGCCAGTTCTTTGTCATTGTCCAGAAAACGCTGATATTCCTCTTTCGGGATAGAAGAAACTTTCTGCCTCTCATAGATTGCCAGATTGAGGGTGTGTTTACATTCCTCACACTGATAGATTAGCCACACATCCAACTGATTGCCGTTGGCATTGACGCGAAATTTCTCTGTGCTTGTAAAATGTGTCTTTCGCCCGCATTTCGCGCAGCCTCGAATCACCGAAAAAGAGTCGCTTGGTATCATTTCATATTCAATTTTTCTTAAATAGCTCATCTGCATCTCCCATTTTTTCGTTTGCGATGCATGGGCTATTACATGATTTTATTTTTTATTTGCAATAGCCATGCTATGCAAACATAACGGGTGTGGTCATATGATATGGTCTCCTTTCTTATTTTAAGAACATTAGCATTTGAGAAACTCACCACAATGCTGATATCATGATGCAAATAGTATTATCACAAACAGATGCATTCACAGTTCACCGTAGGCAAACAGGTTGTCCTTTCCCATGCCGCACACGTACGGATTGGAATCATACTGATGGCAAAATTCCAAAAAATCCCTCCGCTGCCCGTCATCCTTCATGATCTTCACAAGCAATTCTCTCGGAATCGTCCTCACATAGGCGCCGGGCCCTGCCAGCTTAATCTTTTTTACCCCGCAGCGTGTCAGGATATCCTCCAGTTCATCAGGCATAAACGTGTAGGTGATGCACCACGGTGTTTCCCCTTTTTCATAGGCGGCAATTTCCTCCTCACCTCCCGTAAGCCCCTCATTCCACAGCTTCATCACTGTGTCTTTCTTAAAATAAAAGGCTTCGATTGCCTTTTCCCTGTTGGCAACGCACCATTCAACATAAGGATCGCCGCAGTTCTCATCCAAAATAAACTGATTTCTCTGAATCGGGTTCGCCAGATACGGCAGATACCCCAGTCGGCTTGATACGCTGAGCATTATGCGTTTGCGGCAAATGCGCACAAGCTCGCCAATCACCTTCTCCTGATTGGGATGCGTATAGGAAACGGGCGCGTCAAAAGAAATCACCATATCATAAGAATGATCCGCAAAAGCTCCCAGATCCTCAAGCGCTCCTTTTACAAAAGTGATTTTATCCAGAACGCCCTCTTTTGCCGCCAATTCCTTCGCCTTATCGATCATGGGCTGTGAAATATCAAAATGCGTTACCTCGCAACCGTATTTTGCCAAAAGGATGGAAAATCTGCCGCAGCCCGCGCCGCCGTCAAACACGGTCTTGATTCCATCCAAATGTGAAAGCAGTTCCTTTTCCAAATGACTTTTCTGAATGATATCGTCAATAAAAGTCTCTTCGCGGTGACTTTCCAGTTCGCCTTTATCCGCCTGATTCCACAGGCGTTCCGCTATTTTTCTGCTGTAATCCATAGTTACCTCCTTTTCGAGCTTTTTTCTATTTTCCTATTTCCTTGCAATCATAATCGTAGCCCCGTCCGGATTGTCCAGAACTTTTTCAATGTGGAAGCCTGACTTTTTCATAATCCCTGTTTCATGTTCCAGCGTAAGCGGGATATCGAAATGTACAAAACAATCAGCCGCTATCCCCTGCTCCTGCCTCTTTTTCAGACACACGTCCCGCAGAAGTTCCTCTTCCTCATCGCAGCAGGCGATATAATCCCCCAAAAGGAAAACGCCGCCGTCTCTCAGGCTGTGATAAACTTTTTGGTAAAGCATCTCCTTTTGCTCCGGCAGGAAATGGTGCAGACTTTCAAAGGAGATGACCGCGTCCCACGCATCCCGTCCAAAATCAAATTGAAAATAATCCTCACATACCGTAACAAGTTTTTTATCGCTGTGCTTTTCCTGCAGCTTATCAAGCATATCCCGGCACAAATCGACACCTGTTACTTCTATCTGCGGGTCTTTCCGCCATATCCTGTCCAGCTCTAAGCCCGTTCCGCATCCTAAATCCAAGAGTTTCCGACAATCTGCGGGCAGACTTTCGGCAAAAATCTGATAGGACTGTTCCCAGACAGACATATGCTCCTCATAGTCATGCAGGCGCCTGATGAAGAAATCAGCCATTTCTTCCAGCGGTGTGTCTGCCGTATCCGCAAGCCACTTCTTTAGGTCCTGTAAGTATTCTGCTGTTGATTTCATAATTATTTCACCCTTTTCTATCTTGCCTTATTGCCAAATTTATACAAAAGTTCCAAGATTCTTAATGCAGTTTCCCCTGCGCTACAGCATAGCACCCCAGCCTCTCGCCTTCCACCTCACGCTTTTTTCTAAAAAAAGATGAGCATATAAAAAAAGCAGCCGCATGGGCTTTAAAGGAAATCGGAAAACGGGATTTTGACTATAATGAAAAAGCCCTTTTGGCTGCGCATGAATTGTTAAACAGCGGCAATAAAACACAGCAATGGATCGCCAAAGACGCGATAAAGGAATTGGAAACGATGGTCAAGGTGGAAGGGAGAACGCGTTTGATCTCCACAAAAACGCAGATGGGGAGGGACGCTTAATCCTTTAAGCAGCCAATTGGAACAACATATACGCCATCCTGCCGCCGATAAGCATAATCGCCAACTCCGGTCAATACCATCAAAAAAGCGGGATCTTTCATTTTAGTCGTATCAATTTTATCCGCTAATTTTTTGAGATTTTCTGCGCCTTCCGCAATCAGCTTGTCACCGCCAAGCTTTATTTCGATCAAACCATAAGTACCATCCCGTAAATGTACCACCGCATCACATTCCAGCCCTGTTTTATCCCGAAAATGATACACATTGCCATTTAATACGTCTGCAAATATCCTTAAGTCACGGATGCACATTGTTTCAAACAGCAGCCCAAATGTGTTTAAGTCTTCTATTAAGTCCTGCGGTCCAAGCCCCAGTGCCGCAGCCGCAATAGACGGATCGACAAAATAACGGGTGTTGGATGTTCGGATAGCAGTTTTAGAACGAAGATTCGGATTCCAGGCCTCCATTTCTTCAATCACAAATATCCTTTTTAGCGCATTGATATAAGAATAAACAGTATCAGAATCAAAGTTCTCTGCTTCGTTTGCGGCAATGTCCTCACAAAGCAGCGCATTTGATACCTGCGCCCCCTGATTTCGAGCATAAGAGCGCATCAGCCGCTTCACCCGTTCAGGATTTCTGGAAACACCGTCCGCGCGGGAGATATCCGATCTTACAACGGCTTCATAATAATCAAATGCCTGTTCCAGCGCAATTTCAGCCTCTAAATCCGTGGCTCTCGGCCAACCTCCGCGGCAGACAAGAAAAGCCAATCGGTTCAGGTCGAGCGCATTTGCACCGTCAATTTGTTCCGGTGTCTCAAAGAGTTTTTTCAAGCTCACTTCTCCTGTTGATTCCAACGACTCGTATAAACTCATAGGCCGCATCAGCAGCCATGAAAACCGGCCTGTTCCGGTATGATGAATGTGTTCATAAGAAGCCGGAACTGCCGACCCTGTTAAGATAAATTGTCCAAACGCGTCCCGATGATCCACCTCAAACCTTACTGCATCCCATAATTTCGGCGCAATCTGCCACTCGTCAATCAGTCGCGGAATCTCACCTTTCAAAAGTCTTTTGGGATTGATTTCCGCCATAGACAGATTTTGTTCCTCTTTTTCCGGATCAGCCATATAAAGAATACTTCCGGCTAACTGTTCAGCCGTTGTTGTTTTCCCACACCACTTAGGGCCTTCTATCAACACAGCGCCTTTTCCCTGTAAACGCTTTTTTAGTATCGCATCCGCAATTCTCGCTTTATATTTTTTCAATACAATCATACCTCCTGCACGGTGGTTTTACTGATAGTATACCCCTTTATTAAAATTTTTACAATTGTTTTCGGCAGTTTGGCCATAAATTTTTCGGTGATTTGGCCAAGAATTTTTCGGTAATTTGGATGGAATTTTTTCGGTGATTTGGCAATGCCCTTTACCGGACTTTATCAGACTGATAAACCGGAATCTACAGCCTTTACAAACGATTTAGGCATTTTTCGTTACAACTATGGCTGCAATCACATCAGATAGCCAACCAAACCACAATGACATTTTTCATGAAGTCCAGTTGACAAGTAAAAATGACAAGAGTATAATGCAAAATGACAATGATAGTTGTCAATAGGACAAATGAAGTTGTCATGCGGAGGTGCTGTATGATATTGCGAAACCGTTTGAAAGAACGCAGGGCCGCATTAAATGTCAATCAACAGGAAATGGGACGCTTATGCGGTGTATCAAGGCAGACAATCAGCCTGATTGAACGGGGCGACTATTCGCCGTCTGTCACCCTTGCCCTGACGATCGCAAAAGTGTGCGGCGTCACGGTGGAAGAAGTTTTCTATTTACAGGAGGAAGGGAAAAATGGACAATAATGAAATCAAGAAAGCAAATCGGAAAGCTCTGCCTAAATTTATGCTCATTATGACCATAAGTCTAATCGCCGGCGGAGCAATAGGCTTTTGTGCCGCAAGATACGGACTGAACACGCTGGCGGGCGGCATGAAAATCGCAGGAACATTTTTTGGTAATTATATTGCCCCGTGGTTACTATTGGCAACCGCAGTCATCATACCGGTGATCTGTATCCCGATTTACCGAAGCGCAAAGAAACTGCTTTTCTCTTGGGACGGTGAAAATGAGGAAATATCGGATAGGATTGATGAAAAATTGTCCATCGTGATTTGGTTTACAAGCGTAACACTGATCCTCTCATACTTTCTCATTGCGGCATCCTACGCCAATGGATTTGAGACTTTTGAAAACGAAAACAATGCCGTGTCATTTTGGGTAGGAATTGTCGGTTTTTTTGCCATAATGATTGAAGCGGTCATTGTCCAACAGAAATGCGTCGATGCAGCCAAGAAAACGAATCCTGAAAAAACGGCATCCGTTTATGATCTAAAGTTCCAAAAGAAATGGATGGACAGTTGCGATGAAGCTGAGAAGCTAATGATCGGCAAGTGTGCGATTAAGGCTTATGCCGCCACCAACACGGTTTGTGCGGTCCTGTCCATTGTGCTTGCTATATGTGCGCTCATTTTCGGCATTGGTTTTTTACCCTCTCTTACGGTATGCCTTATCTGGATCGTCAATCAGTCGGTATATTGTAAGGAAGCGTTAAAGTATTCTAAAGCCGGAAAAAAGATTTCCTACTAAAAAGCAGGAGGACAGGCAATGGCAAATTACATGAGGCCGCCGCCCACGCGTCAGCCTCATGTTTTCTTCTCCCATTTTCAAGAACATTTCTGCACTCTCAGGATACGCTGTATGCTCTTTTCCGAAAGAAAATATTTATCGGCTAATTCCTCCGTCCTGCTGCCCGCAAGATAATCCTGATAAATCTGCCTGTCGCGCGAAAGAAGCTCCTGTTTGATCTGCGTGCCCGCTCCCCACGCCTGCCTTTTCGACGCCTTGCGGGGGATATAAATATTTTCTCCGTCCACATACTGCTGTATCAATTCAATTACTTCAATGGGCAGAATCTCTTCTGCTCTCATATAGCCCATGACTGCCTCCCTAAATTTTTATTTTTGTTTAGGAAAAGCATTGGCTATAGCAATTTATGTTTTTCTGCAATAGCCAGTGCTATGCAGCGATAACATATCTTCTCATATACAAGTCCCCTTTCTTCTCATAGAATCACAACTTCAGTCACCATTTAAGACTACCGCAAAGCGACGCGTCCTGTCAATCGGTTCTTTCCCGCTGTCTGCTTATATCGCTCCGCCGCATCAACAAAATCCCCGTCGCATCCGCCAGCGCCCAGCCAATCGGGATCGCCCACCAGATGCCGGGTACGCCGATCGCCGGAACTGCCGCCAGAAGATAAGCCAGCACCACCCGCGTCCCCAGAGAGATCACCGTCAGCACCAGAGATATGCCCGGTCTGTTCACACCCCGGAAATACCCGTAGAGCAAAAACAAAATGCCGATACCGATGTAGCAGGCGCCCTCAATCCGCAGATACTGCATGCCGATTCTGATGATCTCCGTCTCCCCGCCATCCACAAAAATCAACATCAGAAACCTTGCAAATGCAAATACCAGTGCCGAGATCACTCCGCAGAAAACGGCGGAAACCGTCATCGCTTTTCTGGTCCCCTGCCTGACCCGATCCCGTTTTCCCGCACCGAAATTCTGCGAGATAAAAATGGAATAGGCATTGCCAAACTCCTGCGCCGGCATATAGGCAAAGGTGTCAATCTTCACGGTGGCCGCAAATGCCGCCATCACCGCCGGCCCAAAACTGTTGACCAGACTCTGCACCATCAGAATCCCAAAATTCATCACAGACTGCTGTACTCCGGTCATCAGGGAATAGCCGCAGATCTCTCCCACTGGCTTTTCTTCCCGCAGGAAGCGTTTCAGGGAAAACCGGTAGTACGGCTCCTTTATCCAAAGATAAATCCCTAAACCCAGCCCAGAAACCGCCTGTGCGATCACCGTCGCCTCCGCCGCACCGACAAGCCCCCGTCCCAGACTGCATACAAAAAATAAGTCCAGCGCGATATTGAGCGCCGAAGCCGCGCCCAAAAGATAAAGCGGCGCCACTGAATTGCCCAGCGCACGCAGCAGAAAGGCAAAGTAATTATAAAGAAATACAAAGAATATCCCCCAAAAGACCACCGCCAGATAATCCTTTGTCATCCCGTAAAGTTCCGCAGGCGTGCGCAGCAGCATCAGGATCGGGCGCATCAATCCTTGCGACAACAGCGTGAGCGCCGCCGCCAACAGGCCGATCAGCACAAAAGCCGTCTGCGCGCAGGCCCGCACCTTTTCCCTGTCGCCCTTGCCAATATAATAAGAAAAGACGGCGCCGCCGCCCATGCACAGCCCGATCAGCAGGGAATTTAGGAATGTCATCAAGGCATAGGAAGAACCGACCGCCGCCAGCGCGTCCGCGCCCACGAATTTCCCCACCACCCAGGTGTCCGCTATGTTGTAGCACTGCTGTAACAAATTTCCAAGGATCATCGGCGCCGCGAAAGTAAGCAGCGAACCTGTCACATTTCCTTTTGTCAGATCGTGATTCATGTCAGCTGTGTCCTGTCCGTACTGTTGGTTTACATAACTTCAATTCATGCCTTTTGTCACTTCATTTTCTATAAAATCAGTTCATACTGATACTCAAAACTGTCCTCTGCTGCCGCCCGGTTCCTTCGTCCGCCCCACTCTCCGGTTCTGGTCATACCCAGCTTTTCCATGACTTTATAGGAAGCCGTATTCTCCGTATCGCAGTGGGCAATAAAGTGTGTCGTTCCCATATGCTCCGAAAAATAGGAGACAAGGGTTTTCGCCGCCTCATAGGCAAACCCTTTTCGCCAATGCTTTTTATTCACGATCCAGCCAAGCTCCCCGATGCCGTCTTCAAAATAGATACCGACCGCACCGATCTGTTCGCCCTGATAAAGCATTGCAAATTCGTAAGACTCCGGTTTCTCTTTTGCCCACTCCGCATCTACCCCTGCCAGAAATGCCGCGGTTTCCTCTATGTTCTCATTCGGCAGATGCACCATATATTTGGTGTTTTCATAGTCGGTGGCGTAGATGTTCACCGTTTCCAGGTATTCGCTGCCCAAGGGTTTTAAGGTCAGGCGCTTCGTCGTAATTTCAATGGTTTTCATGATGTTTTCCCTTTTATGATTCATCCGACAATTCCTCTATGTATCTGCATTTCGGGAAATTAGAACAACCAAAAAACTGCTTCCCCTGTCGTTCCCCTTTCTTTGCCGTGCGCAAAATCAGTTTTCCACCGCAACGGGGACATATCGGTTCCTCAGTCTTTGGCATTTCCAAAACAACAGGAACAGGCTGAGAAACACGCTTCTCTGTTTTTTGCTGAATCGTTTGAATATGCGCTATTTTCCCGGCCTCATCCATCTGCGTCAGTGGATATAATCTTACAAATAAATCGTCAATTTTTTCCTGCGATAATCGACTTCCTGTCTTTGCAACATTTTGACGAACTGCCGAAAGAAGGTCACAGCGTTTCACAACCTTATGGTCGTCTCCGGTCAAGGTAATTTTTTTCAATGTGCAGCGGTCACTGAATACAATGTAAGAATAGAAGGGTAATGACTGATCGGCAAGAAATGTCTGGAGCCATTTTAGATGCCCTTTGTTTTGCATAATCGGATTAAAAAACTTATTTTTCTGCGAACGTCCCCTTCCCATAGGCAGTGTTTGCATCCAATATCTTTGAGATTCATTTCCAAAAATCCAACCGCTGTAATTCTTGGATTCAAACACATAGATGCCTGATTCATGCAAAAGAACAACGTCTATTTCTGTGGTTTCCTCATTCTCTTTCGGAAGATACAAATTAAATAAATAACGCTTGTAGCCAGCGAGCGATTTCAGGTATTTATAGGTATAAAATTCACCCAGCCGTCCTTTGTTAAATAAAACCCTCAAATACGGATATTTAGTCTGCTCAAAATATTCCGTCTTTTTATACTGCCTGTTTTGTACTGCAATGATCACAATTATAAATACAATCATTGCCATCATAAAAAGCAACGGAAACAAGTACATCCACTTCCACATTGTCATTTTCCCCTTTTCCCTAAATAAATCATCACTAAGTTACATCAACTGATTGAAACTATTATAACACAGAATCTACGGAAACTGATAACCTATTTGATGATATAATCCGATTCCGTTTTCAAAGTGACACAAACCCTTGACACATCTTCTGCACTGTGCTATCGCATCCCTATCATTTACATCTGGTCTGTGCGGCCATTCTGCGCCGTACGTGTCGCGGCAATTCGCCGGGAATTTCCATGCAAACGATTTACCGTATATTTTTGGTCCCTTGACAAACAAATAGGACTTTACACCGCTACAAAATCCCTTTATAATAGAAGCAGATGAACACTACTGCTACATAGCTGTCTGTAAAGAGGGTGAAAGGATGTACGAAATGCCATCTGATCTGCAATACAAAGACCATCTGCGAAAAGAACGCATCCGCATCGAAGATGAACTGGAGATGCTTCGCGACAAGGATTATGAAAAACTCGAAAAGAAATTGGAACGCGATCTGTCACGGGTAATTGAAGGTATCGAAAGCTAAACATAACGCAACCCAATAACCAAGGTGTAAAGTCTTATCCTACGGCAAGACATTACACCTTTTTCGTTACAAACCAATCCGATAAACATCCGCCGCTTCCCCCTCAAAAACAAAACTCCGCTCATACACGCCGCCATTCTTTTCGATCACCTTCCTCGACGCCGTGTTTTCCTTTTCAACGGATATGTGAAGTTCCTTCATCCCCGCTTCCTTTGCCGCTTCTATAAGTTTACATAACATTTCTGTCGCATATCCTTTTCTTCTCTCCGACGGGCGCACACTGTACCCGCAATGCCCCAAGTCTTTCAAAAAATCATTCAGCGTATGCCGCAGATCAATGATCCCGACGATCCTTGCGTCACTTTCTCTGACTGCAAAAAAGGTGTCGGTAACGACCCAGTTTTCATTTACCGTTTCCGGGTCAGTGTTTCGTGTTACATCTGTCAGCCATTCCTCATAACTTTCCGTCTTGTCAAACAGTTCACTTCCGTAGATAATCGTTTCACCCTGCTGAAAGTGTTCCTCGCGGTAAGCAAGCGCTTCTTCTTTCAACTCTAAAGTAGGTCTGACCAAAATAATATCTTCACTCATATTATCCTCTTTTCTGCCCTCTGCGATTTAAAACCTAATTATCGTTTTCCTTTAACAAAAGTCTTTTGATTTCCCCAACGATCTGCTTCGGAATCTTCTGATCTATTTCCATCAATTTACTATACATTCGCACCCCCTGATAGGCAAATACGAGCACATGAAAGACGGCTTCCGGATTGACACAGCTAAACTCTTTGGTACTGATCCCATAGTTGATCAGCTCTACCCACACTTCCTTTGCGATTTCATACTGTTTTTTCACAGAATTATCCTCTTTGGAAATCGCCGAATTACTGTAAAACTCGTAAATAGCAAGGCTGATGGAATTTTCGTCATCCGACATTTCCTCTGCATATTTCGCAAGAAGTTCCTCCAATATCACAGCCGCCGGAATGCGCCGCTCGATTTTAGTAAGCACTTCACTCTGCTGCCGGTCGGAAAAAGCATTTACGATCTCCAAAAAAATCTGCCCTGTACTCTCATAGTGGCGGTACAGTCCGCCGCGGCTTAAGCCTGTCGCTTCGCAGATATCTTTCATGGTAACTTCTTTAAATCCCTTTTCCGCAAACAGGCGGTATGCCGTGTCCCGGATGTTCTGCCTTGTCTTGTCCCCTTTTTGACTCATTCTTTCCTCCATGTCGGAGCATCTTTTCGCGACGACACGCGAGCAAAATCTCAAATTTTGCTCTGCGATTCCGAGTTTGTGGCTCCGACACAAACTCGCGATCGAAAAATAAGGTCATCAGACTTATTTTTCAATTTTCCTCCATTTTCAAGTCAATTTTGCAACACTCATGTCGCTTTTATTATGCGACATATATGTCGCTTTGTCAAGGCATAATCTTAATTGTTTTAAAAGAAATACAGAACTTTCATTTCTAATCCAAAAAAATATGTTAAAATTGGGATAGGAAAAGGAGCTTCCCATGCGAAAAAAACAAATAACCCTCATACTTCCCATTCTCCTCCTGCTCACCGCCTGCGGTTTCACAGGCAGTGAACCGCCGCAGACTTCCGTTCCCGTCGATTCAGCCGTGCAAGCGCCGATATCAGAGACCTTAGCACAGCCGGAATCGGAAACGGAATTGCAGTCCGCAGTGCCCGCCACGGATACTCAGCTTCCCGACTATCAGAAAATCTACGCACAGGCCGTCACGGATAACACAAATGAGAACACGCTGTTTTCCCTAATTTATCTGGACGATGACAACCTTCCGGAGCTGGTAATCTACGACAGTTATTACCTTACTTATTCCGTTTACACGCTAAAGGACAACGCCCTCTTTTGTCTGGCGGATTCCCTCAGCACGGTAGAACTGACTTATTTTGAACGAACGGGGATTTTGTGTGAATTTGCAAGATGGAACGGCGGCGGAGACGAGGGCGGTTACGGGAGATCATACTATCTGGCGGCAAAGGACAGGACGCTCACCGACAGCGATACGCCCATCCTGAATTATGTTTATAATGCTGTCTATGACGAGAAAAACATTTATACCGGCGAAGGCATCACCGAATACTTTCATCTGGGGGAAGAGACGGACGAAGCGTCCTACGAAAGATTCGCAGAAGATCTGGGCATTACCGATAACGACGAAAAAGCCTGCTCGGCGCATGCTCTTAGCAAAGATGAAATGCTTGCCTTTTTATCTGAATCCCAAGATCGATAAAGCACACGGATGCACTGCTTTTTAAATCGCAAAAAAGCTCCGTGGAAGCAATCAAGCAAACTCCCGCCTGCTGAGATTCGAATTATGATAGGCAGGATCGTTCGTTACATCTTGACCAAACCAGTCAAGTAGCTGAAAGGCAACCGCCATCTCCTGATCCGGGAACTCCACCTCAGCAATAACAAGCGGTGCGAAAGGCGCTTCAAAAATATCCAGTTCCACGGATAGACTAACTGAGTCAACTGGCTTTTCTAAAGATGACAGATATGTCATATTGAATTTCGGTTCCTGAATCGGTATCACATAGCGCTTTTTGCTGATCACATTGCCGTCCGCCTTTTCGCGCAGATGATAGTAAGACGCCTCATTTAGAGGGAGGTTATACTCCTCTCTGGCAAGAAGCCCCTTTCCCTTATAAGTCAGGTAGTAGGAATCGTCCTCCTTGCGGATCCTGACAACCGGGTCAGTATTTAAATAGGCCTGCTCGATGACGCGGCAGGGATAAGATTCCAGATCATCAGGCAGTCTGGTCACGGTAAATTTGCGTTCTATCTCCATTTCGTTTCACCGGTTCCTTTCTCAGTAAAGCCTTGCCTCTTCTCTCTCCAATGAACAAATGAGCGGCGCCAAGGACCGACTCTGCAGCTCCCTGCACCGCTCACAATATCTTTACTTCTTTGCCGGACTTTCCGCCTTCCGTCCCATTCTCGCATAGAGTTTCGTCATCGCAAGGATCCGCTCCGCCAGCTCTTCGGTAAACTGTCCGGGCAGCATCCGCCACTTCCAGTTGATCCCCAGAGTCGAGGGGATGTTCGTCCGCGCCTCTGCTCCCAATCCCAGATAATCCTGCATCGGAATCACACAGGTATCCGACACGCTGGCCATCGCCGCCCGGATAAACTCCCACTGGATATCTTTGTTCGATTTGATATGCAAATACTCCTTGGCAAAAACTTTATCTTTGCGCGCAAGCTTGTCATACCAGCCAAGCGTCGTATCGTTGTCATGCGTCCCCGTATAAACGATGCTGTTCGCTGTATAGTTGTGCGGCAGATAATCGCTGTCCTCGCGGGAATCAAAGGCAAACTGCAAAATCTTCATACCGGGATAACCGGTCTTTTTCACCAAGTTAATGACCGATTTAGTCAAAAATCCGAGATCCTCCGCGATCACGGCCTTTTTCCCCAGCTTTGTCTTCATGGTCCTAAAAATATCATAGCCGGGCCCCTTTTCCCAATGCCCGAATTCCGCCGTAGGATCGCCATAGGGAATCGAATAATACTCATCAAACCCTCTGAAATGATCGATACGCACCACATCGTAGAGCTGATAGCAGTAAGCAATGCGCTTCATCCACCACTCGTAATCCGTCTTCTGATGATACTCCCAGCGATAGAGCGGATTCCCCCAAAGCTGCCCTGTCGCGGAAAAGGCATCAGGCGGGCAGCCGGCTACCGCCACAGGCGTCAGCGTCTGATCCAACTGGAAAAGCTCCGGGTTCGCCCATGTATCCGAGCTGTCAAAGGCCACATAAATGGGGATGTCCCCAATAATATCGATCTTCTTTTCATTCGCGTACGCTTTCAGGGCAAACCACTGTTTTGCAAACAGATACTGCTGGAACTGGTAAAAGGCCACTTCCTCCGCATATTTTTCAGCATATTTCTTCATTGCCGCCGGCTTACGCAGCTTGATGTCCTCATCCCACTCAGCCCAGCTCTTGCCGTCGAAAGCATTCTTTACCGCCATATAAAGGGCGTAGTCCTTCAGCCAGTAAGCGTTCTCCTCCACAAACTGCCGATAGGCCTCGTCCTTCTCAATCCCACTGTTCAAAAATGCCTTTTTTAAGACCTTAAAGCGGGACAGGTAAATCTTTTCATAATCAACATAGACGTCATCGTCACCGAAGTCATACTGCTCACAGTCCTTCTTCGTCAGATACCCCGCCTCGACAAGCGCCTCTAAATCAATATAATAGGGATTTCCCGCAAAGGTGGAAAAAGACTGATAGGGCGAATCCCCATATCCCGTGGGTCCAAGCGGCAGGATCTGCCAATAAGACTGCCCTGCTTTTTCTAACAGATCAATAAAGTCATACGCCTCTTTGGAAAATGCGCCGATTCCATACGGGGAAGGGATGGCGGAAACAGGCAGCAAAACACCGCTCTTTCTCATATCTTCTACAAATCCTTTCGCTATATTTAAATAAATTTCCACGGAAATCGTTTTCCTTAATCATTATCTTACAATAGTATTTCCAAAATAGCAAGGATAATTTGTATGGATTCTCTCTTAGGAAATCGCCTCTCCCGCCGCCTCGGCATTCCGCCACTCGTTTTCCTGCAAAAAGGCCAGAAATTCCATTTCGGGAAGAGGTTTTGAGAAATAATAGCCCTGAATATAGTCGATCGCCAGCTCTTCCATCGCCAGATACTGCTCCTTGGTCTCGATGCCCTCCGAGACGATCTTTAATTTCATACCGTGGATCATCTGCATCGCGGCATTGATCACATACTTTGCCTTCTCGTCGCGGAAAAAGGCCTGACTCATATCCCGGTCAAACTTCACGATATTGACCGGCATGTCTACGATATAATTAAGATTCGACTGTCCCGTACCGAAATCATCCAGCGAAAAATACACGCCGTACTCCATCAGCTTGCGCATATTTTCAAGAAGCGTCTTTTTCGCCGCCATGGAAGCGGACTCCGTGATCTCCAGATTGATATACTGCGGATCGATCTGATGCTTCTCCATGATCGCTATATAATCGTCCGCCAGTTCCGGATAACCGCACTGGATCACCGACAGGTTTACTTCTATATAATGCAGTCCGTACTGCTCCAGACTTTCTCTGGTAAAGAAACGGCACACCTTGTCAAAAACGATCTCCCCCAGCTGCAGTATCTTGCCGTTTGCCTCCGCCACAGGGATAAAGGCACCCGGCGGCACCAGTTTCCCTTCCTCATCCCGCATGCGGACCAAGGCTTCCGCGCTCACAAACTTTTTCTCCCTCGTAGAAAAGATAGGCTGGTAGAACACTTCGATCCGATCGTCCTGCATAGCGTCCTCAAGCATCTTCTCCATGCGTTTTTCCTGCCGCATCTGCTCCAAAAACTCACTGTCTACGCGCCTGAAGTTCGACGCACCATGATCGCGGCTCTTCCATCTGGCGTACTGCATCAGGTAGACCATCTCCTGATAGTCGCTCACCAGTGTGGTGTCCGGCATATAGATATACTCCGTCTGCGCCATACCGCCGAGTTCTCTTCTGCCATACTCTACAAAACTCCGCACTTTTTCCACGGTATTCTCTGCATCTTCCATCGATTCAAAAATCAGCCATACTTCATCATCCGCCATCTTAAAGACTTTGGTGTGCGCAAACTTAGGCAGTCTCTTGGCAAAAGCCTGCATTACCGCCTGCTCCCTTGCCCCGTCGTCGGCCTGACTAAGACCCAGATTCCACCATACCGACATCACCGAAAATTCTTTCTCTGTATTATATAACTTTTTGGCATAGAGCAGCAATGCGTCATGATTGTAGAGTCCGGTGACCCGATCGGTCAAATATTCCGGATTCTCCAGTCTAAAAAAGATGATCAGGATGCCTAACGCGCCCGCATATCCCACAAGCAGCAGTTCATTATTCAAAAACTGCGTCACTGCCGCCATACACCACAGACACATCCAGAGCAGGATCACATTCGTTCTTCTGGGATTGCCCTGCCTGCGCTTGCGGATCGTAAATATAATATTAGAAATGATAAAACTGCCCGCAAAGACATAGGTCGACAGGACGGCCGGTCCCGCCGTGTACACCACCCTGCCCATCCTATAAACGCCGAGCGACAGACTGCCGATCACAATACACTCCGCCAGATAAGCGACGCACCCAAAAAAAGTCACCCGCCAGAATCTTTTCTGCCCCGCATAGACATCCGCACATTCGTACAAAAATCCCAAAAGCGCCACCAGCACGATCGTCATCAGATAGGCTTTACAGATCCCATAGACTAAAAGCCTGTGATATTTCATCAATCTGACGATTCCAAAAATGGAAAGCATATCGAAAAAGATACACAGCAGCATCCCCGCCATCAGTACTTGAAACGCGATCTGCGTACCAAGCCGCAGGGATTTGTACCTTGCGTAAAATACGATCATGATACTAAGTAAAATCATGCCGCACATTTGCGCCTGTATATTCATGGTTACCTCCATACCGGAGCTTTTTTCGATTGAAAAATCAGCACCTCAGTGCGATTTTTTAATCTTCCACTACTCCTTTTTATTCCGCCCTGTTTCCACGATATCCGAAAACTTTCGTACTCAGACCGCGACTTCGCTTATCATATAAATCGGCATATCTGCCAAACCTCTTTATGATAAAAACGGAATCATTTCCCGCACCGACGAAAAGATCAGATGCGGCTTTACATCAGACCTGCGCGCATCCTCCAAAGAGGCCTCGCCGCTCAACACAAGTACGCTTTTTAATCCATGGTTTACGCCTGCGGCGATATCCGTGTAAAGTCTGTCTCCCACCATCGCGATGCGGCCCCGCTCTGTATTGACCCGTGTAGTCAAGTACTGGATGATGTCCTCGTTCGGCTTGCCGATCACCCGATCCGGATAACGGAATGCCGACGCATGGATGAAGGCGTGGATCGCTCCGACATCAGGGATAAATCCGTCCTCCGTGGGGCAGTTATAATCCGGATGGGTCGCCAGATAGGGAAGCCCTGCCCGCACATGATCACACACCTGACACAGCTTGCGATAGGTGAGCGAAGTATCAAAGGCTGTCACCACCACATCGGGGGCCTCCTCCTCCAAAACAATGCCCGCCTGCAAAAACTCCTCACGCAGCAGGTCGTTCCCCAGCAGGAAGACCTTTTTGCCGGCAAAGTTCTGTTTCAGATAACAGATCGTCGCCTGTCCCGACGTAACGATCTTTTCCTCTCCTACAAAAAGCCCCATCCGCGCAAGCTTCTCCACATAAACCGCCGCGTTCTTGGAAGAGTTGTTGGTCACAAAGACATAATTTCTCCCGGTAGCTTCGATGCGCTCCAGAAACTCCCGCGCGCCATCAATCCACTGTTCTCCCAGATAGATCGTGCCGTCCATATCCAAGGCAAAGCAGTCTGTCTTCGCGAGTACAGCCTCTCTGTCTTCATTGATTTCGGGAAGTTTATACAGGGACATTGAAACATAACCGCCTTTTACAGTCATTTTTTTCACAATACGCCATAGTAATAGTAATATTGTACCATACTGTCAGCCGGATAGCAATGCAGTCATGCTGAAAGAAAATCCTTTGGCCCTGATTTGGAGGTCAAATGAACATACAAACACATTTGCTTGACCCATGGAAACAAAAATGAGACAATGGAAGCGGATGAAATGATTTTTATCATGAAACATGGCTGCGCAGGTAATATCCAGCCTGAGAAAAGGAGAACTTCATGAAAGAACAACTCTACACGATCCCTTTAAACGACGCAATGAACGCGCAGGACGAATGCCCCTTCTGCTTTATCGAACGCAATGTGGAACAGGATCTTTTGGATTTCGTCTTAGGTTCCGGTTCCTCCTATATGGAGAGCGATGTCAGGGAGCAGACAGACAAGGCCGGTTTTTGCCGGAACCACTTCAAAAAAATGTTTGATTACGGCAATACGCTGGGAAACGCATGGATCTTAAAGACGCACTACCAGCGGATGAACCGCGAGCTGCATGAGCAGATCAAAGGCTTCAAACCCGCAAAGTCCTCCTTCAAAGACCTGCTTAAAAAGCAGACTGACCGCACCAATCCCATCGGCATCTGGGTGGCCGAAAAGGAAGCTTCCTGCTATATCTGCAAACGTTACGCGGACACCTACGACCGTTATCTGGACACCTTTTTCGTGATGTTTAAAAGAGACGCCGACTTCCGGGAGAAAGTGAAAAAAAGCAAAGGTTTCTGCCTCCACCATTTTGGCGATCTGTGCGAAGCTGCGGACAGCCGGCTGGGCGAAAAAGAGAAAAAAGACTTCTACGATATGGTATTCCCACTGATGGAAGAAAATATGACACGTCTGTCAGAAGATGTCTCGTGGCTGGTGGAGAAATTCGACTACCGCAATAAGGACGCCGACTGGAAAAACTCAAAAGACGCCATCCAGCGCGGTATGCAGAAGCTTAAGGGCGGCTATCCCGCCGATCCGCCGTATCAGGCAAACCGCTGAAAAACTGCCGATTCAGGATTAATATCAAAAAAGAAGACACCCGCCGCAGGCAGATGTCTTCTTTTTTACTTTATAGCTCGCTTTCTATTCGTTCATGTAATCGTCGCTGTCGTCGTCATCATCCTCGTCGTCAAAGAACTCCTCGACCTTCTTTGCACCGCCGACGATCTTGTCCTCCGCCTCAGCCTTCGCAGCCTGAATGCCTTCCTTAAAATCTTCCTTCACAGCCTGCACGCTTTCCTTAAGATCAGCCTTACCGTCTTCGCTGTTGGCCGCGGCATCGCTCTTATCGCCAGCTTCCTCAGACGCTTCCGCCTTATTCAGATCCAGATTCACATAATTGCGGTCGGAATCGCTCTCCCCAAGATCCTCGTCAAAATTGTCAAAATCATCGTCGTCATAAAAATCATCGTCCATGAGCGCATCCTTACCCTTTAAGTAGTAGTAAGCCCCGCCCGCTACGGCGCTAAGAGCCGCTGTCAGTAACAATACCTTACCAAATTTTTTTGCCATCAGTGTTCTCCTTTACCTATCCGCACTTTTTTCTAACGCCAGCACCGCATCTATATATTATATATACTAATACTATTTTGTAAAAATGAAAAGAGATTATGTATAAAAAATCAGAAAAATTTACCAATTCCACATTTTGACCACAACATCTTGTATTCAAAAATTTTCTTAAAACTAGTTTTCCACATAACATTGAATCCCGCGCTCTATTGTGCTATAGTAAAATCTGACCAAAAAGGTCAATTTATGTAGAAGTTGGGGAAGTTATGAACGAAAAATTTTTTGATCTGAAAAAAGAAAAACAGGACCGCATGATCAATGCCGCTTTAAAAGTATTCGCGCAGGGCGGCTACAAACATGCCAGTACTGATGACATCGTGGTTGAGGCCGGCATCAGCAAGGGATTATTGTTTCACTATTTTGGGAGTAAGCTGGGCCTTTACAGCTTCCTCTTTGATTACAGCGTACGCTTTATGAAGCTTGAGTTGACCGGCGCAGTCTCCTCCACAGAACAAGATTATTTTGAAATTCGCAGACTGATGGAGTACGCCAGACTGCAGGTCCTCAAAAATTATCCCTACATGCAGCAGTTTCTGGACCGCTGCCGTCGTGAGGATGTGAGCGAGGCTCTGGTCGCCATCGAGCGGCAGAGAAATGTGCTGAGCGACGTGCAGGCTGTCTTAAAGAATCAGGCCGACCGCTCGCGTTTTAAAGCCGAGGTCGATTATGAGAAGCTGGACCAGATGCTCACCTATACCTTAAGCGGCCTGATGAACGCGCATTTTGAGGATGCTTCCTTCCATCCCGACATGCTCTACGACGAGAGCTGCGCCTATCTGAATATGATGAAGGCACTGTCTTACCGATAAGTTGCGCGCATAAGCCTGGCTTACCGCCAGGCTTTTTTTAATGCCGCGATCCCTTCCTTTATTTCCAGCTCGGACAGGCTCCCATAGCCCAGAATCAAGGTCGCGGGGGCATCCCTTCTCTGCTCTTCCATGCAGAAGGCTTTCATGCCGTACACCTTTACATCCGCTTCCGCCGCCTGCCGTACAAGGCTTTCCTCATCCCGCCCCCTTTTGTCGGCAAGCAGTACGTGAAGTCCGGCATTCTCGCCGCTTATGTCAAAATCCTTCTCCCAGCCCTTTAACTCCCCCAATAGGAGATCGTGCTTGGCGCGGTACACTTTGCGCATCTTATTCAGATATCGTTCAAAATAACCGTCGCGGATAAATTCATTTAAAATGGTCTGGTCGATGCGGGATACCGTGGAAGAAATAAAGCCGCACTCCAGACGGTACTTTTCCAAAAGCGGATAGGGCAGCACCATGTAACTGACACGGATCGCGGGGGCGATCGACTTGGAAAAAGTACCCAGATAGATCACGCGCCCCATGGAATCCGAGGCCTGTAAGGACGGCAGGGGCTTTCCTTTATAGCGAAATTCACTGTCATAGTCGTCCTCGATCAGATAGCGCCCCCCCGCCTCCGCCGCCCAGCCAAGAAGCTCCATACGCCTGCCGATCGGCATGGATATCCCCGTAGGATACTGGCGGGAAGGCATCACATAGGCCGCCTGCGCGCCGCTTTCACGCAGCTTATCGACGCGGAGTCCCTTCTCATCCATTGGCACCAGAAAGATCGGATAGGCAAACGAATGAAAGATCCGGTAAGCCCGCACATAAGTCGGATTTTCCATTGCAATGGGGACATGACGGCCCAGCAGTTTTTCCAGCAAAAGAAGCAGGAAATCGTTTCCCGCTCCGACAATGATCTGCTCCGGCTCGCAGTTTACCCCGCGGGAACCGTGTAGGTAACGACAAATCGTAGTCCGCAGTTCCTCGTCTCCCTGCGGCTCCCCCAGCGCAAACATCCGGCTTTTGGCATCCACCAGAATATTTTTGGTGATCTTTTTCCACGTCGCATAGGGAAAATGCGTCATATCGATCGCTGTGGGAGAAAAGTCATAGCAAAAAGCGCTCTCCGGCTCTTCTCTGACCTGCCTTTTCTTCTCCCCCGCCGTCATCCCCGTGTCGCAAAGTCCTTCCGTGGCATTGACAAAGTACCCGCTCTTCGGCCTGGCCGTCAGATAACCTTCCGCCACGAGCTGTCCGTAGGCCATATCGACCGTGGTTCTGGATACCTGCAAAGAATCCGAGAGAAATCTGGCTGAAGGAAGCCTTTCGTCTGGCAAAAGGCCCCCTGTCCTGATCTCCTCCCGGATATATTCGTAAAGCTGCTCGTATAAAGTTTTACCGCTCTCCTTCTCCAACCGGATCCTGATCGGCAATTCTCTCATCACTGTCTGCGCCTCCGCTATTTTCTGGCGGCTGCGTTCTTTTCCTTGACCTTCTTCATCATCATTTCCTTCACATCCCTCGCCTTATCCTTCATGCGGGGATTAGCCGTCTTAGAGGTGATAAGTCCCGTGATCAGACGGCTCGCCACATCGTACTGCTCGAAACGCATCGCCGTCACCGCGATCAGGAAATCTACCGTGGGCTCATCCATGCCGCACATGGGGAAGCTCTCCGTCTGTCTCGCCGCAAGAAAGCCTTCCAGTGCATTGCGGAGAAATTCGTCCTCTTCCTCCTGACACTTTTTCTTCTTCACCTCATAACCCTCTTCTTCCGGATCCAGATGCTCCGCCTGTCCCCTTAAAAGCCAAGCCGTCTTCAGACAGATATATGCCTTCTCGCTGGCCTTTGTCTGCTTGACGATCGCATTAGCGAGCGCCATCTTATAGCGCTCCAGCGCCTCCTCATATGTATAGGTCTCCGCTGTCTCCTTCTGCGGTTTAAAGTTTGCGGAAATCGCCTTCTGGATATTCTTTGCCTGCGGAGAGGTCAGATATTTGAAAAATCTGCTCAGTGCCGCATAACCGCAGGACGGACACATGATCACGTCATATTTTAAAAGATCGATCTGCTCATATCTGGGGCGCAGATCCAAATCGCTCCCCGCCAGCTTCGCCTTACCGATCTTTACGGTTCTGGCCTTAAATTCTCTATCGCAGAGCGGACAGGTAAAGGACTTATCAAAAAGGAAATCCTGCTCCTGCACTACATGGGCAGCTGCCTCTCCGCCTTCTCCCTCCTCCGCCTTTTTGGGGGTCTCATAGAGATCCATCCCTTCCAGATTACTCAATCCAAACTGCTCTAACCCCGACAAAAGTCCCGCCATTTTGTTATCCTCCACCTTTAATTCGATCAACTATAGCCCTTCAATTATAAACTATTATTCCGATTTCGGCAATACATAGGAGCTTTTAAGTGATACAATTCTGTTAAAAACAAGTTTTCCCGGCCGGGAATCCTTACAATCCACACAGAAAAACCCCTGTCTGACAAACTGAAAGCTCTCGTAGGCCTTCGCGTCCTTTACAGACGGCTCGATGCGGCAGTCCATTAAGACCTTGAGCGAATCGGGATTTAAGTTCAGGCTCCCGTCCTCGTTGTAGACGCCCTTCTCCTCGTCGATGATGTTCTCGTAAAGCCGCACTTGTGCCTGCACGGACTCCGCTGCGGATACCCAGTGGATCGTTCCCTTCACCTTGCGGCCGTCCGGACTGTTCCCGCCTCTGGAAGCCGGATCGTAGGTACAATGCACCACCGTCACCTTTCCCGTCTCGTCCTTCTCATAGTCGGTACACTTCACGAAGTAAGCGCCCATGAGACGCACCTCGTTGCCCGGAAAAAGCCGGAAATACTTCTTCGGCGGCTCCTCCATAAAGTCCTCCCGCTCAATGTAAAGCTCCCTGCTAAAAGGCACCTCGCGCGAGCCGAGACTCTCGTTCTCCGGATTATTCACGACGGGAAGCATCTCTGTCTGCCCTTCCGGATAATTGTCTATCACCAGCTTGACCGGATCGGTCACCGCCATGATGCGCGGCCGCTTCAGTTTTAAGTCCTCCCTGATGCAGTACTCTAACATCGAGTATTCCGCCGAGGAATTGGCCTTGGAGACCCCGCAGAGATCCACGAAGAGCCGAATCGATTCCGGCGTAAAACCTCTTCTGCGCAAGGCCGCGATGGACACCAGCCTCGGATCGTCCCAGCCGTCAACGATGCCGTCCTCCACCAGCTTCTTGATGTAACGCTTACCGGTGACCACATTGGTCAAATACATCTTGGCAAACTCGATCTGCTTGGGCGGATGCGGATATTCTAACTCCGTCACCACCCAATTATAGAGCGGCCTGTGATCCTCAAATTCCAGCGTGCAGATGGAATGCGTAATGCCCTCGATCGCGTCCTCGATGGGATGCGCGTAATCGTACATGGGATAAATGCACCACTTGTCCCCCGTATTCTGATGGGACAGATGCGCCACCCGATAAAGGATGGGATCGCGCATATTGATGTTGGGCGAGGACATATCGATCTTTGCCCGCAGGGTCTTTTCCCCGTCCGCGTACTTGCCTTCCTTCATCTGTGTAAAGAGCCGCAGATTTTCCTCCACGCTGCGCTCCCTGTTGGGATCGTCGCGCCCCGGTTCCGTCAGCGTCCCCCGGTATTCCCTCATCTCGTCCGCGGTCAGGTCGGAGACGTAGGCCTTGCCCTTTTTGATGAGCTTGATCGCTCCCTCATACATCTCGTCAAAATAATCGGAAGCAAAAAACAGCCTGTCCTCATAATCCGCTCCCAGCCACTTTACGTCGGCCTTGATGGACTCCACAAATTCGCTCTTTTCCTTGGTCGGATTGGTATCGTCGAAACGCATATTAAATTTGCCGCCGTACTGCGCCGCCAGCCCTGAATTAAGTAAAATACTCTTCGCATGACCGATATGCAGATAACCGTTGGGTTCCGGCGGAAATCTGGTATGCACCGTATCGTAGACCCCCTCCGCCAAATCCTTCTCTATGATCTGCTCTATAAAATTCTTAGATTCCTTAACTTCCATGTTTTGCCCCATTTCTGCAATGGGGCAAAATCCCACCCTGTGGAATCTTGCCCCATCGCTGTATCAGTGTTTCACTGCGCGTTAATCTTCCTCGTCGTCCACCGCTGCCGCAACTCCGGAAACCACCGAAGATACCACGGAGATTACAACAGGAATGATGACTACCACAAAGAAACCGCCCAATAACAATGTAAACATAAGTAAATGCCCCCATTCCGGAACGCGAAGCCGTCCCCTTACTTACTGACACTTTTTCTTTTTGTATGCACGATAGGCCCGTACAAAAAACATTATACACATTTTCCGTAAAAACTGCAAGCCCCGTCACAAATTCCTGAACCGGCTGCATTGCTACGGATTCGCCATAAAATCAATCGTTGTTACCGTATGATTCCAATAGCTGCTGTCCTGCAGCGCCTTACTCCCCATATCCACCACTTCTTCTATATCAAATAAAGGAGAGGTATAGATCTCATCCCCATTATGCAGATACAGGGTCTTCGAGCCCGCATCGTAAGCAAGAAATCCGCGAATCGCGGCATATTTGCTGTACCACTGCCCTCCCAGTCTGCTCATATCTGTCTGGTAAGCATCGTCATCCCCGCATAAAAAGGCATAATCCGCGCCCTCTACCGCCTCATACCGCTTCATCTTTCCGGGGAATCCGGTATAGCTGCCCAGCTCACCGAAGAAATACTCAGCCATCGTTTCGTTCCAGTCCACAAAGAAAATACGCACGGTTCCGTCTTGATAGACCAGATACAGCTCGTCATCCTCCGCACTAAAAAACATGGACTCCAGAAATTCCGCATCCATTTCATGCGACGGTATCGTCATATAGACGCCTTCTTCTCCCATCTGATAAAAGAGAAGACTGTCTGTCTCTGTGGAAGCCACCGCATAAAAGGGACGTTCGTTACACACGGCCGTAACGCCGTCTAAAAGCGCCTCTTCATAGAGCAGCTCTCCGTCCGCAAGCCGGTAACCGTACAGGGTCTGCCGTTTTTCCACCAACAGCACTGCGTTATTTTTGTCTATGCCCAAATACGTCAGACTGCCGTTTTCAAAAGTCAGGGTTCGTCTGACGTTCCCGTCCGCCGGATCTATGAGATGGCAGGCATCTTTGGTGACCACCAGAAGCGACTCAGTTCCATCTCCGTCAAAGTCCCCGAAAGCCATCGCCTCATAGTAAGCAGCATCCTCATATGTCCAGAGCAATTTTTTCGCTGCCGTATCAAACAGCTCCACACAGGTATTGCTTTCTTCATCATACCTTGCCGCCGCCAGATACTTCCCGTCTCCGCTTAACTGCGCCTGCCTGTAATTTTTCTCTCCTTTATAGAAGGTCTCCACGCCTTCGCCGAGCGCCTGCCGATACACCGTGATTCGATTGCTGCCGTAAGGCAGGGTCACACAGTAGCCGGCTCCCATCGCAAAATCTTTTACATTAGAGGATGTACAATCCGAAAAAGCATTCCCTACCATATCCATCTTGAAGTCCGTATCCAGATAATGCCAGACGCCGTCTCTGGTAAAGGCCATAAAATCATCTGTGTTTGTATAAGAGCCAATCTTAACGATCTCCGATCCGAAAGAAAAGGTATCGATCAGCGTCCCTTCCTTTCTGTCAAACAGCAGCGCTTCATTGTATTGCTGACACAGAAGATAGCTGCTGCCCTCCCTGCGTGCAAGCCCTACATCATAGAGCCAGTTGTCCGATACTTCAAAGCGCCACAGCTCCTTTTGACCGGATAGGTCAAATGCTTGCAATCGCCCGAACATTCCGGCTGTTGATAACGCCTGTCCCGTTCTTTCCGCTTTGTTACTGGTCACATAGAGAATATCCGCACCCTGCTGATAACTGCCCGCCTCCAGACAGAAACTGCCGATATAGTCATAATCGATCGGATACAGAGAAATCTCCGGCTGCTCCCCCATACCGGCCTGATAGGTCAGTACCGCGATCCGCTTTTGATCTTCGCTTCCCGACGTCAGTTCCAACGCTATCAGGATCCTGCCGTCTTTTGTGACCGTCTGATCCGCCTCAAAACCGCCTTTGGCATACAAGCCTTCCTCCAACTGTCCCCATTGCAGCTTATCCGCCGCCTTTCCGTCAGCGCCGGCCAGATAACAGCCATCCTCCTCCACCACCAGAAAGGTTTCCTTCTCCGGTATGGGAATCACTCCTTCATAGCTGACGCAGGGATAGGTCGCGATCTCTCCCGTCTCCAGATCATGCACACAGAGTTCTTCTCCCGCGTCTTCCGTTTTCTGCGGATACAAAACCTTGTCCTCAGACAAAAATCCCATCTGACATTCCCACGAGAGATTCACCCCTTCCGGTCGAAAAGTTCTGTAATGCCGATCGTTCAGGCTCTCCCAGATCGTCAGCCTGCCGGAATCCCCCACCGCCATCACTCTGCCGCCCTCAGGGGAAACCTTCATAAAACGTATGGTACTGCTCGCCTCCAAGATGCGATCCGGTTTTATCTGCTCACCATTTTCATACAGGCGGAGCATTTCCGTCAGCGCGTACGTTAGCTGCGGCGGCATCCCGGCCGCCTGCTCTTTGTCAGCCATTTCGGAGCGGTATTCCTCGTATGCCATGACGCCCACCGCCAATCCCCGCATACGGTCTCCTTCTTCCAGATAGCCAAGCGCTTCTCTGGCATAGGCTTCCGTAACCCTCCGCTGAGATTCCGCATACTGTTCTTCGATCTTTTCGTACTGCTCCCCGATCACGCCGGACTGTTCATAGATAAGCGCTGCGTCCGCCTTGATCTGCCTGCTCTGACGCTGAATCTTCAAGGCCGCGGCGGTACTGACCAGTCCAATCAATAAGCATAACACACTCACTGACACGGATGTCAGAATTACCTTTCGCATCTTCTGTTCCCGATGCCGCTGCCTTAGATCGTCATAGCTGCAGTCAAACATCGGCGCTGCCAGGCGGAGCAGTTCGCCCTTTATTTTGCGGCGCATTTCCCTGCGCGTACTCCCGCGCACATCCGCCGCCAGCGGTTCTACGGGAATCTTGTGATAAATGACACTTCCGTCAGGTTTTTCTTCTTCCTCCTCCCGAAAGAGAAGCTCCTCCGGAAACGATACCTCCGGCTCTCCCTCAACCAAGACTGCCAGCACATGCTCTCTGTCGTGCATCCTGATAAAGGTCTCTATCTCCTTGCGGCACCAGATTGACTCGTTCAGTCTGGGAGAACAGATCACGATCAGATACTCCGACTGCGCCAGCGCCTCCGTGATGGGATCGGCAAGATTACTCACAAGGGGCAGTTCCTCCCTATCGCGAAACACCCTGCGGATGCGGGTCTTCATCCGCTCCCCGTTGGTCTCTCCCGCATTCTCTTTTCCTCTTCGCCGCACAACGTTTCGCGGCAGTTTAAAACTTTCCAGACATTTATGCAGCGTCTGGGCCACAAAACTGTCCGGCTGTTCATGCCGATAGCTGATAAAGGCGTCATACTGCCATTGTTCTCCCGCGGCCACGTCTTTTTCCTTTTTCATATTGATTCCCCCATGCCAGAGCAATTTACTGCGATGACGCGCGTCTGTCTATTCCTCCTTTTTCTCTTCATACGTTTTAAAGAAGATATCCCGCTCTACCACATAGATATCATGTTTATCATCGCACCGCACCGCCAGATAATCTCCGGGCTTGCCCAGCATATATTTCTCCTCGTCCCATGCGGTAAATACCTTGACTCTTTCGGTCAATTCTCTGGCATGTATGTGCGTTCCGCCGTTGGCAATACAGGCCTTAGCCTGATCGATCAGCTTCATGACCTCCCCCGTGGAGCGGTCGTGTATCGTCGGCTCATACAAAAGATCGCACTTGCTGTGATCCTCACATTCATGATACGGTGTTTCTGTCACCTCATAGGTTCTGGCAAAGCGCTCCCTGCGATTCGGGTATACCTCTCCCTTGATACCGATCATAATGATTAGATCCTCTTCCACCACCATATCCACGTCCCCTTCCAGCGTTCGGATCGTGATCGGCGTACCGAGCGGCAGCACATCCTTTGCCTCCACATAGCCGAGCGGAATCCGTTTTTTCACATAGGAACGCATATCCGTCAAGTCAATCTCATATTTTTTCGCATAAATCACCTGACAGTGATCGAAATAATCGTTGAGCCGTTCGCTGAAAAAAGCTTCCGAATGCAGCGTCGGATAGGCGTCCTCATAGAGCGTCATATTGATGAAGCCGCCCGCCTTCTCGCGATGTCCGCCGCCGGAACCCACTCCTTCCGCCAAAAAAGCCGCCAGATCGTTAGCCTGTACCTCTTTGATACAGCTGCGGACAGAGAATTTATAACCGTCCTTTGTCTCATTGTAGACCACACAGCAGTAGACTTCCGCCACTTGGATCAAAAAATCGCTGATCAATCCCAATATATTCGGATCGCAGGGCTTTGACTTGATGATCGCATAATTATAATCATCATTGTAGATATGCCGGATCATCGCCACCCCTGCCACTTCCATTTCCTGCAGGGAAAGGTTTGAATTGCGAAACAAGGTGATTAGCGCCTTATCGACCGGCACCGCTTCCCGCATATCCATATCCAGCGGATTAAAGATCTCCGCAAACTGATTCGTGTCCGTAAACAGGCCATAGTATAGGGCCGTCCCCAGTTTACTGTCTTTGATCTCATAACCGGCCCTACTCAGCATCTGCCACACCAGCGTAGAACAGCTCCCGACATGCGGATTGATCTCGCTAAGCCGCGGCTGTTCTGTTTCGATCTGGTGATGGTCGATGACCGCCACCTGCTGTGCTGGGAGCTTTACAACATTGCCTGCGCCATACTGACAGTCCACCGTGATCAAAAGGCCCGGCAGCTTTCCGTCCGGCTGTTCCTGCAGATACCCCTCCACATCTTCTATATGCGTGATCGGAATATCCAGATGCTCCAGCATCAACAGCAGATTCGGTTTTTGTATCTTATTCCTGCCGCCGTAAATCAGATGCGCCCGTCTGCCCATTGATTCAAAATAGCGGCAGAGTCCATACCCTGCCGCTATGGTATCCGCATCCGGATTATCATGACACTGTACCGTGATCGGATCATATTCTCTCAGTTCGCTCAGTTTCATATGCTCTCCATTTCATGTATTCCAACATTTTATCATAATAACGGGTTCCTATTTTTCTTATCCTGTTTCTTATCCGATATCTTATCCTATTTTTATCCTATTTCCTATCTTCTGTTTCAGCCTGTTTCTATCCTCTGTCAGGTTCCCCCGCGTTCATATCCGTATACATATCAAGCAGTCCCACTGTCTCCGAAGCAGGTCTGCCGTACATATTACAGCATTCGTGCGAAACGTTCTTGGGCTCCGCGCTCTCCTCGTCAAAATTGACGCTCATGCGGTACACCCCCTGCATAGACTCCGTATCCAAATGCCGCATGATCTCCTCGATCATTGCCGCGTCCTGATTCCTTTTCTCATCCATAATTTCCCTCTCTCCCTGACACAAATCCACACAGAGAATGCCTCTTTTCACATTACCACAGATAATCCGCTGCCATTTCCCACAGATAACTGTACTCGCGGTCAATCCTTTCTATGATCTTGATCCACTCATCCTCTCCCATGGAAAAAAGAGCGGTCTTCGGCTCTACGATCTGCTTTACCTTTCTGGACAAAGGCCCAAGGTCAATCTCACCCCTGACCAGCACCGTCTGCTCACCGTCTACCGTACGCCGGAGTTCATCCAGCTTGAGCTGAAAGCTCTCTCCCCTTTTAATATGGGAAATTTCTCCCTCTGCTTCCCACACATAGTCCGAGTCCAGTATGTCGAAGGCTGACCTTGCCTTAAAGCTGTTCTTGGGTCCGTCGTAGGAAAAATCCGCCTCCACCTTTGTATTCAATTTTCTATCGTCTATTAAAACGCTGTATTTCGTCTCTGTTTCTATCTTGTATGCACCCTGTTCCAGACTGCGGACTACCTGCCAGACGACCTCGTGATCCCGGTATACCTCATCGTTTTTATTGTCGTAGGTAATCCTCCCCTGCATCCTTTCCAGACTGTTTTTGCCGCCCAGAAAATAGACGTCTCCGTCTATGCGCACAGCGCCATTGCCAAGAGAAAGCGGATGTTCGAGACGGATACTCTCGATCCTGTCCGCATCGTCTATCTCCAAAAGGAAACTGATCTCCTCCGGACCGGAAGCCGCGTCAAAGTAACTCAAAGCGCCCAAGACATTTTCCCGGTACGATCCTAAAATATTCATATTGTCGTTCAGATAATCACTCAAAACCAGCCATATCAGATAATTGAGATCTCCGCCGTCAAAACGGATCCGATAAACGCCGTCTCCCGCTTTGTCCATCGTCATGCTTCGGCGGCAGGATTCTATTTCCGCGGCGTAGCGTCTCAAAAACGCCTTCCCCGCGCCTTCCCCATCCCTATAATACCAAGGGGCGGAAAACAGGTCGATGTTAAAATCATCACCTTCCCTCTCGCCGAAAACTTCATCTGCCCATATGGAACGATTGTATTGGCCAAGGACATTCTCGTTTTCTAAATACAGGTTCTCCAAAAAAAGCTCCGGCACCGAAAAACAGAAGTTTTCATCGTCCGCGTACACATCCAGATGTCCGAACTCATAGTTCATGATGCTGAAAGCGGTCGAGGAAGACAACTCCCTTTTCTTCATATCTTTCGCAAAGTCCGTATCCATACCGAGCGTAAATTCCCCCAAAAACGTATCGAAGGTTACATTCAGTTCCGTGTCCGCCTGAAGGCCTTCGGTGAAAAACATCCGGTAAAGCTCCTCCGTACCCAGCTTTTCATTCATGGGATTTTTCAGCTCCCCTGCCTCCTTAATCAGACGCATAAAGCCTTTTCTGATCCGATAAGATGCCGAATGGGTGTAAGAAAACCAGCCGGCAAGCACAATGATCACGATCGCCGCCAACACGCAAAAAAGAATGATGAAGTTTCTCTTGCGGTGATCGGGTTTGGGCAGGTAGGGCTGCACCGGCGGCCCGAAACTATTGATTGGCGACATCTGCGGTTGTATCTGAAAGTCATTCATAGTATGATCCTTTTCTCTTTGTATTTTCTCTCTTTAATACTATCATATCTTCACAGAAAACAAAACAAAAATCGTCGCCCGACAGAAAAGTTGACTTGACACGGGAAAAGCAGCCAAAGGAACTGGTAAACAAAACACGCAAAAAGGGGGAAACAAATGAAGAAAACAGGAAAACGAACGAAACGGGCAATGAAAAAAACTCTGGTAGTATTATTGATTTTGAGTATCTGTTTCAGTACAATGAATATGAAAGCAATGGCGGAAGAAGCGCCGGCGGTTACGCAGACAGAGCCGGATGAAGGCGAAAACGGCACGCAGCCAAGTGAAGGCGAAAGCGGCGCACAGCTTGTGGAAAATAGGATGCGGAACAATCGCGATGAGCGATGCGGAGTTATATATGACGATCCAAAACAGCGGTTACAGTCTAAGCGTTCCCTCTACGTTTGACGCGGATTTCCAGCAGACCGGATCATGTAATAAGGATGCTTACATGAACTATATAGAAGGGTTGTATGACAAAAAGTATAAGATTTCCGGTAACATCATAAATAGAACTGCCGGATTATATCCATGGCAGATGGAAGGCGGGTTCCGTGATTTCTTGACTGTTAATGGGAATCCCAATACAAATGTCACATGGGCAAAGTCCAGCAGGAAACAGGATGTAGTGAATGAGATTGAAAGTATGCTGAATAAGGATATACCGGTGGTATTTGCATACCATACTTACAATAAGAATGAAAAAATCAACTTATATAACAGTATAAATGGCGCTAGAAATAATAACGGGATGAATGAAGATGGGGCAAAACTGGAACAGCAATCTTCCCATTATATGACAGTTATCGGATTATACAAGTACGCTGGGGATGAACCCTTGCAATGCAGATATATCCTCGAAGTGGTAAGTTGGGGAAAGGTATATTATATTAACTATGATATGTATGCGAACAAATTAGGTTATTGTTCCAACATCTTGTCAGTATATTAATGGAGAAATGGCAATGAGAAACCGGACACCTAAAAGTTATACTTTAATTTTTGCACTCCTGTTAGCAATGATTGTAACAGCCTGCGGCGGATCCAGTCTTCAATTTGAATGGAGCCAATACCCTGATGATGATATTTCACAAGCGATTTATGAAACGATAGGCAAGAAAAAAATGTATTACTATGGTAAACATTATAGTCAAAAGGGTGAAGTTGCATGGTATGAGTATAAGGTTCGTGACTACGAAGATGAAGATGTGCTGACAAGTATGGTGGAAGCTGCCAATGCAGTCCTTGAAGAAAAAAAGGAGACAGGAAAAATATGTTTGTCACTTTTGGAAGAAATGCCAGGAGGATATGAATCGGTAGCAGTCTTAGGTACATATTATGAGGATGAGGATGAATATGTACAATATGGTTATTTTCAAACCTTATATATTCTTGGAACAGAACGTTCTCATATGAGCGGCCGCAGCCCTTACGATAAGATATCCACCTACATCAACCTGCCTGACATCAAAAGCTTAGTAGTCAGCAAAAAGATAGCCCAAGCCGCAGAAGACGAAGGAATCGACTGGTACGAGATATGGCCGGAGCTGGAGTATTATGAGGTTCTGGAGGATTAGTTTTACGGACTGCCGCTCTTGTGAATGAAGTGTTCGCGGAGCGGCAGCTTTCAAGCAACGCAAGAGCGCGGAAGCATCTGTTAAAACAGATATTTCCGCGCTCTATATCATTTATTGCAATATCCACAGGGCAGTTTACTTTGCCGCCGCAATCTCCGCTTTCAGAGCCTCGGTCAGCTTGGGAACGATCTTATTCAGGTCGCCGACTACGCCGTAATCAGCCACATCGAAGATCGGTGCGTCCGCATCCTTGTTGATGGCAACGATGATGTCGGACTCTTCCATGCCTGCCACGTGCTGGATCGCACCGGAGATACCGATCGCGAAGTACACGTTCGGGCGGACGGTCTTACCAGTCTGACCCACCTGCAGGTCCTTCGGCTTCCAGCCGGAATCAACAACCGCACGGGAGCAGCTCACAGTACCGCCAAGCACTTCAGCCAGATCCTCAAGGATCTTGAAGTTTTCAGGGCTTCCTACGCCGCGGCCGCCGGATACGAGGATCTTAGCATCCATAATATCAACAGTATTGGTGACTGCCTTGACGATGTCAAGAATCTCCACATACTTATTGTCAGGCGTAAAGCCGGGATTGAACTCCTCGACATTTGCCTTTGCGCCCTTGATGGGAGCGATTTTCTGCATAACGCCAGCGCGCACCGTCGCCATCTGCGGACGGTTGTAAGGGCAGGCGATGGTAGCGATGGTGTTGCCGCCGAATGCCGGACGGGTCATCAAAAGCTGATTATGTAACTGCTCCTGTCCCGGAACCGCCTGCAGCGGGAAATCACCAATCTCAAGCACCGTACAGTCAGCCGTCAGACCGGTCGCCACTCTCGCGGATACTCTCGGGCCTAAGTCTCTGCCGATGGCGGTAGCACCCACCAGCATAATCTCCGGTTTATACTTGTTGATCACGGATGCCAACGCGTGTGCGTAAGGCTCCGTCCTATAATCCTTTAATTCGGGATCGTCCACCACGATCACCTTGTCCGCGCCGTACTCCGCAAGCTGGTCAGCCAGCCCCTTGACGCCGGAACCGATCAGAACAGCCGTAACATCTGTATTTAAGTCTTTTGCGAGGTCTTTTGCTTTGCCGAGCAGTTCAAAAGCGATGCTGCTGATCTCGTTATCCACCTGCTGCGCAAAGACATATACACCCTTGTATTCTTCTAAATTCATTTCATACCTCTTTCTGCGCACTTGTTTTACGCGTATTTTTTGCAGTTGTTAGATGACATGCTTCACCTTTAACTTGTCAACGATGTAGCTGACCGACTCATCGGGATCGAGGGTGACCTTCTCGCCGGCGCCCTTTCTCACCTTATCGGAAGCCTTCGCGATCTTGGTCGGGGAACCTTTCAGACCGAGATTGGAATCGTCAACATCCTTAAGATCCGCTCTGCCCCAAACGGTGATCTCCTTCTGGTAAGCGTCGAAGATGCCGCCGGGTGTCATATAACGGGGCTCGTTCAGCTCGGAAAGCGCGGTGATCAGGCAGGGCATTTTCGCCTTCACCACATGATATCTGTCCTCATACTGACGCTCTACCACTACGCTGTCGCCCTCGATCTTGATGTCCTGCGCGTAAGAAATGACAGGAATGTCAAGATGCTCGGAAATCTGCGGGCCAACCTGTGCGGTATCGCCGTCGATCGCCTGACGGCCGGTAATGATCAGATCGTACTCCAGATTTCTGATCGCGCCTGCCAGCGTGGTGGAAGTCGCCCATGTATCCGCGCCGCCCAGCACTCTGTCTGTCACGAGCACGCCCTTGTCAGCGCCCATCGCCATTGCCTCGCGCAGAACTTCCTCTGCCTTGGGAAGACCCATGGTCACGACCGTTACCTCTGCGCCGTACTGATCCTTTAATCTGAGGGCCGCTTCCAGACCTGCCTTATCGTCAGGGTTCATGATGGTAAGCATCGCGCCTCTGTCAAGTGTTCCGTCGGGATTGAACTTGACGCCGCCTGCGGTATCAGGAACCTGTTTTACACAAACCACAACTTTCATTGTATTTTTCTCCTTCTATGATTTATTTATTTTTTACTTCAGCAGCGCCCCGGAGATGACCATTCTCTGCACCTCGCTCGTGCCCTCGTAGATCTCCGTGATCTTAGCGTCGCGCATCATGCGCTCAACGTCGTACTCTCTGATGTAACCGTAACCGCCGTGAAGCTGAACTGCCTTTGTGGTCACTTCCATAGCTACCTCTGCGGCATACAGCTTTGCCTTAGCCGCCTCTACGGAATAAACTTTCTGGGTAGCCTTCGCCATAGCCGCCTTGTAAACAAGGAGCTGTGCCGCCTCTACCTTGGTCGCCATGTCAGCAAGCTGGAACTGCGTGTTCTGGAAGGCGCCGATCGCCCTGCCGAACTGCTTTCTCTCCTTCACGTAAGCGATGGTGTTCTCCAATGCGCCCTCAGCCAGACCGAGCGCCTGAGAAGCGATACCGATACGGCCGCCGTCCAGCGTGTGCATCGCGATGTTGAAGCCCTTGCCCTGCTGGCCCAGCATATTATCCTTCGGGATACGGCAGTCCGTGAAGATCAGCTCGTAGGTGGAAGAACCGCGGATACCCATCTTCTTCTCCTTCGTACCGAAGGTGAAGCCGGGCGTTCCCTTCTCCACGATGAATGCGGAAATCTCTTTCTGCATGCGGCCGCGCTTCTCAACCGTGCCCGTGATCGCAAAAATGACATAAACGTCAGCTTCTTTACCGTTGGTGATAAAGCACTTGGAGCCGTTTAATACCCACTCGTCGCCCTCAAGCACAGCCTTGGTCTGCTGACCTTGTGCGTCAGTACCTGCACCGGGCTCGGTCAGACCGAATGCGCCCAGCTTCTCGCCCTTTGCAAGGGGAACCAGATATTTCTGCTTCTGCTCTTCCGTACCGTAGGTCATGATCGGATCGCAGCACAGGGAAGTGTGAGCCGAAACGATAACGCCTGTGGTGCCGCAAACCTTGGAAAGCTCCTCCACGCACATTGCGTATGTAAGGGGATCGCAGCCCTGCCCGCCGTACTCCTTGGGAACCGGAATGCCGAGGAAGCCTAATTTTGCCATCTTCTCGACGGTCCCTCTGGGAAAGGCTTCGGTCTCGTCCACTTCCTGCGCGAGAGGCTTCACTTCTTTTTCAGCGAACTCTTTGAACAGAGCTCTCGCCATTTCATGTTCTTTGCTTAACATAAAATCCATAGTCTCATATTCCTCCATTTGAAGTATATTTTTATTTACTTAGAATAGTCAAAGAAACCAACGCCAATCTTTCTGCCGAGCTTCTTCTCCTCCACCATCTTCTTAAGGAGAGGCTGGGGCGCATACTTCTCGTCCTTCGTCTCGTTGTAGAGCACTTCCATGATTGCCAGACAGATATCCAGACCGATCAGGTCGCCAAGGTGCAGCGGGCCCATGGGATGAGACGCGCCAAGCTGCATCGCAACATCGATATCCTCCGCGGAAGCGGTGCCTGCGTCGAGAACGCCGATCGCCTCGTTGATCATCGGGATCAAAATTCTGTTGACAACAAAACCGGGAGCCTCTTTCACCTGTACGGGCGTCTTGCCGATCTCCTCCGCGATCTTCGTGATCTTATCTACCATATCCTGCGGGGTGTTCTCGCCTCTGATGACCTCCACCAGCTTCATCCTGTCAGCCGGATTGAAGAAGTGCATGCCAATCATCGGTCTGTCAAGGCCCTCGCCGATCTTGGTGATGGAAAGGGAAGAAGTGTTGCTCGCAAACATGCAGTCCTTCTTCACGATGCCCTGTAATTCCTTGAAGATCGCCTGCTTGATCTCCATCTTCTCAAGCGCCACTTCCACGATCAGGTCGCACTCGCCGCAGATGTTGTTAAGGCCCGTGGTGATCTTGCCCATAACCTCGTCAGCCTTCTCCTGCGTGATCTTCTCTTTGCCGACAAGGAAATTCATGTTCTTCTGAATCTTCGCCTTGCCGCCCTCAGCGAACTCTTCCTTGATATCGCAGAGGCATACCTCATAGCCGTCTGTCATAGCAAAAGCCTGCGCAATGCCGGAACCCATGGTTCCCGCGCCGATGATACCTACTTTCATTGTAGTTCCTCCTTCATAATGATATTTTTATTTCACTCGAAAATCTTAACAATTTTTAAACGGCTCCTTCACCTTCTCCTTGTTCTTGTCAAGGAAGAACGCCATGCCGTACTTCTGGTCCTCGGTCTCGAAGCAGTCACCGAAAAGCTTCTCCTCGATCACGATCGCCTCGTCCATGCCGGCCTCTAAACCGTCATTGATCGCCTTCTTGCAGTTGCGCACAGCGATGGGGGCGTTCTTCGCAATGCCCGCCGCCATCTTCTCAGCCGCCGCCATCAGCTCCGCCTGCGGATAGACCGCGTTCACCAGACCGATGCGCAGCGCCTCGTCCGCCTTGATATTTCTCGCGGTGTAGATCATCTGCTTCGCCATGCCGGGACCGACCAGTCTCGCCAGTCTCTGCGTGCCGCCAAAACCGGGGGTGATGCCAAGGCCCACCTCAGGTTGGCCAAACACCGCGTTGTCGGAACAGATCCTGATATCACAGCTCATGGAAATCTCACAGCCGCCGCCCAGCGCGAAGCCGTTCACTGCCGCGATCACGGGAATCGGGAATGTCTCCAGTTTGCGGAACACGTCGTTGCCCTTCTTGCCGAAGGCCTCGCCCTCCGCCTTGGTGAGCGTGCTCATCTCGCCGATGTCCGCGCCAGCCACAAAGGACTTCTCGCCTGCGCCCGTGAGGATCAGGCATCTCACCTCATCCAGATTCACGCCGTCAAGCGTCGCGTTCAGCTCGTCCAATACGGTAGAATTAAGGGCGTTCAGCGCCTTCTCACGGTTGATCGTGATCACGCCGACCTGACCCTTCACTTCATATAATACAAATTCCATGATTTATCTCCTTTTCTCGTTCTTACATCTCAACAATGGTCGCACACCCCATACCGCCGCCGATACACAGCGTCGCCAGACCCTTCTTCGCGCCCTTTGCCTGCATCTCATGCAGCAGGGTTACCAGAATACGCGCACCCGAAGCGCCCACCGGATGACCAAGCGCGATCGCGCCGCCGTTGGGATTAAGCTGCTTCTTCACATCGATGCCAAGCTCCTTGCCGACTGCTACGGACTGTGCCGCGAACGCCTCGTTCGCCTCGATGATATCGAAATCCTCGATCTTGTAGCCGGCCTTCGCCATCACTTTCTTGGTCGCGGGAACGGGACCGATACCCATGATCTCCGGTCTGCAGCCTGCCAGCGCGCCTGCCACGAAGGTCGCCATCGGCTTTACGCCAAGCTCCTGTGCCTTCTCCTCGCTCATCACTACGATCGCCGCCGCGCCGTCGTTGATGCCGGAAGCGTTGCCGGCCGTCACGAAGCCGTCGGGATTGATGGTGCGCAGTTTCGCCAGACCTTCCATGGTAGAGCCGGGTCTGGGACCCTCGTCCACCTTGAACTCAACCATTTCTTTTTTCTTCTTTACCATAACGGGAACGATTTCCTTATCAAATGCACCGCTCTTCTGCGCCGCCTCAGCCTTCAACTGGCTGTTTAAAGCAAACTCGTCCAGCTCTTCGCGGGTCAGTCCCCACTCTCTGCAGATGTTGTCTGCCGTCATGATCATGTGATAATTATTGAACGCATCCCACAAAGCGTCATTCACCATGGTATCCACCAAAGTGCCGTTGTTCATCCTGTAACCGTAACGGCCCTGCATCACAGCATAGGGAGCCATGGACATGTTCTCCATACCGCCCGCTACCACGATGTCGGCATCGCCGGCCTGAATCATCTGCGCCGCCATATTCACACAGTTAAGGCCGGAGCCGCAGACCACGTTGATGGTAACAGCCGGAACCTCATTCGGGATCCCCGCGTGGATGGATGCCTGACGGGCTACGTTCTGTCCCAGTCCTGCCTGAATAACGCATCCCATATACACCTGATCGACCTGCTCCGGCTTCACGCCCGCCCTGTTAAGAGCCTCCTTGATCACTGTCGCGCCAAGCTGCTGTGCAGGCGTAGTACTCAGTCCCCCGCCCATCGTGCCGATCGCGGTACGGCAGGCGCCTGCCAAAACTACTTTTTTTGCCATCTTCTTCTCCTCCATCTTTGAAATTTTAGTGAAAGTTTATTGAAAGCCTCTTTGCAAGGCTTGTGAACGATCGTTATTCCAGTATTTGTCCATCGTTTTTATTGTATCATAGCAACTTCGGTTTTGCAATCCACTTTCACAGCGAAAGCCCGCTCATCATATAGATACAAAATAAAAGCCTACATATCATACTGATACACAGGCTGACTAGCTTATACGCCACTATACAAAAACCTCTTCCAAAATCCGAATCGGTAACCAATCCTTATTTCGCGCACTCCTCTTCTATATTATGTAAAAACCTTATCAACTGATTCGCTACTGTAGGTTCTATAGACTTTGCATCATATCTTGCCACCCTGCTCATTGTTCTTAAATGTTTATATTGCACATTCACTTTTTGACTTATTCTGGAACTTTGAGAAATTTGTTCCTCACGTTCGATATGCGATTTACTATGGATATTATCCTTTGCAAGCTGCATATCAATAATATGCATTGCTGCATAAAAACATATAGTAGCAATCCAATTTCGATGTCCCTCTATGGAAATATCCAATACCTTCTCCGCAATATCTTTATTTTCCAAGTACTTTTTCCTATGCTCAGATATCTTTGGCACTTGTTTATCCCCTCATATATATTTTTTCCTTATTATGAAACATACTATTAATACTTTCTTCCATATTGGTATCTATAATCATAAAATCATAAATATTACTATACTTTGTTCGTAATTCAAAAGCGAACTCGTTATATTCTAAAACAGAATCATCCGTCACATCATCAACTAAAATAATAAATTCTTCTTTCTCCTTATTGTTAGATACAGCAAAAGCCGAGACTATATTTTCCTTTTTCTCACAAAACTCCTTTAGTTCTTCGTACCACTCGCTATCATTTAGACTGATTGACCACGCTTCAACAATATCAACCATTTTGTTTTTCTGATCATTTGAACTATTATTACCCACTTCTTCAAAAAGTTGATACGTTAGTATTTTAAATTCATCTGCTGAAGCACTACTCTTTATTACCTTTTTTTCAGCCTCTTTTATTCTCATATTAGTTATTCCACTTTTAAATGCCTCAAAATTATCTTTAGTATATTCCTTTTTTAACATAATTATTCCTCCGTAAATCCGATATCCTGACTAAATGTTTTCTGGTACCTAATTCCACTTTGCTTAAGCCCGTCAGTAATTTTCTTCAGTAATTTTGCCGGTAATATGAAAGCTGTTCCGTCAGAAAAATCTTCATTAGTAGCATTAAAAATCAATAAAAACTCTCCGTCTCTATAAGCAACCCCAAACTGATTTATTTGAGTCATCTCATCAATATTTACCTTTTTTTTGTTTTCCTTACCCATTTCTCGTTCTCCCAGTCAATAGACAAATGAACGTAACATAGAAGCATGCTTTTCATATTTAACCCCGCATGCTGTCTAAATAAATTATTTCTTAAAATACAAATCTTTTGTATTTAGATTAGTATATTTCTCATCGCTTTACAACTACAAGATATAGATGATTCACCAATATTCAATCAACATCTATTCATTCTTTCTATATATTGTGGCCATATATATTTATCATACTATATTTAGAAAACACCATATTTTTCTTTGAACGGCTGTCTCAGAAAATCCCTTACCATTGTCCAGGCAAAGAATGTATACGGGATAATATTGTCTCTCAATGCTTTCTAACGCTTCTGTTCCCGATACGCCTCCGCCGCCGGGTCTGTCATCTGCGTAGTACGCCGCCACTCCTTCGTCTCCTCCACCTTCTCCACCTCGCTGCGGTTTTTGTAGAGGAATTTAGTCAGCTCGTAGCAGTCGATCCAGATCTCGTTGTTTCCTTCCTTCTGGGATTCATCGAAGATGAGCTGCAGGCCCCAGTGCAGATGCACGGTCTTGATATTATTGACATTTTCCTTCGCGCTGTAGCCCGTATGGCCCATGTAGCCGATCACGTCTCCCGCCGTCACAACAGACCCTTCCGCAAGTCCCTCCGCGTAGGGGTAATTTTGCCGCAGGTGCGCGTAATAGTAGTACCTTTTTCCGTCAAAACTGCGGATGCCGATGCGCCAGCCGCCGTACTGGTTCCAGCCGAGGGCCTCCACATAGCCGGACTCGACCGCGATGATGGGCGTGCCGATCTGCCCCATCATGTCATGCCCCAAATGCGGCCTCGAATAGCCATAGCTCCGGGAAGACCCAAAGTCGTCATAGTGGCTGTAATCAAAGCCTTTCGCGATCGGGGAATAGGATTTCAGGCCGTAATAATGCTTCCCGTCGAGCGTAAACTCCCCTACCATGCCGCCAAGTACCGCCGTGTAAGCTTCCAGATAATAATCGTAATACTTCATATCCTTTGTCAGCGTCTCCATGGTCGCCTCGCCGTTTTTGATCTTTTCTCCCGTCTCCCGGATCTTCCTTGCGCTGTTTTTGTCAAAACTGCCGCCCGTCCTTGCGCCCTCGTAAGCCAGAAGCTCGATCCAGTGAAGCTGTATCTTATCCCGATAAGTCTCCACGTCCAGCTCATAAGCCGCGTTCAGCGCCTCGCAGGGCGCATGGAACTCCACCCATTTGATATAGCCGCCGTCCGCCGTCACCTCGACGGCCTGCTCCTTTCCTGTCCGCACCGCGTCATAAAAGCCCTGCCACGCGTTCCCCTGCCAGTCCTTTGTCAGCTCTTTCACCGTATAGACGCAGACCAGCGCCAAAAGGAAAATAAGCCCCATCCTGACCGCCATCCCCTCAGACCTGTGCCTGTCATGTGGTCCCCTGCTCTTTAACATACCCGCTCCCGCTATCCCTCTTATCGTAACTAAATATATGTGGGGACACCAAGCGTTATGTTATTTTAGTTTACTATGGTATACGAACTCTCTCCAGATCATGAAACTTAAGAAAAAGAGGAACACGGAAAGCCCCCCGTCACCTGCCGGCCGCATGCACACGCCGTTTTCTCACACCTATATAATATCACCCTGCCGTTGCCGGCAGGGTGACCCTTTACCTCTATGATCCGCTATCAATCCTCCGGCTCGATCAGTCCGTAGGTATTTCCCTTTCTCTTGTAGACCACATTCACCTGATCCGTCTCCGCATTGCAGAACACGAAGAAATTATGTCCCAGAAGCTCCATCTGCACACAGGCATCTTCCGGATACATGGGCTTGATATCAAACTTCTTTGTGCGGATGATCTTTACCTCTTCCTCATCCATGAAGTCCTTTTCGATGAACTCCTGCCGGAAGTAGTCGGTTCCCTGCTTCTTGTCCACCAGCTTATGTTTGTACTTTTTAAGCTGTCTCTCGATGATCTCCTCCACCAGATCGATGGATACATACATATCGCTGCTGACCTGTTCGGAGCGAATGATATTTCCTTTCACAGGGATCGTAACCTCGATCTTCTGGCGATCCTTCTCCACGCTGAGCGTGACATGTACTTCCGTTTCCTCAGTAAAAAACTTTTCCAGCTTGCCGATCTTATCCTCCACCGCAGTCCGCAGTCCCGGCGTCACTTCGATATTTTTGCCTACAATGATAAATTTCATCGCACTCATCCCTTTCATTGGATATGACTTGTCTGTATTATAGCATATCTGCCTTCTCCAATGCAAGAAAATCGGGCGGGAAGTTTTGCGCGCAAAGAAAAAGGAGACAGCCCGTTTTGAGCCGCCTCCTGACTGACTTTTTTACAAGATCCTCCGGATAGAGAGGATGGAACGATAGGTTGCGCTGGACACGATGATACCGGTCCTCGACGTAGACGCGTGTACAATCTGGCCGTTGCCTGCGTAGATGCCCACGTGACCCGAATAACAGACGATGTCGCCGGGCTGCGCGTTCTCGATGCCGTTTACCGCCGCGCCCACATTTCTGTCAGCCGCAGACGAATGCGGCAGGCTGACGCCAAAGTTTTTATATACGCTCATGACGAAACCGGAGCAGTCCGCACCGTTCGTCAGGCTGGTGCCGCCGTATACGTAAGGGTTGCCCACAAACTGTTTTGCAAACGCTACCACGTCGTCTCCCGTGCTGCCCGTCGGGCTGGCATACGTCTTGCCGCCGTCTTCGGCCTGACCGCCGGAAGCCGCGTTTTCCGCTGTTTTCTTCTTTGCCGCTTCCTTCGCCGCTCTTCTGGACTCTTCTTCCTTTGCCAGTCTTGCCTTTTCCTCAGCGATGGACTCCGCCTTTACAAACTCCGTAGAAAGCGTGACATAATCCAGAGAAACGTAGCCGTCACCTTCCTCGATATTAACCTTTACCCAGCCGTCAAGCTCTTCCGTGACGATCAATTCATCCTCGATCGGCACCAGACCTAAGACAGTCTCTTCCAGTCCAGGCTGCTCCCGCACCTTCAGGGTCGTCGTCGTGACGGTAGCGATACGGGTACCCACTTCTTTCGCATAATCTACAGCCTCATCCCCGGTCACGCAGAACTCGCCTTTTACGTACCCTTCCACGGAGCCGGAACTGATCTTATACCAGCCGTTTTCTTCCTCAATAAAGCTTCCCACAGATTTATTGTAGAGCTTACCGACGATCTCTCCTTCCTCGCTGGGCATGTTTCGTACGTTCACGTAATCGTTCACCCTCGCGATGACCAGATTCTTAAAGCTCTCCTCTTCCTCGGACAGGCCGCTTCCGGCCGCCTCGCGCAGATCCTTCGTATATCCTTCGCTGAATACTACAGTATCCAGAATCTTTTTCTCCTGTGCCCTGCTGATGGTGTCCGTCGTGCTGGCCAGATCGGAAAATCCGCCGACCTGAACGCTGCCGACGCTGATCCCGTCTGTATTCGTCATCCCCGCCTGCTCTGCCGCTTCCTTATCAGACTCCTCTTTCATGCTGGATAACGAAGTAGACTTCTCTCCGTCCTGTAAAGAAAACTCTATGCCGGCCGAAGGCAGGACGCTTCCCACGCTTCCCGTGGCCTGCGCTTCCAGTCCCGTGCTGGTAAATCCGATGATGGCTGCCAGTGTACATGCCGTCAGTTTCAATCCGTTTTTTCTCATCAAAAAACACCTCATTTGTTACAGAATTGTTACATCTGGCTATAATATAGCATTGCAATTACGTTTTGTCAACCACATCATCTACCATCATTACGCACATATAAGCGCAAGTTATTGTGTCTTTTTCACAAAAAGTCAGATTCTTCGCCACCAATCCCTAAAAAGTTATGTCAAGTCTTGCCATTTTTTCTTCGAAATTATTTGTAACATTTTCGTAACGATTCTTTAAAGTAAAGTAAGATACCGCTCCGCAGAGGCCACCGCGCAGGCCCCGTCCGCGACCGCCGTCACGATCTGCCGCACTTCCTTCGTACGAATATCCCCCGCCGCAAAAATGCCGGGCACGTTCGTCTTACAATCCTCTCCGGCGATCACCCATCCGCCTTCGTCACAGGCCACCACACCTTTGCAGGCTGCCGTGTCCGGGTGCATCCCCACCGCAATAAAAACGCCTTCCACAGGAAGTTCCCGTTCCGTTTCTTCCTTTTTATTATGAACTCTGATCTTCTCCACCAGATCGCCGCCCTCAATCGCAAGCAGCACACTGTCCCACACCACCTCCACGTTTTCGCAGGCAAAGAGCTTCTCCTGTAAACTCTTCGCCGCCCGCAAGCTGTCCCGCCTGTGGATCAGCCAGACTTTTCGGCAGAATCTGGAGAGATAGACCGCGTCCTCGACTGCCACATCACCGCCGCCAATCACCGCCACGTCCCGCTTCTTAAAGAAAGCGCCGTCGCAGGTGGCACAGTAGGATACGCCCTGCCCGCGAAACGTATCCTCTCCCGGAACACCCAGTTTCGCATGCTCCGCTCCGCCCGCAAGGATCAGCGCCCGCGCCTCGAAAACCGTACCGTCCGTCAGCTCCACAAATTTTTTCCCTCCGCCGTCCCCGATCCGCACGACCTTTCCTGTATGAAAAGCCGCGCCCTGACCGTCCGCATGCTGCTTAAACTTCTGTCCCAGTTCAAAACCGCCTATGCCGGGCAGTCCCGGATAATTATCCACCTCATAGGTGTTCATGACCTGACCGCCGCTCATGGGCATCTGCTCGATCACCAGAAGATCAAGGCCGGCCCGCCTGCCGTAGACTGCCGCCGAGAGTCCCGCCGGACCCGCGCCGATAATAATAAGATCGTACATAATACACCTCGTTTCCGGGCAACTTGTTGCCCAACCTCATTTCCCGCAGATGACTTTCACTGCTGTCTGTAGTATAATCCTTATAAAAATAAATTATTGAAGCTTTTTAAATGATTCAGTTGCCCATAATAACAAAAATGAAGAGGAAAAACACTATGACCGCAGATCAAAATACAACTTCACACAAGTCCGCCCTCGTCACAGGGGCCTCGCGCGGGATCGGGCGGGCCATTGCCGAAGCGCTTGCGAAAGAGGGATACCGTCTCTTCCTTACCTGCAAACACTCTGAAGAGGAACTGACACGCTTGTCACATGATCTGTCAGAGCGCTTTTCCATCTCCTGTACGCCTATTTTAGCGGATATGGGCGATCCGCAGGATGTGGAACGGGTCTTTTCGGAAATCAGTGAGTTGACTGTATTAGTCAACAACGCCGGTGTCTCCCATGTGGGACTCCTGCACGAGATGAGTACGGCACAGTGGCAGTCGCTGATGGACGTAAACTTAAACGCCTTATTCTATACCTGCCGTCTGGCCATCCCCCTGATGTTACAGCGCCATGCCGGGAAGATCCTCAACATCTCCTCCGTCTGGGGGACTGTGGGCGCTTCCATGGAAGTAGCCTATTCCGCCTCAAAAGGCGGGGTCAACGCCTTTACCAAAGCCCTCGCCAAGGAGCTTGCCCCCAGCGGCATTCAGGTCAATGCCATCGCCTGCGGCCTGATCGACACGGACATGAACCGCGGCTTCTCGCCGGAAGAACTGGAAGCGCTGCGGGCGGAAATTCCTGCTGACCGCATCGGTCAACCAGAGGAAGCCGCCGCACTTGCCCTCGCTCTTCTGCACGCGCCCGACTATCTGACCGGACAGATCGTCACCATGGACGGCGGCTGGACATAATGTTCCGCCGCTTTTCACTGTCTATGTTGTTCTTTCAAATTGACCATATTGGTCATTTTCTTTTCCAGTTTTCCCGTCACCACAAAATAGCTGCTGACAAGCACGATATCCGCCCCCAGCCATGCAGCAATCTCGGCAAAGAAGATTCCCGTCTCCCCAAACAACATCGGCAGGATGATTACCGAGAGCGTGCGCATCACAAACTCCGCCACGCCGGACAGCATGGGGAGTACCGTATTGCCCATCCCCTGCAGGGCGGAACGGGTCACATGGAGTACATAGAGAATAGGCAGACAGATACTCATTACCGCCAGATAGAAGTATGCAATTTGCATCGTCTGCTCCACCACCTCAGGACTCCCCGAAATAAACAGCCCCAGAATCCTTTTTCCAAAAACAAGCATACCGACAGCGATCACAGCGGACGTAATCATGGCGATCCCCATGGCCGCCCGCATGCCGCCGCGAATACGGTCAAATCGGCCCGCGCCCAGATTCTGCCCCGCATAAGTCACCATGGCGTAACCGTAAGAAGTCCCCGCAATCTCCAAAAGGCCATATAGTTTATTAGTCGCCGTAAAGCCCGCAATGAAAAGCACGCCGTAAGTGTTTACCACGAACTGCACAATCATGCCGCCCACCGCGATGATCCCGTTTTGAAACGCCATGGGAAGCCCCAGCAGGAAAAGTTTCCCCGTAAGTTCCTCCCGCAGACGAAAATCTTCCCTCTTACATTTCAATATCGTTAGCTTCTTAATATAGAAGAAACAGAATCCGCTTGAAACCGCCTGCGCGATCAAAGTAGCCGCCGCCGCGCCCGCAATGCCCCAGTGAAAGACCAACACAAAAAGACAGTCCAACGCGATATTGGTCAGCGATGCCACGATCATTGCATTTAAGGGCGTCCTGCTGTCTCCCAGCGACCGCAGGATGCAGGCCAGAAGGTTGTAGAGCATGACAATAGGCACACCTGCAAACATGATCCGCAGATAAAGGAGGGAGAACTCTATGATCTCCGGAGGCGTCTGCAGGAGCAGCAGCACGGGTCTGGCCGCCAACTGCCCCGCCGCCGTCAGAAGCACCGCCGAAAGCATGGAGAGTACTGCCGCGCTCCCCACACACTCTCTCAACTTATCCTCTCTGCCCGCGCCGAACTCCTGCGCCATGCGGATGCCAAAGCCCTGCGTCAAGCCCTGAATCACACCCAGCATCAGCCAGTTTAGCCAATCCGACGCACCCATCGCTGCCAGTACACTGACACCCAATACCTTTCCGACCACCATGGTATCCACTACGGTATACAACTGCTGGAAAACATTGCCCGCCATCAGAGAAAAAGAAAATCCGAGCAGGAGTTTTGCCGGCTTTCCCGTAGTCATATTTTTCACATACACTGACATCGCTAACACTCCTCCCGGCTTGATAATCGCCGCTTCGCAGCAGACGATAAGAGATTGAAAAAAGAAGCCGGAACATCCGACTTCTTTTTATTTCATGGAAGCAATGGGGCTCGAACCCATGACCTCTCGCGTGTGAGGCGAACGCTCATCCCGGCTGAGCTATGCTTCCTGAATGGAGATAGGGGGACTCGAACCCCTGACCTATACGTTGCGAACGTATCGCTCTCCCAGCTGAGCTATATCCCCATAACAAAAATTATAGCATAAGAATAAGAAAAAGCAAGAAAAAAATCCTTATTTTTTCTATGTGAACACCTTCCGGAAAAACTCCAAAAATCCATCCTCCACGGCAACCTGATCCAGTCTTTCAGCCGGCAGATCATAATAATACTGTCCCGTCCTGATATCAACAGACAGACTATCCAGCGGAAACCCTTCCTTGCGGATGGAGCTGTGCGGCCGGTCCGTCAAAAGAAAGGGCTCGCTTGCCATCGAAGGCTCCATCGCCTCATAAATGTGATTTTCATCCTTCACAAAGCAGATCGCGTTTTTGTATCTCGCTTTCAGCTTCCCATACTTTCGCGCCAATCCCGCATAGTAATCGATCATCTCATCGTCAGTCAGGCATTTCCCATGGACGTTGCGCACGTGCACTCCGGGCTGCACCTCATCGGGCACATTATCAAAATACAGTCCGGAGTCGCAGGAAAATACCGGCATCCCGAACGCTTCATAATAGGCGCTTGCCTTCTGCCTTGCGTTTTCCAGCGGCGTATTCCCGTCTTCCGCCACCTTCGGCACATGCTTTCCTGCCGCAATCAAATCCTGCAGACCAAGTAATTCGATATCCAAGCTTGCAAGCCTTGTTCTCATCGACTCCAGTTTTGCCGGATTTCCCGTACCGTATAGCAGCTTCATCTTTTGTATTCGTCCCTTCTCCACTAAATCTCGTTATGATAAGGATCGCTGGCCATGCTGTCTGAATGACCATGACATTCCTTCACGATTGTCTGACCACAAAAATTCTATCAGCCGGAAAACAAGTTGTCAAGATACCGAAAATCTTCTATAATATAAAGCGGTACATATCATATAACAAAAATAGATTTCGGGAACAATTTCGGTAAACACACCGCCCGTTATTATCGAGGGGAATCATATGTTCAGATATACGCTTTCCAAAATAAGTATGTTGGGAATCATACTCTTTGCAGTCGGCTGCTTTTTTACCGTGCAGGGGATCTTGATCAGAAGCCACCTGTCTTTTGTGAAGCACTCCTATGAACAGTCAGAAATAAAAACCGGCCGCTTTTGGGAATGCGATATCACAAGAGAGCAATTAATGGGCAACTACTATACCGAAATGAACGGGACGCTCAAATACGGCCCCTACGTCGGTGTGGACGCGGTCACCTCTACCGAAACCTATCTCTGTGCCGTCAATAAAAATTCGACTTACTATGTACCGTTAGTCGTAACCCGCGACTACGTGCCTCCTCTTACCGAAATGATCGATAATGACGGTACCTACCATCTGTTCGGTAAATTTGAGAAATCTGCCAGAACCTTAACTGAGACAGATTATGATATTATCAAAAAAGATACCAACGCAGCTGACAAGGAAACCGTTGATCAAATGGTCTCTACCAAATATCGCATCAAGGTAACTGATCCAAATAAGGAAAAGGTCGTGTTATATAAAGGGCTCTCGCTTTTGGTGATCGGGGGAGCGGCGTTTGCATGGGGGATTGGAAGAGAAAAGGTAGTTGACGATACTGCGCCGCACCGGCAGCCGTGGGATCTTGTATAATATTCCACCGTTATCTGCGGAAGCAAGAGATAACTGTCATCTCTTGCATTCCACTACTGTTACTTGCGAATACAAGAAACAACTCATAAATGCTCCGCATGACATTCCACCGTTATCTGCGGAAGCAAGAGATAACTCATAAATGCTTCGCATTTATTTCGTCATCTCTTGCATTCCTATGGAATTACAGATATATAAAAAGGCACACTCGCAAGTAAACTTGCGTTGTGCCTTTTTCCATATCTGCATTCCGCAGATAACTGCTTATCTCTTAGAAAACTGTGGCGCTCTTCTTGCTGCTTTGAGGCCGTATTTCTTTCTCTCCTTCATACGGGGATCTCTGGTCAGGTAGCCAGCCTTCTTTAAGGTCGGTCTGTAGTCGGGATCCGCCTGCAGCAGCGCTCTGGCGATACCGTGGCGCACCGCGCCTGCCTGTCCTGTGTAGCCGCCGCCCTTTACGGTGATGACCGCATCGAACTTATCTGTCGTCTCGGTCGCCGCAAGAGGCTGACGCACGATCACCTTTAAGGTCTCAAGACCGAAGTAATCGTTAATATCTCTTTTGTTGATAGTGATCTGACCCTTACCGGGCATCAAAAACACTCTGGCAATGGATTTCTTTCTTCTGCCGGTTCCGTAATACTTTGCTGATTTATCTGCTTTCGCCATGATTCCTTATCCCTTTCTTAAAATGTTAACACTTCCGGTTTCTGTGCTGCCTGCTTATGCTCAGATCCCACGTACACGAAAAGCTTCTTGTACATCTCTCTGCCGAGGGGGCCCTTGGGAAGCATTCCCTTGACCGCATGCTCCACCACTCTCTCAGGGTGTTTTTCCAACATTTCTCTCAGGGTGGTCTCTTTCATACCGCCCACATAATCGGAGTGATGATAGTAAATCTTCTGATCAAGTTTCTTACCGGTCACCTTCACCTTCTCCGCGTTGACCACGATCACGTAATCACCCGTATCGATGTGAGGGGTAAAGATCGGCTTATTTTTGCCTCTGAGTACCTTGGCAACTTCAGAGGACAGACGACCAAGCGTCATATCTGTCGCATCAACTACATACCACTTTCTCTCGATCGTAGCCGGGCTTGCCATAAAAGTTTTCATGATATTCCTCCGTCTAATCTTTCTGCACCGCTTCTAAAGACCTTTGTGCGGATGTCCGGCCACACGCGGCATCTCTCCACGGCAATTTGTATTTCTCTATGCGGACAAACTTCCCGCCCGCCGCACAGACGACTGCTGATCTGCTGTCTCTGTGCTGTTCAAATGCCTCGCCGGGGCTTTGGCAAGACATTGATAAACAATTCGTCACATTTAGATATTATATTATACGGCTCCGCGCGTGTCAACAGGTTTTTCCAAAAATTCGTAACCAATCAGTGTCAGTCCGCAGGCCGGCGCAGTCGGTCCTGCCTTCTGCCTGTCGCAGGCAAGGAGGATCTCCTGTATCCGCTCCGGCGGCATCTGCCCTCTGCCGACTTCCATCAATGTGCCTGCAATGATTCTTACCATATTATATAGGAAGCCTCTCCCGCGCACGCGGATCACAATCTCCCGCTCCGCGCCGTTTTCTTCCCACACCACAATCTCCTCGATTTTGCGCACGGTCGTCTTCGCCTGCGTATCCACGCTGCAAAAACTTTTGAAATCATGCTCTCCCACCAGATAAGCAGCCGCCTTTTCCATCAGGCCGACATCCAGAGGCACATAGGTAAAATGTGCGTAGAGCCGCTTTGTCGGCAGGGGAAATTCCGCATTGCAGATGCGATATTCATACGTCTTTATGCTCTCGAGATGTCTGGGGTGAAAATCCGCCGCCACCTCCCGCGACCCACGGATCCTGATATCCGCCGGCAGTCTCTGGTTTAAGGCGTAGGAAAACTTCTCCGCCGGGATCGGGCTATTGGTGTCAAACACCGCCACATTGCCCAAGGCGTGTACCCCCGAATCGGTACGGCTTGCGCCGATCACTTCCATTGCCTCCCCCGTCAGTTCAGACAGGCAGCGGTTCAGCACGCTCTCGACGGTTTCCGCATGCGGCTGTAACTGCCAGCCGCTGTAGTTCGTCCCGTCATACGCTACGGTTAACATTACTCGTTTCATCTTGTTACACTTTCCATCACATCAACATCGTTGCAGCGCAGTCTCTCCCTGCCTGTTCCCCATCAAGCCGCAAAAGTTCACAAGTATATCCGTAATGCCACGCAGCCCGAAAAATACAGGAGCAGGACCAGATAGGCGATCCTGTCCGCCGCGCGGTACTGTAAGGGCTTCATCTTCGTGCGATGTTCCCCGCCCCGATAGCATCTTGCCTCCATTGCCATAGCCAGATCGTTGGCGCGGCGGAAAGCGGAGATAAATAAGGGTACCAGAAGCGGCACCATCGCCTTTGCCTTTTTGATCAGGTTCCCGCTTTCGAAATCCGCGCCGCGGGCAATCTGCGCCTTCATGATCTTGTCCGTCTCCTCCAGCAGGATCGGAATAAAACGAAGGGCAATGGACATCATCATCGCCACCTCATGCACCGGCACCCTGATATACTTCAAAGGACCCATGAGCTTCTCCATGCCGTCCGTCAGGCTGTTCGGCGTGGTCGTCAGCGTCATCAAAGAAGACCCGACGATGAGAAACGCCAGTCTGACCGCCATCATCACGGCGATCCGCAGCCCTTCTTTTGTGATCGTCAGTTTCCAGAACGTGACAAGCGGCTCCCCCGGCGTCAGAAAAAGATTGAAGACCACCGTGATCATCAATATCATGACGATTGCCTTCATCCCCTTTATCATAAAGCGGAAGGGAACCTTCGACAGCTTAATCATGACTGCCAAAAAGACGGCCGCCACGGCGTAGCCCACCCAGCTGTTCACCACAAAAAGCGAGATGATAAAGCCGATGGTCGCCACCAGTTTAACGCGTGGGTCCAGTTTATGAATGACGGAATCCGTCTGATAATATTGGCCCAATGTAATATCTCGTATCATAAATTGTTTCTCTTTTCTTCTATACTAAAAATTACAGTGCTTTCAGAATCTCTCCCACGGCCTCCCCGATCGTCGTAGCCGCGGTATCCACCTGCATGCCTTTCTTTGCAAGCGCCTGCATAATATAGGTCACCTGCGGCGCCGCAAGTCCCACCTGCTCAAGCTCCCTGTAATGCCGAAAGACCTCTCTCGGCTCGTCGTCGTAAAGGACGCTGCCCTGATTCATCACAATGATCCGCTCCACATATCTGGCGACATCCTCCATACTGTGCGAGACTAAGATCACCGTAATCCCCGTCTCTTCCTTCAGCTTCGCGATCTGGTCCAATATTTCATTGCGCCCCTTGGGGTCAAGTCCCGCCGTCGGTTCGTCAAGCACCAATATCTCCGGCTTCATGGCTAACACGCCCGCGATCGCCACCCGGCGTTTCTGTCCTCCGGAAAGATCAAAAGGAGACTGATAAAAATATTCGTCCTCGATGCCCGCCTGCTTAAGCGCGGCATAGGCGCGAAGCTCTGTCTCTCTCTGGGAAAGTCCCAGATTCTTCGGGCCAAAGCACACATCCTTAAACACGTCGATCTCAAAAAGCTGATGCTCCGGATACTGGAAGACAAGGCCGACCTTGCTTCGCAGTTTCTTCTTATCATAATCCTTTTCGTGAATATCCTCACCGTTATAGTAGATCGTGCCGCTCGTAGGCTTAAGCAGCCCGTTCAAATGCTGCACCAGCGTGGATTTCCCGGAGCCGGTATGCCCGATCAATCCGATAAACTGCCCGTCGGGTATGACCAGATTCACGTCCTTTAACGCCTGTACCGCAAGCGTCGTATCGTCGCCGTAGCTGTAATTTACATGATCTAAAATAAGAGACATCTTTTCTCCTCTATGCGCCCTTAAGTCCCGTGAGCGCCGTCACAAACTCCTCTATCGTCAAAATGCCGTCCGGCAGATCCACGCCCTTTTGCTTCAGTTCATGAGCAAGGAGTGTTACCTGCGGCACGTCGAGCCGCAATTCCTGTAATTCCTCCACTCTGGAAAAGATTTCCCGCGGCGTCCCCTCCATCGCGATCTGTCCCTTGTCCATGACATAGACCATGTCCGCATGAACGATCTCTTCCATATAATGCGTGATCAGCACCACCGTAATGCCCTCCACATCATTCAGGGCCCGCACCGCCCGGATCACTTCCTTGCGGCCGTTCGGATCGAGCATCGCCGTAGGCTCGTCCAGAATAATACATTTCGGGTGCATGGCAATGACGCCCGCTATGGAGACGCGCTGCTTTTGTCCGCCGGAAAGCTTGTTCGGCGAATGTTTTCGGTACTCATACATCCCCACCGCCTTCAGGCTCTCCTCTACGCGCTCCCAAATCTCTTTCGTGGGAACACCCATGTTTTCAGGGCCAAAACCTACGTCCTCCTCTACTACCTGCCCGATGATCTGGTTGTCGGGGTTCTGAAAGACCATCCCCGCTTCCCTGCGGATATCCCAAAGATGCGCCTCATCCTGCGTATCCATGCCGTCCACCCAGACCGTCCCCTCCGTGGGATAAAGAATAGCGTTGATGTGCTTAGCCAGCGTCGATTTCCCGGAGCCGTTATGCCCCAGAATCGCGATAAACTCACCCTGTTTTACGTCAAGGTCTACCTCGTTCACCGCGCAGGTGATCCCTTCCACGTTTCCTTCTTCGTCCCGGCGGATATATTCAAATGTCAGTTTTTCTGTCTTTATGATTCCCATGATGCTTCCACTTTTATCCTGTTTCTCTTTTTAAGTCTGCTATCATCTTCGCCGTTTTCCGGCAGCTTCCGCATTTTTGCCAGCCGCCCGGCTTCTCATTTCCCGCCCGGCCTGCCACCGCCTATTTTACTAGATTTCCTTAGAAAATACAAGAATTTCTGCTATGGCTTTCATGTTTATGATATAATGAGCGCAAAAGAAAAATATAACCCAAAAGTAGATTCTATCATGATATACTTTTATGCCGGCATTTAGAAAGGACTCCATCATAATGCACGATATCAAATCCCTGCTGCGGCAGGCCGCACGCCCTACCATCTTTCTTCTTACCTTCATTATGATCTGCGCTTTTTTAGCCCGCTATCTGACGCACTCGGAAACCCTGTCAGACTATGCCAGAGAACATCCGGAACTGGCATACGGTACAAAGACTCCCGATGACGGAAGCGGTTCCCAAAGTCAGGATATCAAACAAGACTCAGATGCTGAAAAACCATCGACCGAAGAAGTCAAAACACCCGTTTCACAAACGACACCGGTGTCAGATCAAGAAAAAACCGGTGAAACTGCACCAACAGAGACACCGACAGATAATGACACGCCGGACAAGTCTTCCGCATACCCTGATAGTAACAGCGCCGACACAGAGCAGGGAACGGAGTCAGACGATATGACCATTCAGACAGATCGTACTATATATGAGGAAGGTTTTTATTACGAACCACTGACCGATACGGTCAAAGAAAGGATTACGGGCATCTCTTACCCTGAAAGCGGCTGCACCGTCCCCTACGAAGACCTGAATTATGTAGGACTTCTATATATTGACTTTAACGGTCAGGAACAGATTGGCGAATTGATCTGCAACAAAGCTGTCGCACAGGATATGGTGGAGATTTTCTATGAACTGTACCGAAATGATTACCGCCTTGAACGTGTCCGCCTGATCGACGAGTACGCCGGCGACGATACCGCATCCATGGCAGACAACAATACTTCCTGCTTTAATTATCGGGTGGTGGACGGCACGACCAACCTCTCAAAACATGCTTACGGCCTTGCCATCGACGTTAACCCCTACTATAACCCTTACGTGGTCTTTGGCAGGAACAGCGACGGGAGCGACTACATTTCCCCGCCCGGCAGCGAGATTTACGCCGACCGCGGACAAAGTTTTCCCTATAAGATCGATGAAAACGATCTTTGCTACCGCCTCTTTACCGAACACGGCTTTACCTGGGGCGGTAATTGGAACTCAACCAAGGATTATCAGCATTTTCAAAAAAAGCTGGATTAAAAACAAACTCTCATATGCGGAGCAGTACATCAAAAAGGGAGCTAAAAGCTCCCTTTTTTGCACATCCTTTCTATGACATTAAAATTCCTTTCTAATACTGTCAAGATATCTTTTTTAATATCTGGCTGTGTTTAATCACCGTCTGATTCAAAAGCTTTATGTTCTCGAATACGCTCTCCATCTGATCCGCATAATCCTGATATCGCTGATAAGTGCTTGTATAGCAGGCCTCGATCGTATTCAGTCTGGGAAGCGCATTGTTTTCCAGCAGATCGACTTCGATTCTCACCACCTTGCTCTCTACACGGCCGAGTCTGCCTTTTGCATGGTTGAGCCCTTCTTCTACTCGATTGAGGCGTTCCTCCACACGGTCGAGACGCTCTTCCACCCGATCGAGACGTTCTTCCACTCGGTCGAGACGCTCTTCCACTCGGTCGAGACACTCCTCTATCCGGTCGAGACGCTCTTCCACTCGGTCGAGACGCTCCTCTATCCGGTCGAGACGCTCCTCCACTCGGTCGAGACGCTCCTCCACTCGATCGAGACGTTCTTCCACTCGGTCGAGACGCTCTTCTATCCGATCGAGACGTTCCTCTATCCGATCGAGGCGTTCCTCCACTCGGTCGAGACGTTCTTCCACACGATCGAGACGCTCCTCTATCCGGTCGAGACGATTCTCGATCGGTTTGAGATGCGCCGCCAATTTCGTGTCCATCATCTCTGAAATTGCCAACAATAATTCTTCATTTGCCATGCTTATACCTCCTCCTTGGATGGTGACAGCATAACATCCTCTCATGTATCAGTATAGCATGGGCATACAGCGAATTGCAATAAACGTTTTAACGTTTGTACGGTCTTTCACTCCTCCAGACAATATTCTTTCATCAGGACAAACATTTCTTTTTTATTGTCCAATATCTGCTTTACCGCGGTTTCCAGATCAATGTTTTCCTTATCATCGTCCGCTAGGCTTTCACTGATCAGCTTATCCGCTTCCTTTAAAACCGGCCGAATCAGTCTCTTATCAAATTTATTCTGCGTAATTCGATACAGCGTTTCCCTCGACAGCAGTTTCATGACTCTTTCGGCGTCTTTCCTGCCGATACCGCCCTGCTTGAGCGCTAAAAATAAATGTTTTTCTATCCTTATCACCTCTTTCAATATTATGTAAACTGATTACTGTAATAAACTTAAAATAGACTGCCTATCCTGATTCGCATGCGCCATCATACTCACCCCGGCCTGCAGGAGGATACTATTATTCGAAAACTCCACCATCTCTTTCGCAATGTCCGTATCACGGATGCGCGATTCAGCGGCCTGCGTATTTTCCTCGCTGTTCGCATCGATGTTATAGGCGTGTTCCAGACGGTTCTGCGTCGCACCCAGCACCGTGCGGCACTGCAATACGTATTGCAATGCGTCGCCGATTATTTTGTTGTTATCCGGATCATACACTCTCTTGTATTCCAGATCCCCATCTTCTATCTTCATCTGCGGCTTTTGGGGCTGCGGAGGCAGAACAGGTTTCGTAGGCGCGTTACCGTCATCAAGAAAAAATGTTCTTTTTTCCTCTCGCTCCTCTGTATTGTATTTTGGCTTTTTTTCTCCATTTATAAACTCAAATCCCGCCCATACAGACACCGTACTCTTTATTGTTTTTTCTTCTTTCGGACAGTTATTCCGCCATAGGTTATACTTTGCATAATAGTCACTCAATAATTCATTGCATTCTTTTTCCCATTCGGCGTATTTCTTCTCGTATTCCGCCAATTCTTCCTGATATTTGTCCAGCTTTTTTAGATATTGCTCTGTGTAAGTTTCTTTCACTTCATATCTGGAAACGTCATAGCTGCGAATCCCCAGTGTCTCCTTCGAAATCACGGGAAGCAGGATCGGAATCCGATCTCCCGACTTCTCACTGGCCTGAATTTCCAAAGGCACCTTCTGGAAGCCGTCCACAAAAAAAGTTTGCTGCGTGACGCTTTCGATATGACAGCGGGCAGACGTATACACTTTACTGTTTGCACGTCCCAATGCCGTTAAGGTAGAGTCATCCCTGTAATCGTAAACAATGAAGCTGTAATCATCATCCTTCACCTTGATCGCTCGATCAAAATGCCCCTTATTATCCGTATTGTTGCTGACTTTTTGAAGCGTCTCCGCGCACAGCTTTTTTGCAATTTCCTTCGCCAGTTCCTCTACTTCTGTCTTTTTTTGGTCATCTGTAAGCCCGCTGCCCTTGTGTCTTTCTATCATCTCCTGAATCCGCTCAAAACAACTCACTTTCTTATCCGAATCCTTCTCGCTGGCAAATTCTTTCCATTCCGACAAATTAATGGTTTCTGTCGCCTTGACCGGTACGCTTATAGTCTTTTTATCGCCGCTCGTCGGGTCTTCTATCTCTTTTTCAAAAAAGCAAATAGGCTCCGCTTCCAGTACGCTGTTCTCTCCTATCTTTTCACGTCCAGTAAAATTGATTCCATAATATTGATCATTACAGGTTCCGCAGGGCACACCAATGCTGGCCCCCAAAAGATCAAGCATATTATTATAAAGTGTCTCCGCATCCGGAGAACCGTCAACCAAACCCTTAAAATCTATCTTTGCAGTAGGATTATCATCCACTGTCGGCGTCCACGCCTTCTCATACGTTGCCCAGATTTTCTCCTTCGAAACATATATCTGATTTCCCACCATAGTCGCGTTGGCAGGGCCGTAGTAATGATATTCCAATTTGCCATCCGGCAATGTCTTACTTTGAAGCATATAACCTGTCATGTCCTGCGTTCCATCTGTGACATAAGCAGGGCTATGTACCTTCAATTCCTCATCCACTCCATTTTTCAGCCATGCAGGAAGGTCTTTATAAACATCATCCCTTGTCTCCGTCGTCGTCTCCAATATCTCCACGGAAACTTTCTGTGTACAGGGATCCCCCTTTAAAAGAGGGATCTCATTAAAGGTAGTTGCCTCCGCCGTGCGGTCGATCTCATCGATCAGCTGGTTGATCTCCGCCTGTATATACTTTCTGTCCTCTTCCTGATTCGTCCCGTTGTAAGCCTTAATCGACAATTCGTTGATCCTGTGGAGCATATCGCAGATTTCATTGAGGGAACCTTCCGCAATCTGTACGCACGAAATCCCATCCGTGATATTTTCTTTTCCCATCCGCAGCCCTCTTACCTGTCTGCGCATCTTTTCTGAAATGGAAAGCCCGGCCGCGTCGTCCGCCGCACGATTTATCTTATAACCGGAAGCAAACTTCCCAGTGTTTTTTTCTCTTTTTTTGGTATTGATGCCTAATTGTCTCGCCGCATTCTCCGCGAGCATATTTGTCTGTACTGAGAGCATCCCTGCCACCCCGTTTCGTTTACTCCTAAAACCCGCTATTTATGGAGACAGCCGCACCCCCCCCCCTAAAAAATAAGGGGAGAGTGCGGCTATTCCAACACAACATTACATATTTAGCGAATGTTCTTACCTCAGCCGGTATTAGCCAAGTAAGGACAGTGCCAGCTGATTGCTCTGGTTCGCCTGAGACAACATGGACGTACCAGCCTGCTGTAAGATA
>DKUU01000008.1:21036-21194 GCA_002490835.1 Lachnospiraceae bacterium UBA7196 | reverse complement strand
GTTTTATTAAAGACTGTTACACAAAAAAAGGAGAAGTGTCCAATCAACACTTCTCCAAAAGGCGCAGACCGGATTTGAACCGGTGAATCAGGGTGTTGCAGACCCATGCCTTACCACTTGGCTACTGCGCCATTGATGACTCCAACGGGAATCGAACC
>DKUU01000008.1:0-20718 GCA_002490835.1 Lachnospiraceae bacterium UBA7196 | reverse complement strand
CTTAACCGCTTGACCATGGAGCCGGAGGATTTCGGTGCAATATTCCACCGAGCTCACGTAGTGATGCCCGCACAGTTAATTCCGAGCTTCACAAAGTGATGCTCGTGTAGTTAATGCCGAAGGCATTTACTACAGACGAAGGAATTTACTGTTGCCTTAACGAATGATATGATATCACATCCCGACCCAATTTGCAAGGGATTTTTGGAAGAATTGCGCGACAGGAAATTCCCCTGCCGCGCACCTCATTTATTTCCCTGCTTTCTCATCCCACACAGGCACTTGTGTCCCTGCCACCTTGGAAGTAAAAGGCGTGCCGTCCTGCTTTTCAAAATGATCCGTCGCCCGCTTCACATAGGAAAAGCCAAGGTAGAGAAGCGGGATATTGCAGTAAGCGATCAAAATGTTGGCAAAGTCCGAAAGATCCCACAAAGAGCCGAGATCCATACCCGCAATGCTGGTCAGGACACCGAAGCTTACCACCAGCAGACAGAGGACTCTGATAAAATAGAGGAAGGACCTTTTGGGCGAAATCCTGCTCGCGCAGATTTCCGTAAAGGAGAAGAAACCCAGCAGACAGGTAAAGGCAAACAACCCGAAGCATACAGAGATCAACAGCGACACGGCGGTATTAAAAATCGTGCCGGGCGCAAGTTCCGTTGCGGATGCCAGATACTTGGGAAGCTTTCCTAAGTCGAACCAAGCCGCCGCATTGTCCGTCAGCCACACCCTACCCATGATGACCACAAACCCTGTCAAAGTACAGATCACGATGGTATCAAGGAAGACGCCGATAGCCTGCACACAGCCCTGATCGCAGGGATGCGCCGCATCAGAAGCCGCTGCCGGCATGGTGATCGTACCCTGACCTGCCTCATTGGACATCAGGCCGCGCTTCACGCCTTGGATCAGCGCCACACCGAACGCGCCGCCAAAGACCGCTTCCGGCTGAAAGGCCTGCGTAAATACCGCGTAGAAAAACCAAGGAATCCTTGTGAAGTTCACTAAGATCAGCACCAGTACCGTCAACACATAGACGACTGCCATGATGGGCACCAGAATATCCGTCACCTTGGTTACCTTGCGGATGCCGCCCCATGAGATCATCACCATAACCACGATCAGCACCGCAAAAGAAATCCAATAGAGCGCCGAGTTTGTAGAAATGGTATGCCCTGTAAGCGCCTCCGCGATCTGTCCGATGGAGGAGACTGTGTTGAAGCCCTGCGCCGGGAAGCACAAAAGAGCATAGATAATATACATCACGGAAAGGATCACGCCCGCTGCAGCCGAACCTTTTAAAAGCCGTTTCCCGTAAAAAGCCAGACCGCCCACATATTCATCGCCCTTTTTCTCTTTAAAGATCTGGGCAAGGGTGGACTCCGTATAGGCTGTCGCCATTCCGAAAAAAGCCGAGACCCACATCCAGAACAAGGCGCCTGGACCGCCGATAGAGATCGCTCCCGTCACACCTAAGATATTACCGGGTCCGACCCGCATCGCGGTAGACAGGAAAAAGGCAGCTAACGGCGATATCCCCGTCTGCGCAGCCTTGCTCGTCTTTAAGACGCGCATCCCGTGACCGAACCGCCTGACCTGAATAAATTTCAGTCTGCAGCTGAAATAAATACCCGATCCCAAAAGCAATATGATCGCCAGCGAAAAGTTCCCCAGAATCGGAATCGAACCGTACCATGAAAAATTGGACGGAAAATCCCAAAACAAATCGGAAACGACCTGAATCTTGGAACAGACCGCATTGATCGCGTCAAACAGTGATTGCATATGTAGTACCTCCTTTTAAACAATTAGGTAACTCCTGTAAATCTTTGCAACGGTACAAGTCCTATTATGGGTTTCACAATCGTTTCTATTAGTATACTATGCACAAAGATGCAAACGCAACCACTGTACGCACAAAATTTCGTTTCTTTTTTATTTTTTCCGCAATAAAACTCCCACCGCACGCATATCTTCCGGAATGAGACAAGTAAGCCGTCCCCCTTCTACAGAAAGTTCCGCCTCCGCATCCGAATAGACTGCCTCGATCCGATAGTCCCCGCCATTGGGCAAGGGAACGGTGAGCGCACCCTCATGTTCCCCGTTAAACGTATGGAAAACTGCCAGCAGGCCGTCCTTTTCCTCCTGCTCCACACTGCCTTCCGTCCGCACAAGGCACTGCCAGCCCTTCGGATGCCGCCAGCTTAATATTTTCGGCCCGTAAAGCCTGCTGAACCCGTCCTTGATGATGGGCGCCGCCTTTTTGTAAAAGGCAATTCCCCTGTCGATCACATCCCACTGGTCATCCGTCAATTTCGTTACATCCCCCGACAAACACATTCTGCCAAGGAACGTATTGGCAATCGAGTACGCAATCCGTTTCCGGGAATCTGTCTCGCGGATCACCGCCCAGATCTGGTTCTGCCGCGGCAGGATCACGCGATGCAGGGACGCTGCAATAATCGGTATCTCTTCGCACTCATGCGCATCCGAAAAGGAAGCCATGCTGCACTCGCTCATCATCAAAGGCTCCAGCTTGTGACCGCCCGAAGAACAGTTTTCCAGAATAATGCCGGGAACCTTTTCTTTCACCTTGCGGATAAAGGAAAGCGAAGCCTCCATATTCTGCCTAAGCCCTTCGCCCAAGGATTCCGCGCCGTCGCAGCCAACGCCGATCGTGTCGTTGTAATCCATCTTCATATACGAAAATCCGTATTTGTTTAACTGGCCGATTACTTTCTCTTCTAAATCCTTCTGCACCCACTCCTGCCGCATATCCCAGAACCGTCTCATGGTGGTGGTAAGCGTCGCGCCGTTTCGTTTCAGCAGATGCGCCGTATCCTGATAGGCCTCCGCCCGCTCCCCCACATTGTCAATCTCAAACCAGATCCCGGCCTTCATGCCATGATCATTGATCGCTTTAACGGTTCTATCCAGTCCCTGCGGGAACAGTTCCCTCGACACACGGTAATCCCCCATGGAAATGTCCCACGGAACGCCTTCTTCCTTAAACCAGCCGCAGTCTATCACAAAATAAGAAATTCCCTTATCTTTGATGGCTTCCAGAATCCCGCAGATATTTTCGTGGGAAGGACAGCCCCAAGTGGTGCAGTATTCGTTAAACATGACAGGAAGCGTCTGCTCAGACGCAGGCCCCTGATCCAGCACATCATCCAAGGCCGCCGTCATTCTCTGAGATATCCGATCCAACCGGGATTCATGCAGTAAAGCTCGAGAAGTTAATCCGTCAGAATTTCCTTCTGTGCCCCTGCACACGGAAAGAATCGCAGCCGGCGTGACAAAGGTTTCTCCCGGCGCAATTTCCTTCATCCAGTGTCCGAAATCATAATCCGCCAGCCCGCCTGATAAGGCCGCGTCGTCTCCCCTGCGGTAAACTTCCATCTGCCAGCTGGCATTGTGCATTAACTGTGCGCCCCAGAAAATATCAGATTTACTGTCCTCTATGACCGCATACGGGAAGTAGCCGTTGACAGGCATGGAGCCTACCTGCCCGAACCGTTCGCAGCGCACCGCATGACCGCCCCACGAAGGCTCCAGCTGGATATCCTCAAACACCTGCGTCTCCACTCTTCCTTCCATACTCCACACGCTGCGGATACGGTGCAGCTTTAAGTAACCGTTCTCGTCCGCTCCCACAAACGGCGAAATGCCGCCCAGCGAAAAGCTGGAGAGAAGCTCTAAGCCCGCTTTTTCCTGTGACATATTTTCAAATGTCGTAAAGGAAAGCAGACTTTTCTTTCCCTCTTTCCAGACAAGGTAATGCCGACAGCGATAGCCCCTTTTATCTGAAAAAGCGGTACAGATGACCGTCCTGCCGCCCTCGCCGATTATCCTCTGACTCTCTGAGACAATGCGCAAAATATCCGTCCCCTGCTCTCTGTCTTCCCCGTTTCCATCCTCGCTTTTCGAATTTTCTGCTGCCGAGTGCGATGCGCAGGCTTCCCGTCCTTCAACATCGCCGTCACGCTTCACTTCCTGTCCTTCCAACACAAGCGCCGCCACGGACGGATTCTGCCGCATCGTCCTGCCGCCCGCATAGGCACCGGCATAAGTATCGCCCACGAGCTTTACCTGTATCAGGGAATCCGGATACGGCTTCTGTCTGTAAGCGACCTCATAGGCCATATCCGCCGGGAGCAGAACCAGTTCCATGCTCCCCGTCTCCTCATCCTGCACATAACAGGCCCGCATATCTCCTAATACAAATTCACTGTATATCTTCTTCATCTTCTGCCCCAAGTCCTTTCCCGTTTCATCGTCATGTTATTCTATCATTTTTTCAATCAACTACCGTTCTTCTCTTACTTTTTTAATGCTTCTTCCTGCAGCTGATCGAACATTTCCATACACTCATCCACCGTAGCGCCGTTTAACAGCTCTCTTACGATCAGGCAGGTATTTCCCCACTGCTCCACGTGCATACCCGCATTGGCACCGAGCACATAGACATTTTCCTGAATCCGGTCATTTAACGGCTTCAATGCAGGCACGCACTCCACCTCCACATTTTTGGAAGGAGAGATCACCCTGTTTGTCTCCGCGTAAATCTGAAGCGCCTCATCTGAAATCATGACATCCAAAACGGCCATCGCATCCTCTCCGTTTTTCGCACCTGCGCCGATTCCCAAACCCGTCATGGGCATGACCGGCATCTGCCCGCGGCTGCTGGGGAAGCCGATGACCAGCATTTCAAAATCCGTTTTCCCGTAAGCAGTCTCCGCGTTAGCCGCGCCCCAGTACGCCATAACTATGGGTGTCTTCTGCGCCAGAAAATCCTCGCGCTCCCCTTCTATCGCCTCGCTCACATAAGCCTTTTGGGCATCAATATATCCCTTGTCAATCATTTCCTGTAAAAATTCAAATCCCGGACGCATATAATCGCTGTACTTTTTCTCCCCGCTATTCAAAGCTGCGATCTCCGCTTCCGTGTTCCCGCCATTGTAAAGATCCGCATAAGCCTGCGCCAGCACAAAGGTCTCCAGCCACCATCTGTTAGCGCCCACCGGCGTCTTAATTCCATTTTCCTGAAACACTCTGCAGCACTCCAAAAAATCTTCCGGCGTCTCCGGCAAAGTAAGGTTATACTGATCAAACATTTCCTTATTAATAAACAGGCCGTAGGCAACCACTTCCTGCGGAATAGCCACCAGCTTGCCGTCCACCACGTTTGCCGCTAATACCACGTCCCGCAGATTTTTCGCACTTTCCAGCCCGGACAGATCCTGCAGTTTTTCCTCTTCCGCCAGCGTGCGGATGGTATCGGGATTCAACAGATAAATATCATCCATATCGCTGCGCGCCCTGTCAAGCGCCACATCATCATAGGTCTTATCCTGATAATTTTCCGCCGTGTAAGTCACGTAACGCACACTTACACCCAGCTTTTCCTCCGCCATCATGATCGTTTTATCCGCCGCGCTTCTGGCTACATTTTCCACATTTGCTTCCGTCTTTTCCATCGGACTGAACAGATATACTTCCCGATCCGCTTCATCTTCCATAACGATCAGCTTACTGCCTGATCCGCCTTCCGCACCGCACGCCGCTATGAAAAAAGCGGCTGCCCCGGCAATGCACAATAATCCCCATTTCTTAAAACTACTTTTTTTGTTCAATTTCAATCTAACCTCCATGCCATAGCTTAGCTGTGACTCAAATCCATGCGGAGAACGACATATTTCGGGCATTCTCCTGCGCGAAATCCCAACACCACTATGATTACACTCCAAACACACTCACGCGTCTGGCTGTATGCGCAAGTGTATCCCTGTCATTCCTCTGTGTGCTTCGTATACTGTGTAATTACCTGCTTTAGCAGCTCTATATCGATCGGCTTTGCCAGATGAACGTTCATCCCCGCATCCAGCGCTTCCTTTTCATCCTCCGCAAAAGCGTTCGCCGTCATGGCAATGATTGGAATCGTCCGCGCATCTTCGCGGTCAAGAGCCCTGATCGCTCTGGTGGCATCATAACCATTCATGACCGGCATCTGCACATCCATCAGGATCGCGTCAAATTCGCCCTTCTTTGCACGTTCAAACCGCTCCACCGCAAGCCGCCCGTTCTCCACGATCTCACATCCGGCATTCTCAAAAGCAAGAATCTCCTGCAGAATCTCCACGTTGATCTCGTTATCTTCCGCCGCAAGAAAGTGCAGCCCCGTCAGATCCTGCACGGATTCCTCCGACGGCCCGCTCTCCTTCACCGGCTCTGTATGCACCTCCGGAATACGAAATTCCAGTTCGACCCTGAACAGGCTGCCCTGATCCACTTCGCTGAACACGTCGATCGTACCGCCCATGAGTTCTATAATACTTTTGGTGATCGCCATACCAAGCCCTGTGCCCTGCACCTTGTTTGTGGTACTGTTTTCCGCCCGCGTAAAAGCGTCAAATATCGTCTCCAGATATTCCTTCGTCATACCGTATCCGTTGTCCTGCACCTCAATCCTGATCCGTTCAAACTGATCAGACCGCTGAGTTAAACCGGTCATCCGAAACCAGATCGTACCACCCTCCTGTGTGTATTTTACGGCATTAGACAATAGATTGATCAAAATCTGGTTAATGCGCGTCTCGTCACCCAGCAGATACTCATGCCTGATTCCTGTCACTTCCACCAAAAACTTCTGCGACCTTGCCTCCGCCATCGGACGGATAATCGCATCCACGGAGGATACCAGATCGTTTACGGTAAATTCTTCCACATTGAGGACAACCTTGCCGCTCTCTATCTTGGACACGTCCAGAATATCATTAATCAAACTGAGCAGATGCTGTCCGGATGCCATGATCTTTTTCGTATATTCCCGCACCTTTTCCGGATTATCCGCATCTCTGGATAAGAGCGTCGTAAAGCCCAGTACCGCATTCATAGGCGTACGGATATCATGGGACATATTGGACAGGAACGTGGTCTTTGAATTGCTTGCGATCTGCGCCGCCTGCAGCGCCTCCGCCAGCCTGCGGTTGCTGATCTCTCTCTCCGCCTCGCGCTCCCTGCGGAGTTTAATCTGCTGTCTCTGATTCAGGTAATACAAACCGCAGCATAAGAAAAACGCGGTCAGCATCACAATCACCACAAACAGGATATTCTGGTTGACCGTGCGTCCTTCCTGCTGTATGGCCTCGATCGGCACATAGCCGATCAGATAGAGTGTGCCGCCGTTTACCGCCCACATATAATTCAGGGAATCTTTGTTTCTGATATCGTGGTAAAACATAATATTTCTGTGCTTTTTCAGGCAGTCCTCCACCTCTTCCCGAAGCTCCGGCTCCTGAATATCGTTCGCGCGGTAAAAATCCGTCAGATTCAAGTGCCCCGCATTCCGCTCGCCCATTCCCTTTGGCTTTAAAACAAACCGTTCCGACTCCGCATCCATAATATAGAGCATCGCCTGCTGATTGTAAAATCCATTCGGCAGCGACTTGTCAAACGTATCATAAATGTATTCCACATAGAGCGTGCCAATTTCCTGCTCATCCTTTATCATAGGGCATTTGATACAATAGGCCCACGTACCCATATGATTTACATAGGACCGGGACACGGGCAGACCGTCGATCGTTCCGCCCGCGGAAAAGTCCAGTTCCTCCTCCGTAAACACCTCTCCCGTGCTGCATACGCCTTCCTTCTCTCCCGACCGTATCAGACCGAGTTTTACCATGGTTTCACTCTTTTCATAGTGAAGGACATACGCTTCCGGATTCTCTAAAGAAGCGATTCCCTGCGCCATCCTCCTCTGATATTCCGCCTCCTTGTTGAGGATCACTTCGATCGTACATTCGATCAGATCAAGGCTCTCATGCAGGTTCTGTGTTGCTGATGCCGCCATCTGTGTCGTTATTTTTTTCGAGGTGGCAAAAACAATGATCCCCAAAATAAAGAAGACCAAAATAATAGAAACAAGCAATGAAATGTTATGATCCTTCTTACTTTCATTCTGTTTCTTACTCATTTTGATCCCCGTCCTGCTTTTACCGCTAACTGCTTTCGTGCTTTCTTTTCCTTTCTATTATATTCCAGTTTTTTTATAAAGTCATCCCTTAAAATCATTTTTCCCGTTGAAACAGCGCCGCCGTCTTCTCCATCCGCTCCGCGATTTTTACCCCGAAAGGACAGCGGCTCTCACACGCCTTGCAGCCAATGCACGCATCCGCCTTATGCTCCAGCGCGGCATAATGCTCCCTCACCGTGGCGGGAACCATCTCCTGCATCACGGCCAGATCATAGTATTTATTTACCATGGCAATGTCGATTTCTTTCGGACAGGGCTTGCAGTGCCCGCAGTAGGTACACTCGCCTTTGCCAAACGTATTGCGGGGCGCCTTTGCCAAAATGGCCGCATAATTCTTTTCCGTCTCATCAACTGTCTCATAGGCCACGGCCTGCTCTACATGCTCCGGCGTATCATAGCCCGCCAATACGGACGCGACTGCGGGACGGGTCAGACAGTAATGGATGCACTGTACCGGAGTCAGCGCCACGCCAAAAGGAGAGCGCGCCGCATCAAACAAACGACCGCCCGCATAAGGCTTCATCACGGTGATACCTACGTCGTTCTGCTCGCACAGCTTGTAGACCTCCGCCCGCGCAGGATCGATGCCTCCGAAGCCGTCCGCATATTCTTCCGCAAAATAATCGTCAATATTATCCGTGGGCGGCAAAAGATCGAAGGCCGGATTGATGCTGAATAAAATCATCTCGATCAGCCCGCTCTCCACCGCTTTTTTCGCCATCAGCGGATTGTGCGTGCTCATGCCAATATGACGGATTTTTCCATCCGCCTTCAATTCTTTTACATATTCAAGGAAAGGACCGTTCATCGCATGATCCCAATCGTCTTCCTGATCGATGAAATGAATCATGCCCAGATCGATATAATCTGTCTGTATGCGCGCCAGCAAATCCTCAAAAGCCTCTTTGCATTTTTCTATATCACGCGTTCTTTCATACTGACCGTTCTGCCATGTGGAGCCGATATGCCCTTGAATATACCAGCGTTCCCGTCTGCCCGCAAGCGCCTTGCCAATCTTCGTGCGCACGTTCGGCTCGGACATCCAACAGTCTAAAATGTTAATCCCCAGCTCGTCCGCGCGGTCAATCATCGCCTTGCATTCTTCGTAATTATGCCGTTCCAGCCACTCGCCCCCAAAACCGACTTCACTGACCATTAGTTCCGTTTTCCCAAGTCTGCGATACTGCATAGTAATGTTATCCTCCTTTGATATGCCTGGCAGCGTTTCCTAACCGCTATGCACCCAGTATAACATGAGCATTCTGCTTTGTCATTACATCCGCAGTATTCAGTTTAGGCAAATTGTGACCGTTCAGCCTTTGGTTTTATTCTCGCGGCAAATTTCTATCCATTTTTAGCCGACTTTCACTTCCTTATCATTACTCTTTTGCATTATTATAAAGGAAATAAACGCCATCCCCATCATCGGCAGTAATAAAATCACAAAGGAAGCTGCACTGTCCGCCTTCCATCCCGCAATACGGTCCGGATTCACAAAATATTGGAGAATGGACGGCGAAGCATTGTTGACCGCATGCAGAAAAACGGCGGGCCATATGGACTGCGATTTACAGGTCACATAGGTCAGGATCATGCCCATAAACACGCACATGAGGCACATTGCCGCAAAGCCCGTAAAGGGATAGCCAAAATAATCGCGGCCGAAATTATGCCCCACATAAGTGAGGGGCCAATGCCACATGCCCCAGAGAATACCGCCGATGACCACCGCCTTTTTCATGCCCCAGAGCTTTATCATTTTCGGCATCATATAGCCCCGCCAGCCTGCTTCCTCACCAAAAGCGGCAAAGGAACCTACGACGCCGGTAAGCATCATCATCAAAGGCTGCAGAAAAATAATGGTCTGCTCCTGCCCGGTCATTTCCAAAACCGTCGGATAGGCAGGATCAAAAGCATCTGGAGAAAGCAAAAGCATCAAGGCATAACCCAGTTCAAAATAAATCCAAGGCAAAAGGATCGCCAGCGCAAAATACTTCCATTTCCCATCCCGCAAAGAAATACTAAGAAGCAGGGAATCCTTTCCGGCAACGGCAAATCCTTCCTTCGTCACCCACCTTGTAAAAAGCGCCGCTAAAGCGGGCAGGAGCATTCCCAGACTCACAAACTGATCCATGCCGGAGAGCGTACCGTCCGCCATCCAGATATTGCCTGAAAAAATATAAGCGAAAAAGGCGATCCACGTCAGCCCGAAAGCAAACGTCAGAAAAATCAAAAGTCTTCTTATTTCCATTTCTCTATTCATTCATTTTCCCCATTCCGAGATTCACAACGCGAAGCCCGCCTCCCTGTTTTGATTGATCCTGCAAGTGATCCGATAAGAGAGCCAAAAAAGAAAAAGCTCTGCAATCGGAGACAGAACAGAAATCAGCGCAGCGATAACAAAATGTTCCTCGCACCAGTTCACGAAAATGCCAATGTCAAAATTCTTAAAAATCATTAAATTGCCAAAGAACAGATAAGCCATTCCTAAAAATGCAAAACCTTCTATCAAAGCTGTTTTGACAAGCATTCCTTTTTTCACGCCGAGCGTGATGAAAAAGGGCAGTTCAATTGCCGCCAATACAAGGAGCATTCCGCAAAATGTCATCAAAAACTGCGACATGATTTTGAGACATTCGGAGCTGTTATTCTCTCCCGCCACGCTGTTGAAAATAATGATCCATACGCTGTCCAACGAGAATAAAAGATAGACGGCAATTCCGATAAACAGATACTTTGATGCGATGTACGCGTTTTTAGCAAGCGGCAGCGCCGCGGTATACTGCCTCGTCCTGTTCCTCTCGTCATGACGGCAGATCGCGGCTGTCCATGTCGGTATCAGGGAGAGCCCCGCAACCATAAATAGAAGCGGCAGCATGACCAGAAAGCTGTCCCGCAGCTCGCCAACCGTGATCTCCACTAATTCTCCCGCTTCATTTTCTGCCATACCAAACGAAGCAACGGCACCCACATTTCCCGGAAACAGAAATCGTAATGCCATAAATGCCAGCGTGCAGCCAATCATAATCAGAACGATCCGCCTGCCCCTGATGCTGACAAAATCTTTATATAACAGTCCCGCCACTATGCCACACCCCGCTTTCTCTTTGCAATACCCACCGCCAGCAGATACGCGCCGGCGGAAATTATGACCGCGGCAATCAAAAGAAGATATGATTTAAAAAACATAAATTCAGTCGTTCTTTGAAATACTTCCATGAAGGCATTATCGTCAGAATCGATCAGGAATGCCCTCAGCCTGTCAAAATTAGCCCATCCGTATAAGACGACTCCCGTCAGCATGGGGGTAACACTCGCATAAGAAGTTTTTCCTTTCCCCAAAACATACACCAGCAAAAGGAAGAGGCTGACATATATCATCATAAGAGAAGCAAAACTGATAATCACCCCGCAAAATTTTGTAAACGAAACGACTCCGGTCAGCGATGATATCACAATACTCATAAGCAGATCGACCGCCACACCGATCGCAATAAACAGATAGCCCGCCAGAAATCTGCTTGCCACCCGCTTGTTAATGGAAATTGGCAGGACAGAGGCGACATGATAAAAGGATGCCCTTTCATCATCTGTGACCAGATTCGTGATATCCCCCGTGCAGGCAATAGGGATCAGCATAAACAAAAGCAACGCAATACTGGCGATCATGGTGACGCCCGTCTCGGAACTTTCTCCGGAATCAATCAATTCCATAAACTGTGCATGAATATTCCCGAAATTATAGCTCAAAACAAACAGTACCGAAACCACAATAACGCCGACAATGACAAAGCCGTAATTGATCAACTGTTTTTTCAAACAGAAGAAGTCTTTGATCAATAATCCCTTCATATATTTCCCTCACTCTCACGCTTGTTTTGCGCATTATCTTCAGTCTCTCCTTTGTTCCGGAGCATCACGATTTCTGCGCTGCTTTTTGCGCATTTTGACAGTTCTTAGCCCGATTGACATAGTAGATCATGATCTCTTCAAGTCCCGCCGGCTCCACGATCATCTGCGGATACAGCTTTGCCGCTGCTTTTCTGTCGTTTACCAAAATCTCCGCTCCCAGACTGGAAATCTCCGCCGATACAATCAAATTCTTTTCAATATTTTGTGCTTCATCTTTTTTGCAGCGCAGGATACCATGCTTTTCGAGAAGATCATCTTTGTTGCCTTTTAAGACAATTTTTCCGCCGTCGATAAAGACCACCTCATCCGCCAGTTTTTCCAAGTCGCCTGTAATGTGAGAAGACAGCAGGATGGTATGGTCTTCCGCCACCACAAATTCCCGAAAAATCTGCAGCATTTCATTTCTCACAATCGGATCAAGCCCTGATGTCGGCTCGTCCATGATCATAAGCTTCGCCTCGTGGGAAAACGCCGCCGCAATCTGCAGCTTCATTCTCATACCCCTCGAAAAACTGCCGCAAGGCTTTTTCGCCGGAAGGGAAAAGCGTTTTAAATAATCAAAATACGTTTCCTGATTCCAGTTTTTATAGATGTTTTTCATAATGGTATTGATCTGTGCGGCTGTCAAAAAATCGTGAAATCCCATTTCATCAAAGACGACTCCGATATCTTCACGAATCGCCGCCGAATCCTTGTCCATGCTTTTTCCAAATACATATACTTCCCCGCCGTCTCTGTTGATCGCGTCAAGAATAATCTGGATCGTGGTCGTCTTGCCCGCGCCGTTCTGGCCGATAAATCCGCATACCGAGCCTTCCGGAACGGAAAAAGTGATATCATCCAGTTTAAAGTCCCCGTAATCCTTTGACACCCCTTTTAAAGTAACAACATTTACAGTATTATTCATGGTGAATCCTTTCTCTTTCTGACAATTTCGATCTTGCTGACGATACCAATGACCGATATCCCCGTATGTTTACGTATGTCCACCGATAAATGTATCATTGCTCCGCCTAACGATTCTTCTCCTCATATAAAAGGCGAAGCATTTCCTGTAATTCCTCCAATGGGATCTTAGCCAAAGCCGCCTTATCCACCGCGCTTTCTATAAGTTCCTGAATATCAAACAGTATCGTCTCTTTGACGATGTCGCTGTTGATCCCTTTTACGAAACTTCCTTTCCCCGTGACAGAATAAATAAAACCGTCCCGCTCAAGCTCCTCGTAAGCGCGTTTCGTTGTGATGATGCTGATCTTTAAATCTTTTGCCAGAATCCGCATGGAAGGAAGGGCGTCCCCTTCCGCCAGCTCGCCTGACAGAATCTGGCTTTTGATCTGCTCCTCGATCTGTTCATAGAGGGGCACCCCTGAACTGTTTGAAATTAGGATATCCATTTTGTTTCCTTTGCGTGTTGAGTTGTATAAATTAGTGTGGGGATTTATTGGGTTTTATATTGTATATACTCATTATATACAATATAAAAGAAATGTCAATCAGATAAATTACTGACAAAAAATTATTGTTATTATAATTTTAGCGCTTGACCTCAAAGACAGTCAAGCGCTCTTCTAATCTTCTCTCCAGCAGCCAAAATTCCATCATCGATGCGGATGAATAATATTCCGGACAGATCAGAAGGAATCTCTACATCCCCTTTGGACAGAATGATGATCTTCCCGCTTTTTCGTCCCAGCTTTCCCATGAAATACCCCAGTTCCAAAATCACGTTCTGCCTTGCCCGAACAGAATCTCCGGTAAAATCATCCGGAGTCAGCAATACAAATACCAAACCGGCTTCATCTGCGTATCTTTCAAAATTTTCTACAATTGTCAATCCCGCAGACATATTTTCTTCCAAGATAACAGGCTCCGGCAATTTTAAAGTATTCTGCAGATAATTCTTCAATTCCATCCTTATCAGGCGGTCATGTCCGTGCACAATAAATATTTTACCGTTTATTTTTTCAGCCAATGCGCTGCCACTGTCATTTTCTTTTTGGTAAGAAGTATAATTATTTATTTGATAACTGTTTTTGGAATCTTTATTGAATTCAAATTTCATGTCGGCCTCCTTCCTGTCTTTGCCAAATCGCCGCGCATCACTGAATTATCCTATTATAACTTGTGGTGTTTTTGGAATGATAGTTAATTTCCATATTGTTTAACGTCCCCAGTAAATATCCTCCAAAATAATTTAGAAATAGGCCGCCACTCTTTTTTACCAGCTGTATTGCACAAGTTGACAAGTTGACCTTAAAAGAACCGGATAATGTCTCTATTTGCTGGATCAGCTGTTTATTCTGCTCTAACAGACCTGTTATATGTAAATTACTTACCATAGCGCGCAGTTCATATAGCTGTTGTATGGTTTCTTTAGAAAACTGTTCATTATTAGATACCAAGGAAAAAATCTTATCCAGCAAGGATGCCGACATGCTGTAATTGCCCGTCCACATATAGGCATTGGCAGCATTCCATAGAGCAAATACATTGGCAGGAAGCTCTCCCGAAAATTGAACATCATTCACAGCCTTTTGGTAATTTTCTGCTGCCAGTGATTTTTCATTCTTTAACCAGTACATATTGGCAAGAAAATGATGAGAATAGAATTTTAAGCTTATATTATAAAAAGCAGGATCCTCCGCTATGAGATTTGCGTATTGAGCAAACATCAGCGCCTCGTCAATATGATTATTGAATAGCATGATCGTTCCAATGTTGATCGTAGCATTTGTCAATTCATCCGCACAACCCAAAATACTCGCCCAATAATAAACAATGAAAAATGTGTTAATAGCCCGGTTATAATCCTTGTCATAAAAATATTGGGCCCCTTTTGCGAACAGGTCTTTGACTGATTGAGGTGATGGATCGTCAATCTGATGTTCGATGATCATGTTTCTTAATACTCCAAACAAGTCATGCTGCGTGATATCTCCACAAAAATTTGCCGCCCCTACATATACTATAAATTGATTAGGAGACAGATCACTGCTGTCCGTGAATCGCACCGCCGGCAGAAATATGTTCTGCCCACTGAGCTCCTGACGAAGCTGCTCTGCCTGCGTACAGAACAACCCGCCTTCGCTTGGAGCGCTACTGCCTAGAATCACTTCAAACAGTCCTCTGGTATCTCGTTTCGTGAATTTTTTTATTACATTTGAACCCACTTCTACTTGGACTAGTCCCTTGTCCATCTCCCACATAATATCATCCCCCTTTTCATTTCATATCTTTCCATTATGTTATATTTTATTAATCAGTTCCCTCGCTGCCTTCTCCGTAAAGGCAACAATGAGAGTATGTTCAATTTTAAAGCAAACTTTACAAGTCCACAAATTGCAGCTCCTCCTTTGACTACATGGCGAAATCACATTAATTATATAGCTATTCCCACGTAATGTCAAATATTGTATATATAAAAACACTTTTCCCTCAAACATTTAAAGGTGAACTACCATTGTCTGGCAATTCACCCTTAGATAATTACTTTACATCATCAAGAGGACGGATAATATATTGTCTGCTTTACTCCGATTTTTTATGTTTACTCCACACCTGCTGTATACTCCTGTTATCCTAAGAAACTGCACTAACTATGAAATAACTCCTTTTTCTGCGCGCCGCTTTTTAATACCTTCCAGAATGACACCTTTTTTCTCGATCACTTTGTTTTTATCCATAGCCGGAACACCGGCAAGTTTATAGGTCATCCCCAATTTCTTATACTTAGCCTCCCCCATCGTATGGTACGGAAGCACATCCAGCGCTTTCAAATTCTCAAACTGACCGATAAAATACCCTAATTCAAACAGGTATTTGTCATCATCAGTAATGCCCGGAACAACTACATGCCGGATCCACATATCTATATGTTTTTCATTCAGGTAGGCGGCAAATGCAAGGATACCCTCATTCGGCTGCTCAGTCAGCTCCCTGTGTTTTTCAGGGTCAATATGTTTGATATCAAGCATGACAAGATCCGTCAGTTCCATCAGGCGGTCCAGTTTCCTGATCCATTCCGTATTCTGCGGCTTGAACGCAATACCGGAACTGTCAATACAGGTATGGATGCCCTCGCTTTTGGCAATCGTAAACAGGTCAATCAGAAAATCAACCTGCATCAAAGGCTCCCCGCCCGTCACCGTGATGCCGCCCTTCGTATAAAAGGGAAGATTTCTTCTATACTGTTCCATGATCTCTTCCGACTCCATCATCATACCGCCATCCATCGGCCATGTGTCTGGATTATGGCAATAAGCGCACCGCATCGGGCAGCCCTGCACGAAAACCACGAAACGGGTTCCCGGTCCGTCCACCGTACCAAAAGACTCCAAAGAATGTATTCTTCCCTGCATAACCATCCTCTCCTTTTCCTAAAATTTTATGCTATCGCAAAACTTCATCAGAGCATGATTCTAAGAATGGCAGGAAAGCACTCTGTTCCCCGCTTGCGGCAGTTATGGCAGTTGACAGCCACCCTCGGTGACGCATCCCAATCCATCTTCTCCCATCCAAAGCGGTAATAATATTCCGGAACTTTTGCGCTTCCCCACAGCTCTTTGATCCCCATTTTCCTTGCTTCATCAAAGACTACGTTCTGCATGAGTTTCCCATAGCCTTCGCTTCTGTAATCCTCCCTGACTGCCAAATCCCCAAGCGTATAAACCCCATCCCTGATCTGTAAGGTGACGGCAGAAATAAGCTCCCCGGTTTTTGCATCCTCCAACCGCCACATTTTGACCATTCCCGCGGGCGGCACTTTATTGATCTCCACTTCCATTCCGCTCTCGTGGAACAGCACTGACAGCGGATAATACTCTTCTGTCTCCCTGATAACATACGGCATCTGCATAACAACCTACTGTCCTTTCCTATTGTGCCTTTTCATCCTTTTCATCCAATCCCCCGCAAAGGAGCATTGCGGCCACTGACGGAAGCAGCCCCTAAATATACAACATGCATTCCGTTTTCGCAAGATGACACATGTAATAATTTTGACACATGTCTGCTTTTATGGTATAGTATAAGCATCAGGTCGCTTATTGTCAATAAATCTCCATGAAGTTTGACATATCCTGTCTTTTGTCTGACTTTACGACTGTTAAGGAGGGACTTTATGTATCAGGGAAATAATCCGTCAGCCATACGTTCCAGAGATGAAATAATCAAAACTTTCCTTCTCCTGTTAGAAGATATGCCGTTGGAAGAAATATCCATTAAGCAGATCATGGACGCAACCGATCTGTCCCGGCAGACCTTTTATCAAATTTTTAATTCCAAGGAAGAAATCCTCGAATTTTATCTGGATACTGTTTTTGAAAAATTTATTGCACATTCCAGTCAGCATACAGTGAACAGCCTTTGTGATGCCGCCAAGCTGTTCTTTGCCTTCTTTGAGGAGTACAAAGATATCCTCGGGCTGATCATACAAAACGGAAAAAGTTGTGTCGTCCAGCGCAAGTGCCGGGAATATTTACAGAAAGATTCCTATATCCACTATGCGCTGCGGGGCGTAAATACCCTGCCGGAACAAAGATACGCAACCACCTTTGTAATCAGCGGGATGGTCGCCATGCTGGAACAATGGCTTCGGGAGGATAGCGGGCCTGACATCACCCCACATCAGCTGGCACTGTTGATCTGCCGCATCACAGGCACTGATCCAACCGGGTAAGGAAAAATCTTCCCCTTTCCTGCGCGCTGGGTACCCGTCAACCTCTGCCTGACACATTTCCTTTGGATGTCCGTGAGCCTAAAAAATCCCGATACGTTGTGCATACCGGGATCATCTGTCTCAAAGATGTAATACACGGTCTTTGATCTCCTGTGTCCGCCCCTGATTCCAGAATTGCGTCCCAATATAACCACAGGTACGCCTTGCCACAAAGAGTTCTTCCTGATCCCTTGTCTTACAGTTCGGGCATTCCCATACCAGCTTCCCGTCATCATCAGTCACGATCCGTATCTCGCCCTCATAACCGCATTTCCCGCAGAAATCACTTTTGGTATTCAGCTCCGCATACACGATATTGTCATAAATAAACTGCATGACAGCAAGCACCGCTTCTATATTATTCTGCATATCCGGAACTTCCACATAGCTGATTGCTCCGCCGGGCGATAACCGCTGGAAATCCGATTCAAACTTCAGTTTACTGAACGCGTCGATCTTCTCCGTCACATGGACGTGATAGCTGTTGGTGATATAATTCTTATCGGTCACGCCGGGAATGATGCCAAACCGCTTCTGCAGACATTTGGCAAATTTGTAAGTGGTGGACTCCATGGGCGTTCCATATACAGAATAGCTGATATGCTCCGCCTCTTTCCATTCCTGACACTTATCGTTCAGCCTCTGCATGACCCGAAGCGCAAAATCTCTCCCTTCGGGAGCGGTATGCGTCTTGCCGGTCATACGCACGCACATTTCACACAGGCCCGCATATCCCAACGAAATGGTGGAATAGCCATCATAGAGCAGTCTGTCAATCTTTTCTCCCTTTTTCAGTCTTGCCAGTGCGCCATGCTGCCATAAATAGGCGCTACGTCCGATTTTGTTCCCAACAGGCGCTCATGGCGGCATCTAAGCGCCCGGTGGCAGAGTTCCAGCCGCTCTTCATAAATCTCCCAGAAGCGCTCCATATCCCCCTCGGAAGAACAGGCAACGTCTACCAGATTGATAGTGACAACGCCCTGATTAAATCTTCCGTAATATTTCCGTGAGCCGTCCGGATTGCGCTGGTTATCCTCCACAGTCGGAAAGGAACGGCAGCCCATGCATGGGTAGACATCCCCTTTTTTCAGGGAACGCATGACCTTTGCGGAGATATAGTCCGGCACCATGCGCTTTGCAGTACATTTTGCCGCCAGTTTTGTCAAATACCAGTACTTGGAGCCTTCCTTTATATTATCTTCATCCAGCACGTAGATCAGCTTCGGGAAAGCCGGTGTGATCCAGATGCCTTTCTCATTCTTTACGCCCTGCATCCGCTGGTGCAGGACCTCCTCGATCAGTATGGCAAGGTCATCCCGCATCCTTCCCTCCGGCACCTCATCCAGATACATAAACATGGTGACAAAAGGCGCCTGGCCGTTACAGGTCATAAGAGTGATCAACTGATACTGTATCGTCTGAATGCCGCTCTTTATCTCGCCTTTCAGGCGGTTTTCCACCACCTTGTCAACAATTCTTTCTTCCAGTGAATCCCCGCAGGCCGTCCTCTCCTCTATCACTGCAGCGCGAATCTTCTGCCTGCTGATATCTACAAAGGGCGCCAGATGCGACAGGGTAAAGGTCTGCCCGCCGTACTGGTTGCTTGCCACCTGCGCCACGATCTGTGTGGTGACATTGCAGGCAGTAAAAAAACTGTGCGGTTTTTCGATCATCGCTTCGCTGATCACCGTCCCATTCTGGAGCATGTCTTCTAAATTGATCAAATCGCAGTTATGCTCTTTCTGTGCAAAATAATCCGCATCATGAAAATGAATGATACCCTCCTCATGGGCTTTGACAATTTCCTCCGGAAGCAGGATGCGCATAGTCAGATCTTTGCTTACCTCTCCTACCATATAGTCCCGCTGCGTTGAATTAATCACCGGATTCTTATTGGAATTTTCCTGATTGACAGTCTCATTCAAATGCTCGATCAGGGAAAGGATTCCATTATCCGTTGTGTTCGATTTGCGCGTCAGCTCCCTTTTATAGCGGTATCTCACATACTTCTGTGCGACCTCATAGCCGCGCATTTCCATGATGCCGGTCTCCACCATATCCTGTATATCTTCCACATGGGCAATATGTGTCATTGCCCCGACTTTCCCTTCCACGTTATCTGCAATCGCCTGAACCTGATACCCATTCAGCCTATGAATCGGTTCGGTCTCCCTGTTTGCCGCATTGACGGCGTTTACGATCTTCCCCGAATCAAACGGCATTTCTTCACCATTTCGCTTAATAACCTTCATATCTGACTCCTTTGTAGCGGCAATGCAGAAATCATTCCTATTTGCCCTTTTTGCCAATTATAGGTAAGCAGCATCCGAAAGTCAATATCTTGTATGTAAGTCATACACAAAACACAATATGTATGGTTTTTGGTTTCTGTTTTATTGCAGTCTTTCCGTAAAAAATAACCTGCGTAGGTGTATATGTCATTAAACTTAGTAGTTTTAAGGATTAGAATTAGCGACATTAACTGATAATGGAGTAACACAAATTGAGGAAAATGAGATGTGTGCAGAATTAGGTATTGAACTCCCCATAAACTTTTGCAAAATAATCATAGTTCCTTTATAAAGTAAACTGACAGATGCGAAAAAACATACTCGTTCTTTACGTTCCCCCAGATTATTTCCTCCGGACTGTCGCCTGCATTATCATACAAGATAAGGCTTGGCATCCGGTAATCTCCTTCAACTCCGTATGTGATATCTGTCATCGTACTTCCTCCTTCTTCTCCCATCCATTTCATAGATAGTCAGTTTATAGAGCAGATCCATTGTCCCTTTTCCCTGAAGGTGTTCCAAGCCATTCGCGCTTAAAAACTTACCAGCGGGAAAAGAAATATCAATAAGAAAAGTGAGATAAGGTTTGCAGCACAGTCCCTGTCTGTTTTCGGTTACCAGTCGTATGGCTGTTATTTCTGCCATGTAAAGTTTTTGCTTGTTTTGCGTCTATATACTACTTTCTTTTCGTTTCTTCTCGGAATATAAAAAACCCGCAAACATTGACGTTTACGGGCTTCTTATCAACTCCCCGAGTAGGG
>DKUU01000002.1 GCA_002490835.1 Lachnospiraceae bacterium UBA7196 | reverse complement strand
ATTTAAGTTTCAAACTTTCTCCTTTCCTCTAAATTCCACTCTGTTTCTATCTCAACCATCTCCGCAGGGGACAACCCCTTTTCTGATAAGACTCTAAATTCCACTCTGTTTCTATCTCAACGCAAAAAGACCAAACTGTCCGTTTGTACTATACATCTCTAAATTCCACTCTGTTTCTATCTCAACATCCTGCCATATCCTTTTCTTTCTCCCCTTATCCCCTCTAAATTCCACTCTGTTTCTATCTCAACCGTGACGACAACGACATTAGAAATGATTCTGAAAAGCTCTAAATTCCACTCTGTTTCTATCTCAACGATTTTCTTTCTTTGCTAAATATGATGGCATGGGGTCTCTAAATTCCACTCTGTTTCTATCTCAACTACCTTGTCGAATGGCTCTCCCATGCTGTGAAACAACTCTAAATTCCACTCTGTTTCTATCTCAACCGCGCTTACGTCAACGATTCTGTCCGACACAATGATCTCTAAATTCCACTCTGTTTCTATCTCAACCAGCTTTTCGGGAACTTGTCCAAACGCTGTCTATGCTCTAAATTCCACTCTGTTTCTATCTCAACTTTATTGATTTGATTGAGCAATGAAAGGAGAACCTACTCTAAATTCCACTCTGTTTCTATCTCAACCAAGAAGGATAGTTGGGAGTATGCCAAGTATTATACCTCTAAATTCCACTCTGTTTCTATCTCAACCATTACAGCCCTTATGCTGTTTTGCAGACTATCAAAACTCTAAATTCCACTCTGTTTCTATCTCAACGTCTCAACACGGTTTTTGCGATTGCTGTGGAAATATCTCTAAATTCCACTCTGTTTCTATCTCAACTTCACAAGTACACAATCCGCACATTCATCACAATGCTCTAAATTCCACTCTGTTTCTATCTCAACAGAATTGTGGTATAATATCTCCGTATCCGCTAAGTGCTCTAAATTCCACTCTGTTTCTATCTCAACGTTTTGTGTCAGATACGACACGGATGTCTGAAAGGCCTCTAAATTCCACTCTGTTTCTATCTCAACCAACCTTCATAAAGATACAGATCCCGCGCTACACACTCTAAATTCCACTCTGTTTCTATCTCAACCAATAACCTTCCCATCAAGTAACAAATTGATCTGAACTCTAAATTCCACTCTGTTTCTATCTCAACAAAGTGCGCTGACACAGGCGATGCAGGGGAAACAAACTCTAAATTCCACTCTGTTTCTATCTCAACCATCCTGCCCACACTCTTTCCCACAACTTTATGAGACTCTAAATTCCACTCTGTTTCTATCTCAACCTAAGGAACGCCTGCCAAGTCTCATCGTAATTCTTCCTCTAAATTCCACTCTGTTTCTATCTCAACTTTCAAGGTCTTCTATAGCAGTAACAACACTGTACACTCTAAATTCCACTCTGTTTCTATCTCAACCTGACCAAAATCAGTCAAATAAGGCCTTTCTTCAAGCTCTAAATTCCACTCTGTTTCTATCTCAACATAGCAGGGTACAGGTCTCCGGCGGGCGGTTCTTCCTCTAAATTCCACTCTGTTTCTATCTCAACACTTCATTGTTGATGAGGAAGACTTTTTGAAGGTCTACTCTAAATTCCACTCTGTTTCTATCTCAACCACTGTGGAATCTCGGCCAGCGGCGACAAGTCCGTCCTCTAAATTCCACTCTGTTTCTATCTCAACGTATTACCATCGTACAGACTTAAAAGAGGAGGTGGCCTCTAAATTCCACTCTGTTTCTATCTCAACGATATGACCACTTCCCGTCAGGGGGCGGCATACGGCTCTAAATTCCACTCTGTTTCTATCTCAACGGAGGATTAAAAAAAATGAAGGGAGGGAATGAAGACTCTAAATTCCACTCTGTTTCTATCTCAACCGAGCTTGCGTCAGGCAACGAATACGCAGATTGGGTCTCTAAATTCCACTCTGTTTCTATCTCAACTGCGGTAAATCTGATAAATCTGCAACGCCATAGGCACTCTAAATTCCACTCTGTTTCTATCTCAACGAAAATTCTGCTGATACTGCCCCATTTGCGCCATGTACTCTAAATTCCACTCTGTTTCTATCTCAACCAGCACAGCGTTGTTATATTCAGTTATAGCCTTCTCCTCTAAATTCCACTCTGTTTCTATCTCAACCTACTTGCCTTCTTATACACGACGTCTGAGTCAACTCTAAATTCCACTCTGTTTCTATCTCAACCACGCTTGCCGGATATTGTTCGCTTATCATAGTCCACTCTAAATTCCACTCTGTTTCTATCTCAACCACCACAAAGGAGAGGGTGTTGGCCTGATAGTCATCTCTAAATTCCACTCTGTTTCTATCTCAACGCACACCTGCTTCCTTTGCATGGTGGCGTCAATCTTCTCTAAATTCCACTCTGTTTCTATCTCAACTGACTATGGCCAGGGCCTTCGTGAACTTGTTTTCCTCTAAATTCCACTCTGTTTCTATCTCAACCGGCAGGGCCTCAAACTCGTCGACATCGCGAAAAAGCCTCTAAATTCCACTCTGTTTCTATCTCAACCCAGGCCGCGCTGCCGGAGCAGCTGCCGGTATTGTGCCTCTAAATTCCACTCTGTTTCTATCTCAACGTCCTCCTTTTTGCTATAATTGATGTGTGTCTTCCCTCTAAATTCCACTCTGTTTCTATCTCAACGTGTTTACTATGACCAGCGCATGGAACAGCAGAACACCCTCTAAATTCCACTCTGTTTCTATCTCAACTGAAAGCGTTCTGACTGTTCCGCTGGAACTCTTTCCTCTAAATTCCACTCTGTTTCTATCTCAACTATGCCTCCTTGTGATAAATGAGTTCGATCTGTATCCTCTAAATTCCACTCTGTTTCTATCTCAACCCACCCAAAATATCACCGCATCAATCTGTTGCCAATATCACCCTTTTTGTCTACCTCCTATCTGACCAGCAATTTATTTTAATATACTTATCAAAATAATACCACCAACCTCCTCATAATCCACCCCCATCCTATCATTGTCAACCCCCTATGGTTTTTACATGATTACCAGTCGACAAAATCCATTATAAAAAGAAACTGGTCTTATCGTCTTCCTTTCCCCAAAACTCTTTATCCAGCCACTTTTCCTGCCTGCTTTTAAATATAATCACAGAATCCATAGCTTTATCAATATGCGGCCTTAATTCCTGCTGTAGTTTAACAAGCTGAACTTTGGATATCTCACCCTCAAAAACTGAATTTTGGATATGTGTCAGATACTTTTTGCAAATCTTAAACACATGGGACCAACGTCTTTGCCCATTATTGTCCTGACTGATATCATAAACCAATACTATGTACATAGTTTACCACCATATTTTAAACCCTTCATACTCTTTTTCCCCAATTAAATGCTTTGTCAGCTTATATGCTTCAAGACGCATAAGATATTGATAGCTGACCTGCCGGCCAAGTTCTTTGTGCATGATCGTTTTCTTTAACCGTTCTTCCAATTCTTTCGCTATTAATCCTGACGCTTCTTTGGTAAGATGCAGGAAATTCAAATCTTTGGTAAAGCTGCCCTCTGTAATCTGCCTGCGATTTAGTAAGGAGAAAATCAGCCTGTCACCAATAAGTGGCTTAAATACTTCTGCAATATCAAGACAAAGTGAAAATCTCCTAACCCCCGGTTCATGTAAATAACTTACTGTTGGATTCAGCTGCGTATGATAAATCTCAGTCAGTATCTTCGCATAAATCATGGAATTAACAAAGGATATCAAAGAATTTATCATATTATCCGGCGGATGCATCACTCTCTTTTCAAAATGAATCTCCTGATCCACGATCACATTCCATGCCGCATAATATTGTTTCCTGATATTACCCTCTATTCCCATCAATTCCTGTATAAAATTTGTATCAGGTATTTTCTTTCGCAGCTCATCTACTTCCGACATATAGACAGAAACGTCTTTTCCTCGTCCATTATAATAACGGAGATTTCTATAAATATTATCTGCTGCCGCTTCAATAAATTTTCTGGCAATCACAATCCTTTTATCATAGTCAGAATAATGTTCCACCTGCTTTACCAAAAGCTGCCCCGCCAGCAATTTCTCTTTCGGATAAAAGCTCCCGGTATAAAAATTATAATAGTTAAAAAAGTGGATCGGTATCCCGTACTGCGATATATAACTGATAAATGAAGTATTGAAGGTCATTTCCGACATCACATAAATATCATCAATGCGCTCTATCGGAATATCTCTCCTTTCTCCTTCACAGGGCGTAAATTGCAATGTATTGTCTTTTCTTCTTAAATCGCCGTTATTATAAACGTAAAAACTCTGCCCCATAACTCTCCCCTCGTGGTATACTTAATATTCCAACTATGATAGTACTAAATAAAGCACAGATCATGATATGCACATTTTGTACATATTTTCCCCTCGGAAAACTCCGGCGGTAACGGTTGATTCTTCATTTTATTGATATCACTTATTATTTGTTCTATCTGCTCTTCATCCTCCTGCGCCAATTCTACCAAAAGATTTTTCTTCAAAAGCGGATAATCTATTTTTTCCTTTAATCCACTTACCCCTCGCTGTTTCAGATAATATAAATAATATTTCACCTGCCAGATACCAGCTTCCTCGATTGCCTTGCTTTTCTTCACCTCATGCAGTTCTTTATGTTCCTTGATAAAATCAATATTGATCACATTATCTATGTTGATATGCTTTTCCCCTCTCTGATAGCTGTTTTCATCCAACAATTTTCCCAGCATGACATTTTCGTTTTCCGCCTCCATGCTGATCTCATGGACAAAGTACCATAACTTTCTTTTACACACAAAATAATAATAGATCATAACTCCCGTAATCCGGTCTTCCATCTTCTCTCCCACTCTTTCTACACGAAAATTGGATCTTCAACTTTTACAAACTTTTTTGCCCGAAACCCCATCCTGTTATCATAGTCACAGTCTATAACGTTTATCTTTTCATATGTTCCAATCTGCACAGGGCGGCAGTATTCTGCCGACAAACCTTTACGAACAGCTTTTTCATATTCCTGTACCATATAACTTTGTACCGGAACAGTGTACTGCATGATGCGGCTGCGCTCTTTTATTTTCTCAAGCATCGCAGTATTGGATGATCGGATTTTCTTTGCGCTATCCTCTATTTCCTGTTGGCAGGATTCGTAAACAGGCAGCGGAATCACATCCTTTGTAAAAATGTCCTCTCGGATTCGAATATCCTTGCGGTCCAGTTCATACAATACGATATCGTTTAGCTTTTCCATCTGTTTCCTGCACTTTCGCATATAATTAGTATTGACTAATCTTTCTGTCGTAAAGTATTTCTCCATCATCTCCATTTTACGTCCTTCTGACAGAAACCCCTCTTTCTCCGGATTTAATGTTTCTTCCAATGCCAGCTTGGACAATTCAAAGATATCCCTGTCAATAAAAGTCGTTCTTTCCCTTTGTTGCTCTCTTCCCGGCACATAGGGCCGCTCTAAATACTTATCCTCTATTTCCGTATAAATAAAACAATTATAGTCATCTACAGCTTTTCTTCCCTTTCGGTTCACCCTTCCCATTCTCTGCAAAAGTGAAGGAATATCCTGCAATTCGGTAAACAGATAATCAAAGTCGATATCAAGGCTCGCCTCTACAAGCGATGTACTGATCCAGATCACCGTCTCCTCATGTTCCGTCGCACCACACTCACAAATCTCATTTTCCTTCATCGTCCTGTCACGACGAATAAACCTTGAATGGAGCAGATGTACTCTATCTCTTTCTTCTCCTATCTGTTCCCGCAGCTCATCATACATCCACTGTGCCTTTTGAATGGTATTACAAATAACCAATATCTTACCGGAAGGTGTTTTTGTATCTTTCGCTGAAAGACATCCCCAAAACTTTTCTGTTATCGCTTCCGCATCCATCATTTCCGGAATGATTTTAATTCTATGTCTTATCTGCTCCCTCTCACAAAATACGCCGTACGCAAATTCTCCGACTACCTCTTCCATCAGTTCTTTTACAAAAGGTGCAAGCGTAGCTGTGGTAATAGCGATCCTGCCGCCCAGATCCCGAATCATTTTCAAACCAAAGATCAAATCTGCCAACAGATCGGCTCCATACATCTGAATCTCGTCGATCACGATTTTAGAATAGGACAATGTTGCAAGCTTCAATTCATAAGTCTGATACTGAAAAATGAAATCAAACAACTGATCTACCGTAGATATCGTAAGCGGCATAGCAAGCTGCTTACTCCGATCATGGTAGGCTATTACATCCATCTCCTGATAAAGCGCGCCTTTCACATTTTCCTTTCGCTGCTCATTTCTCTCCTGCTGCTCCAAAAGTCTGGAAACCGCGTCCGAATGCAAAAGACCAAGCTGTTTTTCTATCCCATCGGCACTCTCGTCCACAATGATTTCGTTTCTGATCCGGTCATACATTTTATTGATCGCCGTTCTTACCGGGAGAAAAACAAAGCCCTTATGATCTCCGATCCACAATAACGCGGCTTCGGTCTTTCCCATGCCGGTCTGCCCGACGACCATAATATTTTCATCCTGCCTTTGCAGGCAGAATCTTTGCATCTCATTTAAAGAAAATCCCTTTTCTTCAAAAAAACGAGTTGTCTTCCGCATCAAAAAGTCATTTTGATATTCTATTTCCGTCTCACCGCTGGCCGCATAATCGCATTTATGCAAAAGGCCCTTTACCAGAATCATCTTATTCTTTGTCTCAGGCTGCGTAATGTAACTTTGAATCTTTTTTATTGCTTTCCTGCCCGGATGCTTAGCGCACTCCCATTCTTTTAGCAATTCTTTCGCCAGACTTTGTTTCTCCGGGTCTTCCAACAAACGGAACACATCCCCGTAATCATGATGAAATCCCACAGCAAACAGCAATATATCATACTCTGGCGAAGCATCCTTTGGCATCAGATACATAGACAACACATTATGCGGAATTTCCAAATCTGGATCAAATTTCAACTCACTGCATTTCAGCCGTTCCTGCATCCTTGGATTTGCCTTTCCCAGATCGTGATACGCGCACGCCCTACAAAGCAGCTCATAAATATCCTGACTGATATAATGCAGCTCAAAAAGCGTCTTCGCCCGTTCTAAAAGGGCACGATTATGTTCTGCTATCGTCACGCCGCCGCTTTTGGCCGCCTGCTTCACCATCTCCCCAAATTCCTGCTCAAACAAACTTTTTTCTGCATTAAATTCTGTATAATTCATACTTCTTCCTCAACCATATACTCACAAGTGAATCGTGCAAGACGCCCCACGTACTGCGCAAACAGCAAACTTCCATTCACGGCTCTTTGCCACATATAATACAGGACACGATTTTTGATACAACCGTGTCCGTTTTATAATTGATCGAAATTATGATTGCTTTACACGAAATTAACAATATAATACTTCCCATCATCCAGCCAATCCACATAGATACCGTCGTCTTCCTCAATGTCACTGATGACATAGCCCGATGCGTACAGCACTTTCTTCTTATCGAAGATCCTCTGTCCGTTTTCACCGATCGTATACAGCTTGGGAATCGCATATTTGGTGCCAACGATCTGCCTGCTCATCCCTTTATCCTTTGTAAGGATCTTTTGTCTTCTCACATTTTCAAGGGCAAGATAGGCCGGATACTCCGATTCCAGTTCTTCCTCACAGCCGTCAAGCATAACCCACGCCGCCTCTTTTACCTCGACAAAGTCTTCGCTTCTTCCCAAAGAGGTGATATTGTATACATTCGCATAAATATCTTCCAAAGTCTTTCTGTCATTCGCCGTAATATGAATGATCAGCTCAATATCAGACAAAATCTCATACTGTTTGATCGAGGTTGTCAGTACCCGGAACCGGGAATAAGGGATTTCATAAGCATTTTTCTCATACTCAGAAAATGTTTTTTTTGCTTCTGCTATCTTTTCTTTGACAGCTTCCTCCCGAGCTTTGGCCTCTTCGAACTCTGGCGATGCTTTATCCAACTGTTTTTTTTGCTCGGCAAGTCTCTTTTTCTCCTCGTTTAATCGCTCCAATTCCGGCTTAAGCTTTTCATTTTTCAAAACCTGCACTTCCCTGCCTTTTTGTTTCAGGCTCTGATATTCCGCCAACAGTTCCTGATCATACACTCTGATATCCGTATTTTTTTCAAAGCTGCTGTTATTCTTTTTGGATTCCGCCACTTTGACGAATGCCGTACTGAGCATACTTTCATTTGTCATTTTTACAAGAATGCCCCTGTCATCAAACGTGGAATTGAGAAAATTATAGTCGCGGTAAATCCGTCTGTTCATCGAACCGTATCTGCCCTGTATGCTGATATCCATTTCATGCGTCTCCGTATAACCGCACGCTTTATGGAGCGCACCGATCACAGTCGAAAAGGGCGGCAGGGGATAGGTCATTTTATTTTCAAACGTTTCCGGTCTCCGATAATTGGCACTGGACTGACAAAGTACAAGCCGTATAGCCTCCTTACGCATCCGCACACCTTCTTCCTGATCCTACTGATAATACGCCCGAACCTGTTCCCGCAATGTCTCAAAAAACTCCTCTACACTGACGGGATTCAGTTTTTCAATGATTTCATCCTCATTGTCGAAATTGTGCCCGCGAAGCAGCGCTGTAGAATACCCCTTCTTCACCCTTTGAATCAGATCCTCCGACAACGCAAGCCTGTTATCAATCACCTTTACCACATTCTCAAAATAATGTGTCTTTCTCTCCGAAAAGCCGCCTACAACAAAGACAGGCTCTGCATTGTCCAAATTTCCTCTCACGACCAGGCTGAGATTTTCCACCGCACTGAGAAGACTGTTGACCCGTTCCGCCTTCTCCGCTCCATCTGCCTCTTCTTCCGCAAAATTAGGGTCTGTGCCGATCATATCCAAATCAATCGTTATACTGTATACCCGCAAAGACTTCTCATATTCATACTGGTACGGCATCAACCCTGCCTTTCCTGCATCTTTTTGGAGATTCAGGTTATTTGCCTTTGCAAAATTACTTGCCAGATACAGATTGTTATGAAAACGGGTTTCACTGACAAACGGTTCGCAGGCCACCGCATCCGTCAGATAAAAAGAACTGTTGCGGATATAGGTATCCTTACCCGTGGTCATATAACCGCCCTCCAAGGCCCTGTTATTGGCCGCATTTCTCTCAGGTGTTGCCTGTTTCTGTGTCGCCCCGTCTACCGTAGTTACAAGGTCGTCATACATCCCGCTCTGCACCATGATCGCGTTCTTCAGACTTTCGCGGCTGCGAATCGTATAGACATGACCCTTTTTGTAGATCTTTTGCACGTTACCAATATTACTCAAAGTTTCCGAATAGTTGGAAGTCATATTTGCTGCCACTGTCAGTGTGATGGTTTTCTTCTCCATAAGTCCTCTCTCCTTTACATTTCATCCAATGCTTTGTTATCTGCTGCTTCATCTTCGTCCGCATTATTTCCGGAAAACTCATTGAAATGATTGACAAAAGTATATGCCGCATCCTTGTTCGCCTCAAAATCCTCAAACAGATCATAGGCAAACGGGAAATAAACATCCGCATAATTGGACAAGCTGAGCAGTATCTCCGAAAATCGGCTGTAATCATGAAAAAGTAACGCACTCAACAATTTTGTCCGGTAACTGCTGATCTTATTTCCCTGATTTCTGCCCTTGAGCACAGCCGCCGCCCTTTCCGCTCCCGCATATGCACTACGCATCGTTTTATTCATGTTTTCACCTCCAATATGTAGCTTGTCACGTATCAATAGGTTCAGCTTAAGCATATTCCATGTCAAAATGGAATTGTTTGCTGTTTTTTTATTGGCATCGTCCTTGAGCAAAGCCTCTATAAAACCATCCAAAAGCTGCAGATTTTTGACACAGTCCGTCACCCTCTCAAGTACCGATACATAATCATCACCCAGCTTTATTGTCCTGCAAAAAACATTGTAATTTTTGATCTGCCTAAGGATCTCAATGCTCTCACGCCTTAAAAAGAACGTCTCAAAAAAGGAAGCATCTATATCCTTTTTGATGATCTCCACATCATAATCAAGAAAATCGGACGCGTAAATGATATTTTCAAACAAGATCCTTCTGGTATCCACATTCCCATTTGCCGAATTTTTTCTCTGTTCCCGGCACTTATCCTGCAATTGCTTATTGGTCCGGACCAACTGCCTGATCGTGGAATTATCATTGATAAAAAAAGATTCTCTTCCAATGGTAAAGGCAAACGGTATGAAATCATAAAATCGACTGTCTGAGGAAGAAAATAATTTTTCATTAAACCGGTAGGAAATTGATCTACCCTTATGATTAAGATCCATATGGTAACCTTGCAATCGTACTACCTTATTTTCAGGTTTTTGAAATAAATTATTACAAAATTCTTCAATTTTTTGCTTAGGTACATTACAAAAATTTTTATACAAATTTGGTTTATGTACAAAAGTTTTACGAACAATATAACTTCTGTTTTCTTCGATCAAATCAAGGATTTTTTCCGCATTTGTTCCATCAAATTTCTGTTTTGGAAATATATCCTTCATAGCGGTATTTGCCGTCAGTTTCCCATTGATAAAATCAACTTCCTCTTTCGACCAATCCGTTTTATGTAACGCCCTTTCTACGGCGCAGTGATGCAGCTCTTCCGCAAAATAATCCTCAATAAACGCATCCAGCTTCTCATCCGTTATATCGGCCGCATTAAATCTAAGAACATCCAGCCCCTCATCATATTCGGAATCATTGTCATAGATTTCTTTTGCCCGCTCGATCTCTTCTTTATTATAAGGTATCTGTGCATAATCAAAAAAACGGATCAACCCCACGATAGCCGCTGCGTCTTTCCAATCATCCGCTTCCAGATGATCTGTAAATTCTTCAATCAATACTCATCCCTCCTCCACGATATCGATCATGCCAAACCCGGAGCTGCGCCTCGAACATACGGCGTTTTGATAAAAATACTGCAATATTCTGTTTTCTCCTGAAACCGTAAAATCCGCAATCGTCGCATCCAGATAGATTCCGTAGTGCTTCACCACCACTTTCCTACCCGTCACTTCATCCAGCCTGATGCTATCCACTGATGTCTCCGGAAATCCCGCCATCTCCGCCTGCGTTTTCAATGCCTGCTCCAGCTTGTCCGCATATCCCTCATCTTCACAACTGTAATAGATATCTTTGTTAGTCTCTCTGTTATGCTCACGCACAACAAGAGAAGACCCCGGCATGGAAACAAATCTGACCGTCGTACCTTTTATCGTTTTTTGGTCTAGTTGAACAATATTTTTCAGTGTAAAATAATTTTCTTCTTCCGCCGGATACCTCTTGTTTTTCTGATTTAGAAACGCCAGCATCAGATACATGCCGGTCTGCTTTCTGTCATCAGTAGAAAATATTAAGGCAAACTTGTTATCCGCAAATTGAAACTTCTCCTTTGTAAACTGAGGCTTGCTGACAATCATAGTCCATGAAAAATCTTTGGTATTGGTATCCTTATAATATCTTTCCAGCAGATCACCATTTACAGAATGTTCTAGCGAGTGCTTAATAAAACTTAAGATACAGCGTCTGTAATCAGCATTCAATTCTGACCGATCAATTGTGAAATCAAGCTTGAACCGCATATTGGCATCCGCCTTTCTTTAAATAGCAAAATTCTACCATTTATGACATCATTTTCACTTTTGGTACAATATAACATATTTACGCAATGTAGTCAATTATTTTTAATAAAAATCTATTTCTAATATTAATAATATTGGTTTATTCAAAGTATATTGCATGTAAAATATTTAGATGATAAAATTATCATGACATAGATTCTATATTAGAATTTAAAGATATTTTTTATCTTAGATTTTTATAGTCCCATAGTGGAACCCCTTACAACCTCATTCCGATTTGCTATAAAATCCCCACGCATAAACCCCACCCTGCTCACATACATTAGTAAAAAAGAATCACCATGGGGATATTTGTATGAGTTCTAAGACCAAAATTGTCGTGCTGCACGTGAAAGAATTGATATATACCGGCATTTTCGCTGCTCTCGGTATCCTTTTTATCATCCTGCTCATCATTATGTTTCTGCCGAAAGAAAAAAAGCAGGAAACCATGTCCGCCGTGACACAGCAGACCACTACGGACTCCTATGTACCCGGCGTCTATACGACATCCCTGATCCTGAATGACAACGTTGTGGAGATCGAGGTGACCGTAGATGAAAAGAATATCAACGCCATCCGGCTCGTCAATCTGGATGAAGCTGTCACGACCATGTATCCTCTTATCCAGCCTTCCTTTGAGGATCTGGCGAATCAAATCATAACCAACCAGAGCCTGACCGGAATTACATACCCGGACGACAGCAAGTATACCTCCATGATTCTTCTGGACGCCATCGAGAGTTCCCTTAACAAAGCGCTGGAAAATCAGGGGGAAACGGAAGACGAATAACGGCGGCCCTTTCCGGACGTTTGGAAAAGACTTCTATTATGAAAGAGGAAAGAAACACTATGCGGGCAGAGAAGATTTTCCCTGCCCGCCGTGCGTCTCGTTTTCCTTGTTATCGGCAATTTCCGATGTCTGACAGTGCATAAAACCGCTGTTTTCACGCCACTTCATTAAAATCAAGGAAGAAATCATCATAGATTCCCGCCTTCACCTGATCGGAAAAAGAATACCGTCCGGAAGTGCCATGCTCAAAATTATACACAAGGACGCTTTTCTCCTTCGGATCAACGATCCAATACTCCCTCACGCCCGCCGCTTCATAAAGAGCGCATTTCCTGATATAGTCCATGGTCTTACTCGACGGCGAAACGATCTCGATCGCCCAGTCCGGCGCCCCGTGACAGCCTTTCTCGTCCAGCCTGTCCCGATCACAGATCACCGTGACATCCGGCTCCACATAATTGTGTTCGTCATCCTTGATATAGACCGCAAAAGGAGCGGGAAGCACTTTACATGGTCCTCCATGTTTCTCAATATGAACCCAAATTTTTACGCTCAGCCACATAAGAATATCCTGATGCGTCAGCGTAGGCGTGGCCATCCTGTACATTTTCCCATCAATCAGCTCAGCCCGTTCTCCCTCCGGCAGCGCCTCGATATCCCGCACGGTATATACCCTGTCGTCCAGCACTCTCTCCGCTTCCGCTGCCTCGTAATTCTTTCCTCCTTCAATCACTCTGAAGATCTCCTCTCTTTTTGGTACTCTGTGTTTCAAAAAATAGCAAAAAATTGACCTCTGCCCGTGAAGCCCGTCCGGCAGCCCGGCTCCTACAACTCCTCCAACTGTGCCAGCCACACCGCCGCGCTGGCATCCGAAGGCATACGCAGATCCCCTCTGGGCGAGAGCGCCACGCTTCCCACCTTGGGGCCGTCCGGCAGACAGGACCGCTTAAACTGCTGGGAAAAAAATCTCCGATAGAACACTTTCAGCCATTTCAATATGACATCATTGTCATAAACTCCCGCAAAAGCCATACAAGCCACCCGATAGACCTTCGCAGGCGCAAAACCGCAGCGCAGCATATAATATAAGAAGAAATCGTGCAGCTCGTAAGGGCCCACCAAATCCTCCGTCTTCTGGGAAATCGCCCCATCCACGGGCGGCAGAAGCTCCGGACTCACGGGCGTATCCAGAATATCCAGCAAAATAGCCTTAAGGGCCTCGTCGTCACAAGTATCCGCATAATAGCGTACCAGATGCCGCACCAGCGTTTTCGGCACACCAGCGTTCACGCCGTACATAGACATATGATCCCCGTTATAAGTCGCCCAGCCAAGCGCCAACTCGGACATATCTCCCGTGCCGATGACCAGACCGCCCGTCTGATTGGCGATATCCATCAATACCTGCGTCCGCTCTCTGGCCTGTCCGTTCTCATAGGTCACATCATGACAGTCGCTGCTCTGGCCGATATCCCGAAAATGCACGTTCACGGCCTCCCTGATATCCACTTCCCGCAGCGTTGTCCCCAACAGGCGCGCCAGCTTGCAGGCATTATCATAAGTTCTGTCAGTCGTGCCAAAGCAAGGCATAGTAACAGATGTTATTTTATTTCGTTCCCGCCCAAGCAGATCAAATGCCCGCACTGTCACCAGCAGAGCCAGCGTGGAATCCAGACCGCCGGAAATACCAAGCACAGCCGATGATGCGCCCGTGTGTTCCAAGCGCTTTTTCAGACCGTAGGACTGGATAGAGAGAATTTCATTACAACGTTTCTCCCGCTCCTCCGGCTGGTCCGGCACAAAGGGTCTGTCCGAAAATCTTCTTTCCAAAAATGTTTCTTCCTCCTCCATGCGGACCAGAATCAATCCGTGCGGACGCAGATTCTCCTGCTCTCCCCGATAAGTACTCATCCTGCGCCGCTCGTGCATCAACCTGTGAATGTCGATGTCCGCATAAATAACACCCGTTTCAAATCTCTTTGCCTGTGCCAGCACCACGCCGTTCTCCGCAATGATATTGTGTCCGCCAAAGACCAGATCCTGCGTGGACTCCCCCTCTCCGGCGGATGCGTAAACGTAGGCGGAAATCTGCCTTGCGCTGGCGGATTTTACCAGCATCTCCCGGTAGGCATCCTTCCCCACTGTCTCATTAGAAGCCGAGAGATTTACGATCACCGTCGCTCCGGCCAGCGCATGCGCTGTCGCGGGCGGTTCCGGCGACCAGATATCTTCACAGATCTCACAGCCCACCAGCAGACCGCTCATACCATCCACCTGAAAGAGAATATCCGCTCCAAACGGTATTTCCTTTCCTTCATAGAAAAAGGGCTCCGGCTGGAGATTGCCCTGCTCAAAATGTCTCGTCTCATAAAACTCCGCATAGGAAGGGATACAGCGCTTCGGTATAAAAGCAAGCACCTCGCCGTCCTGCAGCGCCGCCGCCACATTATACAGCTTATGCCCTTTTACCAGCGGAAGGCCCACAAAAACAAGCGCGTCACTGTCTTCCGTGGCTGCAGCCACCTCCGCAAGCGCTTCCAGCGCCTGCGTCAACAGCAGTTCCTGCAAAAACAGATCGCCGCAGGTATAGCCCGTCAGACAAAGTTCCGGAAACACGATAATTTTCGCTCCACGACGCAGTGCCTCCTCGATCCCCTTCCCGATTTCTTTTGCATTATAATGCGGATCTGCTGCTTTGATCTTCGGCGTCACCGCCGCCACTTTAATAAATCCCTGTTTCATAATATTCTGTAAATTCCTTCCTGTTTTTTATGATTTCTATAAATTTAACCAGACAATCCACGTTGTCATATTCTTCTAATCCTATAAAATAGTATAACAAAACGAGTGCGCAAAATACAGGTTCTTAATTTTGTTTTTAAGCGCTTTTTACGAAATTTTTCCGTGATTGCATCAAATGAGCTGCTACAAAAAATATACGATATGTTATATATCATCCGCTATTTTTATGTTAACACCTGTTATTCTTATCTGTACGGGCCTCATAAAATCAATATTTCTTTCATTTCACCCCAGTTGTTATCTTTTTGGTGTAAAAACGAAATTACGTCATTCATTCTCTATTAAATCTTGTTTTAGCTTTTCGAGCTTCTTGTGTTTGGATCGGTGAGATAAAAATTTGTTCAACCAATCTGTAACATCCGCTATCAAATCCTCATCTTTTTATCCTTGCTGACGCTCTCAAAAATCGCAAATTAAAATCGCATCCATTTTCCATTCCATATATTCCGTTATTTTTATATCTCCGTGTCAAACATAGCGCCTGTTCTTCCAACCTTGCGCTCTTCTCTTGTTTCCCCTGTTTTTGCGGTTTTCAGACTGTACTTTCATAAAATAACAGCCATTTTTTGTTCCAAACCCCTCTCTGTTCCCGCTCTTTTGCTTGATTATAATTTCGCGTTATCTAAAGCGATATATTAACCATTAAATCTTCTTTTAACTCTCTTCTTCCGTCTCTAAATTGCTACGCTGTCCTTTCCATCACGAAGCTTTCTCCTTTTCCCCTCAAATAAGGCGCTTAATCTCCTCCGCCGTAAAAACATAGTTCCGATTACAAAAATGACAGCGCAGTTCCACATCCTTTCCTTCGTTGATCAGCTCCTGCCTGTCCTTCCCTCCAAGGCTTAGGAGTACCTTCTCCACCCGCTCTCTGCTGCAGTCGCATTGAAAGGAGACCGGAAGCCGGTCCGTGACCTCCAAACCGAACTCTCCCAGCACGCTTTCCAGTATTTCTTCGGGCGTTTCCCCCGCCTCCAACAATGCCGTCACAGATGTTATTTTTGATAATTTTTCTTCGAGCCGTCCAATAATCTCCTCCGACGCAAAGGGCATGAGCTGAATGATAAAGCCGCCCGCCTGCCGCACGGTATTATCCCGGTTCATCAAAACGCCCAGCGCTACGACGGAAGGAACCTGTTCGGAAACAGCAAAATAATAGGTCAGATCATCCGCGATCTCCCCTGTCTGCAAAGCAATGGTGGAAGCATAGGGCTCTTTGAGTCCCATATCCTTCATCACATGCAAAACGCCGGCGCCGATCACGCCGCCCACATCCAGTTTCCCCGCGCTGCTTGGCGGCATCATCGCCTGCGGCTGGTCCGCATAGCCCTTCACATGCCCCAAAGAATCCGCAGTCGCCGTAAGCCCGTGTACCGGACCTTCTCCTCTGATCTGCAGGGTAAGGATGTCTTTCTCACCTTTGAGCATACCGCCCATCATCAAAGCGCCGGTCATCAATCTTCCCAGCGCCGCCGTCACCACGGGGCTGCTGTCGTGTGCCGCTCTGGCATATTCCACAAGCTCTCTTGAGGTCACCGCGAAAGCGCGTATCTGCGCGTTGGCCGCCGTTGCGCGAATCATGTAATCTTCCATACCGTCTGTACCTTTCCATACTTCTTCATTCTTTAAAAATCGCGAAACTCCTCTCAGCATTGACACCATTATGCAAATAGTATAACCATAAGCAGACCCTTGTAGAACGCCGGCACTTGGCGAGGTATTGAGTTGCTTGGCAACTCACGAGCCTAGTACCGCTGCGTTCGAAATGGAGCGCAAGCGCGTCTGTGTTGGTTATGCTATTTGTACAATTTCAACAACCTTACGGGAGTTTCGCAATCGTCTGGTTCGCCGTGGTCCCCGCACCCTTTCTTGCCACCACATAGATGCGTTCGCTCTCCTGCCTCACCTCTCCGTGGGTATCAGCATCCAACGCTTCCAAAAATTCCAGTCCCGCCCGCTCTAAAAGCGCCCGCATCTGCGAAAGGCGGTAGCCGCGCTGGTAGTGCACCTCCTGAAACCGCCGAAACCGCTGCGGCGCCTGCCCCTCCGCCACAAAGACCGTCAGATCGTACTCATTGATCTCCTCGTCCTCATGATAATAGTTTTCCCAGATAAAGCTGCAATCCTCCCGATTTTCCGCAATGACAGCGTCCCCAATCACCGTCTGATATTTGTAGACCGTATTATAATCAAAGACAAAGATGCCCTGCGGGTACAGATAATTATTCACCCTTTCAAAGGTCTGCACGATATCTTCCTCATCGAGCAGGTAATTGAGACTGTCGCAAACGCTGACCACAGCGCCCACCGTGCTGTAAAGTTCCAATTCCCGCATGTCCTGTAACACATAAGTGATATCAAGTCCCGATTGCTCCCGTTTTTCTATGGCGAGTTGCAGCATCTCTTCCGCATTGTCCACGCCGATCATGACATAGCCTCTTCGCGCCAGAAGTTCCGTCAGCGTGCCTGTCCCGCAGCCGAGGTCAAGGACGGTGTTACGCTCCTGCCTTAACTTTTCGTCTATGGTATCCAAATCTGCTCCTATACTCTCAGCAGACATCGTTGTCGTTTGTCCGGCATCCGCAGGCTTTTCAAAATTTTTGTTTGTGACAATCATGTCATTATTTGCGTTTTCCTGCCGCTTGGATACATCATCCACCCCGTACCGCTGAAAAACATCCAGTAAAAAATCGCACCACTCCTCATAGGGTGTGTCGTCCATCAGTTCGTCATAAACCTGCGCAAAATCCGTGTATGCCTCCATGCAGCTCACCTTCCCAAAACCAGACCTTCACGATGCCATACGCTCACGACTCCCCCTGCGCTCGACACCACCCGCAGCTCCAATTCTCCGTCAAACTGCCCCGTCTGCCTGCCCACTCTCTGCAAGGGGAACGCAAACGTAGCGTGCTCCTCAAAGGGCTCGTCGCTCCCCAGACTGTCCACTTCTTTTCCACCCACATAAAGCGTGGTTCTGCCCGAAGTTCCCACCAGCCTTAGACGCACCAACTCGCCCGCCGGCAGCGTATAATCAAAGGTATACGTCCGCCCTTCTCTCGTAAAACCAACCTTTCCCGTCTCCGGCTCCGCCGCGTAGAAAGCCCATCGGCCGTAAGCGCAGTCGCCTTCCGCGATGACCTGCTCCTGCCCTGCCCCCGGCTCCAGCCTTACATCCATCTGAATCTCATAGCCCGGCGGCTCCGCCGCCACCGCCTCATCGTAAACATAGGAATAAAAAACTGCCCCGTCTCTCTGATAAGGCGCGTCACGGTTCTCATCCACCGTCAGAAATCTTTGCAGTTCTTTGTTCCCCATGCACGTTTCCAACAGATCATAAGCCGATACTTCAATCATGTCAGCCCGCGTCTCCAGTTTTTCCGCCCCCCAAAGCCGCACAGCTATCACTCCCAGAGGCTCCATAAACCGCTCGTAGATATCGTACTCACAGATCCCCACATCCAGCCTGCCGCACATATCGTTCCAGATCATATAGGCGGCTCCCAGCATCTGCGGCGAATAAGCAGGGACGGTCTCTCGCCTGTTATAATCATAAAAACGGTTGGGCGCCCAATTTTCATACAGCTCCCTGCCGTTTAGCCTGTCGTAGCCGCCGCCGGGTATGATGTAAAGGTGGTTGTTCTGCATATTGATGAGAGAATAGCCCGCCTCATACATCTCCATCGGGTCAGCCCACTCTGTACTCCAAATATTCATTTGCAGATTTTCGGGGGAAGGTTTCGTCGTGCCGCCCATATTGCTGAGACTCCCCCACAAGCGTACCGTTTTTCCCTTTTCCTGCACCAGATCGTTGATCCTGTTCAGATACTGTCGGTACTGTTCGCCGTCGCCATAATACTCGTCCATGCCGATATTAATGATCTCGGCATCCCGAAAAGCGCCTTTTTCCTCGTCCAGCGCTTCCCGCCAGATTTTCTCCACAAAAGTGACAGCCTTGTCATTTGCCAGATCGATCTGATCCACCGACTCATTGGAAGTACGCAGGGCATATTCGGGATAAAGCTTGGTGATAGCAAGAGAATGCGCGGGCGTATCGATCTCCGGCACCACCGTCACGCCGTAGGTCTTGGCTGTGGCGATAAACTGTGCAAACTCCTCCTTCGTGTAGGCGTACTCCTCTGAGGTCAACAGTTGTGCCTTCTCATTGCCCAGAGCGGATTCCAGCCGAAACGCGCTGTCAGCTGTCATTGCCATTTCCGCCGAATCCGTCAGCCCGCTGGTGGCAAGAATTTCATTATCATTGAGATGGATCGTCAGATCGTTCATCTTATACCACGACATTGTTTTCATGATCCGATAGAGCGTATCCAGCGATACCGGTTTTCTCGCCACGTCGATGCCGAAGCCTCGCACCTCATAGAGGGGATAATCCCGAATCTGTCCCTGCGGCGCGTTTTTTCCTGTATTCGCAAATAAAAGCTGCATCAGGGTGACGGTTCCCCAGCGGACCCCCGTCTCCGTTTCCGCCTTTATGACACACTTGTCAGTTATATCGCAGGTATATCCTTCTTTACCAAGACCGTTTTCTTCCTTCGTATATCCCAGATAGATATCTCCCGGTTTGAGGTCAGCCTCCGTCCCTTTGCAGATGGTCAGTTCGGTGCGAAAATATAAATTCTTTCCCAAGCCCTCATTTAACAGCGCCGCGATATCCCAGAGCGCCTGCTTATCCTCCTTCGCCGCTTGATCAGCGCTTTCCGCCATATCCGCCGCTGCCAAGCTCGACATTTCCCCGTCTCCGCCCTTTCTTTCACCCTTTTTCGGCGGGCGGCTGTCCGTATCCACGATGATCCGCGCTTTTTCTTCCAACGAAAAGTACCCCTGACCGGCCCGCCACTCCGCAACCGAGGGAAGCACGCCGCTGATCCCGCTTAGTATACTTCCTTCCGACTCCGAAGGCGCAGTCTGCCCGTCCGATGATCCGCTCCCTACCGCAGCGCCCTCCTCATCCGACAATCCGCTCTCTGCCGCGGGCACCTTTACCACAAAGGAGACCTCTCTCGTCTCCTCCCGGCCGCTCTTGTCTTCCACACGGTAGCCGACCGTCACATCCTTATCCTGAATATTGTCATAGACCGTGCCGTCCGCCCCGATCACCTGCTCCAAGTCCGCGCCGATCAACGTAACCCGGAATCCGTCGGGCGTTTCAGGCATTACAAGCTGCCGTCCTTTTACCATCTTTTCGATAACAGGTGTTTTTAATTTATAAGCCGTGGGCTTGTCCGCATAGACCTCAAACTCGTAAAGGGAAACATTTTGGTAAAGGTTTGAAAAATCCGCCTCCTCCTTGGAAACCGCATCGGTGGAGAGCCGCAGAAAGCGCAGGCTGACAGGTTCATCCAAAACGATCTCCTGCGTAAGCGTCTCCGGCGCCGTGTCAAAAGCAGCCAGCGTCTCAAAGGCTGTGCCGTCCGCAGAGCCCTCCAGCGCGTAGGAGATCACGTTGGCCCGCTCCCATTTGAGTATAACAAAAGAAACTGAAATTTCTTCGGGAAATTCCAGCTTGATAAAGTGAGAGGCATCCTCCCTGTTATTTTCGCTCGACCAGCGGGAAGCCCTGTCCCCGTCGTTGCCGTCGATTGCCATCTGCGCAGACAGAGACTCCTGCTCCACACTGTCGCAAGTTGCCTTTACGCCCTTTTTCAGAGCCAGATTCGGATTATGATCCGCAGACAAGTGACCCCGCAGCAAAACAGCAACCAGCCCGCCCGCCGCCAGAAGCACCACGAGCGCCGCCACCGCGAGCATATATATTTTCCTGTTTTCTAATTCCTTCATCCGTAATTTACCCTACCAGCGCGCCCAGAAGCCCATAGGATAAGAAGGACATGATGATCGTTGCGATCGCAATGCCCAGAAGCTCCGCAAGAATCGCCTTCTTAAAGTCTATGTCCAGCAGCGCAGCAATCAGGGAACCCGTCCACGCTCCCGTGCCGGGAAGGGGAATCCCCACAAACAGCGCCAGCCCCCAAAATTCATAACGCTTGATATTGTCGCTCTTGCTCATGGCGCGTTTTTCCAGCCGCTCAATGAGGCCGCGGAAAAGTTTAATCTTTTTCATCCATTTGAACACCTGCTTGATAAACAGCAGGATAAAAGGGATGGGAATGATATTGCCCACGATACAGATTGGAATCGCCTGCAAAATCGGTACTTTTAAAAGACTTGACACAATCAGCCCGCCCCGCAGCTCCAGAATCGGTATCATGGAGATGATAAAGACCACGATCTCCTTGCTTACATATTTCCCTAATGTATTGGCAAACGCCACCGCTAAACTTTCCATGTTTATCCTATTCCTCCGCTTGTTTTTATTAAATTTAAGTTTAATTTATAAAATCATCCCATTTTTCAGGGTTTTCGACGGATTTTCTTTCTCATGTTATATGTATATGTATCATATACGTACGAAAAACACTTTATACCGCTTAATCTTTCAAAAGATGCCGCCATGCCTGTCCTTTATCCACAGATTTGATCCAGCGCCCGATATAGCGCTTCCATCTGCTCGTCCGTTCCGATAGTGATCCGAAGATAGTTGTTGATTCTTTCTTTATCCCACCATCTGACATAGATGTCATTTTCCTTCAGCTTCTCGAAAATCTCCCGCGCAGGCACGGTTTTGTGCGAAGCAAAGATAAAGTTGGTACAGGATTTCGGGAAGACGAAGCCCAGCGCGGAAAGCCTCTCCTCCGCCGCCTCCCTCGTCGCCACGATCTTTTTACAACACGCTTCAAAATACGCCTCATCCTGTACCGCCGCCCTGCCAAGCTCCAGCGCCGCCGTGTTCATGGTGTAGGAATTGACGGAATACTTCACATCGTTCAGATAGCGGATCAGTTTCGGCTGTCCGCATGCAAACCCAATGCGCATCCCCGCCAGATTTCTGGACTTGGAAAAGGTCTGCACCACCAACAGGTTGTCGTATTTGTCAATGAGGGGCAGGGCGCTCGTGCCGCCAAAGTCGATGTACGCCTCGTCCACGATCACTACCACATCACGGTTCGCCGCCACGATTTCCTCCACCTGTTCTAAGGGCATCCGCACGCCCGTCGGCGCGTTGGGATTCGGAAAAATCACGCCACCGTTGGGCTGTTTGTAATCTTCCGGCCGGATCTGAAAAGCTTCATTCAGTGCCTTCCTCTCGTACGGGATCCTGTACACATCCGCCCATACATCATAAAAGGAATAGGTGATATCCGGAAAAAAGATGGGCTTATTCGAATCAAAGAAAGTCAAAAACGCCATCGACAGCACATCGTCCGAGCCAACGCCGATAAAAAGCTGATCCGTCCCGATGTGATAGCGTTCCGCCAGCAGCCTGGCCAACGCCGTCTGTTCCGGAAACGCTGGATACAGCCTAAGTTTCTCCACATCCATTGCTGCCGCCGCTTCCGCCACGCCCGGCGCAGGCGGATAAGGATTTTCATTAGTATTTAATTTAATAATATTCGTCTGTTTGGGCTGTTCGCCGGGTGTATAAGGTGTCACCCTGCGCACATTCTCTTCCCACTTCATAATCGCTCACTCCTCATTCAATGACTCTGCCGCCAATTTCGTGTACGCCGCCGCCTGCTCCTCATTGCCGAGCGCCTGATAACATTTGGCCAGCCCCCGCAGGGGAAGCTCTCCGCCGCTGCGGATATCTAAAATACTCTCCGTCTCGTAAGCCGCATTGTACAGCCAGACGATCGCCTCGTCATAGTCTTCCCGCTCCATATAAAAAGCACCCAGCTCACAGCAAATTTCCGCGCACCCTTCCGCTGCCACCGCCTTCATCGCGTACTTGAAGAAATCCGCCGTATCTCCGGCCAGTCTTGCCGCCCGCGCCGCCACGCAGGCCGCCTCCATCAGCTCGTCTTCGCCCCGCTTCTCATCCCTGCAGGACTGCTGAAAGAAAGTTCTGGCGCTCAGGAAATCCTTGGCCTCTCCGGAAATAAAGAGTTCCTTCGCGTAAATATTGTGAAGCCTTTTATCCAAAGGCTCCCCCGCCTCCACCAACCGCGCAAAAGCCGCCAGATCCCTGTCCTTGTGGTTCTCCTCCGGCAGATGCTGAATACAGATCTCACTATCATAAATAACAGGTGTGATTCCTATCTGTTCGTGTATCGCTCCCTGCCACCGAAAGCTGCGGTTTCGCTTAAAAAGCTTGGGACGCAATTCCTTGTCAAAATTGTAGATTGTACCGTTGGCTAGTTGGTTTACATAATACATCTGCACAATCTCAATCTCTGGGAGCAGTACCTCCTTCATCCGCAGGAAAGCGGCCCTGTTTTCCTCATCCAGCACCTCGTCCGCGTCCGCCGAATAGATATAATCCATCTTCGCTTTAGAAAACGCAAAATTTCTGGCGTCGGAAAAACTGCCCGTCCAAGCGAAATCATAAATCTGGTCCGTGTACTTTGCCGCGATTCGCTTCGTCTCATCCGTCGAGCCCGTATCCACGATGACAATCTCATCCGCAAGCCCTCGAAGGCTGTCCAGACATCTTGCAAGAATGCGCTCTTCATTTTTCACGATCATGCACAGACTGATTGTGACCATTCGCACTTTCCTTTCTCACCTTAATCTCAAATCACTGCGGAGAATGCTGTCTTTCAGGCATTCTCCTGTGTGAGACATAGAATTTCCCCGCAAAACAGCCTCTGCTGTGAGCGGCTGGAAATTCTTCTCACACTGCCAACCCCGCTGATGCGCATACAGCACATCAGCCCGCATGCGCTCCTCGATCGGCAGCCACGCCTCGACCGCCCCCGCCCGCAGCAGGAGATTTCCATAGCGGTGCCGCTTCACAAATCTCTCAGAAACAAGGATGAGATAACGCGTAGTATGGGAAACATCCCCCATCCGCTCACGCATCGCAACGACATAGAAGTCGTTTCCTCTTCGCAGCCGTTCCCTGCCTAGAAACCGGTATTTTACCCCGTCCCAATTATAGATCCGTACCGTGCGATACGTCAGATCGTGCCATGCCGCCGCCAAAAGAGACGCCAAAAGCAGCAAGCCTAAAACAGCGAAAATCCAGCCTTCTTCCATAAATAACAGTAGTTCTTTTATCATTGTGCCTCCATTCCCGGCACATCTCTCCATACATCCATATGATAGCGTAACACACTCCCCCGCCGATTGCAATTCAAACCCGCATAAGATATACTGTTTACAGCTAAACCGAATGCAATATGCCACCGGTGAAGGGAGATATGCGATGAATACCCCAAAAGACAACCACAGCGTTACAGGCAGCCCCCTTATGTGCCTTGAATTTATCATCATCCATACTTTGATCTGGGGCTTTTTGCTCTGCGTCCTGTTCTACGTTTTGAATCTCTTCCTCATCGGGCCGCTCTTTCGTATTCTGGGCGGATCTTTCTTCTTTCTCGCGCTCGCGCGCTTTTTACAGCTTCTCTTTGCATGGCCAAACGTCATGGTAACTGCCCTGATCGTTACCATCGTTCGCTGTTTTCTACGCCGCACGCGCGTCACCCTGTCCGGCGATACCGTGATTATCCGCCGTCTGCGCCACACAGACTGCCTTCCCCTGACGGCTTTTATCCGTCAAAAGACCGTGGAATCCTTTGTCGGCTATCATATAATCGGCTGGGTCTTCCGCAGGCGTTATCTGATTTTTCAAAATGACAGTGGGAAAGAAGTCAAATACCGACTCTACGAATACAGCGAAAAGGATCTGGAACAAGTGACGCAGCTTCTCACGCGGGTAAGCCGCACGGAACATCTCGCTGAGGATGACAAGACGGAGATTATGATGAACGCGTTTCAAAATGAGATGGAGATTCAAATCGATCCCCAACATCTGTGGAGCTGCCTGTCGCGCCGTCTGGGCGCCCTCTGTATAATCTGCCTGACGGTCTTTACCCTCTCCACCTATCTTTTCTACCGCATGTTGTTTATCCCGCCGCAGTATGATAGCGCCTCCATACTCTTAAAGTTTGTCGGCTACAGTTCCATTGCGCTCGCTCTTGGCAGTTTTTTCCTGCTTGGCCGCACGCTTTGGGCCCTGACCGTCAACGCCCTGCTTAAGTCTTCCTGCCCGCAAAAGATTGCCTTCATCGGCAATATGCTGCAGATTGACCGCACCATGTACAGCGCAAACCGCATTAAGCAAGTCACCATGAACCCGCCCGCGAGAAAACTGCCACTGTTTCGCTGTTATCAGATCACGCTCGTCACCACGGAAGGCACATACCGATACTGGCTGGGCAATACCGCCGGTCTGGGGCACGGCAATTGGAACACACTCTGCCGCGGTATGCAGGGGCTGTTGGTTTCATGTCCCGCAAAACTGACTTATCTGTAGTCATTTCCTCCGCGGGCTGCCGTGCATAAACATCAAACACACATAGCCTGAAAGCCCTCCCGCTTTATCAAATTGTCTTCCCTTTGCGCCTCCGCCAACACGTTGCGCTGCATTCCGCCGCACGGCCAAGTATCCACTGCAAGCCAAGCGGCAGCCCCACCCCTGCTGCCAGATAGACCATTTTGAAGGCTTCCGACCCCTTCACCAGATAATAATAATCAATGTCCGCACGGAAGCGCACAAAGTCAAAATCCGCCAGATATCCCGTACCTACGGCAATCCCCGCCAAAATCATCTTCACCAGCATAAAAGCCATCACGTGGTGCATCATCACAGCATAGGTATTGCGTCCCAGATGCAGGAGAAAACCGCCCGCCGGATTCTGTAACGGCGTAAAAATCCTCGCCACCCGCAGCCAGAATGCCGTTCCTGACACTACTGTCACATAGGGAATGAGCGGCCCGTTTGCAAAGCCCGTACACCACACGCTGCTGTAAGCCAGCCCGTTACAGCACAGATGTAAAAGCACCTGCACCCCGATTACAAAAGCCAAATAGGGTACATTTCCGAGCGTATCCTTCGCCTCCAGCTTTTTCTTATAAAACTGCCCCATCTGAAAACATGGATAAAGAAAGAGAAGCCGTCCCGGCGTCTTATATAATCCCCATACGCGGCCATCAATGGCAAACTGAACCACGGCCATCCCCACCGCCAGCGTTCCAACCAAAATCAACCACTCATAATGTAAATGCAGCTTTTTTAATACCAGCCGCATACACAGATTCATCATCTCTATGACAACGAGAACCGGCACAAACCATGCCGCATAGTTGTAAATGAACTGATAGCCGTTCAGAAAAGGGGATACAAATAGCGTTTTTAAGGAAATCCTCTCCCCCATCGAAAAGCCGCCAAAAGCCCTGAGCGCCCAGGCGATTACCCCGTAGACCACATTCCAGACAAAATAGGGCAGAAGAAGCCGTTTGACCTTCTTTTTCAAATAAAGAAGCGGCCTTGCTTCCTCCTCTTCCCGATAAAAATAGCCGGAAATAAACAGAAAGAGCGGCACATGAAACGAATAATAGGGAAACAGGCCGCCCACCGTCAGGATATCATAACCCGCGTGTCCCGCCACGATCATCAGGATCGCAAGGGCGGAGAGGATGCCGAACGTAACATTGTAGGGAATCTTTTGCCGATCCATCTAAACCTCCACACGACAAAGCGCGAAATTTGTGATAAACTGAATTTGCTATATGCTCTATCTTACCAAGAAATACCGCAGAAAGAAAGAGAATCCTATCAATGTATCAGAATTTCAGGAAACTTCCAATTAAAAAACGAATGCTATCTTATTTATTTCCCTTTGTATGGCTTCTGATAATCGCGGGAATCTTCACTGCCTGCGGGCAGGATCCCCTCCCTGCGGCCAGCTCTGCCGCAAACGAAGACACCTCCTCTGCCGCGGCAAGTGAAGCCAAGCTTCCTCTCCCCAGCGAAAGCCACCTGCGTGCCTTTACGACAGTACAGGATCTCTCGAATGAAACTTTCACCCCTATCGCCGCACAGGATGTTCCCCGCAACTCCTTTCCCGACCTCTCCGTCCCCACCTATGTGACAAAGGTGAAAGACACCTACTTTATCGTGGACTGCTACCATGACCAGATCATCTACCATGACAATTTAACGGATCCGCTGACCGACTGGCAGATTTTAACCAATGAGATCGACAAAGGCCACACCATCGCCAGCGACGGAGAGGTCTATCTGGCGGACGACACAGAGGGAAACCGCATCCTTGTCTTCGAAAAAAAGGAAGGCGTTTTCTACCACACCCAAACGTTAGATGCAGTCGGAAACCGCCCTCACTATATTGTCTATGATGCCCCCACGGACACTTTTTATGTCTGGAGCTCCATGAACGGTGAAATGTATCTGTGCCGCCACGACCCCGGCGATCCGCAGATGTATCTCACCGAAATACGCACTGTGGACGCCCTGAAGGATACTTATGTGCGCTCCTTCACCATCCATGAAAACAGCATCTACTTTGTTTCCGGCATCTCCGGCGCACCCGCCGTTTTAAAAGTCGGCCTCTCCACCTTTGAAGTGCTGGAAACCTATCCCGTACCTGAAACGATCGCCGGTATGGTACAGCTCACTTTTGCCGAAGGAAGCTGCTACATCACCGTTTCTACCGACAATACGGGCAGTCAGGACTACGCCACCATCCTCCGCGCAAAGAATTTACAAGACCTTGCGGACGGAAACTACGAGGATATCTACCATAATTTCATCGGCGGCGGCACGCCCTATTATATCACCCAAATCAATAACAGTTATTATTTAACTGAACACCGCCTTCCCGGACACTCTGTCTGGAAGTTTGACATCTCACAGGACGGAATTGCCAATGTAGAGGCAATCTACTAACCTAATTATCAATCTATGCGGAGAATGCCGCTGTACAGGCTATTCGTTTACCGTCCCATTGATATTGCGCAGCGCAAACAGCGCCGCCAGCATCAGTACAATCCCCACAGGAAGCGCGATCCATGCGCTCTTGACAAAACCGGCCACAATGTAGGTAACAAAGGACACCGCTGCTGCCAGCACCGCGTAGGGAAGCTGGGTCGTGACATGATCCACATGCTCACACTGTGCGCCTGCGGAAGCCATGATGGTGGTATCGGAGATCGGGGAACAGTGGTCGCCGCAGACCGCGCCCGCCATGCAGGCGGAAATGGACATGATCATCATCTGCGGATCGCCGTTCTGGAAGACCGCCACCACGATGGGAATCAGGATGCCGAAAGTCCCCCAGGAGGTTCCCGTGGCAAAAGCCAGAAAACATCCCACCAAAAAGATGATCGCCGGCAGGAAATTCATTAACCCGCCCGCACTGGACTGCACCACGCCCGCCACAAACTCCTTGGCGCCCAGACTGTCCGTCATCGCCTTCAAACTCCACGCGAAAGTCAGGATCAGGATCGCAGGCACCATCGCACGGAAGCCCTCTGGAATGCTTTCCATGCACTCTTTAAAAGAAAGGACCCGGCGAATCTGGTAAAGGACGATCGTGATAATCAGACCGAAAAAGCTGCCGAGCGTCAGTCCCAGAGAAGCGTCAGAATTAGAGAATGCCTCCACAAAACCCGCTCCCTCAAAAAAGCCGCCCGTATAGATCATGCCGATCACACAGCAGACAATCAGTGCGGCAATGGGAATCAGCAGGTCCACAACACCGCCCTTGGCGCTTATCTTCTCTTCTTTCACATTCTCATAAGGCCGTGCCGCCGTGGTATACAGATCACCCTTTAAGGCGGCGTTGTGCTCATGCTCCTTCATCTTTCCAAACTCCGTCTTCAGCAGCACCATACCCACCATCATCACAATGGTAAGGATCGCGTAGAAATTATAGGGAATCGCACGGATAAAGATGGAGAAGCCGTCCTCGCCCTCCACAAAACCGGTCACCGCAGCCGCCCATGAAGAAATCGGCGCTATGATACACACCGGCGCGGCCGTGGCATCGATCAGGTAGGAAAGCTTTGCCCTTGATACCCTGAACTTATCCGTCACGGGACGCATCACGCTGCCCACTGTCAGGCAATTGAAATAGTCGTCGATAAAGATCAGCACACCCAGAAGGATGGTCGCAAGCTGCGCACCCACACGGTTCTTGATATGGCTCGCCGCAAACCGGCCGAAAGCCGCGGAACCGCCCGCCTTGTTCATCAGGCTGACCATTGCTCCCAGAATCACCAGGAACACCAGAATGCCCACGTTGTAGCTGTCGGACAGGACACTGATGATACCATCCGAGAATATGTGGGTGATCGTCGTCTCAAACTGGAAACCGGAATACAGAAGTCCGCCCATCAGAATACCGATAAACAGGGAACTGTAGACCTCCTTTGTAATAAGCGCAAGGCCGATCGCCACGATCGCCGGCACAAGCGCCCAGAACGTCGCGTGCAGAGCCGGTACATATTCCATTTCTTCCTCCGCCGCAAACACTGTCGTGGAAAACGCCATCGCCAGCAAAAGCGCCGTCGGCACAAGCATCCTCCACCTTCTTTTCATTCGTTTCATGACTTTTTCTCCTTCTTCATGTTTAAATTGAAAACCACAAACACGTCGCCGCCGGCCACGCATTTGTGGTAATTCACTCTTCCTGCTCTGATCCGGGCGTGGTCACCCTCTTTTGCCTTCGTCCTGTTTCATGAGCATTTTACCATGGAAACGAAAAAAAAGAAAGAAAAACTTTAGATCGCTGCCACCGGAAAATACCAAATTTCTTTGTCAATTAGTTTCATACGACAACCTTCTATCCCACATTCTTTCCTGATTTATCTTCTCCTGACAATGATTGGACAAACTCATATCCCGGCCCAATCTCACAACCTCGCCTCCATCAGATTCCCCGAAGCATACCTTCTCAGCCCCCGGTAAAACACCGCCACCGCCGCCACGGACAGCAAAAGGACATATCCCAGCACAGCCAGAAACATTTTCCCGTCAAAACAAGCCATCACATGCGCAGGCTGCCACAGTGCCATTCCCACCGGCATCAGGAGATACAGCAAAACCCGCGCGTCGCCCTGAAATATCCCGTCCGGATAGGTGCCAAAGTTGATCATCCCCATCAGCATCTGATTCTGCAGGATATCCATACGCACAAACCAGAAGGACAGACTCCCCAAAAGCAGGGCAAAGGCCGTAAAGGCGAGCGCTCCCATGATGACAAACAACAAAAATAAGAAAAATCCGCCCACGCCGGGCTTACAGAGGCACACCAAAATCACCCCATACAGCAAATCTCCGATCGCAGAGATACGGGTTTCCGAGGTCAGCACGCCAAGCAACACCTTCTTCGGCTGTACCAGAAAGGCATCTAATTTCCCATTGATGATGAGATCCGGCAGGGAAAGCACCCGTGCAAACAGGATATTCGATAATCCGAAGGAAGCCGCCACCAGTCCCCAGAGCATCAGGACCTCCCGCAGGCTGTAGCCGCCCACGTCGTCCCGCAGCCGAAAGAGGATGAACCACTGCACCAGAATCGAGGCATCGTTCAGCACCATGAACACTACATTGGTGAGAAATGTCACCTTGTTCACCATCTCCCGCATAATATTATATTTGATAGAAAGAAAGCACACCCGCAGTTGATTCTTAGCCGCCGTTAACATACAGTCTCTTTACCCCCTTCCTGTAAATCAGAAGCATCAGTCCACTGCCGACTGCCAGATACACTGCCTGCGCCGCCAGAATCTCCACACACTTCTCCGGACTGAAATCTACGATCAGTTTTGCCGGTCCGTAGCACACCGTATAGATCGGCGTCAATTTCAATAACGGTTGTAATATTTCCGGAAAAATTTCCACCGGAAACAATATTCCCACCACCAAAATCAGTTTATTGTAAATCCACTGAAAAGGCGTCGTATCCTCGATCCAAAACGAAAACAGACTGATACAGAGCTTAAATACCGCATTGATCGTGATCCCCAAAACCGCGCACAGCGCCATCAGGGGAACCGTTATCCACTGAAAATGCGGTAAAGGACCGACCAGCGCCGTGCCGATCAGCACGGCAAACACCGCATACATCGGCAGCCTCACGCTCCATTCCCCGGTATATCTCGCCAGAATATACAGGGTGTAATGGTAAGGCTTATTCATCAGGTAAGCGATATTACCGCCGCGGATATCCCTCGCGACCTCCCCCGCCACCACGTTGGCGTTGGCGCCGAAATACAGCATCTCCGTCATCATCACATACCAGATCATCTGCTCTTTCGTATAACCGGCGATTAGCTCCTCCGGCGACCGGTACATATAGCCCCAGAGCCTGTTATAAATATAGATAAAGACAAAGTAAGAAAAGAAACCCAGCGCCACATTAGCCACATACTGTAAATTCTCCAGCAGGACAGATTTGTAGATTACCGTATACTTACGCCATGGTTTATGCCGTCCGCCAAAACCATAACGATACGGCAATGTACCCGCTACCTTTCTATTACATCTATTCATCGGTCACCCCTCCCCCTGCGCCTTGTAGATCTCCACAATGATATCCTCTAACGAGATATCTTTCTTCTCCAGATAATGATGTTTCAAATGGTCCACCGAGTCATCCAACACGATCTGCCCGTCATTGACGATGATGATGCGCTGACAAAGCTTCTCGATATCCCCCACATCATGACTGGTCAGAAAAATGGTGGTCTGTTCCTCGCGATTCATCTGCCGGATCAGTTCCCGCACGTTTTCTTTCACCACCGGGTCAAGGCCGATCGTCGGCTCATCCAGAAACAATACTTTCGGCTTATGGAGCAGGGACGCCACGATCTCACAGCGAATGCGCTGTCCCAGCGAAAGATTTCTGACAGGCGTGTCAATAAAGCCGCTCAGTTCAAACCGCTCAGCCAGCTCGACGATGCGCTCCTCCGTCTCCTGTTCCGAAAGGTCGTAGATCGCCCCGAAAAAACGGAAGTTATCATAAGGCGTCAGGTGCGTCCAAAGCTGCTCCTTCTGCCCGAACACCGTGCCGATCCGATAGGCAAGCTGCTTCCTTTTCTTCGTCGGGTCGATGCCCAGCACCTCCACACGGCCGCCGTCAGGATAGAGGATGCCCGTCAGCATCTTGATGGTGGTACTCTTGCCCGCGCCGTTTGGCCCGATAAAGGCCAGCATTTCCCCTTCTTTTACTGAGAAGGAGATGCCGTTCACCGCCCGAATCTCCTCTGTCTGCGGATGAAAGATCGCCTTGACGCTGCCGCGCATCCCTTTTTCCTTGCGCTTCACCCGAAACGTTTTCGATAAATTTTCCACCTTGATTGCCTGCATTGTACTGCCCCCTCCTCTCATCAGCGAATAAGCAGACTCGAAAGACTCCGCTTATTCGCAAAAAAAGGAGAACCGCCTGTTCCGTACACCTCCGTGTACTTCCCATGCGGTTCTCCCAATCTTAATCCTGATTCCCGATCCCCGCATAGCCAAATAAGACTTTCCGTCCTACGGCCATGCGCTTGTCGGCTTTTTATCGCTTTCAGGCTGTGACCGTAATCTGAAAAATCTGCTGCACCCAAATAATGACCATAAATAGGGATCGGTTTACGCTTAACATCATTACCTCCATCAAAACGGAATCCTCAGGGAAAGCCGGCTTTTTCAGCCTTCTCCCTGATTGCATGTAAATTTTCAGATAGAATAGCACAGTCTGTAAATTTTGTCAAACATTATTTTTTAGGCAAAAGAAACTCCACCACATTGATCTGCCTGATGCCATCCTCCTCCATCGGTACCTCGTCCATCGTCACAATATATTTGGGATAGTGATCTCTGACCGCCCGAAGCGGCGCAATTTCCCGCTGATAGGTATGCGGATCCAGAATGCTGGCGCAAACTTGATAATAGGCCTTATCGTCTCCTTTTTCCACGAAAAAATCAATCTCCTGATTTCCCACCTTGCCGACGCAGACCTGATAGCCTCTCCGCCGCAGTTCCAGATAGACGATATTCTCCAAAACATGTCCCACATCCCTGCCGCGGCTGCCCGACACCAGACTGCGAAGCCCCTGATCGACCAGATAATACTTTTCTAAGGACTTCAAATGCTGCTTTCCCTTAATATCGTATCTTCCCGCCCGATAAAGAATAAATGATTCCTCCAGCGCCTGAATATAGTTTTCCACCGTCGCGGACGTAGTCTTTCTTCCATAGGACGTAAGGCTGTCCGCAATCTTCTTAGCGGATACGATATTCCCCACGTTATCAAACAAAAACCGTATCACGCTCTCCAACAGCGTCACGTCCTGAATGCGCTTCCGCTCCACGATATCCTTCAGCAATACCGTATGATAGATCCCCTGCAGATAATCCCTTCGGATCTCATCATCCTCAAGGTAAGCCGTATACGGGAACCCGCCGTTTACAAAATACCGGTTCCACGCCTCCCGCTTACCTCCTCCCGCTAATTCCAGATATTCCGCAAACGACAGGGGCAGCATCTGGATTTCCATATATCTTCCCGACAGAAGCGTAGCCAGCTCTCCGGAAAGCATGTACGCATTGGAACCCGTAATATATAGATCGGTATCTTCCAGAACAAACAGAGAATCCACCGCTTTCTGAAATTCCGGCACCGTCTGAATCTCATCCAGAAAAATATAAGTCATCTGTCCGGGTACCAGTCTTTCTTTCACATACGCATACAGGGCATGGTATTCCAGCAGCGGTTCATTTTCTATCTTTTCAAAATTCAGGGAAATGATCTGCCTCTCTTCCACCCCCTGTTTTCTTAAATAGGTCTGAAACTGCCGCAGCAGGGTAGACTTTCCGCAGCGGCGTACGCCGGTCACTACTTTGATGACTTGTTTTTCTTTGCTTCTGATCAACGTATCCAGATAACTCTCTCTCTCCACCATAACGTCTACCTTCTTTTGGTTATTTTTTATAGTATAACACAAAAAATTAAAAATATGCAAAAGTTTTTATTTTCTATCATAAAAACTTTTGCATATTCCCATACAATCTTTCTAACCTAAAAGATTCATTTTAGCCGTCTGGATATATCACTTCGAATCAAATTTCCTATGTACTCACAGTCCCGCCTTTTCCCGCAGAAACTCCATCCACTCTTTGCGCTTCATGACAGAGCATTTATGTTTCACCATCTTTCCGTTTTCGGGATTTTGACAGGTCACCTTGATCCCTGTGGGAATGATAGGAATCAGACCGCCCACATTGACCAATTTCATCTCTTTGATATCGCTGTACTTTACCGCGAAATTGCTGGCACCCAACAGACCGCCGACAAAGATGAACTTCTCATTCGTGAAGAAATAATTTCCTCTGGTCTGGGACATCATTTCCCATAAATCGCCCTTCGTATGCTCGATGATATGATCATCTTCGTCCATATACTTCGCTTCTCTCAGAGACGCCTCCCACTTTGCTACTGCATTCGCATCCAATTTCATTTTCCTTCTATCCTTTCCCATAAATTTTTATTCTGTATCCAGTCACGCTTTGTCATGAATCTCCCCATGCAGCTCCTGTAAGGATTTCACCTCGCTGCCCTTATGGGTCTTTAAGTAATGGATCCCCTCCGCGGTCACCTTTGCCGCCGCTACCGTGGTGATATAAGGCGCTTTTGCCTTGATCGCCGCCTTGCGCAGGTAGCTGTCGTCGTGGATGCTGTCCTTGCCCACGGGAGAATTGATGATAAGGTCAAAATCGCCGTTGGTGATCATATCGCCCACGTTAGGCCGCCCCTCGTAGAGCTTCTTTGCTTTCGTGGCGGGAATCCCGGCCGCCGTGATCAGGTTATAAGTACCCTCTGTCGCCACGATCTTGAAACCGTCGTCGGCAAGGCTTCGCGCCACGCCCACCACTTCGTCCTTATCCTTTTTATTCACGGAAATCAGCACCGTCCCCTCAAGCGGCAGCTTGGACTGTACCGCCTCCTGCGCCTTGAAGAAGGCTTCGCCGTAGGAGCGGGAAAGTCCCAGCACTTCGCCCGTGGAGCGCATTTCCGGCCCCAGAATCGGGTCTACCTCCGGGAACATATTGAAGGGGAACACCGCTTCCTTGACACCGTAATTCGGTATCACCTGTTCTTTTAAGCCCGCGATCGGTGAGGGCCGCCCCGTCAGCTCCGCCGTAATGATCTCGGTGGCAAGCGGTACCATGCGGATATTACAGACCTTGGACACCAGCGGCACGGTGCGGGACGCCCTTGGGTTCGCTTCCAGCACGAACACCTTGCCGTTCTCGATCGCGTACTGCATGTTCATCAACCCTTTGACGTGCATCTCCTCCGCGATCTTTCTGGTATACTCCTTGATCGTCTCCACGCTCTCCGGCGGGATATGCACCGAAGGGATAATGCAGGCCGAATCGCCGGAATGGATGCCGGCCAGCTCGATATGCTCCATCACCGCAGGCACAAAGGCATGAGAGCCGTCGCTGATCGCGTCCGCCTCACATTCCAGCGCATGATTTAAGAAACGGTCGATGAGGATCGGCCGGTCGGGCGTCACGCCCACCGCCGCATTCATGTACTCCGTCATGCTCTCGTCGTCGTAGACCACTTCCATGCCTCTGCCGCCCAGCACGTAGGAAGGCCGCACCATCACCGGATAGCCGATGTCTGATGCAATGGAGATCGCTTCTTCCACCGTAGTCGCCATCCCCGACTCCGGCATGGGAATCTCCAGTTTCTCCATCATCGCGCGGAACTGGTCGCGGTCCTCCGCCAGATCGATGACGGAAGGGGAAGTCCCCAGAATGCGCACCCCGTTCTGCTCCAGCTCGGAAGCCAGATTTAGGGGCGTCTGCCCGCCAAACTGCGCAATCACACCCAGAGGCTTTTCTTTGTTATAGATACTCAGCACATCCTCCAAGGTCAGCGGTTCAAAATACAACTTGTCCGATGTGTCGTAGTCAGTAGACACCGTCTCCGGATTACAGTTTACAATAATCGTCTCGAAGCCCAGCTTCTTTAAGGCCATCGCCGCATGTACGCAGCAGTAGTCGAACTCAATGCCCTGTCCGATGCGGTTGGGACCGCCGCCGAGGATCATGATCTTCTGCTTTTCTTCATTGACCGGATTTTTGTCCGGCGCATTGTAGGTTGAATAGTAGTAAGCGCTGTTTTCGGTACCGCTGACATGCACGCCCTCCCATGCCTCCTCCACACCTAGCGCAAGGCGGCGGGCACGGATATCCGCTTCCGGAATCTGTAAAAGCTGGCTTAAGTACTTGTCGGAAAAGCCGTCCTTCTTGGCTGTTACCAGCATCTCGTCGGGCAGCATCTTTCCCTGATGCTGTAGGATAGACTCCTCTTCCTCCACCAGCTCCTTCATCTGCTCGATGAAATATGCTTTTACTTTCGTAATTTCAAATATTTCTTCCACCGTCGCGCCTTTTCTGAGCGCCTCATACATCAGAAAATGCCGCTCGCTGGAAGGGGTGTTCAGCCGCCTTAACAGTTCTTCCTTCGGCAGCGTATCGAAATCCTTTGCGTGACCCAGACCATAACGCCCGGTCTCCAGAGAACGGATCGCCTTCTGAAACGCTTCCTTATAGGTCTTACCGATGCTCATGACCTCGCCCACAGCGCGCATCTGGGTGCCCAGCTTGTCCTCCACGCCTTTAAATTTCTCAAAGGCCCAGCGCGCAAACTTGATCACCACATAGTCGCCGTCCGGCTTATATTTGTCCAAAGTCCCGTACTTGCCGCAGGGAATGTCCTTTAACGTAAGCCCCGCCGCCAGCATCGAGGACACCAGCGCGATCGGGAAACCCGTGGCCTTGCTCGCCAGCGCCGAAGAGCGGGATGTGCGGGGATTGATCTCGATGACGATGATGCGGTCCGTCACCGGGTCGTGCGCAAACTGCACGTTCGTGCCGCCGATCACCTGCACCGATTCCACGATGCGATAGGCTTGCTCCTGCAGCTTTTTCTGGCACTCCTCAGAGATCGTCAGCATGGGCGCTGAGCAGAAGGAATCGCCCGTATGGACCCCCAGCGGATCGATGTTTTCAATGAAGCAGACGGTGATGATGTTGTTCTCCGCATCCCTTACCACCTCGAGTTCCAGCTCTTCCCAGCCAAGGATCGACTCCTCCACCAGCACCTGTCCCACCAGACTCGCCTGTAAGCCTCTGGCGCAGACCACCTTTAACTCGTCCCTGTTATAGACAAGACCGCCGCCAGCGCCGCCCATGGTGTAAGCAGGGCGAAGCACCACCGGATAACCGAGCTGATCTGCAATGGAAAGCGCTTCTTCCACAGAGTAGGCCACCTCGCTGCGGGCCATCTCAATGCCTAACGCGTTCATGGTCTTCTTAAACTCAATACGGTCCTCGCCGCGCTCAATCGCGTCCACCTGCACGCCGATGACCTTAACGCCGTATTTCTCTAAAATACCGGCCTTGTTTAACTCTGCACAGAGATTCAGGCCCGACTGCCCGCCCAGATTAGGAAGCAACGCGTCGGGTCGTTCCTTCGCTATGATCTGTTCCAGCCGTTCCACATTGAGCGGCTCAATATAAGTCACATCCGCCGTCTCCGGGTCCGTCATGATCGTCGCCGGATTGGAATTTACCAACACGATCTCATACCCCAGTTTTCGAAGCGCCTTACACGCCTGCGTCCCTGAATAGTCAAACTCGCAGGCCTGTCCGATGATGATCGGACCCGATCCGATGATCAGTACTTTGTGAATGTCATTTCTGCGTGGCATGCTTTCTCTGTCTCCCCTCTATCTCGTATCTGTTTTCGTTCCAAAAATAAGTATACAAAAAAAACTGCATTTTAACAATGCAGTTTTTTCTGTAACGCCTGTAATTTAATCTGTCCGATTTGCGCCTGCGGCTCCCCTACACGGTCTTAAATTTTTCAATATAGACCGGGAAGGTATCGGTGCCCTTCATCTCCTTACCGGCCGAAATCGTGACATTCTTGTCAGTAATGAGATATTCCACACTCGCGCCGGCCTCCACCACGGTGTCCTGCATGAGGATACAATTCTTGATCCTTGCGCCCTTGCCGACTTTGACGCCACGGAAGATCACGCTGTTCTCCACTTCACCCTCGATCACGCAGCCGTCGGCCATCATCACGTTCTGCACCTTTGCGCCGTCCTTGTAATGCGTCGGATTGTCGCCGCGGATCTTCGTATAGATGGGCGCTGCCGAGAAAAGCGCGTCCAGATTGTAATCATCCAAAAGCTTCATATTCTCTTCAAAATAACTCTTCATGCCGTTGATGCGCGCCACGTACTCCGTATACTTGTAGGCCTGCACGTTCAGCTTTCCAAGCTGGGGCATGATGACGTCACGCATAAAGAAGGAACGGCCCTCCATGTACGCATTGCTGACAAGGTCAATCAGCAGCTCACGCTCGATCACGAAAATATTCATGGACGTATTCTGTATGCCCTCCGTCTTTGGATTGATGCACACTTTACGGATGCGCCCCTGTTCCACTTCAAAGGTATAATAGAAGATCCTGTCGTTGGTCTGGTAATCGAGCAGCTCTTTTGGTATCTCCTGTTCATTGTAAGCAATGGTCAGATCCGCGCCGCTGTCCATATGTGCCTGCAGCATCGCATTGAAATTAAAGTTCACAACGATATTGGTATCCGCCATGATCACATATTTCTCTTTCTGGTCCTTTAAGAAGCCTAAAAGGTTCGCCAGCGCACCGGCACGACCCACATAGGGGCCGCCCACCTGTTTCTCCGCAAAGGGCGGGAAAATGTGCAGGCCGCCGTTTTTGCGTACCAGATCCCACTCGCGCCCGGAGCCCAGATGGTCCATCAGAGAATGGTAGTTCTTGTTTACGACAACGGAAATGTTATCGATGCCGGAATGAGACATACTGGAGAGAACAAAATCAATGATGCGGTAACGGCTGGCAAAGGGAATGGAAGCCATCAACCGCACGCCCACCAGCTCCGGGACCAGATCGTCATAACTGTTAGGAAAAATAATACCGATCACATCTGTGCTTGACTTAATCATTCTACCTCACCGCCTTCCACATTTTCTCTAACCATGGCATTGGGCCCTACCACGACGCCCTCGCCTATGATAACGCCGGAACCGATAGTGGCCACGCCTTTTTCCTCCTCCGTAGGCATCGCGCCAACCACGGCATTCTCACCGATCGTCACGTTTTCCGCTACAATGCAGTGCTTTACGACCGCGCCTGCCTTGACGGTCGTGCCGCCCATGACCACGGCATCCTCCACGACCGCGCCGGATTCTACCTTAACGCCGCCGAATAAAACGGAGTGCTTCACCGTGCCTTTGATGCGGCAGCCGTCGGTAATCATGGCATTTTCCACGACCGCGCCCGCATTGATCTTATGCCCCGTCATACCGGTATTACGACTATAAATCTTCCAATCTTCATCAAAAAGATTGATGCCGCTGTGTTCCGGATCGAGGACTTCCATATTGGCTTCCCATAAGGAAGAAATAGTTCCCACATCCTTCCAGTAACCGCTGAAGCGATAAGCGTACATCTGCCGGTTATCACGGAGCAGATTCGGGATAATGTTATTGCCGAAGTCATTCTCGGAGTCCGGATCCGCCTCGTCCTCCTCCAGATATTTTTTCAGGATGTCCCAGTTAAAGATATAGATGCCCATGGATGCCAGATTGGACTTCGGATTCTTCGGTTTTTCCTGAAATTCCGTGATCTTATCATTTTCATCGGCTACCATCAGGCCGAAGCGGGACGCCTCTTCCCAAGGCACTTCCATCACGGCAACGCTGAACTCCGCGTTCTTTTCTTTGTGAAATTCCAGAAAATCGCTGTAATCCTGCTTGCAGATCTGATCGCCCGAAAGAATGATCACATATTTCGGATCGTAGCGCTCAATAAACGAAATGTTTTGGTAAATCGCATTTGCCGTGCCCTTGTACCAGTCGGACCCGTGCGCCTTCTGGTAGGGCGGCAGGACATGTACGCCGCCGTAGAGACGGTCAAGATCCCAAGGCTGGCCGTTTCCGATGTATTCGTTCAGCTCCAGCGGCTGATACTGTGTGAGGATACCCACAGTATCGATACCTGAATTGACGCAGTTGGACAGCGGAAAGTCAATAATACGATACTTGCCGCCAAAAGGAACTGCCGGTTTTGCCAGCTTGTCTGTGAGTGCGTAAAGGCGCGAGCCCTGTCCGCCGGCAAGAAGCATTGCGATCATTTCTTTTGCCATAATACGTTACCTCCTGTTTTTCTTCCTATTAAAATGATTATATTACAAATGGGGAGATTTTTACAGAATAATTGTAAAATTTATACAAAAAACATATATTTGATATAAAATTTTGTGCATTATTTACAGGCAGTCACGTTTCTTCGGATTCATCCTCTTTCGTTTCCGGAATCAGGCGATCCAGATATTCTAACAGCTCTTTCGCCTCTTCTTCTGTGATATTGCCCCGATAATGATAACGGTAACAATCAAAAAACTTTGCATATAAGCAGTTTCTATTAAAACACTCCTTTTTTCCGCGACACTTAAACACATACCATAACTCGATCGCGAGTATACCTATTGCAAATATAAAAGATAAATATATTCCAATTAACTGCAGCATGATTATCTTCTCCCTGATAGATTATATGTTTAGATACTATTTAATTATATACTACTTATTACTTAATTGTATATATTTATAGTATTTAAAAAATTAATATGTGTTTATAATGTCTCTATACAGGAGATAACTTAAATATGAAGTATTTACATTTACGCATCATGGAATTACTGGAAGAAAAGAAGATAAGCAAGACGAGAATCTGCAAGGATCTGGACCTGCAGAGAGGAAATTTTAACCGTTATTGTAAAGATAACTTTCAGCGTATTGACGCAAACCTGATCGTGCGTTTATGTGAATATCTGGAGTGCGATATTTCTGATTTGTTGGAGATACGGGAGCAGGAGCCATGATAAAGCGAATGTCCCAGATTATCATTTATGAAGACGCGATACGCGACTGTTTCGAAGACTTCAATGTTTTAGCTATGCACGATAACCTGAAATAATTCTTTTTCTGTTTCGCACAATATCTGAACAAGCACCTTATAATCAAGATACTGTATCCCTTCAACACCGCGGTGTATCTTATCTGTTAGTTTGCTGTGATAATAAATATCCATTGCTGTTCCTAATGAAATGTCCTTCATCTCAGACAGGTACGCAATGATCCTCTCTTCCAGATTCTCCTGATAAACTCTTTCTAATGCTTCCCCATCCATCAGCTATACCTCCTCAAAAGATTCGAATTGCAATAACCCGTCCACCGCTCTCTGATTGATAAAAGCTATCTGGTCATAGGACGGATAAACTTTAATCTCTTCCAAAGCGCGCTCCTTATCCCAGATCCCCGTATGATACATATCCACTACTCGAAACACTTTGTCGTTTGCTACCTTACCGCATATCAGATCATATTTCTGATAATCCTTCTCTCCGTCGCGGCATCTGCACACAAAATCAATCCATTCAATCAAATCTTCTTCAAAAGTTTTTACCTGAAATTCCGCAGTATCATCATTCATCCGGTAAATGTTCACGATTGCTTTACTTTTGCCAAAAATATCCGCTTTACGCCTCGCCCATCTTTCCGCCTGCTCTCTAACCGTCGTTACATAGAAACCCCTGCCAAAATCAAGCAAACGATAAGAATGTTCTACATCCGGCTTCTCCACGACCTCTGTTGATCCATGATAAACGATCATACGAATACCCCCCGTACTTTCAGATATTCTTTGATATCGTCCACAATGTACCCAGTGCCCTGTGTATGCAGAATATCATAATGCGGCACAAGATAACCGTCAATACATCCTACACTCTGCATTTTCCGATAAACTTCGGAAGGCATCATATTCCATTTATTTGCGCAGGCATGGATCATATATATGATGAACGAAAAAGATTCCTTATTCATGTGCAGCCTCCTCAAACAAATTAACCCGATTTCACATTAAGTATACAAAAAAATCCGCATTTTAACAATGCGGATTTCAGACTGTCAAAAAAGGTCA
>DKUU01000039.1:144971-273123 GCA_002490835.1 Lachnospiraceae bacterium UBA7196 | reverse complement strand
CAGGGGTTCTTTGACAGTCTGGGAAGACCCGTCTTAGAGACAGGGTCTTTTATTTATGCTATACTCTTTATAGCTGTTGGAGGAAAATACCATGGAAAAAGCTTATAAACTGGAATTTGCAGGCGAGCGAACGGGAAGCCTGTATGTAAACTGCTGTGGCCTTTCCCGCACTGAGCCGCTGCACAGCTTTGGCCCCGCCTTAAAACCCCATTATCTCATTCACTATATCCTAAGCGGCAGGGGAAGATTTGTCATTGGTGGGGAAGAATACCCATTGGAGGCAGGATGCGGATTTCTGATCACGCCGGACGAGCTGGCCTTTTATCAGGCTGACGAGAAAGACCCTTGGACTTATGTGTGGGTGGGGTTCAGCGGCACGCTGGCGGCGGAGTATGTGAGCAATATCGGCCTTTCCGTAAGGCAGCCTGTTTTCCGCTCTGAGGCGTCGGAAGAGCTGTACCACATTGTAAAGGATATGATGGACCACAATACATTCGACCTTTCCCATGATCTGCGCCGCAACGGACAGCTCGGCGTGTTTCTGTCTGTCATTGCGGAGGGCAGCCGGGTGGAGAAGGAAGGAGAGGGCGACAGAGCAAACATTTATGTACGCAAAGCTGTTTCATTTATTCAAAGCAATTACTGTAATCCGATTAAAGTGACGGATGTGGCGGACTATGTGTGCATCAATCGCAGTTATCTTTACACGTTGTTTCAGCATTCCATGGGGATGTCGCCCCAGCGGTTTCTTACGACTTTCCGCATCACGAAGGCGGCGGAGCTTTTGCAGCTTACGTCCCTGCCGATCGAGAGCATTGCCCTATCCTGCGGGTATCAGGATCCGTTGGTGTTTACGAAGGCTTTCCGGCAGATGAAGCAGATGTCCCCGTCCGCCTTCCGTAAGGAGATGCAGAAAGGTGAGGGCAGGCGCAACAGGGAGTATTTGCGGCAGGTGGAGGAGTTCATAAATCAAATTAATAGCCTGCAAATTTAAACTCAAAAATCCAGCCGCTGCGCGTCTGCCGCGCTTCGCGCTCTACGATTTTTTCGTTTGCATGTCAGGTGAAATCAAATGTCGGCTTCGCCGCCGCTTGATTTCCTTCCGACATGCAACATTTTGACAGGTTTGCACAACAAAGAGGACTGTTAAAGAGCGAAAAAGCGCTATATGATAAATACAGAGAATATGTATTGGACAAACGGGTGCGCAGCAAGGGAGAGGAAACAGGTTCACAAAAACAAAAATCATCAACAGAGAAGGAGAGAGGGTATGAAGGAAACAGTGTTAAAGAAATTTGAGGAGCTTTACGGGGATGCAGGTGGGGCGGCCGTTTATTTTGCGCCCGGACGGGTGAATATGATCGGCGAGCACACGGATTACAACGGGGGTCATGTATTTCCCTGTGCGCTGACCATCGGCACCTACGCGGCGGTGAAGAAGCGTGACGATAGAAAGCTTCGTTTTTATTCCATGAATTTTGAGAAGCTGGGTGTGATCGAGAGCAGTCTGGACGATCTGACGCCTTCCGATGCGGCGGGCTGGACGAATTATCCCAAGGGCGTTATGTGGGCTTTTGCGGAGCGCGGCATGAAGATGGACTGCGGGCTGGATATCGTATTAAACGGCAATATTCCGAACGGATCGGGCCTATCTTCCTCTGCGTCTTTAGAGGTGCTGACAGGCTTTTACCTGCGCGATCTTTATGGGTTTGATGTAACGAATGTGGATCTGGCGCTGATCGGCCAGTATTCGGAGAATAATTTCAACGGGATGAACTGCGGTATTATGGATCAGTTTGCTTCGGCGATGGGAAAGAAGGACAACGCGATCTTCCTTGATACGGCGGACCTGTCCTATCAGTATGCGCCCCTCGTGCTGGACGGCGCGAAGATTATTGTCACAAACAGCAATGTAAAGCATTCTCTTGTCAATTCCGACTATAATACGAGAAGAAGAGAGAGCGAACAGGCGCTGGCTGATCTGCAGAAAGTGGTTAAGATTAAGACGCTCGGCGATTTGACGGAGGAGGAATTTGAGGCAAACAAGTCCGCTATCAGCGATGCGGTCTGCGCTAAACGCGCAAAACATGCGGTCTATGAAAACCGTAGGACGATCCGCGCTGTGGAGGCTTTGAAAAATAATGATCTGAAAGAGTTCGGCGAATTGATGAATGCTTCCCATGTTTCCCTGCGGGACGATTATGAGGTGTCCTGCGATGAGATCGATCTGCTCGTGGAGGAAGCGTGGAAGGTAGACGGTGTGATCGGGTCGCGCATCACGGGCGCAGGTTTTGGCGGCTGTACGGTCAGCATCGTCAAAGATGAGGCGGTGGAAGTCTTCAAGGAAAAACTCGGCGCGGCTTATCAGGAACGCGTAGGCAAGGCGGCGGACTTTTATGTGGTAGAGATCGGGGATGGCCCGTGTAAACTGTAAAAAAGTTTTTGAGGAGAAGAAAATGATACAGCAAAATATTAAAAAGTTAGTAAAATATGGGCTGCTTACGGGTTTGATTGAAAAAGAAGATGAGATTTATACGACGAATCGTCTGCTGGAATTTTTTCAACTGGACGATCTGGAAGAAAGTGACACGGATGTCACAATGAGAGAAGAGGAGCTGGAAACCGTCCTTGGAGAGATGTTGGATTACGCTTATGAGAAGGGCCTGATGGCGGAGAACGGCGTGGTGTACCGGGATCTTTTTGATACGAAGATCATGGGTCTTCTTACGCCAAGACCCAGCGAGGTCATCAGGACATTTCGGGAAAAATATGCAAGAGACCCGAAGGAAGCGACCGATTATTTTTACAAACTGAGTCAGGATACGGATTATATCAGGCGCTATCGGATCAAGAAGGATCAGAAGTGGGTGTCCGCGACGCAGTACGGCGATCTGGATATCACGATCAATCTTTCCAAACCTGAAAAGGACCCCAAAGCGATCGCGGCGGCAAAAAATGCCAAGCAGGGCGGCTATCCGAAATGTCTTCTCTGCCGGGAGAACGAGGGGTATGCGGGCCGGATCAACCATCCCGCGAGACAGAATCACAGGATCATCCCCGTCACCATAAACGGCAGCGAGTGGGGATTCCAGTATTCTCCGTATGTGTATTATAACGAGCATTGCATCGTATTTAACTCACAGCATATCCCGATGAAGATCGAACACGATACCTTTTGTAAATTGTTTGATTTTGTAAAGCAGTTTCCGCATTATTTTGTGGGCTCGAATGCGGATCTGCCCATTGTTGGCGGTTCTATTTTAAGCCACGACCATTTTCAGGGCGGGCATTATGAGTTTGCGATGGCGAAGGCGCCGGTAGAGCGTATCTTTACGGTGCAGGGCTTTACGGATGTGGAAGCTGGCGTGGTGAAATGGCCCATGTCCGTGATTCGTATCTCTCATGAGGATTCCGGCAGACTGGTGGCGCTTGCAGACATGATATTGGAAAAATGGCGGGGGTATACCGACGAGGCGGCGTTTGTTTATGCCGAGACGGATGGCGAACCGCACAATACGATCACGCCGATCGCCAGAAAACGGGACGATAAATTTGAACTGGATCTGGTGCTTCGCAATAACATCACTACGGAGGAACACCCGCTGGGCGTGTATCATCCCCATGCGAAACTGCACCATATCAAAAAGGAAAATATCGGCCTGATTGAGGTGATGGGGCTGGCCGTGCTGCCCGCCAGATTAAAGGGCGAGATGGAGCGGCTTGCAGAAGCGATCCTTACGGGCGCAGACATCCGGAAAGACGAGGAGCTTAAAAAGCATGCCGACTGGGTGGAGGAATTTTTGCCGAAGTATCCGGACGTAACGCGTGAGACAATCGGGGAGATCCTGCACAAGGAGATCGGCAATGTATTTATGGATGTGCTGGAGGACGCAGGCGTTTACAAACGGGACGAGGCGGGACAGGCGGCATTTGACAGATTTCTTGCGATTCTTTGACGGGCAGAATAGGAAAAGGAAGCGACAGACGAGGCGGGATAATGATATCCCGCCTTCGAAGAAGCGTCTGATAGGACGCTGAGAGCAGATGTGACAGCAAATGGGTTTTGGCATGATCACGGCGCTGACACGCTGCATAGATGTGCTGTGTGAGAAAACAGATTTGCAGAAAGGTATGATGACCTTAACGAAGCGGCAGCTTATGTACCGGATGTATCGTTTACGCCCAGCATGCTGCACAAAAAATTGTAACAATCCCCCTGTTGTTTCTGATTCATCCTCTGATAAATCGTGATGATACGCTGGTATTTCTTGAGATGATGCAAATTGTTTTCTAAGAGATGGTCTGCTGTCAGACGTTCTTCAGAAAGCAATAGAATATAGTCAGTCGTGACATGAAAGAAGCGCGATAAATCGACCAGAAGCAATGCGTCGGGCGTACTGGACCCACATTCAATCTTGCTCAGGCTGGTCTGGTTAATGCCCAGATGTTTGGCAAGAGCCTGCTGTGTCAGTTTTTTTTCCAATCGAAGTTCCTTTATCCTTGTCTTCATTCGTAATCCCTTTTTGATATTCTAGTGCATTTTGGGTATTCATATTATTCTAATTTTTAATAAGTATATGCTATACAGAATAATTTGTAGAAAATTGTAGTTTTTTTTGTAATAATGGAGCTCAAACTACAAGATGTGGTGAATATTTCGCAGTTTGGACATAGATATGGAAAATATGGGATACGTAAATTTTACACCTGTATATGAAAATACACTTTAGAGAGCGTTAATTTTGTGCAGCGAAAGGAAAGCGATCCGCCGGGAGGGTATAATGACAGATACGTTTGTATGTATTGATGTGGAAACAACGGGGCTGAAGCCGAAGAAGGATAAGATCATAGAGATCGGTGCGATTCGGATTGACAAAGGCGAGGTCACGGGCGAGTGGGAGAGCCTTGTGAATCCGGAGAGGGAACTGGAGGAAAGGATCGTGGAGCTGACGGGGATTCGGGACGAACAGCTTACGGGAGCGAAAAAAATATCGGAAGTGCTGCCGGAGCTTTTGGATTTTCTGGGTGAACGTCCTCTTTTGGGACATAGCGTGCATTTTGATTTTGCTTTTCTGAAGAGGGCAGCGGCCGCTGAGCAGCTGACCTTTGAACGGCAGGGGATCGATACGTTAAAGATTGCGCGCAAATATTTAAAGGAATTAGAAAGCAGAAGCCTTGGCGCACTCTGTACCCATTACGGGATACCCCACAAAGCGCACCGGGCGCTTGACGATGCCCGCGCGACAACTGCTTTATATGGAAAGCTTGCGGCGGATTTTTATGAGAAAGAAGCAGCGGAGGGGGAGAAGAATCTCTTTGTGCCAAGACAGCTTCACCATCCGATCAAAAAAGACAGCCCGATTACCATCTCGCAAAAAGAACAGTTATATAAATTACTGGACAAGCATAAACTGGTAGTAGATTATGAGATTGAGAGCCTGACCCGCAGTGAAGCTACACGGAAGATCCATCAGCTTCTTGTAGAATACCGACAATGAGTTTCTGGTTGGCGGAGTTTAAGGTTTCCGCGATCGGGTAAAGATCGGCGATCTTTTCAGGCGTACCCTGTTCCTGATAAATTTTGCACAACAGGCGGTAAGTTGCGCTGACGTCCGTACCCGTGGAGACGGAAAATTCCAGAAGCTGACAAGCTTCCTTGGGATAACCGCCGTCGTAGAGCGCCTGTGCCCATTGCTGCAGGGTGCGCACAAGAAGCGTGTAACTTTGATCGTATGCAGTCAGGAGGTTGATGTTTGGCGCGCCGTAGCGGAGCTTAAGGTCCGTATTGGTGAAACCGGTAAAATTGACAATGGGGAGTTCGCTCAATGACAAAATGGTCTGGCGGTACTCCTCTACTCTGGGGACATCGGGTAAAAGCTCCATGGGGAAGATGTCCATGGGCAGTTTGATATAAGCCAGATCGTCCAGCGGCTGTCTGCGGGTATTGTTAGCGACCCGTTCCCGCTCCCAAAATTCCCGCTCGATTTCTTCCTTATTTTTGATGTTTCTTTTGGAGGCGAGCGCGATGGCCAATCCCAGTGCGAAGGTGCTTGCAAAAAGTAGTAAATTCATATATAATTCCTTTATGTCAAAATGACATTCCTTACTTATTATATGTAAAAAATTATAGATAAAAAGGTTCGCTTCGGCAGATAGCTTATGCGGCGTACGATCGTTTCCTAAGAAAAAAGAGGTTACAGAGGTGTTCGTATGAAATTTAATAAGAGAACAAAAAAGATCATTTCATCTATCATCATTATTATCGTGGTTTTGGCAATGCTCATCCCGATGTTCGCCTCTGCGCTGTATTCATTCTAGCACAGATTTTTCGGGCAGGCAATTTGTCACAGAGTAAAGCGCGGAGAAAATTATGAAAAGGGTTTTGCTAGCGGTTTTTGCAGGCTTTGCTGCGGCGGCATTGGTCGTTGTACCGGTGCGGGCGGAAGAGGGAAAAATTGAATCCGGAATTTACGTGGAGGACATCGATCTGTCAGGTATGACAAAGAGTCAGGCCAGACAGGAGATCGAGAGTTATGTTGCGGGTTTTGGCGAGGCGCAGGTCACGCTCCATGTAAGTGATGTGGGCGAATTTCAGGCCACCGCGGCACAGCTGGGACTGAAGTGGGGCAACGACGAGATTCTGGAGGAAGCCGCAGGCTTTGGCAGGGACGGCGATATTTTGAGCTGCTATAAGGAACTGCGGGATCTGCAATATAAAAATAAGGTCTATCGCGTCAAATTTGACTTTGATAAGGGAATGATCCGTTCGCTGATCGAAGAGAACGCCGGCCAGTATAATCAGGAGGCTGTGAACGCTACCCTGACAAAGACGGAGGAGGGTTTTTCGGTCACAGAGGGACAGACCGGCAGAGTGATCGATACGGAAGCGTCTGTCGATTCCGTTTATGAGCATTTGACAGGCGATTGGACCGGCGAGGCCTGCGATGTCGAGCTGACGGTCAAAGTAGACGAGCCGCAGGGTACGGCGGAAGATCTGGCGAAAGTGAGGGATGTACTGGGGACTTTTACCACCAGTTATTCCACGTCCGGCGGGGCCAGAAGCGCAAATGTGGCAAACGGCTGCAGACTGTTAAATGGGATCACCATGTATCCGGGAGACGAGATTTCGGCGCTTGAATCGATCACACCGTTTTCCGAGGATAACGGCTATTATATGGCAGCGTCTTATTTGAACGGGCAGGTGGTTGACAGTTTGGGCGGCGGTATCTGTCAGGTGTCCACTACCCTCTACAACGCCGTGCTCTTGGCGGAGCTTGAGGTGGTAGAGCGTTATAATCATTCCATGATCGTCACCTATGTGGAGCCTTCCGCGGACGCGGCGATCGCGGAATCCTCAGGTAAGGACTTTAAATTTAAGAACAATTTGGACTATCCTATTTATATAGAAGGATATACGACACCGGAGAAACAGATCACTTTTACGATTTACGGGGTGGAGACAAGAGACAGCGGCCGGGAAGTGAGCTACGAGAGCGAAGTGATCGAGCGGATCGAGCCGGACTCGGAAGTGATTTATGTAGATGAGTCGATGCCCATAGGCTTTTGCAGCGTACAATCCGCCCATATCGGATATAAAGCGAAGCTTTGGAAGATCGTGAAAGAGAACGGCGTGGAGGTCAGCCGTGAGCAGATCAACAGCAGCTCCTACATGAAAGCGCCCAGAAGCGCGACCGTGGGAGTGGCGACTGAGGATCCCAATGCCTACAATACGATCATGGCAGCCGTAGCAACCAACAGCGTGGATCAGGTAAAGGCAGTGGCAGGTTCTTTCCGCGCAGCGGCAGAAGCGGCAGCGGCAGCAGCGCAGGCACAGCAGCCGGAACAAGCGCCCCCACCGGAACAGGCACCGCCTCCGCCCGCAGAATAACACGGTCTTAACAGTTAACACAGGATGGTAATATAGTCACTATAATGAATAAGGCATGAACTATGAGACAGGTAAACGATAAACCCGATAAAGAAGAGGTGCAAGGCGGCGCGGGACTGGGGGAAGTCTGCGCCGTTTGTGCGTGTGCGGATCAGGATATCGTGGCAAGCAAGTGGATCGCGCTGGAGGGAACGGTGCGGCTGGCGGCGCAGCACAGAGAACGGCTTTTGGAACGGTTCCCTGCGCGCATGATCGATGAAGCCGCCGCGTTCGACCGGTACCTGTCGGTCATACCGGAGGCCGCTACCGCCATGAAGTCCGGCGTCGGCGGCATACGCAGCCTGTCTCAGAGCGGGATTTTGACAGGGCTTTGGGAGATGGCGCAGGAAGCCGGCGTCGGACTGGAAGCAGATTTAAGAAGGATTCCCGTGCGGCAGGAAACCATTGAGATCTGTGAGTTTTTTGGAGAAAATCCCTATGAACTCTCATCAGGCGGATGTCTGCTGATGACGGCTGAGAATGGGAATACCCTCGTAGCGGCGCTTGCGCGGGAGGGGATTATGGCGGCGGTGATCGGCAGGACGACGCGGGGGAAGGAGAGAGTGCTTTATAATCAGGGCAGGAAAAGTTATCTGAATAAGCCAAGAGATTAAAATAGTAGAGGAGGAAAAGAAAAATGCGAGAGGAATTATTAGCAATCATAGAAAGGAACAGCCGCATCGACTTAAAAGAGCTGGCGGTGATCCTTGGAGCGGAAGAGATCGATGTCGTGAATGAGCTGCAGGCGTTGGAAGATGAGGGGATCATTTGCGGGTATCACACGATGATCGACTGGGAAAAGACTTCGATTGAGAAGGTCTCCGCTTTGATCGAGGTGCGGGTAACGCCCCAGAGAGGACAGGGATTTGATAACATTGCGGAGCGCATCTATAAATACCCCGAAGTGACGTCTGTTTACCTGATCTCCGGCGGCTATGACCTGCTTGTCACGCTGGAAGGAAAGTCCCTGAAGGCGATTTCCGGCTTTGTATCCGATAAGCTTTCTACGCTGGAATCCGTTTTAAGTACGGCAACGCATTTTATTCTCAAAAAATATAAAGACCATGGGACGATATTAGCGAAGAAATACGAAGATACCAGAGAGAAGGTGACACCGTGAAAGATATGTTATCAAAGCAGGCTGTCGGCCTGAAGCCTTCGGGTATCCGGAAATTTTTCGATCTGGTCAGCGAAATGGATGACGCGATCTCGCTGGGTGTGGGCGAGCCTGATTTCGATACGCCGTGGCATATCCGGGACGAGGGTATCTATTCTTTGGAAAAGGGACGCACCTTCTATACTTCGAATGCCGGCCTGAAAGAGCTGAAAGAGGAAATTTGTAAATACACGGAGAGAAAGCAGGGCGTCAAATACGATCCGGTACATGAGGTGCTGGTGACGGTCGGCGGTTCCGAGGCGATCGACGTCGGGATGCGCGCAGTCATAAATCCGGGAGATGAAATATTGATCCCGCAGCCTAGCTTCGTGTCCTATGAACCCTGTGCGATCATGGCGGGCGGTGTACCGGTGATCATCGAGTTAAAGGCGGAGAATGAGTTTCGTCTGACGGCGAAAGAGCTGGAGGATGCAATCACGGACAAGACCAAACTTTTGGTGCTGCCTTTCCCCAATAACCCCACAGGGGCTATTATGGAGAAAAAGGATCTGGAAGAGATCGCGGCGGTAATCCGAGAACATGACATACTTGTCATGTCTGATGAAATTTATGCGGAACTTACCTATAAGGAGAAGCATGTGTCCATCACGCAGATCGAGGGGATGCAGGAGCGGACCATCCTTATCAATGGCTTTTCTAAGGCGTTTGCCATGACGGGCTGGCGGCTGGGCTATGCCTGCGGTCCCAGACCGATTTTGGAGCAGATGTTAAAGCTCCACCAGTTTGCGATCATGTGTGCACCTACCACCAGTCAGTACGCGGCGGTGGAAGCCTTAAAGAACGGGGACGATGACGTAGCCGAGATGCGTACGGCATACAATCAGAGGAGACGCTATCTAATGAACGCATTCCGCGAGATGAAGCTGGAGTGCTTTGAGCCGTTTGGCGCGTTTTATATCTTCCCCTGCATCAAGGAGTTTGGCCTGACCAGCGAGGAGTTTGCGGAGCGGCTTTTGGAGGAGGAGAAAGTGGCGGTAGTGCCCGGAACAGCTTTTGGGGACTGCGGGGAAGGATTCTTGCGAATCTCTTATGCTTACTCTCTGGAGAATCTGAAATTGGCGATCGGGAAGATAGGGGCGTTTATCCAAAGACTCAGAGAGCACAAATAGGGAAAACAATGAACATAGTCTTACATCAGCCGGAGATTCCGGCGAATACGGGGAATATTGGCCGTACCTGTGTGGCAACGGGTACGGCGCTCCATTTGATTGAGCCGCTGGGATTTCATCTGGATGAGAAGTCTATTAAGCGGGCGGGCATGGATTACTGGGATCAACTGAACGTCACCCGCTATATGAATATGCAGGAATTTCGGGAAAAGAATCCCAGGGCGAAAATCTGGTATGCCACCACGAAGGCAAAGCGCTTATATACGGAGGCGGATTTTTCACCGGGTGATTACATCATGTTCGGTAAGGAGAGCGCCGGGATACCGGAAGAGCTTCTGGTAGAGAATAAGGAGACCTGTATCCGCATTCCGATGCTTGAGGAGATACGGTCGTTAAATTTGTCAAACGCGGTGGCAATCGTATTGTATGAGGCACTGCGGCAGACCGGATTTGCAGGGATGCAGCGAGAGGGAGCGCTGCATCGGCTGAGCTGGAAGGAAGAATGAACCGGAAAATTAAGAGGAAGAGATCCAATCAAAGGATTTCTTCTTTTTTTTGCTGATTATGCCAAAAAGTAGCAATCTGCACACATAATTTTCAATAAATATCTTGGATATGCGCGAAATAAACAAAAAAATCGAAGAATTTTCAAGGTAGACAGAAGAATATTCTATGTTTTTCGTATTTTCTGATTGCTATAATAACAATGCAACAGTTCAAAAACAATATAGGGAGGTAAAATATGAAAAAGAGAGTATTGAGTATTATGATGGCAACGGCAATGATCGCGACCCTGATGATGGGCTGCGGCAACAAAGAGACGCCCGCATCTGCACCGGCAGCGGATAATACGCCGGCAGCGAATACGGAAGCACCGGCAGCGGACACCTCTGCGGCTGATGCGGAAGCGCCTGCGGCGGAAGCATCCGGCAGCCTTGCAGACATGAAGGTAGGCGTATGTATTTATCAGTTTTCCGATAACTTCATGACATTGTTCCGCACTGAGCTTGAGAATTATCTGATCGCGCAGGGCTTCAGCAAAGATAACATCAAGATCGTTGACGGCGCAAACGATCAGGCGACACAGTCCGGACAGATCGATAACTTCATCGCAGAGGGCGTTGATGTACTGATCATCAATCCGGTGAATTCCTCTTCTGCAGAGACCATCACGGATAAGGTCGTAGCGGCGAACATCCCTCTGGTATATATCAACCGTGAGCCCGGAGAGGACGAAGAGAAGAGATGGGCTGACAATGACTGGAATGTTACTTATGTAGGCTGCGACGCACGTCAGTCCGGTACTTTTCAGGGTGAGATGATCGTAGACCTTGGTTTGGAGAAGGTTGATATGAACGGCAACGGTAAGGTAGACTACATCATGGTAGAGGGCGATCCGGAGAACGTTGACGCACAGTATCGTACCGAGTTCTCTGTCAAAGCTCTTACCGATGCAGGTTTAGAGGTTGAGTGCTTAAGCGATCAGGTTGGTAACTGGCAGCAGGATCAGGCGCAGTCTATCGTGGCAAATGCGCTTGCACAGTACGGTAACGATGTGGAAGTAGTCTTCTGTAACAATGACGCTATGGCTCTCGGCGCATTACAGGCGATCGAGGCAGCAGGCCGCACGGTTGGTCAGGATATCTATCTGGTAGGTGTGGACGCTCTGTCCGAGGCGCTTGAGAATGTATTGGCAGGAACTATGACAGGCACCGTATTTAACGATCACTTCTCACAGTCTCACAGTGCGGCAGATGCGGCTATCAATTATCTGACAGGCGCAGGCAATGAGCATTATATCGGTTGTGACTATGTGAAGGTGACGCAGGATAAGGCACAGGAAGTGCTGGATATGGTGAAATAACCTTTGGATCAGTCAACATCTGATAGTTAGTACAAGGTGCGGGTGATGCGCTGGCGCGCCCGCACCCTGCTTTTTTATAGGAAGAAGGTATAGAAGGAGGGGTAACATGGCTGACTATAAACTGGAGCTTAAGGGAATCTGTAAGTCGTTCCCGGGTGTAAAAGCGCTGGACAATGTGCAGCTGTCACTTCGACCGGGTACGGTCCATGCTCTGATGGGTGAAAACGGAGCGGGGAAATCCACGCTGATGAAATGCCTTTTTGGTATTTATAAAATGGATGCGGGAGAGATCATTCTGGATGGGCAGAAAATTGAGATCGGAAACCCTGATGAAGCAATGAAACACGGTATCGCCATGGTGCATCAGGAGTTACAGCCTGTACTGGCAAGAAGTGTGGGGGAAAATCTCTATCTTGGCAGGTTTCCCGTCAAAAAATTCGGGCCTTTACAGGTGATTGACCATAAAAAACTGTATGCGGATACGGAGATGTGGCTGCAGGAAGTGAAGATGGATTTTCCGGCTAAAGCGCAGCTTGGTACGCTTTCCATCGGGCAGATGCAGTCTGTCGAGATCGCGAAAGCCGTATCGCAGCAGGCGAAAGTCGTTATTTTTGATGAGCCCACCTCGTCTCTATCGGACAATGAGGTGGAAGCGTTGTTTCGCATTATGAACGATCTGCGGGATAAGGGCGTCACCATGGTATATATTTCTCATAAGATGGATGAGATTAAGCGGATCGCCGACGATATCACGGTCATGCGGGACGGTACTTATGTAGGGACATGGCGGGCGGATGAGCTCACCACGGACCAGATCATAGAAAAGATGGTAGGACGTGAACTTACTAATATCTATCCGGAGAAAGCGCAGGATGTGGGCGAGGTCGTTATGGAGGTAAAGAATCTGTGTTCCATTCACAGCAATTCTTTTCAGGATGTCAGTTTTACGCTCCGCAAAGGAGAGATCCTTGGTTTTGGTGGATTGGTAGGCGCGCAGCGGACGGAGCTGATGGAAGGTATTTTTGGAATCCGCAATGTGGCTTCTGGCGAGATTTTCATTCATGGGAACAAGGTTAAGATCAAGCATCCAATCGACGCCATGAACGCAGGGGTTGGACTGATTACGGAGGATCGCCGGGGAAACGGTATTTTCGGCTGTCTTTCCGTGAAAGATAATGTGGGCGTTTCCGTCTACAAGAAGAACCTGCTGGCAAAATTTATTCTTGACCATAAGAAAATAAATAAAATCGTAGATGACAGCATCCAGATGCTGAAAATTAAGACCCCCAGTATGAAGCAGCATATATCGAATCTGTCGGGTGGTAATCAGCAGAAGGTGATCGTATCCAGATGGCTGGCAAACGATCCGGATATTTTGATCATGGATGAGCCGACCCGCGGTATCGATGTGGGAGCGAAGCATGAGATCTATGAGATCATGAGATCGCTTGCGAAACAGGGCAAGGCAATTATCATGATATCTTCGGAAATGCCGGAGCTTTTGGGTATGGCGGACAGGATCTGTGTCATGTGTAATGGGAAATTGACAGGTGAGCTTGGCGACCGGGAAGACATGACACAGGAAAAAGTGATGGCATTTGCAACACAGTTCTGACGGTGGGAGGATACGAATATGGGAAAGATCAATAAAAAGAAAATCAATGACTTTTTTATCAACAACGGTGTTATCATCGTTATGTTTGTTCTAGTTATTTACACCGGTTTTACCTCGGACAATTTCTTTACCACGAATAACCTGATGAATATTTTGATGAACATCAGTGCAAGACTGGTCATCGCATTAGGAATTGCCGGCTGCGTAATCACCGCCGGCTGCGATCTGTCCGCAGGTCGTATGATCGGTTTTGGCGGCTGTATCGCGGGTACGCTACTGCAGAAGATGGATTATTCCAACAAGTTTTTTCCGGATATGGAACCGCTCAATCCCTTGCTTGTAATGGTGATCGTGATGGTGATCTGCGCATTGTTTGGATCGGTTACGGGATTTTTCATTGCATATCTAAGCGTACCGCCCTTTATTGCGACGCTGGCCATGATGGAGATTGTATACGGTATTTCCATGATCTATACGAAGGCAACGCCGCTCGGCGGATATGTGAAGGCCTATACGGATATCGGCAGCGGGAAGTTTCTGGGCATCAATTATCTGATATGGATAGCCATTATCGTGGCGGCGATCACATGGTTTATTTTCAATATGACGCGCCATGGCAAATATATGTATGCGATCGGCGGCAATATGCAGGCGGCGGAAGTGGCCGGCGTACCGGTGAAACTGACATTGATCCTGATCTACATGAAGGCGGCGGCGATGTACGGACTTGCCGGATTCATGCTGGGCGCAAAGTCAGGCGGTGCTTCGGTGGCACTGGGGTACGGTTATGAGATGGAGGCGATCGCAGCCTGTACCATCGGCGGCGTGTCCGTCACAGGCGGCCGGGGAAGAGTCAGTTCGGCAGTGATCGGTGTGACGGTCTTTGAGCTTCTAAAGGTAGCGCTTCAGTACCTCGGCGTAGACGCAAATGCGCAGTACATAGCGATCGGTATCGTTATCTTTGTAGCAATTTCGCTGGATATCAGAAAATACATCGCTAAGAAATAATAGGATTTGCATAGCGGCCGGAGGTATCCTTCGGCCGCTGTTTTAAATGCGCAGGTTCGCATATGGAGGTAACTATGGAAGGAAGCAGTTTTTTAGAGATCGCGGGGATTCCTTTATTGTTGGCTGCGGTTTTTGCCTATTACGGCGTGAGGGTATTGGTCAAAAAAGACATTTCCGCAATCAGGGGAAAGGATAAACCGCCGGTGAAGGACGAGGTAATGTACACAAAATGGGCAGGCGCGCTGATTTTGTTTTTGGCATTTGCGGCATTGGGGATGGCATTTCTTTTGTGTGTAAATGTCTATGTGGCGCTTATAGAGTTTATAGCGGCTGCTCTGCTCATGGGGATCTTGTGGCGCCGTATGGAACGACGATACGGCGGATAGGATGGATCATAGGTAGTATGAGAAGGAGAACGGCAAGATGGCTCAGTATAACGTTCTGTTGGTGGATGACGAAAAAGAGGTCTGTCAGATCATTATTAAAAAATTGGATTGGGAAGGTATGGGGTTTCATATTGTCGGCTATGCACATAACGGCGTGGAGGCTTTGGAAATGGCGGAGGAGCTGCAGCCCGATGTTGTGATGACGGATATCAAGATGCCCTATATGGACGGTCTTACATTGAGCAGGAAGCTGAAAGAGGCCTATCAGAAAATAAAGATCATTATTTTTTCCGGCTTTGATGAGTTTGAATATGCCAAAGAAGCGATCAAGATTGAAGCTACGGAATATATTTTAAAGCCCGTTAATGAGAAAGAGCTGCGGGAAGTGTTTGAGCGCATCAAAACGGATCTGGACAGGGAGCTGGATGAAAGGCGCAATGTCGATAAACTGCGGCAGTATTATCTGGAAAGCCTGCCGGTGCTGCAGGAAAATTTTTATATCGCACTGCTGGAGGGGAGACTGACGCAGGAGCAGATTGAAGAGGGAATGCGTAATTACCAGATTCAATGGGGGAAGGCGGCCTATATCGTGACGGTCCTGCATATCAGCAGGACAACCCTTCCGGAGCAGATGGATTCCTCTTTGGCGGCGATTTCCGTGAAACGTCTGGCGGAAGAGCAGCTGCAGAAAAATTGGGACAGCAGGATTTTCGTATATCTGGGGGATGTGATCCTGATCACTGCGATTGCGGATGAGAAAAATGCGGGCGCAGGATATACGGATGCGTTGGATAAATTTTGTAAGCTTGCCAAACGCGCCTGCGGAATTACCGTTACTGCCGGCATCGGTTATATGTGCGGTGCGATGGAAGAATTGTCCGTTTCTTATGAAAGCGCAAGACACGCCGTTTCTTATCGGGTGCTGTATGGCTCCGGGCGGGCTATTAATATTGCGGAAACCGATCCCTATAAAGAAAAAGAAGATGGGTGGGAGGAAAGTGAAAGCATTAAGAAGATCATCCGGGAGATCAGGTTGGGAGATCGGGAAAAGCTGGAGCAGGCGGTGACGGAAGGGGTAAAACATCTCGTTCAAAATTCTTCTTCGATAATGAAATATCGAATCTTTGTGATGACTTTTATCACAGAGGCGTTCCGTTTTTGCAGAAGTAAGATCAACATGGAAAAAATATTTGAAAAGCAGCAGGATATTTACGGACATGCCATGCAGATAGAATCGCCGGAAGAATTAAAAAGCTGGCTGCTTGAAGTCACCGGCAGGATGCAGGATATGGCTTATAGCGAAAGGGATGATACGGAGAAATCCTTTGTGGAAAAGGCGGTCGAATATGTGCACGAGCATTACGGGGAGCAGAATCTTTCCGTAGAGACTATATGCCGGAATCTGGGCGTCAGCACGGCATATTTTTCCACTTTATTTAAAAAAGATACAGGAAAAACGTTTATTAATTATTTGACAGACTGTAGAATGGAGAAAGCGGAAGAACTTCTTTTGGAGCAGGATGAGAAAACTTATATTGTAGCGGAGAAGGTGGGATACTCCGATCCCAATTATTTCAGTTATGTATTCAAAAAGAAGTTCGGTGTGTCGCCATCGAGATATAAGATGAGTAAGCGGGAACAGATGTGAACAGGGCAAGAAAAATTTTTTCCAATAAGAAAAGTAAATATGAGAGCAGGCGCCGGTCTTACAGCATTCAGATGACCATATCTATTTCCTTCACGATCATATCTGTGTGCAGCGTATGTTTTTTGAGTATTATGCTTTACCAGCAATTTGTAAATAAGACGAAGGATATTACGATTGAACGGACGGAACAGGTGCTTAATCAGGCAGCCATCAATCTGGAAGATTATCTGCGCAATATGCGTCGTATTTCCGATGCCATGTACTATTCTGTGATCAAGGACAAGGATCTGGGCTATGAGAGCATGGGCGTGGAGATGAATCTGCTCTATGAGGCCAATAAAGATAATCTGATCAGTATTGCCTGCTATACCAATGAAGGACAGCTCGTTGCCGCTGCTCCCGTGGCGAATGAAAAGGAAAATGCAGAAGCGGCAAAGCGGGAATGGTTTCAGGAGGCTATGGGACAGATGGAGAATTTTCATTTCTCTGCGCCCCATGTACAGAATCTCTTTGACGATCCCTCCTATCGATATTACTGGGTGATCTCATTAAGTCGTGCGGTAGAGCTGACCAATAACGGAAAATCCGCGCTGGGCGTTTTGCTGGTCGATATGAATTACAGCAGTATCGAGCAGCTCTTGTCGAAGGCAAATAAAGCGAAGACATCGGAATATCTGTATTTGACGGACAGCGCGGGAGAGATCATCTATCATCCGAAGCAGAAACTGATCTATGCGGACTTATATCAGGAGAATAATCTCGAGGCGGTACGGTATGACGACGGAAGCCATGAGGAAATGTTTGACGGGGAAAGAAGACTGATCACTGTCAAGACGATCAGCTATACCGGATGGAAGATCGTCAGCGTGACACCGATGACCTCTTTTCAGATGGGATTAAAGGATATGCGGTTTTTTATGATCATGCTGATAGCGCTGTCGCTTTTAACGCTGGTTGTCATCAATCAGCTTGTGTCCGGACAGATTGCCAAGCCGCTGCAAAAATTAAATGATTCCGTAAAAGAATGGGAAACAGGAAACCTTGATTCTGATATTTACGTGGGCGGACCAATCGAGGTAGAACATCTCGGAAGAGCGCTGCGCGCGACGGTGGCGCAGATCAGACAGATGATGCAGGATATTCTGGTGGAACAGGAAGAAAAGAGAAAGAGCGAGCTGGATGCCCTGCAGTCACAGATCAATCCGCATTTTTTGTATAATACGCTGGATTCTATCGTGTGGATGATCGAGGGGGAACGCTATCAGGACGCAGTATTCATGGTCACGCAGCTTGCCAGTTTATTCCGTATCAGTTTAAGCCGCGGGAAAACAGTCATCCGCGTGGAGGATGAGTTAAAACATGCGGAAAATTATATGAATATTCAAATGGTGCGCTATAAAGATATCTTTCGCGTAACGTTTGAGATTGCGCCGGAGATTCTGTCCTGTTGTACGATCAAATTAGTGGTGCAGCCCCTTTTGGAGAACGCCATCTATTATGGAGTGGAACATATGGATGGAGAAGGAGAGATTCTGGTAAAAGGGTATCAACAAAATGATGATATTTATATTGAAGTGAAGGATAACGGTCTTGGTATGCCGGAGGAAGAGGTCGGTCAGCTTCTAAAAGACAGTCATCGTGTGCGCAAACGCGGCTCGGGGGTAGGTCTGATCAATGTGCATAATCGGATTCGCCTGTGCTTTGGCGAGGCATACGGACTGGAGATTGAGAGTGCGCCGGATGAGGGAACTACGGTACGGATCCATCTGCCGTTTGTTCCTTATGCGGAGGAGACAAGAGATAAGCTGGAGGCTGGCAAGCAGCAGATATAGAGGGGACGTAAATGAACAAAAACAGAATTTATTTTGGGTGCCTGATTGCGGTAGTTTTTGCCGTGATCGCGTATGCCTCCTATGGTATGCTGAACCGGAGGCAGCCGGAGAAACTGTATCCGGTATCGGTGATCGTCGATAACAGCAGCAGCGACCGTTGGTTTGCCTTTCGGGAGGGACTCAAGCAGGCGGCAAGAGATCATCATGTTCAGCTTAATATTGTATCGACCGGTGAACTGCCTGATCTTGAGGAAGAAAAGGTGCTGATCGAGAGGGAGAAGGAAAACGGCGCGCAGGGTATTATCATTCAAATGTGTGAGAGCGACAAGGATAAACTTCTTACACAGATGCAGGAAGCCGCCGGAATTGTAGATATCCTGCTGGTGGAGACGGACGTGGAACCGGAAGGCGTATTTCCGGCAGTGATACCGGACAATTATGAAATGGGCAGGATGATTGCAGTATCTCTTAAGGAGGATGAAAAAAAGCTGCAAGGGAAAAAAATCGGGATCCTGTCAGGGAATCAGGAAAGATTGTCACAAAAACAGCGGCTGGACGGATTCCTGAAGGAAATGGAGGGAACCGGTGCAGAAATTATCTGGGAGATTGGAGAATATGAGGTAATGCAGACAGCGCTTACGGAAGAACAGCTGCAAAACGTTGAAATCCTGATCGCGCTGGAAAACGATGAGACGGAGCGGGCGGTAGATTATCTTTTGGAACCGGAAACGCCGTCCTGCCCGTTGTACGGGGTGGGATGCTCGGAAAAAAATGTTTATTATCTTGATAAAAAACTAATCGATGTGCTGATCGTGCCAAATGAATTTCATATGGGATATCAGAGCGTGGCGGTGATGGCGGCGCAGCTGCAGGATCATGTTGCCGCGCGGCGGGATTCGATGGTAAATTTTTTGGTGGTGCGGCCGGAAACCATGTATGAAGAAGATAATCAAAAGATATTATTTCCGTTGGTGCAGTAATTTTAAAATGGAGTAACAGAGATGATAATGAAAAAAAGAAGAGTGCTGGCGGCTGTGATGCTGGGGATGCTTTTAATTACCGGCTGCGGCCCGTCCAAAGAGCAGCCGGTCAAAAACATTAAGATCGGAATTTCCGTTTACGATCAGTATGATACGTTTGTCGGACAGATGATGACGGCATTTAACGCTTATGCTACGCAGAAACAGGAAGAGACGGGCATTACGATCAATGTGGAGATCTATAACGCGTCAGGCAGCCAGTCTACGCAGAACGAGCAGGTGGAATCCATGATCGAGGAAGGGTGTAACGTGATCTGCATCAATCTGGTGGACCGGACGGATCCGACGACCATTATCGATACGGCGGAAAAGAATAACGTGCCGGTGATTTTCTTTAACAGAGAGCTGGTCGAGGAGGATCTGGGGCGTTGGGATAAATTGTACTATGTCGGCGCAGAGGCGTTTGAGTCCGGAATCATGGAAGGAGAGCTGGCAGCAGAGGCCTTTCATGAGCAGGAGGAATTGGATAAGAATCGGGATGGAATTTTTCAGTATATCGTATTAGAGGGAGAAGTGGGACATCAGGATTCGATTGTACGCACAGAATATTCTGTAAATACGATGATACAAAAAGGAGTGTCTGTAGAAAAATTAGGCTATGCGATCGCGAACTGGAACCGGGCGCAGGCGCAGACCAAGATGAATCAGATGTTGGAGCAGTATGGGAGTCAGATAGAATTAGTTTTGGCTAACAATGACGATATGGCGCTGGGAGCGATAGACGCGCTGAAGGCACAGAATATCCCGCAGGGCGATTGGCCGGCAGTGGTGGGAATAGACGGAACGGATGTCGGACTGGAAGCGGTCAGAAACGGTGAGATGATCGGTACGGTATACAATGACAAAGAAGGACAGGCAGCCGCTATGCTGGAACTTGCCTATACACTTTCGACAGATGGCGCAGTCAGTTCCATTGACAAGCTAAACGGCAATACGATCAGGCTTCCGTATATTAAAATTTCTGCAAAAGAAGCGGAAGCGTTTACACCGCCCGGTGCGGAGGGATATTGACGTTGGCTTGCCGGTCAGTCGTCATCTTCCACGGCTGATTTTGGCAGAGAGAAGATAAATTCTGTGCCTACGCCTTCTGTACTGATCACGTTGATGTTTTCCCCATGTGCCTGAATGATCTCCTTGGTGATGGACAGGCCGAGCCCCGTTCCTTTCTTGTCTTTGCCTCTGGAAAGATCTGACTTGTAAAAACGGTCCCAGATCAGTTTCAAATCGTCTTTGGGGATGCCGATTCCGGTATCCTTTACGCTTACAAAAATCTTATTATGCTTTTCGGTGGTTTCGATCTTGATAAGGGAATCGTGATGGCTGAACTTAATGGCGTTGTCTAAAAGGTTGTATAGCACCTGTTGTATCTTATCCATGTCGGCGACCACATACATCTCGTCGCCCGTAAGGACTAATTCGATGCCGATGGTCTTTTTGCGGCAGGTGCCCTCGAAAGAAGCGGCCACATTGCGGATGACGGCATTGATCTCAAAATCCGTCCGGTTTAACATGATGCCTTTTGTGTTTAGGTTGTTTAAGGTCAGGAGACTGTTTGTCAGTTTGGTCAGGCGTTCTGTTTCATTTAGGACAATGGTCAGATATTTCTCATACATTTCAGGCGGGATCGTGCCATCCAGCATCGCTTTTAGGTAGCCGTCGATAGAAGTCAAGGGGGAGCGGAAGTCGTGGGAGACATTGGCTACGAACTTCTTCTGGTCGTCTTCTGAGCGGGCGATCTCGCCGGCCATATAGGAGAGGATGGCGGCCAGATATCCCATTTCGTCTTCGCTCTCTACGCTAAATTCGTAGTGCATATTTCCGCTGGCGTACTGTTCCGTTGCTTCCGTGATCTTGCGCAGAGGGATATAGACCATCTCCGTGAAAAAGATCAAAATGATCAGAGACAGCAGAAAGAGGATGATGAGCATAATGTAGGAGATATTTAACAGCTGGTTCGTTTCGGCGTGGATACTGTTTAAGGAGGCGTGGATGACTACGTAGCCTTTCACCTTGTAGTCCGAGGTGATGGGCGCTAAGACACTCAGCATTTCCTCGTCAAAAGTGCGGAAAAAGTCTCCCTTCGTGTAGTAGGAACCGGCAGTGACGGTGGGGTCAAAATTTTCCACCACGACTTCGTTCTCCACGTCGATAGGTGCGGACGAATCGAGGATCATGCGGCCTGACGGATTGATGATCCAGATCGTAGCGTTTAAGTAGGTGTCCAGCGCGTCCAGTTGTGATTTTACTGTTTCCAGAGCAACGTCGGTATTATAGAGGTCGGCAGCGTAGGTATTCGCGATCAGAGTAGCTTCGCGATAAAGCGCGTCCGCCTTTTCCTTCGTCAGGTGGTTAACGGTCATGTCGGACACAAAAGTAGCCACCACCAGAAAACCGAAAAGCCCGAAGATAATATAAGCCAGTATTAACTTTAAATAGAGGGTTTTTCGCATCGTATCACCTTACCTCGAATTTGTAGCCTACGCCCCAGATCGTAGCGATACGCCAGCGCTCGTGATCGTTAATCTTCTCGCGAAGCCGCTTGACATGCACGTCTACCGTGCGGCTGTCCCCTATGTATTCGTAACCCCAGATCTGATCCAGAAGCTGTTCTCTGGAAAAGACATGGTTGGGAGAGGATGCCAGAAAATAGAGGAGTTCTAACTCCTTAGGAGGCATTTCGATGGTCTGACCCATGTAGATCACGGAATAATTGGTCTGATTTATGATCAGATCCGGATATTCCACGCTCTTTACATCCGCATTTTTTGGTTCCAGAACCACGGGTTTATAACGGCGCAAAACCGCTTTCACGCGGGCCACCAGTTCTTTGGAATCAAAGGGTTTTTCCATGTAGTCGTCGGCGCCAAGTTCCAGACCGAGCACCTTGTCAAAGACTTCGCCTTTGGCGGAGAGCATGATAATGGGAAGCGTGGAACGGGAGCGCACTTCCTGACAGACCTGATAACCGTCAATGCCGGGCAGCATCAGATCGAGGAGCATCAGGTTCGGCGCAAAACTGTCCACCGTCTTCAGAGCCGATTCCCCGTCATTGACGATCATCGTCTCAAAGCATTCCTTCGTCAGATAGAGAGAGATCAGTTCCGCAATGTTGTTGTCGTCGTCCACGATCAAAATTTTTTGCTTGTTTACCATATCTTTACTCCTTAAACTCTGCAATCGTTACGCCGGCGTCGCCTTCTCCAAATTCGCCGGGCCGGTAGCTTTTTACGACCTTATTTTTTTTCAGATAGCCCTGCACCGCTTTTCTGAGCGCGCCGGTGCCTTTCCCGTGAACGATACGGACGCTCGGCAGATGGGCGAGGTAGGCGTCGTCCAGATATTTGTCCAGTTCCGAGAGCGCTTCGTCTACGGTTTTGCCAATAAGGTTGATCTCGGTGGAAATTGTGTAGGACTTTGACATTTTCAATTTACCGGAGGAGGAGCGCTGCATCTTTCCAGTGGTGATCGTCTCTTCGTCGAGCAGGACCAGATCGTCAAGAGAGACTTGGGAACGGATGATGCCGCATTGTACAAACAGCCTGCCGTTTTTGTCGGGGAGAGAGCTGACGCTGCCCTTTAATCCCATGGAAACGATTTTTACGCTGTCGCCCAGATGGAGCTGGTTTGGCTTCAGGATTTTATGTGTGGGTTTTTCCTGCTTCAGCGCGAGTTTTTCATTCTTTTCCGATATTTTATCATGCACTTTCCTGCGGGATTTTTCAAGTTCCTGAATGGAAGCGTTTCCCGCCTTCTGAAAGGTGCGGATGGTCTCGTCCGCGAGTTCTTTCGCGTTCTGTAAGATTTCACGGGCTTCTTCGTTGGCTTCCCGGATAATACGGTCGCGCGACTGGTCGATTTTTTCCTGCTTGGCGGTCAGCCGCTCCTTTAAGGCCTCGATTTCCCGCTTGTAGCTTTCAATCTGCGCCTGCTCTTTCTCAATAGTAAGGCGGCTGTTTTCCAGATTCGCAAGCAGGTCTTCGAAACTTTCCTTCTCCTGAGAAATATGCTTTTTCGCGTCCTCAATGATGTGATCCGGCAGGCCGAGTCTGGATGAGATCGCAAAAGCGTTGCTTTTTCCGGGAATGCCGATCAGCAGGCGGTAGGTGGGCCGGAGCGTTTCCACGTCAAATTCGCAACAGGCGTTTTCTACGAAAGGCGTGGAAAGCGCATAAACTTTCAATTCGCTGTAATGTGTGGTGGCCATAGTGCGGATGCCCCGTCCGTGCAGATGATCCAGCACCGAAATGGCAAGCGCCGCGCCTTCGGTCGGATCCGTCCCCGCACCCAGCTCGTCGAAGAGACAGAGAGAATCTGCGTCCGCTTCCTTCAAAATGGACACAATACTCGTCATGTGCGAAGAGAAAGTGGAAAGACTCTGTTCGATGCTCTGCTCGTCGCCGATATCGGCATATACTTCGTGAAAAACGGAAAGCTCCGAACGGTCAAGGGAAGGAATGTGCAGACCGGCCTGTCCCATCAGCGTCAGAAGACCTACCGTTTTTAGCGCCACCGTCTTGCCGCCCGTGTTGGGTCCCGTAATGATGAGCAGGTCAAAGTCTGTCCCCAGAAGGATGTCCACCGGCACGACCGTTTTTTTGTCGATCAAAGGGTGCCGCCCCTTGCGGATATGGATACGATGCTCCGTGTTAAAGAGGGGCATGGCGGCATTCTGTTCCATCGCCAGATTCGCCTTGGCAAAAATAAAGTCAAGCTGTGTCATGGCTTCCTGATTTGCCTGGAGCGCCTCAGTGTGGGCTGCGGCCTGCGCGCTCAGGGAAGCAAGGATGGCTTCGATTTCTTCCTGCTCCTTTAATGAAAGTTCTTTTAATTCATTGTTTAGATTGACGATCGCGGTAGGTTCAATAAAAAAAGTAGAACCTGTGGAGGATTGGTCGTGGATCATGCCGGATACCTGCCCTTTGTACTCCGCCTTTACGGGAATGCAGTAGCGGTCATTGCGCATGGTCACCACGGCGTCCTGCAGATACGTGCGCAGGGAGCCGTTTATCATGGAATTTAACTGTGAGTGGATGCGGTCGTTGGTGATCGTCATGCTGCGGCGGATGTGTTTCAGCGCCGCGCTCGCATCGTCGGCGATCTCTTCTTCCGACAGGATGCAGCGGCCAATTTCATTCGCCAGTGGTGTTAGCGGCTCCAGCATATTAAACCAGACGTCCAGCGAGTCACCCGGAACATCGTCCCGTTCTTTGCGGCCGTAAGTCTTGATGCGGTTCACATTCTCCAGAAAAGAGGCAATGCGAAGAAGCTCTGCAATGGAGAGGACGCTCCCCACTTCCAGAGATTTCAGACTCATTCCCAGATACCGGTTGCTGCCAAAAGACGTAGAGCCCTTGGCAAAGAGACGGCTGAGAGCGTCTGCGGTCTGTGTCTGCGCCGCGCGGATCTCCTCTAAGTCCGTCATGGGAACGAGGGCAGCCGCCAGCTGTTTTCCGGGCGCCGAGGTCGCGTGCTCCTGTAAGCGGGCGATGATTTTGTCATATTCTAAAATACGTAAGGCTTTTTTATTCATGTTAATCACCATATCAGAACAGTTTACTGCGATACTATTATCCTACCACAAGTGCGGAGAAAATACTATCAAAAGAGGGAGGAAGTGTGTTATACTGGATACTGCCAAAGAAAAGCAAAAGAAAGGAACACATATGTCAGAAATAGAAAATGGGCAGAATCCCGTGAATGCGGAACCCGTCAAGGAGCAGGCGCAGTATACGCCCTCCGTGCAGACGGAGTTTATGCGGGAAAAAATAAAACAGAAGCCGGTCAATAAAAAGAAGCTTCTGCGCAGGACGGTGACCACTGCAGTGATGGCGGTGGTCTTTGGTCTGGTGGCCTGCCTCACCTTTCTGGTTCTGGAGCCTGTCATCAGCAACCGCCTTTATCCGGAGGAGGAGCCGAAGGAAGTGGCATTTCCGGAAGAGACGGTGGCAGAAGAAATGAGGCCGGAAGATATGCTGGTGAAGGAGGAGGAAGAGGAAGTTCCCGAACCGGTCGATTTGGAATCGGTGGTGGATGAGCAGATCGAGGAACTGCTGTCTCAGGTAGAGTTTGGACTGGAGGAGTATCAGGTCGTTTACGACGAACTGCGTAACCTGACGAAGGAGGCGAGTCGTGCGGTAGTGACGGTGGCTGGCGTTACTTCTGATGTGGACTGGTTTAATAATATTTATGAGAATGTTGCCTCGGCTTCAGGTGTCATTATAGCAAATAATGAAAAAGCCATACTGATACTGGTCAGCGCGGGCGGCCTAGACGGGGCGGACAGCATCGAAGTGACTTTTTGCGATCAGAATCAGGTGGAAGCGCAATTGGTACAGAAGGACGAAAATACGGGGCTCGCGATTCTCTCCGTACCGCTGTTTTCTATCTCAAAAGAAACGATGGAAGCGATCAGTATAGCAACGCTGGGCAGTTCCAACAGCGTGAATCTTCCGGGGACGCCGGTGGCGGCACTTGGCAGTCCGTTGGGAACCGCCGGGTCCATCAGTTATGGTATTGTAACATCCGCGGGAACCGTTATGGATATGCCGGATGCCGCATATAAAAAGATCACGACGGATATTTACGGAAGCAGGAATGCGACAGGCGTTCTGATCAACCTTCAGGGTGGGGTGATCGGTATCATTGATAATGTAAATACCAGCAATGATATGGGAAACCTTCTCACAGCCTACGGTATCACTGAGCTAAAGCGTATGATTGAGCAGATGTCAAATAACAGGGAGAGATGCTATCTGGGCGTGCATGGTGCGGATGTACCCCAAAAAGCAATTGAGGATATGCAGATTGATACGCCGGCAGGCGCTTATATCAGGGAGATCGAGATCGATTCTCCCGCTATGGCAGCCGGCATTCAAAGCGGCGATGTCATAATTCGCGTGGGGGATGTTGAAATCATGAATTATAGTGAACTGTTGGCCGTATTGTATACCTCGAAACCCGAGGATGTGCTGACATTTACCCTGATGAGGCAAGGACATGAGATGCAGGTGGATGTGACGCTGGGGAGTCTATAATGTAAGACTATGAAATGGAAAGAGAGGATCATATAACATGAAGTATATCAAGGACTATAAGGAAAGCGACAGAATGTCGGATATCTATCTGTGCAAGCATAAGCAGTCGGCGGTGACCAAGAACGGGAAACCCTATGACAATGTAATCCTGCAGGACAAGAGCGGCACAATCGACGCAAAGATCTGGGATCCCAACAGCGCAGGCATCGAGGACTTTGACAGTCTGGATTACATAGAAGTTTACGGTGATGTGACAAGCTTTCAGGGGGCGCTGCAGGTTAATGTAAAGCGTGTCCGCAAGTGCAGGGAAGGTGAATACGATCCGGCGGAATATCTTCCTGTCAGCAAGTTCGGCATTCAAGAAATGACGCAGGAGCTTTACGGGTTTATTGACAGCGTTCAAAATCCCTGCCTGCATACGTTATTGGAATCCTTTTTTAAAAAAGATCAGGCATTTCTCAAAGCTTTTCAGCAGTCTTCCGCGGCAAAGACGGTACATCATGGATTCGTGGGCGGTTTATTGCAGCATACGCTGGCGGTGACAAGGCTTTGCGATTATTTCTGTAAGCAATATCCCATTCTGAACAGGGATCTTCTTTTGACGGCAGCAATCTGCCATGATATCGGGAAGGTAAAAGAGCTGTCTCTTTTTCCGGTGAACGATTACACCGACGACGGACAATTTCTCGGTCATATCGTGATCGGCAGCGAGATGATCGCGGAGAAAGTGAAAGAGATAGAAGGATTTCCGGCGCTGCTTGCCAATGAACTAAAGCACTGTATTCTTTCTCATCACGGGGAGTATGAGTTCGGCTCGCCTAAGAAACCCGCGATCGTGGAGGCGGTGGCCCTGAATTTTGCGGATAACGTGGATGCGAAGATAGAGACTTTTACGGAACTTTTGGAGAGTACGACGGAACAGGGCTGGCTTGGATTTAACAGACTGTTTGAGTCGAATCTGCGCGGGACGAGGGTTGAATAAAAGAGATTCGTTTCTAATCGGCAGCGGCAGTTAGGATATGGATGCTGTGAAGACGTATAGATTGAAAAAATCAATTAGATCATGCGATAAGCAGGGCAGGGTGTTTATGGAGCAGGAATGTTATAAAAAAAATGATATTGTGCGGATCACAATTGAAGATATCGGAAATGACGGTGAGGGAATCGGCAGGGCAGACGGCTATACCCTGTTTGTGAAGGACGCCGTGATCGGGGATGTCATTGATGCGCGTATTACCAAATGCAAGAAAAATTATGGTTATGCGAGAGTAGAGAAGGTGGCGACGCCTTCTCCTTTTCGTGTGGAGCCTAAATGTCCCTTGCACAGACAATGCGGAGGCTGTCAGATTCAGGCGCTGGTATATGAGAGACAGCTTGTCTATAAACAGAATAAGGTGCGTAATCATTTGCAGCGTATCGGCGGTTTTTCGCCGGAGCAGATCGAAGTGGTGATGGAGCCGATCGTCGGTATGGAGGAGCCTTGGCATTATCGCAATAAGGCGCAGTATCCGGTGGGGTACGATAAAAACGGAGAGTTGGTAGTGGGCTTTTATGCGGGCAGGACCCACGACATTATCGCCAACACGGACTGCCCGCTGGGACTGCCTGAGAATAAGGTGATTCTGGAGGCGGTTCTTGCCTATATGAAAGAAAATGGGGTGAGCGCCTACCGCGAGACGACGGGGGAAGGATTGGTGCGCCATGTGTTGATCCGCACGGGTTTTGCCACAGGGGAAATCATGGTGTGTCTGGTGATCAATGGGAAGAAATTGCCGGGTGAAGATAGGTTGGTGGAGAAGCTGACGGAGCTGCGGCTGGAAGGTGGGAGCGCCGCGTCAACAGGCGGCCACGGACAGAAAACGCGGGGAGACGGGGTGCTGGCAGGTAATGACGAACAGACTGCTCAAAAGCAAGAGCCAAGACTGGTGCGTAAGAAGATTGTCAGCATATCTCTCAGTATAAATACGGAAAAAACAAATGTGATCATGGGTCAGGAAATACGGGTGCTCTGGGGAAACGGATGGATCGAAGACAGCCTCAGGGTAATGGATGCAATGACTTTCGCGGAATACGGGAGTGTTGGATGTAGTGCGGCGGGAAGCGGGAGTGTGGATGATGGAGCTGCGGAAGGCGCGGAAAAAATCACATTTCAGATTTCGCCCTTGTCCTTTTATCAGGTGAACCCGCGACAGACGGAAAAACTTTATGGCCTTGCGCTGGAATACGCGGGACTTACGGGAAAAGAAACCGTGTGGGATCTCTACTGCGGCATTGGGACAATCTCCCTCTTTATGGCAAAACGCGCGAAACAGGTTTACGGCATAGAGGTGATTCCGCAGGCCATAGAGGATGCGAGAGAGAATGCCCGCAGGAATGGGATTACCAATGCGGAATTTTTTGTGGGGAAGGCGGAGGAAGTGCTGCCGGAGTTTTATGCAGGAAAAGGCGAAAGCGTCAGACTAGAGATTAAAAAGGATGTCGACAGTCAGGAAAGAACAGAGAAGAACGGGAGCAAAAGGCCGGGAGCGGAAGAAAGGCCGGTTCAAGAGCAGATGCGGCATCCGGATGTGATCGTGGTAGACCCGCCGCGTAAGGGCTGTGATGAGAAATGTCTGGAAACCATGATTGCGATGCGGCCGGAACGGATCGTTTACGTGAGCTGTGATCCGGCGACGCTGGCAAGGGATTTGAAGGTGCTGTGCGGAGGAGGGTATGAGCTGAGGAGGGTTAGGGCTGTGGATCAGTTTGGGCATACGGGGCATGTGGAGTGTGTGTGCCAGTTGGTGAGGAAAAGGATAAATTATCGGGAGGAAGAGATTGAGGATTGTGGGTGTATTTATGGGTGATATAAAATGCAGAATCAGAAGATAGCAAATGAGAAAATAGCGTTTACGGAAAGGAACAGGAGATGATTAACCGTGTGCAATTTAAATTGGTTAAAAAGGAAGACGAATTAAATCATTTTGTAATGACATAGATCAGCTGATAATAAATGAAAGGACGCATCGCATCGTTATGATTTATCTAAACAGCTTCCTGTTTTCCAGACAAACAGTGAAAAATCCCAATATCTATCCCTACCATGTATTTGCAGAAAAAAGTGAAAGACTGCTGCTTTTCAGTCCGATCACGATTTTATATGGCAATAACGCGTCCGGAAAATCTACAATGCTGAACATTATAGCGAATAAACTAAAACTGGAAGGGCAGGAATATGCAACTAATAACCAATATGGAAACACTTCCTATTTTATGAATTTTGTAGAAGAATGCGAATTTGGATTAGGCGAGGATGAGGAAGGGAAAAAGCTAGCCGGTATTCCTGCAAAAAGCCGATATATAAAGAGTGAAGATATTTTATATGAAATCAAAAAAATACAGCAGGAAAAGATTTTAGGAGAAGGCTATATTTATGAGCATGTCAGGAGAGGGCTGTCAAAGAAAGAAATAGAAACGCTAAGGGATTCTTATACGATGAATCGGCAGTTGGAGATCATAAAATTCGCGCAGGAAAAGTATTCAAACGGAGAGACTACATTGCAAATGCTGGATGATTATATAGAGCCTGATGCGTTGTATCTGTTAGATGAGCCGGAGGTTTCCTTGTCACCGCAGAATCAAACGATATTGGCGGAGAAATTAAACAGCATGGCAAGATTTCTTGGATGCCAGTTTATCATATCAACGCACTCACCGTTTATGCTGGGGACGCTGAATGGAAGAATATATAATATTGATTCAGAAGATTTAGATGAAGTAAACTGGACGGAACTTGAAAATGTAAGGTACTTTTATGATTTTTTTGAAAAGCATCGAAATGAATTTAGAAAAAATTGAAAAGCGGAATGGTGGATTTTTCACATAAGAAAAATAGTTGGTGTAAACTGACATATAATGATATAATTAGATTTGTTGCGAAGAAGCTATATTTTATGAAAACTGTATATAGTATTACGTCTTTATAAAATACAAGATGTAATACTTGAATGACCAATAAAAATGGCGTATCGATTAACGATTGGCGTTTTTCGTTGGTCCATAGAGGATGGAGTGCAAATACCTTATGGATTGTAAAGAAGCAGCTATGATATTTGAAGACAGCACTAAAAAGAGTGTCGTTCGAATAGAGCGGTGCTGCGTTGGTATTGCGAACTATGTTTTCGCTGTCTCCACTACTGCCGAAAAGTTTATTCTTAGATGCAGTAAGGAAGAGGATGCCTATCAAGATACCGTTTATTGGCTGAGCAAGTTGGCTGGGTGCGAAATTCCAATACCTATCGTGCTATCGAAAGGAACCTATAGAGACTATTCTTATTTGATTCTTTCTTATATCCGTGGTGATGATATAGGAGATGTCTATAATCAATTAAACGATAATGAGAAAAAGCAAATTGCAAAAGAGGTAGTTGAGATACAGCGAAGGGTATCAAGGATTGAGGTATCAATAAATGCGGAATGGACATGGAACAGCTTTATTGATGAACTATTGAATCGTGCAGGTGAGAGAATAAAAAGTAAAAATTACTTTGACACTAATAAAATTTTGGTTATAAAAAAATTGCAGCAAGAAATACAAGAATATTTGGATGCGATTCAACCAATACCATATCTGGATGATATCAGTACAAAAAATTTATTGATCTATGAGGGCAAAGTATCCGGGATAATAGATATTGATTGGATAGGCCTGGGTGATATGCTTACCTTTGTTGCACTAACGAGGGTAGCATTGTTAAATATGGATTTAGATACCAGATATACTGATTATCTGTTAGATGAAATTCATCCAAACACGATAGAGTACAAAGCGTTTATCTTCTATTGCCTGCTTTATTGCGTTGACTTCATGGGGGAAAGAGGTATGCAGTTTCTTGATAAAAATATTCCAGTAAATGAGAGTATAGTTAAGAGGTTAAATGATATATTTGATATTTTTATAGAAGAATGGAACAAATGCGTGAACGGTAACTTCCAGTTTATCTAATAACTGTCTTAACTTTCAACTAACTGACTTTGCGGGAGGCTGTTATTGCCAAAAACTATCTGAATGAAAAAGAACTTCGTGCAATGGGGCAGCTAGTGTCGGGATATTTGGATTTTGCAGAACGTCAGGCAGAGCGGGAACAGGTCTGTACCATTTTATGTGATTCGGGGGCAAAACGGTGATATGCTTGTAGATACAGGTTTTTCATTACTTATAGATCATTAAAACGGTGAATTCCCCCAAAAGAATTATAAAGGATTGGGGATTTATACAATGTATTATAATTATTTGGCATAATCCATTGATAAAAGATGCAGAAAAGAGATGCTTATGGAATTTCAGATTGAAATAATAGAAGGGCATGACCCCTCGTCGTATTTTTGGTTTCGCCCCGTGATTCTTAAGGAATCAGGGAAAATATTATGGGATAAGGTTGTTGAACTGGAAGAAAAACTTCTCGATTTTCTATATGTGTCAGCAAAATGATGTAGATTATATCAATGGTAATGATTCCGCTATTCAAGCGCATATATCGGTTGTAATTGATTTCTATCACCGTTTCGCAAAACGAATTACTGCAATGTTAGAAAATAATAAGAATACATCTATTATTTCTATTATGGGGCCATAGTGGCTGAGAAAAATTTGCACAAAAAAGAATTTTTAGATTATACAAAGATTCCGATACGTATAATAAGAACAGATTTTTTTAATAAGGGAGACGTAAAAATGACTAAAACGATAAAGAAAGATGTGCTTCACGCAAAAGGTGTTGACATTGGCATCTATACAACAGATTTTCAGAATGAATTCATTTCTTTGACGGATATTGCGAAGTATCGGAATGAAGATGATCCAAGATTTGTGATACAGAACTGGATGCGCAATCGAAACACGATAGAGTTTCTGGCGGTTTGGGAAGAATTGCATAATCCTGATTTTAACCGTGTGCAATTCGAGGCGGTTAAAAATGAAGCCGGATTAAATCGCTTTGTAATGACACCTACCAAATGGATAGAACAGATGAATGCTCTTGGTATTGTTTCAAAAGCCGGACGTTATGGCGGTACATATGCTCACAGTGATATTGCGATGTCGTTTGCAACATGGATTTCTCCGGAATTTCAATTATATATAATGAAAGATTATCGACGTTTGAAGATGGATGAGAACAGCAGCTTATCCTTAAATTGGAATTTGAACAGAGAAATTTCTAAATTAAATTACCACATTCACACTGATGCAATCAAAGCGAATCTGATACCGCCTGATTTAACACAAGAGCAGATTGGTTATACATATGCAAGCGAAGCAGATTTGTTGAATGTAGCTTTGTTTGGTAAAACCGCAAAGCAATGGCGTACAGGAAATCCAGACAAAAAGGGAAATATCAGAGATTACGCAACCCTCAATCAATTGTTGGTTCTTGCAAATATGGAGAGCTACAATGCAATACTGATTGAACAGGGAAAAACTCAGTCGGAAAGGCTAATTGCATTACACGATTTGGCAGTAAGGCAGATGCAGACAATGGCGTCTCTGAATACCGCGAGATTGCCTCAGGTGGGAACGGATTAGATTATTCGAAATATTACAGGCGGGTGCGGATGTGCTTTCTTCTGCCGCTTTTTCTTATGTTGACACAAATTTTCAGGCTTGTTAGAATGAAAATAACTATTAATTTTCACATAGACAGAGGAAAAGGATATGTATACTTGCAGTCTCCATATTTATCTGGCAGGGCAGCCGAGCCACGCTTTGGAAGTACTAAAAAAGATGCCTTCTTTTGAACATTTTACGCATATTTTTTTGGAAAGCGACGAGGCCGAGGCTTCTCTGTGTGCAAAGGCGGATGTCGTCATAGCCGATCTGACCCATATGGATGTACAGTCCGTGCAGCAGATTTTACTGCCGAACCGTCGTGAAGGCGTGGGGATTATTTTGCTTGCGGACAAAAAGCAGATGCAGGTTCTCTGTGCAGATCAGGTTTTAAAGGATGTCTCGGATGTATGGATAAGCCCTATGTCCGATGAGGAGCTGCGTTTCCGTTTCCAGCGATGGCAGCAAACTTGTAAAATGAGCAAAGATCTCTGGGAAACCAGCCACTTTTTGGAAGCTACGATCAACAACGTTCCCAATTTGGTCTGGTATAAGGATAAGGACGGCGTCCATGAGAAGGTAAACAACAGCTTTTGTCTGGCCGTCAACAAGACGAAAGAACAGGTACAGGGGCGCAGACACGCCTATATCTGGGACGTGGCGGAGGACGATCCCGCCTGTATTGAATCGGAACATCAGGTAATGAGTAAAAAACAGACCTTTGTATCCGAAGAAACCATTATGGCGGGGAATGAGACAAGGACCCTGATGTGTTACAAATCTCCCCTTTATAACTGTGATGGCACCGTGATGGGAACTGTCGGTGTGGGTGTCGATGTGACGCAGGAACGCGCTTACGAACAGGAGATTATCAAGAAAAATAAGACCCTTGAGACCATTCTTGCCACCATCGACTGCGGCGTTATGAACCACAGTCTGGATGACTCGCGCATTTTAAACATAAACAGGGCTGCGCTCAAAATTTTGGGTTACGAGACGCTGGATGAGATGATGGCAGATGGATTTGACATCATTGCTGCCTCCGTGATGGCGGAGGATCAGCCGCGTCTTCGGGACAGCATCCGAAAGCTGAAAAAAGCCGGCGACACTGTCAATGTAGAATACCGCGTACAGCATAAAAACGGGGAGATTCTCCACGTGATGGGAAATATCAAGCTCTACGAGGAAAACGGGGAGCTTTTCTGCCAGCGTTTCCTTCTGGATGTCACCGAACAAAAATTGCAGGCCAAGAGGAACGAGAGGCGGCAGATGGAATTGGTGCAGGCCTTAAGTCTCGACTTCACGCTGGTATGTTTTGTGGATCCCGATACAGGGCAGCTCGTTCCTGTCCGTACCGGCAGGCGTGAGCTGGACAGCATTTTTGAGGGCAAAATCTCTCTGCAGGAAAGCATGGAACAGTACATAGAGGAATGGGTCTATGAGGAAGACCGGGAAACTTTGCGGCACGCTGTTTCTCTGGACACGCTTAAGGAAGAATTGAGCGGGAAACAGGCATACTCGGTCAATTACCGCAAGCAGAAGGATGAGCAGATCATTTATTTTCAGATGAAGGCGGTGAGTGCCGGCGCGGAAGACGGCAGCCGGGGCATCGTTCTGGGGTTCCGCAGTGTGGATGCAGAAATCCGCCGGGAGATGGAGCAGAACACGCTGCTGGAGAACGCCCTTTCACAGGCAAAGCGGGCTAGCAAGGCAAAAACCGTATTCTTATCGAATATGTCCCACGATATCCGCACCCCGATGAATGCCATTGTGGGATTTACGAATCTTGCTATCACGCATATCGATCAGGCGGAGCTTGTTGCGGAATATCTGAAAAAGATTCAGACTTCCGGCAATCATCTGCTGAGTCTGATTAACGACATACTGGATATGAGCCATATTGAGAGCGGAAAGATTCATCTGGAGGAAAAGCTTTGCAGTCTTCCCGAAATTCTGCATGGTCTGCGCAATATTTTACAGGCGGATATCAACGCGAAGCAGCTTGAGCTGCAGATTGACACGGTGGACGTTGTGGACGAAGCGATTTACTGTGACAAACTCCGACTGAATCAGGTGCTTTTAAACCTTTTAAGCAATGCCGTGAAATATACGAGCGCGGGCGGCAATGTCAGCATGCGTATTACGGAAAAAGCAGGCGCGCCTGCAGGGCATGGCAACTATGTCTTTACAATAAAAGATACCGGTATCGGCATGAGCCCGGAGTTTGTCGAGCGTATTTTTGAGCCCTTTGAACGGGAACGCAACAGCACCATCAGCAAGATACAAGGCACGGGGCTTGGCATGGCGATCACGAAAAATATTGTGGATATGATGGACGGCAATATTTCCGTGACAAGTGAGCTGGGCGTAGGAACGGAGTTTACGGTTTCTTTCACTTTCCGTCTGCACGAGGAAAAGAAAGAGCCGATTATCCTGCCTGAGTTAAAGGACTGCAAGGCTCTGGTGGTGGATGATGATTTCAACACATGCGACAGCGTTTCCTATATGTTGGGGCAGCTCGGCATGCAGGCGGAATGGACGCTTTCCGGTAAGGAGGCGGTGCTTCGCAGCCATCAGGCAGTCATGCGAAACACAAGCTATTCGGTCTATATTGTGGACTGGCTGCTGCCCGACATGAATGGCGTCGAGGTGACCCGTAGAATCCGGAAGGAGACCGGCGGAAATGTGCCCATTATCATTTTAACTGCATACGACTGGTCGGATATCGAAGCGGAAGCAAAGGAAGCTGGCGTCACGGCATTTTGCAACAAGCCGCTGTTCTTATCGGAGTTAAGCTCCTGCCTCCGGTCCGTGCTGCAGCCGATGTCTCAGGAATCCGAAAACGGAGAGCAGGAGTCCCTGCCCCATCACACCGGGCGGATCCTGCTGGCGGAAGACGTGGAGATGAATCAGGAACTAGCCGTGGCGATTCTGGAGAATGCCGGTTTTACTGTAGATGTGGCGGATAACGGTCAGATTGCCTTTGAAAAGCTGAAAAATTCGGAGCCGGGATATTATCAGGCAATCCTGATGGATATCCAGATGCCGGTGATGGACGGCTACGAGGCAACGAAGCGTATTAGAAAATTGGAAAACAGTGAACTTGCTTCCGTCCCGATCATTGCCATGACTGCCAACGCATTTACGGAAGACCGGGAAGAAGCGCTCAAATGCGGGATGAACAGTCATATTGCCAAGCCAATCGACGTACAGTTATTGTTTAAGACGTTGGATGAGGTGTGCTGTAAGCCGCAGTAAACGAAAAAAGAGAAAAGCCAAACCGGCAACCTACCAGCCAATCAAAAGGACGATTAATGAGAAAAGCTTTAAATATTAATACCCTAAAAAATAGAGACAAAGAATCTAAACCCGGAAAACTGTGGAACAAAAAAAGAGAACGCTGTATTATCGGTATCGCTGTGCTTTGTCTGTTACTTACAGCCTGCGGTGTACCGTCAGGAGGGGCGGATGGGTCGAAAGATTTAAGCGCTGAGAATAGTTCTGATATGGAAACACTTTCCGGGGGTGATTCTGCGGAAGATCAGCCAGACCCTGAAACAAAGGAAGAACTCAAAGAATGGCCGGTAGAGCATGACAGCTGCACGGTGCAGGGGCTTAGCGGGTATCTGTATGAACATACTTCCGCAAGCCCTTATGCCGGCGCGGAGATCACGGTAAAGGATTATCAGGGGGAAAGGCTGAGTGACGGCTGGGATGAGCCGGCGACTTTTCAGTTTGCGGGAGAAGCGGATATCACATGGCGGTATTACAATTCCCTTGCGGAAATGGAAACGGCGTTAGACGAGGCGGCCAGACAGGAAACGGAGGATGGCTTGCTTCGTTTTTTGTACTATACCTTCCCTTTGACGGAAAACGACCATGCTCTCGATCTGTACCAAAGTTTGAAAAGAGACTTTGATGAGAAAGGGCATCCTCTGAGAGTATGGGGCGTGGACCGCGGGAAGATGGTTCAGTTTATGCAGGAGACGCTGAAAGAGGAGGACGGTTATGAGTACGGCTATCTGCAGAATCGGAATTCGAAGATTAATCTCTTTTTGAAGGATCGGACGGCATTCGGGCTTACCCTGCTGAATATGCCGACGGAGGATGACGAAACCCTTGAATATGTATTTGAGGATGTTTTTGGGCGGCATGGCGAATATTCAAGCGGCTGGGAGCTGGATGAGGAAAATCTGTACTGGATCGATCATGAGGAGCGGCTGACAGAACTGGAGGATCCAAAGCGCAGCTTTTGGGAGGTCCGTGGAATCGACGAGGGGATCATGAGTTATTTTGGTCTGCTTATGGAGGCGGATTATGAACTGTCGCTTACGGAGGATGGCAGGATGCTTTCCCTGCACTTTGAGCTTTCAGAGGATGAAAAGGAACTTCGCTATTATCTTCTGAACGGCTTTTGTATGGACGAACCCTACGATATGACGGTGACGGATTTAGTGACCGGTAAAGTGCTTCAGGAGCGCAGGGTATCTTTAAGTATCGAGCTGCCGGATACGATCACTTATCCGGACTTGAACGGGGACGGTTACGCGGATATGCGGGTCGGTGCGCCGGCTCATGTAAACGGAGCAAAGGCAGTGGAGGATGATTATACGTCGCCTACTTATCTGCTCTGGGATCCGCAGACGGAGCAGTTTGAGCGCAAGACGGCAAAAGAGGTGGAAAACAGCCGGCGGGCGGTGGCAAACGGCTTGACGGAGGAAGAACAGGAAGAAAAGACCAAGCGGGAAAGGAGCGATACTTTTGCGCCTGTTCAAGAGCTGCCGGAGTGGGCGGACCCGGAGGATTATATTAAGCTCGTAGGCGAAAAGATGACGGAATATGAGGTGCAGAAAGGGGATTGTCTCTGGCGGATCAGTGAACGTTTTTACGGAAGCGGGTACGAATGGACGAAAATTGTCAGGGCTGAGAATGCGCCCGAAAATCCGGATTATCTGTTAGTCGGGGAAATAATATGGATACCGGAGATTTATTATATCCCGAAAGACCCGCTTTCCAGAGGAGGTCTGCGCTCCGAAGGGAGTTTTCAGATCGAGCAGCCGTACGGATTTGCCCATTATTTTTTAAATGGCGATCTGACTTATTCGCCTTGGAAGGAAGAAAATCAGATTCACAGTCTTCCCATAACGAATCCGGTAGGGGAAAATCCCTTCCATGGACCGGAGGCTTGGGAAGCGTTTCAGGCGGAAGCGATACGGTGCAGTGAAGAACTTTGCGCGGGAAAAGTGTCAAACCTTACGTTTGAAAAGTATCAAATGGAGGATGGCTGCGACTTATACGGGTATTCCTTCGAGTACGATACGGGGGAAGAGATCATTGAATATGTGGATTTCTTTAAATTTAGCTATGCCAACATGTCGGAAGTGATCGGCGTGCGCGAGCAGGAGCCGAACACGGTGATGTTGAATACCGTTCGTTATATGGCGGCCAGTTTTACCGATTACGGCGGAAAGCCGGGCATGGGCTGGGGCGACGACGGTACAATTCCTAACGTAGGCGCGGATCTATGGGACTATCCTTACCTTCATAATCTGTTTGAGGCGGCGAGGGAGCAGTTTGAAAAAGTTGATGATTCTGCGGAAGAATCCGTATCGTAAATGATGCCATGATGGAGGGGTTAAAATGAGCAAAAAAATCGTAGCGATCGGCGGCGGAGAAAACGGAAGATTAAAGGAAGACGGGACAAGATATCCTTACGAATTAGGGCCGCAGGATAAGGAGATCATCAGGTTGACCGGCAAGGAACATCCGAATTTCTTATTGCTTGCGCATTCCCAGCCTCTTGAGAGGCAGGAGGGGTATTTTCAGGTCATGGCTGACATTTATGATAAGATGTACGGCTGTCCCTGCAAAGACTTAAAGAGCAATGAATTGACAGATCAGGAGTATGTTAAACGTCTCATAGATTGGGCTGATATTATTTATGAGGGCGGCGGCAACACGCTTGATATGGTAAAGCTGTGGAAAGAGACGGGTTTTGACAGCGTCTTAAGGCAGGCATGGGAAAACGGTAAGGTCATGTGCGGGGTTTCGGCAGGCGCTAACTGCTGGTTCAAAGAATGTTCGTCGGATTCGTTAAGAATAAAATACGGACCGGATCAGCCCTTGATCGTTGTGGAATGTCTGGGTTTTGTGGAAGGTTTGTTTGTTCCCCATTGTGACGAGCCCGGAAGATTAGAGAGTGTAAAAGAATTATTAAAGAACAGTCAGGAGGTGGGTTTATCTATGTCAAACTGTGCGGCGTTAGAGATCGTTGACGATCAATACCGCTTGGTGGTCAGCGATGCCTCTTATCATAACATCACGGCGTACGGCTTAAAATCCTACTGGAAAGAGGGAGAATATATACAAGAAAAAATTGATATTTCTCCCGCGTTTAGGCCATTAAAGGATTTATTGATGAAGAATTAGGAAGAGTCCCGGATTACCTGATCTCCTCCAGCAACTTCACCCCCAGCACAGTAGCCGGTATCTTGTAACTTGGCGGGAGGTTCGATAAGATGACGACCGCCGTCCCCGTTTCAGGATGAAAACCAAGGTAGCTGTTATAATCCCCCGTGCCGCCGTTATGCCAGATGATGCCGTTTTCTTTATCCGTGATCCATGCCATGCCAATCTCGTCCATATGGATGCCCATGGATTCATAGAACGCAGAGGAAGCGTTGATGGCGGCAAGAGCCTGATGACAGTCAGCGAAATGAGGATCGCCGTCAAGCTGCATTTTTGCATAGGAAAGCATATCGGAGATATCAGAAGTGACGGCGCCTGCAGACAAGTAGGCGTCATCGGTTTTCCAGTCCCAATAGTTGCCGAGGTCTCCGCTTTGGTTGGAGATGCTTGTGTTTGTCAGGCCCAGCTCATTCTGTAAAAAGGCATTTAACAAAGTGGTGTAGTCTGTATCATATACGGCTTCCAGCACAAGCCCCAAAACGGCGTATCCGAAATTAGAATAAGTAAAGTCGTAACTGCTCTGATTCAAGCTTAATTGACCGGTTTGGTTAGCAACCATTTCCTTAGTGATTCCATAAAAGTCATTTCTCCCGATCAGAAAATTTGCGATCATCGGCGATTCAAAATAATACCCCGAATACCCCGAGGTGTGTGTCAAAAGTTCGCTGATGGTCGGATATTGATTGCTGTCCGGCAGCTGCAGATAGGTATCGATTGTGCTGTCAAGGCTGATGCGCCCCTCGCCGATCGCTTTATTGACTAAAGCGGCGGTAACGGTTTTGGTCAAAGAGCCGATTTCATAGGTGTGAAGTTCAGAGGGAAGCTCCCTGCCGCTTTCTCCGTATACTTTGTAAGAAATTTGTCCGTTTTTGATGATGCCTACGGTAATCACGGCATCAGGGTTATCTTTTGTCGTGTAGGCAAGCGCCTCTGCAAAGGTAAGCTGCGGCAGTTTCTGCATCTGGGAACTGCCGTAGATCATAAATCCGCCCAATCCCAAACCGGCGCAGAGAAGGACAGAAAAGAAAATGATATATTTTGTTTTTTGGGGATAAGCTTTGTCAAAAATAAAGTATTTTCCCGTTTGTCTTTTATAGTCGGTGTATGGTTCTCCAAATGTGGCGGTCAGGAACTTTTCCTCCTGTAAGATTTGCAGATGAAGCATCAGTACCGCGAACAATACAAACAACAGGTGCAGGTAATTAAAAAAGGAAATAAGGATGCCGAAATACATCAGGTCGAATCCCAGAAAGGCGGGATTGCGGCTTAAGCGGTAAATGCCGTTTGTGACAAGCGCGGTCTTATCCTTTTCGGGAATGCCGGCTCTCCAGCTGTCCCGCATCGTGACCATGGCAATGACAAATAGTATCACGCCAAGGGCGGCGATGATGATACCGGTACGGGCGGACGGGGATTTCCACATACGAAAGTCACAGAGAATGCTGACCAGCTCGACAGGAATGATACAATAAGTTGCCATTTTCAGCAGACTTTCGATGATAACCAGCTTCCGCGGTTTGCTGCCTTTTGCCATTTGATTGGTTTTAAAGCCCTTTCTTGCCTGCAGGATCATCTTGGTAAAGTATGCGATATAAAACAGGGCGAGTATGGATAGGGCGGCTATTTGAAGTGTATTCATAAAAAAGGTCTCCTCTGCGGTCATCCATATTATTGTAGCGCGTGGGGACATTTTTTTCTATCGTTTTTTCTATCATTGCAGAAATAAATTCTGCGGCAGGTAATTTTGGCCAAAATATAATGGTGATATTTGAAAAAAATTTCCGGATCAGATGAGATATTTCTGTGCTTCGGATTGTTTTCCTTATATAGGGAGGTACAGGTGATGCAGGGCACGGAAAAAGAAAAAGTGCTGGAATGCTACCAGAGGCAGAAAGATACGGTTTACAAGCTGGCTTGGATGTATTGCAAGAAGAAAGACCGTGCGGATGATATTTTTCAGGAAGTGTTTTATAAGTATTTGGCGTATCAGCCGAAATTTAAGGATCCGGAGCATGAAAAAGCATGGTTTATCCGCACAACGATCAATCTCTGCAAAAATCTGTTAAGAAGCAAATGGCAGAAGGATATCCTGCAATTGGAAGAATGGGATGGCGACCATGCGCCCGTGCAGGAAAACAGAGATGCGTTTGCAGAATTGAAAGAGGCTGTTCTGAATCTGCCCGATAAATACCGCGTGCCGATTCATCTGTACTACTATGAAGAATATTCCGTGCGGGAGATTGCAGCATTGCTGCATAAAAGCGAGAGTACGATTCAGACACAACTGCAGCGCGGAAGGGAAAAAATCAGGCAGATGATAGAAAAAGGAAGGAGTGAATGAAATGCAGTTAGATAATACGTCCTACAGGGAAGCCATTGCGGATATCGGTTTATCGAGTGAAGAGGGGCTGGAATTGTTAGGCAATGCGATACGCAAAAGGGAGCGGCACAGACAGAAGCGGTACGCGCAGGCGGCGGCCATTGCATGTATCCTGATCATGGCGGCAGCCGGAAACAGCATCTGCTATGCGAAGATCGGCCAGAATGTGTGGGAGCTGTTTCAGTCCACCATGTATGAGGAGGATCGTAACGAGGAGATTACTGCAATTGCGGAAAATTCCAAAATTTCCGGTGAGACCATAGAGGACGGGAACCGACAGTATACATTGGAATACTACTGGTATGATGCGGAACATGGAAACGCTTATTTTGCAATCCGCACGGATTCCTTAGATGATACTCCTTTGCAAGAGGGGGCCGGGGAGTATATCCTGAATCCTATTTCCTATGGAAACTACGGTGGGATACAGATTCATGAATCCAATCCGGTGTTCAGTGAAGACAAATTATCGGTTACGCGGTATTTTTATCTGATGTTTTCCTATTCTCATGAGGGGAAAAATACGGATAAGCTGGGGATTGAACTGGAAGTGGAGGATGGCGGCATCAATGAATACGGCGGCCCGACCTATCGGCGGCCCGGACATTTCGATCTGGAGCCGACCGGAAAGATGAAGAGCTGCTATGCGGATGGCAGCGGTGCGTTGGATGGCTGCAGGGAGATCAGGATCACGGGCGCGGGTATGCAGATGAGTCTGGACAGGAATCTTGAACTGGAAGCTGAAATGGAAGGGCGAGATCCGGCAGAAATCGATCTTACGCCGTTTTCCTTTATCGACATAGAGATGAAGGACGGTACGGTCTGTCACATCCTCGGAAAACTGCCGGAGGGTGATGAGATTGTCTGGGATAAAGATACGGGAAAATGCGCAGGATATATCCATCAGGGAGAAACGGTGACAGGTGACGCTTACCTTGGTGCGGTGATCCAAAGCGGAGGGTTTGACCCGTACGGTACAAGCGCCTGGGAAGAAATGTTTATGGTGGCGTTTGAAAGATTTATCGATGTGGAGGAAATTGCAGGCGTATCTTTGGACGGCGTAAAGCTGCCGCTAAAGTGAAGATATTTCAAATAGGCAGGACAAAGCATTCAGATTCTGTGACAGGGTCCGGGTGCTTTGTTTTTTGACAAAAGCGGATCAAGTTGGTAAGCTGGTATTAGCTGAACATGAAATAAAAAGGAGGGCATCCAAATGAACCTGTCAAACATTACCATCAATACCCAGAGCAGCATCCGCATCGAGGGCTCAAAAGTCTTATATTTCGATCCTTATCAGATTCAGGATGCCGTTCACGATGCGGACCTCATCTTTATCACGCATGAACATTACGATCATTTTGAACCGGAATCCATAGCAAAGGTGAAAAAGGAAGATACGTTCCTTGTTGCGCCGGAATCTATGAAAAAGAAGGCGCTGTCAGAGTCCGGTATTGCAGCGGAGAACTGCCTGTTTTATCAGCCGGGAGAGAACCATGAGGCGGGCGGTATCGCGATCGGGACGATTCCAGCCTACAATAAAATGAAGCCTTTTCACACGAAAGGAAAAAAATGGCAGGGATATGTGGTGGAGATGGACGGCGTTCGTTATTATGTGGCTGGGGATACGGACGTAAATGAGGATATCAGGAAAGTGAGCTGCGACGTGGCGCTTGTTCCCATCGGGGGCTTTTATACGATGGACGGGAAGCAGGCGGCGGAATATATCGCGCAGATCAAACCGAAAGCGGTGATCCCCACGCATTATGGCAGTATCGTGGGGAAGCCAGAAGACGGCGAAGACTTTCAAAAGACGCTGGAAAGTCTGGATGGAAACATTCAGGTGTTGCTGAAACTGTAAGGAATAAGACGATGGCGGCTGCTTCGCGCAGTCGCCGCAGTATTTGATTGTTATTTCTGTCGTCTTTTTTTCTCCAGATACATATTTCTGTCAGATTCGGTAAAGCACGTGTGGAAATTATCCGCCCTGCTGTCCATGACGGATACGCCAAAAGAGACGCTTAACTGTATATTCTGTATGCGAAACTGCTTTTGGTTCTCCTTCAGCTGCTCCACGAAGCGCAGGGCTGTTTCCTCCGTTGTAGCCGGCAGCAAAATGAGAAATTCGTCTCCGCCCATACGGAACAGGATACGCTCCGGAGGCAGGACTATCTTGAAAAGGTCTACGGCAGCTTTGATATATTCGTCTCCTGCAGTATGCCCGTAGGTATCGTTTATGATTTTCAGTCCGTCGCAGTCGGCGGAAATGATAGCGAGCGGATAGCAGTCGTCGTTATGCGTTTTGACAAATTCGTCCAGAAACGCTCTGTTATACAGGCCGGTCAGTTCATCGGTGATTGCCTGCTCCCGGAGCTTCTTTTTCAGCAGCTCATAATCCGTCACATCATTGATTAGACCGATGATGCCGGTAACATGCCCTTTTTCGTTGAAAAGCGGCTCCTTGATGACCTGTAAGAAGTCCTGTATCCCGTCTTCGTTGATTTCAATGGTGTAGGTTGCTCCCTTGCCGGTTTTGATGATCTCCATATCTTTTTTATGCGCTTCGATCGCGTTATCTTTATCCTTGCGGATTTCGGGATCGGTCTTGCCGCGGATCGTCCAGTTGGGGTCGTCCGCATGATTCAGGTGGTGCCAATATTTCGTCGCAAAAACATAGCGGCATTGATCATCTTTAAGAAAGATGTTGGAAGGCAGCTCTTTCAGTATTTTTTCAATGCCGTAAAAAGTCATGGAATCCGTAAATGCGATGGCATTTGCAAGCCTGTTTTTAATGATAGGAGCGATGTACGGTTTCGTAATGCAGTCGATCACGCCGTCTCCAAGACACGAAAACTTTGCCGATGCGTCCTCCTTGTCAGCATAAATAAGAATGGGTATGGAAATCAGCCGGTTGCTGTCTTTCATATATTCAACGGCAAGGCGGACATCTTCCTGCAGATTGGCATCGATCAAAAGGGCGTTGATATCCGCGTTGACTTGCTGCAAAATCTCTTTTGCAGCCGTTATATCCTTTACGGTTGTTATATTGTATTCGTCGCCAAGGATCCGGCATAGTTCTTCACTGGTCTGCCCGTTATCAATAAAAAGCAGATTTTTTGTCATTGTTGTAGATTCCATTCTGCGCTTCCTTTCAAATGAGCATGATCGCCATGGAATTTTTGACAGATATACTTTATTATACAGTAATACAAAGAAAATGTACACTGTTTATCGAAAACATTTACACTGCTCAAGCAAGTTTTTCCAGCTTCGTCGTATCGGCGATCACGATCATTCGCATCGATGACCGCAGAGGCATTTCCGGATCGATGTCGATGCGGACGTTTTTATCTTCAAGGATAGCCACCACGTTGATGGAATACTTCTTACGCAGATTTAATTCGATGAGGGTCTTTCCTCCCCACTCCGGCTTCACGGGCAGCTCTACCATGGAGACGTCTTTGGAAAGCTCCATGATATCCATGAATCCTGAACTTAAGAGATTTTTGGCAAGGCGGATGCCGGATTCGCTCTCCGGAAATACGACTCGGTCCGCGCCGACTTTGCTCAAGATTTTGCGGTCCAAATCGGTGGCGCATTTGGCGATCACGGTTTTCACACCGATCTCCTTGCAGAGCATGGTCGCCATCACGCTGGCTTTTAAATTGCTGGCCATCGCGATGATAACGACGTCGATATTGGCGATGCCTAGCTGCTTAATGACTTCCGCTTCCGTGATATCCGCGCATTTACAGTAGGGTATCTCGGCGATCGCGGCGTTGACAAGCTCCTCGTCCGTATCTACGGCAAGCACTTCCGCGCCGTTATCAACAAGTTCCTTTGCTACGGCCTTGCCGTATCTTCCGAGGCCGAATACCGCATATGATTGATGAATGCCCATATCGTTGCCATCCTTTCTCCAGTCCTTATTTCATTTTACCCCACGCTGATATCTTCCGTGGGATTCTTAATGATATTCTTTGTTTCCTTTTTTGTATTCAGCGCGATCATAAGAGAGATCGGGCCAACCCTGCCAAGGTACATGGTGATAATGATGATGATCCTGCCCCAAACGTTCAGATCGGCGGTAAGGCTCCTCGTCAGGCCCACCGTGGCGGCAGCGCTCACGGTCTCGTAGACGATGTCGAGGGCGTCCGCGTCGGTGACGGCTGACAAAGAGAGTGTTGCCGTAAACAGAATGATAAAGGCCATGTTCACCACCGCGACGGCCTTGCTGACGGCATGTCTGGGGATCGTCCGCTGAAAAAGCTCCGCCTCAGATTGGGACTTTAATGTGGCAAAGGCCGAGGTGATCAGCACCGCGAAGGTCACCGTCTTGATACCGCCGGCCGTACCCACCGGGGAGCCGCCGATAAACATCAGAAGCAGAGAGACAAAAGCGGAAGCGTTTGTCAGGTCTTCCTGCGGGACGGTCACAAAACCGGCGGTCCTTGTGGTCACAGACTGAAACAGCGAGGCCTGTAACTTTTCGATGAGGGAAAAGCTGCCCATCGTCAGGGGATTGTGATATTCAAAGGCAAAAATGGCCGCCGTTCCGACAAGGATGAGGATAGCCGTGACGGAGAGGGCGATTTTGCTGTGAAGTGTCAGATTCGCAAAGCATTTCAGCTTCTGCCGCCGTATATTTTTAAGAGCGCCCATAATATCCCACCAGACAATGTAGCCGATGCCGCCCAAAACGATCAGCAGGATGGTTGTGGTGTTGACTATTGGGTCATGCACATAAGCGCAGAGGCTGTTTTCCGAGATCACATCCATGCCTGCGTTGCAGAAGGCGGAAACGGCGTTAAATATGGAGATCCAGACGCCTCGTACGCCAAATTCCGGCACAAATACCGTCATGTATAAAAGGGCACCGAGCCCCTCGATCAGAAACGTGCCGGCAATCACTTTGCGGATGAACCTTACCATGCCCGACAGGGTATTTAAGTTAAAAGCGTCTTGGATCAGCATTCTGTCCTTGATGCCGATCCGCCGGTGCAGGCTGATCATCAGCCACGATACGATCGTGACGACGCCGAGTCCGCCGATCTGTATTAAAAAAAGAATGACGATCTGCCCAAACATACTCCAAGTCGAAAAGGTGGGTACGGTCACAAGTCCCGTCACGCAGATGGAGGTAGTGGCCGTAAAGAGCGCGTCGATATAGGGAACGGCGGCACCGTCCGCGGAACTGACAGGCAGAGTAAGCAGCGCGCTACCGGCCAATATTGCCAGTAAAAAACTGAGTAAGATGGTCTGTGTTGTGGAAAAGTGTGGACGTAAATGGTTTCTCATAGAAAAAATTTTATCACACTCGTATTAAAAACGAAAGTCCATAATCAGCTCAAAAGTATTTGGCTGACAGGGAATAGGAACGGATTTATTATACAATTTCAGTCGAATGATAAAAGCGGGCCCACAGGGAATTGACGTTTGTCTGCCGGAATGTTATATTTCCTTTTAAACAAGAGAGGAGCCTTTTTTATGGAACAGGAACGAAATGAAAAAAAGGGCGGCAATCAGGCAATGATCAAGATCTGCGGATTCATTGTAGATAAACGGAATCTCTTTTTTTTGCTGTTTGGCATCTTGATCATCTTTTCCGCCGTGTCAAGAAACTGGGTCAATGTAGAAAACTCCATGTCCCATTACCTGCCGGATTCCACGGAAACCAAGCAAGGGTTAGATCTGATGGAGCAGGAATTTATTACATACGGGACCTGCGATGTGATGGTGGCTAACGTATCTTATGAACAGGCGGAGTCTATCGCAAGAGATCTGGAATTTATGCCGGGTGTCTTTATGGTGGACTTTGATGATACGGAGTCGCATTATTTTAACGGTTCGTCCTATTATAATGTCACCTTCGATTATGACGAGAAGGACGACCGGTGCCTCGATGTGCTGGATCGGGTGAAGGAGAAACTCGGCGGGTATGATTATTATCTGTCTACGACGCTGGGGGATATTGAAGCCGAGCTGATTGCGGAGGAGATGAATGTCATCGTCGTATTAGTAGCTCTCGTGGTGGTGACGGTGCTTTTTCTTACCTCGCAGGCCTATGCGGAGGTGCCGGTGCTGCTGATCACTTTCGTGGCGGCGGCTATTTTGCAGATGGGGACGAATTTCGTGTTCGGGACGATTTCCTTTGTATCCAACTCCGTGACGGTGGTCTTACAGCTTGCGTTGTCGGTGGATTACGCAATCATCCTTTTGAACAGATATAAGGAGGAACATGCCAGTCTGGAAGCCCGCGAGGCGATCATCATAGCGCTCAGCAAGGCGATTCCGGAAATCTGCGGCAGCTCCCTGACGACCATCGGCGGTTTGATCGCTATGGGCTTTATGCAGTATAAGATGGGGCCGGACCTGTCCATGTGCCTCATCAAGTCTATTTTCCTTGCGCTGGGCTCTGTTTTCCTGCTGATGCCGGGCGTGATCATGCTTTTTTCCAAACTGATGGATACCACGAAGCATAAGAATTTTGTACCGGATATCCCTTTTGTGGGGAAATTTGATTATGCGACACGGTATATCGTAGCGCCGTTTTTTGTGCTGGTTATTGTAGGTGCGTACAAAGTTTCCGGCGGGTGTCCTTATGTGTTCGGCGATTCTACGATCACGCCGCCGATCCAGAACAGCATCCAGAAGACGGAGGAATTGCAGACGGAGAATTTCGGCGCCAGCAATATGGTTGCGCTGATCGTGCCTGCGGGAGATTACGAGAAGGAAGCGAAGCTTTTGGAGGAGCTGGAGGCTTGTCCGGAAGTGGATCATACACAGGGGCTTGCGAATATCGAAGCGCTGGATGGCTATTGTCTGACGGATAAACTGACGCCGAGACAGTTTTCGGAGCTGATCGATCTGGACTATGAGGTGGCGGAGCTGGTATACGCGGCTTACGCCGTAAATGACGAAGATTATGCAAAGGTGGTCAACGGCTTACCCGAATATAAGGTGTCTCTGATCGATATCTTTATGTTTGTCCACGATGAGGTGGAAGAGGGGTATGTCACGCTGGAGGACGACCTGCAGGATACGCTGGATGAGGCGTTTGACGCCATGAACTTTGCCAAGAATCAATTGCAGGGCGAAAATTACAGCCGTATGCTGGTCTTTTTGACGCTACCGGAGGAGAGTGAGGAAACCTTTGCGTTCCTTGATAAGATACATGAGATCGCGGAAAAGTATTACGCGGACGGTAAAGTGCTGGTGTGCGGAGAATCGGTGAGCCAGTATGATCTGCAAAAGACGTTCGGCCGCGACAATCTGGTTAATAATGTCGTTTCGATTCTGGCCGTGCTGGTGGTGCTTCTATTCACCTTCAAGTCGGCGGGTATGCCGGTACTTTTGATCGCGGTGATCCAAGGCTGTATCTGGCTGAATTTTTCCGTTCCGGCCCTGCAGCACGACAATATCTTCTTTATGTCCTATCTGATCGTAAGCTCGATCCAGATGGGCGCAAACATCGACTATGCGATCGTCATTGCGGGGCGGTACATGGAACTGCGTAAAGAAAACGGCAGACGGCAGTCCATCATAGATTCCATGAATCAGGCGTTCCCGACGATCATTACTTCGGGGACCATGATGGTGGTAGCGGGATTTTTGATCGGCAAGCTGACATCCAACGCGGCGATCTTCGGCATTGGTAAATGTCTGGGAAGAGGAACTTCGATCTCGATTCTGGTGACGATGTTCGTTCTGCCGCAGATCCTTCTGGTGGGCGATAAGATCATTGAGAAAACGGCCTTTGTCATGAATATGCCGATTCGTACCAAGAATGTGTCCGGACTGATGAAGGTAGACGGTCTGGTGAGAGGCAGGATCGAAGGAACTGTGACAGGCAGCATGAATGCGATCGTCAGGGGTAACGTGAGCGCCTATGTGGAAGCCGGGGATGTGACGGAACTTACGGAGGAGGAATACCGGCTGATGACGGAGACGGTGTCGGAGGAAATGGCGAGCAGACAGCCGATCGGAGCCGTAAATGAAACTCCCGGAGGAGCCGGAGCGCCTGAGAAGAAAGAGAGTAAGGAGGTGGCTGACCATGCGTAAGAAGAACATGACGGCCCGGCCGAAGGCGGATGTGTCGCGGAGAAAGAAATGGACGGCTCTGCTGATAGCGACGGCAGTGTTAATGAGCGGCCTGCCGACGATTTCTGTGCGGGCGGAGGAAGAAAAGCCGCAGGAAGGGACAGAGGAAGATAAAGAAGAGGTCGCCAGCGTGGAAGATGCCAACAAGACGATCGCTTCCTATAAAGACGAAGAGATAGAATGGAAAGAGGTTTACATAAGTAACGCAGAGGAGCTGAAAAAATTTTCCGCTAACTGTCGGCTGGATACGTGGTCGCGGGATAAAAAAGTGTATTTAACGGCGGACATCAATCTTGGGGGCGAGAATTTTGTTTCCATACCGACGTTCGGCGGCTATTTTGACGGACAGGGACATACCATCAGCGCTTTTTCGGTGCATAAACCGCTTTCTTATCTAGGGCTTTTCAATGATACGCAGGAAACAGCGGTGATCGCCAATCTGAAAGTAGAAGGCACGGTCAGGCCTACAGGAAGGCAGATGGTGGTAGGCGGTATCGTGGGAGATAACAGCGGTATCCTGCTAAACTGCGTTTTTGAAGGTATGGTGGAGGCAGGCGACTATGTGGGCGGTATCACCGGTTACAATGAGATTAGCGGTGTGCTGATGAATTGCGAGGCGAGGGGAACGGTCACCGGCGCGCATTATACGGGCGGTATCGCCGGCGATAACGTCGGGAATATCGCGGGGTGTCTGAATCGAACAGACGTCAATATTTCCAGCGAAGACAAGGCGAAATCGCTGGAGGATATTAATTTTGAACAGTATACGACGGGTCTCCTGGGTTCCTTGGAGGGGGGAGCGGACGAGAAGAGCGATAAGCTCTCAACCAATGAAAACACGATTGATACGGGCGGCATCGCTGGCCACTCTACGGGGATCATACAAAATTGTGTCAATGAGGGCATGGTCGGATACGAGCATGTGGGTTACAATGTGGGCGGTATCGCTGGCAGACAGTCGGGTTATGTGTATTCCTGCATAAATAAGGGAAAAATATACGGGCGCAAGGATGTGGGCGGCATCGTCGGACAGGCGGAGCCGTACATAGCGGTCGATCTGTCGGAAGACATCGTGCGGCAGTTGTCGGATCATATCGATCTGCTCCACGATCAGGTAGGGAAGATGCTGGACGATGCGGGGGACCGTTCGGATATCCTGTCTAACAGGCTGTCAGTGATTCAGGGGTTTGCGGACAGGGCGCTTGATGATACGCATTCTCTGGCGGACAGGACGGTGGTGTGGACGGACAGTATGATGGATTCCGTCAATGAGGCGGTGAGCCGGTTTGACTATGTGCTGGACGAGACGGCCAAGGACGGCGGTGTGATTGACCATGCGTCGGATGCGGCGAAAGATGCGGGGGACGCGGCAAAGAAGCTGGAAGAGACGGTAAGGTCGTTAGATCTTTATCAGTATATGACGCCCGAGGAAAAAGAACGCTATGACAGAGCCAAAGAGGCCATGGAGGAAGCAGGGAAGCAGCATGCGGAGGATGTGGCCAAGGCTACCGAAGCTTATGAGAATTATTATATTATCAGAGCAGCGAATGGAGACCCGCTGGAATATGACCTGAAACCTATGACGGAAGCGGGTGTGAAAGATCGTCCGGACGCATCGAATCTTCCCTTTGAGAAAGTCTTGGACAATGCGGACTATCTTGAGATTACCGGCTGGGTACACGTTTCAGACAATGGGGAAACGCGGGAGTTTCCGCTTACAGACGGAAGCGCGCAGGCGGAGGCAGACCATCAGGTGCAGGAGAAAGCAGATGCGGAGATGGCGGCAAACAGTATCGCGGTAGCGGACGCGGCGGCGGATTATGCGGATAAACAGTACAGAAACGCCCACGGCGGAGCATCCTACGCCACAGATATGCAAAAGTATCTGGAGATCATGACGGAAATAGCATCCGCACATACGGATGAGATGACGGAAGACGCAAAGAAACAGCTAGGTGAAGCGGCCTCTTCGGCAAGATCCGCGGCCGGAAATCTGCAGGAAGCGGGAAGTGAGACGAAAGATATCCTGACGACCTTGAATGACAAACCCGATATTGCGTTTCCGAGACTCGGGGAGGATTATCGCTCTACTACGGGGAGTCTCAATACAAACTTAAAAAGTATCTCCGAAAACATGGACTATCTAAATCGTGAGATGTCTTCCTCGGGGGATCTGCTGGGGACCGATCTGTCGGATATTAACGATCAATTCAGTAAGATCATGCTGCTGTATACGGATGCGCTGGACGGCGTGCTGGATATGGATTATTCCGACAGATATGAAGATGAATCGCAGGAAGATGCGGAGACGAGTATGGATGCCACCATTGCGAATTGCAGTAACGGCGGAACGGTGGAGGCGGATTTGAATGTGTCCGGTATTGCGGGGACGATGGCCATCGAGTATGATTTTGATCTGGAGAGCGATATCACGGGAATCGACGATGCCAGAGCGAACTCTACTTTTCTCACGAAATGCGTGATGAGGCGGAATGTGAATCAGGCGAAGGTGACTGCCCAGAAGAGTTACGCAGGCGGTATCTGCGGATTACAGGAGATGGGGCTGGTATTTGGCTGCGAGAACTACGGCAGGATCGTAAGTACAACAGGCGATTATGTGGGCGGTATCGTGGGGCAGTCCTTGTCCCATATCAGACAAAGCTATGCCAAATGTACGGTGGCAGGCGAAGAGTATGTAGCCGGGATCGCCGGCTGGGGGAACGGGATAGAAGGTTGTCTGGCAATGGTGAAAGTGAAGGAAGCGGAAGCCTTTTCAGGCGCCATAGCGGGTAAGGTTTCTGACAGTGCGAGCCTTGCCGATAACTGCTTTGTCTCCGAAGAGCTGGCCGGCATCGACCGCATCAGTTACAGCGGTAAGGCGGAACCGGTAAGTTATCAGACGCTTTTGCAGACAGAGGGGATACCTGCGAATTTCCGTAAGATGAAGATCACTTTCTATGCCGACGATGAAGAAGTGGGAGCCGCGGAGTGTGCCTACGGCGGCAGCGTGGGCTTAGATAAATATCCGAATATACCTGTGAAGGAGGGCTTCTATGCGGACTGGGACAATAAGGAGCTTACGAATGTCAGACTGGACGAAGATGTGTCGGTAGAGTATGTGCGGTATCTGACGACGCTGGAGGGTAGCTGGATGCGGGAGAATGGCCAGTCGTCCCTTCTGGCGGACGGGATGTTTTTAAAAGAAGATGAGCTGATCGTGGAAAAGCCGGATGTAAGTGAGGCGGCGGTGTCGCTGCCGGAAGGGGAGGAAGTCGGGGAGCTGAGCGAGTGCTGGCAGCTCACCATTCCGGATGACGGCGCGGCGGTTCATCAGATCCGCTATCAGGCGCCGCAGGGACAGACGGAAGGCGTAGAGATCTATGTGAGGGACAGCGCCGGTTGGAAAAAGGCGGAGACGGAACTGATGGGGATCTATCATCTCTTTCCTGCGGAAGGCGGCAGCGTGATGATCGCGGTCAGCGTGACGGAAAAAGGGATCATGGATTATCTGGTATTTATCGTGGCTGGGGCTACTGTCATCGTGATCTTACTGACTGCGCTAATCGTGCATAAGAAGAGAAAAGCGCGGAGGCAACGAATAACGGCGGCAGCCGACGCGGGCGAAAAAGCGAAGGAAACTGACAAAAGTTAAAGCCCAAACACATCCTTCACAAACAGATACCCCACCGTCAGGATCAGTCCCACGCAGAACAGCAGCAGCCCGAAGGACATGCTCCTCGCGATCATAGTGGTGTTCTCGTTCAGTTCATCCTGTATGAGCGCCAGCTTGTGTTCGTAATCTACGTGTTTTGGATGTTTTTTCCATAGGGTATGGTTCAAAAGCTCCTGAACCGCGCCGGCTATGCAGGCGCACAGGTGGCTTAGAGCCGTACCCTCAAAGCGCTCGTGGGGGAGTTTCTCATCCCGGTAAACGGTCTTTCTAAGGATCACCACCACCGTGTCCACAAAGCTGTCTAAGAAGCGGCAGACCATACCGAGGGCAAAGGGCAGGATCCGTAAAAGCACAGGCCGGTAGAGAAGGTTTTCCAGATCGAGCCAAGCTGGCCAACGGTTTACATAATACCAATCCTTGCCGTCTGCGGATTTCTTTCGCAGAAGCGGGCGCACGATACATACGTAGAGCAGTCCGCCGATGACAAGGGAGATCAGGGCGCCTTTCAGGTTTCCGATGGAGAAATAGGAAACGGGTTCCGCTTTGGCCGCATGCAGAAAGTCCTGTCCCATATCGGCGATGCCGTCCATCACGATATTCGGGAGAAATCCCATCAGCGGCAGCAGGGTGGCGCTGAGCGTAAGGGTGAAGGCGCTCGTTTTATTCATATAGCTTCTCCGCAGATCGTCATAATGTTTCTGCACCGCGGCATCCGCATTTTTTTCCCAGAAAAGACAGATATATAGTTTCAGCATATAGGCCACCGTCAGGCCGCCGCTGATTAAAAAGATCCATTCCACGGCGCGCATAAATGAAGTGCCAAAAAGCGCGGGAATGATTCCGGCGTTAATAGCGAAAATATATTCCACAATGCTTTCATGAATCAGTGTCTTGCTGACATAGCCGTTCCAGAGCGGCATACCGCCGATGCCCAAAACGCCCATCAGGAAAATATAGTGCAGGAGCGGTTTCTTTCTGCCGAAGCCGCGGATGTCATTGAGATTCAGCTTATGCACATTCATAAAGACCACGCCCGCCGCCATAAAGAGGACGAGCTTCAAAAGAGAGTGGTTCACCATATGCAGCAGGCTTCCCCGCAGGGCAAGGGTATTTTCTTCCGCCAATAAGCCGGACATACCCACGCCGACCAGAATAAAGCCGATCTGGGATACCGACGAGCAGGCCAGCGTCCGCTTTAAGTCAATGGAAAAGACAGCGAGCACCGCGCCGATTACCATCGTAAGGACACCGAGCATCAGGATCAGGCCGCCCCAGAGCGCATTCCCTAAAAACAGGTAAGAAGTCAGGATCAGGATGCCGAACATCCCCGCTTTGGTCAGAATGCCGGAGAGCAGCGCCGAGGCCGGAGCGGGAGCCACAGGGTGCGCTTTCGGCAGCCAGATATGCAGCGGAAAGGCGCCCGCTTTCGCGCCGAAGCCGAAGAGCAGGCAGAGTCCTGCCGCCCATATTTTGTATATCGCATCGTGATGCGAGGAGACCAGACCGTAATTGACGTATGCTTTGACCAGATCGTCATAGAAGAGGGTGCCTGTCACGTCATAGAGCAGGAATATCCCCATCAGCATCACCAGACCGCCGATCACGGCTACCGCCAGATAGGTCGAACCAGCCCGCAGGGATTCGGGTTTTTCGTCGTGAACGACCCATACATAAGAAGTAAACGACATCACCTCAAAAAAGAGGAAGGTGGTATAAAAGTCCGCCGAGAAGAAGACGCCTTCCGTCGCGCCAAGCGTCAAAAGCAGAAACAGATAGTAGCGGTTCCTGTTGCGGTAATGTCCGAAGTATTCTCTTGAAAAGAGGGTGGTCATAAACCACATAAAGGCGGCCACGGTCCCGTAGAGGGCGCGGAAACCGTCAACTGTAAAGTGAATCCCCAGCGCTTTGCTGCCAGAGGAAAAGGGCGTGATGACGGCGTTTGTCAGCGCGCCTTTCTGCGCCTGTATACAGAGAAAGGCGCACAGCAAAAAAATGATACCGGTTATGATATCCGCAAACAAATTTCGTCCGTCCTTGTATTTTCGCCCGATGCCGTAACCGGCCAGAGCGGCGGCCATCGGCAGAAACACGATTATGGAAATTAATATTGTAAGATTCATAGTATTTCTTCCTTTCGCATCCTATTCGATTCCGTTAGCCACAGTAAGTAAGAAATCTACGATCGGCTGGGAACGGAGGCCGAAGCCGATGATACAGAGGGTAAAAGCAAACAGCGGCAGCAGCATTTTCCAGTTCGGGTCTTTCGCGTCGTTCACCGTGGCGTAATCAAAATCTTTTCCGGGAAAGAAAGCCCGCACCACGATCGTCAGCATGTAAATTGCCGTCAAAAGCGCCGATATCAGGAGACAGCCAACGCCGCCCCATGCCAGCGGATTCCCGCTCTCTACCGCTGCCTGCGCCAGATTCCATTTGCTGATAAAGCCGGCCAGTCCCGGAACGCCCATCAGGGCCAGAGCAGAGACCGTAAAGATGCCGAAGGTACACGGCATTTTATAACCTAGTCCATTCAGCTCGTGTACGTAATGACGGTCGGTCTGGTGCATGACGGCGCCCGCGCAGAAGAAGGAGCAGATCTTCATCACGGCATGAAATACCAGATGTGTCAACGCGCCCGCCAGTCCAAGCGGTGTCATGATGACTGCGCCGAACAGGATGTAGGAGAGGTTGCTGATGGTCGAGTAGGCCAGCCGTCTTTTGATGTGGGTCTCCTTTACCGCCCGGCTGCAGCCGTAGACGATGGTGAACATGACGACCGCCATCACTACGTCCTGCGCCCATGTGCCGCGTAGGAAATCGGTGCCGAAGCTGTAGTAAGTGAGCCGCAGGATAGCGAACGCACCGGCCTTTACCACGGCTACGGCATGAAGGAGCGCCGTAACGGGGGTGGGAGCCACGCCCGCCTGCGGGAGCCATGAGTTAAAGGGGCAGACCGCCGCCTTTACGCCAAATCCGAAAAAGGCCATCACATAGATTAACAGCAGGACGTCTGTCTTGCCGGTGATTTTTGCGGGGTCTAACACGCCGCCGAAGATAAAGTCCGTGGTGGTACCGTACACGATGACCATGATCAGGCCAAGGAAGGCAAAGGCAGCGCCGCCCAGCGAATAGTAAAGATATTTACGACTTGCTAAAACCGCCTCGCGGGTCAGTGTGTGCATCACGAGGGGCACCGTGACAAGCGTCAAAAGTTCATAGAAAAAGTACATGGTCAGCAGGTTCGCTGCCAGAGCGATACCCAGTGTCACGCCGTATGTCAGGGTATAGAAAAGGAAAAAGACATTTTCGTTTTTCTCCTTCGTCATATATTCAAAGGCATAGAGCGTGGCAAACGGCCAGAGCGCGGAGACCAGTCCGGCGAACACCATGCCCATGCCGTCCACGCGGAAACTGATACTCAGATTGCCCGTAAAATGCGCGAGAAGGAAGGTGCTGTCCGAGTGGTGTAAAAGCAGGTACCACACCAAAATACTGTTCAGCACGACCGCCGTCTCCAGAAAGATTTCCTTCTGCCGGCGCTTTTCAAACGGAATGATCGGGATAAGGATGCCCGTGATAAAAGGAATCAAGATGACTGAAACGATCATAACAGCACCTCCTTATAATCCTGCCGCCGTAATAGCAAGCGCGATGTTATCTGAAAATAACCCGACTAAAACCGACAATACTGTCAGAATTAGAATCGGTACGGTTATCAGTCCGCAGGGTTCCTTCTTTTGCAGCGTGTTATAATCATAATCGGCTCCCGGAAAGAACCCCTGTACCGTGATTGGCAGCAGATAGCCCGCCGTCAGCAGCGCGCTCACCAAAAGGATGACCGGACCAAGTACATCGAAAACAGGCAGACCGCTCTTTAGAGAACCGACCGCCAGATGCCATTTGCTGAAAAAGCCGCCTGTGGGCGGGATGCCGATCAATCCCAGAGAAGCGATGGTGAAACACCACATGGTGAGGGGCATTTCCTTGCCGATACCGCGCAGCTCTTCCACCCGCGTTTTTCCCGTTTTATAGATGATCGCTCCGGCACAGAGGAAGAGGACCGCTTTGATAAAGCCGTGGGCCAGCACATGCAGCAGGCTGCCGGTAAAAGCTTCTTCATTCATGACGGCCAGACCGAAGAGGATGTAGGAAAGCTGGCTGACTGTGGAGTAAGCCAGTCTTTTTTTCAAAACAGGCTCCCGGTAGGCCAGAAGCGAGCCCATAAAGACTGTGGTCAGCGTCAGACCAAGCCATGCGGTCTGCACCCATGTCTCCTGCAGAAAATCTCTGCCAAACAAGCCGGTTACCCGAATGAGCGCAAGGACACCGGCCTTGACGATCAGAGCGGACAAAACGGCCGATGCGGGCGCAGGCGCTACCGGATGGGCGGCGGGCAGCCATGCGTGCATGGGAAACATACCCGCTTTTACGCCGAAGCCGAGGATCATAATGAAAGCCACAGCCAGAAGAAAACCGCCCTGCTCCGCAACAGCGGATGCTTTCAATGCGCTTCCCGCGCTAAAGGACAGCGTCTCGCAGTTACGGTAGAGAAAGTAGATGCCAAACAATGCGGCATACGCACCGCAGAGCGAGTAAAATAAGTATTTTAAGCCTGCCATTACCGCCTCTTTGGAGCCGGTATGCAGCACCAGAGGCATGGAAGACAGAGTCAAAAGTTCAAAGAACAGGTAAAAGGTGATCAGATTGCCCGCAAAGCACAGGCCGTTCAGCACACCGAACGCCAGCAGATAAAAGCCGTAGTAGCGGCTCTCCCGCTCTTCATGCTTCATATATTCGAAGGAAAAGAATCCCGCGCAAAGCAGAACCACAAGGGCGAGCAGGGAAAAGAGCGTTCCCATGCGGTCGATCTCAAAATAGACCGGCAGCGTTTTTGTCAGATAAAACAAGGTAACGCCTTCTTTCTGCGTCAATATCGCAGCGCCGGTAAACAAGGCCGTGACAACGAGAAAACATCCGGTCAGCGTTACCAGCGTTTTTCTTTTTGAAGCGTTTCCTTCGCCCGATAAAGGCGTGCGAAAGCGGATCAGTAAAAACACGCCGGCCAGAATCGGGAAAAAGACGGATAACAGGATCATATACATTTTATCACCTCATGATATCTTAATTAAAATGCGGCCCTTAGCTGAACATCGTGAGCCCCTGCCAGATCAGATCGACGACCGGCTGGGAGCTGACGCCCAGAAGTACATTCACTAACATAAAGAAAATAAGCGTAATCGCGTAAATTTTCATCTTCCCGAAGGTCATGCCCCCGTAAGGGGAATCTTTCGCAGCGGTATAGATGCGGATTACGGTCTTCATAAAATAAACTGCGTTCAGCACCGTACTGATCCCCAATACGATCAGCGAAGCCAGCATCTTGCCCTCTACCTGAACCGCCGCCTGCGCAAAGAGCAGCTTGCTGATAAAGCCGGAAAAGAGGGGGATACCCACCATCGACAGCGAGCCGACGGTAAAGGCCACACCAGCCCATTTATTGCGGTAGCCGGCCCCCGTCAGATCGGCAAATTTACGGCTGCCGCCGGAGACTTCCGTGAGACCGATCGCGGCGATAAACAGCAGGGACTTGGTGGCCGCGTGGGACAGGATGTGGTAGACGCTCGCCACCATGCCCGTCTGCGTTCCCATACCGAAACCCATGTAAATGTAGCCGATCTGCGCCACGGAGGAAAACGCAATCATCCTGCGGATATCGTTTTCCCGGATAGCGCTGATGGAGCCAAAGATCATCCCCATCAAGCCGAAGACAAAAAGTACGTCGATGATTCTTGTACTGTTAAAATTGTCGAAGCCGATCACACGGTAAATGATTTTGATCAGCAAAAATATATAGCCCTTGGATACCAGACTGGATAGGATCGCCGCAGAGGATACCGTAGAATATCCGTAAGCGTCCGGCAGCCATGCGTGAAAGGGAAACAGTGCGCTTTTGATACACAGTCCCACGCACATCAGGGCGATGGAGACGATCAGCGGAATCTGATATTCGCCGTTTGCCACCAGCAGACCGACCGACTCTTTGATGTTGCTCATCAGAAGGTGGCCTGTGAGGTCGTACATGATGCAGAGGCCAAAGAGTAAAAGTCCGGAGCCCAGAAGGCTCATGATCATATAGCGGACGGCTGCTTCAATGGTACGGCCCACCTGTCTGATCATGATCAGGCCGCAGGCGGAAATGGTGTTGATCTCCACGAAAACGTAAGCCGTGAACATATCGTTGGTGTAGACCAGCGCCAGCAGGGAGGAGAGCAGGAGATTCACCAAAATATAGTAGAGGTTATGTTTGCTCTCATCTACCTCGTCGTAGAGTTTATGTGCGCCACCGGCCATGGATAAGTACATGATGATGCAAAAAAACAATGCCATGCCGGCCTCCAGTACCCCGGCGCGGATCTCGTTGCCCCACGGAGCGGGGAAATGCCCCATCCAGTAAACAAACGGTTCGCCCACGGATAACAGGTAAAGGAGCAGGATCGCTGAGAGCAGGCCGATCACGGCGATCACCACGCGGTTCACTACTTTGGCGGCCTTGGCGGGCAGCACGGAACAGATCGTGCCCGAAAAAAGGCTTAACAGGATGGAAAAGAAAGGGAAATTGCATATAAAGTTCATCTAGCGCCCCTCCTTTTTTAGCTGTCGGGAGATCTCGTCCAGATCCAGCGTATGATATCGGGTATAAAGGCGGATTGTCAGGGACAGCATCAGCGCAGTCACGGACACGGATACTACGATACCCGTCAGGACGAGGCCGCTGGGAATCGGATTGATATAAGCTTCCGTACTGGTTACGCCGTTTACCACAATGGGCGCAACCCGCCCCGCGATATAGCCTTTTTCCGCAAGGAAGAGGTAAATCGCGCTGTCCATAATGTTCAGACCGATGATCTTTTTGATCAGATTTTTCTGCAGAAGCAGGTTGGTGAAACCGATACAGAACAGGATTGCCGATACCGCTTCCCCATAGTTTGCAAATAAATTAGGGCCCATTAGAATCCTCCTTTTCGGAACATCGCGTAAAAAGCGTAGATCGTGCAGGCCACCACCAGCCCTACGGCAATGTTTAAGGGCAGGATCAGGCCGCTGGAGAGGATCGCGCCGGGCGTCCCCTTGGGGATCACGCTGTGAAGCTGATTGGCTCCCGTGTAGAAGGAGTAGCTTTTGGCCAGACAGTAGAAAGAGAGGGAGAAAAAGCACACCCATTTGTAAGTTTTTTCCGTAAAAAACCGCTCTGTTTTGGCGAAGCCGAACGCGTTCAGATAGAGGACCAGTCCCGCGCCGATCACCGCACCGCCGGAGAAACCGCCGCCGGGGCCAAGATGTCCGTTTAAGATGATATAAATACCGAAGATCATGATGATCGGCACCAGAAACGTCGCCACAAGCTGTAGGATCGCGTCGTTTTTGGGTTCAAAAATACGGTCGTTTTGATCTTCCTGCCCCTTATTCAGGCGGAGCAGGATGAGCACCGTGATCGTGGCTACGAACAGGACATGGGATTCTCCCAATGTGTCGAACGCCCTGTAATCCAAGATCATGCCGGCTACGATGTTGATGGCGCCCGTCTCTTCCAGACCGTCTTCAATGTAGCGTGTAGCCACCTCGTTATTGACCGGACGGGTCACTGTCCCGACGGCGGGCAGATAGGAAACCGTTATTAAGAGCAGAGCGATCAAAAAGATGCAGAATAAAACGCTGGTAATCTCATAGAGACTGTGAAAAAGTTTCAGCTCCTTATTATGTTCCGTGTCATAGACTTTGTCCAGAATGGCGTCATGCTCCTTTTCACGGCGCAGGACGGCTTCCGGATCCACGTGATATTCTGCCTGCGGGCGCATTTCTATCTCGTTCAGGTAGGGATCCTTTTCCCCGCTGATCCATCTGAAAAAGCGGAAGGAAAAGGTTTTTTGATAGGCTTCGGGCGCTTTTTTCTTACTCATTTGTTATCTCCTCCGTTTTCCCTTCCGTTCTCTTATCTTCTTTCCCGGCTTCGATTGCGTGAATCTTTTTCAGAGTCACAAAGAAGAGTACGCTGGTGATCCCTGCGCCTACGGCGGCCTCCGTAATGGCAAGGTCGGGGGATTCCAGACAGATCCAGAGCATGGACATCACCAGACTGAAAGACATATAGATCAGTATGGAATTTAACAGGTTTTTGGAAAAGCTTACGGAGACTGCGCAGACGATCAACAGTCCCATTAAGATAATCTGAAAAGCTGTCATAACGCGGATGCCTCCTTTTCTTCTGTCTTTTCAGGGGCTTTGCCTGTTTCAGTATCGTTTCTCGCGGCAAGCTCCCGTTCCAGATCGGTTATATCTTCATAAATCTCACAGTATTTGTTCAGGTTTTCGTTGGTGGCAGTCTCCAGTCTCGCCAGCACATGAGAGGAGACGGGGGATGCGAACCATAAAAATACGATGATGAGAAACAGTTTCAGGGTAGTAAAGTTAAATCCCGAAAAAATCATCAGGCCGAGCAGACAGGCGCTGATTGCCAGCGTATCGCCCATAGCGGCGGCATGCATCCGGTTCAGGACATACTTAAAATGAAATACGCCGAACAGCTCCGTAAAAAACATAACGATACCAATTAACAAAAACAGGCTTCCCGTCAGGAAACGGATCCATTCAATGACTGTCATGCGGGATGTCCTCCTCTTCATTCTTTTTCCGCATACGTTCCTCGTAAATGCCGATGTAGACCTTAGAGAGGACTACCACCGAGAGGAAGCTGATCATAGCGTAGATCAGACAGATATCTACCAGATACCCCTCGTTTAGGAGAAGCGCCAGCACAGAGATCATGACCATGACCATGGTACCCATCATATTGACAGCCATCAGACGGTCGGCCACCTGCGGTCCCTTTACGGCGCGGATCAGGCAGATGAGCAGCAGGAAGGAAAAGAGCGCCAGCAGCGCAATGTAGAGTGTGTGATAAATTTCCATGGGCTAGTTCTCCTCTATTTTTCTTAATAGTTTCACAAACACGGAGTCGGCAATGCCCTCCGCAAGATCTTTGTCAAGACAGTGAACCATGTAGTGATCATCTTGCAGAGAGACTGTGATGGTACCGGGTGTCAGCGTAATCGAATTGGCTAAAAGCACCCGTGCAAACGTAGAACGCAGATCCGTCTGAAAGTGTACCACGGCAGGTTCTAATTCATACTCCGCCGTATAGATCAGGCGAAAGACAGCCAGATTTGCTTTGATGATCTCAATGACAAGCGTGAACATATATTGGATCAAAAGAGGGGATTTTTTCAGAAAAAACAGGTCATACTTCGGACTGTAGTTTAAAAATTTGCATAAAAACAGGTACATCAGACCTGCAATGACCACACCGAAGGCCGCAATTTCAGCGGTCCATTGCCCGTTAAAAATAACCCAGATCAAAAAGAACAGTATAAACATTTTCTTACCCCGCTCATCTGTAATTCTTTGAAAAGTTTCTTCCTATTAAAAAGGCAGTTTATACAACGATGCTATTATGGACCTAAAAACGGGATGTGTCAAGAGGGGGTTTTTATGAGAAATCTCTGCTTGTGGTCGTGAGAAAAATTTTGTAAAATATGCTTATTAGGAAGGAAGTGGGAGGGAAATTGAAAATATGAAATATCTTGTGATCGGCGCGGGCGGTACGGGCGGCAGCATCGGCGCTTATATGACGCAGGCGGGTAAGGACGTGACCCTGATTGCGAGGGGTGAGCACCTGAAAAAGATGCAGGAAGAAGGCCTTAAGATGGAGACCACGAAGAAGGGAAATTATACTGTGCATCCCATCAAGGCGACGGATATGGAGCATTATGAGGAGCAGCCGGATATTATCTTTGTGTGCGTGAAGGGGTATTCTCTGGAAGATACCATTCCATTTATTCGCCGGATTGCAAAAAGTGACACCATTGTCATCCCCATCCTTAATATTTACGGGACTGGCGGCAGGATGCAGGAGAAACTGCCGGATATTTTGGTGACGGACGGCTGTATTTATATTGCCGGAGAGATCAAGGAGCCGGGTACGATCCTGCTTCGCGGCGATATCTTCCGCATTGTGTACGGTGTGCGACGGGAAGAGGAGATGTGCCCCGCCTTGTTTGAGGTGGTGAAAGATTTAAAAGAGAGCGGCATTGACGGGGTGCTTTCCGAGAATATCAGACGGGACGCTTTGCAGAAGTTCGCCTATGTGTCGCCCATGGCGGCCTGCGGTCTTTATTATCATGTTTCTGCAGGGGCCGTGCAGCAGACCGGGGAGCCCAGAGATACCTTTGTGAAGCTGATGCGGGAGATCGACGCGCTGGCGGTAGCTATGGATGTTCCCTTTTTAGTAGATATCGTTACCACAAACTTACAGATATTGGATACCCTAAGCCCTGAAGCCAGCACTTCTATGCAGCGGGATATCTATGCGGGCAGGCCTTCCGAGATTGACGGCCTTATTTACGAAGTGGTGCGGATGGGGGCGCGGTACGGTGTACCTACGCCCACGTATGAGATGGTGGCAAGAAAGGCGCGGAAGGAAAGTTTATGATATTCACCCTTCCCCGCGTTTTAATTTCCACACGGAAATGATGCAGCAGATCAGGATGTAGACGACGCATCCTGAGAGAAACTGACCGAGGGGGATTTCCATATTGGGATTATTGGCGCGCATTCCGATTGCGTAGAGCGAGTAGGGATAATAAAGCCCCCAGCCATTATTGGTCATGAACATGCCGCCGATCCCGCCGGCAACAGCGATGCCGATGGGGATTGCGAAAGAGCGGATCCACATGGAGATTGTAAGCTGGACACCACAGACCACGATGCCGCCGAGCATTCCGCAGAGAAACCATGAGAGGACCGCTTTCGGCAGAGGGCTGTTTAATCCACAGAATTTTCCGCATACATAATACAGGGAAAACACCCATGCGTTGCCTAAAATCGTCATCAGGACACCCTGAAAAAGCTTGCCGAAGTAGAGGGCAAAATGCGGCACGGGTGCGGTCAAAAAAGCGTTCCAGTTAGTGCGGGAATGCTCCAGCCGCCACAGGTAGGAGCAGTAAGTACCGATCAATGCGGGCATAAAGAAGAAGCAGAGAAACAGGGAGTGCTGCGTCCAGAGACTGAACCATTCGTTTTGTAGGATGCCCTGATTCATGCGATAATTGTTTGTGCCGAAAAAGGCGGAGATCAAAGGCAGACCGAAGAAAGCCAGCCAGACGGGACTCCGTCTTAATTTAATGCGTTCTGCTGTTATGGTTTTTTGAAGTGCAGTCATTGTGTGAGGTCCTCCTTTTGATGATTCAAAACTTGGTTGAGCAATAGTACTCTTGTCTATATCAACATTTGGTAATGGTTTCGTATTAGTTACGCTTCTCTACGTGTAAACAGCCTTCGACCTGCTGCGTAGAACACGAAAACCCAGATAAAGATGCAGATGACGGCGGCTGTTTCCGCTTTGGAGTAATCGCGATAAAAATATATGATGATACTGCTCGTTTGATCCCAGTCCATGCCGACCAGACTGCTGCTGAGAATACCGCCCCAAGGCAAAAAGGAATAGTTGGAAACAAACATGACAAACAGTGCGACCATGGAGCCGCCAAGCCCAATGACCAGTGGGATCATCTGGTTGGCAAAGTACATGGAGAGCAGGAGCTGTAATAAAAACAGGGACAGGCAGCTTGCAAATTTTAACCCATAGGCTAACAGATAATAACGGGGGTCAGGGTTGCCCTCATAGCCCAGATAATAACCGTACAGGATGAAAACGGCTGCCTGAGACGCCAGCAGGACCGTGAGGATGACCGTGCCGCAGAGCGCTTTTGCGTGATAAAGGCTGGCGGCAGACCGTAATGTTTTTAGCTGTTTATAGGTATTGCCTTTGTGTTCAATGTCGGCAAGACGGGAAGCTAACAGCGACATAATGGTGGGCATCATCAGCCCGTCCAAAACCGTCAGAGAGTAGAGCAGGGACATCCAGCCGCTTTCAAGTTCCCAGTCCTTCGGATTGCGCATGGACCATTGTCCCCACAGAATCTGTATCCCCAGCATGGCAAACATGGAAAGCCATACATTTCTGCGTCTGATCTTATAAAATTCAAGTTGTAAGGTTTTCATAAGCTGCTCTCCTTTCCTGTCAGCGTCAGGAAGATATCTTCAAGGCTGGTTTCCCGCTGCTCTATGCGGTACAGAGAGATATTCTGTTCTATCAGATTGCGGATGAGCTTCGCGGCCAGAGCATCTTCCAGCATGGGGAGCAGCAGCCAGCCTTCTTCCTGCTGCGTTTCAATGCCATCCTGCCGCAGCAGGTCCGCCGCAATGGTCAGGTTGCTGACCCGGAGCGCAAGCTGTTCCTTCGCGTGGGCGTGCAGGGATTCCAGCGTGTTTTGATAAACCAGTTCCCCCTTGCGGATGATACCGACATGGTCAGCCATCTGATCGATCTCGCTTAAAAGATGGGAGGAGACCACCACCGTAATGCCGTACTCCGTGGGAAGGCTGCAGATCAATTCCCTCATCTCCTGAATGCCGGCGGGGTCAAGGCCGTTTGTGGGCTCATCCAGAATCAGGAGTTTCGGAAAGCCCAGCAGCGCTGCGGCCAGTCCCAGTCTCTGCTTCATGCCGAGGGAATAGTGGCCGACCAGCTTGTTCCTTGCATCCGTCAGGCGTACAATCTTTAACACCTCGTCCACATCTGATTTCGTGCAGCCTTTTAAGGTCTGGATGATGTGCAGGTTTTCTTCGCCGCTCAAATGACCGTAGTAACTGGGCGATTCGATCAGGGAACCCGTGTCTGCAAGCAGGTAGATGCGGTTTTTTTCGTCCATGGGGGAACCAAACAGTGTGATGGCGCCCGCGGAAGGCCTTACCAGTCCCAGCACCATTTTTAAGGTGGTGGATTTGCCCGCGCCGTTGGGCCCTAAGAAGCCGTAGACCGCGCCGGGAGGCACCTTCATGTTCAGGGTGTTGACGCTTAAGGTTTTGCCGTAGCGTTTGGTGAGATTGTGGGTTTCGATGAGATTTTGTACTGCCATTTGAATAAACACCGTCCTTTACTGTAGATTTGTTGTTGCGGTTAACGTTGTTTGCCTTGTTGTAGACAGGATAAGCGGTTTGGATTACGCGGAAATGAAGGATACCTTACACTTACCTTAAGAATGCCGCTGAAATCTTTTCATGTCATGGCATAAAGGATATACTGATATCAGATAGGAGAAGAAAGACATGGACTTATACGAACACAAAATTTTATTAGTGGACGACGAGCCAGCCCTGCGCAGGATGGTAGGCGGTTTTCTGACGAAAGCAGGATTTCAAAATGTAGTCTATTCGGGAAGCTGTCTGGAGGCGGAGGCGGTCTGCCGCAGGGAGGCGCCCCACCTGATCCTTTTGGATGTGATGCTGCCGGACGGGGACGGCTTTTCTCTCTTTGACAGGCTGCATCGGGAGACGACGGCGCCGGTGATCTTTCTCTCCGCGCGGGATGAGGATGAGAGCAGGCTGCGCGGGCTGGGGCTTGGGGCGGATGATTATATTACGAAGCCTTTTTTGCCCGAAGAGTTGATTCTGCGGGTGACTGCGGTGTTGAAGCGGGTCTACCGGATTCATGAGGAGAAAGCGGAAGAGCGGGTGATTGATTTTGGAGACTGCGTGATTGATCTGGGCAGCGGCGTGGTGCGCAGGAAGCGTGCGGCAGGCAGCGGCGCAGACGGAGAATCAGGCGGCAATAATAGTAAACGGAGCGGCGAGTCCAAAGAGGCGGCGGAACATGGCGGAAATGTCGCCGGACAAAACGATGCGGCAGCCCAAGACATAGAAGCTACCCTCACGGCAAAGGAGTACGCCATCATAGAAAAGCTGTCAGAAAACCGCGGGCGGATCGTGACCATTGACGCGCTCTGCGACGCGGTTTGGCGGGAAGGCAATTACGGTTACGAGAACACGCTGATCGTTCACATCCGCAGACTGCGGGAAAAGCTGGAGGAGGACCCCTCGCATCCCAAGCACCTTTTGACGGTGCGGGGATTGGGGTATAAATTGGTATGAAAAAAGTAAGAGATTACTGTTATCGGTCAGGGAAGGTTGCGCGGACATTTCAGTACGGTTTTTATATGACGGTCGGCATTGCTCTGTTGGTTGTCGCACTGAATTTGGTCTTTTTTATAGTGAGCGGGTTTGTTTATGTTAAGAAAGACGTTTCCCGACTTGGCGGAGGAGAAGTCAGGGAGGAGCTTACTGCCACAGAGGGGGGCTATGCGCTTTCAGATGAGATGGAGCGGAAGCTTGTGGAGGAGGAACAGTGGGCGATGCTGCTTGACGGGGAAGGACGGGAACTGTGGAGTTACCGGAAGCCTGCCGAACTTGCGGATACCTACAGCCGCGCAGATATCGCCAACATGACCCGTTGGTATCTGAAAGGCTATCCGGTATGGCTGCGGGTCTGGGACGATGAGATCATGGTGGTGGGGATGGAGAAGGACACGGTATGGAAGTATCCTGTAGAATTTTCTATTTCTTGGATGGACTATCTGAAACAGGTCGGATTCTATTATTTTCTCATCAATATTGCGTGGATCGTGCTGCTGGCGGCATTTTTTACCAGACGGTTTATGAGAAACAGGGAGCAGGCGAGGATCGAGTGGATCGCAGGCATCTCCCACGATATCCGCACGCCGCTGTCTATGGTGATGGGATATGCCGACACTTTGGAGCAGAACGGGGAACTTTCGGAGGAGGCAAGGCAGCAGGCGGCGGTGATCCTTCATCAGAGCGTGGTGATGAAAGAGTTGATCGCGGACTTAAATCTTACCTCGCAGTTAGAATATTCTATGCAGCCTTTACGGATGGAAAAGATACGCCCGGCGCAGGCGCTCAGGAGTGTGGCGGCGGCTTTTTTGAATGATGATGCAGACGGAAACTTACAGATGGAAGTGGAGATCGATGCGCAGGCGGAACAGATTATGCTGCGGGCGGACGAACAACTTTTACAGCGCGCTTTCCGCAATCTGATCTTAAACAGCATCAAGCACGGCGGTCAGAGCGAAGCGGTGGAGATTCGTATCAAAATGCAGGAGGAACGGCGGCGATTGATAAGATCGTTAAGAAATGGCGACAGATTTGTGATTCGTTTCGAGGATAACGGCGCGGGCTATTCCGAGGAAGTCTTGCGCCGATTGCGGGATAACAAAAAAAACGATGCAAACCCCAATATCCGCGGGCTGGAAATCGTGAAAAAAATTGTGCTTGCCCACGGCGGCAAAGTGCGCTTCGGGAACCGGGAGGAGGGCGGCAGCTTTTGTGAAATGCGGTTTGTACGCAGTTAAGGATTAGTTCATAATTGGTATTTTATAATGGGATCACAATAAAGCAATACGGAAAGGAGAAGCGAAATGTACTTACGAATCTTGAAAAAAGATTTGAGACGTAAGAAGACGATGAACGCTATCCTGCTGATTTTTGTGATCCTGGCGGCAACGTTTATCGCAAGCAGCGCAAACAATCTGATCACGGTCAGCAGCGCGCTGGACAATTTTTTTGAAAAGGCGAACGCGCCCGATCACTGGTTTGTATCAACGAACGAAGATAGCGTGAAACGGTTCCTGGCGTTTGCGGAAGAGAACGGATACGACTGTTCGGTTTCGCGCCTGATCCAGATCGAGCCGCAAAACATTATGGTCGCGGGCAAAAAGCTTGAATACTCTAATACCATGTGCCTGTCAACCCTCGGCGGTATCCGTATCTTTGACAAGAATAACGAGGAGATCACCCGTGTAAATGACGGGGAAGTGTGGGTCACAAACGTTATCTTTGAATCGAAGGATAATAACTTTTACGAGGGCGCAAAAGTGCGCATCAGTCAAAATGGCGCCGAAAAGGAATTTACCGTCAAAGGGTATACCAAGGATGCGCTGTTTGGTTCGCAAATGGTGGGTATGTCGAGATTTCTGATCAGTGACAACGATGCCAAACTGTTTGATAACGGGGAGAGCGCCGTCTGCAGTTCGGTGGCGGTTCATACGGACGACCCCGATTATTTTGACAAATTCAACGCGCTGGAGATCAACACGGTCATGACGGTCTACCGTCCGATGTTTAAGATGATCTATCTTATGGATATCCTGATTGCGGCGATTTTGTTGGTGGTGAGCGTCTGTCTGATCCTGATTTCCATGGTGATCCTGCGGTTCATCATTCAATTTACGATCACGGAAGAATTTCGTGAGATCGGCGTGATGAAGGCGATCGGTATCAACAATTTTGCCGTGCGCGGACTGTATATCGCGAAATATTTTACGATCGCGGTGGTCGGCACGCTGATTGGGCTTGGGCTCAGCTTCCCGTTCAGTCAGATGATGATCGGCAGTGTGTCGCAGAAAATCGTGATTTCCGGTGAGGATAATTTCCTTATCAATATCGGCGCGGCGGTATTGGCAGGCGCGACAGTCGTATTTTTCAGCTATTTTTGTACGCGCAGGATAAAGAAACTTTCGCCCATCGACGCGATCCACAGCGGGGAAACAGGAGAACGCTTTCACAAAAAGGGATTTTTGCAACTTGGAAAGTCGCACCTGCCTGCCGTGCCTTTTATGGCGCTTAATGATATTTTCAGCGGAATCAAGAGCTATGTTTCGATGATATTGATTTTTATCCTTGGCACGCTGCTCGTTATCATCCCGGTGAACACCATCAACACTCTGCGCTCCGACAAGATAATCACGACATTTAATATGGTTGAGAGCGATCACATCATTTCGCAGGAGCTGTTGTTTAATCCGAATGAGGATAACAGGAAAAAGGCGGAGCAAAAGCTTACCGATGTGCGCGAAATGTTTGCCGAACACGGGATAGACGTCGATGTCTTTCAGGAGATCATGTTCCGCGCCAATATCAGAAAGGGTGATAAGCGCACCAATTCGATATCGTTTCAGGGCGTTGGCGGCGTGACGGCGGATGAGTATGCTTATCTGGAAGGGACACCGCCGCAGAATCCGCACGAGGTTGCGCTGACGTACCTGACAGCGGGGCAGATTGATGCGGGGATCGGCGACGACGTGGAGATCAAGGTTGGCGAAGATACCAAAACATATACAGTTACGGCAATTCATCAGAGCATGAATAATATGGGCGAGGGCGTGCGGTTTTATCAGGACGCGGCGCTTGATTATAACTACGCAGCGGGAAGCTTTGGTATGCAGGTGAATTATAAGGACAGTCCCGACAGCGCTGCCCTTGCCGAGAGAAAGGCGATGCTGGAAGACCTTTATCCCGATGCGACAATTTACGAACCCGGCGAGTATATCAGCTATATGATTGGTAATGTCGCCGAGCAGCTTGACAGTATCAAAACACTTATTCTTGCTATTGTTCTCGGTATCAACGCGCTGGTGGCGGTACTGATGGTAAAGAGCTTTATTACCAGAGAAAAAGGAGAGATCGCACTCCTTAAGGCGATTGGCTTCAAGAATCCGCCGCTTACGCTGTGGCAGACGATGAGGATCGGTATCGTACTGATCGTATCGGTACTTGTGGGGGCTGCGAGTTCCCTGCCGCTCTCGATGCTGATTATCACGCCGATTTTCAGGATGATGGGCGCTTACAGCATTGAATATGAGATACGGCCGGCGGAGGTCTATCTGCTGTACCCGCTGATCGTGCTGGCGGTGACGGCAGCGGCGGCGTTTGTGTCGGCGCAGGGGGTGCGGAGGATTGCGGCTTCGGAGATATCCAATAATGAGTAAAAGAGTTTTGCATTTAAAAGAAATAGTCTAAAATGAAGAGGAGAATAACGATGACAAATATATTAGAGGTTAAGGATTTATGTAAGACATATGTAGTAAATAAGAGGCAGAATAACGTACTTAAGAATGTAAATTTTAATATTGACGAGGGCGAGATGGTGGCGGTCATGGGGCCGTCGGGTTCTGGGAAATCGACGCTTTTGTACTCTGTTTCGGGCATGGATGGCATCACGGCGGGCGAGGTGAAATTCTGCGGGAAAAGCGTTTCTAAGCTGTCGCAGAAGGAACTGGCGGAGCTTCGCCTTGACGAGATGGGCTTCATCTTTCAACAGATGTATATGCTGAAAAACCTTTCGGTCCTCGACAATATCCTCCTTCCCGCGTGCCAGTCCGACAAGATCAAAGAGTCACGGAAAGAGACGGCGGAGCGCGGTCATGCGCTGATGCGTAAGCTGGGGATCATTGATATTGCCGATAATGATATCAACGAGGTTTCGGGCGGTCAGTTACAGAGGGCATGTATCTGCAGGAGCATGATCAACAAACCGAAGATGATCTTTGCCGACGAACCGACGGGTGCGCTCAACCGCGCTTCTTCGGATGAGGTGATGGAGGAGCTTACGAAATTAAATGCCGAGGGGACGACGATCATGCTGGTCACGCACGACGTGAAGGTGGCGGCGAAATGTACGAGGGTTTTGTATATCGTGGACGGGAACATTCAGGGCGAATATAAACTTGAGAAATACGATAAGACCAAACTGCGTGATCGCGAAAGGGCGCTGAACGGGTGGCTAATGGAAATGGGCTGGTAGAACTGGAGGGAGCGGTTTGATTGACATTTTAATCGTGGAAGATAATAAGGAACTGGCGGACGTGCTGTGTGATTTTTTGCGTGCGGAGCAGTACACGGTATCCGCTTGCCAAACGGCGGAAAAGGGCCTTGCGCTGTATGAGAAATACGGCGCGAGGCTTGTCGTGTTGGATATCATGCTGCCCGGAAAAGACGGGTTTTATGTGCTGGAAAAGGTGCGTGAGAAAAGCAATACGCCTGTGCTCATCGTCAGCGCGAAGACCGCGAAGGACGATAAACTGACGGGGCTGGATCTCGGCGCGGACGACTACATTGAGAAACCGTATGATATTGATATCATGCTGGCAAAAATACGCGGGATCTTCAAGCGGCGGTATTCGCTGGATGAACTTGTTGACGGCAGCCTGCGGATCAATAAAAGCAGCAGGACGATTATCAAAGGCGACATGGAAATGGAGATGACGGAAAAGGAGTTTGAACTGCTTACCCTGCTGATTGAAAACAGAGGGCGGACATTGTCAAAGGAATATCTTTTCAATACCATCTGGGGCAGCGACAGCGAGTCCGAGCAGCAGACGCTTACCGTTCACATTAAGCGGCTGCGCGAAAAAATAGAGGAAGACCCGAAAAAACCGCAGAAAATCTTGACGGTGTGGGGCGTGGGGTACAAGTATCTATGAGAGCGTTTGGGAAAATGATAGGTATTGTGAGCCTGTGCTTTATCCTGCTCTTTGTCTGCACAAATTTCATCCTGCTTCGCTGGAACCTTCCCGAAAACGGCAGGCCGTACCGCGTGGAGATCAACAGGCTGGCGCTGGCGATTGAGGAAAACGGACTGGAAAAGGTCGATCTTTCACAGTATGAATATGTGTATCATATCGAACCCTTTGGCGAGCATTTTTATGACAGCGATTCCGATTATTCGATCCGTGAGATGGGAGGCAACCTTTATCGCTTTGATTATGAGGTAAAAGACGGTACGAAACCGTGGCAGATTATTCTGGCGGTCAATATCATATTGGCGGTGGTGATGGCAGCGGTATTTGCGATCCTGTTTTATATCCGTGCCAAAATATTGCACCCGTTTGAAAGGCTTTCGGGCGTCCCTTATGAGCTTTCCAAAGGAAATTTGACTATTCCGGTCAAAGAGAATAAAAGCAGATTTTTTGGAAGATTCCTGTGGGGGATCGATCTGCTGCGTGAAAATATGGAACAGCAGAAAACGCGGGAACTGGAACTGCAGAAGGAAAAGAAAACCCTGCTGTTGTCATTGTCGCACGATATTAAAACGCCGCTTTCTGCGATTAAATTATATGCGAAAGCATTGTCAAAAAACTTGTATCCAGAAGCGGAAAAACAACGGGAAGTCGCCGAAAAGATCAATGAGAAGGCGGATGAGATCGAGGATTACGTTTCGCAGATCATCAGCGCGTCGCGTGAAGATTTCTTAAGCCTGACCGTCGATAACAGTGAGTTTTATCTGTCTGATCTGATTGAAAATATTGTGTCATTTTATGGCGAGAAACTGCCGCTTTTAAAGACCGAATTTTCAGTCGGCGAATATCATAATTGTCTGCTGTTCGGTGATTTTGACAGAAGTGTCGAAGTTTTGCAGAACATCATGGAAAATGCGCTCAAATACGGTGACGGCAGGCACGTGGAACTGCTGTTCCCTGAGGACGACGAGGGTGTTTTGATCTCGGTGAGAAACAGCGGCTGTACCCTTGAAAAATCTGACCTGCCACATATCTTCGAGAGCTTTTGGCGCGGCGCGAATGCTGAAAATGTCCGCGGCAGCGGGCTGGGGCTGTATATCTGCAGACAGCTCATGCACAAGATGAACGGCGAAATCTTTGCGGAGATTGACGGTACGTTTATCACGGTCACGGCGGTTTTCGGCAGGAGGTGAATGCCGAAAATCAAAAGATTTTATGTGCAGAAAATTCTAAAAATATCTTAAAAAACCTATTGGACTTGGCCCGCTGTCATGGTACACTGGAACTATGACAGCGGGCGTTTATATGAGGACGCTCCGGATTGGGGGATCATAGCATGACAGCAGAAAAAATCAGGGAGATCATTTCGCAGATGACGCTGGAGGAGAAGGCTTCCATGTGTTCCGGCGCGGATTTCTGGCATACGGAGGCGGTGGAGCGTCTGGGGATTCCGGCCAGCATGGTGTCGGACGGACCGCATGGCCTTCGCAAGCAGGATCAGGAGGCGGATCATCTGGGGGTCAATGAGAGTATTAAGGCGGTATGTTTTCCGGCGGGCTGCGGTACGGCGGCTTCCTTTAACAGAGAGCTTTTGCGGCAGATGGGCGAGACGCTGGGCGGGGAATGTCAGGCGGAGGGCGTGAGCGTAATCTTGGGTCCGGCCGTGAATATCAAGCGTTCTCCTCTCTGCGGGCGCAATTTTGAATATTACTCCGAAGACCCATATGTGGCGAGCGAGGCCGCAGGCGCTTTGATCCATGGCATACAGAGTAAAAATGTAGGCACGAGCATCAAACATTTTCTGGCGAATAATCAGGAGACCAGAAGGATGTCTTCGGATTCCAGAATAGACGAACGTACGCTTCGGGAGATTTATCTGGCGGCCTTTGAAGGGGCGGTAAAGAAAGAAAAACCGTGGACTGTGATGTGTTCTTACAATAAGATCAACGGCACATACGCGGCCGAGAACCACAAGTATCTGACGGAGATTCTGCGGGATGAGTGGGGGTTCGACGGTTACGTGATGAGCGACTGGGGCGCGGTCAACAGCCGCGTGAAGGACTTAAATGCGGGTCTTGATCTGGAAATGCCTTCTTCGAACGGCTCCAATGATAAGCTAATCGTGGGCGCGGTGCAGAGCGGCGAACTGCCGGAGAGGGTTGTAGACAAGGCGGTGGAGCGCATCTTGAATATTGTGTTCCGCTATGAGGAAAATAGGGACAAGAGCGCGGTCTTTGACAGGGATCGTGATCATGAGATGGCCCGCAGGGTGGCGCAGGAGACGATCGTCCTTTTAAAAAATGACGGCGTGCTTCCGCTTTCTGAAAAGGATGAGATCGCCTTTATCGGGAAATATGCCAAGACGCCCCGCTATCAGGGCGGCGGCAGCTCCCATATCAACAGCCATAAGATCACTTCGGCGCTGGACGAGGTGAAGGGTATGGCCAATGTCACCTATGCGCAGGGTTTTGACGATCTGAAAGATAAGACGGATGAAAAGCTGCTGACGGAAGCGATAGAGGCGGCGAAAAAAGCAAAGGTGGCGGTGATCTTTGCGGGCCTTCCCGACGCGTTTGAGTCGGAGGGCTTTGACAGGGAGCATATGCGGATGCCGGACTGCCAGAATGAGCTGATCTCCAAGGTGGCAGCGGTGCAGCCGAACACCGTGGTGGTGCTGCACAACGGTTCTCCAGTAGAGATGCCCTGGGTGAATGAGGTAAAGGGCATCGTGGAGGCATATCTCGGCGGTCAGGTAGTGGGCGGCGCAGTCTGCGATATCTTGTTTGGTAAAGTAAATCCCAGCGCTAAGCTGCCGGAGACGTTTCCTTTGAAGCTGGAAGATAACCCTTCCTACCTGTCCTATATCGGGGAAGGCGATATGGTGGAGTACCGCGAGGGCATCTTCGTGGGATACCGCTATTATGAGAAGAAGAAAATGGAGGTGCTGTTCCCGTTCGGGCACGGGCTTTCCTATACGACCTTTGCTTATTCCAATCTGCGGACGGACAAAGATTCCATGAAGGACACGGAAACCATGGAAGTGTCTGTGGATATTGAGAATACCGGCAAGATGGCAGGCAGGGAAGTGGTGCAGCTTTACGTGGCGGACCGGGAGAGTACGGTGATCCGTCCGAACAAGGAGCTGAAAGGCTTTGAAAAGGTGTACCTTGCGCCCGGCGAGAAGAAGACGGTGACTTTTCGGCTGGATAAGAGGGCCTTTGCCTATTACAGCGTAAAAATTCATGATTGGCATGTGGAGACGGGAGTGTTTGACATTTTGGTAGGCGCATCTTCCGCAGACATAAGACTGACCAAGGAAGTCAATGTAGAGTCCACGGTGAAGATTCCTTTTGTATACACAACGGATACGACCATGGGCGACGTCCTTGAGAATCCGCGGGCACGTGAAGTTGTGGAGGAGCTTTTCAAGATCGGTATTTTTGCAGGCGCAGAGGCAAAAGACAAAGGAGATGCTGCCGACGAGGCGATATCCGATGAGATGAGCGCCGCGATGGCGAAATATATTCCGCTGCGGGGAGCGCTCAGTTTTGGCGGCGATATGAATATGGCTGATATACAGGAAATGGTCGAGAAGCTCAACGCATTGGAGGAAGGATGACGGCGAGGCGCGCCGCGGCATTGATTTTATGCGGTATGCTTGCGGTATGCGGATTTTTCTCCGCCGGGAGGATTTCCTGTGAGGCGAAGGAGCCGGCGGCAAAACAGGAAAAGGACACGAATGCCGGGATTACACAGAAAAAAGCTGCCGGTAATGATGCCGTGCAGGAGGTGATTGCATTTGTCACGTCCTATTATGAAGCGCAGACACCGGAAGGGATCGATACGCTGGCAGATTATGTGGATGATCCGCTAAGCTGGGACTTTCAGAGGGATCTTATAGGCTTGCGGACATTTTATCAACATGGCGCTTTGAGCCGGGAAAACATTAAGGTCACGGCATTGCCCATGTCTGATGGGAAACATTGGGTGGCGGCAGTGAGCGCGGATTTGATCGTTGAAGGGTTTGATGTGGGGATCCCCGGTCTTCAGGTGCTGCTGGTCGGCAGGAATGAAAAAGGGAAATTGGAGCTTGCGTCATACGCATACGACTTTGATACGTATTCTGATTCCTTTATCAAAGAGATGCGGGAACTTTCTCTTTCGGATGAAATAGTTGAGCGCAGTAATGAGATTGCTATGGCTTATAATGAGCTGATTGCGGAACGGCCGGATATCATGGATTGGCTGCTGGAGACGCAGGAGGCGATGGATGATGCGGTAAGAGAGTCAATTATACAGAAAGAAGCGCTCTTAGCAAAAGCGGATTCCGAAGAGGAAGATCAGGAAGAAAATACCGAAGAAAAGCCTGATACCAAGAGCGGTAGCTATACCGTGCAAAAAGGCGACTGCCTCTGGGATATCGCCGAGAAGCAGCTCGGCGACGGTATGCGCTGGAGCGGCCTCTATGAAAAAAATAAAGATGCAATCGGAGAAAACCCTGATTTGTTATATGTGGGAATCATGTTACAACTAAAAAGCGAGTAGGGTGATTTCCCTACTCGTTATTTTTATATGCCAGCGCCGCTTCCACAAACCCCTTAAAGAGCGGATGCGGCCTATTCGGCCTTGACTTTAACTCCGGATGCGCCTGCGTCGCCACGAAGAAGGGGTGATCGGGCAGTTCGCACATTTCCACGATGCGTCCGTCAGGTGAAAGCCCGGACAGCCGCATTCCCTTTTCAGTCAGTACGGCGCGGTAGTCGTTATTGACCTCATAGCGGTGTCTGTGTCTTTCGTGGATGGTCTCCTCGCCATAAAGCGCGTAAGCCTTGGAAGCCTTGTCCAGTACGCAGGGGTAGGAACCGAGCCGCAAGGTGCCGCCGATATCTTCCACGCCGTTCTGGTCGGGCATCAGCGCAATCACCGGATGGGTGGTGGAAGGCGCCAGCTCGATGCTGTGCGCGTCGTTGTAGCCGATCACATTTCTCGCAAATTCCACGATGGCAAGCTGCATCCCCAGACAGAGACCTAAGAAAGGAATCTTATGTTCTCTCGCGTAGGTGATGGCCTCGATTTTTCCCTCGATGCCGCGGTCACCGAAACCGCCGGGTACGAGGATGCCGTTCACGTCATGAAGCAGGGAATCCGCGTTGTCTTTGGTGACTGCCTCGGAATCCACCCATTTGATATCCACCACGCAGCGGTGGGAAATGCCGCCGTGTTTCAACGCTTCCACTACGCTGATGTAAGCGTCATGAAGCTGCGTGTATTTGCCGACAAGAGCCACTGTCACGGAATCGGTGGGGGTTCGCAGGGATTCCACCATAGCCTTCCAGTCGGTCAGATCAGGCTCCGGGCAGTCCAGTTTCAGACATTCGCAGGCTACCTGCGCCAGATGTTCCTTTTCCATGGCGAGAGGCGCCTCATACAGATGTTCCACATCCAGATTTTGTAAAACGCGGTTGTTTGGCACATTACAAAATAGCGCGATCTTATCTTTGATGCCTTGATCCAGCGGATGTTCGCTGCGGCAGACGATGATGTCCGGCCGGATACCCATGCCCTGTAAGTCCTTCACGCTGGACTGGGTCGGTTTGGTCTTTAATTCCTGCGAGGCGCTTAAATACGGGATCAGCGTCACATGAATCAGGATCGCGTTCTCCTGCCCCACTTCGTGCTGGAACTGACGGATGGACTCTAAGAAAGGCTGGCTTTCGATATCGCCCACCGTGCCGCCCACTTCAATGATGGCGATGCGGGTTTCCTGATCTGTAAAATTACGATAAAACCTACTCTTGATTTCGTTGGTTATGTGAGGGATGACCTGCACCGTGCCGCCGCCGTAGTCTCCCCGCCTTTCTTTTTGCAGGACGGACCAGTAGACCTTACCGGTGGTCACATTGGAGTTTTTGTCCAGATTTTCGTCGATAAAGCGCTCATAGTGCCCCAGATCCAAATCGGTTTCCGTGCCGTCCTCGGTGACGAACACTTCCCCATGCTGGATCGGGTTCATGGTGCCGGGGTCGATATTGATGTAGGGATCGAATTTCTGCATGGTTACCTTGAAACCGCGCGCCTTTAAGAGTCTGCCGAGCGATGCTGCCGTAATGCCCTTGCCGAGGCCCGAAACCACGCCGCCCGTGACGAACACATATTTTACTGCCATTGGTAATCCTCCTTTGTGTTGACCAAAGAAATAAAAAAGAATCCGACCCTACGGCCGGATTATAGGAATACAAGCCATATTACTTCTCTATTATAAAAAAAAATCTCAGTAAAATCTACACAAAAAAAGAAAAATGGGGAAAAACTTTATAATAGTTTTAGAGATGTGTCCACAAATTCATAATTTTCTCATTGATTTATGATTTTGCCTACCCTATACTTAATAAGGAAAGACTAAAGCTTTAAAATATGTGAAACATGAGAAAGTGAGGATGCCTCATGGCAGATAATGCAAATAATGTAAATCCATACGATAACGGGGGTGCGGGCGGCCCCGGAAATAACGGCGGGGGTTCGAACGGACCGGGCGGGCCGAAAGGTCCGGGACCGGGCGGCGGAGATCCCAGAAAGCAGAGCCTTATAATGCTCGTGGTGGCGGCGCTTATCACCCTGCTGTGTATCAGCGTGTTTATGAAGACGCTGACGGGCGCTACGAATCAGGAGATTTCCTACAATAAATTTATAAAAATGCTGGAGCAGGGCGAGGTCAAGAGCGTTGCTGTGGGTTCCGACCGCATTACGATCTATCCGATGGCTGAGCAGAAAGAGGTTCCCTTTATCTATTCGTACAGCATGGGTGTGAGTACCTATTACACGGGCAAGATGGAGGAGGACGATAAGCTTGCGGAGCGCCTTCTTAAGCATAATGTCGAGATGAAAAAAGAGGTTTCCGACAGCTCCAGCCTGATCATGACAGTGCTGCTTTACTATATCCTTCCGGTGCTTTTGATGTGGGGGCTCTTAAGCCTGCTCTTTCGGCGCATGGGCGGCAAGGGCGGCCCTATGGGCGTGGGCAGGAGTACGGCCAAGGCTTACGTGCAGAAAGAAACCGGCATCACTTTTCAGGATGTGGCCGGAGAGGATGAGGCGAAAGAGTCGCTGGTGGAAGTGGTAGATTTTCTTCATAATCCCGGCAAGTATTCCAAGATTGGCGCAAGACTCCCCAAGGGAGCGCTTTTGGTGGGGCCGCCCGGAACGGGTAAGACCCTTTTGGCAAAGGCGGTGGCGGGCGAAGCGCACGTGCCTTTCTTTTCCCTTTCGGGTTCCGATTTTATTGAGCTGTACGTGGGCGTGGGCGCGTCCCGTGTCCGTGATCTCTTCAGGGAGGCGGAAAAAAATGCGCCCTGTATCGTTTTTATCGACGAGATCGACGCCATCGGCAGGAGCCGCGACTCCAAATACGGCGGCGGCAACGAGGAGCGGGAACAGACGCTGAACCAGCTTCTTTCCGAGATGGACGGTTTCGACGGTAAGAAGGGGATCATCATTCTGGCGGCTACCAACAGGCCGGAGATCCTTGATAAGGCGCTGCTGCGTCCGGGACGGTTCGACAGGCGCATTATTGTGGATAAGCCCGATTTAAAAGGGCGCGTGGAGATTTTGAAAGTGCATTCCAAGGATGTGCTCATGGATGATTCCGTAGATTTAAATGAGATCGCACTCGCTACTTCGGGAGCGGTGGGCTCCGACCTTGCAAATATGATCAATGAGGCGGCGATCAACGCCGTGAAGCTGGGCAGGGAGTATGTGAGTCAGAAGGACCTTTTCGACGCGGTGGAACAGGTGCTTGTGGGGAAAGAAAAGAAAGACCGCGTGATGAGCAAGGAGGAGCGCAAGATCGTCTCTTACCACGAGGTAGGACATGCGCTGCTCAGCGCTTTGCAGAAAAATTCCGAACCTGTGCAGAAGATCACCATCGTACCCCGTACCATGGGCGCGCTGGGCTATGTCATGCACGTGCCGGAGGAGGAAAAGTATCTGGATACCGAGGCGGAGCTTCGCGACAGGCTGGTGAGCCTGCTCGGCGGGCGCGCGGCGGAGGAGATCGTCTTTGATACCGTGACGACCGGCGCGGCCAACGATATCGAACAGGCGACGAGCATTGCCAGAAATATGATCACCCGCTTTGGTATGAGCAAGAAATTCGGCCTGATGGGCCTTGCTACGGTGGAGAGCCAGTATCTTGAGGGAAGGGCTTCCCTGACCTGTTCCGACGTGACGGCGGCCGACATCGATACGGAAGTGATGAAGGTGCTTCACGAGAGCTATAAGAAGGCAAAGAAGCTCTTGAAAGAAAACCGTGAGATCATGGATAAGCTGGCGGCGCACCTGATCGAGAAAGAGACCATCACCGGCAAGGAGTTTATGAAGATCTACCGCAAGGAGAAGGGAATCCCGGAGCCGGAAGAGACCGAAGAAGAGAAGGCGGACGGCGCGAAGAAGGTGGATGCGCAGCTGGAGGCGGTACAGGAAAAGCCTGCGGATACACAGGCAGGCGCGGCACAGGAAAAGCCTGCGGATGCCCAGCCAGTTGCGGCACAGGAGAAGCCTGCGGATACACAGCCAGAGGCGGCACAGGAAAGGCCTGCGGATGTACAGCCGGAAAGAGGGATTTTTTCACAGGCGCCTGACCCCGACGGGGAGAACCGTGATGTTTGATTTTGACGAGGAATTAAAGAAGCTGCCCAATGCGCCCGGCGTGTATCTGATGCACGATAAGGCGGATACGATCATCTATGTGGGCAAAGCAGTGAATCTTCACAGCCGCGTGCGCTCGTATTTTCGCAAGATCGTAGGGCGGGGGCCGCAGATCGACAAGATGGTGCAGCAGATCGCGCGGTTTGAGTATATTGTGACGGATTCGGAGCTGGAAGCTCTTGTTTTAGAAAACAACCTCATCAAAGAATACAGTCCGAAGTATAATACCATGCTGAAGGACGACAAGACTTACCCTTATATCAAGGTCACGCTGGGGGAGGAGTATCCCCGCATCCTGTTTTCCCGTGAGATGAAGAAGGATAAGTCCCGTTATTTTGGGCCGTACACCAGCGCGGCGGCAGTGAAGGATACCATTGACCTGATGAATAAGCTTTACCAGTTAAAGACTTGCAACCGCAGGCTGCCGCGAGATATCGGACTGGAGAGGCCCTGTCTCAATTATCATATCGGACAATGCGCCGCGCCCTGTCAGGGCTATATCGAAAAGGAAGCGTATCAGCAAAGAGTCGAGCAGGCGCTTGATTTTTTAAACGGTAACTATAGACCGATGCTCCGCGAGCTGGAGCAAAAAATGACAGAAGCGTCAGAAAATATGGAATTTGAAGAGGCGGCGCGGTATCGTGATTTGCTAAACAGCGTAAAAAGTGTGGCGCAGAAGCAGAAGATCACAGACTCTGACGGTGAGGATAAAGACATCATCGCGCTGGCGGCGGACGAGAGGGACGCTGTGGTGCAGGTGTTTTTTGTACGCGGCGGAAAATTGATCGGCAGGGATCATTTTTATATGACGCATGTGGAGGATTGCGCGCAGGCGCAGATCCTTCTTGATTTTGTAAAGCAGTTTTATGCAGGAACGCCCTTTATTCCGCGGGAACTGATGCTTCAGGAAGAGATCGAGGATATGCCCGTTTTGGAACAGTGGCTTTCCGCCAGAAAGGGCGGCAGGGTCTATCTGCGCGTGCCGAAAAAGGGCGCGAAGGAGAAGCTAGTGGAGCTGGCGGCCCAGAACGCCAGACTGATCTTAAGTCAGGATAAGGAGCGCATCCGCAGGGAGGAAGGCAGGACCATCGGCGCGATGAAGGAGATCGCGGCCCTGCTGGAATTAGAGGACGTAAGCCGCATGGAGGCCTTTGATATCTCGAATATCAGCGGTTTTGCCAATGTCGGCTCGATGGTGGTCTTTGAGAAGGGAAAGGCCAAGCGCAGCGACTACCGCAAATTCCGCATACAGTCTGTCTCAGGCCCAGACGACTACGCCTGTATGCGGGAAGTGCTGACGAGGCGTTTTCTGCACGGCATGGAAGAGCGGGAAGATTTAAGCCGCAGGGAGATGGATCAGGCCTTTGGAAGTTTCACGAAATTCCCAGACCTTCTAATGATGGACGGCGGCAGGGGGCAGGTGAATATTGCCCTGCAGGTACTTTCAGAACTGCATCTGGACATTCCGGTCTGCGGCATGGTGAAGGACGATAACCACCGCACCAGAGGTCTTTACTACCGCAATGTGGAGATTCCCATCGACGCGCATTCGGAGGGCTTTAAGCTGATCACGAGGATACAGGATGAGGCCCACCGGTTCGCAATCGAGTACCATCGTTCGCTGCGCTCCAAGGCGCAGGTGAAATCGGCGCTCGACGAGATCCCCGGTGTGGGACCTGCCAGAAGAAAGGCGCTGATGCGGCATTTCGGCTCTATCAGCGAGATCAAAGAGGCGTCGGCGGAGAAACTTTGCGAGGTGCCCGAGATCCCCGAACATATCGGCAGACAGATTTATGATTTCTTTCATGGGGAAAAAGAAAGCGGCGGGAAGTAGTCGCATATTGCGCACAGCGGGAAAATAGATTAAACTATATACACGAAGGCAATGAAGCAGTTACAGTAAATGCCGTTGGCATTAACTGTACGAGTGTCGCTTCGCGAACTCGGCGCGGCGAAGCCCGTGAGCGAGGAAAATCGCAGATTTTTCGAGCGGCACTGCGGGATTATAAGATAAGGAGAGGGACATGGCGAGCATCAATCTTACAAAAGTGATCGAAAAATTCAAATGGGAGAATCTCACACCGGAAATCGATATCTCAAAGATCAAGGTGACGCAGCCGGATATCAACAGGCCGGCCCTGCAGCTTGCGGGATATTTTGAACATTTTGAGACCACACGTTTGCAGATCATGGGATTTGTGGAATATTCCTATATGAATAATCTGGATGAAGACAGACAGCGGGAAATTTTCGAGATTCTTTTAAATAATCCCCTGCCGGGCATCCTGTTCTGCCGGGAACTGCATCCGAATGAAATTTTCAGAGAGATCGCGGTGAAGCACGGCGTACCGCTTTTGATGAGCCAGAAAGCGACTTCGGCCTGCATGGCGGAAGTGATCCGCTGGCTGAATGTGCAGCTTGCCCCCTGTATTTCCGTACACGGCGTGCTGGTTGATGTCTACGGCGAAGGCGTTTTGATCACGGGTGAGAGCGGTATCGGTAAATCCGAGGCGGCGCTGGAGCTGATCAAGAGAGGTCACCGTCTGGTGACGGACGATGTGGTAGAGATCCGCCGCGTGAGCGAGGATACGCTGATCGGTTCCGCGCCCGACATTACCAAGCATTTCATCGAGCTGCGGGGCATCGGCATTGTGGATGTGAAAGCCCTTTTCGGTGCATCCAGCGTCAGGGATACGCAGAGCATCGATCTGGTCATCCGTCTGGAGGATTGGGATAAGGATAAGGAGTACGATCGTCTGGGTCTGGAAGAGGAGTACACGGAGTATCTGGGGAACCGCGTGGTCTGTCACACGCTGCCGATCAGGCCGGGCCGTAATCTGGCGATCATCTGCGAGTCTGCGGCCGTCAATCACCGTCAGAAAAAGATGGGCTACAATGCGGCGCAGGAACTCTACAAGAGAGTGCAGAACTCTCTGGCAAAAGGAAGGGACGAGGATTGAGGAGGGAGATAGCGGCATGGCGAAATATTTATTTGGCGTAGACGTGGGCGGCACCACGGTAAAGATGGGGTTATTCGATCAGGACGGCAATGTGCTTGAAAAATGGGAGATTCCCACCAGAACGGAAAACGGCGGAGAAAAGATTTTACCGGATATTGCCGACAGCATTAAGGCGAAGCTCTCCGAGAAAGGCATCTCAAAGGAAGATGTGATCGGCGCAGGAGTGGGCGTGCCGGGGCCTGTGGACGGAAACGGCATTGTGCATCGCGCGGTCAACCTTGGCTGGGGCGAAGTAGATTTGAAAAAGGAACTTACCGCGCTGCTTAATGGTATGCGCGTGGAAGGCGGCAACGATGCAAATGTGGCGGCTCTTGGCGAGATGTGGAAGGGCGGCGGTCAGGGTCATCAGAATCTGGTGGCGGTAACGCTGGGAACAGGCGTTGGCGGCGGCATCATCATTAACGGCGAGATTTTGACGGGCGCAACGGGCGCAGGCGGTGAGATCGGGCATATCCATGTGGAAGATAACGAGACGGAGGCCTGCGGCTGCGGTAATTTTGGCTGCCTTGAAGAGTATGCTTCCGCTACGGGGATTACCAGACTGGCGAATCGGGCGCTGGCAAAAAGCGATAAGGACAGCGTACTCAGGAAGGGTGAGGTTTCCGCAAAGACCGTCTTTGACGCGGTGAAAGCAGGGGATGAATTAGCGATAGAAATCGCACGAAAATTCGGCGATTATCTAGGCAAAGGACTGGGCGTGGTCGCAGGCGTGATCAATCCGGAGATTTTTGTGATCGGCGGCGGTGTTTCCAAGGCAGGGGAAGTACTGTTTGACTATATCAAACCTCCCTACGAGAAGACCGTATTTCACGGCGACAGAAACGTGCGTTTCGCGCTGGCGACGCTGGGCAACGACGCAGGTATTTACGGGGCGGCGCGGCTGCTCTTATAATATAGTTTAGCATTGAGCCGTGCAGGTTGACGATGTGCAGACGGCGTAAAGCTTGCCTTCAGACGGATGCAGCATCGTCGATCCATAGCAAAAGGAAAGCGGCGCAGCAGCGATTTTGCGAATTAGCACGGCTGGATAGGGATATATTATATCATATAAAAAAGTTATGAGGGGTATAAGTTGAACAATTCAGTCTATGAACATATCAGCTCTGTTGTGCCAAAGGAGCGTATCCTCTTTCATGAACCCATGAGCAGATACACCACCTTCCGCGTGGGCGGGGAGGCGGAATGTATGGTGATCGTGGAATCAAAGGAAGAGCTTTCGCAGCTCATATTTTATCTGGCGCAATCGGGACAGGATTATTTTGTTCTGGGGAACGGCAGCAATCTGCTGGTGGGCGATAAAGGCTATCGGGGCATTATTTTAAAGCTGGGAAAGCGGATGGCCGGTATCCATGTGGAAGGCAATCATCTTGTGGCGGGCGCGGGCGCGCTGCTCTCGCAGGTGGCGGCAGTGGCCAGAGACGCCGGACTTGGCGGTTTTGAGTTTGCGGCGGGGATTCCCGGCAGCATCGGCGGCGCTATCGTGATGAACGCGGGCGCCTACGACGGGGAGATGAAGCAGATCGTAAAGCTCGTCCGTGTGATGGACCAGCGGGGCGAGATCCTGACGTTGGACAATGATACCATGGAGTTTGGCTACCGCACCAGCATTATCAAAGACCGGCCTTTTGTCGTGATGGCCGCGGTCTTTGCCTTGACGAAGAAGGATAAGGAGTCGGTTGCGGCACGCATGGAAGAATTGATGAAGCTTAGAAAGAGCAAGCAGCCGCTTGAGTATCCAAGCGCCGGCAGCACGTTCAAACGACCGGAGGGATATTATGCGGGGAAACTGATTATGGACGCGGGGCTCCGGGGGTATCGCATCGGCGGCGCGCGGGTGTCTGAGAAACACTGTGGTTTTGTGGTAAACGACGGGGGCGCATCAGCGGCGGATATCCGTGAAGTGATCGAGGAAGTGCAGGAACGCGTGCGCGATATGTTCCATGTCAGGCTTGAACCGGAGGTAATATACTTAGGAGATTTTTAGAATGAGATTTGTGATCGTAACGGGCATGAGCGGTTCCGGCAAGAGGACCGCTATGAAGATGCTGGAGGATGTGGGCTTTTACTGCGTGGATAATCTGCCGGTGGCATTGATCGAAAAGTTTGTGGAGCTTATCACCATGCCGACAAGCGAGGTCAATAAAGTGGCGCTGGGGCTTGACGTGCGCGCGGATCAGTCCTTTGGCGGTGTGCGTTCGATCCTTGAGCAGCTTAAAAATAATGGGTATTTATTTGAGATTCTGTTTCTGGAGGCGGGAGACGACGTTCTCCTAAAGCGCTACAAGGAGACGAGGAGACTGCATCCCCTTTCTCCGGAAGGCCGCGTGCAGGAAGGCATTTTGCGGGAGCGGGAGATCTTAAAAGGGATCAGGGAGCAGGCGGATTACATCATTGACACTTCCCACCTGCTGACCAGAGAGCTAAAGGAGGAGATCGACGATATCTTTGTCAGGAATAAGGAGTATAATTCCCTGATCGTCACCATTCTTTCTTTTGGCTTTAAGAAGGGCATTCCAGCGGATGCCGATCTGGTGTTTGACGTGCGTTTCCTTCCCAACCCTTTTTATGTCGATGAATTAAAGTTTAAGACAGGTAATGACAAAGAGGTGCAGGATTATGTGATGGCATTTCCCGAAGCGGGGTCGTTTTTGCAGAAACTGGCGGATATGCTCGACTTTCTGATCCCGAACTATGTCAAAGAAGGGAAGCATCAGCTAGTGATTGGCATCGGCTGTACGGGAGGCAAGCACAGGAGCGTGACGCTTGCTAACGCTCTTTACGCGGGGATGAAGGATCACGGGACTTACGGCGTGAAGCTCAGTCATAGGGATATTGATAAATAGATAAAATATGAGGATGAAATAATGTCATTTTCAGGAACCGTAAAGGAGGAGCTGGCGGCCCAGATCAGTCCTGCCAGACATTGTCAGCTAGCGGAGCTGGCGGCGCTTCTTCTCTATAACGGAGCGGCCTGTGACGGCGGCAGACATCTGCTTTTGAACACGGAAAATGAGGCTGTTGCGAAAAAATGCTTTACATTACTAAGAAAAACATTTAATATAGAAGCAGTTGTGCAAGGCAGACGGAGGCTGATTTCCGATGATGAGCCGGAATACAGGGTGTTACAGGCGCTGCATCTTGCGGAGGAAGAGAAAGGGAATATTATACTGACTAATCCGGTCAATTCCCTTCTGGTCAAAAGTTCGTGCTGCGCGAGGGCATACCTTCGCGGCGCATTTTTGAGCGTGGGTTCTATGAGCGACCCGGTAAAGGGTTATCATCTGGAATTTGTCTGCGATGAGAGGGCGCAGGCGATACAGCTTCAAAAAATGCTTTCGGAATTTCAGATCGAGGCAAGGATCATCAAGCGCAAGAAATATCAGGTGGTCTATCTGAAAGAGGGAGCGGGCATCGTGGATCTTTTGAATGTCATGGGCGCGCATGTGTCCTTGATGGAACTTGAGAACATGAGGATATTAAAGGAGATGCGCAACTCGATCAATAGGAGGGTGAACTGCGAGACGGCTAATATCTCAAAGACGGTGACGGCCGCAGGCAGGCAGATCGAGGATATCCTTCTGATCAGGGACAGGTATGGCTTTGAAAATCTGCCGGATAATCTGAGGCAGATGGCGGAGATTCGGCTGGAATATCCCGATGCGGCATTAAAGGAGCTGGGCGGGTATCTGGAACCGAATGTGGGGAAATCCGGGGTGAATCACAGGTTACGCAGACTGAGCGAGATCGCAGAAAAAATAAGATCTTAAAAGTAAGAAGCGGGACGCTTCGGAAAAGAGGAGAGTAGGTATGATTCAGAAGTCAATCCAGATCAAACTGGAGACGGGGCTCGAAGCGAGGCCGGTGGCTATGCTGGTACAGGTGGCGAGCCAGTTTGAAAGCACCGTTTACTTAGGTGCTGACAACAAAAAGGTTAATGCCAAAAGCATCATGGGCATGATGAGTATGGGCCTTGAGAGTGGTGCGGAGGTAGTGGTGACGGCGGATGGCTCAGATGAGGAAAACGCTGTTGCGGAGATCGAAAAATTCCTGACCACCAGATAGGTTACCGTGTGACAGGATTGACAGCTGGGCTCACGAAGTGATGCTCGAGGAGTTAATGCCGAGCTTGCGAAGGCATTTACTCCTGTGATAAGGCATAAGAATAGCTGCTTGGAGTCTCAGACACGCCTAGGCGAGTGGGGCGTCAGGCGGCTTTGTTCATTATTTGGAGGGTTTTATGGAGAAACAAATGCTCTTCGTATATAATCCAAGGTCGGGAAAGGCGCGGATCAGGAGTAATCTCCTCGATATCATCGATATTTTTGTGAAGGCCGGCTATGAGGTGACGGCCTATCCCACGCAGGCACCGGGAGACGCCGTGAAGGCGGTGCGGGAAAGACGCGCGGGTTACGATATCGTGGCCTGCAGCGGCGGAGACGGCACGCTTGACGAGGTGGTCACGGGGATGATGAAATCAGAAGAGAGACTGCCGGTCGGTTATGTTCCGGCAGGCAGCACTAACGATTTTGCGAACAGTCTCGGTATCCCCAAGAGTATGCTGCAGGCGGCTGACGTGGTGGTAAATGGAAGAAATTTTGCCTGTGACGTGGGGAAGTTCAATCAGGATATCTTTATTTACGTGGCGGCATTCGGCATCTTTACGGATGTGTCCTACGGAACGCCGCAGGACAGCAAGAATGTGCTGGGACATGCGGCCTATCTGATCGAGGGCGTGAAACGTCTGCCGCAGGTGCGGTCCTATCCTTTGAAGATCACCTGCAATGAAGAAGTCATCGAAGGAGAGTTTCTCTATGGTATGGTCACAAACTCGCATTCCGTGGGCGGTTTCCGCGGCATCACGGGACAGAACGTGGCGCTGGACGACGGCGTGTTTGAGGTGACGCTGATCCGCAAGCCCACGAATCCGCTGGACCTCAATAATATTATCGTGGCGCTTGTGGATAAACGGGTCAAGTCTGAGTATATTTACACCTTTACCACCCAAAGCCTGAGGGTGGAGTCGGAAGAGCCGGTGGCGTGGACCTTGGACGGAGAGTACGGCGGCGATCATCTGAAAGTACAGATTGAGAACTGGAAGCAGGCACTCACGATCCGGGTGCCGGTGGATGTAATATAATCATTTTTAGCGCAGACTCTCCACATTGACTTTCCAGAGACTGGCTGGTAAAATAAAAGTTGGATTCCAGATCATGGAAAGTATTAAAAAATTCTAATAGAAAGGAAGAAAACATTATGGCATTAGTAACAACAAAGGACATGTTTAAGAAGGCTTACGACGGCGGTTATGCAGTCGGCGCTTTCAACGTGAACAACATGGAGATCGTTCAAGGTATCACCGAGGCGGCCGGCGAGCTGAACAGCCCCGTAATCCTGCAGGTTTCCAAGGGCGCGCGCGCTTACGCAAACCACACCTATCTGGTGAAGCTGGTTGAGGCGGCGGTTGCTGAGAATCCGCAGATCCCGATCGCTCTTCATCTGGATCACGGCGATACGTTTGAGCTTTGTAAGTCCTGTATCGACGGCGGTTTTACTTCCGTTATGATCGACGCTTCCTCTAAGTCTTTCGAGGACAATATCGCGTTGACCAAGCAGGTCGTTGAGTATGCGCATGACAAAGGCGTAGTAGTAGAGGCTGAGCTGGGTACGCTGGCAGGCGTTGAGGATGAGGTCGTTGTGGAGTCCGGTAAGGAGTCCTACACCCGTCCTGAGGAAGTAGAGGAGTTTGTTGATAAGACAGGCTGTGACTCTCTGGCGATCGCGATCGGTACTTCCCACGGCGCATATAAGTTCACGGCGGCACAGTGCACGAGAAACGCAGAAGGTATTCTGGTTCCCCCGCCGCTTCGTTTCGACGTTTTAGAGGAGTGCATCAAGAGACTGCCCGGCTTCCCCATCGTGCTTCACGGTTCTTCTTCCGTTCCGCAGGAGTTCGTTAAGATGGTGAACCAGTACGGCGGCAATATGCCTGATGCGGTTGGTATCCCGGAGGAGCAGCTTCGCAAAGCGGCTCAGCTTGCCGTATGTAAGATCAACATCGACTCCGATATCCGTCTGGCTATGACGGGCGTGATGCGTCAGTACTTCGCGGAGCATCCCGACCACTTCGATCCCAGACAGTATCTGAAGCCCGCTAGACAGGCCGTAAAAGATATGGTATCGCACAAGATCAAGAATGTGCTCGGTTCCGACGGCAAGGCGTAAAGCGCGCAGGCGGAATGCGGAAGCATTCTTTGAGACTAAAAATAGAACCCCGGTGTAGCTGTTATGGCTTGCCGGGGTTTTCTTACATCTTCTATCCTCTATCTCTATCCCTCATTTGTCTTCGCCAGCTCCTTCTCCTGCATCTTCTGGATATCCTCAAACGCCGAGAGCATCGGCTTCACATTTTCCTTCTTCAAGGTACGGGCCACATAGTTGCGCGTGATATGCAGCACCACAGGCGACAGACTTAAGACGCCGATCAGGTTGGGGATTGCCATCAGGCCGTTGAAGGTATCGGAGAGATCCCATGCCAGCCCCAGATTCATGGTCGCGCCCACATAGATCATCAGGACGAACACGACCTTGTAGATCATCATCGATTTCGTGCCGAAGAGATACTCCCATGCTTTTGATCCGTAGTGGCTCCAGCCAAGCACTGTGGAGAAGGCAAAGAGCAGGATCGCAATGGCAATAAACATAGGGCCGATACTGCCGAATTTCGTAGCGAAGGCTTCGCCTACCAGAGCAGAACCTTCGGACGAGCTTAAGACCGCGCCTGTCTCCAGATCGACCAGACCGGAGGAAAGCACCGCGAAAGCAGTCAGCGTGCAGACGATCATCGTGTCCGCAAACACTTCGAAGATACCCCACATACCCTGACGCACAGGCTCTTTCACGTTGGAGCTGGAATGCACCATAACGGAGGAACCAAGGCCCGCCTCGTTGGAGAACACGCCGCGCTTCATACCCCAGGTAATAGCCAGTTTTACACCGCTGCCGACGATACCGCCGCCTACCGCGCGCAGACCGAACGCACCCTTAAAGATCGCAGAGAAGACCGCGCCGCACTGGTCGATATTCATAAAGAAGAGAACCAGTGCGCCGACCACATAAATGATCGCCATGAAAGGCACCAGCTTTTCCGTGACGGAAGCGATACGCTTCAGTCCGCCTACGATGACCAGCGCCGCGAGGATCAGCAGTGCGATACCCGTAACATATGTAGGGATATTGAACGCTGACTTCATATTGCCGGAGATGGAATTAATCTGGCTCATATTGCCGATACCAAAGGACGCCAGCACGCAGAAGATGGAGAACAGTACGGCCAGTACCGCACCCACCTGCTTGAAGCCCTTATAGGAGCCAAGGCCGTCCTTTAAGTAATACATAGCGCCGCCGCTCCACTCGTTCTTTTCATTCTTGCGGCGATAGTAGATGCCGAGCACATTTTCGGAGTAATTGGTCATCATGCCAAAAAAGGCCACGATCCACATCCAAAAGATCGCGCCGGGGCCGCCGGAGATCAGGGCGCTCGCCACACCCACGATGTTTCCCGTGCCGATGGTGGCAGCCAAAGCCGTACAAAGTGACTGGAACTGGGAAATTGACTGATCTTCCTTGTCCGTGTGCTTTGTGATATGTTTGTCGCTGAAAATACCGCCGATGGTATTTTTCCACCAGTGTCCGATATGGGACAGCTGGAAGAATTTGGTAAGGGCCGTCATCAGGATACCCGTACCGACGAGCAGCACCAGCATGGGAAGACCCCAGACAAAGCTGTTGATGGCGCTGTTTACATTGGTGATCATCTCAACCATGGTACATTTCCTCCTTTTCGTTTCCGCTGCCTTAAAAAAAGCGCAGACATTCAAAATGTCTACGTTGACGGCAGAGAAATCCTTTGTTTCTGTTGTACAGACAGATTAAAATGCTTTACGGTATCCAAGTATACCATAGAAAACGCCATCTGGCAAGAAAAACCCCCAAAAAAGGGAGGATGCCAAGTAAGGTTTCCCTTACTTGGCATTTATTATGAAAAAGTTTTAATTAATCAGCGCACCTCTTAGCGGTTTTGCTTTGCTGTATCTTATGGTTTTAGTATATGGGGTAGAAATGTCTAAATCATGATTCAGAAATGAAGTTTTTTAAAATTAAATATGAACAATTTATGAACGCAGTCAGATTTTGTTAACCGGTGGGTGACATAACAGTTATTATTGGATCAAAATCCTTCCCTGCGCCTTTTCATACGCTGTTCCGATCACACCGCCCAGACTGTCATTGATATAATCGATCAGGATCTGATAGTCTGCCAAGCCCTCATCGATGGTCAGAGGCTTATCCATAAACATGCTCAGGCCGTCGCCGCCTTTTTTGAGCAGATAATTTTGGGAAGCCAGCGTGTAGGTCCGCGTCGGATCAAGCGGCGCATAGCTTCCGTCTTTTTGCAGGACCTTTACATCCTTAACCCGCCGCGCATTCCCGCAGGAGATAAACATTTCCTTATCATCCATCACCACGGTAGAAGGAACCGAGGTATCGACCGTAAAAGTAAGGCCGGACACCTGCAAGAAGCCGCCGTTTTCGCCGAGGGCATTTTCACCGTCGCTGTACTGCGCTTGTACCGAACGGTTAGCCATTTCTAACGCGTCAAGGATGTCCTGTCCGCTGACCTTGGCCACGCACAGGCTGTTGCCGTAGGGGTGTACGTCGATTAAATCCCCGCAGGTAATGTCTCCCGCCGGAAGATCCGCACGGATGCCGCCGCCGTTCACAATGGCGATCTCCGCGCCGGAAACGACCCGGTAAGCGTCGGCACAGAAATCTCCGATCGCCGTTTCCCGATTCCTGACCATACGGATTCCTGTTTCGGAAGAAATGGACAGCGGGATTTCGCTTTGCCCGACCACACGGTTCATGTCGTCTGTAAAGTCGGCTTGGATTTCCCCGATATAAGCGGCCGTTTCCTCGTCCTTTTCCGGATAAGCGATCAGCCCCGTGGCGATGGTCCCGCCTGTTGTGATCGTGAGCTGTCCGATGTAGGCAAGCTCTGTACCCGTTGAGGAAAGCGGCACTTCCTTACCGCTTTGATCCTTCACGAACTGACAGGGGATCACGCTGTGGGAATGACCGTCCAGCACCGCGTCCACCCCGCTGGTATGTTCGATCAGATCAAGGGAGCGAAAAGGCGCGGAATCATCATCTATTCCCAGATGAGCCAGTACGATCACATAATCGGCGCCCTTGCTGCGGCATTCATCGATAGTCTCCTGTACCTGACAGTAAAAGTCAGCCGCATCATTGCCGCTGTAAAAATCGTAGACGAACTCTCCCGTCTCGTCCATAAAGTAGACGGGTGTGGAGCTGGTGATATTCTCCGGTGTGCAGACGCCGATAAAGGCGATGTCCGTATCTCCGTAAGATTTAATCTGATAAGGTTTTACCGCTGCCAGCGCATTTTCTCCCTCGCCTGTGTAGCGGATATTACAGCCCAGATACTGCGCTTCGGATGCCTCGATCACTTCGCTGAGCCGATCCATCCCGTAGTCAAACTCATGATTGCCGGGGACCGCCAGATCATAGCCGGTCCGGTTCATGAGCTGCAGCGGATATTCCCCTTTTGACACCAGACCGATGGCAGCGCCCTGAATGGCGTCTCCGCAGTCCACCAGCGTCACATATGGCGTTTTCTCCTGCATCCGCCTCTTGTAGGCGGCCAGTCCCGCATAGCCGGTGTTTTCATCCACAGCGCAATGTACGTCATTAGTGTAGAGAATGATGATATCTTTCTGTCCTTGTTTGCCGTCGCCGCAGCCGCAAAGCAGAAAGGCAATTGCAGTCATTGTAAGAAAAAACGTAAGGAAAAAAGTCGTAAATCGTTTGTGTCGTTTCATTGTTTGTCCACCCTAATATCAGTTTGTTTGTAAAAAATGAAATGCGCCTTCGGTCTCTTCTACCAGAACAGATTCCAGATTAAGTTCTTCCCGAATTTCTTCCGCCAGACTTTCCACTTCCTCTTTTTCCACAAAGATGAGCTGATAGATCAGGGCTTCGTTCGGATGGATGCTGCCATCCTCCACGTAAGCGCCGTTGGCTGTATATTCGGTGTAGCCAAGCCCTCTGTCCGTGATCAGGCCGCGGATCTTTTGCCCCGCGTCTTCCACGGAAAGGACCTGCGTGCCCGTCTGGGCGTCGTTTAAGCCGCAGTAGATTTTGTAGTACGTTTCTTTCGTGGCGCCGGTGTCTGCCTTGCCGCAGGCTGTGAGCATGAGCATTGCGGCGGCCAGAATCATGATTGTCGTTTTTTTCGTCGGTTTCATTTTTCTACACTCCTTATATTTTCTAGTTGTTTGCCATAGTAAAATAACGGTATCCGTCTCCCATGAAAGGCAGTTCATCGATCGTATATAATCTTGAAGCATAATCGATCTCGGCGTTTTTGGCCAGTTGTTCCAGAGAAGCTTTTCCAAGCTGGAACATGGCGCCCTCATAATCCGTCGGACAGGTGACGGTGATCGTTTGGTTGATATGACCGCCTTTGCCCTCCGCCATAAATTCCACGGATACATCGTAAGTCTCGTCTCCATCCTGAATGGTGACAAAGCCTTCCTGTGCCGCGGGTGTGTCGAGCTGCTGATTTACCGCGCTGTCAAATTCAAAGCTCGTTCCCGTATATCTGTCAAAGGCGCTGCACCAGTACAGGACTCCGCCGCCGGTACAATTACTTACGTCAATGTCAAACGCGGCGGTCACTTTCTTATATCCTTCTGTTACGTCCACGGTAGTTTCCGAAATGGTCACATTCACATCCGCTATGAAATCGCCCGTATTCTCATTGCTCACAACGTCGTAACCGCGCAGTTCCACCTGACAGTCTCCCTGCGGCGTAACGGTGATGCCCTGCTTTGCAGACCAGTCCCCGTGTTTTTTTTTCTGACCGGCATCGCCCGCGCATGCGCACAATGCGGCACAGATCAGCACGGCCGCGAGACAGGCCAGCCGCTTTTTAGCGGACAGATTCCATTTGTTTACTATTGTTCTCATGATGATTTTTCCTCCACCCCTACCTGAAACTTATATTTTTTCCGGAACCGGTCATGGTTAAAGGCATTGACCACATCCCAGCCGTTACAGTGGCCGGAACACATGAAGCTCTCGCATCTTGACAGCATGTAGAGCGCGTAGAAATAATTGACGGTGGTATCCTCAAGCGCCGCTTCATAGGCCTCTCCGCTCTTTTCCTGTTTTTCCAGTTCACTGATCAGGGCAACATCCTTAAAGTCGCTGACGCGGTGTCTTTCCTGCGCGATCACGCGGATCTTTCCTTTAAATTCTTCCTGCATCGTGTCCAGAATGTCCTGATCTTCCGTGGCTAAAAAGATAGCGTCATATTGATCCTCGTCCATCCACTCGTGGATCAGGGGAAGCATCTCTTCCACCGTCGCCATCTTGCGCGCGCCCGTCATCTTGGAGACGATATAATCCGTGCCGCGCATGAGGATGCCAAGCATCCGCCTGCCGCCGAGGACCGCTTCCTCATACTCCTTCAGCTCCTGAATAAAGTCGTCGCTTAAAATGCTGTCGTCAAAGTCCGCATTGCACTTGGCTACAAAATGGGTCGGTATGAGCGGCACCGTATTCGTCACATAGATGGTGTTGGTTTCGTTGGAATCCTCGCAGGTCACATTCAGATTAAAGTACCGTTCCAGCATATCGTCCTTATAGCGCGTGCTGTCGCGTTTTAATACCGTTTTCCAGCCCAGATTCTTAAAGGCGTTATTGATCCTTGTATAATGCGCAAGGATCGCGCCGATCCCCGCCACCATGCCGAGGCCCACTTCCACGTACTTCACATCGGACAGCGGAATGTCCGACAGCCATTGCCAGAAAAAGACATTGTTAAATAAGGGAATCAGGCTGATGGAACGGAAATCCGCACTGTTGAATCCCAGCGAAAACTGCTCTGTGCTGCGCAGTACATTGTCTTTTTCGCGGTCGGGAAGTTTAGCGGTCACATGGAGCCTCTCATGCGGTTCCACGAACCAGTGGATGCGCTCGTCGGGGATCCAGACTTCTTTTTCCGTAAACTCCAGAATGACCTTTGTTAAGACCACGCTGTACTCGTTCAGCTCCTCAAAGACAGCGCCGTTATAATCCGCAAAGATATCCAGATACAGCGCGTCGCGGTCTGTCTCATCATATAAATAGTAGGGCGGCAGCATGGTATAGCCCTTTAAGAAGGCCGCATTGGGCGCGGCATCGTTATTTACAAAATAGAGCAGATCGTAGTCCCCGCCCGTATCGTTCCTTACATGGAACCGGCTCTCCCCCTTCAATACCGCCCGCAGCGCATTGTGGAAGACCTGCGGACCGTGCCGCAGCGTCCTGCAATTTTCATTCTTATCTGCGTCAATGATCTGTAACATGGTTTTTCTCCTTCCTTATTTTTTTTATCGTTTTTACTCTCATTCCACAGTCGTGACCACTGCCATAGCAGTCACTCCCTGATTTTCAGCGCCAGCATCGTGATATCGTCAAACTGCTCGGCCTCTCCCACAAAGAGGTCGATATCCGCACGGACGGTAATAAGTAGTTCTTTCGAGTCGGCGTTTCCTTTTTGATTCAAGGCGTCAAGCATCCGCTCCGTGCCGTAAAGCTCTTTTTCTTTACTGGTAGCCTCCGCCACGCCGTCCGTATACAAAAACAGGATATCTCCCGCATGCAGTTCCATTTCATACTCCTGATAAGTCACATCTTCCATTCCGCCCATCACAAAGCCGTGCTTATCCTTAAAGAGTGTAAAATCACCGCCAGTCCGTTTGATTGCCGGATATTCATGTCCGGCGTTAGCGGCAGTCAGTTTACCGGTCGATATCTCATAGATGCCAAGCCAGACAGTGACAAACATCCCGGCCTCATTATTTTCAAGGAGCTGATTGTTGACCGTCTCCAGCACGGCGCCGGGTCCAAGCCCCGACTGCGCGGCATTTTTTAAGAGGGTCTTGGTGATCATCATAAACAGGGCTGCCGGCACGCCTTTGCCGGACACGTCCGCCATCACAAGCGCCAGATGATCAGCGTCCACTAAAAAGAAATCGTAAAAGTCGCCGCCTACTTCCTTGGCAGGATCCATGGAAGCATAAATATCAAATTCCTTATACTCCGGAAAGGCAGGAAAAACGCAGGGCAGCATGGATGCCTGTATCTGCGTGGCCACGTTCAGCTCCGCGCCGATCCGCTCCTTCTCCCGGTTATCCTCTTCCTGCTTCTTCAAAAGACCGTGCGTACGCCGTGAAAGCGTCACGCTGATCAGATAGACCACGATCACGATAGCGGCGCGGGGAAAATAGTAAAAGTTAAAGACACGCAGCAGGAGATTGTCTCCCGCGGCCGTGGCCTCTCTGATAAATTCCGCCCGAAACGCCGCGTTTCCGGGCAGGTCTGTAGCCCGCATCATATTGGCGTCCCACACGCCGCAGTACAGGCCGATATAGGTGGCACAGAGCATGCAAAGCAGTACGCCGGTCAAGGTAAAGTGCGTAAACTTCGGAGAATAATAATGACAAGAGAGGATCACAGGACAAGACCAGGCCAGCACGAGCTGGATCGTCAGCGCTGAATTTAAAATGCCGATCCCGATCAAAAAACAGCACATGATGGCATATTTGATCAGCCGGCTTTCCCCTTTACAGATCCGGATTAAAAGAGAAGGCAGCAGAAACAGCGCTACGCCTGCGGGCATGGCAATATTCATCAATTGCTGATCCACGATAAAAAAGCCGCATAAATTCAAAAGCCACATCAATACGGCGACAACTGCCGCGATCAGCGTGCAGAAGGCCGTGTACCGGTTTGCCTTTTGTTCATTGACAATAAAAATATCCGAATGCAGCGTTTCTTCCATAATTACCTCTCATTCCAAAGATTTTCAATCAATCTTCTATATCCATATCAACATTTTATAATATTTTAGCCATAAAAAAAGTATCCGATCGCAAATGTTACCTGACGTTTATTTTCGGAGTAAAATTTTAAAATTTCCACACATTATTTATGTTATACTTTAAAATAAGTAATTCAAACAATTTTTAGGGGCACCTGATTTTGAGAAATGGTGAGAATATGTGTAAGATATTGTTGGTGGATGACGACCCTGTCATCTTGGAAGACAACCGGATATTTTTTCATGCCAAGGGCTATGAAGTAATCTGCACAAAGACTGCGGAAACAGCGGAAGAGATCATTTTGTCCAATGCGCTGGACTGCGTGATACTGGATGTGGATCTGCCGGGTGAGAGCGGGTTTGCCCTCTGCGAAAAAATAAGGACGAAGACCGGCCTTCCCATCGTTTTTCTATCCGGTTATACCGAAGAAGAAAGCCGTATCCGGGGCTTGTCCATGGGCGGCGACGATTATGTCTGCAAACCGTACAGCTTACAGGAACTGGAACTGCGGGTGCGCGCCCGCATCCGTTCCGGCAGGGCGGCCGAGCCGCCGAAACCGCTGGTATACGGCTCATTTTCCATACATCCGGCTTCCTACAGCGTAAGCTGCGGTTCCCATTCGGCGGATTTTTCTTCCTATGAATTTGACGTCCTGTATTTTCTGGCCAGACATCCCGGTGAGATTTTTACGCCGGATCAGATTTACGATTCGGTCTGGAAAGCGCCGGTCAACAAAGGACAGAAATCGCTGCAGGTCATTATGGGACGAATCCGCAGGAAACTGTATGAGATCTGTCCGGATCACGATTACATCCAGACCAAACGCTACAAGGGTTATTTGTTTGTTCCGCCTGAAGAAGCAGGCTTTCGCTTTTGAAAGTCCCTTGTGCCGGAATGTATTATAAAAAAACAGATCATGCCGGCGGCCGCTGAAAGAAGTACGAAGCCTGTCGCAAGAATAAGTTTTTTTGTTTGATGAGCAGGCATCCTGTATTCGCTTGCCGACAGTAAAGTGCTTTCCGACAAAACGGGGTCGCCTTCCGTCCTTTCTGCCGTTACGCCGGCTATGGGAGTTTCGGATATAGCGGGTTTTGGCGCAGAGACGATGGCATTGCTTTGTATGGCAATGGCGGTATCTTCTTGTTTTATACCGCCTACAGGCTCTATACCGGCGTCTGTCTGAGCGGGTTCTGAGACCGCTTTTGTTGTTTCGGCTGCCGGGGTAACCGTCCGGTTTTGAGAGGCGGCAGGTTGATCCGGATTCTGAGAGCTTTCGAATTTTTCCTGATTTATGGAATCAGCAGGCACATTTGATTCAACGGGTTTGTCCGATTCAGCGGATGGCTTCGGTATGGCGGGTTTCTTTTGCCCGTCGGGTGTTTCGGGCGGGTTTACGACAGCGGTTCCGCCGCCCCGGCTACCGCCCAGATCCTCTTCTATATCCAGATTATTTGCGGAATACCGAAGCACATTGGAATAATAGGTCTGGTTTCCGGTATCGGCCCGCAGTCTGATATGGATGTAAGGATGGGTCGCGGTATCCCACTGGTCGCAGGGAAATGAGATATAAAAGCCGTTGTCGGCACTGAGCGTATTGTTTTCGCCTTCCCTGATCCAGTTTTGGCCGTCAAAAGAGTATTCCGGTGAAGCTGCCGCCGTTAGCGCTTTTTCCTGCTTGATATATTCGCCCCGAAAGGTATAGGCGCTTTTACGGATAAAGGCTTCTGCTCTGGTAAATGTCAATGGATAGTCATGGTAGATCACGGTGCAGACCGGATTTTCGTTGGAGCAGGCCTTGGGAAAGACGCCCTGCGCCTGAAAACGCTGCCTCTCATTCTGCTGTTTTTGGGTATCTGTGATATCCCAGACAACAGAGACCGGTTCATGGTCCAGATAGGTTCCCTGATAGTTTACCCTGCAGTTGATTACTGCAGGAAGCTTTTCATCAAGAAGCTGTCCTTGTTCCACTACCACACAGACAGGGTCCGTATCCGTTACAAACGGAGTGTCCGCATAGTGGATATTTCCCATGATAAGGCCGGGGGCAAAGGTATTTCCGACAGTCAGGCTTGCGCCTTCCTCCTGCCAAAGCGTATAAAGGGAAGCGTCGCTTTCTGCGGGCGTTTCCACGGTCACGCCGTCAAGCAGCAGAGAACAGTCCTTTTCTACATGGAAAATACCCTGCGCGCTGCCTGTTCCCGAAAAAGTAAGGTGGCCGTCACTCCACAACTCTACGTCTGCGCGTACGAAAATGCTGTGTCCGCCGGTTTCTACGAAAAGCGGCGGCAGGTTCGGATAAGGGACGAAACTATAGGACGAATCAAAGGTGATATTTTCGGTCAGACTTGCCCGCCCGCCGCTGTACATATGAGAGTTCAGCCATGCGGTCAGTTCCGCGGCGGAAGATATGCAGTCCGGTTCTGCTGTCGGTGCGTCAGGCAGTGTATTTTCCGAAACAGAAATCGGCTCCTGAGGCAGCGTATTTTCCGAAACAGCTGTCGGTGCGTCAGGCAGTGTGTTTTCTGAAACCGCTGACGGTTCGGCGGCCATAGTGTGAATGGGATCAGGCAGGTATAATATAACCACGATTATAAAAGTCGGCAGGAGTCGACAGAGCTTTTTCTTTTTCATTTGTCTGTTCCTTTTAGAAATTAAGGTGGATCATTAAAATGAAACAAAAATTTAACAAAAATTATATGCTGCAGACCGCGCTGATTCTTGTGAGCGCCGTCATTCTGACTATGGCGGGTCTGTCTTTTGTTACCCGTTATGATAACAAATATATAGCAAAAGCGCCGCTTGCACAAGACCAATTTGTGGATATCCGGGGGAAAGGCTGTTATGCGCTGGCGGATGGCTGGACGATCTATCCCGATGTCCTGCTTTTTCCTGCCGATTTTGCAGGGGGAACAGACGCCGGTTATGAGACATGGGCCGGAGAATATCCGAACCTGTCCCCGTTTCATGAGGACGGAAACCCTTACGGGACTGCTACATGGCGGCTGCGCCTGAGAGGAGAAGGCGTTTTCACGCTCTGTCTGCCGGAGCTTCCCTGCGCTTCGCGTGTCTATGCAAACGGCGAATATCTGGGAGGAACGGGCGATGTTTCTCTTGAAAACTATACACCTCTGGTTCGGGATTCTTTTTATTCCTTTTCGCTCAGGGGAGAAACGGAACTGATCGTTCAGACGGCCAATTATTCTCACTATTACGGGGGAATCTGGTATGTGCCGGTGATCGGCGACACCGACAGCGTCAATCATTTGACGGCCATGCGCCTGCTGCTCTACGGGGCGCTTTGCGCTGTGGCATTTACGCTGGCATTGTTCTGCATGGCTTATTGGAGATGTGGGAAATCCGCCGCGGATAGGATTACCTTTTACTTTGGCATGCTCAGCTTATTCTTTGCCCTGCGGGTCTGTTATCCCTTCTTTCGGCTGTTTGGCATTCCTTCCGTGCGTATTCTCTATGCGATAGAAGATATGGCTGCGTTGGCCGGGATATATATTACCCTGCGGATTGTATTCTTACTGGTTTTGTCGGAGCGTTTGAAACGTCTGCAGGTTGTACTGCGCATCATTTCGCTGGTGGTCTGTTTGATGGGCGGACTGCTTCCGCTATTCGTATTTTCTCCCCTGCCCGGTCTTGTTCCGGCCTATGGCGTCTTTCTTTCATGGTATAAGATCATTGCGGCAGGCCTGCTCATCGGTCTGACAGTTTATGGCTGTCTGATGGGTATCTCTCATAGCGGTACGATTCTGGCGGCTGCCTGCGCAAATGGTATCTGTTTGTTTTACGGCGTCTTTTCTATTGGGCAGTATGAACCTTTGGCAGGAGTCTGGCCGGAGGAATACGGCGCCTTCTGTATGGTCATCGCCTTTGCGGTACTGATGGTTAGAAGAAGTTATGCGATAGCGGCCGAGAACACAAGGCTGCAGCATCATCTACAGGAAGAAGTGCGCGAGAAAACGGAGCATTTACAGGAGCTTCTCATGGAGAGAGGGCAGTTAATCTCGGAGCTGGGACATGACATGAAATCTCCTTTGACTTCTCTCTCTAATATGGCGCAGATTATCCGTTTAAACGACATTATGCTGGATCAGGATACCCGCAGGAGAATGCTGCAGATCGAGGAGCAATGCGGAATTTTGTCGGAGAGGTTGAAATCTATTCAGGAAATCGCCGGCCGTTCCAGCGCTCCGCCCCAGAGGGAAGATATGTTATTGAATCTGTTCATGACTGATTTTTGCCGCAGCTGCCGCCCGATCATTGAGCTGAACGGGACCACCTTTACGGAGGAGGTCACACCGCATCCCTGTCATGTGATGGCAAACAGGGAACAGCTGTTTCGCGCGTTGGAAAATCTGCTGTATAATGCCGCTGATTTTACGCCCGCAGACGGGGAGATCACGCTTTCCCTGCATGCGGACAAAGACTTTGCCTATATCGTTGTTGCCGATACGGGCTGCGGTATTTCTAAAGAAGACCTGCCCTATATTTTCCGCCGTTCCTTTACGACCAGAGGCGACAGGGGAGGACAGGGATTAGGACTTGCGATCACCCGCGATATTGTTTTGGAGCACGGAGGACGGATCGGGGCGCAGTCCGTGGTGGGAGAGGGAAGCACGTTTACGATCAGTCTGCCGCTGATTCATACCCAAAACTAAAAAATATCAAATAAAAGCTTCTTGTAACCTTCCTTGGCACCGGCAGCATAGTTGCGTGAAATGGGAATCAGCGTATCTTCTATATAAAATCCATTTTTTGTCAGTTTGGTGACATACCGGATATTGACAATAAAACTTTTGTGGCAGCGTACAAAAAAATTGGCTGCCAGCTGCGGCTGCAGCTCGTCGAGTTTACCGTAGGATGTGTGTTCTGTTCCGTCCTGCATATGAAAGAGCAGGATGTGGTTGGAGCTGGACACATAGGTGATATCCGATTGACGGAGTATGGTGTCTTGTCCGTTAAAGCTGATTCGCAGTGTTTCTTCCGGTCTGTTAATGATGTCGGCTGCTTTCTGCAGTACTTCGGATAACGAATCTTTTTGGACGGGTTTGATCAGATACTGGAAGGCATAGAGGTCAAAAGCTTCCCTGTAAAAATCTTCGCTGGTGCTCAAAAAAACCAGAAGCGCGGATTTGCTCTTTGCGCGGATACGTTGGGCGGCTTCTACACCGCTTAATCCGGGCAGATATATATCCAGCAAAAACAGATCAAAACTTTTGCCGCACATTTCCAAATCATTGAGCATGGATTCTGCAGTTTCATATTCCGTGATATCGCAAGGGATTTCTATTTGGCCGAGTATCTGATGCAGATGTGTTAAATCTCTTTTGTTGTCTTCGCAGACTGCAATGCGGATCATATCGGTTCTCCTTGTTTTTTCTTCTGTATAGTTTCTCCATTTCTGCGTTGTGTTATGGCATAAATCCCCAAATAGATTTTCTTTACCATAGCATGTAGGAAACAGATTTGTAAATATTTTACCAGAGGAACCGTGGGATAGGCACGTTCCAATTTCGTCAAAAAAGATGTCATTTTCGGCATCCTTATTTTTTTATGGGGGGGGGGTGTTGTAAAATATGGTCACAAAAAATCTGGCAATTACGCGAAAGAGAATGTTTCGGATGCACAGAAAGGGAGGCTGATTTTAGATGACGTTGGAAACATTACGCAAAGCGAAAAAAGATACGATACGGGCAATGATGCGGTTTGGTGTGGCACACCCGATTATAAAATATCCTGTTTTTGTAACAACGGTAATTTTTATTTTTGTATATAATGTTTTTTTACATACGCTGATTCAGGTGCATGTCCATGAAAAGCTTGCCAGAGCGATGGCGGTGCTTCTTTCCTTTGCCGTTTTTTTCGGCGGTATGGATCTGACGGTATTGGCGGTTCAAACAATGGAAGGGGACAGGCAGGAAGAAACGTATACTGTCACAGGATTTGCTGATCTTTCGACGGAGGTGGAGGATCAGTGCGTGCCTCTGGGAACGAATGTTGATGAACTGTATCTGCCAGATACTTTGAAGGCTTATGTCATGCAGAATCAGGATGATTCGGGAGAGAATGCAGATGATACGGAGGATGAGGACACGGTATCAGGCAACGAAGACAATGACGAAGGCGACGGTGGAGATGGCGATGAAGGCACAGTATCCGGCAACGATGGCGACGGGGAGTCGGGTGAAGGAGACGGTGAAAACGGAGGAACAGAGCCGGGAGACGGAAGCGGAGAAGGCGGCAATAGCGGCGACGATGGCACAGGAGAAGGAAGCGGCGACACAGGGTCAGGAGACGGAAACAGCGGCGACAGCGGAAGCGGTGATGCAGGGTCAGGAGACGGAAACAGCGGCGACAGCGGAAGCGGTGATGCGGGGTCAGGAGACGGAGAAGGCGGCGACAGCGGAAACGGTGATGCAGGATCGGGAGACGGAAACAGCGGCGACAGCGGAAACGGTGATGCGGGGTCAGGAGACGAAAACGGCGGCGATGGCGGAAACGCAGATGCGGGGTCAGGAGACGAAAACGGCGGTGATGGCGGAAATGCGGACACAGGATCGGGAGACGGAACAGGTAGCGGTGGAAGCGGCGACGCAGGATCTGGTGAAACGGGCAGCGGTGGAAGCATAGATGCAGGATCAGGTGAAGCGGGCAGCGTAAGTGAAACGGCAGGCGCGTCAAGTGACAGTGCCGGAGGCAATGGAGAGAGCACAGACAGCAGCGCGGCAGACGATATTGCAGATAATACGACGGCGGGGTGGCGGGTACATACCGCTGCATTTGTGCTGCCCGTATATTTTTCGGAAAACGTGCAGGAGGAATTGCCGGTACAGACTCTGACAGAAGGCGAAGATACGGAGGAAACGGCATCGGAAGATGACGGGGATAAGAAAGAAGAGATGCCGGAAGATAGCGGGGACGCGGACAAAGCTGAGCCGGTAGAGATTATCATAGAGGGCATTACATGGCAGTCCTCACCCGCGTATGACGGCAATACGGAAGGAACTTATCTCTTTACCGCGGTTCTGCCGGACGGCTATGTTCTGGCGGAGGGCGTGAGCCTGCCGCAGATCACGGTGACGGTGGAGAATGATATTTCGCCTGCGTGGAAACTGCTGAAACAGCTTTTGGCAGATTATTTTGCGGGAGAAGAAGAGGGGTTGTATCAGGCGGCGCTTTCTATGGAGAAAGAGACCCGCCTGGGCATGATGGCGGCCTATGAGGATGTGACGGCCGCAATGACGGAAGAAGACGCGGAAGATGAGAGACTGAACGCTATTCTGACGGATATACGCGAGGGATTCCATGAGGCGGGACAGCAGGAAAAGTACGGTCCCGTCATGTATGAGATCATCGGTGCGGAGCCGGCCGCCGCCGCACCCATGAGAATGAGGGCAGCGGCACGGGCCTTCGGTTCCGATCTGACGGCGGGATCGATTCCGCTGCGGAAACTGGACGGCGAGGGAAGCGGCTTTTACTATACCGCTTTTGACGAGACAAAACAGTTTGTTCCGGGCGCGACATACGCGTTTTTGGACGATCTGTACGACTATGAGGATGCCGTGGCGAGTCTGGGCTCCGGCGCGGTGCTTGAGGTGACATCGGATGAAAACAGTTCTGTAAAATATGCAGGAAATGACTGCTATGCGGATATGCAGTTTACGCACTCAGCCTATGTCAATGTAATCACGCCGGGCGAGGATTTTGACGCCTGTAAGAAGGGAGGTATATTCAAGGTCGGGTCTAATAGCGGGACGCCGCAGGAATACCGATATTTCTGCGGCTATTCCGGAGCGCAGAACTGTGGGCCGCTCTATGCTTACACCTATAAGCAGAAAGAACTTAACTATACGCATGTGGATGCGTTTTTAAAAAATATTGCCAGACAGGGTTCAAATTTTTCGTGGGATTATACTGTCACCCTGACGATAAAAGATGAGGTGACCACGGTGTCGTCCTCAAGCTACAGAGTGTCTGCGGATCAGTCTACCGGTGTGGTTACCATTACGGTAAAAGACAGCGAGGGCAACGAGATTATAACCAGATTTCAGGGACCCATCGGCGTGCGCTATCAGGGAAACGACACCGGCGTGACAGGCGTTCCTGAGATGCAGGGGCTGTGGCCGAATGACAATGTGACGCTTAGCACTCAAAAGCCTGCCAGAAGCGGGTATCAGTTTGAGGGATGGAGGTATAACAGCGCAAATGCATCAACCATCCATCAGCCGGGCGCGAAATTGACGGCAGTCAGCCGGAGTGTTAATTTGTATGCGGCATGGAGGGATATTCAGAAGCCGGTGGTTTCCGTTAAACCTTTTCAGGTGATGGTGAAGACATCCGATGCGGATATCCGGGAGGAGATCAAAAGCCGGCTTACCATTACGGACAATGAGCCGGTAAGTGAATGCAGGACCGTGATCGAAGGAAGCGATTATGCGGCGAGACCGGGCGTTAAAAATATTACTGTGAAAGTGACGGACAAAGCGGGAAATGTTGGAACAGCCATAGCTGTCGTTACTGTGGCGGCGAAGCCCTTAGAGTTTGCGGCTCCTGCCTTTGACGCGGATACAAAAGCGCTGACCGCGGTCTTAAAAGAGGCGGGAACCGAGACCATTACCGAGACGGGCTTTGTCTGGGGGATCATGACCAACCCCAGTCTGACGCTTTATAACGGCAAGGCCAAAACCGCGCAGCCTGTCACAGATTCCAACGGCAGGGTCGGGGTGACGGCGCAGAATCTGCAAAAGGGCGTTACCTACTATGCGAGAGCTTATGCGGTAACGGGCACGGGAGCGGACAAGATTACTTATTACAGTGACCAGATCACCATCGGTCTCGAGTTGCCGGCTTACGGAACCTTTACGATAGCGAACAATGGAAATAATACCTTTACGGTGACGAGAACAGGCGGCAGCGAGGGCGAGCAGCAGGTTTATTTCCGCACGGTCAACGGTTCGGCGGTGGGCGGCACCCACTTTAGCCATCAGGCATCGACATTGACTTTTGCGGCGGGAGAGACTTTCAAGACGATTACCGTTACGGAAGCGGGAGAGGGAGCGAATAGGGCATACAGCGATAAGCCCGCGACGGCCTATACCAATGCCGACCGCACCTATTCCGTGCAGATTTACCGCGTTACGGGCGGCGGGATGCTGGGAAGCACGACCAGCGCGAGCAGGACGATGACGGCAGGTGCGGATTATAAGGTGGACAGGAATATTTATAATAATTATAAGGAATATAATGGCGGGTGGAGCGGCAGGGTAACAGATGACTATGAGACTGAGGCTGCGTTTACTACATACATGTTTAGTATGTCCATGAGTCCGGATTATGGAAATGCCAGAGTGAATGATTACATCAGCAAAACGGCGAACGCGCAGGCACTGTATCTGATGTCTGACGTAATAGAGTATGATGACGGTAATCAGAGTATACGCTTTATGGCTAAGCCGCAGGGATATATAGCCCAATGGCATTTTGAAATAAAGCCGGGTAAGAAAGCGGAGACGTGGCGTAGAAATGCCCATCTGCCAAGTTCAAAACCCACTCCCGCAGGTTGGGATAATAATAGCGATGTTGCGACGAATTGGAGTATGAAACAATCATCGGAACAAATGCCTTTTATTGCAGGAGAGGATTATCTGTCCGTACCGATGGCCGTGCAGACCGTGGAAGTCGGATTTGATGCGGACGGAAATGGAGATGACGACTGGGGTTACGAGAACACCCGAAAATACACCAAACCCTTAGACGATCAGGAACCTCAGCTTGTAGCAGTAGCTCCCATGGCGGGCGGACTTTACAAAGCGGGAGACACATTTGTAGTATCTCTGATTTTTGATGAAATTGTAGATAGTGCAAACAGTACCAATATTGGCAGAGTTTCGGTCAATACCAATTGGGGTCTGGCGACATACGTAGGCGGCGCGGACACCAATGTGCTGTACTTTACCGGTACGGTTAAAGGGGATGCGTCCGGTAGCCTGCAGGTACAAAGTATTGCCAATTCGGAATACATTAAGGATATGTGCAATGGAGATACGAAAACGTCGACTGCCAGTGGAACGGGAAGTACGGGAGCGCAGGTAGACACGTCTGTGCCCGCGTTTAATGTGACATCCGCGGGAATCGCAAACGGCGTAGGGACGGCCAAGGTTACCGTCACCCCGGATCAGAATAAGACGACTTCCATGCGGTATGCTTGGTCGGATACCGCCGCTATGCCTGTAAACGGCTGGGTAGACATGACGGCGGAGGAACTGCAGACTGCGAAGTCCGCGGACGGGCTTTCCTGTTCAATCCGTAAAGAAGCGGGCAGCGGCAGCAGCAACGGCAAGTGGTATCTCCATGTGACAGGCACCTACGGCACCACGGGAGAAACCACCTATAAATCTGCGATGCTGGATTTTGGCACCAAGAGCAGCCCTGCAGCGGGCAGTACCACACCGGAATTGACCGTATCGGTCGATAACAGTCAATGGGCGACGCAGCGGACAATTTCCATACAGCAAAAAGATGCAGATTCCTTAAAATACCGCAATGCGGGGCTGCAGGGTTCTGCTTGGCAGAATGTAGGCACCAGTGCGGCAAGCGTTACGGTGCAGGAGAACGGTTATTATACCTTCCTGCTGACGGCGGGGGATACGACCATTACCAAGAGCGTGACGGTGGAGAAAATCGACCGCGTAGACCCTACGGCGTCTGTCGGGCTGCCGACGGAGGCGGGCACTGTAGAATCGCCGAAGCAGGGGATTTATACGAAATTGACTCTTCCTGTTACTTACGGGGACGAGCACTCGGGCGTGAAGAAGGTGGAGTACGCGTGGACGAACAGCAGCAGTGCGCCTGTTTCTTGGAATACGCTTAGCGGCGTTAGTACAGGCGGAGGCAGTAAAAACATTACTTATACTTCGAATGAAACTACGCCGACGATGAAGTATCTGCATATCAGAGTGACGGATCAGCTAAGCCATATTCGCGAGGTGACATCCGCCGCTTATCAGATGATTTCTCAGGAGACGGTGGACAATCATACGCCGAAGATTACCCTGACCGGAGCGCCGACAAAGTGGACGAACGATACGGCGACCCTGCAGTGGAGCCTGACAAACTATGCAGGGAAAAACTACGAGGTAATCCTGCCGGACGGCAGAAAGGCAAAGAGCAGTGCGAGCAGCGGACAGATTTGGGCCAGAAGCAACGGTACCTATACGGTAAAGGTACGGGATTTGGATTACGGCGGGGAGAATACTGCTGAGGTAAAGGTAACGAAGATTGACACCACCGCGCCTGCGGTCACGCCTTCCGCGGTTTCCGAGAATTGGGGAAAAAGCGGGCAGACAGTTACTTTTTCCGCAAGCGACAGCCAGAGCGGCGTGGGGAAAAAGTATTATAAGATTGTTGATACAAAGGATTCCATTCCTACCGGCGGCCTGACGCAGCTTACGTCAGACAGTGTGAGTGTGACCAGAGACGGCGTCTGGTATGTTTATTATAAATATTATGATCAGGCCGGGGACGACAGCATTGGCAGGGAAGCCAACAAGACGGAAGGTTTCATTGGGCCGATCAGGATTGACGGGACCAGCCCGACGGCTGCGGTAAGCATGGGCGGCGATAAAAACGAACAGACCGGCTGGTATACGGCGGCTGTGCCTGCGACGCTGACATTTACCGACCCGCAGTCCGCGGTCAGCGGAAGCGGCGCGCCCGGCGGCGTTTCGTCGGTTAAGTATCGGTGGGTAAACACAAAGATAAAGCCGACTGTCGGATTGACTTCGCTTACAGCTTCACAGATACAGACAGGATCGCATGTGGATACACAGGCGGGAGACGGCATCTGGTATCTGTATTATCAGGTGACGGATGCGGCCGGAAATATGACGGACGGCTTTTCCGGAGAGATCAGGCTGGATACGACAGAGCCTGGGCTTACCGTGACGGGACCAAATGCGGGCGCGGAAAAAAGGACAGGATTTACCCTGAGCGCGCAGACAGGCAGCTTCGGTGTCAGCGGCGGCGCCCTGTCAGTCAAAAAGGACGGGCAGGAGACGGCGCTTCAGAGCAGTACATCAAGCGGCGTTTTGTCGGCGGATCATACGGTCACGGAGACGGGGACCTACCATTTTTACAGCCGCACCAACGCGGATAAAGCGGACGATGCGGCGGCAGTACAGACGCGGTATGTGCGTCAGGCGACCTTTGACAGCAGGGGAGGCAGCGCGGTGGAGCCACAGCTCGTGTGGACTTCCCATGCGGATGCAGACGCGAATACGTCCGGGACGGTGGAATGTAAGGTGCAGAAGCCCGCGGATCCCGAAAAGAGAGGGCTGGTCTTCGGCGGCTGGTATACGGATGAGAAATGTAAAAATGCCTTTGACTTTGACAGCCAGATCTATGAGGATACCACGCTCTATGCCAAGTGGACGGCCGATTCCTATGAGGTGACGTACCATCTGACCAATCCCGACGGCAGCGATTATGAAGCGGAGGAAGCTTATCAGACCTATACCTTTGGCGAGGGACTGACCCTGCCGGTGCCGGAACTGGAGGGCTACCGGTTTAGCGGCTGGTATCTGACGGCTGATCATTCGGGAGAGGCGCAGGAGCAGATCAGTGGGGATGAGACGGGTTCAAGGACATATTATGCCTGCTATGTGGATATCACCGCGCCGCGGATTACGGCGGAGCTGTCAGCGCAGAGCAGAGAGAGCGGCTGGTATACGGAAAGACCGGACATCAACCTGACCTATTCCGACAATCAGGGCGTGAAACGCCTCTTCGTCTCCGTGGACGGGGGAGAATGGCAGGAACTGAACGGGTTCCCCAAGGGAGACGTGGTAAAGGACGATGCGGAGTATACATGGGCCTATACAGCCCTGCTGCAGGGAGACCATACCTATGCTTTTCAGGCAGTGGACGGGGTAGGACTGTCGACAAAGACGCCTCCGGTACGGGTGAAGCTGGATACCATAAAGCCCGTGACCGGAGAGCTGACTTACGAGAACAGGACCACTACCCTCTGGCAGTGGATAATCGGCAAAAAGAGCATGGTCATCCATGTACCCGTGACTGATGCCGGCAGCGATGAAAACGCGGGAAGCGGCGTGGAGAAGATAGGCTATACCATGACACCCATATCGGCGGACGGGACCCCGGATGAGAGCAGGGCGAAGACAAAGACGGCGGCGATCAAGGACGGTGTGGCTAAGATCACTTTTGATGAGGATTTCAGGGGTGATATTGCCGTTACCTGTACCGATGAGGCGGGCAATGACGCGGATACCGTGACTGTGAGTATGTCCGGCGAAAGCGGTGTGGTCGTGGAGGATAATCCGCCCGTGATCGGGTTCCGTACACCGGCGGCAAATGAAAACAGCTGGTATAAAGAGACGTTTGACGTCAATGTGGCTGTGACGGATGACGGGCAGGAGGTTACATCTGTCACTTCCGGCGGCATTGCCCGGATTGATTGGAAAGAAGGGGAAAACGGCGCGGAGCAGACCATGGAGGGACTGCCGGGAGATGCGCCTGTATACCGGAAAGAGTTTTCTATACCCGTAACTGGGGACGGAACTCATACCTACTATGTGAAAGCGGTCGATAATGCCGGCAATGCAGGCGGATGGGAGAGCGTCACGGTGAAGCTGGATACCACGAAACCCGTGATTGGCGAGATCACCTACAATGAGGGCTATGTAAACCTGTGGCACTGGCTGATCCGCAAGGACAGCCTGATCGTCAGCATCCCCGTGACAGAAGAGATGAGCGGTCTTGATAAGGTGACCTATACCCTGACGCCCGGCAGCATGCAGGATGCGGAGCCGGTAACAAAGGAAGCAAAAATAGAGAAAACTGAGACGGATACAGGGACACAGTATACGGCAGTCATCGTCATCGACCCGGATTATAAGGGTGTGATCGGGGATATACTGGCAACGGATATCGCCGGGAACGTGTCGGAGGAAAGGACCGCCTATGCGAACGGCATCGGGGTGATCGTGGAGGAACAAAGACCCCTGATCACCGTGACGGCCGACCGCCTGCCTGAGGATGAGCAGGCGGGAACCAAGCCGGAGGGAGAAGCGCTTTCTGCGGAGTATTACCAGACCGCGCCGGAACTGCTGGTGAAAGTGCAGGACGGCAGTGCGTCGGCATCCGGCATCAAAGAAGTAAAGTGGCGGATCGGCAGCGGCAGCGAGAATACGGAGGACGGCGGCTTTGCTGACACTCTGAAAACGGAGTACGGTTTTCGGATCGCGCTGGGCAGTTATACAGGCACGGCGGAGGTGGAGATCTTTGCCGTAGACAATGCCGGAAACAGCGAGAGTAAGGGCCTGGCAGTAAAGATCAAAGGAAAGGAGCAGACACCGGAGGCAGAGCCTGACTATCCGGCGGAAAGACTGACGGGACTGAAACCGGGCGAGGCATATCTGGTCTGCCTGCCGGGCGGAAAGAAGGTCTCCCGCAGGGCGGATGAAAACGGTGAGATCAGCATAGATAACGGATGGTTTGGTAAGGAACTCTCCCTGATCAAGAAGGGAGACGGCAAAAACACGAAGGACAGCGATCCGCAGAGTATTGCGCTGGCGGCCCGTCCGGCGGCACCGGCCCTTGAAAAGAGCGACGAGACCATCAAAGGGAAGAAGGACGGACAGGTCACGGGAGTGACAGATACCATGGAGGTCAGCAGGGACGGTAAAAAGACATGGGAAAAAGCAGCAGGAACGGTCACTGACGCTGCGGCCGGGAAGTTCTGGGCGCGTGTGGCGGCGACACAGACCGTGCCGCGCGGGGAAGAGGCTTCTGTGACCATTAAGGAAGGCAGGACCCTTACGGTGACCTTTGCCGCTCAGGGAGGCAGCAAGGTCAAGCCCGTAAAAGGCTTGTCATGGAAAGAGGCCGTTAAAAAACCCGCTGAACCAAAGAAAGAAGGAGATAACGGTTTTGGCGGCTGGTACCGGGAGGCGGCAGGTGAGACGAAGTGGCATTTTGCCGGAGAGCCGGAAGCGGACCTGATGACCGACGATGTGACCCTCTTTGCGAAATGGCTTCCGAAAACAGCTGTGCCCATGACGGTAGGCATCTCCTACAGGGACGAGACACTGACAAAACTGGAACCGGGGGTGGTTTATCTGATCGACGGAATGGAGGTCACCGCGTCGGCGGAGGGGACCGTACCGATCGATGAGAGCTGGTTCGGGAAGAAGATCGACATTGTCCGCAGAGGAGACGGTGTGAATACCGGCGACAGCGATGCGCTGAAACTGGCAGTGCCGGACCGTCCCGCGGGACCCGCGAAAGTGCAGCCGAAGGCGGAGAGCGCAGAGGGAGCAAACGACGGCAGACTGGCGAAGACGGATACGACCATGCAGTACCGCAGGAAAGGCAGCATGGAGTGGATCACTGTCACCGGTGAGGAGATCACAGACCTCGAGCCGGGTGAGTACGAACTGCGTTATGTATCGACAGACACGGCCTTTGCTTCCAAGATAGTGGTGAAGACAGTGAAAAAATACAGCCCGCCAAAGAAGGGCGGAGGAGGAGATAACGGCGGCACAGACCCTGACGACGGCACGAAACCGGATGATGGCACAAAACCGGACGACGGTACAGCACCAGACGATGGCACAAAGCCGGAAGACAGCACGAAGCCGGACGACAGCACGAAACCAGATGACGGCACAAAGCCGGACGACGACACGAAGCCGGACCATGGTACGAAACCGGGCGACGACACAAAGCCGGATCATGGAACGAAACCGGACGGTGGAACGAAACCCGAAGATGGTACAACTCCGGGGATAGGAACGGCGCCGGGGCATATCGTGGAGGATGGCAGGATCGTGGTGGAGGATTTTGCTGACAGCGCATCCGACAGCACGGAACAGAGTGCGGACGGAAACGGAAGTCTGGAGAGTGATCATCCTTACGCAGTCGGTAAGATTGTGGAGACGCTGACCATCCCCGTGAATCAGGGTGCGGTCATCGTGACTGTCAACAATATGGATGAGACCCTGTGCACGGCGCAGGCGGCGGATGCCGTGGCGGTGGCGAATGCGGTGCTGTCGCAGGAGCATATCAGTCGTGTGTCCGAAGGCGAGACCATAGAGATCCGTATCGACGTGGAGCGGATCGATGATCGGGTGAGCAGTCAGGATAAAGAACTGATTGGGCAGGGAATTGAGAAGGCACAGGAGGAAGTGCCTGGCTTGACAGTGGGTATGTATGTGGATATCTCTATGTTCCTGCGCAGGGGAGAAGGCGAGTGGAGCGCGGTTCATGAGACCAACGAGCCGGTGGAGATTGTGATAGACATACCAGAGGAACTTAAAGAACTTACCGCAGACTTTTATATTATGCGGGCCCACGGGGGAGAGTGTACGCTGCTTCCGGATCTGGACGATGTGGCGGAGACAATTACCATAGAGACGGAGCGGTTCTCCACCTACGCCATTGCTTATCGGCTGACGGATGCGAAGGCATGGACATGCGGCTTATGCCATATCTGTCCGACCTTCTTGGGAATTTGTTACTTTATCTGGCTGATTGTGATTGCGGCTTCTGCTGTGTTTGTGGTAATTTTGATTATGCAGCGCAGAAAGAAGAATAAAGATGGCCGGAGCGGAGCATGAGGGAGGAAAGGATGACAATACTTAGGGATATTTCCATATATTGGGCGATGTTTCATGTCATTTTTCTCTTTCTCATCCTGTTTCGGTCGCGGTTTACCAGAAAGAAGACCATAGCGGCGGCAGTCGTGGGTATGGGAGTTTTGATGGCGGCAAACGGAGTCGCGCTGGTTATGTTTGGGTTTGATGTGTTGTCCAAGGTGTTTCTTTTTACCTGCTCCATACCCAGTTTTATCTTTTTCTATGTGATGAGTGCAGATAAGCGGCTCAAATTTTTGATGTCCTTTTGTCTGGCGGATACGACCTGCCTGTGGGTTATGGCGGTCACCAATCTGCTGGATCACTATCTTGGGGGAGGAAATTATGTACTGCTGCTTGTGACCCGCCTGATTGCCTTTCCGCTGTTGGAATATCTGGCGTGGCGGTATTTGCGCAAGCCTTATCTGGAATTGCAGAAAGAAGTGAAAAAGGGATGGGGCACTTTTGCAGGTATGACGATGCTGTACTATATCCTGCTGGTAGTCGTGGTGCAGTTTCCCACAAATATCACAGAGCGACCGGAAGATACGTTTCTTTGCGTACTAGTGCTGCTTTTGATGCTGATTAATTATGGCACTATTTTTACAGCGCTCTATCGGCAGCTTCTGGTCTACAGGGGACAACAGGACGTGCGGAATCTGTTGGAGCAAAAGAATATGCTGGAAGCACAGCTTGAGAATCAGCAGAGAATCCGAAAGTTAAAGCATGATATGAAAGGGTATACGGCAACGCTTTCAGGGCTGCTGACGGATGGCAAAATGGAGGAGGCGCTGATCTATTTACGGGGTGTGGAGACTAAGATGGATGTCCTGCGGGAACCGTTTAGTGCAAATCCCTATATTAACGCGGTTTTTGTCCATTATGTAGAGAAATTGGAGGAAATGGAGGCGGAATGTAAAATGGATGTGAAGATTGGCGGAGAGGATATGCCCTATATGGAATTGAGCCGGATCCTGACAAACGCGTTGGAAAATGCCTGTGACGCAGTAGAAGAACTGGAAAAAGAGAAACGCAAGGTTTCAGTGCAGATGAAATATAGCAGAGACCATCTTGTGATGCGGATCAGAAACAGGTGTCGGGACGATCTGCATGTGACGCAGGGGGAGATACCCGCCACAAATAAGGAAAGTCAGGAGCACGGTTTTGGCCTTGCTACAATAAAGGAAGCAGCCAAGCGCCTTGAGGGGGAGATGTTTTGTTATACGGAAAACGGATATTTTGTATTGGATGTAATGATTCCACGCCGCACGTTTTCAAGTACCGGTCAAGAAACAGACGTAGATGTCCACCGGTGCGATTGAAGCATAACATCAGCAATTTCTGATAAATAAATCCGATGTATTCCGTCTTGGAATCATCGGATTTATCTGTGCTGCATATCTTCCGGTAAAAGATCAGTTATAAGCTGTATCGGATAAACTACAATTTCTCCGGTTCCGGATAATCCACCCCAAAAGTATCGACCGTAACCGTCTGCATCACCTGATCTTCCAGCGGTCTGTCCTCATAATCGGTGGCTGTTTCAGCAATCTGGTTCACCACTTCCATACCTTCGATCACTTTCCCAAACGCCGCATAAGCGCCGTCTAAATGGGGGCTTGTCTTGTGCATGATGAAAAACTGGCTGCCGGCGGAATCGGGGTGCATGCTTCTTGCCATGGAGAGGACGCCCGGCGTGTGCTTTAAGTCATTGTCGAAACCGTTTTGTCGAAACTCGCCTTTGATGGAGTAGCCGGGTCCACCCATGCCGGTCCCTTCGGGATCACCGCCTTGGATCATAAAGCCTTTGATGACACGGTGAAAGATCAGACCGTCATAAAATTTTTGATTGACAAGGCTGATAAAATTGTTGACAGATGTCGGTGCGATCTCCGGATAAAGTTCCGCCTTGATCACGTCGCCGTTTGCCATGGTAAAGGTTACGATGGGATTGTTTGCCATAATAAGATATCCTCTCTTTTCTGTTTTTGCGCCTGTTGCGGCCGCATGATTTTCATTGTATGCTATTGTAGCAGATTATTATTTGCAATAGCCTTTTATAATAGAAAGTGATAGATGCAACACTACTATTGTATAAGAAAGCGGCGGAGTTGTCTATGCTGGAACAATATAATTTTGGAAAAGATATTCTGTATGTTACGGATGAGAGTGCGGTATACCTTTCCCTGCAAAAGGAGGGCCGCTATGTCCTACCGTACTTACATGAAGGCATAAAGAGTGAGGATTTTCCCGGTGCGGCATGGCTGATCGAAGATTGGGAGGAGACGACTTTAGAGTCGCTGGAGCTGGTCTACAGGCGGCTGGCAGGGCTGCCGTGGGATATCTTGGAAACAAAGCGGTGCCGGGTGCGTGAGACGACGGTGGAGGATGTGGACAGCTTTTACCGGATTTATGCGGAGCCTTCTATCACGGAATACATGGAAAACCTTTTTGCGGACAGGGACGAGGAGATTGCCTATACAAAGGATTACATTGAGAAGGTATACGCCTTTTACGGTTACGGGATGTGGACGATTTTGGAAAAAGGCAGCGGGGTGGTGATTGGCAGGGCGGGGATCATCTGGCGCGAAGGATACGATGTGCCGGAGCTTGGCTTTGTCATTGGTGTGCCGTGGCAGAAAAGGGGCTATGCGTCTGAGGTCTGCAAGGCAATCCTTACCTACGCGAAGGAAGAGCTTTCCATGGAGCAGATGCAGGCGCTGGTGCGGACGGGGAATGAGAAGTCGCTGCGGCTTTGCGAGAAGCTGGGGTTTGTGCAGGATGGGGAAGTCTGGGAGGACGGCGTTTTGCATGTACGGCTGATGAAAGATTTGTGATTTTGATTAAAAAAAAGTTGTATTGACGAAATTGTATGAGAAGGAGTAAACTGTTCTGAGTGTTCGTGAAGCTCTGGTGAATCGAATGCTCATCTTTTTGTACGAATATGGAGAAAGTCATGAAAAAGTCACGGATCAACATGCAAACCCGCAACTCCATGCTCCTGCTGCTCACAGCCCTTGTCTGGGGCGTGGCTTTTGTGGCGCAGAGACAGGGCGGCGCGACGGCGGGTCCCTATACTTTTAACTGCATCCGCTCCTTTTTAGGCGCGCTGGTGCTTTTACCAGTGATCCTGTTTCGTGATAAGCACGGGGCAGGGAAAAAACCGCAGTCGAAGGAAGAGAGGCGCAGACTGTCGCTTGGCGGCGCCCTTTGCGGGCTGATCCTGTTTGCTGCCAGCACTTTGCAGCAGATGGGCATGTACTATGGCACCACGGCGGGCAAGGCCGGATTTTTGACGGCGTGTTATATCCTTCTGGTGCCGGTGTTTGGAATCTTCTTAAAGAAAAAATGCGGCTGGAATGTCTGGGTCAGCATTCCCGTGGCGGTGGTCGGACTTTATTTTCTCTGTCTCACCGACGGCATTTCTTTTCAACGCAGCGACGGGCTGGTGCTTTTGTGCGCGGCGTGCTTTTCCGTACATATCATGGTGGTGGATCATTTCTCTCCGCTTGTGGACGGGGTTCGTATGGCCTGCATCCAGTTTTGTGTCTGTGGTGCGTGGGGGATGTTTCCGATGATGGCTGTGGATGTGCAGCGGATGGGGCCTGCGGTGTGGGTGCAGTCGTTAGGAAGTGCAGATGTGTGGATCCCCATCTTATATGCGGGTGTGCTGTCCTGCGGTGTCGGTTATACGCTGCAGATTGTGGGGCAGAATGGGGTGAACCCCGCGATCGCGTCGCTGCTGATGAGTCTGGAATCGGTCTTTTCCGTGCTGGCGGGTATGCTGATTTTGCACGAAACCATGACAGGGCGGGAAGTTTTGGGGTGCGTACTGTTATTTGCGGCAGTGATCTTTGCGCAGATGAAATTTGACAGGCACAGGCTGAATCAAGAATAGGGCAGGCTTTACGGGAAAGTTATAAATTGTATTTAATTGTATACAATAATACATTTATACAAATTTCTATTGACATGGGAAAAAGACAGTGCTACAATCCAAGTCATAAAAGCAAAGGCGCTTTGAGGAAACTCAAGGCGCCTTAACTTTTTGCAATAAATTGTTCTGACGAGGAGGATGAAAAAATGACAGATGAGATTATGGAGGTACTAAACGGACAGATTTTCGGCGTCTGGTTTTTGATCGGCGCTGCGCTGGTGTTCTGGATGCAGGCCGGCTTTGCGATGGTGGAGACGGGCTTTACCAGAGCGAAGAATGCGGGAAACATCATTATGAAGAACCTGATGGATTTCTGTATCGGCACGGTGATGTTCATCCTGATCGGCTTCGGCCTGCTGCTGGGCGAGGATATGGTTGGCCTGATCGGAAAACCCGGATTCGACATCTTTACGGCCTATGAAAGTTTTGACTGGTCGAATTTTGTGTTCAATCTGGTGTTCTGCGCGACGACGGCGACGATTGTTTCCGGCGCGATGGCAGAGCGGACAAAGTTTTTGAGCTACTGTATTTATTCGGGCGTAATATCCGCGCTGATCTATCCGATCGAGGCGCACTGGATCTGGGGCGGCGGCTGGCTTTCACAGATCGGGTTCCACGATTTTGCGGGTTCCTGCGCGATCCACATGGTAGGCGGCATTTCCGCTCTGGTGGGCGCGAAGATATTAGGTCCCCGTATCGGTAAATTCAATACGGATAAAAACGGCAAGATCACGAAAGTAAACGCGTTTCCGGGTCACAGCATTCCGCTTGGCGCTCTGGGTGTGTTCATTCTCTGGCTGGGCTGGTACGGTTTTAACGGCGCGGCGGCTACCAGCGTAGAGCAGCTCGGTTCCATCTTTGTGACGACGACGATCGCGCCGGCGGTGGCAACGGTAGTATGTATGATATTTACATGGATCAAATACGGAAAGCCTGATGTTTCCATGTGTCTGAATGCGTCCTTGGCAGGTCTGGTGGCGATCACCGCGCCCTGTGATGTGACGGATGCTTTCGGTTCGATCGTGATCGGTTCTGTAGCAGGTCTTCTGGTCGTGTTTGCCGTTTGGTTCTTGGATTACAAGCTGCGGGTTGACGATCCGGTGGGTGCCGTGGCGGTACATATGATGAACGGTATCTGGGGAACGATTGCGGTAGGGCTTTTTGCGACAAACACCGCGCCGGGTTATTCGATCGCGGATGCTTCCGGCACAGAGCTGGTCGGCTTGTTTTACGGCGGCGGGTTTAAGCTTTTAGGCTTACAGCTCATCGGCTTTGCATCGGTGGCGGCTTGGACATTGGTAACGATTACCATCGTATTTCTGGTGATCAAGGCGACGGTGGGCCTGCGGGCTTCTCAGGAAGAGGAGATCGTCGGTCTGGACGCGACCGAGCATGGTCTGGCTTCCGCGTACTCCGGTTTCAGTATCATGGATGTATCGGGTGCAATGATCATGGATGTGAACGAGAATACAAGTCTTGGCGTAGACGATTACGAGGCGGCTTCCAAGGTGCAGAAGGATGCGGCCGTCAAGGTGGCGCAGGTGCCGATGGCTTCCGCTACGGGTATGTATAAAGTGGCGATCATTGCGAAGCTGTCCCGCTATGATAAACTGCGCAAGGCTATGAACGATCTGGGCGTGACCGGTATGACGGTGACGCAGGTCATGGGCTGCGGCATCCAGAAGGGTGCGGGCGAGAAGTACCGCGGCGTCGAGATGGACGCGACCTTACTGCCGAAGGTAAAAGTCGAGGTAGTGGTCAGCAAGATCCCTGTGGATACGGTGGTGGAAGCGGCCAAGAAGGCGCTCTATACCGGACACATCGGAGACGGCAAGATATTTGTCTACAATGTGGATAAGGTTGTTAAGGTCCGCACGGGCGAGGAAGATTTCGATGCCCTGCAGGACGTAGAGTAGGTGAAAAGAAGTTCTAACCACTCACAGCAAAGGCTGTATTCGCAAAAGCAGCAAAGCTGCTTTGAACTTCTAAGTTTCACCTAGGAGAATGTCTGAAAAGAGACATTCTCCGCGCTTATTTGCAAGTCTGGATTGATATGATTACATCTATATCCCTTAGTCTGTATATATCTTTTAAGCGGAATCCCCGGCGCTCCACCGCCGGGGATTCCGTTGCGCAAAAACATTGCGCAAAAATTCCCTAAAATCACCCCTAATGTTCATTGCATGACAGCTATATTTAAGGTAAAATAAATATCACTTATCACACGGGAAAGGAGACGGATATAAAATGACACAGTTTGATTATAATAAGGTGAAAGATCCCCGATTTTTCAAGGAAAATGTGCAGCCTGCCCATGCCGCTTTGCATCTGTATGCCGATCAAAAGGAAGCAGCGCGGGGAAAAAGCAGTCTGATGCAGTCTCTGGACGGCATCTGGAAATTCTCCTATGCGGTGAACTTTGACTCGACGGTCAAAGGCTTTGAGCGGGAGGATTATGATTGTAAGCCTTGGGCGGATATCCGCGTGCCGGCTCACATCCAGATGGAAGGGTATGACATCCCGCAGTACGCAAACTCGCAGTATCCGTGGGACGGCAGGGAAGAGGTCGTGCCGGGGGAGATTCCGCAGCGTTTTAACCCGGTGGCGAGCTATGTGAAATATTTTGAAGTGCCGGAGACGATGCGCGGGCAGGAAGTCCGTATCGTCTTTGAGGGCGCGGAGAGCGGGATGGCGCTCTGGTGCAACGGCGCTTATGTGGGCTACAGCGAGGACAGCTTTACGCCTTCCGAATTTGACTTAACGCCTTACTTAAAAGACGGCGAAAACAAGCTGGCGGTACAGGTCTTTAAATGGACTTCTTCAAGCTGGTGCGAGGATCAGGATTTCTACCGTTTCTCCGGCATCTATCGGAGCGTATATTTATATGCGGTTCCGCGTCTGCATGTGGAAGATTTGACGGTGAAGACACTTTTTGAAGGAGAAAGCTTTGACAGGGCAAAACTGTCTGTGCAGGGTAAGACAAAAGGAACCGGCGTATTAAAGATAGCCTTAAAAGACGGGGAAAAGACACTTTTTGAGAAAGAGATGAAAGCAGGGACGGACAATGCGTTTGCCTGCGAAGAGACGGTCGAAGGGCCGCGGCTTTGGAGCGCGGAAGACCCGTATCTGTATCAATTAGAAATCGTATGCCGCGATGAGGCTGGAAAGACGGTGGAGTATGCTTCGCAGGCCGTGGGCTTCCGTCAATTCGGGATCAAAAATAAGCGCATGCTTTTGAATGGAAAGCGCATCGTATTCAAGGGTACGAACCGCCACGATTTCAGTTCCGTGGCAGGGAGGCACATCTCCTACGAGGAGCTTTTGCAGGACGTGGTGACCATGAAACGCAACAACATCAACGCGATCCGCACATCCCATTATCCCGACGATGAGAGGCTTTACGAACTCTGCGACCGTTACGGCTTGTATCTGATCGCGGAGAATAACATGGAGACGCATGGAAGCTGGACGGCTTATCTGTACAACAGTAAGGATATGTCCTTCGTCGTGCCAGACGACAAACAGGAGTGGAAAGAGATGATGTTTGACCGCGTTAATTCCTGTTTCCAGCGGGACAAAAATCATCCGGCCGTGCTGATCTGGTCGCTGGGGAACGAGTCTTACGGCGGGGAGACGATCTACGAGATGTCGGAGCTGTTCCGTAAGCTAGACGACACCAGACCGGTACACTACGAGGGTGTTTTTAACGACAGACGCTACAACGATTCTTCCGATATGGAAAGCCGCATGTATTCTAAGGTGGAAGATATTAAAGAATACTTGGAAAAGGACGGGGCAAAGCCTTTTATCTGCTGCGAGTACATGCACGCGATGGGAAATTCCTGCGGCGCGATGCACAAGTACACGGAACTTGCGGATCAGGAAGATTCCGGTTATCAGGGCGGCTTTATCTGGGATTATATCGATCAGTCCATTTATAAAAAGGACCGTTTTGGTAAATGGTTCCAAGCCTACGGCGGAGACTTTGGCGAGCGGCCCACGGACTATCATTTCAGCGGAAACGGGATTGCGTATGGCGGGGAGCGGAAGGCATCCCCTAAGATGCAGGCGGTGAAATTCAACTACCAGAACATCAGCGTGACGGTGCGGGAGCAGGAGTTTGAGGTGTGGAATAAAAACCTCTTTGTCTCCACGGACAGATTCCGCTGTGTGGCGGAACTTCTGCGGGACGGCATTTGTATTGAGCGCAGGGAGCTTGCGGGGATCGATGTGGAGCCGGAGAGCAGACGTACGTTTTCCGCCCCCTTTGCCTTGCCTGAGGAGTCTGGCGAGTACGCGGTGACGATCTCCTTCTTATTAAAAGAAGATACGCTGTGGGCGGATGCCGGACATGAAGTGGCCTTCGGGCAGGCGGTGATCGGAAAGACGGATGCGCCTGCGGAGAAAAAGAAACCGTTCACTGTGATCCGGGGCAATGAAAACGTCGGCGTGCGGGGCGAGGATTTTGACGTACTGTTTTCCGTATCCACCTTTGTAGCGGCGGGCTTTGGTCTGGTCTCTTACCGCTATGCAGGCAAGGAGCTGATCGAGACCGCGCCCAGACCGAATTTCTGGCGCGCGCCCACCGATAACGATAACGGCAATAACATGGCGGGAAGGCAAGGTCAGTGGAAACTGGCAAGCCTCTATGCCAAAGCGAAAAATGCGGACGGGGGACCGGGAAAGGCATTTGAAAATCCCATAATCCGCGAGGAGAAGGATCATGTCAGCGTGACCTTTTTCTATGATCTGCAGACAACGCCGGCGGCGTCCTGCGCCTTGAACTATAAGGTGTTCGGCGACGGGAGCATCCGCGCGACGCTTTCCTACGATCCAGAGACAGGACTGCCCGATATGCCGGAATTTGGCGTGCTGTTTAAGCTGAACGCGGACTATGATCGTCTGGAATGGTACGGAAACGGCCCGCAGGAGACTTACGCTGACAGGGAACAGGGAGCGAAGCTTGGCGTTTATCAAAATAAGGTCGCGGACAATATGGCGGCTTACCTTGTACCGCAGGAGTGCGGCAATAAGACAAAAGTCCGCTGGGCGAAGGTGACGGACAGGCAGGGGCGGGGAATGCTCTTTGCCGGAGAGGACCTAAATTTCTCGGCACTGCCCTACACTCCGCACGAGATCGAGAATGCGAGACATCCCTATGAGCTCCCGCCCGTGCATTACACCGTGGTGCGTGTGGCAGGCGGACAGCTTGGCGTGGGCGGAGACGACAGCTGGGGCGCGCCCGTGCATCCGGAGTACCATCTGGACGTGAGCGGGAAAGTGGAGTTTAGCTTTATGTTTCGGGGGATTTAAATCAAGATGATTTATTGGGCATACTTTTCCATATAGGACTTTATTAAAGGAGAGAAATGAGATGCGCAAAACAAAGATCGTATGTACCCTTGGCCCTTCGACAGACAACGAGGAAGTGCTGCGGCAGATGATGGCTGCGGGCATGGATGTCGCCAGATGCAACTTTTCTCACGGCGTCCATGAGGATCATAAGAGAAGGATGGACGTGGTGAAAAAGCTTCGGAAAGAAGCAGGCCGGCCGGTGGCGATTCTGTTAGACACCAAGGGGCCGGAGGTCCGTGTGAAGAATTTTAAGGAAGGGAAAGTGGTTCTGGAGGAGGGCCAGCTCTTTACGTTAACGGCCGACGAGGTGGAAGGCACGAAAGAGAAGGTGAGCGTGACTTATAACCGTCTCTATGAGGATCTGGAAGTGGGGATGCGCGTGCTGATCGACGACGGTCTGATCGAGATGAAGGTAGAGAAAGTCGATAAGAGCGACATTGTCTGCCGCGTCGTAAACGGCGGTACGGTTTCCAACCACAAAGGTGTAAACGTCCCTGACGTCGATCTTTCCATGCCCTATATCAGCGACAAGGACAGAGAGGACATCCTTTTCGGCATCGAACAGGATGTGGATTTTATTGCGGCTTCGTTTGTCCAGAAAAAGGAAGATATCTTACAGCTGCGCAAGCTTTTGGAAAAGAACGGCGGCGAGGGGATCAAGATCATTGCGAAAATAGAAAACGCGCAGGGTGTGACGAATATTGATGAGATCATAGAAGCGGCGGACGGTGTGATGGTTGCCAGAGGCGATATGGGCGTGGAGATTCCCTATGAGGATGTGCCGGTGATCCAGAAGGAGATCATCAAAAAAGTATATCGCGCGGGCAAGCAGGTCATCACGGCCACGCAGATGTTGGAATCCATGATCAAAAATCCCAGACCGACCAGAGCGGAGACGACGGATGTGGCCAACGCGGTCTATGACGGCACCAGCGCGATCATGCTCTCCGGTGAGACGGCGGCCGGCGCCTATCCTGTGGAGGCGGTGAAAACGATGGTAAGGATCGCGGAGCGCACGGAGCAGGATGTGGATTATCGTAAACGCTTTTTCCTGTTGGAGCGTGACGCCAATCCCGATGTGACGGACGCGATCTGCCACGCGACCTGTACGACGGCCCATGACTTAAATGCCACGGCCATCGTGACGGTCACTAAGTCGGGCCGTTCGGCAAGGATGATATCCCGCTATCGTCCCAAGAGCGATATCATAAGCTGTGCCACTACCGAAAAAGTGTGCAGGCAGCTTTCCTTGAGCTGGGGCGTAACGCCGCTTTTGATCAAAGAGGAAAAGGATGCCTATGCCTTATTTGATAAGGCAATCGCGGCGGCGGAAAAGAAAGGACTGTTACAGAAAGGCGATCTGGCGGTCATTACATCCGGCATACCGATCGGCATTTCCGGAACCACTAATATGATAAAAGTACAGGTCTTAACGTGAGACTAGCAAAAGTTATTTTCCGTGCGGTTTGACAAAGTAAACAGGGAAACCGGCCCGGAGATGACTTCTCTGGCTACGTAGAGGCTGCTGTCAAAACGGGCGTTCATACTCCATTTGACTAAAGTCATCTGACCGCGCTCGATCTCGATACAGGTGATGCAGCGGGGATGGACGCAGCTTCCTGTATTATAGTAGCGGGCGGGCTCTGTGGGCAGGATGGGCCGGTGCGTGTGTCCGGTGATGAGGATACGGCGGTTTTCCTGCGCCCACTGGTCTAATTTTGTTTCGCACTTATTTTTAACAGAATAATTTTTGGCGGCGCTGGTGGGATCCAGAAAACCCAGATTTTCCAAGGGCCGCCAGATATAGCGGACGAGAAAGCGTGAGAGCGGCCAGAGCGTTGAGTTTAAAAGACTGGCCTGATGTCCGTGCGTCAAATAGAGAGACACGTGAGACCTGCTGTCTGGCAGCAGGTCTGTGGTGAGGATAATGCCCTCATGAAAAGTGAGAGAAGGCAAGAGGGGCTGCATCTGCTGGGACTGCGTACAGAAATAAGTGCCGCAGCTTTTGGCAGGGTAGCCTTTTCTTCGTTTTATCATGTCGTGGTTGCCGTAGAGAAGATACAGGCGGTCTTCCTGATAAAACTGTTTGAAGAGCCAGAAGACATTGCTGTGGATATCGATGATGGTCTTCATATTTCTATTTTCCCAGAGTTCATCCCCATCTCCCAATTCAATATAGGTAAATCCCTGTCTGTAATAGTGTTCCAGCGCGGCAAAATACAGATGCTGGTTTTTTAAAAAATTATCCGAGGAAGTGCCGATCCCCCTGTGGCAGTCGCTCATCAATACATAGCGGGAGCGGTTAGAAAGAGGCAGCAGGGGCGCGTTTTGAAAGGCGCGGTCAAGGCGCGAAAAGGCGCTCATGATCCGCGCTCCTTACGAAAACGTTTGTGACAGCGCTTGTGAAACCGGCGCAGTCTGAGGAGCTTGCGGAAGCAGACCGGCAGATAGTAATACAGGTATAATACCCGGTCTTCGGTGCAGAGGAAGGGTCTGGTGACCCACAGATACAGCTTACAGAAGATACGGTTTTTCCATTGGGAGAAGCGGCGGAAGAAACGCGTGATCAGGTTGTATTTTGCGGTATCTTTGCGGAACACAAAACAGACGGTGAGGCCCTTGACTGACAGACAGTCGTCGGGACAGCCGGCCCGCCGCAGGCCGTTCACAAAGGCGGAGAGCATATCCCGGTCGGGAAAGCTGATGCAGGATTCCATGGTGAGGGTGCAGGGTCTGGAAAAGCATCCCACAAGAAAAGCGGTCAGCCACCAGTGCCGTCCGGAATTGCAGACGCACTCGTCGTCCCCTTTGCAGAGACGGAAAGAGCAATTCAGCATTTCCTCTTCCTCCGCGCAGGAGAACCATGCGGTCTTATAGTCGCTTACGGGAATGACAGAATCAGCGTGGTAGATGCCGATCTCCGCACCGGTATTGATACCGTACTGCCCTTTCCAAAATTCGATCAGCCATGTTCTGCCCTGATAATCAAAATAGACGGGCAGGGCGTCGAAAACCATGCCAAAGCGGGGTGCCAAATAGTCGTAAAGCCAGCTGTATCCGGCCTGCTTTTGCGGCGCGTCCACTGTGGAGGAAAAAAATTCACAGTCACAGTTGAAGTCGTAACCGAAAGGATATACCAGTTCGTTCAAAAGGGAACATTTGACGCAGCAGTCCATGGATTCGATCTTGCAGATGATCTTTTTGCGGCGGCATTGGAAAAAGATGCAGCCGAGAAGGGCGCTGAGAAGTAAAGCAAAGAGTAAAAAGTACATAAGGTGTTTTTCCTGTGTCGTTTTAGTTTAGTTTATGTCGAAAGAAGGGAAATTGTTCTGTGGGGATACGCTAAAGAATGACAGCAGATTCCACAAAATTTTCAATAAACTTTATGAGAATTTTCCTTGCTATTTGAGCTGGGGGGGGG
>DKUU01000039.1:0-144689 GCA_002490835.1 Lachnospiraceae bacterium UBA7196 | reverse complement strand
TGCTATTTGAGCTGGGGGGGGGGGTAGAATGGGTTTAGATGTCTGCAAAGGCAGCTTTTTGTGCTGAGTCAGGCTTAAACCAATCAAGGAGGAAAAGAAATGGAAGGATTGAAAAAACTGTTTCAGGTGAAACGGATTCTGGCCATGGTACTTGCTGTTACTCTGGCTGTGACTTCGGCGCCTGTAACGGCACAGGCTGCTCCGGAAAACATATCGGTGCAGACGGAAACAAACGTAGAAGAAACTCCTACAGAAGAAGTTTCTACAGGAGATACTCCTACAGAAGAAACTCCTGACGGGGAGGTTCCTGCGGATGGAACTCTTTTAGAAGATCCCCCGGCAGGAGATTCGCCTGCGGAAGATGTTTCTTTGGAAGGGACGGATGCCGATGCAGAGGAATCGGTAGAAAAATCGGATCCGGAAGCGGTGAATCCGGATCAGAAGGATAAAAATACGGCTACTGACAGCGTGGAGGAATCCGCGCCGGCCGCACAGGATGACGCCCCGCAGGGTCAGAAGGCCGAGATTAGATTGAATAATCTCGCGGACCTTGAAGGTGGGGATATTACGGTAAGCGGCTGGGATGAAGCGAAGCAGACGGCGACCGTAACGACGGCCTACGATGATACCAATGACAACCCGTTTGGGACAATAATGACCAGCTTGCAAAATGGTTACTACGTTTCCATTGAGGGTGTCAGCGACGACGAGGCGGAGGCTTTAAAATCGCAGCTTAAATTCGTCTGGAAGCAGAAGGGCGCAGACGGCAGTTACGCCGATATGTCTGGCGCTTCCGCACCGGTGAATGCTGGCGAGTACAGGCTGGAGATCTCCATTGACCCCGCTTTTGTCAGTGCAGATGCGAAGTCGATCGACTTTGTGATCGAGAAGGCAAAGCTGTACGTAAAAGTGGACAGCGATACGGAGCAGATGAATTTCACCGGTAAGACGGTCGGCGACGTGAAGGAAGCTTATTTCAAGGCTCTGCAGATCGCTTTGGGTGAGAACGGGAGCGTTGACGAAAGATACCTTCAGTTTGTTACCGCAGCGGATAAGAGCGTGGTAAAGGTCGGCGCGCCGCTTGGCGAAGCGATGGCTGATACGGAGGTTTTGAAAAAGGACGGCGACTATTATGTGGAGATCGCGCCTGCGCTTAAGGAAGGATATCAGGCGAACTACGAGCTGATTCCCTATGCGCATAATATCGCGATCACGGATTTGAAGACGGTTAGTCTGACGGTTGAATCGAATCTCGAGCCGGGCAAAGATATTACATACGTATATAAAAAGGAAGCGGTGAAAGCGCCGACCGACGCGACCGCGGCCTTAGATAAGCAGGTTACCGTCAAGATCACCGTGACAGGTGAGACGGATGCGGCGACCGGCAAAGAAAAAGAACTGCCGGTAGTGTTAGACGGGGATAAGAAGAATATCACCGGCGTATGGCTCGATGCCGATAAAGAGGCGCTTGCTGAAGGCAAAGTGCCGGAGAACGCGGGCGTATACTACTATAAGCTCACCTATACGGATCCGGACGGCGTCTACGGCGTTGCCCAGAATGCGGCGGACTGTCTGGTGAAGGTGGTGATTACGCCTGCGAAGCTTGCCATCCGGCCTGCGCTTGCCGATGACAAGAAGCAGTATCAAAAGGATACGGCTGCAAGCGCTCTGCTCAAGAACGTGAGCTATACGCTGATTGAGAGAGACGACGACGGAAAGTATACGACCAAGAAGTTTGAGATTCCCGATGAGGAAAAGGACACCTTCTGGGGCGTGTCCTACAATCAGCCCGGCAAACCGCAGTATTATGCGCCGGTATTTCAGGTAGAAAAGCGCGTCACGACGACGACTACTTACACAGATACCACTAAGAAGGCGCAGACGGTGGAAGGAAGCTGGACAAAAGTAAGTACGCTGAGTGAAGCGTCGGGTGAGACGAAAGATGAGGCAGCTTCCAACGCCAGTCAGACGGTGACGAAGAAAGTAGAGTACAGAGTCGTCTTTGCGGGTAAGAAGAGTCTCTATACGAATGGTGTTGCTTCTAATAACGCAGGCGATGTTGTCGATATCAACAAGCAGATCGATGTCAACAATGCCAATACGAATTATGATGTTGACGTGACGAAAGACGTGGTGGAGGATGCCGCGAATGTCGTGGCGATCACTGTAGTCGGCGGCACGAAGGTTACGATCAACACGGATGATATCAAAGCCAATATTGATAAGGATATGACGCCCAATGCGGAAGGCGTCTATACGAAGGTATATAATGAGAAAGCGCCTTTTGCCGACCGCAGCGGGTATAAAAAGGCTAAGACGGATAAAGCGGAGGCGGATGCGGCAGGCAGCTTTACCTATGAGTGGTACGGCTATGACATGGTCGACAAACTCGACGACAAGGGCGAGGTCGTGAAGGATGGTGCAGGCAAGCCTGTGCAGGAGCCTGAGTGCAATGATGTTAAGGTAGGAACGGATAATGATTATACCTTAACAACACTGGCGAACGCGGCGGAATACTGCCTGAAGATCAGCTATACAGATCCGACCAAGACCTATATGGCGGAGCCGGCCTATCTGTACTTTAAGATAGAAGGCAAGAGCGTAAAGGTGAAGCCGAAGCAGGATCCGAAGCCGAAGGCGTATACGGGTGAAACTGTAAGTGACTTCCTTAACAGCATCAAAGAGACGATGGAGTACGATATCGTTGAAGTGAATGCGGACGGAACCGACGGGACGAATCTGACAGATACCTTAAAAACGCTTGACAAGCAGATCAATGAGGCCAATAAGAACAGCCACCTCTACAATTTGAATTGGGTGGTTTTAAAGGGCGATAATGTTGATCCCGCAAAAGCAAAGTTTACTAAGGCTTACAGCTATGAGACGTTCGAGAAGGACATTCCCTATAAGCTGGGAGCGGAACTGACATTCAACTCATTTGCGAACAAAGAGTATAATAAGTATAACTTAAACTATACCAACGTGTATGAGCGGCCGGAGACCGACCCCATTCAGCATAACTGGCGTCATGATCCGGCGGATATTGAAGTGGGTGTGATGGGTGACGTCGGGCTGAAGATTGCCATCCATTCCGAAAAGCTTGCTGCTTTTGAGACGGTTTACAGCGGCGAAGAGCAGTTTAAGGTGGAAGACCTGATCGCGGCGGGTTATATCACTGTGGCGGCCGAAAACGCGCCGGATACCCTGTTGCCCATCGGAAGCGGCGAGGGTCAGGTTCCGCTTGTGTTTAAGTGGGAGTGGAAGAAATTTGATAGCTCCAGATGGCAGTTGCTTGGCGAGGGCATCGGGAATCCCCTCAATGCGGGCGAATACAGGCTGACAGTGAGCTTCCCCGGCGATGAGAAGTATCATAAGTTCGAGGCGATGACGCTGGGTGATTATAATGGTGATACCGACGAATATAATCCGGGCGATCACTTTTTCATCAACCAGAAGGAACTGACGATCAAGGTAGCGGGCGACAAAGTAAAGAGCGACCTGATCGCAGCGGGTCTGGATATGCTTGAGATTAGCGAAAGCGCAAAGCTCGTCGACACAGACGGCCTGACGGTGACGGGCTATATCGAGGCCGATAAAGAGGCGTTTGCGGAAGGCGCGACGGCCGGGACCGGTCTGGTGAAGGATGCGCCTGCGTTTAGAAACGCATACAATGTTTTGGTATGGGAAAAAGGCAAAAAGGACAGTCAGGATCTATGGAGCAGCAGATATAAAGGATACCTGCGGTACGGCAAAGAATACGATCTGGGCGTCAATGCGTGGATTGATGCGGCGAACGCAAAAACGCTGAAAGATCAGTATGAGGATAACTACTTTATCAGCTGCGAGGGTGCGTCCTTTAAGGTGACTAAGAGAGGCAACTCCACGGTAGCGAATAAGACGATCACGCATTCCGATGATATTGCGGACAGCGGCAGCTATACGATGTATGTGAGATCGTCGGCGGAGGATAATAAGGTAACGGTAACGCCGGTAAGCGGTATCTGCTATTTTTACCAGCAGGGCGACACTCTGAGCGCGATTCCTGCAAAGGAATTTGTTCCGGGCAATTACCTGATCTTTAATATCATGGCGCCGAAAGAGTTTGACGCAAACGGCGATAGCAATTATTCGAGTGATTACAGCGCTGCCTGGGGGAACTTTGTCTATGAGAACAGCATCGTCAAAGACGGCAAGGGTTATGTCCTTGACAGGGATGGCATGAGCGGCACGATTACAGTAGCCTTCCCTGTAACGGCGGCCGACAAGGCGGAGAAGAGAACTTTTACCATCCTTTGGGAGAAAGACTATACGGAAGAGTATACGGTAGATTTGTCCGCCGCGAAGCTCGAGGACGATCTGCGGACAGCCGTATCGCCGAAGACGCTTGCATTTAACGGTGTAAAGACCAAAATGACAGTGGGTGAGACGCAGCAGCTCGACGTGAAGATGGCGAAGGTATTAAACAGCGATGTTGTGTTCCTGAATTATAAGGTGGCGGCAGGCAGTGAGAAGTTTGCAAGCGTGACCACAGAGACCGGCGTTGTGACGGCTCTTAAAAAAGGTAAGGCGACCATCGAAGTCTACCCGGTAAGACGTAATACCAAGGGTGAGGTCGAGAAGGTTCCTGACTTTAAGAAGACTGTCAAGACCACGATCACCATCAGCGACGTGACCGCGCCGAAGATCAACAGCGTGTATGCTTATGACTATCAGTTTGAACTGAAGTATACGCAGCCTGAGGACGGCTATCGCCGTGAGATCTATGTATTAGAAGGTAAGAAGAAGAATACTGAGTTTGAAACCAAGATCAGTGAGGCGCAGGACGGCGGTAAGAATAAGCTGAATGAGGCTTTCGTGGCCTACAGCTATATTGCGCCTGCTAGTGAAAACCCGAATAAGGCAAAAGTTGTCACGAAGACAGTCAGCGGGATTAAGCCGGGCAAAGAGTACACCGTATATGTGAGAAACGTGAGCGGCGTCAGGAAGCTGGACGACGATTCTCAGGTAACGGTTTCTGCACTGGGTACGGTGAAGACATTCAAGGCGACCAAGGTGCAGCTCCTCAGTATCCGGCTGGATTATAAGACCAACGAGGAGATGGCGAAGAAAACGCCTGCTGCCGACAAGCTTTATAAAGACAGTGCGATTGACGAGATCGACCTGTCCAAGGGTTCTGTCCAGCTGCAGGCTTGGGGTGAGTTTAAGATGCAGCCCGAAAAAGAGAACGCCGAGGACAGCGCGTACGGCATCGATCACGAGTGGAAGGAGCTTCCGCTGGCGAAGGGCGATGCGAATTACGAGGCGCAGAAGCTGACCTACTATGCGGTGGAATCGCCGTATGGTTATACGAAGGAGCAAATAGCGCAATATAAGCTGGACGGCTATAAGACGCTAATCGGCGACAGATACTACAGGCCGTCGACCATAGCGAAGATCGATAAGAAAGGCAAGCTGACTTTAAAGGGGATCGGCATCGTCTATATCATCGCGTATGACAGCGTGAGCAAAAAGATCACGCCGATGAGCAGCGGCTATCTCGATAACATTGATACGAGCAGGGAGGTAAGCACGTACGACTCTCATTATGCGCTGCGCATTACTTCGCCGATCTCTAAGATTCAGGCAAAGCAGATTACCCTGAAAACGGGCAGCCATGTGTCGGTCAGATCGGGCCTAACGTTCCTTGACGCTAAAAATAAAAAGATAGCGATCGGAGCGAGTGGTGCCGGCAGCATTCCGATCACCGTAAAGAGTGAGGACAGTGAGGCGGTAGAGGTGGAGGGCGATTATATCATCGCCAAAGAGCCGGATCAGACAGTAAACCTGACGGTATATCTGACGAATAACCCGGATGTGTCTACAACACTGACGGTCAAGACAAAGAAGATGGATCCGGTCAAGGCAGTCAAGGCCGTTGACGTGATCGATCACTCGGCGCGCATCACCTTTACGCATACGGGGAATGAAGTTGACTATCACTATCAAAACGGAGTTTCCTATTATTGGGGAAGCGAGCCCATTCGGTTTAAAATTGACTTGCTGGACAATCGCAAGAGACTGATTAGCTCTCATATTGACGATTGTACGATTGATTGGAGCAAGACAAACGAAAAGAAGAGTACGTATGCTTATTACTATGATATACAGGGCTTAAAGCGTCAGTCCGTATACAATGTGACCGTGACCCCGATCTACGGAAAGGCGGAGGCGGCCAAGGGAGCAAACGGGAAGGTTACGACCACCAATATCCCGGCATCTGAAGCTTCCGTTGGGAAGGCCCCTGACGGCACCCTTTATACAGGCGGAATGTCGATATCCATTGACAGTGAGGGCGGAAGCACATTGGATCAGATAGGATATCTGACCTCCGGAAATTCCTACACCCTGATCGCGAATGCGAATAACGCGGCAAGGCAGAGAAAGAGCGACACCTTGACATGGAAGAGCACTAACAGCAAGGTGGCGTCCGTAAAGGCAAATACCGGCAGCTACACGGCTACCTTAAAGGCGGCTTCGGTGGGTTATACTTATATCGAAGTGACCTCGAAGATAACAAAGAAGGTGATCGCAAGATATATCGTGAGAGTGAAGTCGGTCAGCAACGGCGGACAGGGCGCATACGGCGATACGGAGCCGGTTTACAACGTAGCTTGGGATGATACTTATGATCAGGGCATCGAAGTGCTGACGGAGAAGAATCCGGTGAGCTTTAAGGCACCGATGGGTGCGTACGATTATCGCTGGATTTCCTTTACCGCGCCGGCGGACGGTCGTTACTATTTCAACGGACCGAATGTAAGCATTGCGGGATATTACTATAAGACCGCTTTCCCGGAGCAGTACGACGGCGGAAGTAAATCGTCATTTGAGGAGAATAGTAGTGCTACTCTGAATGAGGGAGATACGATCTACTTTAAGGCGGCAGGCGTAAACGAGGGACCGGTAACAGTATATGTGAACGCTACGAAATACGGTAAACTCACGGGTTCGGACGCTGTCAGCGTGACAGGTCTGGGGCAGCTGTCCTTCACCGCGCCGGAGGATAATTACTATACTTTCTATGCGACTGCGAGCGGTAAGCAGGCGTATTGCGACCGTAAGAGCGGATATATTACTTTTGCGACGGAGACAAATGCGCCGGTCAATGCGGGCGTCGGATTAAAGAAAGGCCAGAAGGTAACGTTAACAAACCTTTCATCCGGTGATTACAGCATTTCCGTGAAAGGCAGGACCTATACGGCGTTTGACGCTGCCGGAAAAGCCAGCACGGGCAGCCTCGCTGATAAAGAGGGATCCGTTAAAGGTAAGTGGTTCGTCTTTGAAGCGAAGGCAGCGGGCGAGTATACGTTTACCGTTACGCCGGATAAAGCCGGTGCGATGGAAGCAAAATACTATGCTGATCTGACCAAATCCGAGAGTGAGTTTGGTAATATATTTACAACCAATGTAAATGATGGCAAGGAAACCTTATCTCTGAATTCGATGAGTTTGAATGAGGGTGATAAGAGAGCAATCTACGTATACGCGACGGGTGAGGAAGCAGTCAGCGCGGACGTGACGGTGTCTCAGCCTAAGACGGCAGAGGTAACTCTGGCGGCGGCTACCGGGAAACTCGAGGTGAAGAACGGTGAGCCTGTATGGGTAAGCTTTAAGGTTCCCGAGGCAGGTAAGGAATATTGCTTTAGCTATGAGGTAGAGACCGGGAAGAGCGTGAGTCAGTATTATTATAAGAACACAGTTGGAAATAATTTCTATCCTTCCAATGACCGATTCACGAGCCAGCAGAACGATAAAATTATTTATATCAAGCTTATCACAACCGATGAGTCGGCTAAGATCAAGGTGAGCGTGAAGGAGACCGCCGCAACGGCGATCGCGCTTGCAACGGACGCTCCGTTTGAAGTAACAAATGATAACAAGCAGTTCTTTACCTTTACGGCGCCGACGACAGGGCTTTACCGCTTTGAGACGACGCTTGCGGCGGAGAGCGCAGGTAAGACGGTGAGCGTACAGGGAGCTTATAGGATCGAGCAGTCTACGGGCACATATAGTCTGGGAGCGGATAATGTGAAGAAACTGCTCGCCGGTGAAAAACAGCTTCTGGCAGTGGTGACTGGGAGTAGTGATGCTGTAAAGGGTAACCTTAAGGTAACCGCAATTTCAGTAGATCCGCTGGAAGCGAAGGAATACACGTTTGCGGCGAATGAAACAAAATACTTTAAGTATACCCCGAATGCGGCAGGTAAGTATCAGATCGCTTGTACCGGTTCTGGCATAAGTGTGACATGGGGGTCAGCGCTTGATAACATAATGTCAAGTATGCCTTATAATGATACGTTATCCGCGGGTGAAGTTGTGTATGTGAAGGCAGAAAATGGCGCCGATGCAGAGTCCAAACTCACGTTTACCATCACCGCGATGGACCAGCCTCTTCCGGCGGACGGAAAAATAAGCGTAAAGGCGAATCAGCCAGTAACATACAAATATCCTGTGACGCAGGCAGGCCGCTATCGGGTAACATGGACGGCGGATCCTGCAGACGCGGTTGTGACGGTGAATTATAGCAAGAGTCGTATAGCGTCAGGCGGTGAGATTGTATGTAATACAAAAGGCGAGACTGTTACATTTACCGTAAGCGCGACCAAGGATGCGGCGGTGACGCTGAAAATGGAGCCGATCGTGCCCAGCACAACATTAGAGGCGACGGTAGCGAAGGAAGGCGGCGTGCAGTGGTTTGAATATACTGCACCCGCGACCGGAAGATACACGCTGGCTCTGACAGACGATGCGAATAAAGCGATAGCTGCGGATGCGAGTGTTTCGGCAATGTGTACGTGGGGAGAAATCACGAATGAGGAGGAGGCATTCAACGCTTCCCCTGACAGCCCTTGGACCGTGTGGTTCGAGAAGGGTGGTAAATGGTACTGCAGAGTGCAGAATAACGGCACCACGGCGGATCAGAAAGTGAAGATCGCGGTGACTCAGATTAAAACGTCTGAGTCGCTGGTAGTCGGTGCGGATCCGCTGTCGCTTACCTTCACTGAGAATGAAGTAAAGTGGTACAATCTGGCGATTACGGAAGAAACGCTTTATGACATTACCGCCGAGGGCGTCAGCATGGAACTGTGGCAGGATCGCTACGGTGATGTGGATGATGATTATACAGATATTGATTCATCAGATAAACTACTGTTAAGGAAAGGGACCTACCTTGTTCGTGTGGTGAAAAGCGGAGAAGCGGCGGCTAAGATCGGCATCAAGAAGGTGCCTATGCTGGAGCTGAAGGAAGGCGAGGACCTTTCGGTCACCGCGGCGAATAACGATACGCAGTACATCACGTTTAAGCCCTCGAAGACGGCTTACTATGCTTTCCGTTTAAAGGATACGGATGGGGTGGACAATTTATACGCCTATATGCCAGCCGCTACGGAGAGTGGATCAGATGCATCGATATCTCTTGATAAAGATGCGACATGGAGTTATTGCCCACAGAAGCTGGCGGTAGCAAAGACAAACAACATCCAGTTAACGCTCAAGTTTACGCCGGCGACAGAGGGTGAGAAAAAGACCGTCAAGCTGAGTGTGGAGGAGATTGTGCCTGCTGCGCTGGTGACGGAACTGCCTGTCAGCGTGGAAAAAGGCGCGAGGAGCTTCTTTACCTTCACCGCGCCGGAGACCGGGTACTACGACTTTACGGAGGACAGCAAGGATGTAGTAGTGATGGCTAATTATACCTATGGTACAAACCTTCCTGCTACGTATGATAGTAGTATGAGCTTTCCGGGAAAGGTTTACCTGTCTGAAAACAGTAAGGTAACGTTCGGCGTATATTACGACGGGCTAAAGACAGAATCGACGTTGACGGAATTACCTGCCAAGGCGGACTTTAAGGTATCCGTAAAGAAGTATGAGCCGGAGGAGCTTTCTCTGACGACGGCGAATACGATCGCTTTCGCGGAGAATGAGACGGAGAAGTGGTATGCGCTGAAGCCTGAATATTACGGCACTTATCAGTTAAAGTTCACAGGAAGTGAGGGGTCAATTGATGTAAGGATAGGTAAGGGCAATTCTCAAGTGGCCGGTTGGTATTCTATGACCCTGACGGAAGAAGAGCTGATAAAAAACGTCAATATGGATGGCGGCGAGGTCTACTTAGTAAAAATTACTTCGCAGGATCACCCTACGTTCCGACTGGAAGTGACTTGGAATCCGCCTGTAGATATCACGCGGGCCGTAACGATGGGGGTCGGAAATGAGAGTGCGCCGGTTACGTATGTTACGATTGATGAAGGCGATTATGCGCTGTACCGGTTCACGGCGTATGCGGACAGGTGGTATACGTTCTATACAGATGGATATGAAACGCTCGGACAGGATCCGGATGGAACCTTGTATAATGAATGGCTCGAGCAATTGGCAGAGGCAGGTGATATAAGTAGCAATGACTATGACTTTGCGATTGCTCAATATTTAGAAGCAGGCAAAACCTATTATCTGAAGGTGAGCGGATGGAATGGTAATTCTTTAACAAACTGCCCGCTGTATGTCGTCGATAAATATATAAATTTTGGTCAGGATGATGTTGAAGACTAACCTGCGGCAGTGACGACTACAAATGAAATGCGAATGAAATAAAAAGACGGGGTGGAGCCGGTAAATTTGGCTCTGCCCCCGTTTTTTGACGGTGCGTCAGGCGACGCATGTTTCCGGCGAAATTTTATGGTTGATGCCGTAAAATCCCGCCGCCTGCTTAGATAGAAAACTCCCGGTATAGGCCCTCCCGATATGCCGTGTCGGCGAGCGCCTTCGCTAAGTCATCCGTGCGGCCTTCCCGCAGCAGGAGCGCGGTCAGCTTCGCAAACCGCTCTTCCCCCTCCGCGCGGCCCTTCTCCATTCCTTCCGTAAAGCCATCTGCGCGGCCTTTTTCAATACCTTCCGTAAGCCCTTCTGCGCGGCTGGCCTGTCGTTCTTCATCGAGGACTTCCTGCATTTCGTCACTTCGCGTTGTGACATTTAGATACAAATCCCCATAAATACCCACGGGAATCCGCTCTGAGAATGGATAGAGTACGGGCTCCTTCCCATGTTCCAGGTCATATACCGTCACCCGCTCACGTTTCGGATCGACGATCCAGTATTCCCTGACGCCCGCTTCACGGTAGAGGGCGAGCTTTCTCACATAGTCATGTTTCCTGTTCGAGGGCGAGACGACCTCGATCACAAAATCCGGAGCGCCGTAACAGCCTTTTTCGTTGAGCTTATCCCTGTCGCAGACCACCAGAATGTCGGGTTCCACATAATTGTGCCTGTCCTTTTTAATAAGCACGCCAAACGGCGCCGGATAAACTTCACAATCCCCCTTCTTTTTCAAGAGAAATTGTTTTATTTGAAAGAACAGATTGCCGAGCAGCAGCTGGTGTATTTCGGCAGGCGTGTTCATACTCACAAACAGTTCCCCGTCGATCAGTTCCGCACGTATGCATTCCGGCAGCGCCTCGATATCCGCGACCGTGTACTGCCATTTCCCCTTCCTGTCCAGACCCAGCCGTACCAGATCTTCCTGCGTCAGATCCCTGAGCATCCCGTTCTCTGTTTCGATTCCCATTTCCTTTTCCTCTTTCCTGATCCTTGCGTACTCCATAAGTTACCTCCATTCTGTAGTGTTGCGGGGACTGCGGGCCAAACATCAGGCCGGTTGGCCCCTGTCTCCCTCGTTGGTGCGGCAGGAGATAACGTTTATGGAAGCGTTGTATCCATTCCTGCATTCCTGCCGTCGGTTAGTAGTAGTTGAGTAAACGGCAGAAACTGCCAGAATGTGCGAACGCACGCTCTTTTGATCACTCGATGCGCTTAGTATATCATCTGTACAAAAAGGTGTCAACAGAGAAAAAGAAAAAATATAAACGAATTATCGTTAATCCAAAATCCGGATATATCTTTCTACTGACAAATTGATGTGCCATATTTGAAGCTACAGTAAAAACAGGCAGGCCAGAGGTACCGTCACAAGACTTAGTATCGTAGTCAGAATAATGCCCTGCGAGATAGATTCTGTTTCCATGTCCATCTGTTTTGCCAGCATGAGCGGCATGTTGGCAGCGGGGACCGCGACCATCAAAAGCAGGGTATTTAAGATCAGTCTGTCCGTAAGGAACAGGCGCATCAAAAGGACGCAGCCGATCGGCACCAGAACCTGCCGCAGCAGGGTAAAGGCATAGAGCTTTGGATGGGAAAAAATATCCTTCGGTGCGATCTGCGCTACCGATACGCCCAACACCAGCATGGATAAGAGGGTGGTGGCGCGTCCTGTGTAGGAGAGGGCGGAGGAGACGATAATAGGCACATGGAAATTGCCAAGGTAAAAAATAATGGTAACGGCGGCGGAGATCGTTCCCGCGTTTACGAGTTTTTGCAGGCGGCCTGAGGCGATAGATGCCGCGCGCTTCTTCTGCCCGGCAGCATCCGGTATGTTTGTAGCTGTCTCTGCCTGTCCGGCCGAAAGAGTCGTATTCACTGTTGCCGAGCTGATATCAAACGGTGTGTTATCTTTGGACTGCCCCGCGGCAGCTCTTTGCAAAAGGGAGATGCCGAAGGTGTAGATCAGGAGATTAAAGAGCAGGTTAAAAATGGATACGAAAATTAAAGATTCGCTGCCAAGCACTGCGGAAGCCAGAGGGATGCCGATAAAGCCCACATTGCCGAAGACGGTCAGCATCTGATAGGCATAGCGGGAGTCTTTCGGTATTCGCAAAAGGCGGGGAATCAGGAACCCCACAGCGATTAAAAGGGCAAATACAACAGCGTAAGCGACAAAGGCCATGCCCAGCTCACCGAGGGACGCTTTGGGGCCGTCTTCTAAGGCGGAGCAGATCAAAAGCGCCGGATTGGTGACGTTGATGATCAGGCCGGAGATCTGTTTGGAGCCTTCTTCTGTAATGATTTTGCGTCGGTAAAGGATGATACCGATACCGATCAGTATGAAGATGATGATCATTTGCTGTAATACGACTGTGATACTCATAATTACCTCTGTGCCGAAGCTTTTTTGTAAGGTTTATCATAGTATTGCCCGATGTGCTGCGGGGCTTGCGTGTGATGTGCATCTTGAACTATTATAGTACTTATTTTCATAAATTTAAATGCTAATATCAAGGAAGAATCTCTTTACAAATGATAGTATCTGTGATATCGTTGGAATAACATATCTGGGAGTCTGAAATTCTGATATATCTTTGTGACACATCATGGAACCTGAATCCCTTATATGGAAAAATAAAATAAAGGGAGGAAGGCAGATGGGAACAAAAGATGAGTATCAGTTTGACTATCTGGATGACAACACAAGGTTTGCAGACCAGATCAACGGCGCATTATTCCACGGAAGGCAGGTCGTAAAACCGGAGGAACTGGAGCCGGAGGAGCCGCAGACTGTCAGTCTCGGCAAGAAGGACAAAACAGGAAACATCAAAACGATCGTAGACAAGGCACGTATCTGGAAAGGGAAAAAGCTGCATATCCTAGCGGTAGAGAACCAGAACTACGTAGACTACCGGATGGTACTTCGGAACATGCTCTCGGAGAGCGTCGGTTATCAGAAACAGTGGAAACGAAAGAAACGGGCGCATGAGGAAGCGCACGACCTGAAAGGCGGAGACGAATACCTGTCCGGTATGAAAAAGGATGAGAAGTTTGCGCCGATCATCACGCTGGTGGTATATTTCGGGACGGACGGCGGATGGGACGGGCCAAGATGCCTGCATGATCTGTTGGACATAGATGATGAGTTAAAGGAATATGTATCAAACTATAAGCTGAACCTGTACGACTGCCACGAACAGGATACCTTTGAGGAGTATATGACAGGTCTGCGGCAGGTGTTTGAGACGGTCCGATATGTAAGGGATAAAGAAAAGCTGCAGGAGATTATGGAAGAAAACAGAGAGACCTACAGCCGGATAGACAGCGAGACCAGAGACATGCTGGAAGTGGTGACAAATATCAGGATACCGGAGGAATACAGAGTGATGGAAGAGGGAAAGGAGAGGTATGATATGTGCAACGCGTTTGAGCAAATGAAACTTGAATGGTACGAGGAAGGAATCAGCAAGGGAATAGAAAAGGGAATAGAAAGAGGAATCCGCGTGCTGATCGAGGCATATCAGGAGTTAGGAATGTCTCAGGATGTCATTATAGAAAAATGCGCTGAAAAATATGAGATATCAAAGGAAATTGCCGGAAAGTATGTGGAAGAGTGTTTTGTCTGACGGGGTCCTTTTAGTGTGACGTGGGGGTAATCATGCAGAAATACATTATGGCGCTGGATCAGGGAACGACCAGTTCCCGCTGTATTTTATTTGATAAAGGCGGAAATATCTGCAGTATGGCGCAGAAGGAATTTACGCAGATATATCCGCAGGCCGGCTGGGTGGAACATAATCCCCGTGAGATATGGGCTTCCCAGTTTGCGGTAGCGGTCGAGGCGATGGCGAATATTGGCGCGGATGCAGGACAGCTTGCGGGCATCGGTATCACGAACCAGCGCGAGACGACTATCGTGTGGGACAGGGAGACCGGAGAGCCGGTGTATAACGCAATCGTATGGCAGTGCCGCAGGACGGCGGAATTTATCGACGGACTAAAAGCGCAGGGCTATACGGACATGATACGGGAAAAGACCGGTCTGGTGCCGGACGCTTATTTTTCCGGCAGCAAGATTGCGTGGATCTTAGATCATGTGGAAGGCGCGCGGGAGAGAGCGGAACGCGGTGATTTATTATTTGGCACGGTGGACAGCTGGCTGATCTGGAAGCTGACGAAGGGTGCGGTACACGTCACCGACTATACGAACGCTTCCCGTACCATGCTCTATAATATTCATACGCTGGAATGGGATGAGGAGCTTCTTTCCATCCTGCGGATTCCCCGCGGGATGCTTCCGAAGGTGAAGCCTTCGGGTACGGTGTTCGGGGAGAGCGATGCGGGTATTTTTGGTGCGCCGGTCCCCATCGCGGGCGCGGCAGGGGACCAGCAGGCGGCATTGTTCGGACAGTGCTGTTTCCAGCCGGGGCAGGTGAAAAATACATACGGGACAGGCTGTTTTCTCTTAATGAATACGGGAAAAGAGGCAATCGCCTCAAAGAGCGGTCTTCTCACCACGATCGCGGCGGGCGCCGACGCCGGACCGGAATATGCCCTTGAGGGCAGTGTGTTTGTGGCGGGCGCGGCGGTACAGTGGATGCGGGACGAAATGCGGATGATGAAGATTTCCCAGCATTCGGAAAAGTATGCCCTGCGGGTGCCGGACACAAACGGGGTCTATGTGGTGCCGGCCTTTGTGGGCATGGGTACGCCCTACTGGAATCCGTATGCAAGAGGCACCGTGGTGGGTATCACGCGCGGCTGCCAGAAGGAGCATTTTGTGAGGGCGGTGTTGGAATCCATTGCCTATCAGTCGATGGATGTACTGCGTGCGATGGAGACGGACGCCGGCATTCCGCTTAGTGAACTCAAGGTGGACGGCGGCGCCAGCGCCAATGATTTTCTGATGCAGTTTCAGGCGGATATCACGGGACAGGCGGTACACCGGCCAAGCTGCATCGAAACGACTGCTCTGGGCGCGGCTTATCTGGCGGGACTTTCGGTGGGGTATTGGAAGGATAAAGAGGAAATCTGTGAAAACTGGCAGCTCGGAAAGCGTTTCGACGTGACGATGGAGGACAAGACCAGAGAGCAGCTTGTAAAAGGGTGGAAACGGGCCGTCAGGTGCGCGCTTGCATGGGCGAACGACTTAGACGGTTAAATAAAGAAAGGAAATCAGACTATGAACATTACCTACAATGAAACAAACAGAATTTTTAAGTTAGACACGCCCCACACGAGCTACTGTATCGGCGTGGTGGACGAGGAAAATTTTCTGGGGCATGTCTATTACGGCAGGAGTCTTGGATCGGACGATTTGGCGTATCTGATGCGCACCGGAGAGATGCCGTTTGTACCCTCACAGAATAACAGGGACAGATGCTCTTTTCTGGATGCCTTTCCCATGGAGTATACGGGCCACGGGCTTGGCGATTTCCGGGAAGGAACGCTGTCTGTTCGCACATTGGCGGGACATACAGGGGTGTCGCTTTCTTATGTATCCCACACGGTTTTCGACGGCAAGAAAGCGCTTGCCGGGCTGCCGGCAACTTTTGGCGGGAAGGACGAATGCAAAACGCTTGAGATTACTTGTGAAGACAAGGTCTTAAAACTGCAGATCATTTTATCTTACAGCATTTTTGCGGATACGGACGCGATCGCCAGAAGCGTGCGCATCGTCAATAACGGCGGTGAGGCGCTTTATCTGACAAAGGTGATGTCGGCCTGTATCGATATGGATAACGACGATTACGAGATCATTACCCTGCACGGTTCCTGGGCAAGGGAGCGTGCGATGCAGACTTATCCCATCAGGAAGGGTAAGCAGAGCGTCGGCTCGGTGCGCGGGGAGTCCAGTCATCAGGAACATCCTTTCATGGCGTGGAAGAGTCCTTCGGCAACGGAGGAGACGGGAGACGTCTATGCGATGAATTTTGTTTACTCCGGTAATTTTCTGGCGCAGATCGAGGGAAGCCAGTTTGGCAATATCCGCGCGATGATGGGCATCCATCCGCAGGATTTTTGCTGGAAGCTGGAGCCGGGTGAGAGCTTTCAGGCGCCGGAGGTAATCTGCGTGTATTCGGCCGGGGGGCTGGGCGGCATGAGCCGAAATTTTCATGACCTGTACCGTAATCACCTGATCCGGGGCATTTATAAGGATAAGAAGCGGCCGATCCTTATCAATAACTGGGAGGCAACTTACTTTGATTTTGATACGGAAAAGCTCTTGGCGATCGCAAGGCAGGCTTCCGCGCTCGGCATTGAAATGCTGGTGATGGATGACGGGTGGTTTGGAAAACGCGATGACGATAATTCCGGTCTGGGCGATTGGTTTGTGAACGAATCAAAGCTGAAAGGCGGCCTCAAGTATCTGGTGGACGAGGTCAACAAGCTGGGCATGAAGTTTGGTATCTGGGTGGAGCCGGAGATGATTTCTCCCGATTCCGATCTTTACAGAGAGCATCCCGACTGGGCGATCCAGATTCCGGGCAGGGTGGGGAGCCTTGCCAGAAACCAGTATGTGCTTGACCTGACCAGAAAAGAAGTGCGCGACTGCATTTACGAGAGGATATCGGCGGTGCTTAAAAGCGCTAATATTGAGTATGTGAAATGGGATATGAACAGGCAGCTTACTGATCTGGGCAGTTTTGGCCTTCCCGCTGACAGGCAGGGAGAATTATTCCACAGACAGGTTCTTGCGGTCTATGAGATGCAGGAGAGACTGATCACGGATTTCCCGAATCTTCTTTTAGAGAACTGTTCCGGCGGCGGAGCGAGATTCGATCCGGGCATGCTCTATTACAGCCCGCAAATTTGGTGTTCGGATGATGCGGACGCGATCGAGAGACTGTCGATCCAGGCGGGAACGGCGCTCATTTATCCGCTTTCCACTATGGGCGCGCACGTGTCCGACTGCCCGAATCATACGGTGGGCAGGATGACGCCTTTTGAGACGAGGGGCTATGTGGCACTGGCAGGCACCTTTGGTTATGAGCTGGATGTGACAAAGATACCTGCGGCGGACCGCGAGATGATCCCCGATCAGGTGGCGATGTATCATAAGTATAATGACCTCGTGCGCAGCGGTGATTATTACCGCATCGCGCGTTATGCGGAGAATCATTATTATGACTGCTATGCGGTGGTGGCGAAAGATAAGAGCGAGGCGCTTGTCACCTATATCCAGGTGCTGAACCGGCCGAACTGCCACAGCAGAAGGATCTGTATTCCGGGACTTGATCCGCAGAAGACTTATGTGATCGAAAATGCGGCCGACTGGCCGGAGATCGGGCAGACTGAGTACCGGGGCGACACGCTGCATTATGCGGGGATCAATATGCCGTCGCTTGGCGGGGACTTTAAGGGAAGGCTGCTGCATTTAAAAGTGAAATAAAGTAAGAAATGGAGAATAAGAAATGATCGTACAAAAATACAAAGACATGCTGCAAGGGAAATCAGTGATCCGCCAGCTCTCGGAGTTTGCGACGGCCAGAGGAAAGGAGATCGGCTACGAGAATGTGTTTGATTTCAGTCTCGGCAATCCGTCCGTACCGGTGCCGCAGGCGTTTACGGATACGATGATCCGTCTTTTGCAGGAGGAAGATTCCATGACGCTGCACGGCTACAGTCAGAGTCTGGGCATCCCTGCCGTCAGGGACAAGGTGGCGGCTTCCCTCAACAAAAGATTCGGCATGAATTACACGGGGAGCCATATCTTTATGGCCACTGGCGCGGCGGGCGCGATCGCCCATGCGCTGCGCTGCGTAACGCAGGAAGGAGACGAGGTGCTTACTTTTGCGCCTTATTTCCCGGAATACGGACCGTACGTCAATCTGACCGGGGCCAATCTCAAGGTGGTGCCTGCGGACACGAAAAGCTTTCAGATTAATTTTGAGGCCTTTGAAGAAATGTTGACGGAAAAGGTGATGGCAGTTCTCATCAATACACCGAACAATCCTTCAGGCATTGTCTATTCCACGGCGACCATAAAGGAACTGGCGCGCATTATGGAAGAAAAGCAGAAGCAGTACGGCCACGATATCTTCTTGATCTCCGACGAGCCTTATCGGGAGATCGTGTTTGCGGGGGTGGATGCGCCTTATCCGTCCAAGTTTTATGATAATTCGCTTTCCTGCTATTCGTTTTCCAAGTCGCTTTCCCTGCCGGGAGAGCGTATCGGTTATGTGGCGGTGAATCCGAAATGCACAGATGCGGATATCATCAGCGTGATGTGCAGCCAGATTTCGCGCGGAACGGGACATAATTGCCCGCCTTCCATCATTCAGCTTGCGGTGGCGGAAGTTCTTGACCTGACGGCGGATCTTTCGGTCTATGAGACGAATAAGAACATATTATATAAAGAGCTTACTTCTCTGGGATTCGAGTGCGTGGAGCCCGGCGGCACCTTTTATATGTTCCCGAAAGCGCCCGGTGGGGATGCGCCCGCTTTTTCCGAGACGGCGAAAAAACATGATCTGATTCTGGTGCCTTCCGACACGTTCGGCGTGAAAGGCTATTTCCGGATCGCTTATTGTATCGACACGGAGAAGGTGGAGCGGTCGCTTGATGCGTTTCGCGGGCTGGCAAAGAACTGCGGACTGTGAGGTGATTTATGGATATCATAGAAATATTAAAAGCAATTTTATTCGGTATCGTGGAGGGCATCACGGAATGGCTTCCCATCAGCAGTACGGGACATATGATCTTGCTCAATGAGTTTGTGACCCTGAATGTGAGCGATGAGTTCTGGGAGATGTTTTTGGTGGTGATCCAGCTGGGCGCGATCCTCGCGGTAGTGCTTTTATTCTGGAATAAGATATTTCCCTTTCATTTTCGGGAAAAGCCCGTGATGCAGAAAGATATTTTCGTACTCTGGTTCAAGATCCTTGTGGCCTGTGTTCCGGCGGCGGTGATCGGACTGGCTTTTGACGATGTGCTGGACGCGCTCTTTTATAATCCGTGGTGCGTTTCGATCGCGCTGATCGTTTTCGGTATCGCCTTCATTGTGATTGAGAACAGAAATAAGAAAATGACGCCTAGAATTACAGAACTTAGTCAAATTACTTATCAAACGGCACTGATGATCGGTGTGTTTCAGCTTTTGGCGGCGGTCTTTCCGGGAACATCCCGCTCCGGCGCGACTATCGTGGGGGCGCTTTTGATCGGGGTTTCGAGGACTGTGGCGGCGGAATTTACCTTTTTTCTGGCGATTCCCGTGATGCTGGGAGCCAGTCTTTTAAAAGTTTTAAAATTTGGTTTTTCCTTTACCGGAGAGGAACTTGTGATTTTGTTGGTAGGGATGTTTGTGGCGTTTGCAGTGTCTGTTTTGGTGATCCGCTTCCTGATGGGCTATATTAAAAAACATGATTTTAAGGTATTTGGCTGGTATCGGATCGTGTTGGGCGCGGCGGTGCTTGTCTGGTTTGCACTGGTATAAAAAGCAGTTTAGAAAAACGTTTAACCATGATTTTCCAGCATATCGTATAATATTTTATACATAAAAATTCACTATTTCCTACAAATTGTTGGTTGACAGCCCCGATTGAATGAGGTACACTGCTACTGATGAGGCATACAATTGAGACATCACATTATTTTTTATGGAAAAGATTTGTGAAAGAGTAGGGAAGGAGATTACTCATGGCGGACATCAAGAAACCTGAAATCAACAAAGCGGCAGATACAAAGACATCTACAGTGACGACATCCGTGGCAGCGCCTGCAGCTAAGACTGAGCCTGCAGCTACCGTAAAGGCTGAGGCTAAGGCCGAGACAAAGACAGAGGAGACGAAGGCTCCCGCAGAGAAGAAGAAACCCGGCAGAAAGCCCGGCACAAAGACAGCGGCTAAGAAGCCCGGCAGGAAACCTGCTGCAGCGAAGAAGGAAACCGCTAAGACGACTACGGCAAAGAAAACGACAGCAAAGAAGACCACCAAGGAAGCGACCAGCACCAAAAAGGCGGCTGTTAAGGAGAGCCTGCACTTAGAGTTTGCAGGTAAGTCCTACACGACGGATGATCTGGTAAAGATTGCGAAGGACGTTTGGAAGTATGACCTGAAGAAAAAGGTAGGCGACTTCAAGAGTGTGGAGCTTTACGTAAAGCCTGAGGAGAGCGTGGTTTACTACGTGATCAACGGCGACGTGGCTGGAAACTTCGGCATCTAAAAACATAACGAATGACGAATGCGGGCAGTCAATTCAGGGGATACTGGATTGACTGCTCTTAATTTTACATTTTTTTAATAAATATAATGTTGACAAAGAAATTAAGAAGTGATACCTTACTACCAGAAGGTGTTAGCACTCTAATGAATTGAGTGCTAACAATCAACCGGGATTCGCGGCGCGAAGCTCGTGGAGTTAATGCCGGATTCTGAGGGCAATTACTCCGACAGAGGGAGACGGGATGCAGCTGGACGAAAGAAAATATATCATATTGCAGGCCATCATCCGAAATTATCTGGAGACGGGCGAGCCGGTAGGCAGCCGTACCATCTCCAAGTACACCGACCTGAATTTAAGCTCCGCGACCATTCGCAATGAAATGGCGGATTTAGAGGAGCTGGGCTACATTTTGCAGCCCCATACCTCTGCGGGCAGGATTCCTTCCGATAAGGGCTACCGCCTCTACGTGGATAAGATGATGGAGGAGAAGGAGCGCGAGGTGGAGGAGCGCAAGGAGCTTCTTCTGGAAAAAGAAGATAAGGTCGATCACCTTTTAAAGCAGGCGGCCAAACTCCTCGCCAACAACACTGAGTATGCGGCTATGGTATCTGCCCCGCAGTATCATCGGAATAAGCTGAAATTTATCCAGCTTTCCAGAGTGGATGCCAAACATCTTTTAGCGGTCATCGTGGTAGAGGGTAATGTGATCAAAAACACCATGCTGACGCTTGATGAAGAGTTAAGTGACGAGACGCTCCTTAAGTTGAATATCCTTTTAAACACGCATTTAAACGGGCTTTCGATAGAGGAGATCAATCTGGGCATGATTGCGGCCCTAAAGCAGCAGGCGGGCATCCACAGCGAGATCGTGGCGGGTGTCATCGACGCGGTGGCGGAGGCGATCAAGGCCGATGAAGATCTGGAAATCTACACCAGCGGCACGAAGAACTTTTTCAAATATCCGGAACTTGCGGATCATGAGCGGGCGAGTGAACTGATTACGACCTTCGAGGAAAAGCAGCTTTTGACGGAACTCGTGCAGGATAACCTTTCAGGCGATAATAATACCGGCATACAGGTTTATATCGGAAGCGAGACGCCTGTCGCCGGCATGAAGGACTGCAGCATCGTGACGGCCACTTACGAGCTGGATGAGGGTATGAAGGGCACGATCGGTATTATCGGCCCCAAACGGATGGATTATGAGAAGGTCGTCAGTAATCTGAGGCTTTTGAAACGTCAGCTTGATGATTTATATAAACGTTGAGGATGTTTTAGTCAATAAATAGATTGGAGATGAACACGATGGCGGAAGAAAAGGACAGAACCAACGAAATGGAAGAAGAGTTAGAGCAGCAGGCACAGCAGCCGGACGAAGCGGAAAAGGAAGCAGAGGAAGCGCAGACGGCGGAGAAGGAAGCGGCAGCGGAGACAGCGCAGGAAGGACCCACGCCGAAGAAGGAAAAGAAAAAGAAAGACAAAAAGCAGGACGCTCTCAAGGAAAAGATCGAGGAGCTTGAGGATCGCGTAAAGCGGCAGATGGCGGAGTTCGAAAATTTCCGCAGGCGGACCGAAAAAGAGAAGACGGCGATGTTTGAGACAGGCGCGAAGAGCGTGATCGAAAAGATGCTTCCTGTGGTGGATAATTTTGAGAGAGGGCTTGCCAGCATCCCCGAAGGGGAACAGGAAGGCGCGGTCGCACAGGGTATGCAGATGATCTACAAGCAGTTGATGACGGAGCTTGAGAATCTGGACGTAAAGCCGATTCCGGCGGTCGGGGAAGAATTTAATCCCGAGTTCCACAATGCGGTGATGCAGGTGGAGAGCGAGGAGTTTGAGAGCGGGGTTGTGGCACAGGAGCTGCAGAAAGGGTACACCTACCGCGAGGGCGTTGTACGGCACAGTATGGTAGCTGTGGTTCAGTAAAAATATAACAATAAATATAAACAATGGAAGCGTAAGCGCTTCAGAAAAGGAGTGAATATTATGAGTAAAATTATCGGCATCGACTTGGGAACAACAAACAGCTGCGTGGCAGTAATGGAGGGCGGCAAGCCCACTGTCATCGCGAACACGGAGGGCGCGCGCACCACACCGTCTGTCGTGGCATTTACGAAGAACGGCGAGAGGCTTGTTGGTGAGCCGGCGAAGCGTCAGGCAGTCACGAATGCGGACAATACCATCGCTTCCATTAAGAGAGACATGGGTACGGACAGGGGCCGCACCATTGATGACAAGAAATATTCCCCGCAGCAGATTTCGGCAATGATCTTACAGAAACTGAAAGCGGACGCGGAGAGCTATCTGGGCGAGACCGTGACGGAGGCGGTGATCACCGTTCCCGCATACTTTAACGATTCCCAGAGACAGGCGACCAAGGACGCCGGCAAGATCGCGGGCCTCGATGTAAAGCGTATCATCAATGAGCCTACGGCGGCTGCTTTGGCTTACGGCCTTGACAATGAAAAAGAGCAGAAGATCATGGTCTACGACCTTGGCGGCGGTACCTTTGATGTGTCCATTATCGAGATCGGCGACGGCGTGATCGAGGTGCTTGCCACGAACGGCGATACCCATCTTGGCGGCGACGACTTTGACCAGAAGATCATTGACTGGATGCTTGCTGAGTTCAAGGCAAAAGAGGGCGTTGATCTCTCCAATGATAAGATGGCGCTCCAGAGACTGAAAGAGGCGGCTGAGAAGGCAAAGAAGGAGCTTTCTTCCGCGACCACCACGAATATCAACCTGCCTTTCATTACGGCGACGCAGGATGGCCCCAAGCACTTTGATATGAATCTGACCAGAGCAAAATTCGACGAGCTGACCAGTGATCTGGTAGAGCGGACGGCAGTTCCCGTGCAGAACGCGATGAAGGATGCGGGTCTGACCAATGCGGATATCGGTCAGGTACTCCTTGTCGGCGGTTCCACCCGTGTGCCTGCCGTGCAGGAGAAGGTAAAACAGCTCACGGGCAAAGAGCCCAGCAAGTCCTTAAATCCCGACGAGTGCGTGGCGCTTGGCGCTTCCGTGCAGGGCGGTAAACTTGCGGGCGATGCGGGCGCAGGCGAGATCCTTCTGCTGGATGTGACACCTCTGTCACTTTCCATTGAGACCGCAGGCGGTATCGCGACCAGATTGATCGAGAGAAATACGACCATTCCTACCAAGCACAGTCAGGTCTTCTCCACCTATTCCGACAACCAGACGGCGGTGGACATCAATGTCCTGCAGGGTGAGAGACAGTTTGCAAAAGATAACAAGTCCCTTGGACAGTTCAGACTGGACGGTATCCCGCCCGCAATGAGAGGCGTGCCGCAGATCGAGGTGACCTTCGATATCGATGCCAACGGTATCGTGAACGTGTCCGCAAAGGACCTTGGCACGGGCAAGGAGCAGCATATCACCATCACCGCAGGCTCCAACATGTCTGATGACGAGATCGAGAAGGCCGTGAAGGAGGCGCAGGAGTACGAAGCGCAGGATAAGAAGCGCAAAGAGGCGGTAGACACCAGAAACGACGCGGATTCCTTTGTGTTCCAGACCGAGAAAGCGCTGAACGAAGTGGGCGACAAGATTGACGCTTCCGAGAAAGCAAGTGTGGAGGCCGATCTTCAGGCTGTAAAGGATATCCTTGAAAAGACCAAGGATCAGGAGCTTACCGACAGTCAGGTCGATGAATTGAAAGCTGCTAAGGAAAAATTGACAAATTCCGCGCAGGCTCTCTTCACCAAGATGTACGAGAACATGCAGCAGGCGCAGGGAGGCCCCGATATGAGCAATATGGGCGGTGCGCAGGAAGCAGGCCCGCAGGATAACAGCGGCGCGGACGACGTTGTGGACGGAGACTATCGCGAAGTTTAAGATATCAAAAGGATCCAAGGAAGGATATAGACCATGGCAGAGCAGAAACGAGACTACTATGAGGTGCTAGGCGTAGAAAAGAGCGCTGATGACGCCGCTATCAAAAAAGCATACAGGGTCCTTGCGAAGAAATACCACCCCGATATGAATCCCGGAGACGCGGAGGCGGAAAAGAAATTCAAGGAAGCCTCAGAAGCTTATGCGGTCTTAAGCGACCCGGAGAAACGGAGACAGTATGACCAGTACGGTCATGCTGCCTTCGACGGTGCGGGCGGCCCCGGCGGTTTCGGTGGTTTTGATTTCAACAGCGCGGATTTCGGCGATCTCTTTGGCGATATTTTTGGCGATCTCTTCGGCAGCGGCAGACGTGGCGGCGGCAGAAGCAACGGCCCCATGAAGGGCGCGAATATCCGCACCAGCGTGCGCATCACCTTTGAGGAAGCGGTCTTTGGCGTGGAGAAGGAGATTGAGCTGACACTCAAAGACGAGTGTACCGCCTGCCATGGCACGGGAGCGAAGCCGGGAACCAGCCCTGAGACCTGCTCGAAATGCGGAGGCAAGGGTCAGGTCGTATTCACTTCGCAGTCATTCTTCGGTACGGTCAGAAATGTGCAGACCTGTCCGGACTGCCACGGCACAGGCAAGGTCATCAAGGACAAATGTCCGGACTGCCGCGGCACGGGCTATATCGCTAATAAGAAAAAGATTCAGGTTTCGATACCCGCAGGTATCGACAACGGCCAGTGTGTCCGCATCCGCGATAAGGGTGAACCGGGCTCGAACGGCGGCCCCAGAGGGGACCTTCTGGTTGAAGTGGTGGTCGGAAGACATCCTATCTTCCAAAGACAGGATGAGAACATCTATTCCACGGTGCCGATGTCCTTTGCGATCGCGGCGCTGGGCGGCGACATTGTGATCGACACGGTGGACGGCAAAGTGATCTACGAGGTGAAGCCCGGCACACAGACCGACACCAAAGTCCGTCTAAAGGGCAAGGGCGTGCCTTCCCTGCGGAGCAAGGACGTGCGCGGCGACCACTATGTTACGCTGGTGGTGCAGGTGCCTGACAAACTCTCCCACGAAGCGAAGGAGCTTTTGAAGCAGTTTGACGAGAGTACGGGCGACAGCTTAAACGCGGCAAAGAACATAACCGCCGACCAGAGTGACGATGCGAACGGCGGCGGTGGGAAAAGAAAGAAAAAATTTAAGTTTTAAGGGTGCTAATATTAAGTAGAAAGGATTTTTCCGGAGAGGGGAAATCCTTTTTTCGTTGTAGAATCAAAAATTTTTTAAATATTGGTTATAAGGCTTTTTTTATGGGAGAGAGGATGATATAATGAGTAAAATGCCCTCATGTATTGGGGGTCATAGTACAGGAAACATAAACTTATGATTCGAGGAAGGTAGAGAAATGAGGAAAAAAGGGAAATGTAGCAAACGGTTGCTGGCATTGTTGTTGTCAGCGGTAATGATCGCAGAACCGGCGTCGAGCGCTGCTGTTACATATGCGGCGGAACCTGTCATTGAACAGACAGTGGGCTCTGTGGAGGATGGATCCGAAAACGAGGATCAGGATACGGCGAAGACTGAAGAGGGAAAAGAGGAAACTGATTCCGGTAAGGTCGATGGAGAAGAAGGCGCATCCAAAGAAACTGGCGCTGACGAAAGTGGCTCCGAAGGAAACGGCAGCGGAGAAACCGGTTCGGATGAGAGCGGCAGCGGGGAAAACGGTTCCGGCGAGACCGGCAGTGAGGAAGACGGCGCTGGCGAGACCGGCAGTGAGGAAGACGGCTCCGGTGAGACCGGCAGCGGGGAAGATAGCTCTGGCGAGAATGACGTTGACGGCGAAGATCAGGAGACGGACAAAGACGGTGAGGACGCTGCTTCAAAAGAGGAGCTTCCTGATGATGAGAAGGTAGAGGAAGAATCAAAAGAGGACACAGTATCCGACAATGATTTAGAGCAGGAAGAAGATAAAGATAACTGGCAGGGGACAGGCCATAAGGCACCGGAACTGGAAATGAATCTGACTTCTGCGATGGTTTCGGAAAAGCGCGAATTAAAGGGAACTTCCGAGCGCTTGCAGGTATTGGAAAAAAATGTCCAGTATTTACCAAATGAGGCAGTTTTCCTAGCATCTTCCAAACAATATGCGGAAACGGTAGCACAGGGCTACGGCGCGTCTTTGGCATCTTTCGAAGACGGTGTTGCGGTTATGACCTTCCCGGATGAAGTGACGGATATTATTGCAATGGCGGAGGACGAGAAAGTAAAGCTTCCGGCGGTATACCCGAACTATTGGTATACAACTTGTAATGATATCGTTATATCTTCGGAGGCGGTGCTGATAGAAGATAGCAATGTGATAATGACGGTTAACAATGACGATCCGTTTTTACAGCCTTCAGTGCCGCAGGGATACCAGTATTATCACGGAGAGATTCGTTCTACTGCTGCATGGAATTATAATGAGACGGCGGGCTCCGGGATAAAAGTTGCCGTTATTGACAGCGGTATCCAGAAGAACCATGAAGATTTACAGGGAAGAGTGGCGTCTGCCGCGGTGACTTACGCTACACCGTATAATGGAGCAGAAGATAATGACGATCACGGAACGCATGTGTCCGGTATTATAGCGGCGACCGCAAACAACGGTAAAGGCGGAGCCGGAATCGCGTATAAGGCAAGTATTGTATCTTATAAGGCATTAGAGGAAAATCCCGCTACGGGAAGGGCAGGCGGCAGTACGGATGCTATCATCAAGGCTGTGAATGCGTCGGCAAGCAGCGGCGCGCGGGTCATTAATATGAGTCTTGGCGGGCATTACTATGACGCGTTATTCGAAGCGGCAGTTGACACGGCTGTGAACAAGGGTGTCGTGGTAGTTGCGGCGGCAGGAAACGAAGGCGTACAGTTATCGAAGGATAGAAATGATCCGAATTATTGTTCGCCGGCCTGCTTTGATAATGTGATCACCGTATCAGCAAAAAATCAAGGAGCCGCCTCGCTGGCAAGTTTTTCTAATTACGGAGCAGGTATTATTGATGTTACCGCTCCCGGCGTAAATATTGCTTCCAGCGTTCCGGATGCTTATGCGTATATGGACGGTACTTCTCAGGCGGCGCCGATGGTAGCGGCAGCAGCGGCCTATATTCTTTCCGTCAGCCCGGATTTAAAGAATAATAGATCGAAGTCGGCTGTTGATACCGTAAAAAGCATCTTAAAGGATTCGGCAACGACAGCAGGGTATTCTGACGCGGCAAGGTTTGGAGCAGGTCTGTTAAATGTTGAGGCGGCTGTGAAGATGGCGGCGCCTGCTTCAACGAATGGCGGCACAGGGGAATTGACGGATCCCGTAGTAAAGAAGGGTGCTGATGTCGTTGCAAATAACGCGACCATTCAGGACACAGATCTGATTACGCTTTCCGCTACGGTAGGCGGCGCGGAGAATCCCGAAGTAAAGATTTACTATACCACAGACGGGAAAGCGCCGACGGAAAAGAGTACGCTTTATGAGGGACCGTTTTCCATACAGGCATCCGGGAATAAGACGATCAAGGCAGTTGCGGTTTACTACGGTAAAAAGAGTAAAGTAACATCTGTAAAAGTAAAAGTAAATGCGAATATGCAAAGTTTCTCCATTGTATCTAAGACAAACTCCGTATGTCTGGGTGCCGGAAAAACTTTGAATTTGTTGGTAGATACCAAAAGTATCGTGCCCTCTTATGCAACAAATAAGAAGGTAACATGGGAAATTGTCGATTATGGTAATGCTGGCAGCGGTAATGTTTCGATTAACGCCAATGGCCAATTGAAAGCAGCGGCGGCGATTGCGTCTAAAACGACCATTAAGGTAAAGGCCACTGCGCAAGACGTTGGTAAAAAAACGGCAGAAATAGAGATTACACTGCTTCCGAAGGTAAATTCGCTGACGTTAACGGCTCCTGTACTTGAGAATAAGAAACCGTATCCGTTAGCTTATGAGGCAACTGCAGGCACAGTGCAGATGACGGTAGCTGTAGAACCCGCAGAAGCCAACACAGGAATTTCTTACACGTCATCGAATGTGAAGGTAGCGACCGTAAGTGACACCGGATTGGTTACCGCAGTCGGAAACGGAAAAGCGACGATCACGGCGAAGACAACGGATGGCAGCAATAAGAAGGTCACCCTGCAGGTGCAGGTAACGAAGAAGGTGCAGTCAGTTACGGTTACATCGAAAACCGGAGAGGCGCAGCTGGCAGCGGGAAAGACCTTGCAGATGGTGGCGGATGTTACAAAAGATGCAACGGATAAAAAGATCAAATGGTCAATCAGTTCAGGCAATGCCGCGACGATCAATGAAAAGAACGGCAAATTAACGGCAAAACCGAAGACTCAGGTCAGCGCGGTTTCAAAAGTTACGGTGAAAGCGGAAGCCTTGGATGGCAGCCAAAAATTCGGCACAATGGAGGTTACCGTATATCCTGCTCTTACAGGTACGATTGCATTTGAGGAGGGAACTACCGCTAATTTGGGTACAACTCAAATAGGAAAGCTTAACACGAGCATACAGCTGCATCCGTTTACGAAGGCGGATTCGGGGAATTTCTTCGGAAGGGCGGAAAACAGCGGAAATACGGGCCTTGATAACTTTATCTACACCTCGTCAAACAAGAATATCGCGGAGGTAAATGAAACGGGTCTTGTAACCGTTAATTCTGACGGAAAGACGGGAACCGCCAAAATTAAAGTTGTGGCGAGAGACGGAAGCGGAAAGAACGCATCTTTCACCGTGAAAGTCGTAAAACCGGTAACCTTTATTTCCATTTACTCTAAAACAGGCAGTTATGTTGTTGGGAGAAATAAAACGTTGGTATTAGGTGCGGCGGTAGGCGGCAGCGCAAGTAATAAAAAATTGAACTGGACTTCTTCTGATCCAAGCATTGCGACAGTCGATCAGAAAGGAAAAGTAAAGGGAATCAAATATGATCCGACGAAGTTAGGCTCTGTAGCAATCATCACTGCGGAAGCAACCGATGGGAGTGGTGTGAAGGCAGAATATCCGGTCTGGGTACAGCCTGCGATTACAAAATTAATGTATCGTTATAAAACAGGTTTGGGGCAGACTGGTTGGTCAAGTTCTGTAGTTGATACTACATACTTGTCAGATGCACCTAAGCAGACCATATATGACAATGTAGACGCGTATGAGGAATACTTGTTAGCAGATATGACGCCGTATTATTTTGATGAATCTTCAGGTGAAAACATTAGAACAGTCGTTAGTGGTGGTCAAACATATGCTTATTGGGATTGGGACAGTGTTTCCTGTACCTGTTCTAACAGTAACGTCATTCAAATAGTGACGGTTAAAGTGGGGGATAGTTATATACCATTCTGGATTCCGGTCAATAAAGGGAAAGCGACACTTACCTTTAAGGCATTGGATGGCTCCGGAAAGAGCGCTAAATTAACAATTACAGTAAAATAAGTAAGTGGAATTTATGGAAAAGGGAAAGTGGATGAAAAAAATAATACCAATTATAGTTGCTGTGGTTGTTGTGGCGGCAGGCATCGTTGCTTTTATTCAAATCAGACCGAAGCAAATCGTAGTGGGAGCTGCCGAGACGGAGAAGATGCCAAGCAGCCTGAAAGCATTTGAGATGGAGAAAATGCCAGTCAACGAGGAAGAGCCTGAGAGAGACCGGCTGTCAGACAGCGGCGAGGAAGCGGCTGAGACGGAACAGAAGTCAGACAGCGGTGAGGAAGCGGCCGGGGCGGAACAGAAGTCAGACAGCGGTGAGGAAGCGGCTGAGACGGAACAGAAGCCAGACAGCGAGGAAGTAGCCGGAGCGGAACAGATGCTGAGCGGTGTGGCAATGGGCAGAGACAGGTTAGGAGAGTCTATGAATCAGCAGGAATATGTCGAAAATCAGGTGATTGCTGTCGCGGAGTCTAAGCGGGAAGCAAAGAAAATTGCCAAAGAGATCGGCGGGGAACTGATATCCTACGACAATCAGGTGGCAGTTATTCAAATCGGCATGAGTGTTGAGGAGATGATGCAGTTGCTGGAAGAAGATTCTTCTCTTCCGAAAGTTTATCCGAATTATCAGGGTTATCAGAATTATACAAATTAAGTTCGGATAACCGGAGTAATCACTTTTGTGATTAGAAACATAATTTTAATCCCCGCGTTCATCGGTGTGTAACCGTTGAGGCGGGGATTTCTTTCTAAACACCAGAGGTTTTAATAATTTCTTCAATAATCTGATTTGTTGATATATCAATAATTTTCAACTTGTCGATTTGTTTTGGGGTGGCTGCGTCAATGTATTTCGTCAGATTAGACGATTTTGAAATCAAAATTGTCAATGGTATAAAACAACCATCCTCATACCTGATTCCTAAATTAAGCCCTTTATTATTGATTTCTCTATATATTATATAATCACATGATACGTTCTTGGTGTTTGGTACTGATTTACCGGGAATGTAGAATGTTTCTCCATATTTTAAGGCATCATATATACAAGAAAACATGGTTATTCGCTGTTTTTCGTTTTTGAAACGCTGGTTAATACTTTTGCTTGATTGAAAATCGGTAAATGATAATCCAATTTCTATTCGATTAAAAAAATCATTTTTAGGTATGGTATAATCGATATGCTGGATTGAAAGCATATGGTATATACCCCATTCTCTAAACTCAACAATAATGTCTGTCCCGTCTTTAAAATAGTAATGAAACCTTTGCTTAAATAATACATCAATACAAAAATCTTTATATAGTTTCAAAGAAATATCGTTTATATGGGGAAGATCTTTTTGTATGAGTAAATCATCTTTAGTGAGCATTAATTCTCCAAAACAAAAAGCATCTACGGATTGTAGACGCTTTTTGATAAATAATATTCTTTTTTGACAGCGTCCTAATAAAATAGGCTATTCTATGGTAGTTTATTGTCCCCCAATAGAGAAAGTGAGCCGTCTCTTTCACTTTTACTTTGAACTAGTCAGGCATCTCTCCTAGAAAACAATCTGTTTTCTTACTAGTAGTATATGCAATTGAACAAAAAAAATCTATTGTCAAAATATACAAATTTTTAATTCACAAATATCGGCTAACTCAAATTTTCAACCCATTTCAATTCTACAAGTAAGATGTTATAATAAGAACAGCTTCCGTTTTAGATAACGTAGTACAATTGACTTAAAATAGCGTAACCATTGCCAGAGGAGAAACATGAACCCAGTCAAAAACCTAAAATCCCGCATCCTACCATTTTTGTTATCCGCAGTTTTGCTCGCAGAGCCTTTATTTAACCCAATGACAGTTCATGCGGCGGAACAGCCGGCAGGACTGACGCTGACGGAAACTACAGAGAAAAACGAAATTAGCGACAACGGGGAAGCGTCTCCGGAAATTGGCGATACACCGTCCGATCCGGAAACGCCCGCAGAACAGGAATCGGAAGCGGCGGAAGATCAGGAACCGGAGACTGAGGGATCGGTTTCCGAGAATACGTTAGAGCCGGAAACATCGGTCTCCGGAAATGCGTTGGAAGAAAGTTCCGTTTCTGAAAATGGTTTAGAGGAAAACCCTGAAGAATCCGATGCAGCATTGTTTTTCGGGATGCCAAATAACTACATATTGTCATCAGAGCAGAGAGCGATGAAATCTGCGCTTTCCGCTTCCATGGCACAGTTTGACGGATCGCAGGAAGGCCGGGCTTATGTGGAGAGACAGGTGTTTGCCTTTGCGGATAGTAAAGAGGAGGCGGAGGCTATCGCGAACGCGTACTGCGCGGGACTGATCGAGTATGACGAAGGCGTCGCGGTGTTGAAACTGACACAGGGTATCTCTGTCGGGGCGGCATTGCGGGCGGCATCTAGTATGGATAACGATCTCCCGCCGGTCTATCCGGATTATTATCGCTATGCCTACGGGGAAGAAATTTCGCAGGACAATGCAGCGCTGTCTGGCGCAGAGACGGAAATCCCACTGGATAATGCGGCGTTGACGGTTGTGGAAGAAGAATATGAGTCGGAAGATATCGCTTCGGAGACGTTAGCCTTCGAAGGAGATGAGGTATATCCGGCGGCTGAGGCATATGCGGAAGCTATGGCGGATCCGGGCGAACCGAATATGCAGTATAACAGTCCCTACTATCAGTGGCAGCATGTCAATGTCGGCACTGCTTACGCATGGTTTACAGAGCGTGAAAATAAAGGACGGTACATAAAAGTTGCCGTGTTGGATACAGGGGTAACAGCCAGTGCTGCGGATGGCCTCCATTGTGATATACAGACGAATAAATCGAGTGAAGATAGTACGGATTGGCAGGATGGACATGGGCACGGAACCCATGTGGCCGGTGTTATAGCCGCACGGCAGGACGGCAAAGGCGGTGCCGGCATTGCGCCTCAGGCGGAGATCGTCAATGTAAAGGTATTGAACAATAGGGGACAGGGGACTGACTCTAATATCATTCAGGGCATCAATTTTGCCATAGCCAATCATGTTGATATCATCAACCTGAGTCTGGGCGGGATCGGTTATAATCCTGCCGTGGAGAAAGTGATCGATCAGGCATATAACAGCGGCATTGCCGTTTTTGCGGCGGCAGGGAATGACGGCGGAAATATCATGGCATATCCGGCGGCTCTGGATAATGTAATTTGCGTCGCGGCCATAGACAACAATAACCAGCGGGCGGCCTTTTCCAATTACGGCCCATGGGTTGATTTGAGCGCTCCCGGCGTCAATATATGGTCGACTGGTATTAATTCAAAAAAGAACGATGGGTATGCGGTTTTGTCGGGGACATCGCAGGCGGCTCCCGTGGCGGCTGGTGAAGCGGCAGTCATTTTATCGGCGAAAGAAATGGAATCCATAATACCGACGGCAAAGAACGGACAGAGGGTGGATGCCCTGAAAAAGGTGATGCAGGAGAATGCTGTGTCTGTCGGAGCGGGCATGGGAAGCGGGGTCACCAAACTGACGAAGGTATTCAATCTGACGGCAGCGGCAGAGAAGCCGCTAGCGCCCACGATCGAATGCGTCGATACGTCAAATAATACGGCGCAGTCTCTGGCGATCAGGATCAACGCACAGAGGGATATGAGTATTTATTATACCACCAATGGGAAAAATCCCGTTTATAAGAACGGAGAAGCTGGTCCGGGGACAGAACAGGCTGCTTATTGGAAGACGCTTACTTTTGATGGGGAAACTGCCGCTAAGGGAACGGTAAAGGCGATGGCGGTGAGCGCATCCGGCGCAGTCAGCCCCATCAAGTCCGTGACTTGGACGCTTAAACCCTATGTAAAGAAAATCGCCATATCAGGTCCGGTACGGGTGGAAAAGAAAAAAGCGATCCAGCTGAAAGCCGATATTACCCCGGCTTATGCTGCTAATAAAAATGTTACATGGACTTTATTGACAGAAGATGGCCAGCCGGTCGATGAGACTAAGATCAAGATCGATTCGACGAAAGGAAAGATCACGACGACTGAGCAGGCGACAGCCGGCAAATATAAGGTGATCGTGACCGCAAAGGATAATCCGGATGCGAGTACGGCTGCGAAAGCGGAATATACGATTGAGGTGATCGAGCCGAACACGACGATCCAGTCGATCAGGCTTCAGGATAAGCCGCTAAAGCCGATCAGGAAAGCGCTGTGGATCAGGCAAATGAGTGCCTACCAAACCGAGTGGGATCAGGTATCGTTGTTTGACTATGTGGTTGCAATGGAAAAAGATCCGACTGTAAAAAATAGTACGCAGCTAAAGGAGATTACGGACAGGGAGGCTTTGAAAACACGGCTGCAATGGACGAGCAGTAAACCGGCAGTCGCTTCCGTAGATAATACGGGAAAGGTCACGGGAAAGACGCCCGGAACGGCAACCATTACCGTAAAAGCCGATGACAATCTGGGAAAGAAAGCAACAATCACGATTACCGTGAGGAGTGCCGTATCAAAGATTACGATTACTTCCGATAAAGATATGACAGGGGGTGTAAGTTCCGTTCCTGCGGTTGCGAGGGGAAAGAGCATAACGCTGCGGGCATCCGTATTTCCGGAAAAACCTTTCAATAAGAAAGTGTATTGGAGCATTGCACCGGATACTGATAACGACGCGACCGCTGAGGATATGAAGAATATTTCTATCAACAGGACAAGCGGGAAAGTTACGGCGAAGGCTGATGCTAAACCGGGGCAATATATTGTGACGGCGGAAGCGGCTGACGGGCAGGGGACAAAGAAGACCAGAAAGATCACTGTGGTCGGAGGGGTTATCAGTGAAATTGCCCTGCCGCAGAAAACGGATCGGAATGTCACGCTGTACACAAAGCATGTCAGCGCGGAGAAACCGCAGGATACCACGATTAACGTATTGATAAAAGGAAAAAGAAATGAATGCGATCTGGAATCCTATGCAGTCACGAGCAGCAATGAGTTGGTGGCGCGGGTGATCGGCATTTCCTATTCGCCGTCGGATACCGCGGCCAGCCTTCAGGTGCGGATCATGGCCAGCGGAAAGAAATGTGGAAAGGCGAATATTGTCATCGCCTCTACTGATGGAAGCAATAAGAAAGCGACCTGTACCGTGACGGTCAAGGGCGGTATCACAAAAGCGGCGTTTACGGATGCGCCGGACGGCTCCCAAAAGGTGAGAAGCCTGAAACTGTTCCGAAGCGGGACAGCGGCGCAGAATGCGGCGGAATTATATGCTGATATTTCCGGTTCCGAGGGCTTTAATCCGCAGGCGTACGAAGTGACGAGCAGCAATCCGCGGATTGTCGAGGTCAAAAGCGTAGATAAAGCTACGGGAAAGATTTCACTCGAAGCAGGCTGGGCCGCTGTCGGAAAGGCAGCCATTACATTGAAGGCAACGGATGGCAGCGGGAAGAAAGCGACCTGTGCGGTGACGGTGGTTAATCCGGTTTCGAGGGTTCACATTGCGCCGAAGGGAGACAATAGAAATTATGCGGCGAAGGGAAAATCGCTGCAGCTGCAGGCGACGCTGGAATGTGAATTTGGGTCGGTCACCAATAAGAAAGTAACTTGGGGGATTGTGGAGGATACAGAAAAAAAGGTTACAATCAACGGTTCCGGAAGGATTACCGTAAAGAAGGATGCCATGGTGAGTTATGTAACGGTGACGGCGACGGCGTGCGACGGCAGCGGCGCGCAGGCAGCCTATACGGTATTTATCACGGATCCCGTAAAAGGGCTCGCCCTTTTTGGGAGCGATAAGCGAAAAATGGATACAAAGACCTGCTGGACGGTGCCTTTAATCACGCAGACAGATGATCAGGAAGTGAACGACAGAGATAAGTTGGGCGGATATTACCTGTTCGATCTGGGCTGGGACGTGGGCGATACGCTAAGCGGCGGCGTATCCGTATCTTCCTCGAATCCAAAAGTAATGTCCGCAAGTGCGACAAGGGCGAATGGTAAGCTGCAATTGGCCCTGTCCGCAGATTCTATAGGCACGGCGACGATCACAATCAAGGCTATGGACGGCGGCGGTGCGCAGGTGAAATATAAGTTTAAGGTGGTTAATTAGGCGGATAAGTAATAAATAACTATGAAATATTGGGACGAATGTCAGCTATGGAAATCATTTGTTTGGAAGAGAAAGGGAGAACAAAATGAGATCAGGGAAAAGAATGTTAGCAGGTATTTTGGCAGCGGTTATGGTGCTGGCCTCGGCACCGCTTTCGGGGAGTGTTTCCTATGCGGAAGAACTGCCGCAGTCCGCGCAGGAGAACATGGCGGACGAGGAATCTGCCGCGCAGGAGGCCGTGTCACAGAATGAACCCGGAGAGAATCAGGACGGGGAATCGGAGCAGGTTTCCGCCAATACCCTGATGTCTGTGGGTGAGCCGGAAGTCCGGGAGGAGGCTGAGATCGATGGCGCTTATCAGTTTGGCGGCGCGCCTTCGGCGGACGGCGGATCGCTGGGGATCTATTCGGAGTCTGCGTATACCGATGATGAGATTCTGGATTATCTGTATCAGCAGATAATGGACCGGTCCCCTCAGATTAATATATCGCAATACCAAATAAAAAAAGGCGATATAGCAAATATTGTAAGCGGCGTGATGAATGAGCATCCGGATCTTTATTTTGTGGGTCGAAGGTATTCCACTTCCTCTTATTCCGGCAGCGAGTATGTCAATGCGCTTATTTTTACCTACAGCGATGCGTATGACGACGCGTTGTTTCAAAGCGAAACCCAAAAGGCACTGGCGGCGGCCGCCGGCTGCACGAGCGACCTGCAGAAGGCGATTGCCCTGCATGAATATCTGACGGTCAATTGCGAGTATGATTATGAAAATTATCTGGCTGAAATAATTCCCGACGAATCCTATAATGCGTACGGCGTTTTTGTAAAGCGGATCGCCGTCTGTCAGGGATATGCGCTGGCCTATAAATATCTCCTGAACCGGCTGGGGATTGACTGCTATATGGTCACCAGCGACGCTATGAATCACGCGTGGAACCTGATCAAACTGGACGGGCAGTATTATCAGGTGGATGTGACATGGGACGATCCGACGTGGGATCGGGTAGGCAGATCGGTACATACATATATGTTTTGCAGCGACGGGGTTTTTCAGGATGCGGAGCATAAGCATCGCGATTGGAGCGTGACCTACGGCAGTCAGACGGTGAATTATCAGGCGACGGATACCCGCTATGATAATGCTTTCTGGACGGACTGCACATCGCCGCTTGTGCTTTCGGGAAATGACTGCTATTACATATCATGCGACGGCGGTGCCGGCGGGAAACCCGCGCTGATGAAGACTGGTCTGAATGCGATTACGGCGGACGGTTCGGTGCTGCAGGAGATTGACTACTGGACGGCGTGGGGCGGCGGCGGTTACTGGCCGGGCGCCTATTCCGGTCTGTTCCGTATCGGGGACCGTCTCTACTACAATGATAAGACGAAGATTTATAGCGTCGCCCTGAATGGGACAGATAAACAGACGGCCTTTACTGCCGATACAACCGAAGGCTATATCTACGGCAGCGCATACTGTCAGGGCAAGGTGCTGTATGTCCTGCATCAGACACCCAATGTTGAAGGAAAAGAAACCGTGCTGACGGCGGATATTGATGTCGGCGGTGGACCGGAGCCTTCACCGGGAGATGAGAGTCAGGCTGTAGTGAAAGCGCCAGATACCACGACGTATAAGGTCGGGCAGAAACTGGATCTCAACGGCGGAACCGTTACTTATCCGTCCGGCAGTACGACGAAAACAGATGCGCTGGCGGAGAATATGGTAAGCGGTTTCGATTCTTCGAGGCCGGGGATCTGTCAGGTGAAAGTCACGGTGGGAGAATATACGGCAGGCTTTGACACGCTGATCGTGGAGGAACCGAAACTGACGGCAAGTGTGGGGAAGCGTCTTAGCGAGATTCCTTTGCCGGAGAATGCGTATGGAGATTACGCATGGCAGGATGGGACGCAGAAGCTTGAAAAACCGGATGTTTACACGTTTACGGCGGTATTTACCCCCAAGGATGAAACGAAGTTTCAGAAGCTGACAGATATACAGGTGGAGGTGACGGCGCAGGCGGCACTTGGAAGTGACACAGATGTCACATTTAAGGCGGACAGCTTTCCTTACAACGGCACGGAACAGGAGCCGAAGCCGGTGGTGCGGCAGGCGGATGTGGTTCTGATCGAAGGGCAGGACTATGAGCTGTCCTATGAAAATAATAAAAATGCCGGTGAAGCGACGGTCATCATAAGCGGTATGGGCGGTTATTCCGGCAGTATTACAAAGACGTTTGAGATCACGCCGGTGGAGCTTTTGATCGCGGCGCAGGATAAGACCATATTGATCGGCGCTCCGCTGCCGCAGGCAGGTGATTTTGCCTACGAAGTGAGCGGGCTTTTGGCGGGGGATGCTTTGGTAAAGGAACCGGTGCTCTCCTGCGGTATTACCGACACGAAGAAGGCGGGAAGATATGAGATCATTCCTAGCGGAGCTGACGGCGGACCAAATTATGTGATTCCCGCGGCCAATTATCGCAGCGGTATCCTGACTGTGGCGGAAGAAACGGTTTCCTGTACAGTGACATTTGACGTGCAGGGGCACGGTACGGCGCCGGCGGCACAGGTGGGCGTGAAAGTGGGGAGTTTGATCGCAAAACCCGACGATCCGACAGCGGCCGGTTATCGCTTTGACGGCTGGTATCGCGAGGCGGCATGTACAAAGGTCTGGAATTTTGACACGGATATCGTGCAAGCGGATATGACGCTTTATGCAAAGTGGGTACGCGAGGGCGGCGACGGCTCGTTTGCCCTGCAGGAGATAGGCGATATGTATTACACCGGAAAGGCGTGTAAGCCGGCGGTGAGTGTGTATGATGGCGATATGCTGTTAAAATCCGGCAGAGATTATCAGATCAAGTATTTTAATAATATCAATGCCAACAAAGACGGCGTATTGAAGAAAGGAAACGGCGAGGGCGCGGACTTTAATGCGGAGTTGCCCTATGTGGAGATCATCGGTAAGGGTAATTATACGGATCGCATTAAAAACGGAAATAAAGATACCGTAAAAGTAAATTTCAATATTCTTCGCGCGTCGATCGGAGACGGTACGGATGAGTCGGCAAAGGGCGTCACGCTGAAAATAACGGATCAGCTCGTGGCGGCGAAAAAGGTGCAGAAACCGTTCTCTTCCATCAAATATGGCAGGGCTATGAAGCGGGATACGGACTTTGCGGTGAGTCTGACGGTAGTAAATGCCCACGACGAGGCCGGCGGGAGTCTGAATCGTGGTCTGAAACTGGAGAACGCGGAGCTTCCAAGAGAATATGCGGGAGAGTTTCTGCTGACGGTAGTAGGAAAGGGAAATTACACCGGCAGTATCCAAAAGACGGTCTATGTGACGGATAAAACGCACCTGATGAAAAATACTGTCATTACGATCGGCAAAGACATTAAAAATGTTGAATTTACCGGCAATGCGGTGCAGTTGAAGGCGGCGGAAGAAAACGCGGCGGATGTCTTTACCGTAAAGAGCGGAAAGACCTTTCTCAAACCGGGCCGTGATTATACGGTGAGTTACCGCAATAACGACAGAGCCGGCAAGGCGGAACTGCTTATTACCGGAAACGGCGAGTATGTCGGGACGAAAGCGGCTGCCTTCCAGATCAGGGGGAAAGCGTTCTCGGCGAGAACTGTCCGTGTGGAGGGGATCACGCCGCTTGAGTACACAGGCAGGGCGCTGACACAAAATGACGTCAGGCTGGTCTGGTATGCGAAAGATCAGGCAGATGTGCCGTTGGACTATGGAAAGCATTATACGATCAGTTATGCAAATAATATAAACAAAGGCACTGCGACCATGACCTTTAGGGGCGTGGAGCAAAACGGTTACAGTGGCAGCTTTAAAATGACATTCAAGATCACAGCGGTTGATATCGCGGATCCTTCGAAGGTGGCAAGAACGGCAGCGATGGGAAACATGAGCTTCTCCTACTGCAAGGCGGGCGTGAAGCCTGTGGAAGAAATCCGTCTGACGAACAAAGCGGGGATTGTGCTGAAAAACGGTAAGGATTACACATTAAAATATACAAACAATAAAGCGGTGGCTGATGCGCAGGCAGCGGCGCCGCCAACGGTCACAATACAGGGGAAGGGCAATTACAGCGGAAGATTTGATATTCCTTTTCAGATTACAAAATGCAGTCTCAAACAGACGGTTGATGCGGGCGGTATTCAGGTGAAAACGACGGCGACAGTCTTTCAGCCCGGAAAGGCGGACGATTATCTCTATAAACCTGCCGTTAAGCTGATGGAAGGGAAAACCGCGCTGCGTGTCAATCAGGATTATGAAATTCAGTATCAGAAAAATACGCAGGCGGCGTGCATAGCGTATCTGGAGGAATATGAAAAGCAGAATCGATCTGCGCAAAACAGTATGGCGGGTTCTGCTGTCGATAAAAAGCTGCAGGAGATGATGCCGAAAGCTGTGATTACGGCAGCGGTGGACAGCAGTTATCAGGCGGACGGGGAGATCGTTGTACCGCTCCCGATTTATCAAACAAAATTTACCGCGAAAAATCTGGAGATCACGGTCGCCGAAATGGTCTATACCAAAGATCAGCCGCAGGTAACTGTGTCAATGAAGGGTGAGGACGGCACGGTGGTCCTTGCGCCGGGCCGCGATTATACGGTATCCTACGGCGCGAATAATAAGGCCGGAAAGAATAAGGGAAGCGTGACGATCACCGGACTTGCGCCGAAATATGGCGGCAGTGTGACGAAGAAATTTAATATTTTGAGTAAGCCCATCAGCTATTAAGTATGGCGCGCGGAAAAGCCGGGAGAGATTCTCGTGGCTTTTCTTGCATTTTTATGGTAGTATAAAATAGGTATGGCAGCAGACGCTAACTTTTGAGAAATGTCAAAATTAATGATATGTCAAAAAGGAAAAGATCATAGATAGTTATGCGCAAAAGCAGCGCAGGAATGGAGAAAACATGAAATCACGCAAGAGAGAAAAGAGGAAGCAGACGACTATGCTGACCGGTCGTATCTTTGTGGGTGCGTTGTTATTGATGATCTTAGCGGCGGCCTGCGGCAAGGAAGAAACGCCTGAGCCGGAACCGGAGCCCATTGTGGAGGATCAGACGATCGATGAGCCGGAACCCGAACCGGAACCAGAGCCTGAGCCGGAACCCGAACCGGAGCTGACCACCGCTTATCCGGTGATCGGGGAGAGAGAGGAAAAAGACGGTAAGATTCAGAGTTATCTGACAGGTCAGTGGACAAAGAAAGAGCAGGCGACGAGGCGTCCGATCGCGGTGATGATCCCGAATAATGCGCCGGCCCTGCCGCAGTACGGACTGTCCCGTGCGGCGATCATTTACGAGGCGCCGGTGGAGGGCCGCATTACCCGTCTGATGGCGGTACTTGAGGATTTTGACGACCTTGACAGGGTCGGACCCGTCCGGTCCAGCAGAGATTATTACGTCTATCAGGCCATGGGCTATGAGGCGATCTACTGTAACTGGGGGCTTGCGGTACCCTACGTGGAGGAATTGATCAACCGCCCCAATTACTATAATGTGAGCGCGGCGGTGACTGGTATTCACAATCCGGCGGATGAGGCGTACGGCAGGTATAAGCGCCCCGGTTATGCGACGGAATTTACAGGGTATCTCTTTATCGGCGGCCTGTTTGACGCGGTGGAGCGGCTTGGCTATGATTGGAATTATGACGACGCTTATGTGCCGCCCTTCCTCTTTGTGGCCGATGATGTGAGAGCGGAGTACGCGGATAATGAGGCGGCTTCCTACATTTATCCCGGCGGAAAGTCCGGAAAAAATTCCGGCGGTTACGGCGCCTACCATCCTTACTTTGAGTATCATGAGGATGACCATCTGTATTACCGCTATCAGGACGGCAAGAAGCAGATCGACGAGTATTCAGGGAATCAGCTTACAGTCAGCAATGTAGTGTTCCAGTACTGCCACGGCGAGGTCAGGGACTCCCATGATTATCTGGCTTTCGGCGTACACGGTGAGGGGGAAGCGATCGTCTTTACCAATGGCAGGGTCATCAAGGGTACCTGGAAGCGTTTTGACGGCGATTTTACACCCGCGAAGTTTTATGATGAGAATGATGAGGAGATCATCTTTAATCAGGGCAGCACATGGGTTTGCAATATATGGGATGAATACGGAGAATTTGTAGAGTATGGACAGGAATGAGTGGTATCGGGCCGGAGAAGATATCCGGGATCAGGTACAGCAGGCAGTTGATTCGGGCGATTTTACAAACCTTGGTAAAAATATCGGCAACACCGTAAACCAGACCATTAACCGCACCATGCAGGAAGTGAACCGCACGGTGGGGACGGTGGGAGACAGTGTAAACCGTACCGTGGGCGCGGTGGGTGAGAGCGTAAACCGTGTTGTGAATAATGTGGGAAACGGCATCAGCCGCGCTGCCGGTAATATGGGACGGAGCGCAGGGACAGCGCCCATGCCGCCGCAGACTTCTTATGCGCATCTGCCGCAGTACAGGCGGCCGAACACGCTGCCTGATACCAGATTTTTTCAGCGCACGCCGAAGGGCTCCATATCGGGGGTGATCGGTATGTGTGCGGGTTATAGTCTGGCAGGGCTGGGAGCACTGGGGATATTGGGCGCGTTCGGCAGTTCGGCGGGCATTGCGCCCCTCATCACATCGGCTTTGGTGTTTGCGGGCGGTCTTATTCTGGGGATTCGCGGAACAAAGATAACGGGTCGTGCCGAGCGCTACAGGCGCTATGTGGATATGGTGAAGGACAGGCTGTATTGTTCGATTCAGGAAATGTCTGCAAAAACAGGCAAAAGCGAACGATTTGTTATAAAAGATATCAAAAAGATGATTCAGCTGGGCATGTTTAAGCAGGGACGTCTGGATGAAAAACAGACCTGTCTGATCGCCAGCGACGATATGTATAACCAATATATGCTCACCCAGAAAAATTATGAGGAGGAGCAGAAGAAACTGGAGATCGAAAAGCTGGCGGAAGAGCGCAGGCAGCAGGAGAAGGAGCGTCTGGGCGAGGCTGGTGAGGTGATTGAGGAAGGCAAAAGCTACGTGCGGCTGATCAGACAGTGCAATGACGAGATCCCCGGCGAGGAGATGTCGGATAAACTGGACCGCCTTGAGAGCCTTGTCACCAGAATCTTCGATCAGGTGGAGAAGGAGCCGGAGCTTGCGCCGGAACTGCGGAAGATGCTGAGCTTTTACCTGCCTACCACGAAAAAACTGTTGGAGGCGTACCGCGATCTGGACGGGCAGCAGCTCGAACTTTCCAATATTGCCCAGACCAAGCGGGAGATCGAGAACGCGGTGGATAACATCAACGAGGCGTTTGAGAAATTTTTGGATGAACTTTTCAGGGAGAAGGCATGGGATATCCAGTCGGATATCTCAGCATTACATACGATATTGAAACAGGACGGATACCTATCATAAAGGAGGAGAAAAGATGAGCGAAACAGAATTGATGGAACAGCAGGCCCCCACCCTTGTATTTGGAGAGGTGGAGACGATGGTGAAGGAGCAGGCGCCCCTTGCGGAAATTCCGAAGACGGAAGCCGTGAAGCAGGAGCTTGACGACTCCATCTTAACCGACGAGGAGAGACGGCAGGTGGATGAGTTCGCAAAGCAGATCGACCTGCATAATTCTACGGCGATCCTGCAGTACGGCGTGGGTACGCAGAAGAAGATGGCGGACTTTTCCGGCAGCGCTTTGGAGAACGTAAAGACCAAGGATCTCGGCGAGGTGGGCGATATGCTCTCCGAGGTGGTGACGCAGCTAAAGGGTTTCGACGAGGAAGAAAAAGGATTCCTCGGCATTTTTAAAAAGCCCGCGCAGAAACTGGAAACCATCAAGACGAAATATTCCAAGGCCGAGACGAACGTCAACAGGATCTGCGAGGCGCTTGAAAGCAATCAGGTCATGCTTTTGAAGGACATTTCGATCCTTGACAAGATGTACGACCTGAATCTGAATTATTTCAAGGAGCTTTCCATGTACATACTGGCGGGCAAAAAGAAGCTTGCCGAGACCAGAGAGACGGAGCTGCCCCAGCTTTTAGAGAAGGCGAAGGCGAGCGGCCTGCCGGAAGACGCGCAGGCGGCGAGAGACTTAGAAGCGCTCTGTGACCGTTTCGAGAAAAAGATCCACGACCTTGAGCTGACAAGGATGGTATCCATCCAGACTGCGCCCCAGATCAGGCTGGTGCAGAGCAGCGACACGATGATGGTGGAGAAGATTCAGTCTACGATCGTAAACACGATTCCGCTCTGGAAGAGCCAGATGGTGCTGGCGCTCGGCGTCACGCACGCGGAGCAGGCGGCGAGGGCGCAGAGAGAAGTCTCCGATATGACGAACGAGCTGTTAAAGCGGAATGCGGAGGTCTTAAAGACTGCTTCCATCGAGAGCGCGAAGGAGTCCGAGCGCGGCATCATCGATATGGAGACTTTGAAGACTACCAACGCGAACCTAATCTCCACGCTGGATGAGGTGATGAAGATTCAGGCCGACGGCAGAGAAAAGAGACGCGTGGCCGAGGAAGAGATGCGCGTGATGGAGAACGACCTTAAGAAGAAGCTTTTGGAGCTGAGCAGCAGGAAGGCGAACGACGATTCGGCACAGGAAGCGTAAGGCGGATCGGATGCGCATAGAAGACGCATAGAGTGTGGATGAAGTGCGCGCAGAACGAACTATTTAGAAGCGTGAAGAAGGAAAGGACGAAATAACATCGTGAAATGGATGAAATTTCGGATTAAAACAGTCGTAGACGCGGAGGACATCATCATCAGCGAACTTTACGACAGAGGACTTGAGGGGGCACAGATCGAGGATAAAGTGCCCCTGACTGCCCTTGAAAAAGAACAGATGTTTGTGGATATCCCGCCTGAATCAGGAGAAGATGACGGCGTTGCGTATCTCAGTTTCTTTGTGGAGGAACGGGAGGACGGCACTCTTTGTTTGAGCGGAGAGGCACAGACGGACAGGAAAAGCGTGCTTGCGTTGATTGATGAGGCGCTTGCGGAGGTCCGTTCTTTTATGGACATCGGCGAGGGCAGCGTCACCGTGTCCGAGACGGAAGATATCGACTGGATCAATAATTGGAAGCAGTATTTCCACCAATTTACGATCGACGACCTGCTGGTGATCCCTTCATGGGAGGAGGTGCAGGAGAAGGACCGCGATAAAAAGATCCTGCACATCGATCCGGGTACGGCCTTCGGCACGGGGATGCACGAGACGACCCAGCTTTGTATCAGGCAGATTTGGAAGCATCTGACGCCGGGAGCGGAGCTTTTGGACGTGGGGACGGGCAGCGGCATCCTTGCTATCGTGGCTTTGATGTACGGCGCGGGACATGCGCTTGGCACGGACCTCGATCCCTGCGCGGTGGAAGCTGTGGCGCAGAATATGGAAACCAACGGCATCCGCACGGGGGATTTTGAGCTGCTGATCGGCAACATCATTACGGAGAAGGAAATACAGGATCAGGCGGGCGCTGAAAAGTATGATATCGTGACGGCCAATATTCTGGCGGATGTGCTGGTGCCGCTGACGCCGGTGATCGTGCCCTGCCTGAAAGAGGGAGGCATCTATATCACTTCGGGCATTATAGAGGGGAAAGAAGGGGTTGTAACAGAGGCCTGCGAGGCAGCAGGGCTTATGGTTCTTGAGGTGTGCGCGCAGGGCGAGTGGCGGTCTGTGACAGCACGAAAAGTCGCTGCCCGCATCGGGGGAAGCAAAAGGCGGTAGCCGGAAAAGCATACGGTGGTCGTAAAGAAGGGCCGGCTTAAGTATGAAGTGGGATTAGGATATCGTCGGAATGGGAGAGAAGTATGTATAAGTTAAGGAACATGTTTCTGGCAGGGATCTTAAGCATAGGGATGGTCTTGTGCTCGATGCCGATGGAACTGCTGGCGCAGGAGGCCGTGCAGGAGGAAGAGGCAGCACCGGAGCAGGAACAGAGGCGGTACGAGATCGTGTCATTCGAGGGATTGACTGAGGAAGTCAGTGATCTGGAGGTGCCTGTCGGGACGGCGTTTGAAGACCTTGAACTGCCAAAGACCCTGACGGTATCCTGCCGCCCATATAAGGAGGGGCCGGATGACGGAGGAGTGAGCGATAATGATCCCGGCGACGACAAGGGCGGTGTGAGCGATAACGATCCCGGTGACGACAAGGGCGGTGTGAGCGATAACGATCCCGGCGATGACAAGGGCGGCGGAGTGAGCGATAATGACCCCGGCGACGACAACGGTGGGGGAGGAGACGATAAAAATCCCGGCGGCGACAACGGCGGGGGAGGAGAGGATAAGAACCCCGGCGGCGATAGCGGTGACGGAGGAGAGGATAAGCCTCCCGTTGACGAAAACGGCGGGGGAGGAGAGGACAATAACCCCGGCGACGACAACGGCGGGGGAGAAGATAAGAACCCCGGCGACGACAACGGTGGCGGAGGAGAGGACAAGAACCCCGACGACAACGGTGGCGGAGGAGAGGACAAGAACCCCGGCGACGACAACGGCGTGGGAGAGGATAAGAATCCCGTTGATGATAATGGCGGCGGAGAGACCGGGACGGGAGGGAATGAGAGCAATCCCGGTGGAGAGACCATGACGGGAGGCAATGAAAATAATCCCGGCGGAGAGACCGAGACGGACGGGAATGAGAGCGGCCCCGGCAGCGGATCTGCAGGGGAAACATTTGTGGTGCAGACTTTTAAGGTACCGATGAAGGAGTACCGGTCCCAGCCTGAAATCGAGGTGAAAGCCGAGACGTTGACACAGGAGGGAGAGACGGCAGATTCCGACGGGGAAGCGGCCGCAGAGCAGGAATCAGGCGGAGAGAACGCGGACGGCGGATCAGGGCCGGATGCAGGGACAGGAACGGAAACGGGAACAGATACAGGCGCAGGGACGGAAACGGATACAGAGACCGCTGTCATAGAGGATATCACATGGCAGAGCGCTCCGGAGTATGACGGGGATACGGAGGGCTGTTATCTCTTTACGCCTGTTTTGCCGGAAATGTATGTACTGGCGGAAGGCGTGGACCTGCCGGAGATCACCGTGACGGTGGGAGAGGGCCTGAAACTGCTCGCGCTGGAGCCGTTCGCTGTCGCCACCCCGGGGGTCGGGACGATCAGCACGGATACCGTATGGAATGCCGGCACACTGAGTAACGGGGAGCTGATCGTAGAGCCCGGCGTTACGCTGACGATTAACGACTGTATCACCATTACGGGGAAAGTGACGATCAAAGGCGGCGGGACGATCAAGAGGGGAAACGCTTTTGCGTATCTTAAAGTGTCTTCGGGAGCGGAGCTGACAGTGGGGGAGATCACGCTGGAGGGCAGTTCCATACAGTCAAAAGACACTTTGATACTTGTAGATAATGCAAAAGTCTTGCTGGATGACGGCTGCAGAATTCAAAATTGTTCAAAATTATTTACAGTTAATTATGGGAAGAATGCATACGGCGGCGCGGCCTTGTTTGTATACATGGGGGAGGCTGTCCTGAATGATGTGTATATTGAGGGGTGCAGCGGGTCCGGATATGGCGGCGCGATTTGCCTGTCTCGAAGCAAAGCGATCGTTAACGGCGGTACCTATAGGAACAACAGGGACGGAGGAAGCTTCGCAGGCAGTGTGATTTATAATATCTTATCGAAGTTATATATCCATGGTGGAAACTATATTGATAATACGACAAAGGGCATTTCATACAATGGGTGTATTGTCGATACTGCTTCTTCTCAGGATGGTTTGAGTTCTGAGACGCATATCTACGGGGGATATTTTGAAGGAAATAAAAAAGCTTCTCAAGGAGTTGGGGACGGTGCGATTTTTTTTGTCGCAAGGAATGTTCCTCAATCGAATCAAAATGCCGTTATAGAGTTAGCCGGAGATGTGCGGTTCTGCGGGGACGGTGTGGAAGGCTCCGGCACGGACTGCTTCTATCTTGATTTTGTGGACTATCCGCGCAAGATATCCGTAGGGGCGCCGGTCACCTCTCCGGTGTATGTCCATCTGAACGCGCAGGAGGGCTATGTCATAGCCAAGGGTTCCGGCGGCTACACACTCACGGAAAAGGACATGAAGCAGATCCGCTTTACTGATGTAAATAAAACAGGAAAGAAGTGGTATGCGTGGCTCAATAAGGACACCAATGAGATCTATCTGTCAGAAAAACAGCCGCCTTACGGGCTGTATGTGTATTATTCGTCGAACGGGGCCACGGGAGAAGTGAAGGATGATACGGAGTATGCGAGCGGCGCGGAGGTGACGGTAAAGCCCGCGGATGCGCTCAGCAGGGAAGGATACCGGTTCACAGAGTGGAATACCAAGCCGGACGGAAAGGGGACGTCCTACAGCCCCGGTTCCACGTTTCAGATCACAGAGGACACCACCCTGTATGCGATCTTCGAGGAAGGCAAGGTCATCAAGGCGCGCTTCTATTCCGGCGCGGCTGGTTCCTGCGAGACCCTGTCAGGGGAACCGGAAGAAGATGCTGAGAGCGTGACATTCACCGCTCCTGCCCTCAAAGATATGGGCGACTGGACGAAAGTGGGCTGGGATGAGGCGACAGACGGCTATGAGGGAAGCATAGCGCCGGATACATCCCTTACGATTAGCAAAAATACGTCTTATTACGGCATCTATAAAAAGGACGTGACCCTGCGCTATGACGCGAACGGCGGAAAGGAAGACGAGACTCCGGGGAGCGGGATGGCGGAGTGCAGGGCAAACGTACATGACAAGATCACATATGACATGCCCGGATTCAGCGTTGCGGGGGCAATAGACGCGGACAAACCCAACTGGATGTTTGTCGGCTGGAACACGAAGAAGGACGGGACGGGAGAACTCTATCAGGAAGGCGATATCATAAAGATCTCGGAGGATACGACCTTATACGCGGCGTTCGTAAAGCCGCCGTATGCGGACTTCTATTCCGGAGCGGCCGGCGACTACGAAAAGAAGGGGAGCATCGCCGTCGAAGGAGAGGGGATCGCTACTACCGGAAAGATCATAACGCCGCACCTTAAGGAGCTCGCGGGGATGACGGGATGGGAAGAGAGCGGCTGGGATGAAAATGAGGCCGGCTGGGACGGGACGAAGCTGATCAAGCCGGACAGCACCATTGTACTCGATGAGACGGAGGACGGAAAGCCTTATTACGGCGTATATAAAAAGACGGCCACCCTCTCCTATCAGGTGTTGAACCATGAGTACGGGAGCGGGAGTATACCCGCTGACAGCACGCAGACGCGCAGCGCCAAGGTAAATAAGACCAAGGTCCTGTACCAGCCTGCGTCGGAAACGCCGGATGCCTTTACATTTGGGATCGCGCCGGATCTTACCATGGAAGGGAGCGAATTTCTGGGATGGAATACAAGGGCGGACGGAAACGGGGACTTTTACAGGAAGGACGACCCTGAACGGGATCAGATTACGATCACGGAGGATACGGTCCTGTACGGTATCTTCAGGATGGCGCCGAACGCGAGGTTCTTCTCCGGAGCGGAAGGGGCGTATGAGACAGTGGAGTCGGTCTTTACCAGCAGCGGTGTCACGGGAGAGCTGAAGGGGACGCTCACGGCGCCAGCCCTGAAGGAGATGGAAGGCTGGGAGCCGGTCGGCTGGAGCAGGAGCGCGACGGGATACGTGGAGAGCGTGGAGAGCGAAGGCGGGCAGGAGATTACGATATCCGAGGACACAGATTTTTACGGGATATATAAGAAGAAGGTGGAACTCACCTACGATGTGAACGGCTGGGTGGAAGCGGTATTTGATAAACAGAGCGGGTACAGTCATGCCAATGTACACGGGGAGATCACCTGTGAGCCGGCGGCGTTCACCGTCGAGCATGAGATCAGCCGGGAAGGGTATACATTCCGTGGGTGGAGCCTTGAGAAGGAGGCGGGCGGTGTCTGTCACAGGCCGGAGGATACGATAAGGCTGGCAGACAGCGCGACGGTGTACGCGCAGATGGTGGACGACATCCCGCCGGTCCTTGGGGAAGCCGCATATAATGAAGGCAGTCGGGACGTGGGAGACTGGAAGGTCCGCAAAAAGGATATGGTGCTGACGGTGCCTGTCACCGAAAAGGGGAGCGGGGTCGAAAAGATTGCGTATACGTTTACGCCGGAAAACGGGGAGCCTGTCACGGGAGAGGCTATGATGGAAGATGCCGGTGTGCCGGAGCAGACGGCCCGGACAGCGGCAGTGTGGCTGGAAGCGGTCCCGGACGGCGGACAGGATGCCGGAAACAGGACAGCCGGAGCAACGGGCGGCGAGGTAGGGACCGTTGACGGACAGATTCAGGCAAAGGTCACCATAGCGGAGGATTATAAGGGGACCATCTCCCTCATGTGCAGGGACAGGGCCGGGAACGAATCGCCCGGAAAGCTGCTCACGGCGCAGGGAGGCGGCGTCATCGTGGAAGACAACGCGCCGCTTATCCGCTTTGCGCATAAGGGGATAAAAGACGGCAGGGCAGTCGTGGAAGTGACGGTATACGACGATGCGGACGAAGACAGCAGCCGCCGTGTCACAGGAGGGATCGCAGCGGTAAGCTGGCGGACGGATGACAGACAGGAGCAGAGCGTGACGGATAAGGGCTTTGCGGACGGGATCGTGGAGAGCTGCACGTTTAACGTGGAAGTGGCGGGAGCCGGAGAGCATACGGTCAAAGTGACGGCAGTGGATAATGCCGGGAACGAGAGCAGCCGTTCGACGAACGTGAGGATAGCCGGGGAGGAAACGACCGTGATTGCCGCGTATACGCCGCCAGCAGGCGACGGAAGCGTATATGAGCCGCCGACTCAGGTGCGGGAGACTGCAGTGGAAGAAGCATCGGGGGTACCCACGGGGAAAGAGCCGAAGACGGGAGACGCCTATCCGAATGTGGCGGTGTATGCGACAATGGCGATGATATCAGGGCTCTTATATATTGTGATGTACTTCAGCACAGAGCAGAACCGGATGACGGAGGAAGACAAGAAGGAGATTATAGCCCGCCTGATCGCTTGGGCGGAGAAGGGCGGACGGCTGAGGAAATACGCGGCGCTGGTGCAGATATTCTTTGTATTGGTGTATTATCACAGTATCGGAAAGTATAAGGAAGAGCATTTTGAGTGGTCGCTCATCTATATGACGCATATGTGACGGGCTCAATAAGTCTGCTCCGATGAAAAATAGCGAAAAAGGAATGGGATATGAAGAAGAAGGAAGAGATAGAAGAGCAGGAAGAAAGCAAACAGGACAAAGCTGCCGCAAGGCGGAAGAGAATGAAAATGACCTTTTTAAGAAATCTCGCCGGCGTGCTGGCGATCGTGTGGATGTGCATCATTTTTGCCTTTTCCGCGCAAACCAAGGAGGAGTCCGGAGAGGTGAGTCATAGCGTGACTTATCAGATGGTGAATTCTACCAGCATTTTTTTCCATCTGGGCTTAAGCGAAGAGCGGGTGCAGGAAATTGCGGACGCTATCGAGGGTTTTGTGCGCAAAATGGCCCATATGACAGAGTACGGGATCTTGTCTGTCCTTATTTTTATCTGGATCGGGCAGTGGGAGATGAGCCTGTTTAGAAGGGGTGGGACCGCTTCCGGAGCGGCTGCCGTCTATGCCGCCACCGACGAGATTCACCAGCTTTTTGTGCCGGGACGGTCGGGGCGGTTTACGGATGTCTGTATTGACAGCGCTGGCGCTGTATTGGGGGTTCTTGTGTTTGTGCTGCTTGTAAAAATCGTGACAGTGATTCGCACCCTCAAGGGAAGACGGGAAGAGCGTACGCTGCGCAAGGCGCAGGCGGAATCGGCGAAAGAGCCGGAGGAGACGCAAGAGCAGCAGGATTGATGTCGTCGGGGCTGTCGTTTTTTGTGAATTTTAGGTAGAACGACGGCGAAATGGAGCATTGCTTATGTATCAGTTTTTTGTAAAATCATCGCAGATTCAGGGCACGCGTGTCGTTATCACGGGAAACGACGTAAATCATATGAAAAATGTGCTTCGCTTAAAACCCGGCGAGGAGATCGCAGTCAGATGCGGTGTGGATGATAAAGAGTATCGCTGCGGCATCGAGGAGTATACGAAAGATCAGGTGATCTGTTCGCTGCGCTTTGTCAGGGAAGAAGGGGTGGAACTGCCCTCAAAGATTTATCTGTTCCAGTGTCTTCCCAAGGCGGATAAGATGGAACTCATCGTGCAGAAGGCCGTTGAGCTGGGGGTGCATGAGATCGTTCCGGTGGCGGCAAGGCGTTGTGTGGTAAAGCTGGACGAGAAGAAGGCACAGGCGAAGGTGAACCGCTGGCAGGGCATTGCGGAGGCGGCGGCCAAGCAGTGCAGGCGGGGCGTCATCCCTGCTGTGAAGATGCCCATGACGATGAAGGAGGCGCTGTCCTACGCGGAAGGGATGGATGTGCGTCTCCTTCCCTACGAACTGTCGCAGGAGGATATGGCGCAGACCAGAAAGATCATAGAAGGGATTGGACCGGGAAAGAGTGTGGCGGTCTTTATCGGGCCGGAGGGAGGCTTCGAGGAAGGTGAGGTGGAGATGGCGCTTGCGGTGGATGTTACCCCCGTCACCTTGGGTCGGCGCATCCTGCGCACAGAAACGGCAGGACTGGTCGTACTGTCGTGGCTGATGTACCATCTGGAATAGGCAATGAGCGGTGCACTGCTTAAGATAAAAAACATATATTAGAGATATAGGGTTTAGGAAGGAAATAACAGCAATGGAAGTCTATCTGGATAATTCCGCGACCACCGTCTGCTTGGCGGAGGCCGCGCAGTTGATGCACAGGATCTTGTGCGAAGATTACGGGAATCCTTCCAGCCTGCACCATAAGGGAGTGGAGGCGGAAGCCTACTTAAGATACGCGGAAGAAACGTTTGCAAAGCTTTTAAAAGTGAATGAAAAGGATATTTATTTTACTTCCGGCGGGACGGAGTCTGATAATATTGCGCTGATCGGCGCGGCGATGGCAAACCATAGGAGCGGCAGGCATGTGATCACGACAAAGATCGAGCATCCGGCGGTGCTGCAGACTACGGCCTACTTGGAAGATCAGGGCTTTGAGGTGACTTACCTCTCCGTGGACCGGCAGGGGCGCATTTCGCTTGACGAGCTTTCGGACGCGATCAGGTCTGATACCATTTTAGTCTCCATTATGCACACCAATAATGAAATCGGCAGCATACAGCCCATTGCGGAGGCGGGCGCACTGATCAAAAAAAAGAATCCGAAAACGCTGTTTCATGTAGACGCGGTGCAGGGGTTTGGCAAGGTCCGTCTGTATCCGAAAAAGATGCAGGTTGATATGCTCTCCGTGAGCGCACATAAGATTCACGGGCCGAAAGGCGTGGGTCTTCTCTATCTGCGGGAGGGCGCGAAGGTCAGTCCCGTCATGTACGGTGGCGGCCAGCAGCGGGGACTTAGGTCAGGCACGGAGAACCTGCCCGGAATCGCGGGCTTTGCCAAGGCGGCGGAGTCAGCGTATGAAAATCTGGAGCAGGATGTGGAGAGGATGTATGCGCTGCGGGAAGAACTGACCAAAGCAGTCAAAAATATACCGGATGTGGTGATAAACGGCTGTCCCGGCAGGGAGGGCGCCGCTCATATCGTGAGCGCTTCATTTGGGGGCGTCCGCAGCGAGGTGCTTTTGCATGCACTGGAGGAGCGGGGGATCTACGTTTCCGCCGGAAGCGCCTGCGCGGCGCATAAACCGCAGCCGTCCGCGACGTTAAAGGCGATCGGCGTGGAGAAGGAACTTTTGCACTCCACGATCCGTTTTAGCTTGTCGGCCCGCACCACGGGAGAGGAGATCGCATACGCTTGTCAGAATCTGGAGGAGATCGTGCCGAAGCTGAGAAGGTATACCCGACACTAAAATGAGGGGCCCTGCGGCCCCTCGCCGGATAATTGGAGAGAAGGAGAAAATATGTACAAGTCATTTCTGATAAAATACGCGGAGATCGGTGTTAAGGGCAAGAACCGCTACCTTTTTGAGGAGGCGCTGGTCAAGCAGATCAAGTATGCCCTGAAAAAGGCGGAGGGAGAGTTTGCGGTGCGCAGGACGGATGGGCGTATCTATGTGGACGCCCTCTCGGACTTTGATTTTGAGGAGACGGTGGAGAGCTTGAAAAAGGTCTTTGGCATCTCCGGCATCTGTCCGGTAGTGTATGTGGAGGACGAGGGTTTTGAGAAGCTTGGCGAGGATGTGGTGCGCTACATCGGCGACGTGTATCCGGACAGGGACAAGACCTTTAAGGTGGCGGCGAGGCGGGCGCGCAAAAATTATCCGCTCGATTCCATGGAGATCAATGTGGAGCTGGGCGGCGTGATCCTTGACGCCTATCCGGAAATGCGCGTGGATGTGCATAAACCGGACATCCTTTTGCATGTGGAAGTGCGGGACAAGATCTATCTTTATTCCGAGATTATACCCGGTCCGGGCGGCATGCCTGTAGGGACTGGCGGCAAGGCGATGTTGCTTTTGTCGGGCGGCATCGATTCTCCGGTGGCGGGATGGATGATCGCCAAGCGCGGCGTCAAGATCGACGCGGTGTACTTTCACGCGCCGCCTTACACCAGCGAGCGGGCGAAGCAGAAGGTGGTCGATTTAGCTAAAAAGGTGGCGGCCTACGCGGGGCCTGTCTGGCTTCACGTGGTGAATTTCACGGATATCCAGCTTTATATTTATGATAAATGTCCGCATGACGAGCTGACCATCATCATGCGCCGTTACATGATGCGGATTGCGGAGCATATCGCAAAGGAGACGGAGTGTCTGGGTTTGATCACGGGAGAGAGCATCGGGCAGGTGGCGTCACAGACTATGGCGAGTCTGGCTGCCACCAACGAGGTGTGTACCATGCCTGTCTATCGGCCGCTGATCGGTTTTGATAAGATGGAGATCGTGGAGATCGCGGAAAAGATCGACAGCTACGAGACGTCCATCCTGCCTTACGAGGACTGCTGTACCATTTTTGTGGCCAAGCATCCCGTCACCAAGCCGAATCTGAATATCATCAAAAGGCATGAACAGAATTTGCAGGAAGGGATCGATGAGCTGGTGGAGAAGGCGCTGGAGACGAAGGAAGTGATCGTGGTGCAGGCATAAAATCAACAATAGAGGAAAGTGGATCGTACATTGACAATATAATATGCTTGCCGGGGCAGCCGGGGGACGTGCTCTCACCTGATCCGAGTTCTGAGGAAGGGGTGATTATTATGAGTACATATGAGGAAATGCAGGTTATACTTACTATTGCGTTACTGGTAGTTGCGATTCTAAATTTGAAAAATAAGAAATAGCCGTCCTGTTCTTTGGCGAGAGCTGACGGCTATTTCTTAATAGTTTAAAGTTTAATTCGCCGGGTCGGGTGAGTCGCATTCACCTTCCGGCTGTCCTGTTAAGCATATTATATGTCATTTTTTCCCGTTTTTCAATAGGTATTTAGAAACAGCAAACTTATAGATGCGTGCCTGCGCAAAAAAGCAGCCCGGAAATTTCCGAGCTGCTCTGGATTTCTTCTATGCTGTGACAGGCGCACACTACATGATGTAGGGCTTCAGCGCCGCCATAACCTCATCCGTGCCGTCCTCAGCGTGGATGTTTAAGTCGATCGGCTTGGATAAATCTAAGCTGAAGATACCCATGATAGATTTTGCGTCGATCACGTATCTGCCGGACACAAGATCGAAATCGTAATCAAACTTTGTGATATCATTCACGAAAGATTTAACCTTATCGATAGAATTTAAAGAAATCTGTACGGTTTTCATTGCGGAATTACCTCCTTTGATTTTTATACTTTCTGAACATAATACTAAATGTTGAATGAATAAAAGTCAATGATAAAACACTACAAAAAATGCGGAGATTACTATGAAAAGTGTAGCATTACATAATCTTGGCTGTAAAGTAAATGCTTATGAACTGGACTTTATGCAACAAATGTTACAAGAAAAGGGATACAAAATTGTATCTTTTGATGAAGAGGCTGATGTTTATATTGTGAACACCTGTACGGTCACGAACATTGCAGACAGAAAAAGCAGGCAGATGCTCCACCGCGCGAGGAACCTGAATCCGGAAGCCGTAGTGGTGGCTGTCGGCTGTTATGTGCAGACGGGGCAGGAGAGTCTGGAAGCGGACGGCACGGTGGATATCGCTATCGGCAACAACAAAAAAGGGGAGCTGGCGGAGATTCTGGAAGATTATCTGGCGAGGCGGCAAACATCCCCGAAAGGAAACGAAACGGCAGCGGAGCGGATGGAGGAGCCCTCGGAAGAAAAATCGCTGTCTGCAGGAAAAAGACGGGCGGAAGTCCATAAGATCGACATCGGGCAGGCGGCGGAGTACGAGGAGCTGACCCTGCGGGAGACATCGGGTCACACTCGTGCTTTTTTGAAAATTCAGGACGGCTGTAACCAGTTTTGTACCTATTGCATCATTCCTTACGCCAGAGGGCGGATCAGGAGCCGTAGGCGGGAAGATGTGCTGGCGGAGGCGGCGCGGCTTGCAAAGGCCGGTTATCAGGAGCTTGTGCTGACGGGGATCCATTTAAGCTCCTACGGTATAGCTTGGCAAAGCGGATCTCCGATGGACCGCGGCGGGTCTGGGCTTCTGCCGCTTCTGCGGGAGCTGTCAAAGCTTGCGGGAGTGGAGCGGATCCGGCTGGGATCGCTTGAGCCGGGCATTGTGACGGAAGAATTTGCGCAGGAGCTGTGTGCGCTTCCCAAGGTCTGTCCGCACTTTCATCTCTCCCTGCAGAGCGGCAGCGACACCGTCCTTCGCCGGATGAACCGAAAGTACGATACGGCTGCTTATCTGGAAGCGGTCGGGTGTCTGCGGAAGGCTTACGAGAATCCGGCGATCACCACCGACGTGATCGTGGGCTTTCCGGGGGAGACAGAGACGGAATTTCAGGAGACGGAGGCCTTCCTTTCACGGGTCGGCTTTTATGAGATGCACATTTTCAAGTACTCCAGAAGGCAGGGCACGCCTGCGGCGAAGATGCCGGGGCAGCTCACCGAGGCAGAAAAAGCGGTGAGAAGCGAGCGGCTGATGAAGCTGGAGCGGGAGATGTCGGCGGCGTTTCGCAGGACCTTTTTGGGGAAAGAGGCGCCGGTCCTCTTTGAGGAGCGTATTGAGAGAGAGGATGGGAGCTGGTGGGTCGGTCATACCCCCCATTATGTCAAGGCTGCTTTCAAGGAGCAGGGAAGCTTCGTATTTCGGGATTCGCAGGGTGAAGCTATGAATAACCGTATTATTTTATGCCGTCTTACGTCCTTTTTGGAGGAGGATATTCTTCTTGCCGAGCCGATTGATATTGAATGAGACGCTGATTTTCGCGCAGATGCGAAACTTGACCCCTCGGTGAAAAGGGAGTACAATAAAAACATATATCGCAAATTATGACATATAGGGCAAATTGCGGAAAATTTCAGAACACGTATACGATTGCGGAAGCTGCCCTGACAGGGAGGAAATGACGATGAAACGGAAGAAAAAGACGATATTGCTGTGTGCGGTCTGCGCACTGGGGCTGCTTCTTTGCGCCTGCGGCGATAAGTCGCCTCTGGATCCGAAAAATCCCACAAAGATCACAGTATGGACATATTATAACGGCGATCAGCTCAGCGCCTTTGACGGCATGGTCGAGGAATTTAACCAGACTGTCGGCGCGCAGAAGGGCATCATTGTAAAGAGCGTCAGTCAGGGTTCGGTGAACGATCTGGAGACCAATGTGCTTGCCGCGGTGCAGGGCGAGGTCGGTGCGGACGAGGTGCCGAACATTTTCATGGCTTACGCAGATACGGCTTATGCGGTTGACCAATTGGGTCAGGTTGTGGACCTGAAAGATTATCTGAGCGATGAAGAAAAGAACGCTTACATAGACAGTTACCTGAAAGAAGGTGATTTCGCGGGTACGGGCGAGATCAAGATTTTCCCGACAGCCAAGTCGCTCGAACTGTTGGTTATCAACAAGACGGACTGGGACGCGTTTGCGGCGGCTACGGGTGCTTCTTATGACGATATGGCGGATATGGAAGGGCTGACTGCCACGGCTGCCAGATATTTTGAATGGACGGATTCGCTGACACCCGATGTGCCTGACGACGGCAAGGCGCTCTTTGGCAGGGATGCGATGGCAAATTATATGCTGATCGGCAGCATGCAGCTTGGACAGGAGATCTTTCAGGTCACGGACGGCAAAATGACGCTCAACTTCGATAAAGCAGTGGCGAAAAAGCTGTGGGATAACTATTATATTCCTTTTATCAAAGGGCATTTTGCGGCGACCGGGCGTTTTCGGAGCGACGATATCAAGACGGGCAACATCATCGCCTATGTGGGGTCCAGTTCCGGCACATCCTTTTTCCCGGATGCGGTGAATATCAGCGATTCCGAGAGCTACCCAATCGAGATGGACGTGCTGCCCTGCCCGAAATTTGCAGGCGGGGACTATGCGGTGCAGCAGGGTGCGGGCATGGTCGTGACCAAGGGTGAGGAGGCGGAAATTTACGCTTCCGTGGAATTTTTGAAATGGTTTACCACAGATGAGAGAAATATCAAATTTTCCGTAGGTTCCGGCTATCTTCCGGTGACCAAGACCGCTAACGATATGAACGCTATTTTGGGCAGCGGCGCGCAGATTGAGGATGATATGAAAAAAGTCCTCACGGCGGGCGTGGATATGGTGAACGGAAACGAACTTTATACCACAAAAGCTTTTGAGAACGGCGGCAAGGCGAGGAATGTTTTGGAATATGCCCTGAGCGACAAAGCGACGGCAGACAGGGAGATCGTATTGGAGAAGATGGCACAGGGCCTTCGTCTGGAGGAATCCGTAGCGGAGTTTGAGCTGGATGATAATTTTGATGCCTGGTACGAGGAGACCCTGCATCGTTTGGAGGAGTTTGCACAGTAGACAGACAGCTTGTATAAAGTAATCGCAGGTGAGTACAAATGTCCGATCAAAGAAAAGAAAGCGGAAAATCTATTTTCCGGATTGCCATGAAATCCCTATTGGCGGTGCTGGCGGCGGAGATGCTGCTCCTGATAGGAAGCCTTGCAATGAGCGGCGTGATTCAGACGATCAATCAGAACACGAAGGATATTCTGGCAAAGCAGGTGGAAAACCGAGGCAGTTATCTTGCCGGTAAAATGACAGAGAGCTGGTCGAATCTGGAAGCGTTGACCAATGAGGTCAATTTGCGCGTGTCGGGGATGCTCATGAGCGGCGAACTGACGAAGGAAGACTTTGACAAACCCGGCGGCAGCGCGGGACTGATCAATGACTTGTGTCCAGATCTGATAAGCGCCATGTACAGCAGGCAGGTATCGGGTATTTTTGTGCTGTTAAATACAAAGTCACTCACAGAAAATGCGCCGGAGACGGTGCAGGGCATCTATCTGCGGGATCTGGATCCCGTTTCCACGGCTTCGCAGCGGCATGCGGATATTTTGGTGGAGCGTGCTTCCGTGGATGTGGTACGGGGCAATTATCTGGCGACCGACAGCGGCTGGCAGCCTGTTTTTTCAGCAGCGGACAGCGTGGAACAGCCCTTTTTCTATAAACCCTTTCAGGCGGCGATGGACGGGGAGGGGGCGCTGAATGCTTCGGCTTACGGCTACTGGACAACGGAGACTTACCGGCTTTCCGGAGATCAAAAGGAGGCGATCGCTTATTCGCAGCCGCTTATTTTGTCGGACGGCACGGTATACGGTGTGATCGGTGTGGAACTTCTTACGGATTATCTGGAAACGCTTCTGCCCTGCGGGGAGCTTTTAGAGCGGGAGCGGGGTTCCTATCTGCTGGCCTGTACAAACGGTGAGGATGAAAGCTTACGGCCCGTGGTTCTTTCCAGTGAAACGATGAATGAAGAAAGCCTTGATACGATAGGATTTGCCTTCGAAGGCGGAGAAGATGGCGTGGTCACCGATGGGGAGGATGCGTATTTTGGCGAGGCAAGACAGCTCGTTTTATACAGCCGCAACGCGCCTTTTGACAAGGACCGCTGGTACTTGGTCGGCATGGCTAAGAGGAGTGATCTTTTCGCGTTCTCCTCGCAGATCAGGCGCACGCTGACGGCCTGCTTTCTGGTGACGATGCTGATCGGTCTGCTCGGTATCTTTCTGGTCAGCTATCGCCTTTCCAAGCCGATCCAGAAGCTTTCGGATGAGGTGGAAAAGGCCAAAGCGCAGGGGACGCTGCCGCAGCTTTCCCGCACGGGGATCCGGGAGATCGACCAGTTTTCCGACGCGATCGCCCGCCTGCAGCAGGAGGTCATGGATTCAGCCACCCGTTTTACACAGATCATGCGGATGTCCAGCGTGGATATGGCGGGATATGAATTGCGGGAAGGCTCCGATAATGTGTATGTGACGGAAAACTATTTTAAGCTGATGGGCGCAAGTGATGTCGACATTAAGAATTTGACGGTAGATCGTTTTCGCGAGATCAAGATGGAGATCAAAAAGAATGTGACTTCCAAAGTCATGGAGGACGGCAGTACCGTCTATGCCATGAACGAGCCGGACGGCAGGGTGCGTTATCTGCGTTCCTCTTCCACGCAGGATGGGGACAGGCTGGTGGGTCTTTTGGAGGATGTGACCACCGCCACGCTTGAGAGAAAGCAGATCGAGCGGGAACGGGACAGCGATATCCTGACGAAACTCTACGGCAGACAGGGCTTCCGCAGGGAGGCGGACGAATTGTTTGAGCATCCTGAGATCATGAAGACGGCGGCCCTTGTGATGATCGATCTGGATAATTTAAAGACTACCAATGACCGCTTTGGACATAATTTTGGTGACCTGTATATTCAGACGGCGGCCACCTGTTTCCAGCAGAATACGCCGGAAGGTACGCTATGTGCCCGCATGGGCGGCGACGAGTTCGTACTCCTCTTATACGGTTATGACGGGAAGGAAGAGATATCCGCCTGCCTGCAGAAGCTTTATCAGGCGATATCCGAAGTGGAATTTGTGCTGCCCGACGGTCAGAATATGGGACTTTCCGCATCCGGCGGCTACGCCTGGTATCCGCAGGACAGCGATAACCGGGCCATGCTCTTAAAATATGCCGATTTTGCAATGTATCAGGTGAAGCGCACAAAGAAGGGGCTTCTCAGAGAATTTGACATGGAAGCTTGGAAGCAGCAGATGTCCGAGGATCAGAGCCGCATCGAGTTCCATCAGATGCTGGAGACAAAGAAGATCAGTTATCATTTCCAGCCCATCTTTAAGGCGGAGAACGGCGAGGTCTACGGATACGAGGCCCTGATGCGGGTGGATATGCCGGGGCTTGCGAATCCGCAGGTGGTCCTGCAGATCGCCAGAGAGGAAGGCTGTATGGCCGAGATCGAAAAGCTTACCATGTTTGTGGCTACGGAAAGTTATCTGAACCTTCTGGAGAAGAAGCTGGTATCGGAAGATGCGCTTTTGTTCATTAATTCCATTGCCAACGAGGACATGACGGAAGAGGAAGAGAAGGAATACCATGAACGGTTCGAGAAGATTCAGAACCGCGTGGTGATCGAGATCACGGAGACGGAGAATATGGATGTTTCCCTGATTCGCAAGAAGAGCGCGGCGGAGGGCTTTACGGGGATCTTTGCACTGGATGACTATGGCAGCGGTTACAACAGCGAGCTGAATCTTTTGACGCTGAATCCGCGCTATGTGAAGGTGGACGTCACCATCGTGCGGGATGTGGATGTGGACGAAAACAAGCAGCATATCGTAAAGAATATCGTAGAGTATGCCCATAAACGGGATATGATGATCATTGCCGAGGGTGTCGAGACAGGAGCGGAGCTAAAGAAACTGCTGGAGCTGGGGGCCGATCTTTTACAGGGATTTTATCTGGCAAGGCCCGGCGCGGTGCCGCCTGCACTGTCTGAGGATGCTCGCTTGCTTTTGTGGTAAGCATTAAAATTATTTATGTTAATTTACATAATTGAAATTTATAGAGGAATAAGGTATACTACAAGGATAAGCACGGAAATAAATGGAAATAATAGACAACAGATAAGGGCGTGAGAATATGCGGGAGCAGGATTTAGAAAACACACAATTTTTTACGGTGGAGACGGAACCGCCGGAGACGGGCGTGAAGCTGGTACTGTCTACGGTCTATGAGGCGTTGACGGAAAAGGGATATAATCCGGTCAATCAGATCGTCGGCTACATCATGTCCGGCGATCCTACCTACATCACCAGCCACAAGAGTGCGAGAAGCCTTATTATGAAGGTGGAGCGGGACGAGCTTGTAGAAGAAATGCTGGTGGAGTACATCAAAAACTCCATTGACGGAACGAAGAAGGATTGACTAATACAGTCGATTACGGTGAAGAAGAGTAATGAGGATCATGGGACTAGACTTCGGCGCAAAGACGGTGGGGGTGGCGATCAGCGACCCTTTACTCATTACAGCGCAGGGGATCGGGATCATCAGACGGGAACGGGAGAATAAACTCAGGCGGACGCTGGCGCGGATCGAAGAACTGATCGCGGAATACGAGGTGGAGGAGATCGTGCTGGGGCTGCCGAAGAATATGAACGACACACTGGGGGAGCGGGCCGAACTTTCGCTTGCTTTTCAGGAGATGCTGGAGAGAAGGACGGGTCTTCCCGTGACGATGTGGGACGAGAGGCTGACCACGGTGGCGGCCGAGCGGTCGATGATAGAGGCGGGGCTGCGCAGGGAAGAACGCGCAGAGCAGGTGGATAAGATTGCGGCGTGCCTGATTTTGCAAAATTATCTCGACTCCCGTAAATAATGAAAAAGGTGGAGTATTTACATGGAGAAGATTACTTTTACCCCGCAAGACGGCGATCCGGTCGATTTTTATGTGCTGGAACAGACAAGGATAGGCGGCTTGGATTACCTTTTGGTGACGGATTCCGCGGAGGGTGACGGCGAGGCGTTGATTTTGCGCGATGTTTCGCAGACGGAGGAAAAAGAAGCGGTATACGAGATCGTAGACGACGATGAAACTTTAAGCGCAGTGGCGGCTGTGTTTGAAAAGATAATGGACGACGTGGACATTGTATAAGATAAGCAGTATGAAGTGAGAAATGGAGGTATTTTTATTTGAAGAAAAATGAACAGGGAAGGTCAGCGGCGAAGCTGAAAGCTATCCCTCTGGGCGGTCTGGAGCAGGTCGGGCTCAATATCACCGCCTTTGAGTATGAGGATAGCATTGTTGTGGTGGACTGCGGTCTGTCATTCCCGGAAGACGAGATGCTGGGCATCGATTTGGTGATACCCGATATCACCTATTTGCGGGACAATATCAATAAAGTGAAGGGGTTTGTGATTACCCACGGACACGAGGATCACATCGGGGCGCTGCCCTATGTACTGAAAGAGATCAATATTCCCATCTACGCGACGAAACTGACGATGGGCATTATCGAAAATAAGCTGGAAGAGCATGATCTGATGAATATTACCAAGAGAAAGGTCGTCAAATTCGGGCAGTCGATCAATCTTGGGCAGTTTCGGATTGAATTTATCAAGACCAATCACAGTATCGTGGATGCTGCCGCGCTGGCGATCTACTCTCCTGCGGGGGTGGTGGTCCACACGGGAGACTTTAAGGTAGATTACACGCCGGTATTTGGCGATGCCATCGACTTGCAGCGTTTTGCGGAGATTGGCAGAAAGGGCGTTTTGGCCCTGATGTGCGACTCTACGAACGCCGAGAGACAGGGCTTTACCCCCTCGGAAAAAACGGTAGGACATACGCTGGATTCCCTCTTTTTAGAGCATAAGGATACAAGGATCCTGATCGCGACCTTTGCTTCCAATGTGGACAGGGTGCGGCAGATCATCAATACCGCGGAGAAGTTTGGCAGGAAAGTGGTGGTGGAAGGCCGCAGCATGGTCAACATCATTGATACCGCTTCCAAGCTCGGTTACCTGCAGATCGCCGACAGGACGCTGATCGACATGGACGAGTTAAAGAATTTCCCGCCGGAGAAGACGGTCATTATCACCACTGGCAGTCAGGGCGAGAGCATGGCGGCCCTAAGCCGCATGGCGAGCGATAACCACAAAAGGATCTCCATTATGCCGGGCGACACGGTGATCTTTTCTTCCCATCCCATACCGGGCAATGAGAAGGCTGTCACCAATGTGATCAATGAATTGCAGATGAAAGGCGCGGACGTGATCTTTCAGGATGTGCATGTATCCGGCCACGCCTGTCAGGAAGAGATCAAGCTCATCTATTCGCTGGTGCGGCCAAAGTACGCAGTGCCCGTTCACGGCGAATATAAGCATAGAAAGGCGCAGGCTAAGATCGCGGCGGGACTTGGCATCCCCAAAGAAAATATCTTTATGTTACAGTCCGGCGATGTGCTGGAGATGGATGAGGAAAAAGCCGTGGTCACCGGCAGGGTGCCTGTGGGCGCGATCCTTGTGGACGGCCTTGGCGTAGGCGACGTGGGAAATGTTGTGCTGCGTGACAGACAGCATCTGGCGGAGGACGGTATCGTGATCGTGGTGCTGGCGCTGGAATCCGGCAGCGATCAGCTTGTGTCCGGACCCGATATCGTGACCAGAGGGTTTGTCTATGTGAGAGAATCAGACGAGCTTTTGGACGAGGCGAGAGGCGTGGTGGAAGAGGCCGTGCAGGATTGCCTTGACAGGAGCAGAAAGGCGGACTGGGGCAAGTTAAAAGGCGTCATCAAGGACACCCTGAGCGAGTTTGTTTGGAAGCGCACGAAGAGAAGACCCATGATCCTGCCGATCATCATGGAAGTCTAAAGAGAAAGGATGGGTCACCATGTCAGACAACGAGATCATCGAAGCCGCCCATCAGTTTGCGGATAAGATCATGGAGTCCGATACTTATAAGGAATATCTGTTTCAGCGGGAAAAGATCAAAAAGCAGCCTGATCTCTACGAGAAAGTAAACGAGTTCAGACAGCGCAATTTTGATCTCCAGAACGAGGCGGACGGGGATGAGCTTTTTGACCGCGTAGAAGCGTTTGAAATGGAGTACGAAAAATTCCGGGAAAATCCTTTTGTGGATGATTTTTTGCGGGCCGAGCTGGCTTTCTGCCGCATGATGCAGGAAGTGTACGTATTGTTAGCAGAAAAAATCGACTTTGAGTGATCGAGCAAAGCTCGATCGCGAGATTCGCTTCGCGAACTCGGGTAATCGAGCTGACATATGATCGCGAGATTCGCTTCGCGAACTCGGATAGGAGTACCATATGACAATCAAGGGTATCATAGGCTCCACGGTGGAGCTGGTCATCAAAATAGCGGCGCTGATATTTTTTATATCATACCTGATTAAAGCATCGGCGGCGGCCTACGATTACGGCTACCGTATCTTTACGGAAGCCCCTGTTTCTCTGGGCGAAGGCAGGATCATCAGCGTGAGCGTTAAGGAGCCTGTCTCTGTCAAGGCAGTGGGCGATATGTTGGAAGAGCGCGGTCTGATCCGCGACGGAAATCTTTTTGTGATTCAGGAGCTTTTATCCGAAAACCATGGCAAGATACAGCCCGGCATCTACGATCTGAGTACGGCGATGACGGCGGAAGAGATGATGGCGGTGATGGCGGAGAACGCCCCCGACGAGGAAGAAAAACAGGAGGTCGGCAAGTGATCGACAAGGAGCGGCTGGATGTTTTTCTTGCGTCGTTTGACAGGGGAAACACCCCCTTTTTAGATCAGATCGAACAGGAAGCTTTAGAAACCAACGAGCCAATCATACGCACGCAGACGCAGGGACTTTTGCGGTTCCTGCTCGCGCTGCATAGGCCCATGTCCATTTTGGAGGTGGGATGCGCCGTTGGTTTTTCTGCGCTTTTGATGAGCGAATACGCGCCGGCGGGCTGTCACGTCACTACCGTTGAAAAGGTGGAGAGACGGATCCTTGCGGCAAGGGAAAATTTCCGGCGGGCGGGCAGGGAAGATGCGGTCACGCTGCTTGCGGGGGATGCTGCCGATATCTTAAAAGAGCTTTCAGGCCCCTACGATATGATCTTTATGGACGCGGCCAAGGGACAGTATCCTGCGTTTCTGCCGGAGGTTCTGCGCCTGCTGGCGCCGGGCGGCCTGTTAGTTTCTGACAATGTGCTGCAGGACGGCGATATCTTGGAATCAAGGTTTGCCGTTGAGAGGAGGGACCGCACCATCCACAGCCGGATGCGGGAATATCTCTTTGAACTGACCCACAACGATGCGCTTACGACGACGATCCTGCCCGTGGGCGACGGGGTGACGGTATCTGTAAAAAATAGGAGAACGTGATGAAAAAACCAGAGTTGCTCGTTCCGGCCTCCAGTCTGGAAGTATTAAAAACAGGTGTTATTTTTGGCGCGGACGCGGTCTATATCGGCGGAGAAGCGTACGGCCTGCGGGCCAAGGCGAAGAACTTTTCCATGGAAGAGATGGCGCAAGGGATCGCCTATGCCCACGATAACGGCGTGCGTGTATATGTTACGGCAAATATTTTAGCGCATAATTACGATCTGGAGGGCGCGAGAGACTACTTTCAGGAGCTGAAAGCCCTCAAGCCGGATGCCCTGATTATCGCCGATCCGGGGATGTTTCTGCTGGCGAGAGAGATCTGTCCGGAGATCGACATCCATATTTCCACGCAGGCCAACAACACCAATTATCTGACCTACCGCTTCTGGCAGGAGCAGGGCGCAAAGCGCGTCGTGTCGGCAAGAGAGCTTTCCCTGCGGGAGATTAAGGAAATTCGCGAACGGATCCCGCAGGAGATGGAGATCGAGAGCTTTGTACATGGCGCAATGTGCATCTCCTATTCAGGACGCTGTCTTTTGAGCAGCTATTTTACCGGACGCAGCGCGAACAGCGGCGCCTGCACCCATCCCTGCCGCTGGAAGTATGCGCTGGCGGAGGAGACGAGGCCGGGCGAATATCTGCCCGTCTTTGAGAATGACCGCGGCACCTTTCTCTTTAATTCCAAGGACCTCAATATGATAGAACACATTCCGGAGCTTGTGGAGGCGGGGATCGACAGCTTTAAGATAGAAGGCAGGATGAAGACAGCCCTCTATGTGGCCACCGTGGCGCGCACCTACAGGCGGGCGATCGACGATTACTTTGATTCCGAAGAAAAATACCGCGCTAACATGGACTGGTATCGGGCGGAGATCGGTAAATGTACCTACCGGAAATTCACCACCGGCTTTTATTTTGGAAAAGCGGATGAGAATACGCAGATTTATGACGAAAGCACCTATGTGAGCGAGGCCGTCTATCTGGGGATCGTGAGCGCGGTGATCATGTACGATGCGGAAGAGGCAGGGGAAGTTCGAATGGCGTACGATGCGGCAGCAGAGGAAGAGGTTCGGACGGCGTACGTTGCGGCTGCGGCGGAAGAGACACGGGACGCACGGGCTATCTGCCGCGCCCGCATTGAACAGCGCAATAAATTCTGCGTGGGGGATGAGATCGAGATCATGAAGCCGGACGGCGGGAATGTTCCCGTCAAGGTACTTGCCATGTATGACGGGGAAGGCAGTCCCGTGGAATCCTGTCCGCACCCGAAGCAGATCATCGAGGTAGAGCTGACCGCCAAGGCCGGGGTGGGGGATATCCTCCGCAAAGAGAAACTTCCTGCGGAAGTATCTCTGCGAGTTCCGCAGAGCGAAACTCGGCGGGAGAAAATTACTTTGTGATTATCTCCGAGAAACCACCATTTTCGTCGTAAAAAATGTATATATTACACTTTTTCATACGATAAAATGATACATATACACAGTTTTTCATTGCAATAAATGTTGTGTTTCTGCTAGCGTCATGGTATAATAGGCTTGTACGATTTTTGTGGAGGGACAAGCATGTATCGGGATGCGATTGAAAAACTATATCGGTGGAAAGAGAGCAAGCGCCGCAAGCCGTTGATCATTGAAGGGGCGAGACAGGTCGGCAAAACATGGCTGATGAAGGAATTTGGCAGGCAGGCTTATGCTGACACGGTATATATTAATTTTGACTCCAATTCCGTGATGGCGCAGCTATTTGTCTCCGATCTGGATACGGACCGTCTGATCGAGGGTTTCGAGCTGTATGCCGGAAAAAAAATAAATGCGGACAGCACGCTGTTACTGTTTGATGAAGTGCAGGAAGTACCGAGGGCGCTGTCTGCCCTCAAATATTTCTATGAAAATGCGCCGCAGTATCATATTATCTGCGCCGGTTCCCTGCTGGGAATTGCCCTGCATGAGGGGACATCCTATCCGGTGGGCAAGGTGGACTTTCTGAGTCTTTACCCGCTTTCTTTTCGGGAGTTTTTGCTGGCGACTGCAGATGCGCGTTTTGCCGGGCTGCTGGAGCGTCAGGACTGGCCGATGATCATGGCTTTTAAACAGACCTATATCGATGCGCTGAAACAGTATTATTTTGTCGGCGGCATGCCGGAGGCAGTGCAGTCCTTTGCCGAGGAAAAGGATTTTAATGCGGTGCGGGAGATACAAAAGCGTATTTTGACAGCGTACGAACAGGATTTTTCCAAGCATGCGCCGATAGAGATCGTGCCAAAGATCCGTATGGTATGGAACAGCATACCTTCCCAGCTTGCGAAAGAAAACAAGAAGTTTGTCTATGGCCTTGTGCGTGAAGGCGGGAGGGCAAAAGAGTATGAGACGGCGATCATGTGGCTTTGCGACTGCGGGCTGGTACACAGGGTCAGCCGTGTGAACTCGCCGGGGATTCCGTTAAAAGCATATGAGGACCTAAAGGCCTTTAAACTCTTTTTCGTGGATGTGGGGCTTCTCGGTTGTATGACCGGGCTGCACCAGCGCGTATTGCTGGAAGGCAGCGATCTGTTTACGGAGTTTAAGGGAGCGCTGACCGAGCAATACGTGTGTCAGCAGTTGATAACCATAGATGATCTGGGAATTTATTATTACACCAATGACAGGGGCTCCTGCGAAATTGATTTTGTCTTGGATGCCGGCGGACAGAGTGTGCCTGTTGAAGTGAAAGCGGAAGTGAATCTGAAAGCAAAGAGCCTGAAAACTTATCGGGAAAAGTTTGATCCGGAGCTTTCGATCCGCACATCGATGGCGGACTACAGGGAGGGAGACGGACTTGTCGATCTGCCGTTGTATGCGGTGGGGGATACGCTGTTTTTTATCATATTAGAAAAAAGTAAAAATTAGGGCTTGCATTTTCTTTCAAAGTAGAGTATCTTAGATACAGAAATTGTATACAGGTATTCAGAACGATGGCGTTCCAAAAAAGGGTGTTTTTTTGGGGCGCATTTTTTTGAAACCGGGATGGAGGAGATTATGAGCGAAGTATTCAATGTGGAAGAGATTTTTGCAAAGAACGTGTTCACCCTCGGCAAGATGCAGGAGCGTCTCACGAGAAGCGCCTACAAGGAAGTGGTGAAGGTGATGACTGAGGGCGGTGAGCTTTCCATGAACACCGCAAATATCGTGGCTAAGGCCATGAAGGACTGGGCGGTGGAGAACGGCGCGACCCATTACACGCACTGGTTCCAGCCGCTGACCGGCATCACGGCGGAGAAGCACGACGCCTTTGTGTCGCATCCCGATGATCTGGGCAAGATGCTGACCGAGTTCTCCGGCAAGGAGTTGATCAAGGGCGAGCCGGATGCCTCCTCCTTCCCGTCGGGCGGCCTGCGGGCGACCTTTGAGGCGAGGGGCTACACGGCATGGGATATCACGTCTCCGGCATTTTTGAAAGAGTCCGGCTGCGGCACGATCCTTTGTATCCCTACGGCGTTCTGCTCTTACACGGGCGAGGCGCTCGACAAAAAAACGCCGCTTCTGCGTTCGATGGAGGCGCTGAGCGAACAGGCGCTGCGTATCGTGCGGCTGTTTGGCAATAACGAGGCGACCAAGGTGACCGCTTCCGTGGGTCCGGAGCAAGAATATTTCCTTGTGGATAAGGACCTGTTTATGAAGAGGACCGACCTGATGTTTGCAGGCCGTACCCTTTTCGGTGCGCCGGCACCCAAAGGGCAGGAGATGGAGGATCATTACTTCGGCGTCATCAGAGAGCGCGTGGGAGCTTATATGAAGGACCTGAACGAAGAATTGTGGAAGCTGGGCGTGACGGCAAAGACCCAGCATAACGAAGTGGCGCCCGCCCAGCATGAGCTTGCGCCTATTTATGAGACGGCCAATATCGCGGTCGATCACAACCAGATCGTAATGGAGACCATGAAGCGGGTGGCTGTTAAACATAACATGCGTTGTTTATTACATGAAAAGCCTTACGCGGGCGTGAACGGTTCCGGTAAGCATGACAACTGGTCGATCACCACCGACAACGGCGTGAACCTTCTCGATCCCGGCGACACCCCTAATGAGAACGTACAGTTCTTACTGGTGCTTGCCTGCATCCTGAAGGCGGTGGATACCCATGCGGATCTGCTTAGACAGTCCGCTTCCGACGTCGGCAACGATCACAGACTGGGCGCGAACGAGGCGCCGCCGGCGATCATCTCCATCTTCCTTGGCGAGCAGCTTGAGGATGTGGTGAACCAGCTCATTGAGACCGGCGCGGCAACGAGCGTTAAGGAGGGCGGTATCCTTGAGACAGGCGTTTCTACCCTGCCTGATTTCCAGAAGGATGCGACGGACAGAAACAGGACCTCGCCTTTTGCCTTCACGGGTAATAAATTCGAGTTCCGTATGGTGGGCAGCGCGGATTCCATCGCCAGCCCGAACACCACGCTGAACGCAATCGTGGCGGAGGCGTTCTGCGAGGCGGCGGACAGACTGGAACAGGCGCAGAATAGGGAAGTGGCGATCCACGATCTCATCAAGGAGTACATGACCAGGCACCAGAGGATCATCTTCAACGGCAACGGCTACTCCGACGAGTGGGTGGAGGAGGCCGCAAGGAGAGGTCTGCCCAACATCAAGTCCATGATCGAGGCGGCGGAAACGATCACCACCGACAAGGCCGTGAAGCTGTTTGAGAAGTTCGGCATCTTTACAAAAGTGGAGCTGGAATCCAGAGAAGAGATCATTTATGAGACTTACGCAAAGTCCATCAACATTGAGGCGCTGACCATGATCGATATGGCGGGTAAACAGATTATTCCCGCGGTCGTGCGCTATACGAAGGAGCTTGCCGATACCGTGAACGCGGTGAAGACGGCCGGCGCGGATGCCACGATGCAGGATACGCTTCTGACCGAGGTGGGCGAGAAACTGGCTGCGATGCAGACCGCGCTTGATAAGCTGAAAAAGGCGGAAAAGGAGGCTTCCGCGATCGAGGATGCCAAGAAACAGGCCTTCTTCTATAAGGATACCGTCAAGGTTATCATGGATGAACTGCGGGCTCCCGCGGATGCGCTGGAGATGATCGTGGATAAGGAATACTGGCCGATCCCGACCTACGGCGAGCTGATGTTTGAAATTTAATAAAAAAAATAGGAAAAAGGGCTTGCCAAACTGCCCTTTTTCCTTTATAATTGCTAATTGTTGATGGGCTATCGCCAAACGGTAAGGCAACGGACTCTGACTCCGTCATTTCAAGGTTCGAATCCTTGTAGCCCAGTAGGAGCCTCCGGCAGATGGTATCTGGCGGAGGTTTTTTGATGGAACGGCCAAACAGACAGGCGGTTTTGATACGGCAGTTTTTAGTTTTGCTTGAAATAATCTGCCAGAAATAGTATTCTGGTCTGGAAGGAATAGCGCGTTATATACATGGTTTAAGGGAGGATGCGATATGGAAATCATAGGTCTTTTATGTCCGGCGATCGTAAGCGTATTGCTGAGGGAGCGGAAAAGGACGCTTACAGTGCAGTCTATTCCGAATTTATTGTTTTGCTATGGAATTTATGTGATGGTCAATGTTTTTTTAACAACGGCTGTTATTACCTATGGGCTGGGATTGTCAGGGGTAACGTCGGAGGCTTTCGGCAGTTTCTCCTTTTTTATTAAATATACGACGATTGCGCTCGTGATGGCGGTTTTGATTCCCTATGTGGAAGAAATCATCAGAAAATACATAAAGATAACGGTAACTGTGAGGGCATATGATGAAAAGATGGAAGATAACATGGGAAATTGCCAGTAAAGTATTATTGTTTGCATTTTTGTTTTTTATGATTTTATTATTGGCTTCGGCTAATTGGTTCTTGGCAAATTTTAATCATGTGGATTTTTCGATTGCTTTGTATCAGCTTTTCAGTCCGCTGAAGGGAACGGAAGCGGGACTGCTTAGCGATTATGTGAATACATGTCTGTATCCTTCCGCATTTTTTGCGGTAGCGGGAACGGTTGGCTACACACTGTACGATATGATGGCGGGCAGGATTTATTTGGAAACGAAAATACAGATCGGCAAACTCAGATTATGTATTGGGGGGGGGGGGTTGAGAAAGCACGCGAAAATAAGGAAAGTCGCAATTTTATGGGCATGTATCATTATCTTATGCGTGTGTGTCTGGCATAAGGCCGAAGCGGTCGGGATACCCGCATATGTGGAAAATATATCCAATGTCTCTACCATTTTTGAATCGGAATATGTCGATCCGAAATCTATTGCTCTCACGTTTCCGGAAAAGAAGAGAAATCTGATCGTCATCTATTTGGAGTCGATGGAAACCACTTATGCCTCTGTGCAGGAAGGTGGCGGGAAACCGGTTAATTTAATTCCGGAGCTGACAAAGCTTGCGCAGGAGAATGTGTATTTTTCTAATGATGAAGACTTGGGTGGGGCAGGAAATACGGCAGAGACGGGCTGGACAATGGGCGGTTTGTTTGCCAGCGCTGCGGGAGTGCCTTACAAACTGCCGGTGGACGGAAATGATGCCGGTGAATATACAAATTTTGCGCCGGGACTGACAGGATTAGGGGAAGTGCTTGCAAAGAACGGCTATCAAAATTATTTTATGTGCGGTTCGGAAGCGGTTTTTGGCGGACGTAAGGATTTTTATGAAAAGCACGGAGATTTTACGATACTGGATTATTCGACAGCTAAGCGGGATGGGATCATTCCGGAAGACTACCATGTGTTTTGGGGGATGGAGGATAAGAAACTTTACGAGTATGCCAAGCAGCAATTGACAGATATCGCCCAGCGGGATGAAGCCTTTTGTTTTATGATGCTGACGGTTGATACGCATCCGGGAGACGGGTATCTGTGCGAATTGTGCGGGGATACATATGAGAGGCCGTATGAAAACGTGCTCGCCTGTGCCAGCAGACAAGCGGCACAGTTTGTTGGCTGGATGAGTCAGCAAGATTGGTATGAAAATACGACGATCGTGATCACCGGAGATCATTTAAGCATGAAGGCTGATTTTTGGGATGATATTGGGGATTACGACCGTAAGATATATAATTGTTTTGTGAATCTTCCGGAGGGGATGACAGCCGGCCGGCCGACGAACAGGGCGTTTTCTATTGTAGATATGTTCCCAACGATGCTTGCGGCAATCGACGTGGATATAGAGGGGAACAGGTTGGCGCTGGGAACAAATCTTTTTTCAGATGAAGAGACATTGCCGGAAAAAATGGGGTTTGGGGAGTTCAATCATGAATTGAGCCGGTATTCAAACTATTATTATTTTCATTTTATAGTCGGGAATCAATGATATGCGCTTGCAGGGAATTGTCAGCAAAGAAGAAAAGGGGCCGATTTAGGATGAAAATAAGAGAATGGATCAGCAATGCGGTTTGGATATTGTTCTTATGTGCTGCGGCATTTATGACAGCGGCGGCAGTATGGATCAGAAGGACATATGGAACGCTGCTGTTTGCGACGGCAAACGCGTCTTTCAGAAACGGTTTACAAAATAAAAGAACATTGTTTGCGAAAGAAGTTGTCCTTCCGACGATGGCAGTCGGCATCATTTTAGGGATGGTACACGTCTTATGGAAGAAGCGGAACAGGCGGCGCATCACTTGTATAGCTGCGGCATTGATGATATTATCCCTATTGGGAGCAATGGTAACATTAGATGCCGGTGTTTATCTGGCCCGCGTATACAGATTAGGCAGGGAACAGTGGTATGATAAGAATGATGTAGTCATACATGCGTTAGGAACCGTAGACGGGATGACGTATACAAATGCAAAAGAGGCATTGGAAGACAGTTACCAAAACGGGAAACGCGTGTTGGAATGCGATCTGATCATGACGTCCGACGGACAGATTGCGGCCTGTCACGATTGGGAATATTGGAATCGGGAAATAAATAACAGCAGTAATGTAAATACTGCATATATTCCGACATTAGCTGAATTTATGAGCTGTAAGATTGCCGGAAAGTACACGCCGCTGTCGGGAGACGATATTGTATTGTATATGAAGGAGCATCCGGATCTATATATTGTCACAGACACCAAGTATGCGGAACCGGAGGAAATACGGGCGCAGTTTGGAGCATTGGTCGATACTGCCGGACGAAATGGATGCAGCGGGGTGCTGGACCGTTTTGTGGTACAGATCTATCATAGTTATATGCACGGGATCGTGAATGAAATCTATCCGTTCCCGCATTACATCTACACGCTTTATCAGGAGGGGTTCCGGGGCGAAGAAGACAGGATACAGGAATATGCGGAATTTTGTATGCTTAATAAGATAGATGTCATTACAATGAATGCGCAGTATTATCATGAAGAGCTGGCGGAAATCTGCAGTCGTTACGGATTGGAGCTGTTTGTGCATACGGTGAATGATAAAGAGGAGATTGCGTCCTATCTTGACAGTGGGGTAGGGGTGTATACGGATCATCCGTAATAGTGAATCCGGCGAGGGAGGGACCTATGACGGAACTGATTGACAGGCTTCAGACAGGCGATACCCTCTCCGACGGCGAGTGGCGTTTCCTGATCGAAGGCGGCTATGACAGGCAGCAGCTATTTGAAAAAGCGGACGAGGTGCGCAGGCAGTATTACGGCAAAGATGTCTATATCCGCGGGTTGATCGAGATATCGAGCTTTTGCAATAACGACTGTTATTATTGCGGTATCCGCAAAAGTAATGACAAGGCCGAACGTTACCGCCTGACGGAAGAAGAGATTTTACAATGCTGCGGCGAGGGTTACCGTCTCGGCTTTCGTACCTTTGTATTACAGGGCGGCGAGGATGCGTATTACACGACGGAGCGTGTAAAAAATGTGGTTTCCGCCATAAAAAGCAAGTATCCGGACTGTGCGGTCACGCTTTCTTTGGGGGAGCGGCCGCGCGGCGATTATGAAATATGGTATCAGGCTGGGGCGGACCGCTATCTCCTGCGGCATGAGACGGCGTCCCGCGTCCATTACGAAAAACTTCACCCGCCTTATCAGCGTTTTGCTGAGCGGATGGCGTGTTTGCAGGCATTAAAGGAGATCGGCTACCAGACCGGAGCGGGCTTCATGGTGGGTTCGCCTTTTCAGGGGACGGCGGAGCTGATCGCGGACATGCGTTTTTTGCAGGCATTTTTGCCGCAGATGGTGGGCATCGGGCCCTTTATTCCCCACCGCGATACGCCTTTTGCGGAATATCCCGCGGGAAGCTTAGAACGCACGCTTACCATGGTGGCGCTCACCAGACTGATGCTGCCAAAGGCGCTGATCCCCGCGACCACGGCGCTCGGCACCATTCATCCGCAGGGGCGGGAATTGGGGTTGAAGGCAGGAGCCAATGTGGTGATGCCGAACCTTTCCCCTGTCTCGGTACGCGGGCAATATTCTCTCTATGACAATAAAATTTGTACCGGAGAAGAAGCGGCGGAGTGTGTGGAGTGTTTGCGGCGGCGTGTGGCGGCAGCAGGCTATGAAGTCGTGACGGATAGGGGGGACGCTGTCTGACGGCGATTTTACGGGCGGACAGGGCGACATGGCGGGATATCAGGCTGCGGAGAGCGTAGGGGGCGCCGCGCAGGCAGAATAACGGGCAGCTGCGGACTTGGATATAATAACGGATGATATTAATTTAGTAACAGAAAGAAGGCAGAAAAAATGTACGATCCGAAATCCTTACATGCGGAGGATTTTATCAACCATGAGGAAATTCTGGACACCCTGCAATATGCGGAGGAAAACAAGAATAACACAGCTCTCCTCAACGAGATTCTTGACAAGGCGCGTCCGAGAAAAGAGGGCAATTCGACTATCTGCGCGGGACTTTCCCACAGGGAGGCGTCGGTGCTTCTTGCCTGTGAGGACAAGAAGATATTGGAAAAGATTTATGCCTTGGCGGAGGAGATCAAGCTTGCCTATTACGGTAACCGTATCGTCATTTTCGCGCCTCTCTACCTGTCAAACTACTGCGTAAACGGCTGCGTGTACTGCCCTTACCACACGAAAAACAGGGACATTCCCAGAAAGAAGCTGACGCAGGAGGAGGTCAGGCAGGAGGTGATCGCCCTACAGGATATGGGGCATAAGCGCCTTGCTATCGAGGCGGGGGAAGATCCCGTCAACAATCCGATCGAATATATTCTGGAGTGCATCAAAACGATCTACTCCATTCAGCATAAGAACGGGGCGATCCGCCGCGTCAATGTAAATATCGCGGCCACTACGGTCGGGGAGTACCGTATGTTGAAGGAGGCGGGGATCGGCACCTATATCCTTTTTCAGGAGACTTACCATAAAGAGAGCTACTTAAAGCTCCACCCCACCGGGCCGAAACATGATTATGCCTATCATACCGAGGCTATGGACCGCGCGATGAAAGGCGGAATCGACGATGTGGGGCTGGGCGTTCTCTTTGGCCTGGAATTATATCAGTATGAGTTTGCGGGGCTTCTCATGCACGCGGAGCATTTAGAGGCTGTTCACGGCGTCGGACCCCACACCATCAGCGTGCCAAGGATCAAGCGGGCGGACGACATCGACCCTTCCGTCTTTGATAACGGCATCGATGACGAGACCTTTGCCAAGATATGCGCCCTGATCCGCATTGCCGTGCCCTACACAGGCATGATCATCTCCACCAGAGAGAGTCAGGCGGTGCGCGAAAAGGTGATCCGGCTGGGCGTTTCCCAGATATCCGGCGCATCCCGCACTTCCGTGGGCGGCTATACGAAGGAGGAACGACCCACCGACACGGAACAGTTTGACGTGTCGGATCAGCGGACGCTGGACGAGGTCATCAAGTGGCTGATGGAGCTGGGGTACATCCCCTCTTTCTGTACAGCCTGTTACCGCGAAGGCAGGACGGGCGACCGTTTTATGAGCCTTTGTAAGACCGGACAGATCCAGAACTGCTGTCATCCCAACGCGCTGATGACCCTGAAGGAATATCTGACGGACTATGCTTCGGAGGAGACGAAGGCCATCGGCGAGGCCCTGATACAGGCGGAACTTGCGAATATCCCAAAGGAACAGGTGCGCAGGATCGCGAAAGAGAACCTTTTAAAGATCGCCGAGGGGGTGCGGGACTTCCGGTTTTAACAGTTTGGCCAGACCGAATCTTTCAGAAAGTCCGGATACAGAAAGGACAGCGTAACTATGAGTATGAATAACACCCCCGCAGGCGAGCGGGTGCATATCGGCTTCTTCGGAAAGCGCAACGCGGGTAAATCCAGCCTGCTCAATGCGGTGACGGGGCAGGAACTGGCGGTAGTCTCCCCGGTGGAGGGGACGACGACGGATCCCGTCTATAAAGCGATGGAGCTTCTGCCGCTGGGGCCGGTGATGCTGATCGACACCCCAGGTTTCGATGACGAGGGACTGCTGGGGGAGCAGCGGGTCAGGAAAGCGAAACAGGTTTTGGAAAAGACTGATATCGCGGTATTGGCGGTGGAGGCTGCGGCGGGACTTTCAGCCTGCGACGAAGAGCTGATCGCACTTTTCAAGGAGCGGGAGATTGCATTCATAATAGCATATACAAAGTCCGATATATGGGACTCTGAAAATGATAGAGTGTATTCAGAAAAATTTTTCGGCAAGCGGACAGAAGATTCAATAACGGATGTTATATATACGAGTGCAAAAACCGGTGCGGGCATCCATGAATTAAAGGAAAAGCTCGCTGCCATGCTTCCCGATAAGGAAGAGCGGCATCTCGCGGCGGATCTGGTAAAGCCGCTTGACATCGTGGCGCTGGTGGTGCCCATCGACTCGGCGGCACCGAAAGGACGGCTGATCCTGCCGCAGCAGCAGGCGATCCGCGACCTTTTGGAGGCGGGAGCGGTGCCTGTGGTAACGCGGGAGAAGGAGCTGGTGCAGACGCTTACAAAGCTGCGGGAGAAGCCCGCGCTTGTGATCACGGACAGTCAGGCGTTTGAGGAGGTGGCGGCGATCGTGCCGCAGGAGATTCCCCTCACGTCTTTTTCTATTCTGATGGCGCGCTATAAGGGCTTTTTAGAGCTGGCGATAGAGGGCGCGGCGGCGATCGACCGCCTGCAGGACGGCGACAGGGTGCTGATTGCCGAGGGCTGTACCCATCACAGGCAGTGCGACGATATCGGCACGGTGAAGCTTCCCCGTTTCTTAAAAAAGTACACGGGTAAGGAGCTTGTGATCGAAACATCGTCCGGCACGGGCTTTCCGGAGGAACTTTCGGCCTACGCCCTAATCATTCACTGCGGCGGCTGTATGCTGAACGAGAGGGAAGTCCTGCGGCGGATGCGCTTTGCAAGGAGACAGGGTGTGCCCGTGACCAATTACGGGATTGCGATCGCGAAAATGAAGGGAATTTTGGCAAGGAGTGTCGCGCCAGTGACCAGATGTGATTTGCGGCGGGATATGCGCTGACAGAGAGGATGATCTTATGTATACATTTGACAGCAGAGTGCGGTACAGCGAGGTGGGGGAGAACGGACTCTTAAGTTTACAATCGCTTTTGGATTATTTTCAGGACTGTTCGACGTTTCACTCTGAGGATATCGGACTGGGACTTGAATATATGGATAAGATCGGCCAGATATGGCTTTTGTCCGCATGGCAGATTTGTATCGGGCGGTATCCGAAATACGGCGAACGTGTTGTGATCGGTACGCTGCCTTACGAGTTTCGCGGCTTCATAGGCTTCCGTAATTTCCTTATGCAGACAAAGGAAGGGGAGGCGTTAGCCTGGGCAAATTCGATCTGGACGCTGATGGACAGGGAGAAAATGCGTCCCGTAAAGCCGAATGAGGATATGCTGGCAGGATATGTGCCTGAGGAAAAGTATCCGATGGACTATGCGCCCAGAAAGATCGCGGTGCCGGAAGAAGGGCAGCAGGCGGAGCCTTTTACGGTGAAGCCGCATCATCTGGATACGAATCATCATGTCAATAACGGTCAGTATGTGCGCATGGCGATGGATTTTATTCCGGGGACGTTTCCGATTGGACAGTTACGCGTGGAGTACAAGAGTCAGGCGGTGCTGGGGGATGAGATTCATCCCGTCGTGGCGATGGAGGAAGGCGGGAAGCGCTATATCGTTTCCTTAAACGGGGTGGATGGGACGCCCTACAGTATTGTGGAATTTAGTGCACCAGCTCAGTCAGCCCCCGATTGACAGGCAGATGGCGCGGGCTGGGCAAACATAACAGAAACGGAGTGAATCATGATTCAATTAGGTGAAATACAAACATTGCAGATTGTAAAAAAAGTGGATTTCGGCGTTTATCTGGGCGAAGGCGCGCAGGCGGACGGACAGGAGGCCCGGTCAGGTGTGGAGGCACAGGATAAGGTGCTTCTGCCGGGGAAGCAGGTGCCGGAGGATGCGAAAGTCGGTGACGAACTGGAGGTTTTTGTGTACCGCGACTCCAAGGACAGGCTGATCGCCACCACGAACCGTCCCCGTCTCACCCTGCATGAAGTAGGAAGACTTAAGGTGGCGGAAGTGGGAAAGATCGGCGCTTTTCTGGACTGGGGGCTGGAAAAAGACCTGCTTCTGCCCTTCAGGGAGCAGACCAGACGGGTCGCGGTCGGGGAAGAGTGGCTGGTAGCGGTCTACATAGATAAGTCGGACAGGCTCTGCGCTACCATGAACGTTTATCCTTATCTTGAACATAACAGCAGTTATTTAAAAGACGCCCATGTGACGGGGACGGTTTATGAGATCAGCGAAAACTTCGGTGCTTTTGTAGCGGTGGACGATCGGTATTCGGGCCTCATTCCCAAGCGGGAAATCTACGGGGAGATCAAAGTGGGCGATACCGTAAAAGCCCGTGTGGCGGGCGTGAAACCGGACGGTAAGCTGGATCTTTCCCTGCGGGAGAAGGCTTATCTGCAGATGGCGGAGGACGGCGAGCGGCTGCTTGCGATTATAGACAGTTTCGACGGGGTGCTGCCTTTCAATGATAAGGCCTCTCCGGAAGTGATCCGCAGGGAGACACAGATGAGCAAAAACGAGTTTAAACGCGCGGTGGGCGGCCTGTTGAAAGCCGGAAAGATCACGATCACCGAAAAGGCGATACGGCGGATATAGACACTGCTGTCAGAAGCGGATCAGAGTTCGACAGATGAAATGGTTGAGGAAAGATATATGACGAGTAAAAGGGTAAACTGGATGTTTTTCACGATGATCATAACCCACATTATCGTGGCGCTGTTATTTTCCTTTTTTGGGAGACTGTTCCCTATCGGTATCATAGGGAATTTATTATTGGGGCAGGCGGTCATAATGGTGCCGGCGCTCCTGTTTTTGCTGTTTTCGCGAAGCGGAACGGCACCGGCCGCGCCGCAGTATGCACCGAACGGGATGCCGGCCGCACCGCAGCCGGGGCGTGCGGGCATGTTTCGCCGCGTCAAGGTTTCTACCCTGCTGATGACGGCGCTGTGCACGGTCCTCATCATGCCGCTGGTGACGGTGCTGAATGCTCTGTCGTTATTCTTTACGGACAATGCGCTTGTGGCTATTGAGGGCGACGTTTTGAATGTACCGTTTCCGGTCATGTTCTTCCTGATGGGGATGTTCGGACCTTTCTGCGAGGAATTTGTCTTCCGCGGGCTCATATACGGCAGCTACGCCAATGCCGGCAGCGCTGCGGGCGCAGGACCGGAAAGCGCTGGCAGCTCGGCGGTGAGGCGCAGCGGCTGGGGGCCGATCCTGCTCTCGGCCGTTACCTTTGGCCTGATGCACATGAATTTCAATCAGGCGGTCTATGCGTTTGGGATAGGCATTTTTCTGGCTTTTTTGGTGGAAGCGGCGGGAAGCCTTTGGACTTCCGTATTCTGCCATATGTTATTTAATTCGTTTCAGGTACTGATGATGTATCTGTCGAAAGCGTTATTGGGCGATGCATACGCGGAAAGTGTGGGAAAAGCGGCACAGGAGATGACGAGTGTGCAGCTTCAGGCGGGCCTTGCGGTGTATCTGATCATTGCGTCTGTCACGACGCCTATCGCCGTCTGCTGTATGATATGGATCGCAAAGAACGAGGGCAGGCAGGAGAGGATGCGGGTACTGTTTCAAAGGCAGAACGGGAGCGCGGCCGTACAGCCGCCGCAGATGCCGATAGACAGGCAGCAGGCCCCGCGGACGCCGGTGACCGGACAGCCTCCCCGCGCGGAATATCTGCTGACCACGCCGCTCATTGTGGCGATAGTGTTGTGTCTGGGATATATGAGTCTGCAATGGATTCTGTTCTTATAGGCAGTTAAATGACAATAAATAACGGCCATCTCCGGGCATTTCCGCCCCGACATGACCGTTATCCCGCTGTGGTGCAACTTATGTGGAATAACATGCGTTATCCTACACGGACATATCGAAGTTGCCCCCGATATGAGGGTTGACCGACAGCTCCATTGCGGCTGCGTCCATCATACCAACTACCTGACTGCCTGTGGTTTCCGCCTGATCCAGCGTTTTTGCGAGCATCGCAACGCCGTAAGCGTCATTAGTCTTTGCGGACGACATAGCCATAGATAATCCTGCGATATCCATAAAAATCACCAACCTTTCCGTGAAATGTTTATCGCTGTCTACAGTATAGCATAGATTTACGGAGACGGCAATTAGCCCAACAAAATCATATGATTCATCTCTTGTACAAAATGTCTAAATTTCCCAATTCCCCCAAATCGCCAAAATATTTAAAAAATACACAAAAAATTCACGAATACAGGTAGATTTTTTTGTGACTATAGATTAAAATATATCTTAGATTTTTCTTTTTAGGGTTATAGCGGCCGAAAGGCATTGTGAATTGTTACGAAACAGAAGGGGTGGGGTATGATTTCAAATCAGATTTTGCAGAATACGATCGAAGGATTAAAGGCGATCGCCAGAGTTGACCTGTGCGTGATGGACGTGGACGGGAAAGCGGCAGCGCAGACGGCGGACGAAATGGAGCGGTGCGGCAGGGCGGCCGCGGAGTTTGCGGATTCCCCTGCGGATTCGCAGGAGATTCAGGGATATCAGTATTTTAAGATCTACGACGATCAGCAGCTTGAGTACATATTGGTGGCAGGCGGCGTGGGTGAGGATGTCTACATGGTGGGTAAGATGGTTGCCTTCCAGATCCAGAATCTGCTCATCGCGTATAAAGAGCGCTTTGATAAGGATAATTTTATCAAGAACCTTCTGCTGGATAATCTGCTTTTGGTGGACATTTACGGCCGCGCGAAGAAGCTGCACATCCAGACGGACGTCCGCCGCGTGGCGCTCATCATCGAGACGGACAATGGGAAGGACTGTAATGCCTTAGAGAGTGTGCGCGCGTACTTTGGCATCAATAATAAGGATTTTATCACCGCGGTGGATGAGAATAACGTCATTGTGGTGAAGGATCTTTCCGAGGATGACAGCCCGCAGGCGATCGAGGACGGCGCGGCGGCGGTGGCGGCATTCCTGCGCAAAGAGAGCTTTAAGAATGTGCGCGTCTCCTACGGCACAGTGGTGAACGATATCAAAGGCGTGAGCAGCTCCTATAAGGAAGCGAAGATGGCGCTTGATGTGGGCAAGATCTTCTTTGGAGAGCGCGACGTCATCGCTTACAGCGAACTCGGCATTGGCCGTCTGATCTACCAGCTGCCGATTCCTCTGTGCAAGATGTTCATCAAGGAGATTTTCGACGGCAAGAGTCCCGATGAGTTTGACGAGGAGACCCTTACCACCATCAATAAGTTTTTCGAAAACTCCCTGAACGTTTCCGAGACGTCCAGACAGCTTTTCATCCACCGGAATACGCTGGTCTACCGTCTGGATAAGCTGCAGAAGAGCACGGGGCTTGACCTGCGGGTGTTCGAGGACGCCATCACGTTTAAGATCGCGCTGATGGTCGTAAAATATATGAAGTACATGGAAACTTTTGAATTTTAATAACGGCTGTAATTTTAGACAATAGGAGAAAACAACGTGGCAGTAAAGAAAAGAAGAAGAACTCCCGCCGTGGAGAACGAGATTATCAATCTGACCAATGTCAGCAAGGCCTACTCTACCGGGGCGCCCGCCTTAAAGGACGTAAACCTGCATATCAGCAGGGGCGAGTTCGTTTTTATCGTGGGCGACAGCGGTTCGGGCAAATCTACCCTCATCAAACTCCTTTTGCGGGAGCTGACGATTTCAAGCGGCTATATCAACGTGATGGGCTACGACCTGTCGAAGATCAAGCACAGGAAGATTCCGAAATTCAGAAGGAATCTGGGGATCGTGTTTCAGGACTTCCGCCTTTTGAAGGACCGGAACGTATACGAAAACGTGGCTTTTGCCCAGCGCATCATCCAAAAGTCAAATAAGGAGATCAAGAAGAATGTTCCCAGCATCCTTGCGATCGTGGGACTGGCGGGCAAGTACAAGGCGAAGCCCAAACAGCTCTCCGGCGGCGAGCAGCAGAGAGTGGCCCTTGCGCGCGCGCTGGTAAACCAGCCCACCATACTTCTGGCGGACGAGCCTACGGGAAATCTGGATCCCAAAAACTCTTGGGAAATCATGAAACTTTTGGAGCAGATCAACGAGAACGGCACCACCGTCATCGTAGTGACGCATAACCGTGAAATCGTGAACGCCATGCAGAAACGTGTGGTCACCTTGAAACGCGGCGTTATCATCAGCGACGAGGAAAAGGGAGGGTACATAGATGAGGATTAGTACGCTTTTCTACACGCTCAAGCAGGGCTTCCGCAATATTTTCCGAAATAAACTTTTTTCGCTGGCTTCCATTGCGACCATCGCGGCCTGCCTTTTTCTTTTTGGTATATTCTACGCCATTGTGGCGAATTTTCAGCACATTGTAAGGAATGCGCAGGAGGGTGTCTCCGTCTGGGTGTTCTTTGACGAGGGCATCGAGGATATTCGCATTCAGCAGATCGGAGATATGATCGCGAAGCGGCCTGAGGTGGCGAAAATGGACTTCATTTCGGCGGAACAGGCGTGGGAGAGTTTCCGGGACGAGTATCTGGGCGATTACGGCGACGGCTTTACCGAGAATCCACTGGAAAATTCCGCGAACTATCAGGTTTATCTTAGCGACGTGTCCATGCAGTCCGCGCTGGTGACCTATCTGGAAGCCATCGACGGCGTACGCATGGTCAACCGTTCGGAACTGGTGGCGACCACCCTGACAGGTATCAATGCCCTGATCGCCTATGTTTCGGCGGGCATCATCGCGATCCTTCTGGCGGTGTCCATCTTCCTGATCAGCAACACCGTGGCTATCGGTATCTCCGTCCGCAGGGAGGAGATCAATATCATGAAATACATTGGCGCCACCGACTTTTTCGTGCGCTCCCCCTTCGTGGTGGAAGGCATTTTGATCGGCCTGATCGGCGCGGCGCTTCCGCTCGGCTTCATCTACACGATCTACAATGTGATCCTGAGTTATGTGACAGAGCGGTTTCCCCAGCTTTCGGCGCTTTTGAGCTTCGTGTCGGTGGAAGCGGTCTTTAACGTGCTGGTGCCGGTGTCGCTGGGATTGGGCGTAGGCATTGGCTTTTTGGGCAGTATTGTGACCGTGAGAAGGCATTTAAGAGTGTAACACAGAGGTTATAACTTGAAGATAGACATCCGGAAAACGATTAAAAGAATAACGTGCGTTATCATATGCCTTGCAATGGTTCTTGCCTGCGGGACGCCGTGTCTTACCGTGCAGGCGATTACCAGCGAGAGCATCCGCGAAAAGGAGCGGGAGATCGAGAAGGCGAAGGAGCAGGTCTCCGGCTTAAAGAGCAGCCTGACCGACGTGGAAAAGCTCAAAAAAGAGCTGGAGCAGTCAAAGAACGACCTTACGGCCTATGTGAAACAGTTGGACGGCCAGCTTGCCGACATACAGGATAAGATCGCGCAATATAATACAATGATAACCGACAAAGAGCGGGAGATCGAGGAGACCATGCGCGATCTGGATGAGGCGCAGGCCAGACAGGAACTGCAGTACGCGGCGATGAAGAAGCGCATTCAGTTCATGTACGAGCGCAGCGATTCCTTTTATCTGGAAACCCTTTTCGGTTCGGACAGCATTTCGGGGATCGTGAATCGCGCGGATTATATCGAGGCCTTGTCCCGCTATGACAGGGAAAAGCTCAACGAGTACGTGGAGACCAGAAAATACGTGGAACTTTGCAAAGAGGCTCTGGAGACGGAAAAACAGCTGCTTGACGAGGCGAAACTTGCGGTAGAGCAGGAGGAGGCCAACGTCAATACTCTGATCGGGGAGAAGGAAGCGCAGATCGTTTCCGTCAGCGGAGATATCGCAAATAAAGAGGCGGCCATCAAAGAGTACGAGGAGATGATCGAGCAGGAGAATGCCGAGATCGCCGCTTTAGAGAAGGCCGTAGCGGAGGAGAGGGCCAGACTGGAGGCGGAGAACGCGCAGGCCAGAATCTATAACGGCGGCATGTTTGCGTGGCCCTGTCCCGGATACAAGCGCATTTCCGATGAGTACGGCAACCGTATGCACCCGATCCTCGGTGTGGAGAAGTTCCATAATGGAATCGATATGGCGGCGTCTTCGGGAACGCCGATTCTGGCGGCTTACGACGGCGATGTGGTGGCGGCCGATTACAGCGGCAGCATGGGCAATTATATTATGATCAATCACGGCAGCGGCCTGTATACCATCTATATGCACTGTTCCGCCCTCTATGTATCGAAGGGGCAGACTGTCTATAAAGGCCAGAATATCGCGGCAGTCGGCTCGACCGGACGCTCCACCGGCCCGCACCTGCATTTCAGCGTGCGCCAAAGCGGAAACTATGTCAGCCCTTGGAACTACTTAAAATAGGAAAAGGAGAAAAACCTTGAATCCCAACAATAATTATTACCACATGAATAATATTCCCCCGCAGCCGCCGATTCCCCCACAGCCCCCCCACAAGGGCAGTAACTTTCTTTTGGGGATACTCCTTGGCGTGGCGACGACGCTCCTTGTCGTCGGTTTTGCTTTTGCGGGCACAAAATTTTACGAAGCGGTGGAAAGCAGGAAGGCCAGCGAGAGGAAAAAGAGCAATGCGGGGACCGTTGTGAGCGAGGAGACCGAGAAGAAGCTTTCCGCGATCGAGGACGTGATCGAAGAATATTATTATCAGGATGCTGATATCGATGTTGACGCGATGACAGAGGGCATGTACGCCGGCATGGTGAGCGCGCTGGGCGACCCTTATTCCGTCTACTATACGGAAGAAGAGTGGGAGGAACTGATGCGGGATACCGAGGGTATCTACTATGGTATCGGCGCTTACCTGATGATTGATCAGACGACGAAACTTGGCAAAATATCGGGCGTTATTGAAAATACCCCCGCACAGGAAGCGGGACTGCGAGAAAACGATCTGCTCTATGAAGTAGACGGCGAAAGTACCGCCGGGATGGAACTTTCCGAGATCGTCTCCCGCGTGAAGGGCGAGGAAGGAACTACCGTACATTTCACCATCTACAGAGACGGCGACTATCTGGAAGTGGATGTGGAGCGGCGAAAGATCGAAGCGCCGACGGTAAAGTACGAGATTTTAAAAAATAACATAGGTTATATTCAGATCACCGAATTTGACGATGTGACCACAGATCAGTTTACTGAGGCGCTGGCTGTGGTAAAAGGCGCGCATGCGAAGGGCCTGATCCTCGATTTGCGCGGTAATCCCGGCGGCAGCCTTAACGTGGTCGTGGATATTGCCAGACAGATCCTGCCGAAAGGCCTGATCGTCTATACCGAGGATAAGTACGGCGAGCGCGAGGAGTATAACTGCGATGGCGCAAGACAGCTCGATATGCCGCTGGTGGTCCTTGTAAACGGAAATTCCGCCAGCGCTTCCGAGATCCTCGCGGGTGCAGTTAAAGATTATAAGATCGGTACGCTGGTCGGCACGACTACCTTTGGCAAGGGCATCGTGCAGCGCATCCTGCCTCTGACAGACGGCACGGCCCTTAAACTCACCATCAGCGCCTACTATACGCCCAATGGTAATAACATCCATGGCGTCGGTGTTGAGCCCGATGTGGTCTGCGAATTTGACAGCGACGCCTATTACGACGAGGGTGTGGATAATCAGCTTCAAAAGGCGATTGAGGTGCTGGGGGAGTAAAGGACGGACAAATGCCGGAAGGAGCCGGAGATTTTGGAGAAACGGAACATGAAAGAATATCTCTGCAAGATGAAGGAGTATCTTGGCGGACATCGCGCGCTCCTGCTTACATGGATCCCCGCGCTGGTGATCTTTCTGCTTGCAATATACAGGCTGCCCGAAACGGGGCAGCCCATCCTGTTTAACGACGAGATCGGCTACTGGTCCAACAGCGCCTTTTTTCTGGGGCTAGACTGGACTTCGGTAACGGGGCGCATTAATTACTATTCTTATGGATATAGCCTGCTTCTGTCGCTTGTCAGACTGCTTGGCGCGTGGCGGGGCTGGGACTGGAGGACATTGCACCATGCGGCTGTGATGCTGAATGCCGGATTTCTGGTGGGCGGTTACGCGATCGCCCTTAAGCTTGCAGCAAGATATCTGCCAAAGATGAATCAGGCTGTCAGGGTATTGGCCTGTTTTACTGTTTTTACGTACGCTTCCTATATCGTATATGCGCATATTACGTGGACGGAATGCACACTGATGTTCTTTTTCTGGGTGTTTCTTTATGTGATGATGCGTCTGACGGACCGGCCGACGGTGGGAAATCATATCGCTTTTGCGGTGGTTTCCGTTTATCTTTACACAGTGCACCAGCGCGCGCTGGGTGTTGCTGTCACATCGGTGATCATTGTGCTTTGTATGCGGATTCTGCGGCTAAACAGGCTAAGAGATATGGCAGCGTTTTTGGGTAGTATGTATGTGTGCGGTCTGCTTCATGCCATGGTTAAAAAGAACCTGCAGAGCGTAAACTATCTGGGAGGCGGGCCGGTGGACCTGCGCGTTATGCTGGGATATGCCTTTACGGGGAAAGCGCTGCTCGTTTTTGCGGCAGGGGCGGCGGTTTTGGGGTTGCTTTGGCTGCTGGAGAAAGGAAAGCGTAAGACTGCGCTTGCGTTCGCGGCGGGTGGGATGCTGCTGGGGCTTTGGTATCTGCGGCGAAACGGCGTTGTTTTCACTGGTGGGGAGCAAAACAGACTCGGAGTGAATGATTTTTCCGGCCAATGGGGTGTTCTCCGGAATCTCTTCACGCAAAACGGCCTGATCCGCCTTGGGATCAGTATGACGGGCAAATGGTTTTACATGGCGTCCGCTACCGGTCTGGTGGTCTGCTGGGGGATCGCGGGATTGTGTAAGAACGCATGGCTTCTGGGCGTAGATGCTTTGAAGAGGGTGTTTGTAAGATACGGAAGGAAGGGGGAAGAACCGACAGCGGAGCATAACGGCTTTGCGGAAGGACGTGCGTCGGTCCGGGAACGGCTCTGGTTTTTCGGGGTGCTCCTTGCATGGCTTTCCACCTTTATGATCAGTTCCATCTATAAAGAAGGATTCTATAAAAACGACGACTTGGTCAATGGCCGCTATACGGAGTTTGTGCTCGGGTTTGTGCTTTTGTTTGGATTCTATCAGTTATTAAATGACAAAAAATGGGTGCGCGCAGCAGTAGTATATGTGGTATTATATATTTTGGCAGGAGTATTGTGCCAGTATGCGTGGGACGAGCTGCAGCGAAAAGAGTTTGAGCTTGCCCACTGCGTGATGTTTGGCAGGGTGGTATGGAACTATGAGGTTCCCACGGGCAAGGTTGCCGCGCTGTGGCGATATATCCTGCCAATGACGGCCTCATTTTTCCTGCTGTTAAAGCCGATGGCCAAGCGGTTTCCCAAAGTGGCGGCGGCAAGGACGATCGCGGCGCTGATGATTCCGGTCATGGCGTGGTCCTGTCTGGGCAGGTCGATCGTGGATCACTATGTGGTGGTGAGGAATGAAAAGCAGGCCGAGCCGTTTGTGGAGTTTGCGGGACGGATACGTCTGCTGCATGAGGATGAGCCCGTTTATTACCTGTCGGACTCCTACAATGACAGACAACAGGGAATTTTGCAGTTTATGCTGCAGGATATTCCGGTTACGGTGATGGATTCGACGGCGGCCACGCTGGAGGAAGACGCGTTCTATGTTATGAAGAACTATCTGTGGCAGGCGGAAGGATTGGGCGCGCAGGATATGTGCGAGAGTATAGACTGCCTTAGCGGCTATACGCTGGCAGTCAGGAAGAACGGAGAACCGGAAAAGAGATGGGAGCCTTATAGAGACTTTATAAGGAAATATAGCGGGACAGGGGAATACCAATGAAACTGATCATTCAGATACCGTGCTATAACGAAGCGGAGACCTTGGAAATCGCGCTGAATGAACTGCCCAAACACATCGACGGCGTGGATGAGATCGAATATCTGATCATCAATGACGGCAGCAGCGACGATACGGAGAAAGTGGCGATCGAATGGGGCGTGCATTACATTGTACACTTCAAACGCAATCTGGGGCTCGCCAAGGGCTTTTTGGCAGGGATCGATCTGGCGCTGCGCCACGGCGCGGATATCATCGTCAATACGGATGCCGATAACCAGTACTGCGGGGCGGATATTGAGAAGCTGATTCAGCCGATCCTGAGGCGGGAAGCGGATATCGTGATCGGGGAGCGCCCCATTGCGGATAATGCGGAGTTCTCTTATATAAAGAAGAAACTGCAACGCTTCGGCAGCTTTGTGGTGAGGCTGGCGTCCAAGACCGACATACCCGATGCGCCCAGCGGTTTCCGCGCTTACAGCCGAAAGGCAGCCATGCGCGTGAACGTACATAACGAGTATACCTATACGCTGGAAACCATCGTGCAGGCGGGCAGAAATAAAATGGCCATCACTTCCGTGCCCGTAAAGACGAATCCGGAACTGCGCAAGTCCAGACTGATGCACTCCATATATGACTATGTAAAGAAGTCTATGTTGACGATCCTGCGGGCGGTGCTGATGTACAGGCCTCTTCGGGTGTTTACCCTGTTGGGAACGATCGCTGCGGCAGGCGGCGTCATGATCGGTATCAGGTTCATGGTCTTTTACTTTCAGGGGAATGGCGGCGGCCATACCCAGTCGCTGATTCTGGCAGCGATGCTGATCATCATCGGCAGCCAGACCTTTGTGACCGGGCTTCAGGCGGATATCATATCGGCAAACCGGAAATTGCTGGAAGATATTCAGTATAGAGTAAAGAAACTGGAATTAGGTTTGCTGGATCCGGAAGGCAGGCCGGCGGATAGTAAAGGAGGGGAGAGCGAAGATGGCAAAAAGTTGCCGGAAGACAGGGTCATAGACGGCACCGAAGTATAAAATGCGACGAAAAGGCAAAGAAAATTGTATTTTTAAAAAAACAATGCTTGCAAAAAGGAAATTCGTGTTTTATACTCAATGATAGCGTTAATAAAATCTAAAATGGAGGATGGAATTACTATGAAAAGGAAATGTATGGCGATTGCCAGAAAAGTGATGGTGTGGACGTTGGCTGCGTCCATGCTGGTTGCCACTCCGTTGACGGCATCTGCAAAAGAACTTAATGAAGTATATAAGATCGAAGACAATGCCGGCAACCTTGTGCCCAGTGACTCGATCAATACCCGTACGGGTACCGTCACCAGCACGAACAGCAGAACGAGCGTTCTGGATAATGAAGGCAAGATTGAAGGTATTGCTCTTGATGAGACTGACATAAATCTTGCGCTGAATGGCAGCAGTAAGGAAAAGGACAAACAGGATTTGACGGTGACGATCCTGACAAGCGGTGAGATTACTGCGGAAGAGATGGATAAGCTCCAGAGATCATTGACCTGGAGATCCAGCGATACGGCTGTTGTTGCGCTGGGAAATCTGGCGAAAGAGAACGGCGGGAATACGCAGAAGATGCAGGTAAAAGCAAAGGCGGGCGGCAAGGCTACCGTTACCGTGTCTTTGGACAATTATGCCGAGAACATTCATTTTACGGCGACTGCGAATGTTTCCGTAAAAGAGTATGCAACGAAGCTGGCGTTCAGCGAGGAATACATACCGGTAAAGGAAGGCAACAGATACGGTTATGTAAAACATTCCGTAGATTTGAACGCAGCTCTGGTTAAGACTCCTGCAACCGCAAATGATGAGGTTACCTTTGAAATTGTCGGTGGCGATAAAAATGTTGCCGCAATCGACAAGAAGGGTGTTCTTTCGTATAAGAAAGAGGGAACGGTTAAGATTGTCGCAATCGGTGAGAGAGTAAAATCCGAGACGTTGACGATTAAGATTGAGGCAGGTAAGCCGGCAAACAAGGTCGAGATTTGGCTGGATGAGGACGTATTTGGCAAACAGACAAAAAAGGCTGCTGCACAGAAACCGGATGTAAGTAAGACCGACAAGGGAAACAGAACAATTGAGGTTGTTGCAAGGCTTGAAGTAGGAAAGACCAAAGCCGAAAAACATTGGGCTGGGTATAATACTGAAGGAAGTTATGATGCAACTAAGAGAAGCGGCGAGTGCACAGACGCAGTTAAGTGGTCATCCAATAAGCCTGCAATTGTAAAGGTTCAGGCAAATGGCGATAAGGCTACTTTGGTTCCTGCCGGTGTCGGCTCTGCTGTGATTACGGCACAGGCATCTACCGGAAAGAAAGCAACTCTCAGCGTTAAGGTCAGCGCTACCATGACCAGCATCAAGATTACGAGTGTGAAGCAGGATGTATGGTCAGGACAGTCAATAAAGCTGGAGGCGGATCGTTATTTCGGAACTGGCGAGGAGTATAAGAACTTCTCTGGCTCAGATGCTGTAACATGGTACTTAGAAAATAATGCTGCGGATAAGAAGATTGCGCAGATTAAGAAAGATGTATTTACGGCGAAAACTGCGGTTGGAACTAATCCTGTTGTAAAAGTTAAGGTTAGAAGCGCTAAGAAATATGGAACCCCTAAGAATTATATAGACTCGACCGATGTGTTAGAGCTTACGTTGAAGCAGGCTGATGTAAGAACGATTGAAGTTTATGACGGAAGCACAGTCAGGGCAAAAGCTGGATTTACGGGAGCAGCAAATAAGCTGGCTAATGCTAAAGACGGCACTGTTGTCATTAACGCAGGCAACGGTAAGACATTTTTGGTAGTAGCTAAGGATAAAGATGGTAATACTACGCTGCCTAATAGCACAACGCCGTTGGCAACAACCTTAAATATTTCCAGCAATAAGGAGAAAACCGCAATTGCGAGTCGTAATGCGGATGGCAATGCCGTAGTGAATGCTCCGGCAGATGCTGTGAAGGGTACGGCGAATATCGTAGTAAGTGGTACGAAGTGCACGAACGAAGCGAGAGGAAAATATGCTGCCATCAAAGCAACCTTTAAAGCGAATGTGAAGATTCCTGCAAAATCCATTCAGCTGGCATATAAGCAGAAGGTTGTAAAGGCAACGACTGTCACGAAGGGCGGAGCAACAAAGACCAAGAAGCAGAATGTGAGTGTGGTTTCTACACTGCCTAAGGGAACGACGACGGCTGCTAAGGATATTAAGTGGACAGCGAAGTTATTTGCTGCGGACGGCACAGTTAAGATAGCTAGCTTTACCATTAAAAACGGTAAAAATGGTGTTGTAACGCTTGAAGAGGATACGTATGCGGCAGGCGATACGCTTGTAGTGACTGCAAGCATAAAAGAGAAGCAGAATGCTAATGACAAGGTTACGACCGGCGCTATCAGCACGATCAGAATCCCTGTTGTTACACCTACCAGAAAAGCTGAGATTCGTGATGGCAGCAAGTCAGACACCCCGCTGTTTAAGAACAGCAAAAACAAGAGTAATCAGGCAGATCTTTCGGTATCCGGCACTGGAGAGATTAAAACGACAGAACTGACACTGGTGACCAAGGTTGACGTTAACGCAAAGGGTGAGGCTAATTTTGTAGATGCGGGAGACGTTGGCCAAGGTGAGAATAAGTACGTAGCAGCGGGCACTACTTACACCGTGAATAAGAAGGGTATTGTTTCAATCGTAGATGGTAAGGTAACCGGCATTAAGGCAGGTACCGTAAAGATAACCGCTACGACGACTGATGGTAAGAAGGCAACACTGACGGTAAAGGTTGTAGACTAATACCGATGAGGCAGCCGAATTATTAAAGGCAAACTACTTTAAAGATTATATTAATGCGCTGTAAAGCCCCTCTGAGATTTCAGAGGGGTTTTCAGTTGTCAAAAAATAGTGGAAAAATTAGTAGTTGACGAAATTAATAAAATAAATTAGACTAATATGTGTAGGCGCTTTGCCCAAACAGAAGATTTACGGGATAATTGCTAATCAACTAAAGACAGTAAGTGAGAACAGCAGAATGGATTGCAATTTTTTAACACCGGTTTTTCATGAGTTTAATCATATATTTCAGGATACGGTCAGGGAGCTCTTTATCAATAAGTGCTTATGTAAAGAGACTCCGCTTTATTTTTTTGTTATAGAGATTGATTCTGAAAGAATATATTGTGCAAATCCAGATGGCTTGATAGACAATATAGAATGTGAAGCGAACCAGTCTGCTAAAGCTGTAATGACCGGCTGGTTGGAGAGGAACTATAGTGAAAAATATTGGCTGGCGGAGATATGTGACATTTTTGGCTGTGGTATTTTTTGGGCATATTCACCGGTAACCGTGGACTATTGCCGGGGACGCTATTATTTTGAATGCGTATGCGAATTTTTGACTGATCTTTTTAGCGAATTGCTCGAACAAATAACTTTTACAGAGGATTTGCAAGAACGCAAACGGCTTGTTGGGGCATGGAAGCTGCAAAGGCATCACCTGATTCAGCAATGTATTCAAAAGGCTTCCAAGAATACGATTAAATATTTACAGAGATTATACGCGCCGCTGGATATTGCTTTTATTGAGCAGCTATCTGGGCAATATTATGAGCGTTCGGCGTGTCAGTCAACGCTGATCATTTTATTTCGTGATGCAGCTAGCGGTTTAGAAGAATCGGATTTTGCTTATTATTTTGATGGGAAACAGTTTCAGGATATGACAGAGAGTAGTCTGGAGTTGATTCCGCCCAATATCAGATGCATTCGTAAGCTGTTACAGATAGCGCAGGAGGATTTGTGTCTGGTTTTGGAAGAGGAGGCGGAAAGAAAAATTTTCAAGGCGATCGGCATTTGTAATGAAAGTTATTTTAAAAACAAAAACTTAGGCTTTTCCTATATTAAGATATATTTTAGCGAGCATATGCAATGGGATTTTTGGGTAAATCAAACTTACATATTTTCTTATCGAAACGGACAGTATAAAATTGACAATGAAGTTACACCGGAAGCGCTGATCGGGCTGTTTCAGAACTATTTCAAAGATTATGAAGAAAATTATGCCAAAGCGGCTGGCATCATTGTACATGCCGTGGATCAGAGGCATGGCACCATGGTAACTATTATGAACCGATCGGATGCGAAAGACGAGGCGCGTCGGTTAGGAGAAAAGGAATACGGACTTCTGAATTTACATCAGGAGATAGGCGTAGAGAATATAAAGCAGTTCAGCAATATAGATGGAAGCCTGATCATGGATACTTCCGGTGAAATATATGGTATCGGAATGATCCTTGACGGGTATGCAGAGACGGAAAGAGGCAGTTTGGCAAGAGGAGCACGTTATAATTCCGTTATCAAATATAATGAAATTTTGGAAAGACGGAATATAAAAGCAATGACTTTTATCATTTCAGAGGATGGTACTTTAGATATTCGATCCTCAAAAATAAGAGGTGATTGACAAAGCCATACAGATTCAGTATAGTATAAACTAGAGTAGAAGTTGATAAAATATAGGAGGATTTTACATGATAGTACCGGCAGACGAACAGGAAGACAAGTTGAAGAATTTTAAATATATTGGATTGTTGCGAAAACCGAATCCGAATGAGCCGCCGCCACCATCAACATATTGGAACTTAGGAGAAAATGACTACTCCATGTTGACCGAAAGATTAAAACGCCAGAAAATGAATAGATAAAAGGAAGAAGAGTCGGAATTGTATTCCGACTCTCTTTTGAACCTTTTTTATAAAAACGGATGAGATAAAATACGGAGGGGAATATGGGACGACAGATTGACATCAGAATCATGAACCTGAATAAATGGTATATACCGAAAAGTTTCTCGCTGGATGAATTGAAACATCCGGTAGTGTTAGGGTATTTTGATGCGCTGCAAATGAGAGAAGTAAGCGTTGACCCTGATGAAATACATCCGTTCGCTGCCGGATATAAAAAGCAGGAAGCGGAAAAAAATAAAGAAAAGAATACATTGGTAGATTATAGTTCGCAGGAACAGATTTTGTTTTTGAATATATGTAGTGATGATGAGGAGGAGAATGGTGTTTACTTTAAGAGAGAGACGGTAGATCAATTTTGGAAGGACCAAACTTTTCCGTATACATTTTTGTCGATGATACATGTCGGGCACGGAGGCAGACTAGAACAGGCATTACGTAAGATAAAAAACGTTTTTGAGGGAAATTACTTATGTTACGTCTCTTTTGATTACTGCGATATCGTGCTGTTTGCACATAATCAACAGATCACAGAGTTTATGTATCGGCTTAAGTGCCTGTTTAAAGCGGAAGGGGCAAAAGACGCTGTTATATTTGATACGTTTTCCATGATCTGCTTTCAGCCCAAACTGATAAAAGAGAAGTATTGGGAAAAAGACATAAGAAGTGAGGAAGGTGCAAACGCTGATTTTCAGGCAACCATTAATCTTAGTATAAGGGATTATAAAAAATTCTCCGAATGGTATACCGGCTTGAAAAAGTTAAATTCAAATATTGAGCGCTATAACATGTTTGGCAGACATGATATTTCTATCGTAAACGAACGGGCAGAAACTGCATGGCTGATACAGGTCATGGATATGCTTCATAAGGAAGAAAGCAGAGAGATTTTTTGGACATTTGAAACATATATCAAAATAAAAGACAAAGAAGACGTTGAAATGACGCCATGGGAACCGGATTATCTGAAGGATGTATATCATTATGTCAAAACAAAGCTGGATATAGAAATTTTGGGAACCGAAGAATCGAAAGGACTGAAAGAAATTGTTTTGCAATCCGATTTTCGGGATAAAAGCAGATATCTTCTGCCGATATATGAGGTAAGGGACTGCATTTGCAGTATTGTTAAAAATAGTTTTGCGGAAGAATTTATTTATTGTATTTATGAGTCTTTTTTACATTTTATCTCCTATATGAAAGAAAAGATTCAGGATATGACGAAACTGGGGATAAATCCGATCAACTGCGAAACTAACATTTCGAAAGAATATGATAGTTATTTTGCAGGATTGAATACACTGGTAAACAGTACCATGCATAATGAGCGGCAGTTTGTTCAGGCTACTGCTTTTAATGCGGTTTTCTATTCCGTTCCGCCAAAAATCATGGCATTTTATAATGCTTATATTTACCGGATTAAACAGATATTGCAGGATGAAACATGTAAGGACGAATATACTTTTTTGATACACCCAAGTTTTTCGCCGTTGATCTTTGTAGAACAAATATCTCTGGGAGATAATGTTTCGGGAGACCGGCTTTTAACAGTCAGAATCAGCGAAAAATCCCTTTATGATATTGAATCCGTCATGTACCAATTGGTTCATGAGCTGGCGCATTATGTGGGAAATGATTTAAGGTGCAGAAGGGTACGTAAGCGGACAATCATGGACACATTGATAAAGTATATTGTTAAGGAGTGCAGTTTGGATGAAGAAACCCACAAGATAATTACCTATTTTGTCCGGGAAAATATGCAGGCGGATGGAGGAAAAGAGAATGAAAGCTTAAGGGAGGAACAGTCTGATTACCTGAATTATATAAACTATGAGGGGTTGCAGTTCTTGCAGAGTTTGGAGTATGTTCAGGAACGTCAGGATCTTTTAGAACGATACTATCAAGAGAAGATCAGCAGGGAAGAGGATATTTCTGATGATCTATTAGAAAAGTTTGGTGTTGAAAAAAGGCTGCAGAGAGATTTTATTGAAAAATCTTTACCAAAATTCTGCGCATTAAAAAGTGAGGCACTTCAGGATGAATTGAAGGTATTTAAGTATCAGGAACAAGGAGACGCATATCTGAGTTACATAGATTTAATTAAGTGGGTCTATAGAGAAAGCTATGCGGATCTGCAAATGATACTTGTTTTGGCAATGGACGCGGAAAGCTACTTAAGCACATTCTTTATCAAACAAAATGTGCCGGGAGCCGATATGCTGACAGATATTCAATCCATGCTGCGCATCAGCACGATATACAGAGTTATGAGAGAGTGTGGAATTTGGAAAAGGGGCGAAGGAAACCAAAATAGCAGATTTACTAAAATCATAGCGGATATTGAGGCATATAATGACCGGTTTGAGAAAGAGATGAAAGAAAAGGAGCTTGTAGAATTTGAAAAAAGGAAGGACTCCGTCAGAAAATTAGCGGATGAATATGACGTTACGAATGGCATTCAGTTGAAACAACTGATTCCGGAGCAAGAGGATCATTTGGATCAGTCCGCCACGGAGAATCAAGATATTGGTTTTTATGCGGATGTCGCGAACGGGCTATATGAATATCTATTTGAAGTTACGCGGGAATCATTAGCAGAATATGCGCGTGAGACAAAGAAGGAAATGATTGCCGCGGTAAGAAAAGTGGTAGGAAAAATATTAGCTTTTGAAGATACCCAAAAAGTTTTTGACTGCATAGAGGAAGAATTGCAGTATTATAAAGAGAAAGGTTGCAAGATTACCCCGAATATGAAATGAAAAACAAAAAAATCATCCTAATCGGACCCATATACCCCTACAAAGGCGGTATCTCCCACTACACGGGACTCATGTGCCGGGAGCTTTCTAAACGGCATGATGTGGAGATGATCTCCTATAAGATGCAGTACCCAAAGTTCCTCTTTCATAAAGAACAGCGGGATTACAGCAATGACAGTTTCAAAATAGAGGGCGCGAAGTACCTGCTCCATACGGCGAATCCGTTCAACATTGTGCGGACGGCGCGCTATATCAGACGGAAAAAGCCGGATCTGGTGGTGATCCAGTGGTGGCATCCTTATTTTGCGCCCTGCTATTTTCTCCTCACGCGGTTTATGGGCAGGCAGAATGTTGTCTTTGTCTGCCATAACGTGTTTCCCCATGAGCGGTTTTTGCTGGATAAAGCGCTAATCAGGCTGGCGCTAAGTGGCGGCAGTCATTTTATTGTGCACGCGGCCAAAGAGGCGGAAGAACTGACTAAGATACAAGCGAATCCGGACTATGTAGTGACGCCGCATCCGACTTATAACGCATTTCGGTTCGAGGGTATGGGCAGGGAGCAGGCGCGGGAAACACTTCATATCGGATCGGAAGAGCGGATACTGCTCTTTTTCGGATATGTGAGGGAGTATAAAGGGCTGAAATACCTGCTGCGCGCCATGCCAAAGATCTGCCGTGAAGACGAAAAAGTGAGACTGTGGGTGGTCGGGGAATTTGGCACCGACAGAGAAGACTATCTAAACCTGATCCGTGAATTGGGGATAGAAAACCGTGTGCAGGTGAGGGACGCTTACACGCCGGACCGGGAGGTTGAAAAATATTTTGCGGCGGCGGATCTGGTGGTACTGCCCTATACATCCGCCACCCAGAGCGGCATCGTACAGATTGCGTATGGCTTTACAAAACCTGTAGTGGTAACAGACGTAGGAGGATTGCCGGACGTGGTGAAGGACGGTGAAACCGGATATATCGTGGAACCGGAGAATCCGCAGGCAATCGCGGAGGCGGCGGTCCGATTTTTCCGGGAGGATCAGGCACAGAGAATGCAGGGAAATATTGAGAAGGAGGCTTATCGCTTTTCGTGGGAGAGGATGGCGGAGGTTTTGGAGGGATTTATGGGGGAGTAGAGAGGCTGGAGGATTTTTGCTATTGGAAATCGGGCGGTATCCGGTATGTTTTGGTTGTGGAATAGAAAGAATATGGTATAATAGATGCGGAGAACAGGAGTAGTTTGGCGCATGCGAGGTATATCAGGATATGAGCGTTTTAAGAATTAAAAATTTTGGCCCGATCAGCAATCTTAGAATTGACGTAGATAAAAATATTAACATGATTATCGGCCCTCAGGCATCGGGAAAAAGTACAATCGGAAAAGTTTTGTTTTTTTGTAAAAAAATACGGGATTATTATGTTGATTTTGTTCTACAGGATTCTCTTTTTTTGGATACAAATTCGAATGAGCTTTATATTAATTTCTTAAAATATATCCGTCGGAATTTTATGGGCTGTTTTGGTACGACGAAGCATATGCCTGCGTTTGAAATATATTATTCCTACGCAAACAAACAGTCGGTGATCATTAAGCTGAGAGAGGGATATGCTTTATTTAAATTTTCGGATGAGATGGGAAAAGCAATTCGTAATTCTTTCGATGATGCAATTTATATTTATACGCAAAATTTGTATCAGGATAAGATAGATTTTGTTACCAGTTTTAGTACTAAGGTTAATTTAAAGAATGAGATGAAGAAGCATTATACGGAACTGGCCAATGAAATATTCGGATCTGACGAAGAGATTATCTATATTCCGGCCGGAAGAAGCCTTTTATCCGTATTGTCAGATCAGTTGGATGTAATTGATATCACAACGCTTGATTTGTCAATGAAAGAGTTTATGGAGCGAATCAGAATTACAAGAACCCGCTTTGGAACAAAAATTGAAAGCGTTGTAAGCGATTATTTGAAAACCGTGCAGGGACAGATTAAGAATACGGATATTGACATAGCTAAAAAATTGATAAAGTATATTTTGAAAGCGGATTATGTCAATGATACCGATGGAGAAAAACTCTATTTTGATGATACCCATTGGGTGAAGCTAATCTACGGTTCATCCGGACAGCAGGAATCCCTGTGGATTTTACTGCTCCTGTTTATTATTATTCTGGAACAAAAAAAGGCGTATGTTGTTTTGGAAGAACCGGAGGCGCATTTGTATCCGGAGGCACAGAGACATATGGTTGAATTTATTGCGTTGACTATGAATTCCAGTAACAGCAAATTTTTGATTACAACGCACAGCCCGTATATACTATCTTCAGCGAATTTGTTGATACAATCTGCAGCTGTTGAAAATCGGTATGCAGCTAAAAATGAAGAAACGATTATTAAAAAGCAGCTTAGAATTTCTCCGCAAAAAATTTCGGCATATAAGATTAATGAAAAGGGTGGTGACTTCTTAAAAAATATCATTGATGAACCGTCCGGATTGATAGAATCTTTGGAAATAGATTCCATTTCGGAAAAAATTAATGAAGAAGCTGAAAAGCTGGAAATGCTGGAGATAAAATATGATTTGTGATAAACTAAGTGACTGCTGCTCAAATGGGAGTTTTGCGTGTACGAACAAGGGTAATTGTGTTGTTTACAGAGACTGTAGGAGTAATGCCACCTGCGCGGAAAAGGGGAAACGATATAATCTTATAAATGACGGGGGATACACTATAAGTCTATTTCATGTGGATGGCGGGATGATTTCCGGTGTGCAGGATGTACAGAAATGTGATTTTTTATATGTTGTTTTTGATTCGGAGTGTCCGACGGCTATTTTTGTTGAACTGAAAGGAACGGATATACGACATGCGATTCAGCAGATAAAAGAAACGATTGACAGATATGGAACGGCGCTTCAGCGGAGAATTTGTGCGAGAATCGTTTGCAGCACAGTTCCGAGATTGTATAATGATCCAAGCGTAAGTAAGCTGCGGAAAGAGTTAATGAAGCACTATAATGGTAATTTGAAGATTTCCGAAAAGAATATGGATGAAAAATATTCGGAATTATAGTGAGGTGGCTTAGCGCTCACCTCGCCTCTTCATCCATCTCTCTAGTCTCTCACTGATCGCATACTTTTCCACAAAAGACCGGATAACATTGATGAGCCGATTCATCAAATAGGCTGCGACGATGAGCTTTTTGCGCAGTAGCCATATAATGACAGTGTTCCGCACAAACCCCTTTTGCGGAGCGATAGCGGTTTTAGCTGACTGAATGTAGGAAATGCTTTCGCAGGCGCGGAGAGCTTTCATTTTTGTATTGAAGGAAACAGAGCCGTGCGTCCGTTTCTTTGCGGGTAATGCAGCTAAATTGTCTAATTGCAGCAGGGCGTTTCGGCATTGCTGTACATAAGTGTATTCCTCTATGATATCCGAAGAGATTCCATGATCTGCAAGCTGTTTTTGCACATAAATCATAAGATTATTCTGCCGTTCATCCAAATTTTGGCGGTATTTTTCTGTACTGCGGTGTACTTCCGATTTTGGGTTAGTGTTCCAGTAGTATAAAATATCCGATAAGGTAGATATTTTATTCGCACACAAAAAAAGCTGCAAAAGCATGATAAAATCATCTTCATGTGTGACAAATGTACGAAATTCCATTTTGCTGTCATCAATCAATTGCTTTGATATGACGCACTTCCAAATATTCATATAGATGTTGATCTCGTTGTTGGTGTGGGAAGCGAAGCCTCTAAAGAGCATGGGGAGAAGCAGTTTCTCCGCGATGGAGGGTTTGTCATACACCGCATCCGTATATTGTTCAAAAATGACTTTCCGGCCGCTTCTCTTTTGCCTGTAAGCGCCGCAGACAGCCGCCTGACTTCCATCAACGGCGATCCTTTCTAACATCTTCTGATACATTTCATCTGATACCCGGTCATCCTGATCGCAAAAGCCGACATAGTCGCCGGTGGCATGGGAAAGGCCGAAATTTCTGGCATCGCCGATACCGCCGTTTTCCTTGTGGAACACTTGTATACGAGAATCTGACTCCGCCAGCTTTCGACAGAGAGAAAGGGACCCGTCGGTGGAGCCGTCATCGATCAGGAGAAGCTCCAGATTGCGGTAAGAGGAGTTTAAAAGGCTGCGTACGGTGCTTTCTATATAGTTTTCCCCGTTGTAAACGGGTACGATAATGCTGAGCTTAAATTTTTCGGTCATATGCGGATATTGTCCTCCCGAATTATGGAAGTTACGTTTTTGATCAAATTTATCATAACATGAAATAGAAGTCTGCGCAATTTTTGAGAAATAAGAATTTTGGATTTAGTAGAACTCATTAAAAAAGCGAAGGCTTTACACTTATTTCATATTTTGCTATACTGATATAGCGTAGAACCTGACGTAGCATCAAACGCAGCTCTACGTCTTTTTCATTATGACATGGCATACGGAAAGATGGGAAATAGTAAAATATGAGGCAGTTGCCAAAACAGCAGAGAGCACCGCTGATTTCAATTATTGTGCCGGTGTATCAGGTAAAAGAGTATATCGGAGAGTGCGTGGAGTCGCTGCTTGCGCAGACATACGAGGATTTGGAGATCATTTTGGTGGATGATGGCAGCACGGACGGTTCGGGGGAAATCTGCGATCGATACGCGGCAGGGGACGACAGAATACGGGTGGTACATCAGGAGAATCAGGGGCCTTCTGCAGCCAGAAATGCAGGACTTGACTGTGCAGGAGGTGAATATATTGCTTTTGTAGACTCGGATGATGTAGTGACGCCTGATTTTATAGAGATCCTGTATAAGCTATCCAGAAAATATCAGGCGGATATTGCGGCCTGCGCCTTTGTAAAGTGTTCAACAGAGAACTTGACAGATGTTAAAAACGAGTTATTACATTCTAATATAGGAAGAGGCAAACAGGAAAGCTTGTGTGAGGGCGATGAACTACGGCGCAGGCAGACCGGAGCGCAGGAAAAGGAGAAAGTAGTATGCATGTCTTCGGAGCAGATGCTCCGCCAGTGGCACGGGAAATATAAGATGTGGGAAACGGTTGTATGGAATAAGCTGTATCAAAAACGCGTCTTTGACGGAGGGACAGAGGGCGCAGTACGGTTTCCGGCCGGCAGGAAGCTTGAAGATGTGTTGACGAGTCATATAATTGCGGAAAATGCAAGGCGATTTGTACTGACGATGCGTAAGCTGTATCTTTATCGGATTAGGTCAGACAGCCGCGCAAGCCAGTCGAGGACTGTGGAGCTTATGGGGGAGAATCTCCGCGCCCAGAGAGAACGGATGGCGTTTTTTAAGGAGAAACGATATCTGCGGGCGTATCTGAATCTGTGGGCGGGGTATGCGCTGCATCTGGTGTGGTTTGGGTGGATGAGAGTGAAGGACTGGAAATTATTTTAAGTTGGCGTAAGCTTTACTTTTATTTTATAGTTTGGTATACTAAATAGAATGGTGATAGCTATTAGACGATTGCGTATATCGTATTATGACTTTTTGCGCTCTTTTTTAGCGGAAATGACTCTAAAGCGATGATTATAACGAAAGAAATAACAGGAAAGGGAAAATGTGAAAATACTGCACTATATACATGGACTACCACCGGTCAGGAATGGCGGACTGGTGCAGTATACCTTGGATTTGGCACAAGGTGAATGTGAATTGGGAAATGATGTGCAGCTTTTGGTGCCGGGCAGATTTAACCGCAGGCTCAAAGGTCGGACAGAGATCAGAACCGGGAAGTGGGGAAACTTACCGTGTCATTATATTATTAACCCATTGCCGGTTACAGAAGGCAAAAGAATAGTGCATATGGAGCGTTTGTTAGAGCAGAACAGCTTCGAAAGATTTTTTTCATTTCTAAAAATGATTTCCCCTGACATTATTCATATGCATAGTTTTATGGGAATAGAATGTACATTTCTCGAAGCGGCTAAAAAGCTTGGAATACCGGTGGTATTTACGACCCATGACTACTACGGCCTTTGCCCGAAAGTAAATTTATTGGAAAACGGAAAAAATTGCGATCGGACAGATTGGCGGCGATGTGCCTCCTGTATGGGGGCTGTTGTTTCGGAAAAAAAGATCATATGGCAGCATTCAGATATGTACAAAAAATTGAAAGAGAATAAGATATTCCACTGGCTTGAGTATTCTCCTAAAGTACTGCCTTATAAAATGTATGTAAGGAATATAAGGAAAAAGAACAGGAATTTCGTAAATATAGGGCAAGAGGATGACGGAAGTAAAAGGGTGGTGTCTGAATGCCAGCTGGAATTGTATGAAGCATTGCGCGAATATTACCTGCGGATGTATCGGAATATAACGTGCTTTCATTTTAACAGCAGGCAGTCGCGTCAGGTATTTGAATCGTATTTGGGAAAAGTGAAGGGAGAGATTATCCCTATCACAAACAGACGAATCAAAGACAATAGACGAATCAATAAATATAATGGAAAACTAAAAATTGGCTATTTGGGTTCCGGACAACGGTTTAAAGGATATTGGTATTTGAAAGAAACGCTGGATGCGATGTATGCGTCTGGAATGACGGAGTTTGAATGCCATATCTATTTCAATGCGCCAGATTTGAATTGCCCTTATTTATATCGTCATGCACCGTATAATAAAAAGGAAATGGAAATGGTCTTTCGTAATATGGATGTACTGGTGGTGCCGAGCCTTTGCAGGGAAACCTTCGGGATGGTGGTTTTGGAGGCGTTTAGTTTTGGCGTACCGGTAATCATGTCATCTTATGTTGGGGCGAAAGAGTTATTGGGTGAAAGTCCGGGGATGGGGATTGTTATACAGATACAACAGGATAACGGCGCATTACGCAACGTATTGGAAAAAATTTATAAAGACAGAAATATATTATCAAGGATGAATAAGAAAATATGCGAATGGGATTACGAATGGGATTATGATAAACATATTGCGAAAATGATAAATTTATATCGCGGGCAGATTTGCGAGATGTAGGAGAGAAGAATTGGATAAGAGAGTAGATTGGGCCGGAAACAGCGTAGATATTATTATTCCGATTTATAATGCTTATGAGGATTTGGTGAAATGCTTAGAAAGTATATATAAATATACGGATCTGGGGAAAAACCGACTGATCCTGATTAATGACAACAGTCCCGATGAACGGATCAAGCCGTTTTTAGAAGAACAGAGACAAAAGAAAGCCGTTGTATTTCATAATGAGGTGAATAAAGGGTTTTCCAATAACATTAATTTGGGAATGGAGCAGTCAACGGATCATGATGTTATTTTATTGAATTCAGATACGATTGTAACGGAAAAATGGATTGAAAAAATAGTCGAATGTGCTTATAGCGATAAAGCAATCGGAACGGTTACACCGCTTTCAAATAATGCAACACTGTGTTCTGTTCCAAAATTCTGTGAAGAGAATGAATTACCCGAATATTTGAGCGTAGACCAGGCAGCGGAGATTGTAGAGCGGTGCAGTTTGAAGAAATATCCCAGAATTACGGTTGCCCATGGGTTTTGTATGTTTATAAAGCGTGAAGTGATTGATGTAGTCGGGTGTTTTGATGCGGAAACCTTTGAAAAAGGTTACGGCGAAGAAAATGATTTCTGTAATAGGGCAGAGCAGGCGGGATATCATCATGTTATGTGTGATGACACCTATATCTACCATAGTGGTACAAAGTCTTTTGTATCTAAGGAAAAGGAAAAATATATCAGACTGCATGACGGAATTTTGCGGAAACGTTATCCGAAACAAATGCATCTCAATGATATACATGTGAGAGATAACCCGAACGGTTTTGTGGGAGAAAATGTAGGAATATATTTTGATTTATGTAATAACAAAAAAAATATACTTTATGTTCTCCAATCAGATTTCCGAAAAGGCGCGGTTGATAATGTTGGCGGAACGCAGTTTCATGTAAGGGATTTAGTATCCGGACTGAAAGACCAATATAATATATTTGTTGCGGCCAGAAACGGGTCCTATTTGAACTTGACAGCCTATTTTGGTGAGCAAGAAAAGGCGTTCAAGTTTTATATCGGTCCTCAAAAATCCATATATGAATTCACTAACAAAAAATTTGCTGAATTATGGAAAAATATTTTAGCAGCATTTCAAATTGATGTAATCCATGTGCACCATGTAATCAGCACTTCCTTTGATATTTTTTATGTTGCGAGGGAATATAAGGTTCCAATCGTACTAACGCTGCATGATTTTTTCTTTGTATGTCCGTCTGTTACATTAACCAGAGAAGATGATGAGTGTGGCGTTTATTGTCTGGGAAGTAATATGGATTGCAGGGAATGCTTGCATACCAATATGGATATTACAGATCAGATTGATTATATATCGATATGGAGAAAAAAGTGCGCAGAGGTTTTGGATATCTGCAGAGAATTAGTAATTCCGGACGAGAGCGCACTGGATATTTGGGGAGGTTTTTATCCATTTATAAGAGGCAAAATAAGGGTAATAGAACATGGATATACGCCGATTAAAAAAAACGCATACGAAACTATGTGTTCCGGCAATATCCGGGTGATGTATGAGAAGGTTGAAAAGGCCGGTTTTTCATATAAAGTAACAGGCTGGGCGTATTTGGAAGAAAAGGGAGGAAACACAGGGGAAAAGATTTATTTAGAGGTTCGAAACGGGAGCAATAATGAAAGATTGATTCCGGCGGAGAAAGTGTGCAGACCGGATGTTATCAGTGATAACTCGAAATCAAAAGTCGGGTTTTCCTGTGTCATACCGCAAAAACTTTTAGATGGTTCAAATTTGCAGATAAAAGTGGTGTTGGAGGATGAAGGCGTTCTAATATATGCTATAAATTCTTTTGAAACACCAAAACTTCCGGCAACGAAGAAAAAATTAAACGTGGCTTTTATCGGTGGGCTGAATAAGGCTAAAGGTGGAGAAATTGTTAATGAAATTGTGAAAAATCTGGGGGATGCGGTAAACTGGCATATCTTCGGCGGAATAGGCGTAGAAAAACTGGTATGTCAGAAACAGGATAATTTAATAAAAACGGGTTATTATGCTCCGGAGGATTTGCCGGTTTTGTTAAAAGAGCATGAGATAGACATAATTGGTATTTTGTCTGTCTGGCCGGAAACCTACTCCTATACAGTAACAGAAGCTATATTAAACAGAATACCCGTGATTGTGACGGATATTGGGGCATTAGGCAGACGTGTGAAAGAAATGAATTGTGGCTGGACTGTTTCGCTGGATCGCATGAAAGAAGAATTTTTGCAAGTTGTACGAGGGATAATAAAAGATAAGTCTCAATTGGCGGGATACCAAGAGGCCATTAAGCTAATTCAATTTCCCGATATTAAATCCATGTCCGGGAAATATCAGGAGTTATATAATAGTTTGTGGAATGGAAAGCTTGCATATCCGAAAGCCGATTACGCATTGATTTTGGGAGGAAGCAATGTCGGGGAAAGCATCAGAGAAGATAGTCAGCAATTTGCAGAACATACTGTTGCCGGTGAACAATGGGAACAGAACGATAGATATTATAGATTCAAGCGTTATTTGCAGAATCATTATCCCAGAATATATGTGACGCTTAGAAAAATGAAAGGGACTTTGTAATAAAAAAGTGATTGATTTAATAATGCAGTCTAGTGAAGTAAAGAGGACGTAAATTATGGTAAAAGCACAAAATGAAAAGTTAACAACAAACTATTTTTTGATGTGGTTAAACAGTCATACAGCCATTGGATACGTCGTCATCTTTTTGGTTTATTTACTACTTGCATCAGTTTTCAATTGGTCCCTTCTATTAGGTGAAAATCTAATGAAATGGGATATTTGGATTGCAGAATATCCGCATCAGGTATTGATGTCAGACGCATTGAAAAACGGAGAGATTATGTTGTGGAATCCACTGATGCAATATGGGACTCCGACATATACCATGGTCGGCACACCGATTTGGTATCCGATTACTTTGCTTTTAGCGTTGATTGGATACAATCCGATTGTCTTGGCTTTTTCCTATGTAATACACATAGCGATAGGTGGCTTTGGCATGTTCTTGCTGGGACAGCAGGAATTAAGAGAGCGATCCGGACAATGGACTTTAACGTCTTTGATGGCAAGTATTGCTGCCGGTTTACTCTATTGTAACTCAGGCGTTTTTTTATCAAATGCACAGCATATTATGATTATAATATCTGCGGCCTGGGTTCCGTATGTATTCTATTTTATGCGTGAATATTTGGAAAAGAAGCAGATGATTTACGCGATGTTGGCGGGAGTTTCCGCGGGAATGATTTTTTTAGGAGGCTATCCGGAGCTTTTCTACGATGCTTTTTTGTTTCTTGCACCATATACATTATATTTTGGTTATGAGAGACATAAAAGTTTGATTAAAAATATATTATTTGCGTTCAGAAGCTATGTGCTGGTTGGAGTCTGTACGGTATTATGTTGTGCCGTGTCGTTGATTCCGTTTTTGAATATCATGGGAGACTTGACAAGGACAAGCGGGATTGGGCAGATTCCCCATAATCCCGGTATCATAGCGCTTATGTCATTGTTATTTCCGCGTACGGCGGCATTTGCGCTGAGCGCGGACAGCAGCATGATAAATTTTTATGTAGGGATTATAACCGTTCTACTTCTTCCAGTGATTTTAAAGTCAAAGAATAGAAATAAATTATTGTATCTCGGAATGGGGGGCGCGGCATTGTTTGTATGCCTTGGGTCGGATTTCTTCCTGTATGAGATTTTGTTTCGCTTTTTTCCAATGTATTCGAGCTTTCGATTTCCATCGGTTGACAGATGTATTTTTGCTATGTTTCTACTGCTGAATGTTACAAATGCTCTTTATGAGGTTATGAGCAAACAAGATGTGGAAGCGCCATATCGATTGACAAAAACTATATTTTTGATCGTACTGTTATTTGCAGTGATATTTGGCCTTTTTGCTTATATGGCGAATGATGCTTTTCAGTTTGATAAAACAGTCGTCTCCGCTTTTTCGAATTCGGCATGGTTTACGGCTGTTGTGGTGGGGGGTTATCTGAGCCTCTTCTATGTTAGTTCACGAAAAGGTTTTAACACAAATGTATTTATAATGGGAATAATGGTTGCAGTTTTATTGGATGCTACAGTTTTTCATCATAAAGAATTTCCGAGTACGATAGCAAGCTATAATCATAGCGAGTATTCTTATAACCATGCAGTTCAGGATTTGATTCAAAATGAATTTAAGAAGTACGCGGAGCGGAATACAACTGTAGATTTTGCGGATAGTGTGCGGGGCAGTCATAAGATGGACAGCCAATCCGTTGTTTTTAACAAGATATTAGATGGGGATGGATATTTATCAATCTTACTGCAAAATGTACAAAATTTTAAAAATACTTATCGGAGAAGTATTATAGAGCAAAATCCGGAGGCCTATTTTACGAATGATATTGTGACGCAGGATGATGTTGCATATGATGTGTGGGTTAATAGCGCAAGTACAGCGCCGGAGCAGATCTATGTAGACGGGGAGCGCATTACAGCGGATTCAAAGATAAGGTTTGAACAGGGAATTATGTATAATGAGGAACTGCCGATTATTTTTGGTGATGGAGTTGTCAGTATAGAGAAATCGATTTCTGCGGGGGATAGTAAAACTTGTAGAATAAGGTTATTTTATGGCACTGAGATAACTGATCGTAAGAATTTGACTGTTACTTATTATGACAGTGATGGGAATGGTCAGCAGTACGAAGGGGAATATGAGACAAAAGCGATTGACGGCGGATATTATGTAGATGTGTATTTCCCCAATATAGATACAGTATATACAAAGATAGATTTGACTTCTGCAGATAATATTGCACCGGCTTCTGCAGCTTTGATAGATACGGGACGAATGAAAAAAGATCGTTATGTGGAAATGAATGCATTTGGATTTTGTGATATTTCCATGACGGTAAATGCGCCAACAGAGGGCTATGTCACAATTTTGCAAACGCATTATAACGGCTGGAAAGCCTACGTGGATGGTGTGAAAGTGCCAATCTCCACAGTTGATAATTGTTTTATGGGAATTAAGGTGTCTGAGGGGGTTCATGAAATTACTCTGGAATTTCGTCCCGTTGATTTTTATATTGGTTTGACGATATCTGGTTTGTTTTGTTTGACAGTATGCGTGATAGGAATAAGATTTTATATGATCAAACGAAAACGAGTATCTTCTGAAATTAATTAAAGATATTATATGAGGAGAAAGCGCCATGAAATATTTAGGACCACAGATGCTTGAATTTCCCCAGAATGGGGATGAAAGAGGCCATTTAGTAGTTGTAGAAGGACAAAAAGATATCCCGTTTGATATTAAGAGAATTTTTTATATATATGGTTCAGACGAAAGCGTTGTCAGGGGTCAGCATGCCAATCGCAGGACAGAATTTGTATTGATTAATGTTGCAGGACAATGCAAGGTGAAAGTGCGTGATGGCAAAGGAAATGAAGCAGTATTTTTGCTGAACAGACCGCATACAGGAATCTATCTTCCTAAAATGGTATGGAAGGATATGTATGATTTCAGTCAGGATTCAGTTTTGCTCTGCCTTGCCAGCGAGCATTATGATGCGAGTGAATATATAAGGGAATATGATAAATATTTAAAACTCATCGAAGAAGAGGATAAGTAAATGAAAATATCAGTAGTCATTCCGGTCTATTACAATCAGGATAATTTAAGGCCGTTATATGCGGATTTAAAAGAAAAATTTATAGATAAAATAGAGTATGACTATGAGATTATCATGGTCAATGACGGATCCGGAGATAAGAGTTATGAAGTGATGCAGGAATTGGCTTTGCGGGATTCGAATATTAAGATAATTAGCCTGTCAAGAAATTTCGGATCGCATGCTGCTACCTTGTGTGGATTGAATCAGGCGACGGGTGATTGTATAGTCTGCAAGGCTGCTGATCTGCAGGAACCGACAGAATTATTATTTGACATGGTAGAACGTTGGAAAGAGGGCTATAATGTAGTGCTTGCAGTCAGAAAAGACCGTGAGGAAAGCCGGAAACAGGTATTGTTTTCAAATCTGTATTATTGGATTGTCAGGAAGACTTCATTGCCAACGATGCCGAAGAAAGGATTTGACGTCTGGCTGATCGATAAGAAGGTAAAACAAGTTTTACTTGCGCTGGATGAAAAAAACAGTTCTCTAACCGGTCAGATTCTTTGGAGCGGATTTAGGACAAGTGAAGTATATTATGTGAGAAAAGCAAGAGAAATAGGAACAAGCAAATGGACACTAAGGAAGAAAATCAGATTGGTAGCGGATACGTTGTTTAGTTTTTCTACTGTTCCGATAAAGATTGTTACAACGATAGGCATCTTTTCATTTTTTGGAGCCTTTATCTGGGCTGTTGTGGAGGTGATTGGAAAACTGAAAGGGTATATTGAAGTGCAAGGTTGGACAACACTGTTTATTTTTAATTTGTTTAGCTTTGGCGTTATCATGTTTTCCATAGGTATTTTGGGAGAATATATGTGGCGTACGTTTGATTCTTCAAGACGGCGGCCGCCATATATAATCGAAGATGAAAGCGGGGATAAAGAGGTTGAAGATTGATGGTGAGTTAAGAGGAAAACAGGTGTATTTGCGATCAGCATCAGTTGAGGATGCTGAATATACATATAGGATAAGGCAGGATAGGAGCCGTACCAAGTATATGCATGCTTTGTCAGGAGGTATTGAAGCGCAGAAATCATGGTTGAGAAGCCAGATTGAAACCACAGATTCATTCTTTTTAATAGCCTGTGATTTAGCAGGGAACCCTTTGGGAACATATGCCATTTATGAAATAGATCAGGAGAAAAGGACGGGAGAAATTGGCCGGGCCCTGTTGTTGGGGAATCCTCTGCAAAATTTGGAAATTATTTATCTGGTTCATGAATTTGCTTTCTTTAATTTGGGTTTAGAAGTAATCTATACGGATGTATTTGAGGGTAATACGGCAGCAATAGGAGTAAACAGGCAAGTGGGTGGGATTGAAATCGAAAGGACTCATAATGCTGAATTTGATATGGAAAATATCAGGTTTCGGATTTCAAAAGGGAACTATTTAGAAAAAAGAGAGAAAATAAAGCAGCTTGTAGATCGTTTTGGAAAAAGAGAATAAGTAATCAGATTACCGGAAAGAAGTAGTTTTGGGAGGAAGTGATGCTGCAGGGTAAAAATGCGATTATTACTGGTGCCAGAAGAGGAATAGGCAAGGCCGTTGTTGAAGTTTTTGCAAAAAACGGAGCCAACATATGGGCTTGTGCGAAAAACTTTGATGACGATTTCGAAGCAGAAATGGTTAAACTTGCAGAGAAGTATAAGGTGCAGATATGGCCGGTCTATTTTGATCTACTTGATGAAAATCAAATAAAAGCGGGTGTCAGTGAGATTAAGAAACAGAATAATCAGATTGATGTGTTAGTGAATGTTGCGGGGATTGCGGACGAGAGTACCAGTTTTGTTATGTCGCCTTTAGAGAAGATGAAAAAGGTTTTTGATATTAACTTTTGGGGAGGAACGTTATTAACACAATATGTTGCCAGACTAATGATGAGGAATCAAACAGGAAATATTATTCATATTTCGTCGGTGGCGGGAATAGACGGAATTTTAGGCCAATATGAATATGTGGCGAGTAAAGCTGCTGTAAATGGAGCAGGGGTTAGGCAGCTCGCAAGAGAATTATGGCAATATGGAATACGTGTAAATGGGGTGGCACCGGGAATAGTTGAAACCAGAATGGGCGGTCAAATAAGTGACAGCTTAAAAAGAGAAACATTACAGCATGTAATTATGCAAAGAGAAGGGAAGCCGGAGGAAATTGCAAATGTTGTGGCATTTCTAGCCAGTGATCTTTCCAGTTATATGACCGGACAGATTATCAGAGTGGATGGTGGTATGTGATGAATGAGGAAAGTAGAATAAATAATTGCAAATTGGCTGCGAAGCAAATGAGAAAAGACATTATTAATATGACATATTCTCTGGGAAATGTCGGCGCACACTTAGGAGGCAGCCTTTCTATGGTTGAATTGCTGGCAGTGCTTTATGCAGGGAAAATAAATTATAATCCGGGGAATCCGGAATGGGAAGAACGAGACCGGGTTATTCTCAGCAAAGGGCATGCGGCTCTGGCGCTATATCCGGCATTGGTGCAGGCGGGTATTATTGAGCGGGAATGTCTTGCAGAGTTTAAAAAGAATGGAGCTTTGCTTTCCGGGCATCCTTCTCTAAATGGACTTAAGGGAATTGAGTTTGCCAGCGGAAGTCTTGGACAGGGATTATCTCTGGGCGTTGGCGTTGCATTGGCATTAAAGAAAAAGCAGAATACAAAATCGAAAGTTTATGTTTTTTTGGGTGACGGTGAGTGTGATGAAGGATCTGTATGGGAAGCTGCGGCAAGTGCGGCTCATTATGAGTTGGCCAATTTGGTTGCAATAGTTGATGCGAATGCAATTCAGTATGACGGATTTACGGATGAGATATTGAAGATGAATCCAGCAAAGCAAAAGTGGATAAAGTTTGGCTGGGATGCTATAGAGATAGACGGCCACGATATAGGACAGATTTGGAATGGATATGACTATGAGAGTGACGGGCCGAAGGTTATTATAGCGAACACTGTAAAGGGGAAAGGAATTTCCTTTATGGAAGGGAATAAGCAGTTTCATAACGCAAGAATATCTGAAGAACAGTATCGAACAGCGATGGAAGAACTGGAGGCGGATGGATGATAGATTTTACCCCAAGAAATTCAAAAATATGGTCAAGACTCGGCCCAAGCGGGGCTGTTGGCACAGCGGCTGTTGAATTGGCGGAGAATACAGATGATGTAGTTATGCTGACTGCGGATTTGTGCTATTTCTCGGGTTTGGAAAGATTTAGAGGTAGTTTTCCGGACCGGTTATATAATTTTGGGATTGCTGAGCAGAATATGGTTGGCGCAGCGGGAGGGATGGCGAAAGAAGGACTCATTCCCTTTGCTACAACTTATGCCAGTTTTGCAACATCGAGATGTCTGGATCAGGTCAGAGTGAATATGGCATATATGAAATTACCAATAAAGTTGGTTGGATTAACTGCAGGTTTTGGAGCCGGTATTTTAGGGGCTACGCATATGAGCGTAGAAGATGTGGCAATTATGAGAGCATTGCCTAATATAACAATTTTGTCACCGGCAGATTGTACGGAAATCATTAAATGCATCCTTGCTGCATCAAAAACGAAAGATCCAATTTATATCCGGCTGACAGGGCCGGTAAATACTCCAATCGTGTATAAGGAAGACTATGATTTTAAGATTGGGAAGGCTGTACAGATACGGGAAGGCAGGGATGTGTGCTTTATAGCTGCTGGATCTATGGTCAATGAATCGATGGAAGCGGCAAGATTACTTGATGAAAGGGATATTTCAGCTGCTGTCATAAACATGCATACGATAAAGCCGCTCGATACAAACATAATCGATGAGGTCATAACAAAGTATAAGCTGATAGTGACAGTAGAAGAACATTCTGTGAAGGGTGGTCTTGGAGGGGCAGTCAGTGAGCATATTGCAGGAATGGATAAACATCCTCCGATAGAGATTATCGGTATAGATGATTTTTTCCCGCCGGCAGGTGATTACAGGTATCAATTGGAAAAAAGTGGCCTTACGGCACGACAGATATGCGATAGGATATACAATAAGCTGAAACACAGGGCGTAGTACACTTGCTTAAATTCCAATTAGTATTTGTTAAGTAAAAAATAATATAAATGAGGTGAAGAGAATGACAAACTATGAAAAGTACTTAAATGTTTTTGTGGAATCTTTTTCTGTTTCTGCAGATGATGCAGTGAATTTGGAGTATCAGGGTATTCCGGAATGGGATTCAGTAGGACACATGGGACTTGTTGCAGCAGTAGAAGATACATTTGATATCATGCTGGACACAGACGATATTATTGATTTTAGTTCCTTTGTAAAAGGGAAGGAAATTCTCTCAAAAAACTACAATATTGAATTCTAGCTTATATCATTTATGCGAATCTATGACAGGCTGAGATAATGAAGTGTAGAAATGGAGAGTAAATTATGGTCTGGGAGTTTGCCCGTTATAAAGATAACACAGCTTTGACGGATGAGTGGGATACACATGTAACATACGGTGAACTGGATAAGATTGGAGAGGACATACGAAGGGCGGTTGGTGAACGTTGTCTGGTGTTCGTCATGTGTCAGAATCGGATTGGCTCTGTGGTTGGATATGCATCGTTTGTTTTTCATGGAATTGTTCCTGTTTTGCTAAGCAGTCATCTTGAAAAAGAGCTTCTTGATAATCTGATCAGGATGTATGAACCAAAATACATTTGGGCACCAGAGGAGCAGATGGCTGAATATGATAGTTATGACTGTGAAAAAGTCTATGGTATCTATGGGTATTCACTGCTTAAGACGGGATTTGAAACAGAGCATCCGTTGAATGATGAACTTTGCTTATTGCTGACGACTTCGGGCTCTACGGGAAGCCCTAAATTTGTCCGTCAGAGTTACGCTAATGTAGAATCAAATGCCAGATCCATAGTTGAATATTTAAAAATAGATGAAAATGAGAAGCCGATTACTACGCTTCCTATGAATTATACTTATGGTCTTTCTATTATAAACAGTCATTTCATGGTGGGAGCGAAAATCCTTATGACTGATAAAGGGTTGATGCAGAAGGAGTTTTGGAATTTTTTCAGATCTGAAGAGGCTACTTCCTTTGGAGGAGTACCTTATACTTATGAAATGCTTGAAAGGCTTCGCTTTTTTCAAATGGACTTACCGTCGCTTCGTTATATGACTCAGGCCGGAGGCAAACTTACTCCTGAGCTTCATAAAAAATTTGCGGAGTATGCGGAACAAACGGGCAAAGAATTTATCGTAATGTATGGGCAGTGTGAGGCTACGGCAAGAATGGGATATCTTCCGGCAGAGAAAGCATTGGAAAAATGTGGGTCTATGGGAGTGGCGATTCCGGGTGGTGAATTTCACTTAATTGATGATAATGGTAATGTTGTGGCAGAGCCTCATGTGACAGGGGAACTTGTATACGAAGGGGCGAATGTAACCTTAGGATATGCAGAGTGTGGCGCTGATCTTATGAAAGGGGATGAACGGGGAGGCGTTCTGCGAACTGGCGACATGGCACAGTTTGATGAGGAAGGATATTATTACATCGTAGGCAGGAAGAAGAGATTTTTGAAGATATATGGGAACAGGGTAAATCTGGAAGAAATAGACCATATGATAAAGGGTAAGTTCGGCAACATCGAATGTGCCAGTACGGGAAAAGACGACCATATGTATATATTTGTTACAGAGGAAGCGATAGCCGGAGAAGTCAAAAACTTTGTCGTATCTATGACAAAATTGAATCCTGCCGCCTTTAAAACAATCGTAGTGGATAAAATACCTAAGAATGACTCTGGTAAAACGCTATATAGAGAATTGGCAAAATATTATGAATAAGAAATAAAGAACAGATTGGAGAATCAGGGTTATGTCATATGAGGCGTTGTTGGAGATTCCACCATATTCATTGGAAAAGGAAGAAAAGAAAAAAATTCTCACAGAGAGATTGGTGGAATTAACGAAACTCCATAAAGAAAAATGTCCGGAATATAGGGCTATTTTGAATAGTGTTGATTTTGATATTGATGCGGTAGAGGATTATGAGCAACTGCCTTTTTTACCGGTTCGACTGTTTAAGGAATTAGAACTGAAAAGCATTGAAAAGGAAGGTGTTGTAAAGACAATGACATCTTCTGGAACCTCTGGCCAGTCTGTTTCAAAAATATATCTTGACAGGGTTACATCGTCTAATCAACAGAAAACGATGGTAAAGATTGTCTCAGATTATACGGGAACAGGGCGTATGCCAATGGTTATTCTCGATTGCCCGTCAGTTGTTAAAAACAGGCTTATGTTTTCTGCCAGAGGAGCGGGGATATTGGGATTTTCCATATTTGGTTCGAAAAAGATATATGCTTTTAACGATGATATGCAGCTTGATACGGATGGCATAAAAGAATTTTGTGAAGCATACCGAGGAGAGAAAATACTTCTATTTGGCTTTACCTTTATGGTTTGGCAGCATTTTTATAAAGAATTGGTTCGTTTAAAAGAAAAAGGGATTATATTTGATCTGTCTAATGCAATTTTAATTCATGGGGGCGGCTGGAAAAAACTGGTGAATGAGGCTGTAAGCCAGGAGGAATTTAAACAAAGACTTAAGGATGTATGCGGATTAGACAGCATTCATGATTATTATGGAATGGTAGAACAGACAGGCTGTATCTATATGCAGTGTGAATGCGGCCATCTGCATGCCAGTATTTTTTCGGATGTAATTATCAGGAAACCGGAAGATTTTTCGATCTGCAACAAAGGGGAAAAGGGGATTATTCAGGTGGTATCTGCAATACCTGAATCCTATCCGGGTCATTCTCTTTTGACGGAGGATGAAGGTGAGCTGCTGGGAGAGGACGATTGTCCCTGCGGAAGAAAGGGTAAATATTTTAGGATATATGGCAGGCTGAAAAACGCAGAGATCAGGGGGTGCAGTGATACTTATGCAGCAAAATTTAATGAATGATATGCATTTGGCAGATTTGCCTGCGATAAAGTTTTTAGTTGGAGATACTGAAGGATTTGCCGATATTAAAACGGTATCTCCGCTTATGCCTTTTGACGACAAAGTTACAGAGTTTTTAAATACACTTTCAAAAAACCTGATGGCAGACAGGGAGGCAAAGGCATTTCCTGATGTCGTAACTCTGGCTTTTTGGATGCGCAGGTCTTCTATAATGAAACTGAAAGAGCGGTTTGTTAAGGATGACGGGGATATTCACTTTGGACAGGGGATTGTCTTTCATATTGCGCCATCCAATGTGCCTGTAAATTATGCCTATTCACTGGTTAGCGGGCTTGTAACAGGAAATATAAATATTATAAGAATTCCTTCTAAAGAGTTTCCTCAGGTGGGAATTATCAATAGAGCGATTAATGAAGCCATGAAAACACATAAAATTATGAAGAATTATATCTTTTTAGTGCGGTATGAGCACAGTCAGGAAGTTAACGATTTTTTTTCGGCCATGGCAGATACAAGAATTGTCTGGGGAGGAGACAATACTATTGCGGAAATCCGAAAATCTGTACTATCACCCAGAGCCGGGGAGATTACTTTTGCTGATCGATATTCGCTGGCGGTGATTAACAGTGATATGTATCTGGAATCTGATGAAAAAGAACGTTTAGCGGAGAGTTTTTATAATGATACTTACTTAACTGACCAGAATGCGTGTACGAGTCCGAGGCTTGTTGTGTGGACAGGAAACAGAAAAGATGAGGCTAAGAGTGAATTTTGGAGTGTATTGCACAGGCTTGTCAGGGCGAAATATGAATTTCAACCGATTATGGGGGTCGATAAGCTGACCAGTAGCTATCTTATGGCGGCGACTCATGCAGGCGTTAAAATTGAAGATCATGAAGATAATTATCTTATCCGGATTAGATTGAATAGTCTGGATGAAAGTATTATGGAATATAAAGACAATTGTGGCTACTTTTTTGAATATGATTGTGATGATTTAATGGAACTGAAAAAATTGTGTAATAATACCAAATGCCAGACGGTTGGATATTTAGGCGATAGAGAAGATATCATGCCGCTGCTGAGATCGGGTATCAGAGGGATCGACAGGGTTGTTCCGATTGGGAAAACAATGGATTTTGATCTTATCTGGGATGGGTATAATCTGTATGAAAGGTTGACTAGAACAATTAATTTACTTATATGATCTGGATTTTATAAGGTTTCTGTGAAGATTCTGTAGAGGAGAAATTGCAGATATGGATAAGATTATGCCAAACAGGCTTGACAGAGGATTTTTTCAGCATCAGCAAGAATTTGAAGAAAAGGCGCTCGAGGTACTTCGCTCGGGCTGGTACGTCTTGGGAAAAGAAGTAGAGAATTTTGAGAAGGAATTTGCAGCCTATCTGGGAGCGAAGCATTGCGTGGGGGTTGCGAGCGGTCTGGACGCATTGTGGATTGCATTCCGTATTCTGGGAATAGGAAGCGGAGATGAAGTGATCGTGCAGGGTAATACATACATTGCCAGCGTGATGGGAATTACGATCAATGGAGCCACACCGGTGTTTGTTGAACCGGATGAATATTTTAATATTGATGCAGAAAAAATAGAAGAAAAAATTACCGGACGAACAAAGGCCGTTTTAGTGGTACATTTATATGGACAGGCTTCCAATATGAAGCCGATTGTAGATGTTTGCAGAAAATATAATCTGAGACTTGTAGAAGATTGCGCGCAGTCACATGGCGCAAAATTTGATGGGCAGATGACAGGAACTTTTGGCGATATAGGCTGCTTTTCATTTTATCCGTCTAAAAATCTGGGCGCATTTGGAGATGCGGGGGCAATCGTGACAAAGGATGACAGGATTGCAGAGGATGTCCGTGTGTTCCGCAATTATGGAAGCGAAAAGCGCTACTATAATAAAGTGGTTGGAACCAATTCGAGACTGGACGAGATGCAGGCCGGTTTTCTGCGGGTACGCCTTCAGTATCTGGACGAACTGGCACGGGAAAAAAGAGCTACCTGTGAGAAATATTTGGATCGAATGCATAATGAAAAAATTATGCTTCCGAAGATTCGGGAAGGCGCAACACATATCTGGCATCAATTTGTTGTTCGCACTGAGAAAAGGGACGAGCTGATCCGGTATTTGGATGAAAAGGGAATCGGAACGATCATACATTATCCGATACCGCCGCATTTGTCAGAAGCATATCAGTATTTGAATTTGCAGGAAGGAAGTCTTCCCATCACTGAAAAATATGCGAAAACCGTTTTATCACTGCCTCTTTATAATGGCATGACAGAAGAAGAACAAGATATAGTGATTAATGCCATCAATGATTTTTAAAATTGGCATGACGGAATAGAGACAGGAGATAATTTTGTGGAATCAATTTGAGAATCTGTTAAAATTTATTGTTTATCGAGTGATGCATATAAAGCTGCATGACGAGACTTGGGAGAAACTTATGCAATTTGTCAAGTTTTCGTTGGTTGGCTTCAGCAATGTTATCGTATCGTATGTATTTTATCTGGGCTTCTTTATGATATTTAAGCTTGTAGGTATTTTACCTGATATTGATTATCTTGTGGCTCAGTTGATTGGATATGTACTCAGTATTTTCTGGTCATTTTTTTGGAATTGGAAGTATGTATTTACGGATGGTCAGGGTGCGGGGCCGTGGTATATGGCGCTGATTAAATCCTTTTTGGCATATTCATTTACGGGGGTGTTTTTAAATAGTATTTTGTTAGTATTTTGGGTGCAGATTGTTGGAATATCTAAGGTTATTGCGCCGATGCTTAATTTGATCATCAATGTGCCGGTTAACTTTTTGATCAATAAGTTTTGGGCGTTTCGGAGAAAATAGATATTTGGAGTCAGGCTGCAGTTGACAATGTGAAAACAAATGGACATTTGTTCTATATATTGATGGAAAGAATGTGGGAATATGACAAAATATGATTTTGAAGTAGATTTAGGGTTGGATACGTCTACCGGCATTATTTTGAGTAAAATACCGTCAGGCAGTACTGTGCTTGAGTTTGGATGCGCTGCCGGAAGAATGACCAAATATATGAAGAATGCCTTAGGCTGTCATGTGTATATAGTTGAGTATGATCGTGAGGCTTTTGAGTCTGCGATACAATATGCGGTTGATGGCGTTTGTGATGATATCCTGACTTTATCATGGATGGATCGATTTAAAGAAATTGAATTTGATGTGATATTGTTTGTTGATGTGCTGGAACATTTATCACAGCCGGGATTTGCATTGTCCAGCGCGGCAAAGCTGCTGAAAGAACAAGGGAAGATTTGGGTGTCAATTCCTAACATTGCACATAACGATGTACTTTTAAAAGCTTTCAACAATCGGTTTGATTATACGGATGTGGGGCTTTTGGACAATACGCATGTGCATTTCTGGGGTTATGAGAATATTATTCCCTTTGCTGAGAGCAATGGGTTTTCCGTCCACAGTATAGAGGCGACCTATCTTCCGACAGGAAGATCAGAACAATTTATAGACGTACCATTTAACTGTCCGTCTATCCTGTTGAATTATTTTAAGGAAAGGAAGTTTGCAGAAGCATATCAGTTTATCATAGAACTTGGTATGAAAGCTGATCAGAAGCAAGACAAAGAAGATTTAAAAATTTCATATAGAAGGAATTCGATAACCAGCCATTTGTATTTTGATGAAGGTGACGGTTTTAGTGAGGAAAACATAATAGCCTTTGCATCAGAGAATACTGCGCCCGGAAGATATGTAGTGCATTATGTGTTTGATCAGATACAAAATGTAAAGAAACTGCGATTCGATCCGTTGGAAGAACAGGGATGCATTATACAGAATCTTTCTGTACGGCAGGCAGGGAAAGGCTTAGATTGCAGCTATTCAGATTGTTTGAAATTTTCAGACGGTATTTTAATGTTGGGAACAGATCCCATGATAGTTGTGGAATTAAACGATCATTTTGGAACTGTGGTAATTGATGCGGATATCATTCTATATGGAGAAGAATATCTGAATCTTGTGCAGCAGGCTTGTGTAGAACAGTATTCTGAAGTACGGGATTTGAGTCAGAAGTTAGATGGTTTTATGGAAGAAAACAGGCAGTTAGCCGGTAAACTGGACAGCTGCGCTGTAGAGATTGCAAATATAAATAGTTTAAACGGGAAGCTGCAAAGTGAAGTCGATAGAATAAACGCAGAGAATAGGACTATCCAAGGAGAAATAGGTGGTTATATCCATCTGGCCAATGAGAAAGATCTGCTGCTGATAAGAAAGGATGAGCAACTGACGGAGAAAAACAATCTGTTATTGGAGAAGGATACTCTGCTGTCGAAGAAGGACAATCTACTGTCGGAGAAGGATAATCTACTGTCGGAGAAGGATAATCTATTGTCGGAGAAAGACAATCAGCTATTAGAAAAGGATACTATATTGACAGAGAAGGATAATGTGTTATTGGAGAAGGATACGTATATTGCAGATCTTGAAAGTAAGGTAGATTATTATAAGAACCGTACATGTGTTAAGTTATTTGACAGATTTTGGAAGATATATTGGGCAATAAGACTGAGACTTAGAAAATTGATAGGAAAAAAAGAAGATGCATAAGAAGAAACTATTTGCGGTCATATTTTTGATCTTATGTACTGCCATGATTAATGTCTATACATTTCGTAAAGTAGAGGAACTTGCATACGCGGTCTTTTTATGCGCTGCGGTTGATGTAATAGCAGTATTGTGTGTGCGCCATTTGAAAGCTGTTTTATCAGTTCCGTTGGATATTTATCGGAATAGGGATATTTTCTGGGATCTGGTTAAGAATGATTTTCAGGCAAGATTTGCGGGCTCTTATTTTGGTGCGTTCTGGGCGTTTGTACAGCCGGTTATTACAATGGTACTCTACTGGTTCGTTTTTCAAGTCGGATTGAGGTCCGGTAATGTGAGTGATTATCCGTTTGTTTTGTTTTTAATGTCTGGGTTGGTGCCATGGTTCTATTTTTCAGAGGCTTTGCTTGGCGGAACTACGTCATTGATTGAATATAGTTATCTTGTTAAAAAAGTAGTGTTTGAAGTACGCATTCTTCCGGTGGTAAAGGCTGTTTCAGCCATTTTTGTACATAGTTTTTTTGTAGGCTTTGTTTTTGCTTTTTGCATTTTTTATGGCTATAAGCCGGATTTATATGTGCTTCAGCTTATTTACTATATCATGTGTAATATCTTTTTGGTTTTGGGATTGTCCTATGTAACATCGGCATGTATGGTATTTTTCCGTGATATGGTGCAGATTATTAATATTCTTTTAACGATTGGTATTTGGATTACTCCTATCATGTGGAATCTGACAGAAGATTTTTCGCCGATACTGATCAGATTATTCAGACTAAATCCGGTGTATTATATCGTAGATGGATTTCGGGATACACTTCTTGCAAAGAAATGGTTTTGGGATAAACCAATGTGGACAATATACTTCTGGGTTGTTTCTATGTTGATCTACATGTTTGGCATCAGGCTGTTTAACCGGGTAAAGATACATTTCCCGGATGTATTGTAGCAGGAGGAATTATGGAGCAGGCAATATGCGTAAATAATGTAACGAAAATATATAAAATCTATGACGATCCAAAGGACCGCTTTAAAGAGGCATTGGGGATAGGACATCGTCAATATTATCAAAATTTTTATGCGTTGCGGGATGTCTCTTTTACGGTTGGGAGAGGTGAAATTGTCGGTATCGTTGGGCGGAATGGTTCCGGAAAATCTACGATCTTAAAGATACTGACGGGAGTGCTCGCCCCAACAGACGGAAGTGTTTCCATAGAGGGCAAGGTGTCGGCGCTGTTGGAACTTGGTGCCGGATTTAATATGGAATATAGCGGGATGAAAAATATATATCTGAATGCAACTATGATGCACATAAGCAAAGAGGAGATTGAAAAGAAGATTCCGGATATTTTGAAGTTTGCGGATATCGGCGATTATATTTACCAGCCTGTGAAGACTTATTCGAGCGGTATGTTTGTTCGCCTTGCTTTTGCGGTGGCGATTAATGTGGATCCGGATGTCTTGATCGTGGATGAAGCCTTGGCAGTAGGGGATACGAGATTTCAACTAAAGTGTATGGACAAATTTACGGAATTTGTAGAGGCTGGGAAAACGATCCTTTTTGTCAGCCATGATGTGAATTCCATCAAGCGATTTTGTAACCGAGCAATATGGCTCGATCAGGGTGCGCTTATTATGGACGGAGATACAGATGAAGTGACCGATCGGTATCTTGATTATCTTAAAAGCGATAAATCATTAGAAGAATATCTTGCGCTATGCAATTCTTCACAGGCTGCTGCAGATAGGGAAAAAATTGATCAAAACGAAATGGTAGACTTAGACAGTATTGATATGGTGGAAATACATGAGCTGCATATTTATAATGATGCGGGAAACGAGATTGCAGATATACGGCACGGTGAAGATATAAGGCTTAAAGTAAGCTATTTTGTCAGGGATATTTCTGTGGAAGAACCGGTTTTGGGTGTGGCAATACGCAGGATTGACAATGAATATATATGCGGACTCAATACAAAACTTGACCATGTAAGGATTCCTTGGAAAAGAGGGTATAATGAGGTAACCTTGAAATATCAATGCTTTAATCTCATTGGGGGAGAATACTACTTTGACGTAGGTATTTTTGATAGAACTGGAATAGTTAATATTGATTATAAGACAAAAATTAGATGTTTTTTTGTGAAGATGGATTATATTGCAGAAGGAATCGTTGTTTTGAATCACGAGTGGAAGGCGAGGGGATAAGCTGTGAAAGACAGTGAGAGCAGATTGCTTAAAGAGAAAATTGACGAAGCGGCTTTGATCTCTTTTGACGTATTTGATACATTGCTGTTTCGAAAAGTAAATGAACCGGAGACGATTTTTGATCTGATCGGTAAACATTTTGAAATTCATGGTTTTCGCAAATTGCGTGTGCATGCGCAGAATGAAGCAAGCCGTCGCGCGTATCAGAAACATCAATATCCGCATGCAAATATTGATGAGATTTATGATGCGCTGTCCTCGCATGTGGAAATCCCGGTTGACTGGGATGAAGTAAAGGCATTTGAACTGCAAATAGAGGAAGATGCGTTGGTTGCGAATCAGGAGATGCTGGATATCTTTCTGTATGCCAAATCGCTTGGGAAGCGTATAATCGCCACTAGCGACATGTATCTTTTTGCTGAGACATTACAGCAGATATTGGAGAAAAACGGATATGTCGGTTTCGATGCTATCTATTGTTCGGCGGATGAGCATAAAGCAAAATTTAACCGTGAATTGTATGAAGAAATTGCACGAAGAGAAGAAGCTTCCTATGATTCCATCTTACATATAGGCGATAATATGTCTGCAGATATGGAGATTCCTGAAGAATTTGGGATTAATACCTATTTGTATAAAGCGGAAGCTGATATGGAAAAAGTAAAAAATATCTGGGCCTCAGATGTAGACTGTGGGCTTTATAAGATGTTGTACCAAGAGGAGAGCGGATTTTGGTATAATCTGGGCGTAGAAGTGGGTGGTCCTTTGTATATGGGACTTTATCAATGGATAGCGCCCAAAGTAAAGCAAAGCAAGGGGAAATTCTATTTTCTTTCCAGAGATGGTTATAATTTGTATCGGATTTTTAAGAATCTGGGATATGAGAATATAGAGTATTTGTATGTTTCCAGAAGAGCCCTTGTTTTGGCTGGAATTACGGAAATGAATGAAAATGATCTTGCATTGTTGCCGCCGTATACGAAGGGCCAGACTGTTGGCGAAATTATTGATTATCTTTGTATTTCAAGAGAAGCTATTGCACATTTAGAAGAGGTCGGATTTAAGAGTTTTGAAGATATTATATGCACAGAGGAGCAGATTGCCGATTTTAAGAAATTGTATTTATTGAATAGAGATGTATTTCTAGCACGATGTGAGCGGGAAAGAAGAGATGCGGTTGCCTATTTTTCCAAAGAGGGATTTTTAGAAGACAATAACTGCGCATTTGATTGCGGATGGAACGGAAGTTCACAGTATTTAATAGAAAAATTTAAGAAAGTAATTGGATGTCAGTCAAATACCATGTTTTACTATTTTGGTATTCGCAATACAGACAAAAGCAGAAAGCAGTTACATGGTGCACATTATGAGACATTTTTATTTGACTTTTACAAGAATTATGCACTCCAGCGTGGTGTAGATGAAGCAGTTGTTCTCTATGAATTGTTTTTTTCAGCTCCGCATGAGTCAGTATATTATTATGATAAAGCAGGTGTGCAGTTTGAGGCGGGAGAGGGTGAGAAGGCAAAAGAGGAACTGCTTGAGGGGATTATGGATTATCTGTCAGAAGGGCTCGAATTTGTGGAAAAGTATCATGTGGAATGTCGGCCGGAGGCATCGATTGTCCGACTACAGAGATTGATTGAGGTTCCAACAGAAGAAGAAGCGGTCACAATCGGGAATCTTAGAAATGTCGATGGATTTGCCAGAAAAACAGGCGAACATAAGTGTATTGCGTATATAACAGAAGAGCAGTTTGTGAACAATCCGAAAACAGAAATTTATTGGCTTCAAGGGGTAATAAAACGGAAAGATATTTCTGAAAAAGTAAAGGCTATGACGGCAAAACGTTATGGCATTGTATATCCGCAACTTCCAGAAGCCGAATATCATTTGGAGGATGAACAGAGCCTCAGAAATTATAACAGATGGATTGCATATATGAAGGAGCAGGGCGAAGACAGGATAGAGCTTTTTTATCAGCCAATGTTCTCTGTCATTATACCTGTCTATAATACGGTTACGGAGCAGTTAAAAGAATGTATTGAGTCTGTTCTTAACCAAACGTATGAGAACTATGAGTTGATTTTAGTGGATGACCATTCATCTTGGGAAAACGTTATTCCGGTACTGCAAAGTTATGAAGGACACCCGAAGACACACATAATTTATAGGGAAGAAAATGGTAATATTTCTACGGCGACCAATGATGGCATTGCTGTGGCGCAGGGTGAATTTATTGCGTTTATGGATTGTGACGATATGATCGATCCGGATGCCCTCTATGAGGTGGCTAAAAAATTAAATGAGAATTCTCAATTGGATTTTATTTATAGTGATGAAGATAAGATAACAGAGGATGGGAAAATATATCATATGCCATTTTTTAAACCAGATTGGTCTCCGGATTTATTTATGTGTATGATGTATACAAATCACCTGAGCTGCTATCGAACATCTATTGTAAAAGGAATTGGGGGGCTCAGAAGCGCCTATGATGGGGCACAGGATTATGATTTTACTTTAAGGTTTTTGGAACAAACAAATAATAAAAGGGTGGGACATATCTCAAAAATTTTATATCATTGGCGCGAAAGGAAGGAATCTGTAGCGTATGCAATGTCGTCAAAAAGCTATGCTACAGAAGCAGCGAAAAATGTAAAAACGGATTGGAAAAGAAGAAACAATGTAGCGGTTCATATAGAATATATTCCGGATATGATGCAGTATCGAGTGATATATCAGGTTATAGATGAACCTTTAGTAAGTATTATTATACCGTCAATGGACAGTCCAGACATTTTGGAGCAGTGCATTGATTCTATTTATAAGTATACTATATACAATAATTTTGAGATTATTGTAGTGGATAATGGAAGTAATCAAACTAATAAAGCAAGAATAGCGGCGTATTTGGAAGAAAAAAATGGAACTTATTTGTATGAGCGGGATACTTTTAACTTTTCCCACATGTGTAATGTGGGTGCGCATCATGCAAAAGGAGAATATCTTCTATTTCTTAACGATGATATTGAAGTTTTTCAGCCGGAGTGGTTGGAGATTATGCTGGGACATGCACAGCTTTCCTATACGGGAGCCGTAGGGGCAAAACTGTTTTATCCAAATACGACACTTATTCAACATGCTGGAGTATGTAATTCGGGTGTTGGTCCGGGACATAATTTTTATCGAAGCAATGATGTTGAGGTATGTTATTTTGGGCTTAATCGCATTGATTACAATTGTATTGCAGTGACGGGAGCATGTCTATTGGTTGCGGCTAAGAAATTTTGGGAGGTGGATGGATTTGATGAGTCCTTTGCCGTCAGCTACAATGATGTAAGCTTGTGTTTTGCGTTAAGCGAGGCGGGATATTATAACGTCGTTCGTAATGATGTTGCATTATATCATCACGAATCGTTGACAAGAGGAAATGATCGTATTAAAGATGATGATAGAGTGCGCTTGAGCCGGGAACTGGAGAAATTGTTTTTAAGATTTCCCCGCTATAAAGGTTTTGATCCGTATTTAAACTGTAATTTGCAGGGATATGGCGCAATTTTAGAGCCTGTTATGCGGTTTGATAAATTAATACTTGATCAAATTGATGGAATATGTGAAGGAGGTAGTGGGAGTGTAGATACGATCATGATTGCGGATTGCATCAAAATTGAGGGGTGGTCTTATTTGGAAGATGCAGATAATGGTGAAAGATCTGAACGCTATCTTGTGTTTATAGATCCGTTTGGTAATAGTTATCGTGCAACAGTGCAGTCTAAGATTCGTCGGGATGTGATTGAATACTTTAAAGATGAAACTAAATATCAGTATGCCGGATTTGAGTGTGTGTTAGAAAGAAATAAATTGAGAATGGATATTATGCCCTATAAAATAGGCGTTTTGGCATATGATAGATTTGGAAATAGATATATGAAATGGTGTAAACAACATACAGATATTATCCGTAATCCGAGGCAAAAGGTGTTTATGTGCGCTAATAGATTTAAAGGAGCATATGTATCTTGTTGTCAAAAAGCGGATGTGCAATGGTATATTGATTATGTCCAAAATAAAGAGAAATATTATGAAATAAGAGGGTTTGCGTTTCGTGTGGGCAATTCTCATTTTCAATATCGGCAGTCAATACTATTGATTAATCAGAATCATATGGCATATGAATTTGAAGTGCAAAGTGAGGAACGTGTAGATGTGGCGGCAGCATTTCCGGAGCAGCATTTTCTTTATTATACGGGATTTATGTGTTATATATTGCCTGAGGTGCTTGAATGTGGGATGAAATATGATATTATTATCCGTTTGACAAATCAATTTCAACAAGATGATATTGTTGATATTGAAACAGGAAACAAACTCGAACTTAGCGGGCGAAGTTGAGGGAAAATGATTATGAGAGAAAAAAAGACACTTTTGGTTATTGAAATAGGCATTATAATAAGTGTGATAATTTTGTTGTTTGGTGCTAAGGAAGAAAATATTGTTATTTATTATGATCAATATCCGGACAATATGATGACGCAGATATTTTTTGATATAGGAACTGGATATTCAGAAGAATTTTCAATCATATGCAGTGCACAAAATGAAGCTAAATTGATCATTCCCAAAGAGTATATCCCTTCTCTTAAGAATATACGAATTGATTTTTCTGATAAAGAAGGTTTGTTCAGTATTAAGAGAATCAAGATATGCAAAAATGGACTTACCATTTCAAGTTTTAGTGCCAAAGAAATAATAGAATTATTTGATAGTACAGATGCAATAGAATATAACATAGATCATAATCGGCTGATAATAAACAATTTGTCGATTGATGGGAAATGTTATTTTGACGATACATTTGTGAGGAAAATAAAAAATATTTACAACTCAATTCAATGGAAAGAGTTGATGGTTGCAATTTTCTTTGTGAGTGTTATAAGTCTGTTTTTCCATTTTAGAGATAATATATATATATGGGTATCTGCACTTTCGCAGAAAAGGAGATTTGCATTTGTTTTATGCCTGTTTATATTGAGTGTTCTTTGGCTTTATAGAGAATATATATTAGGCGATATCGTGTTTGTATTTGGGGGAATCGCAGGTGATTCAGTAACGCAGACATATCCGAATTTGTATCGTTTAGCATATCTTATCGAGAATAGGAAAACTCTATTTGGTTTTGATTTTGCAAGAGGGTATGGTGCGGCAAGAGGCATTCATGCTATAAATTTTTTCGATTGGATGATTTTGTTTGGTACAAAATATCTTGCGTATTTGATGGGAATCAACCAAATACTTAAAGTAATCTTATCGTTTGTACTGTTTTATATATATTTAAGGCTTTTGGAACGCAAAGAAGCGGTTTGCTATATTGGGGCAGCATCATATGCATTATGCGGACATATGATAATGCGCCAATTTTGGAAAAGTTATTCCAGCGAAGTGGTATTAAGCGCATTGTTATTGGTTGCATTGGAATATAGCGTAAGTAAAAAAAAGCATATGCTGTTGCCGGTGGCGGTATTGTTGTACTGTATAACAATGGGCGAATACAATAGTGTGTTTGCCTTTGGATTAGTTATTGGATATACACTGTTTCGGTATTTGGATTTATATGATTTTGATTTTCGTGAGTTGATAAAAATAATTTCACGTAATATTGCCGCTTATTTGATAGCAATATTAGCTGGTTTTATATATTTATTTCAACCACTTTTAATTAGTTTGAACAGTGAACGGGCAAAGAGAGGAGTATCTTCGTTTGATTTTCGGGAATTGGTTCATCCGCAAAATATAAATGATATAAAAATAGGGGTTATAAGGACTGTTAGCGAAGCTTTAGAAGGTAGAGAAGAAATGTTCCGTTTGATAGTGCATGACAATATTTTGGAAGGCGCAACATTTTATTGCGGTATATTAATCATAGTGTTTATTCCTTTTGCAATTCATAATCTAAAAGGGAAACGGAAAGCTCTTGCATGGACAGTAATTATACTTGCCGCTGGATATATTGTTTTTCCCAATTTAAGACATGTGGCTAATGGTTTTGGAGCATATACTTATAAGCTGTCTTCGTTTTGGATTACTATTTTGTTTTTGTATTATGGCACTATGGGAATGCAATATTGGATTGAAGAGGAAAGAGAGCTGCCGCATTTCTTTATGTATGGGTTTCAGATGTTTATTGTGATCCTAAGTCTTTTGTTGGTGAGCCAAGAGAAGGAATATATAAGCTTCAATTATCAGCAGCTTGCTATTACGATTGGAATTATACTATTACTTAATATTGCCATGATATTTCGGGATAAGATGAGTTCTTATAGCATTGTATATATGCTTATAGTGCTCGCTTGTTTAGATTTATTTTCAAATGCGTATGTTTTTGCAGATTCGGGTATTGCGTTGACAAAGGAACAAATAGAAAAACGATACAAAGATAGCAGTATAGATTATATCAAAGGAATTGAGAATGATAAGTTTTATAGGATTGAACATAAAGATAATCGATCGCAGGAAAATTTTGGACTTGTTTTAGATTATAATGGATTTGTAGATTATAGTGGCGGAGCCAGTATGAATGATGACCTTCATCGTTTTTTGGAAGCGATGAAGATTGCAAGGATTCAACCTTCAAGCAATCATTATATGACGGGTCTTAACAATGCGAATGAACTTTATAGTATATTATCAGCAAAATATATTATAACATCAGAACCCGCTATTGATAACGATTATGGATTGAAATTATTGACTGAAGTGGATGGAAAAAAAATATATGAAAACAGTAATGCGCTTTCGATAGGAAGCTGTTATTATTCATATCTGACAGAAGAGGATATGAATCAATTAGAAATAAAGGAGAGGAGAGCTGCGTTATTAAGCAGTTGTGTCTTGGACGCGTATGATGGGGAAAAAGTTGCAAATATTCCCATTTCTGAATGGCAAAAATATAAAATGAATCTGGAAGGAGAGGAGTACGCTTATGAATATGATGCAGCTTCACATAAGATAGTGTTTGGTGAAATTCCCGCAGACAAAGTAGTTCAATTAACATTTGAGATGGGGGCCAGAACAAATAATTTAGGCACATTAAGTTATGGTAGTGCAGAGGAAAATCTTGGATCAGTACTTGTTGAGTGCAAGGGAGAACACAGTAGTCAAAGTTTTGTCTTTACCGGGAATAATTTATCATGGTTCCAATGTTCCTATGATATAGAGAATATAAAATTAACGGTATATAACAGGAAAGCATATTACGAAAAAGTAGATCAATATTTGCAGGATAGAAAAAATAGCGAGTTTATCTGCACGAGTTTTTCGTCCAATCATATTGTAGGTACTGTAAACAATGATAAAAGCGCAGTTCTTTTCTTTTCTATACCTTATAATAAGGGATGGAATATATATATAGACGGAGAAAAAGCAGAGCTGCTTAAAGTTAATTATGGTTTTATCGGAGCATATTTAGAAGCGGGGAATCATGATATAGTGCTCAGATATCAGATTCCATACTTTAAAATATCCTTGGTAATAAGCCTGATTGGTGTTGCATTGATAATTGTTTGGTGTATTTACTGGAATAAAAAGGGGAAGCAGATAGAAAATAGTATAATTATGGCTGTTTGAGATGGAAGATGATTTGTGAATTTGGTAAAAAATTTTTAGAAACAGGTTGTTAAAATAGACGTATGAAAGGAAGTAAAAAATGTACAGTATTTCAGTAGTAGTACCGGTATATAATGAGGAAGGAAATGTAGCGGAGCTGCATAGAGAAATTAAGGAAACGTGCGAGAAAAATAATTATACATATGAAATTATTTTTATCAATGATGGCTCCTCGGACAGAACGGAAGAAATCTGTAAAACATTAAAGCCGTTAAAGTATATTGCCCTACGCAGAAATTTTGGACAAACTGCGGCCATGGATGCGGGTATTAAGGAGGCACAATATGATTATATTGTGACCATGGATGGCGACAGGCAGAATGACCCGGCGGATATTCCGATGATGATTCAGTATCTGGAGGAAAATGATCTGGATGTTGTGTCAGGATGGCGCAAGCACAGAAAAGATACCGTAATGAAAAAATTTACATCGAGGGGGGCTAATCTTCTCAGGCATATTTTGGTACATGATGGTATCCATGATAGCGGATGCTCTCTTAAAATTTACCGAAAAGAATGTTTTGACCATATAAATTTATATGGAGAACAGCACCGTTTTATTCCGGCAATTTTAAAAATCAAAGGTTTTAAAGTCGGAGAGGTAGTTGTTAATCACAGACCGAGGACTGCTGGGAAGACAAAATACAATTGGAGGAGAACCATTAAAGGATTTGTAGATATGATTTCGGTCTGGTTCTGGAACAAATATTCTACAAGACCACTGCATTTATTGGGAGGGATGGGACTTTTGTTTTTACTGGCAGGGGGCGGGTGTGGAATCTGGTCCATATTACTATACTGGGAAGGAAGAAAGATGTCAGATAATATTTTTCCGCCGCTGCTGACAGTGTTTTTTGTCATTATCGGAATGTTGCTGTTTGTTTTTGGATTAATGAGTGAAATCCTGATTAAAACATATTATGGCACACATATAGATTCCTCATATAGCGTGAGGGAAATTGTTAACTATTCTAAGGACGATGTAAAATAGGGGTGTATTCTTGAGATGAACATATTATTGGCAAATTACGAATATAAACCACAATGTGGTGGAGCAGGCTTTGCAACATATAATTTGGCAAAGGAACTCAACAGACAAGGACATCAGGTAGAGTTAATAATCGGCTGGGACGATCGGTTCGGGCAGCCGGAACTATTGGATGGCGTAAAGACATATGTGGTAAAGCTTAGAAAGAAGAGCGTACATGAATCAAGTCCTGTGGGTGTTCTGGGTTTTATTGTGAAAGGTTTGCTGCTGATTTCGAAGGTGACGAAAAGGAATAGGTATGACGTAATACAATTCTTCTTTAGCGTTCCCACAGGTTTGCTGAAATATGGAATTAGAAATAATATTCCTTATGTATGTTCTTTGAGGGGCATTGATGTTCCAAGCGCACGCAAGGATAAGTATGTTTTCTTAAGAAATATTTTAAACATAGTCAACAGAAATATTGTCAAAAATGCTTCGGCGGTTATGGCATTAAGTAATGAACTTGCGGGGTGGTTTCATAATGTATATAACGATATACCGGTAGAGATTATACCTAACGGATTGGATAATACAGTATTTTCCCGTAAAGAAGAATATAATTCCAAAATAAAGAGAGTGGTGACTGTTGCCAGACTGATTGAGTGTAAAAATATCGAATTATCCATGCGGGCCTTTAAAAGGGTGCATGAGACACATCCGGAAATTATTCTGGATATTATCGGAGAAGGTTATTTACACGAAACATTAGAAAATGTAATTCGAGACGAAAACATGTCAGAATATATCTGCCTGAAAGGATATATTGAACCGTCAGAGATCGCATCAAAATTAAAAGAGTATGATTTATTTTACTTGTTGACGATAGCGGATTCCTTTGGACAGGTTTTTATCGAGGCGATGGCTTGCGGACTTCCGGTTATCTGTGCTGATATAGGCGGGCCGAAAGAGATTGTAGTAGAAGGGATAACAGGGCTGAAAGCGAAGCCTAACGATGAGGACAGTACGGTAGAAGTTTTAGAGTATGCAATCCAGCACCCAGAGGTGATGAGAAAATATGGAGAAAACGGATATAGAAGAGTGTTGGAAGAATACTCTATAGGAAGCGTTGCGAAAAAACATATTGAAGTTTACAAGAAAATAATTCAAAAGGAGAAAAGGTAAATGGGAACATATAATGATGATATTGAGGTGGAAAATGGAACCAGCTATTTTGAAATAAATTTTAAGTATCGTAAAAACCTAAAATCTATGAAAAAGGAATATAAGCGCTACTATCAGTTTTTTAAATATAATTATGCGAAATATTTGCCGAAAGATAAAGAAGCAAGAATTGTTGATATGGCTTGTGGGATTGGCGAAACAGTGAATAGCTTACAAGAACTGGGATATACAAATGTAACTGGAGTTGATTTTGATATTGAAAATGTAAAATTTTGTAAGAGTCAGGGACTTAGCGTAGAACAGGGAAATATATATGATTATTTTAAAGATAAAAAGGAAAAGTTTGATGTGGTAATATTGAATGATATTATTGAGCATATAGAGAAAAAGGCTGTAATTTCGGTGCTAAAGGAGATAAGACAAAGTTTGAATGGGGGGGGGGTATTGGTAATTAAAACTGTAAATGCAGCGAACCCTTTTTTGGCCTCCGCAAGCAGGTATATGGATTTTACACATGAAATAATTTATGATGAGTTTAGTATTAGAGATGTTTTGTTGATTGCGGGTTTTAAAGCAGAAAGGATTTATGTGAAAGAATCAAATTTATATGTTTTTTGGACTAATCCCTTGAATTATATTGCATGGCTGTTAAATAGTTTTATAAATCTTATGCTGAGATGCTATTTCATTTTAAATTTCAAAAAGCAAAAGATTTTTACAAAAAATTTTATTGCAGTTATCAGGAAGTAAGTTAAATATATGCAAAATGTACCCTGCATGGCTGCACTTAAATCTATAGGAGTGAATGTAAGGTATGAAGATGAAATTATATATTACGATTGATACTGAAGCGGATGCGAATGTAAAATGGAAAAAGCCTGAGCCATTGCGATTTACGTCTGTTACCTACGGCATAAAAAGATATCTCAGGCCAATTTGGGATCAATATGGAATTCATCCGATTTATTTTGTTTCTTATGAAGTATTGCAGGATAAAAAATGCTGCGCCGTTTTAAAATCAGAAATAAAGAAAGGGGCGATAATTGGGGCACATCTGCATCCGGAATATGTAAATGATACAGGAACAACCAATTATGAGGGGATTCACCCGTTTCCCTGTTTATATTATGATAAATCGGTGGAAAAAGAGAAAATAAGTAGGCTGACTGATGAAATTGTAAATAAATTGGGAATTCGTCCGATTTGGTATAGAGCAGCGAGATTTGGGGCGGATAGGGAGACTATGGATATCTTGGAGGAATTGGGTTACAAATATGATAGTTCTATCACTCCGGGGATTAATTGGGAGGACAGAGGCGGGCCTGATCATAGACGAGGTGTGTGTGGAAAGTATTATATCAGTAAGGATGACTATTATCGTAAAGCCGTTAGTGAGGAGGGAATCATAGAATATCCTGTTACAATTGATGGAAAACGATTTGGGATATTAGGAAGGCTTCTTCCTGACAATTGGTTGTTCTATAGGTGGTTACGGCCTTCGCATATGACTTATTGGGAAGAACGGAAACTAATCAGAGAGCAGAAAAAAAGAGGAAACGATCTGGTTATGATGTTTCATTCAATGGAACTTTTGGTGGATAAAAATCCGTTTGTGCGAAATCAGCTGATGCAGAAATATTATATTTGGAGATTGAAGAAGACTATTGAGTATGCTTTGAGGAATGGATATGGTTCTTAAGTGGGAATGGAGGATATATGGAAAGAATAAAAAGAATACTTTTTTTCAAAATTCATGATATTTGGTTTGATGAAGAGAAATTTAATAATTCAGGATATAATATAGTTGTTTTGCACTCTAATGCTTCTATTGATTCAAAGTATCAGTTTAGGTTTGTTGGTCATACGTTTTTATTGAATATTGAAGAAGATGAAGAAGTTATATTTAAGAAGTTTGATTATAAATCGGCAAGATACGCTATTAATAGGGCAAAGAGAGACGAGGTTATAGTTAAAAAAATTGAAAGTGATCAGGAGAGATATGAATATATTAAATTTCAAGAGTCATTCTGTGCTGAAAAAGGAATCCCAATGTTTCATGAAGATGAATTAAATGAGTTGATTTCATATTATGCGTTATCAAAAGAGGGGGAGTATTTGGGAGCATGTTCCTTTATAACAGATACGTGTAAAGAAACAGTAAGATATAAATATGGGGCAACGAAACATAAGTTAAATGCAAATGAAATAATATTATGGACAGCAATATGTGATTTTCATAACGAGGGCTATAAAGTATTTGATTTTGGCGGAGCCGGAGGGAGGGTAAATGGAGAAGATAAGAATAGTGAGGATTATAAGCGCTATCAGTTTAAAAAGAAGTTTGGTGGCGATTTTGTAGAATCTTATAGTTATGTGAAAACAAATGGAGTATGTAAGATTTTAGGTTTATTGGGGCAATATGGTATAAAATTATTTTGGAAAGACGATACGAACGAATTTGTAAGATGGATTACACGGAGAAAATTATTAAAGTAGAAAATGTATAAAGCATGATAACAAATAGATGGGGTGGGAGAAAAGTATGTATGTAAAAAACTTGAGAGAGTTAATGTTGTATATATGTAATCTTATAAGAAAAGGGACATTCTGGTTTTCTGTTAAATATTTGTTTTGGGTAGTTTTGGATAGGATAAGAGGAGTTGATTATGTTAAAAATGAGGGGTATGATAAGTTGGGATTAAATCCAAATGAATCATCTGTGTTTTAGGCAACAAGGGATATCAAATACTTAAGGAAAGTATTGGATGATTTAAAAATCACTTCAGAAGATTCTATTTTAGATTTAGGATGTGGTAAAGGGTATTTAATGAAAATATTTTCTACATATCCTTTTCGTAAGATTGGCGGTGTTGAAATAAGTGAGAAATTAAGTAAAATAGCAGAAGAAAATTTAAGAAAAGAGAAAATTACTAATTATGAGATTTATAATGAAAATGCGACAGTGTTTGATAGATATGCAGATTATAATTATATTTATATGTTTAATCCTTTTCCAAGTGTAGTAATGAAAGCAGTGATTACAAACTTGATAAGAATGAATGTTACGGATAAGAAAATTACAATTATTTATCATCATCCAATATGTCATGAAGATGTTATGGGAGGGGGGTATTTTAAGTTGTGTAGCAAGTATAAAGGGAAATCTACTGATTATTATGTTTATTGTAACAGAGCAATTTAGAAGAAAAATGGAATATTCGCAATTTATAAATAATGATTTATTAAATAGCGAATTGAAAAGGTTTATTTATGCATAAAAATACTATTTATACTTTGGGAGTAAAAGGGATAGCCGGAGTTTGCTTCTTTGTGCTTGATATTTTGATTGCAAGGTTATTAGGATATAATGATTATAATGAATGGAGTTTCTATTTCTCTATAGCAGAAATATTAAAATTTTTGACAAGAATGGGGATAGATACATCTTCGAAAGTATGCATTGCACGGTCTATAAATGAACAAAAAGAACAAAATGAATTTTTTCAGGCAGGATTTAAACTGGAATTTTGGTTCACAATAATTTTTATGGTAATTGAAATAGCGATTGCCTATCCGCTGGCGCGTATTTTAGGATACCCTCAGAAATATCCGCATCTTTTTGAGATATTACTGGCAGGAAGTATATTTACCTCCTTATATTCAATGTTGTGTTTTTTTAAGGAGGCAAGCGTGGGATTTCTTAAATATATAAATTTATTTTGGATTACGGCAGTTGAATTTTTGGGATATCTTATATGTGCGTATATTGGTATGAAGTTAGGAGGGATTGTCGGGCTGGGAGGAGGATATTCAGCGGCAATCATATTTGCAATTTTATTTTGTGTTTGGTTATATAGAGATAGAAATATATGTATACAAGTCAACAAGAGTATTCAGCAGAAAAAAAGCATTATATTTAAGTATGCTTTATCATTAATATTTGTTAACATGGGTGGTTTGGTACTGTCGGAAATTGATGTGGTAATGTTGGGGTTATTTTTACCTGATCAAGTGGGTATTTATAAGATACCTAAAAATATATTAGACAAGTTGATTAATGTGCCATTAGCAATATGTCTGGGAGCAATTCCGATGTATGTTATATTTGATAAAGAAAATTTTAAGACGAAAAAAAGGGGATATTTAAAACTTTTGTCAGAGTATGTAGCAGGAATTATAATACTTGCTGCGGCTATGGGATTATTGGGAAAACAAGTGATTATTAGGGCATATGGAATAGAATATGCGAAGTCAGTGGCTATTTTTTATTGGTTGATTCCATATTTTGTCATATATAGCGTAACAGCCTTTGTTTCCAGTTTTTTAAGCTACCAAAAAAGAGAAAAAGAATTGATGGTAAGCCATAGTGCTATGATTGCAACAAATATTATTTTTAACTTGATATTTATACCACGGTATGGAGCAGTTGGGGCGGCTGTTGCAACAGATATTTCTTTGGTATTGTTTTTAATACTTTTATTGATATATCATGTGAAGTGTTTTAAGAATTTGGACAAGGAATATGAGGATGTATAGTAGAATTTAGACAATTATGGAGATAAAGAAAAATAATCACATAAATGGTGGAGATTACATAGCAACTATTTCAAAAAGCTCTGCAAGAATATTTCAATTTGTAGTCTACGGTAGCATGGCCTATAAATTTGATAGGGAGAAAACAGAATTATGGGTGTAACAACATATTTTTTTGTGTTGATATTCATCCCGATTGTAATTATAGGATGGAGAATGCTATTACAGGTTAAATATCACGATAATATAATAGCCATTTCATTTTTAACAATAATGTCTTTATGGTTTATAGGCAGCTATGACTATAGATTTATATTGAGTATGTTAGCTACGGTGACAGTCAACTATTATGCCGTGAAACTGATGAAAAGTTTGCGGAATACATATTTTAGAAAAGCAATTGTGATTAGTTTAGTAATCGTCAATTTGGCGATTTTATTGGTTTTAAAGTATGCAAATTGGATTAGAGAATTGTTTTTGCAAATAGAGCAGCCATGGAATCTGATTTTGCCGATTGGCATCAGCTTTTATACTCTGGAACAGGTCATGTTTGTTGTAGATAGTTATAAAAGTGATAAATACGATTATTCTTTTATAGAGTATTTATCTTACAGTACGTTTTTTCCGGTTATTGTTTCCGGACCAATTATGCATCATTCTCAATATATGGAGCAGTTGAAAACAATAAAAGAAACGGGAATATCAGAGGAAAAGATAAAGCAGGGAATGATATCTTTTAGTTTGGGATATGGAAAGAAGATGTTGATTGCTTCGCAGCTGGGGTTGATTGTGGATTTCGGTTATGGAAATTTGGATGCAATATCAACAGGTGCATTAATAATTTGCATTATTTCATATGCTTTGCAGTTATATTTCGACTTTTCCGGATACTGTAATATTGTTGAAGGCATCGGCCTGATGATGGGTTTTGAAATGCCAGTCAATTTCATGTCACCGTATAAGGCAGCTTCAATAGGTGAATTTTGGAAAAGATGGCATAGATCTTTGACGGAGTTTTTAACAAGATATGTATATATTCCGCTGGGAGGTAACAGAAAGGGAATACTCAGGCAGGCAGCGAACATTGTGATTGTATTCTTACTAAGTGGATTATGGCATGGCACTTCATTGACATTTCTTCTATGGGGAGGGCTGCATGGAATATGTATGATTTTCGATAAATTCACAGAAGCTTATTGGAATAAATTGTGGGTATGGTTTAGAAGGGGCATTACTTTTATCACCGTCACTGTTTTGTGGATTCCATTCAGGGCAAATACATTGCTGCAGGCAAGAGATATCATCTTTCGATTAGGAATATTTGGAGGGGGGGGGGTAGATACAGCACCTGAGTTTTATCAGACAATATTTCCTCAAACTGTTTCCTTGATTAAAATAACCGAATTACTGACGGAAGATACACTGCTTTTACTACAGAAAAATATAATGATTGCACTAGTCGGGATTTTATTAATTGTTGTATTTTGGGGAAAAGATGTAACATATTTTCGTGAAAAATATGCCTCAAAATTGTGGATGATGCTTATGTGTGGCTTAATACTTTCGGCATCTGTTATGCAGTTTTCAACAAATGTTCCCAGCTTCATATATGAGGGATTTTGAGTATGAGAAAGTATAGTACAGTTTTTATTGGCGGATTTCTAATTCCATATATATTGTTAGCAGTGTTTATTTTTCTGATTGATCCCTATTATGTTTTTCATGCACCATTCTTTCATATGACGCCTATCAGAACGAATGATGCTCATTATGTGGCGAGAGGGCTGATCAGAAATCTGGATTATGATATATTGCTGTGTGGTACAAGTATGTGTGAAAATATGCACACAGATTATATAGATGCTGCATTTGGCGGTACAAGCATTAAAGTCATCCAACATGGCTCATACAGTAATGATTTGGCTGCTTCTTTAGAACAGGCAGCAGAGACAGATAAGGCTAAAATGGTAATCATGGGACTTGATTCCAGCATGTGGAAAAAGCCAAGTGAAGGATATAGAATAGATGGTATTCCTCAATATCTGCTTGAATCTCCCAATGTAATAAATACTGTTCCATATCTTTTTAATATTAGCAGCTTGAAACCTTGCCTGAAATTAATGAAAGCAAACCGTGACGGAAATATAGAGTCGATGAATGGCTGGTGGAGGATTGGAGATGAAGCATATGGTGAAAATAGTGTGGCAGCAGATTGGAGAACGGTAACGGCAGAAGGCTATAGTTTGCCGGAAATTGATGAAGTATTGGCTTGGGAAAATTATAACAATTTAGTTGACGGAATAGAAGCATGTAGGAAAAAACATATAATAATAAAATTTTTTATTCCTCCATATAGTGTGGCAGATTTTTCTTTATATGATTACAGTCATGATTTGGAGGTTGATAAAGAAATATGGAGAAAACTTCTGGGATTCGATAATGTGGAAATATATGCGATACAGTTTGATACAGAATTAATACAACATTTTGAATGGTATCGTAATACAGGTCATTATAATGGACTCGTGTGTGACATAATTATTGATGATTTGGCCAATGGAGAATTTTTGTTGACTGTAGACAATATTGATAAACAGACTGATATATTTAAGGAATTTCTTGATAGTTATGATTGGGATGGGTTAGAAACAATATTGGAAGAATAGAGTAACTACAAAAGGTATATTTTTTTAGAAACATAGATAGCGAGGCGGCAGCTATGAGGGTAGATGTTAAAAAAATGGAATTTAAAACTATAGTGTCATTTGTTGTATCGTGGACATTGTTATTGATGTATCTGTCAAATCGATTAAGTGGAGACAACTTGATTTACGCGATTGGTGAGTTGCGAACTTATAATCCAAGTATTTTTAGTGGTAATGTTTATATGGATAATGGTGTGATTTCGCCAAGATATATAGTAGATATAATATTTGATGCTGTAATGCATTTAAATGGCGGCGATTGGGGGACTGCGGCGTTGCTTTGGTTATACTTTGGGGCATTTATTCAATCGATAGCGATAGCGAATATTGCGCATAGAATGAGTGAGGAGTATCAAATTTTTATATCTGCTATATTTACCTGTTTTATTGCTTATTGTAATAATTTTTTGGCAGGCTTTTACCTGATAGCACTAGAATCCACAAGCGTTGGGATTGCAGTGGCTTTTTCTTTTTTAAGCATATCTTTTCTTGTTGGGCATAATAGAAATTACAATCTGGCCTGGGCTTTTGCTGCATGTGCCATTGTGTGTCATATACACGAAGGATTTTACTGCTGTGCGGTTGTATTCATACTGGCATTATCGGAGTGTATCATAAACAAAAGATTTATGATACGTGAAAACATAGCCGTTTTGATTGCTTTTATAGCATTGGTTAGTGTAGTGGGACCAAGTATGGTTACGGATTCGATGGAGATGACCAATGAAGAATTTGTTTATATATACTCAATTTTGAGGCATCCCCATCACTTAGTTCCGAGCTCTTGGGGAACTGATTGCATATATAAAACGTTTTGGATTGATTTTTCTCTTTTCTTAATACCGTTAATAACGGTAAAAAAAGAGGGGGGGGGGTTAAAGAAACAAAGAATCATTGAAGCATCGTTTTTGATTGCGGCATGGATTTTGGCGATTAGTTTTATGTATGTTTTTACAGAAATAAAGCCGATTGCTTTTGTGTCTACTATGTTTTTTTCGAAATCTTTTAAATATGTGTTATTGATAGGACTGACTTGGATAATTGAGGCTTCTTTTGAAATGAGAAAAAGAGGAAGATTAATATCCCATTATTTGCTTATATATTATACTCTGTCTGTAGCGTCCTACGATTTGAGCCAGATTGGCTTGCTGGCGATTCTAATTTTGGTAATCTGTAAAATGGAAGAGAGGTATGTCGCAAGTAATAAAGCAATAATATCGAATAATATCGTCACATTAGTAGATTTTATTTTCTTCTGCTTCATTGTTTGTGTAAAGAGAGAAGCCATAGGAATAGGTTTCGGCACGATATTAAATTTGATTTTTTCTCCAAAATCAACATTAGAGGGAGCGCTAAGCGGCGGCAGGAGCCTTATAGTGATTGGATCATTTTTCGCTATTTCAGTGATTACATTTGCTTTAAAGAGAAAATTCGTGGGTTATAAGCCGCTATGCATGCTTGCTTTGGTTTGGATGATAGGGCTTTCACTTGCAGGAAGAGTCATTATTTACGATGATTCGTTGCATATAATCAAAGGGGAAGATGCGTTAAGGTACACAATGGGCGATGAATTATATGATTTGGCAACAGAGTTTAAGGATAAGACGAATGACAAGGTGGAGTTTCTGGCAGATCCGGATGACACAACTAATACAGGCTGGTTTCAGGTGGTATGTCAGCGCAATTGCTTTGTGGTATATAAGGTGATTCCTTCATCCAAGATAACATTGGATGATTGGTACGAGCGATATTTAAAAGTTGGTGGGTTTGCCGATAGAACTGCGGAAGAAATAGAGAATGTTATGCTTGAGAATAAAATTGAGTATTTAATGGTAAAATCCGATTATTACGAGAAAATAGAAGAGTCTCAAAATTATTCCCGTTTTCTTGGTACGGAATCAGATTCGTTTAGGATTTACAAATTAAATTGAGGATAGACATATGCAGATTGTTACAGAAACAAAATGTAAAAGGTTCGTAATAATAGGGATTGTTATATCTTTTAAACTCCTGATTATGTGGCTCTTTTCGTCTGATTATCAGGACTTAATGCCTATACCTTTTGTTAATATATTTTTGTCGGGCATAATCCGTATGAGTACTATTATAATAATGGATTAAACAGCTCATTTCAGTATTTTTCGTTTATATTGCTTATAGAAAGTATAGGAAGTCATTTTTAAAAGTACTTGTTATATCAAATGTTTTTCAAAAAATTTGGTTTTCAAGATACCTTGACTTGCATGTCTTCATATCGCGGCGGCTGTACCGGTTTTGTTTTTTTTACATAGCCAAAAAGAAGGATTATTTGGTTCCTATAGCTTGTCATATTATAAGTGCATGCGTTGTTTTGGCTTCATGTGTCGGTTTCTGGGGAGAGGGATTTATTCATACCGTGATATTTAATAAAGAACAGACTGTTTTAACGGCAGTGAGTATAGACCACGGTCCTGTTGTTTTAGCTATTTACCATTTTTCTGATCTGTGTATCACCAATGCCGGCATGGTATATATGGGCAGTACTGTTTTATGCTTTATATTTTGGTATTGTTGATGGAGATAAGTATAAGGTTATGGCAGTATAGGGGCTGCTTAATTTGATATATCTGTTTTATTTCATTTTTGTACATAAAACAGAATATGTAGATGTAATTTATCTGGGGCGAAGTCTACAGAAATATAAAATTGATAATATAACGCTAAAAACAATGTTCTTTGCATTATTGGTGGGCAATTTGTTTACTGTAATTCCTGTAGCAGAGACGATATATCGAAATCCCGTTCAAAATTTTCCGCATTTCCTATTGACACAACCCT
>DKUU01000018.1:381183-381384 GCA_002490835.1 Lachnospiraceae bacterium UBA7196 | reverse complement strand
GCGCCGTATGGTTTTATGTATCGCAGAAGAACCTTCATACTTTTGTACCCTTTCAGGCGAAGCGGTCTGTGTCATGCTCCCCTGTATTTAATCATAATCTGACGAACTGTTTTTTTCAAGGAGACAATCTGTCCTTTCAGATCCGCTCTACTCCCCGGACACCTGCGTCCCGTCCGCCTTCATATGATACTTATCCTTATA
>DKUU01000018.1:380687-380892 GCA_002490835.1 Lachnospiraceae bacterium UBA7196 | reverse complement strand
CTTCATATGATACTTATCCTTATAGATCAGCTCCGAGATCGGTACAAGCTCATATCCTTTATCCTGCAGTCCCGTGATCACCGCATCCAGTGCATCGGCAGTAAACTTAGCCCCGTTATGCATGAGTATGATCGAGCCGTTCTTTAACTTATCGGACTCCACCACGCGCTTGACGATGTCATCGGCGCCATAGTCTTTCCAGTCC
>DKUU01000018.1:371000-380656 GCA_002490835.1 Lachnospiraceae bacterium UBA7196 | reverse complement strand
ACAGGGGTTCTTTGACAGTCTGAAAAATCCGCATTTTAACAATGCGGATTTTCGTAATATTGCGCCAATTCAATTCTACTCCCCCGACACCTGCGTCCCGTCGGCCTTCATATGATACTTATCCTTGTAGATCAGCTGGGAAATCGGCACCAGCTCATACCCCTTATCCTTCAGGCCTATGATCACCGACTCCAGTGCATCCGCCGTATACTTTGCGCCGTTGTGCATGAGAATGATCGATCCGTTTTGCAGCTTGTCGGAGCCGACCACCCGCTTGACGATATCGTCCGCGCCATAGTCCTTCCAGTCCAGAGAATCGATCGACCACTGGATCGGATAGTAGCCGCATTTCTGCGCATTCGTTATGACATGATTGTCATAATCCCCGTAAGGCGGCCGGAACAGGCACATCTCGTAACCCGTCAGTTCCTGCACCTTGGTATGTACTTTCATGATCTCCTCCTGACACTGCTCGTCGGAAAGCTGTGACATATTTTTATGGTTCTCGCTGTGGTTGCCAAGGTCGTGGCCTTCCGCCAGAATCGCCCGCACATCCTCCGGATAGGCTTCGACCCAGCCGCCCGTCATAAAAAAGGTCACCTTCACATCATGTTTCTTGAGGATATCAAGGATCCGCCTCGTGTCATCATTGCCCCAAGCCGCGTCGAAACTCAGCGCCACCTGCTTCTTATCCGTCTCCACACAGTAAATCGGCAGTTCCCTGCCGCCCACGGAGCTGCTCACTGTGATGGAATCCGGCAGGAATCTGGTGATCCCTTGGATCAGGGCCAGCGCCGCCAGAAAAAAGGCTGCGGACTTGGCCGTCTGCACAGCGACATTTTTCCAAAACAACTCCCGCTTATGTTCTTCCTTCGTCTGCATTCTCTCCGTCGCGCACACGGAACCGCAGTACTGCCCGCACCCTCTCTGCCGAAGCCGCTCGGCATTCCACGCCTCTACCTTCTCCGGATCCGGCCAGCCGCCGCTGCCGGCACGCGCGGCGCGTTCCCGCTGTATCTTGTTTTCCAGCTCTCCCATGGCAAGTTTAAGCTTATCGTTCCATTTCCTCTTTTCAGACATATGCTTCTCCCGCTGTTTACGTTACTTCAATATATGCGGAAAATGGAAAGTTTTTGTTCTTATTTTCTTTTCTTAAACGTCAGACACAACATGGTGATATCGTCAAACTGCGGCGCAGCCCCTACAAATCCCTCAATATCCCCCTTCACCGCCTGCAGGATCTCATCCGGCGAACCGCCGCTGTTTCTGCATAGAACATCAGCCAGACGCTCCATCCCATACAGACGGTCGTCCACATCTGTGGCCTCCGTCACGCCGTCCGTATACTGAAAGAACTTATCTCCTTCCACGAGCGTAAAACACCCAGCCTGATAGCGCATATCTTCCAAGCCCGCCAACACAAAACCGGGCGCGATCCTTTTTGCCTCAAAATTTCCTTCATGACAGATAAAGGGCATCTCATGACCGGCGTTGACGTACGGCATTTCTCCCGTCGTCAGGTCCAGCACGCCGATAAAGGCCGTAATGAACAGATTCTCGCTGTTGCTTGCGCAGAGAATATTATTGACCTCGTTAAAAACTTCTCCCAGATCCCGTCCGGGCTGGGTATGATCCTTGATGAGCGTTTTGCCGATCACCATGAACAGCGCCGCCGGAACGCCCTTTCCGGACACATCGGCCATTACGACAGCCAGATGGTCCTCATCCACCATGAAGAAGTCGTAGAAATCTCCTCCCACTTCCTTTGCCGGCTGCATAAAAGCGGCGATTTCAAACGCATCCTGATTGGCAAAATGCGGAAAGATGCTTGGCATCATGGAAGCCTGAATCTGGGTGGCCACATGCAGTTCGGCGCCGATCCTCTCCTTCTCCGCCGTCACTCTGGCAATGTTATCGATATACTCGTTGATATCCCGCTCCATCTTGCCGACAGCTTCCGCCAGCCTGCCGATCTCATCGTTTGAGCGGATGTTTAGATCCTGCACGGTGGTTGCGCCGTTTTCCTTTCTGTTTGCCACAAAGCCCGCCGTGGACTTTGCAAGTCGGTTAATGGGCGTAACGACGGTCTTTGAAATCGCGTACAATCCGATCAGGATCAAAACAAAGGTCCTGCCGGCCAGCGCGCACAGAAGCCTTCTCAAGAAATCCCGCCGGTCCTGCATCACATCCTCCATAGAAATATCGACAAAGACATTGGCCAGCACGGCGCCATCTCCGTCCCGGACCGCGGCGGAAGCGGAGCAGAGCCATCCATATTGGCTGTAGTTGGTAACATAGGCCGGAAAATCATGCTGCCCCTGTTCTAACAGTTCCCTGTTGCGCTCCTCGATCTGATCTAATGTCCCCGGCATGCAGATTTCATCGTCAGGCGAACTATCGCATACATACACACATTTTTCCGTCTCCATATCCATATAGACAAGATACAGGGAAAGCACCTGATTGGCCTTCCTGATCTTTCCCATCTCTTCATTAATCCGTATATAAGCAGCCGTTTTTGCAATATCTTCAAAGCGGGCAAAGTACGCCTCCCGCTCCTGTTCGGAGACTGCTTCCAGATCAGGCGGCATTTTGCCGTCACAGACGGCGCGGTAGCGGGCAAGGACCTCTTGCGAAAGTTCCCTGACGTCCTCCTCATCCAGAATCCTGGCCGTAGTCCCGGCCAGATTCGACGTCATCCTTGCGTAATGCTCCGTCATCGTTTCGGAATAAATATAATAACTCACGCCAAGCATAGACGCCGCCAGACATGCCACCATAAGCAGAATCATCACGACCACTTTCACCCGCAGCGACAAAAATCTCCCACGCATGTCACACCCTCCTAAATCCGCACGACAAGGGAATTAAACCCCTGATAGTTGCGGTAAAAATAATCCTTAGCCTGCTGTTTCACGACCGTCACGCCCAGCGCATCCATGTCAAATCCGCTCTGTTCTCCGGCTCTGGCGCTATGCAGAGAAAAGGGATCGAAGATTTCGGTATTGTCGCGGATATGCAGCTCAAATTCTCCTTCCGGAAGCGCGATCAGCGTGACCTGCAGTGCCACGGTTTTCGCCTCCCGCCTGTTCTTCGCCACGATCGACATACAGATTTCCTCCACTGCCATCGATACAAAATAAATCTGCCTGTTCTGTCCCTGCCACTGTCCGCAAAAGTTTCCGACTTCTTCGGTCAATCCTGCGATGTCCTCATTTTCGCCCTGTATCGTGGCGCCAAACACCCTGTTTTCATCAAAGACCGCCTCCCGTTTTCCCGCACGTTTCTGCCACAGGAAAAACCCAAGCAAAGAGACGCTCTCGCAGACGGGATAAAGCCAGAAAAAAGACCGCAGCGAGGTAAAAGAAAACAGGATCGTACAAGGCAGGCGCACGGCAAAACCGCGAAGGCAGGCAAGCAAAAACGCGCTCCCCTCCTCCTCCACCGACTGATAATAAGTCTCCAGAAGCAGACTGACGCCGGCAAACAAACTGCTTAAGCCGAACAGACGAAGCGCCAGACTGCCATATCCGATCAGCGCCGCCAAATCCATGCCAAACAGCCGGCAGATGAACTGCGGAAAAACAGCGACCAAAACCGCCGTAAATCCCCCTGCCGCAAGCCCGCTGCATAATCCCAGCTTAAGCGTCCTGCCCGCCGCCTCCCGATTCCGCTCTCCGTGAAAGGTACAAAGAAGCGGCTGCATCGCCCTTGCCGTCCCCTCATACAGATAGAGGATCAGATAGGAGGCATTCTGCACGATGTCAAAAACCGCCACCCCTTCATCCCCCGCCATGCGGATCAGCGCATTGTTGGCGATCAACAGAAATACCATCTGAAAGATATGCTGCGAGGAAGTGGCCGCCCCTGTTCTAAAACAGGAAAAGACCTCCTCCGCGCAAAAAGACGGCCAAGCCGGTCGCAACGTCCTTTTCCCCTTATTTTTACACTGCAGTATGCCCGGCAAATAGCACAGGATAGAAACAGCAAGGCCGAGCAATGTCGCCCATGCCGCGCCTTTGATCCCCAGATCAAAGTACCAAACGAACACCACATTAGCGCACACATCCGTTACACTCCCCAAAAGAAAGCCAACCCCCGCAAGTCTCTCGCTCCCGTCGCTGCACAGAAAATACTGCAGTTGATAACTGATAAAAAATAATGGCGCACCGCAGGCGATCATGCAAAGATAGTCCCGGCTGGCGGCATATACCGCAGGCTGCGCCGACACGGCACCAAAAATAAGCAATACCGTTTCGCCGCAAAGATCCACTAAAATCGCCAAAATCAGCCCAAGCAACACTCCCGCCCTCATAATGCGGTTAAAGCATTCAACCGCCTCCCTTGGCTTTCCCTCTCCCAGAAGACGGGCATATCGGGTGCTTCCGCCGATCCCCAGTCCGTGCATGAAGACATTGAGTATCATATAAAAGGGCAGACAAAGGCTGATCGCCGCCAGACCCACCGCTCCCATGCTATGCCCCACGACCACCGCGTCCGCCATATCTGCAAACGCAAGCCCGACAGAAGAAAACAGCGACGGGATCAGCAGCCGCCGAAACATCCTTGGTGTAAACTGATCTTTCTTTTTCATTTGTTTCGTCTTACCGCCCACATTTCATTCTTTGCGGCGGGCAGCATTCCCTCCTTCATTTTTCTAAGACCGGGCAGCCCCAGATCTTCCTCATGATTGATCCACTCGCAGGAAGCGGCTAAGATCAGATCCCGCCTCGCATAATAGGCCACGCCCTGCATGGGGACCGCTGTCTTTTCTACCGCGATATCAAACGTATTGTCATCTAAATAAAATCCTGCCGTGACCGCAGCCGGCTTTTCGCAAAGATAGAGGATCCTCGCCTGAATCCCCAGCCTGCGCCACATCGTGATCGCTTCCTCGTCGATCTCATCCCCCGCAAACTGGCCGCCCGCAGCCCCATGCAGCCTGCGCCACTCCCGGATCACCTGCAGGGCGTCCTGTTCGTTATGATGACAGATCCATTCGCTTCTCGGCGCGTCCTCCCGTTCCACCTTGTTGATCTGGGTGCGGAACCGCTGATAGGCGCGTCCGTTCAGACAAATATGCTTTTCCGCTTCGTACAGATATTCGTCGTCCTCCGGTGTCCGGTAAAACGCCCATTCGTCAGGAAAACATGCCGCAAGCCACGCAGCATCTTCGGGACGCAGATAGCAGAGGGAAAAATCAGCCTCATCCATGTGCTTTTCAAGAAACGCCCGCGCCGCTTCCCGTTTCCCGCAGGGAAAAAACCAAGTGTCCTCTCCCCGTTTTCCATATTTGACGGCAAACATATCCGCGGTCAGATACAGGGATAGATCCATAGGCTCGTGCCATAGAAACAGAGAATTGAACGCGTGGGACGACAGCGTATGTCCGTATGCCGCCCGCAGCCTTTCGATCCGCCCCCTGTGAAGCAGCGTGATCTCCTCCGTCTCCTTTCCGCACATCCCTTCCCGTTTTTTGACTGCGGCAGCCTCCGCTTTCTTTCCGTTCAGGCCTTCTTCTATCTCTGCAAGCTCTCTTTTCTTTTCCGTTTCGATATAACCGCCCCGCAGAGGAAATTCCTGTCCGTCCGCCTCCCCGAAGATCACCCTGCCGCCGATCAGCTCCGTCAGACGGCCCTCGTTTTCGTAAAGACACTCATAGCCATAAAAGGCCCGCAGAATCGTGTCCGCCTCCGCGGCGCTCATCTGCGCCCGCACCGTCCACTGCGCGGATGTCGGCGGCTTCCAGTAAACGCCTTCCCCCTGCGGTCGCGCGCTTTTCCAGAGCGCCGGAAACTCCCGAAGCAGCTTTCCCACCATATCCGGAATCCGGACGGATACCTTGTCCATGTAAGTGACAAGCGTCTCCTGCGGATCGACATGAAATGTTTCCTGCAGCAGGATATCTCCCGCATCCAGCTTTTCCGTGATCTTATGTACCGTGATGCCTCCCGCATCGATCTTTTTGAGGATGATCCACGGCATCGGCCACGCGCCGCGCCCAAGCGGCAGGGGTGAGGGATGAAAATTGACCATGGGAAAGGCTTCCGTCACCGGGATCCGGTAATAATAACCCGCACACACCAAAAGCCTGCATCCCGCTCCGGAAAGCGCCTGGATATCAGAATTTGTTATCCGTTTTTTCGTATACGATATACCATTTTCTTCTGCCGTCCGTATCACTTCGGTATTAAATTCCGTCACATTGTCCGTCGGGCAGGTAAATATTTTAAGGATCTCGCAGCCTCCGTCCAGAAGAGAACGCAGCACGGGATGAAGCAGATCAATGCCCAGATACGCAATTTTCATACCGCCATGCTCCTATCCGCCGTCCGCTGCATCGCACCCGCAACATGACAGTCCATGGTCCAGTCCCGCAAAAACTTCCGCCACCTGATCACGTCGCCAAATTCATCGTCGATCGCGTACCCCCGCAGCACGATGTTTCCTCTTTTGTCCCAATACGCGGTCGCACGCTCCATTCTTTCATTAATGCGGCTGCATAATAGCGCCGCCTCCCCCGCGTCCTCATATCCCGCAAACGCTGTCTGCACCGTGAAGATAAATTCGCCCGCTTCGATGTCCGGCAGCTTACAGCCAATCTCCATGAGCCGCTCTGCGCCCAGACAATAAATCCTGAGCATCACAAACGGGAGCATCCGTGCATCCAGCGCCATATCATACGCTTCTCCCTCCGCCTCCAGCATGTGCGTAAAAGGGGTAAGCCTCGAAAGCATCAGCCCGCCCGTTTCCATCGAATCCGCACGCGACAGATCCGCCGCCAGTTCGGCGTCATGAAAGGATATCTGATCCATAGCGGAATCGATCCAAACCCAGACCTGTCCGGCGGATTCTTCCAGCGTAAAAAAGTCTTCCCGCAGGAGAATATTTTCAACCTCCTTCGGTATCTGACCGACGATCTCCTCCTCGATCCTTGCAATCTCCCGTTCTCTGCAATGCTGCTTAAGCCTGCGGTACAGCTGCCCCAGCACGACCGCGGGATCGTACCCTTCCGTCACTCCGTGGGCAGCCACTTCCGCCGCCTCTTCCGACAGGTAAAACGCCAGATACGCCGCCACGCAGGCTTCCTCCTCGTCCACGCATAGGTAGCCGTATAACGTCCCCGCCGCAAATTCGGCCCTGATCCATTCCGGACAGTCAAAGCGGTATCCCGCCGGCTGACTGCCGCTCCATTTCAGTATTCTCATGGTTTTTTCCTCCTTATGCAAACATATATGTCATACCGCTTGTTTTCTACCCCCACTCACGGGAGCCACGCCACATCCCAATAGTCGGCTACCTCCACAAACTCTTTCAACTCCAGAAGAAATATGCCCTCCTCTATTTCCCCCTGCTCTTTTCCACGAATAGAACGCCTCCTGATATTGTTCCCTTCTGAATCATATACCGCTCCTTGCTCCGCCCATGGATTCATGACCACCAAAAAGCGGTATGTCCTGGGTCCATCCTCTACTCCGCGTGTATCAATGATGGCATAGGCATGCCCTCCCAACAATCCTTCTGACTCCGCCTCTCCATTCGTACCGATTCTTTTCCCCTCAAATTTCCTCGTCCCAAAGGTAACAGAGGATTTCGATGCAAGAAGAGCCTTGATATGCTCATACAGTTTCATATCCTCTGTCGTATAATACCTGTCCGGCATCTGCCCGGCATTTGCATTTTCTTCCCTCTGTGCGTCTGCCTGATCTTCCGAGAACATTCCTAAATGCCACTCTTTCAGGATATCCAATACAGGTGCCAGTTTCTCCCATAAAAACGGTGAATAATCTTCTATTTCATGGGTGAATTTTACTGATTTTATGAAAGACATTCCTATTTTTGTATCTTCCTCCTCTGGGTTATAAAGTGATGTTTCCTCATCAGTCAATCTCCTACCATATTTGTCTTTCGATATTGTTACCGCGCATTTATGTAATATCACGGTCAGCCTACCATACCATTGATTAACGGCATCTCTACTGTTTAGGCTTAATAAATCAACCTGCAGTCCATTCGCTATCCGATTCACAAGATCAATATACATGCTAATGCGTTCCTTATCCGCAAGGAAGTCTTTATACCCTCTCGTAACACGCCCGCTCCCCTCAGATTTTTCCATCGTCAAAAAATCGTGCGCCCGCTCTTCATTCTCCCTTCTTAAGACTTCATACACAATGGAATCTACACCGTCATTGCCAAATGCGGAATTTGCTCCCCAAGGCGGCTCATGTCCCCGCCCAAGCAGCTTACCGATCCTGTCTAGCTCATGATCTGTCCTGTTTGCTTTCAAATTAAAAGCCACGGATTTTTTCCCCAGCAGCGTGCTTACAAACTGGCCCACATTTCCCCCGCTGATATCATCGTAATCACGTTGCTCCATTCCCTTATTTGTATGCAAATGAAGCCCTGATGCCGCATACGCCTTCTCCATCATTTTGACCCACAACGCTCCGCCCGAAAAAGCATCGTACCCTTTCCTTCGATAAACCGGGATCGACTTCTTTACCCTGACATATTTTGGTTCAAAAACTCCGCTCTTATTATTCTTTTTCCAAAACCGTACGGTCACGGTCCCGTCATAGTTGTCTCTCATACTGTTCATGATCGCTTCCGCATCCTGATTCACGATGGATATCAGTCCGGCCAGCAGATAACAGTCTCCCAGCTCTCCCTGCTCTATATCCTTGATATTCGGCCTGTGGGTAAACAGCGGCATATCCGTACGGTTCCTGAATGTCCGCATTTTAGCACACTCAGGCGCCTTCTTTCTCCCCAAACCAATTTTTGCATCCTTTATATAGATTATTTCCTCTCCCTGTGGTATCTCCAGATACCCGCCGCTTCCCTCCTCAAGCAGTCCCAACAGAATCTCCGCATTTATGTCTCTCTCATTTCTGTGTACTCTGGAAAGTGCCTTTTTCAGCGCAACAAACGCCTTTTTTTCTTTCTCCTCCGCCTCCCTTCTATTTTCGTAAGTCTGCCGGTTCACCGAAACATAGGCGTCGATATATCTTTCCAAATTAAGAAAGGCATTCGCGTCTCCTGCATTATCCTGCGCACGATTTTGCAGGATCTCCTCTTTCATCCTTTGATAGATCCAGAAAAACCGCATCTTTACATACCAACTCCCCATCTTTCCCCTCACATCTTCTCCGGATGCCCTGATTTCAGTTCCCGGATGGACATGATCCTGTGCGCCAACGCGGCGTATGCGGGCTCTTCTAATGCGCATTTCTTCCTCTATGTGGTCCTGTATCCCAAGCTCTGTTTCCGCCGCGCTCAATCTGGCTTCGATTCTCGTCTGATTTAATTCCTCCTGATGTTCGTATAGTGGCGCCTGCACCACTGCAATGGCGTTTTCCTCCTGCGCATTTACGGGAATCACCGCCAGTCCCTCAATATCTCTTACGTCTCGATGATGCAGTTCTTCAGCCGGCTCTTCTCTCTGCACATTCATGAACGCATCCAACTCTTCTCTTCTTTCGTTGATCTGTAATACCGGCTCCAAATTCCCCACGCCCCTTTCCAATACCTTTTCATCGTCAGTCTTCCTATGCCGGCACCTTTTCCCAACTGTCCGCCACCCTCGCAAAAGTCTTAAGATCCATCAAAAATATGCCTTCTTCTTTCTCTATTTCTTCTTCTATTTCTTCTTC
>DKUU01000018.1:210647-370696 GCA_002490835.1 Lachnospiraceae bacterium UBA7196 | reverse complement strand
CTATTTCTTCTTCCATTTCTTCTTTTTCTTCTTCCTCATCCTCCGTCTCCTGCTCGGCAGCATGTCCCGTGGTACGGTCTGCACCCACTTTATAAAATACGCCTGTTTCCGCCCACGGATTCATGACGACGAAATAAAGCTGTTCCTCGCCATGAACCATTATTTTTCGCGTACTCAAAAGCGAGTAGTTGTGTCCTCCCACCAATCCCTTGTCCATGCTCTCTCCGTTCTTACCATCTTGATTCGCAGCCAATTCCCTTGTCCCAAAAGTAATATAGGCTCCGGACCGGAGAGATTCTTCTATTTTCTCAAATAATTTACGTTCTCTTGCCGTATAATGACTGTCCAGAATCTCTCCGGTTTCTTCGTCTTCTCTGGCTTCTTTAGCTTCTCCGGCTTCCGGTTTCTGTTTGCTGCCCTGCATTTTATGAAACTGATGCAAATGCCGTTCTTGCAAGATATCTACCGTACTATTAAATTCTGCTTCTGTGATAGCATTAAAGATATCCTCATTTACATATTTCAAATAATTATCCCTTACGCTGTTTATGATTTTGTCCTCTTCGTTTTGCTGCGCACCTCCCATATTACCTTTATAATGGGAAAATAACTGCTTTATCTTCGCATACCAATCCTTGATTTCTGCTTCGCTGCCCAGCTTCCAAATATCTTCATCATTGCTCTTTATCAGCGTATCTATGATATCAAGTTGGAGCATACAGGATTTCCGGTATTTCTCCAATTCCTCTTTTTCTCCCAAATAGGCTTTACCGGCCGCATCACTCCTGTTTTTGGACACAGGCTTTTGCAATTTCAAATACCGTTCCGCCTTCACCGAATCTTGCTTTTTTATATATTCATAGACAATAGAATCATATCTTTCATGACCGTACTTTGTTCCCGCCTGTGAATCCCATGCCGGCTCGCTTATCGCCGGAAACATGCTTGCGATTCTGTCCGCCACATTATCAGCCCTATTTTTATCCAGATTCGTTCTTACTCTCTCCTTTCCTAACAACAGGCTCATGAATATACCTGGATTTCCACCCTTTAAATCGCCATAGTCCACTGTGGTCTTGGCGGCGTTCTCCTGCCTGATAAACGTTTGTAAGCCAACAAGATCTAAAAGTTGTTCTCCTCTTCTTCTCCTGCGTTCATTGATCTTATCCAGTCTATGCAGTCCGGACGCGGCATACGCCTTCTCTATCATCTTGACCCACAATGCCCCTGTCGAGAAAACGTCAGTTTCATCCTCTCTTTGGATTGGTATCGTCTTCTCTACCGTAACATAATAAGGCGTATAGACCGTCCCTGTGTCCTTGTTTTCCGCCGGCTTAAAGCAGACCGTCACCGTCCCGTTTCCATTATCCTTCATAAGGTTCATGATCTCCTCCGGATTTTGATCCACCACAGACAGCAATCCGGAAAGCAGATAACAATCGCCCAGTCCCCCCTGCTCTACATCCTTGATATTCGGTCTGTGCGCAAATAACGGCATATCCTTACAGTCTCTATATTTCCTTTTCCTTCCTTCTTTTCTATCTCCAGCTCTCAAACGAATTTTTTTATCTTCTACAAACAGTGGTGTTATCCCGTCCGGCACTTCCAGATACCCGCTGCTCTCCCCCTCCAGCAGTCCCAGCAGGATTGCCGCATACTTACTGCATTTTTTCATACCGTCTTTACACATTTCCGTAAGCTTCTCTTTTAAGGCTTTCAGCTTCTGCGCTTCCGTTTCCTCGGCGTCTCTTCTGTCTTCCAATGTGTCCCGGTTTTGATATACATAATCTTCAATCAGCGTTTGCAAAGACGCAAATTCTTCGCTTCCCGACCCGTATTTTTTCGACTCATCTTCTTCCGCCCCGTCTTCCCTCGCAAGCTTCTCCTTCATTCCCTGATAGAGCCTGTAAAGCCTCATCTTTACCCGCGTATACTCCATATTTCCCTGCACTTCAGCTGCGGATGCTTTGATTTTGCTTCCCACCGTCGCTCTCCCCGTTTTACTGACGCTGCGTGTGGCGGATCTCATAATATGAAGTTCACTCTCATGCAAAAGAGGTACTTGAAAATTTACTTCCAGCGCGTTCAGTCTCTCTTCGACTCTTGTCTGACCGGGGGGCTCCTGATACGCATCCGGTAACTGCCCGCCGTTCTTATTCCATGCCTTAAATCTCCTCATGCCGGAATAAAAACGCAGGATGCCGTTTTCCAGATATGCCTGTCTCCTCTTGGCAAAAGCTTCGCCGTTTGGATTGATTTCTTTGATCTGAAACGCGTCATAGTCTATCGTCAGCCCATACTCCCACAACGCGCTATCCACCACATTCTCGTACTCGCTAAGCGCCGCAAGCTTCCTCGTCGCCTTTTCCGCATCCTCTCCCGTGATTGCCGTCTTTCGCATCCGCCTGATCAGTTCCACGTTGTGCAGGCAGGTATCCAGGTTCTGTATCACATAATCCGCCGCGAGCGCACGCGTCGAAAAATTGGCAGCAAGAAATTCCTGCAGCAACTCCGAAGCCCGCTCCTCTTCCGTCTTTTTTCCTTCTTTTTCTTCTCCGCCCTTCTCTTGTTCTTCCCTCTTTTCCCTTTCCTTGTCAAGCGCCGCCGTGGCAAGTACACTCAGCTTAGATTTGTCCATCACATCGGTTTGCTCAGCCTGTCTTTGCTCCGCTTCTCTTTGCTGAACCTCCAATAGCGCCGGATCTGGCACGAGATGATCCTGCATCTCCCGCTCCTGTTCTTCGATGCGCAAATTCAGGCTGTCGTTTTCCTTTTTTTCATAAATCTCTACCGGTTCCATATCCTTTACACCTCCTCATCGTCTGTCTCCTGCAAATACTTACACGCCGTCACCAGATACCCGTCCGGCTCCCGCCCCGCCAAAAGCTTGGCAAATATCCGCCCTGCCCTCTTTGTCCGGCAGACGATCTCGTAGACGGGATACTCCCCGTTCCGCACCATCTGCAGAATTTTTCCGAAACAGGCGAGAAAGGCGGGCGCGCCGCCCTCTCCCGAATAGGCGTAATACAGGCGCAGTCCCTCCGCCGTGCGCTCCGTCAGCAGACAGGCGTCGATCTCCTCCCCGTCCGCATGACACAGGCAGGCTTCCTTCGCCCAAGCGTGACCGGCAAGCAGCCCGTCGGTCTCCTCCCCGCTTTTTTGCATCGCGGTCTTCATAAACCGGCGCACGGCAGAATCCTCCATGCCGAAAAATTCGCTGACTTCTGCATTTGTTTCCGGCAGCTTTATACTGTCGGCCTCCTCTTTTCCCACCGTATACACGGGACAGCCCTCCCCCGCAAAGGAAAAATCATTTCTTTTCCTGATAAGGCTGTCAAATTCGGGACAACGTTCCTGCTGATAGCTGCATGTCAGCTCGAACGATCCGGGAACGCGCTTTCCGATCTGCCCGATCAGCCCCGTCGCCACGCCGCGCCTCCGAAACCCTTCTTCCACATACATTTTTTCCAGATACACTTCTCTGCCTGCCACCGTAAAGAGAGCGACAGCGCACGGCGCTATGCCCGCCACCGCGCCCAATGCTTTTGCCCGCGCCGTTTTCAGGCTGTTTATCTCTTCCTCTGTAAAATAGGCTTCAAAAAAATGCAGGTTTTTTGACGTCACCTTCAATATTCTCATAAATACTAGTCCTCCTCTTCCCCCAGCCCCACCATATAGGCGTAGGGCTCAAAATCGGCGCGGGTAAAGACTTTCCCCGTCTTTACGAACTCGTACTTGACGGCCTGCAGATAATGACGCATATGTACTTTGTCGCCCGCCCCGTCCGCCGCGGCGAGGAAGGCGGCGTTTAGGATGCAGTTCTTGATATTACCGCCCACAAACTCGAAGCGCTCCGCCAGAAAGCGGATGTCCACATCGTCCGCCAGCGGCGTCCCCTTGGGAATCGTGGTCTTCCACAGCATCTCTCTGGTATCGGGATCGGGAAACTGAAATTCCACGATATACTTCATCCGCCTGAAAAAAGCCGGATCGATATTATGCTTATAGTTCGTGGCCAGCACCGACACGCCGTCGTAAGCTTCCACCTCCTGCAAAAGCAGCGCCGTTTTATTATTGTTTGAGGCCTGATTGGAACCGCCGTCATCGGAACGCTTCGCAAACAGGGTGTCGCACTCGTCGAAAAACAGCACCACATTACATTTTTTCGCCTCTCTGAAGATCATGGAGATGGATTTTTCCGTCTCGCCCACATACTTGTCGATGACTTTGGAAAGATCGACCCGGTAAAGCTCCAGATTCAGCTCATGGGCGATCACCTGCGCGCACATGGATTTTCCCGTGCCGGGCGCGCCGAAGAGCAGGATGGAAAGGCCCCTCCCGTAAGGGTATTTCTTCGTATAATTCCAATTATCGTAAACCCGTTTTTTAAAATTCATCTGGTCAATTGCATGCTGCAGGGTCTCCCGCTGGCTGTCGTTCATGACGATATCCTCAAAACCGAAGTTTGCCTTCACTTTCGTGGCCTTCTGCGTCAGTTCGGAACTCATCTGGTTATTACAGCCCTCAAAAAGTCTGCCTCTGGTGATCCGCGGCTCCTTTGCCATCACGGCATAGCTCTTCGCCTGATAGAGGGCCGATTTGATCTTGCCCGGCGTAAAGAGAAACTTAGCCGCCAGCTCCGGCAGGCTCACATCCTCCGCCAGCTCGTAAGCCTTCGCAAAATACTGCCAGCATTCCTCCCGCTCCTGCGTCGTCGGCGTCGGCAGCTCCAGCTCCGTGAAATCCCGGTCTGTCACAGATTTTAGGGGCAGCTTTTCCCGGCTCATCAAGAAAAGCAGAATATCATGTTCCCGCAGTCTGCTCACTGCCAGATCCAAAAAGCTGATATACTTCGCTTTTTCCTCTTCCCGATAATCCAGCTGCGTCATGCAGCAGCAGGCGTCCAAAAAGATACATTCCCTGTTCACCGCCCACAGCGCCTTCTCCACAAACGTCAGATCATAGGCAAAGAGTTTTTTACAATTGACGCCGATCGCCTGCAGCCCGCGTTTGTTACAAAAACTTTGAATAAAAAACTTACGGCCGCTGCCCTCATCCCCCATCCAGTGAAAGATGCGCACGCCCTGATCGTAAGAGATTTCCATCGCCTCAAGCTGCGCGGCATTGGCCATGATCGGCTCCGGTTCCAGCCCGTTTGTCATCATCCGGAAAAACCGGCTGTAATTCTCGTCAAGGCGCAGCGGGTCTTTGCCGAAGAGAAAATCAATCAGCCGCTTGTCCGGCGTGAGGATGGTAGAAAAGGGCATGTAGTTGTTGACCCGCAGATCCATAATGGGAAGAAGCTGTTCCAGACAAACGCTCATCTCCCCGTAAGCCGTGGTGATGGAGAAGTCCCGGCCGAAATACAGTCTGCCCGCAGATTCCACCGTAGGCGCAATCAGCGACCCGTTCTCGTTTACCACCTGAAAGACCGCGGCATAACTGGTCTGCGTGGACGACAGCACCGCGCACGCCAGCGCAAAGGTCGTAAAATGCCCGAATCCCAGCTTGCGGCACAGTTCATAAAAAGGCAGTTTTACACAGGATGTATCCGTGACGGCAAGCCTTTTATCGATGAAGTCCATTATCTCCTCAATGGAAAGGCTGCTGCCCTCCTCATCATCTGCCGTCCCGCCATAGTTTATTTTGCTATCGTTTTCTCCATCAGCGTTCATATGAAACGCACCCAGAAGGTCGCTTAATTCTCTGTCGATCGCAGTCTTCTCCCCGTCACCGCTGTAAGCATCCCGCTTCGCAAACTGCAGCGACTGGTCTCGGCACAGATCGTGCGCAATCTTGATATCCGGATACATGACGTTCTTATAATTTCCCTGTCCGGCGTCGTATTTTTTCATCAGGCCCGCGATATAATCGGAAAGCCTGTAATTGACGCAGGCAAAGATATAATCCATGTACTCGTTGTAATCCGCAAAGGGCTTATCCTTCCACGCCGCGCAAAACTTCTCGTTCAAACGCATTCCCATACCCTCACTCCACCGTCAGGATCTTATGAAACCCCGTCATTTGAAACACCTCAAGCACCATCTCATTCACATTGGCAAGTCTCATGGAACCGCCTTTCGACTCCGCGGTCTTCTGCCCGATCAAAAGCGCGCGCAGACCTGCGCTTGATATGATGGGAACATTCAAAAAATCGACCACCACCTCGTTCTTTACCTGAAACGCATTCAAAATAGCCTGCTGAAGCTGCGGACTCGTCACCGTGTCCACCCTGCCGTCTATCATCAGCCTCGTGTATTCACCGCAGTCGCTTGTCACTATGTTCATACGCTGTTCTCCTCTCTTTTTATGGTTTACATAACTATCCTAATATGATTTCCCCGTCCGCCAACGCTGAAATATCCACACACCCGGCCCTGCGGGAAAAGACGACCGCATTCCTGTCCAGATAGGTATGCGTATCCAATACGCCCCTCTCCTCCAAAAACAAAATGCGCAGCCTGCAGCGGACCGGCGTAAACTGCTTTAACAGATGGAGCAGCTGCTCTTTTTTATGTTTTTCCACAGCAAAAGGAAACAACAGCGTCACGTCATAGGGACTGTCCCCGTAAAGGCTGTCATAGAGCTTACGCTGCGCTCCCTGCGCATAGCGCTGCATCAGGCCCCTCTCAACGATCGTCGGCTCCCCGCCCAAGAAGAGCCTGCAGATGCGGCGGATGCAGTTTCCCGTCCCCTTACGGCGGATCAATTCCGGCGCTTCTTTTAAAAGCGCACGCAAAAATGTCTCGTCCCAAAAAACGCCGTCCACATCGATGCCGATCCATTTTAAGTAGATCTGTAAAAGATTTTTGGGCGCCTTTTCGATATCGAGCATGTCCGCCCTTTGCTCCAAAACATCTTCAAAATCATTGTAGATGCTGGAAAAAATGGAGAGATAGCGGTGAAAGAAACTGTTCTTTTCCCGATAAACTTCCGGAAACACCTCCATAAAGCTGTCTCCCGGCGCATACGCCTTCATGTCAGAAAAGGCGGCGCCCTCACCGATCATCTCCACGGCGATCCACAGATACCTGCCTTCTAACGCATATAGCAGCAAATCCGCCTTGTTGATAAAACGCAGGCCGCCAATCTTACGCAGATACCGTTTCTTTTCGGCAAAGGAAACGTCCGGATTCTGCAGATACGGCTCCGGTTCATTGCCTGCCGCTGCATAGAGATAGCAGGCGCAGTTTTCGGGAAGAAAAAGCCGAAAACGCAGACGTCCCCATGGACAGTCTTCCACACCGCTGTCCAAAGGAGTCAGCATGCAGGAATGAGAATCCTCCCCCGCAAGCTGCGGTGTTTTGATAGAAAAAGTAAGTCCCGCCATAGATACGCCTCCCTTCTATCGGCCGCCGGACTGCGGCAGAATGTCAAGCATGATCTTTCCCGGATACAGCAGACAGTCCGGTCCCGGAACGATATCTAAGCCATCCGCCGATACATTCGCCGTATTCTGCGCCCTGGCGGCAAGTTTCTGAATATAAGCTACGCAGTCGAGCTCCTCCACCTTGCGAAAAATCTTATCAAAACACAGTCTCTCCCCAAAGTCCATGGAACCGTGCACATAGTCAAGACCGGCCAGCAATGCCGCCTCGATTTTCTCTCTGCAGCCGTCATAATGCGGTTTTACATAGATGGTCCCGTTGACAGACACTGCCGCATACACCGGCTGCCTGATCCGTATGCCGGTGGCTAACAGTCTCCTGTCGTCAAGCCATCTGCCGATCTCCTCCAGATACTTTTGCGACAGCTGCGGGAACGCTTCCCCGCTCTGCGGCAGCACAGCCACCTGCACTTCATTCTTTTCCTCATCCATCCATGCGTGTACCTTGTCGATGCAGACCCCCGGCAGCCTTTTGACAAGCGCCTCGTAATCCGACGGCGTCACTGCCGTCTCTGCCCTGCCAAGTTCCCCTGCAAAACGCCTGCGCATCCCTTCAAATGATTCCTGAAAAGCGCCGCCCCTGCCGGGTCCCGGATTCCGGAAACAAATCTCCCCGCCGCAGACAGGTTTCACCGGAACAAACGTATTTCCGGCCCTCACGTTTCCCTCCGGACCGCGCGTCACGGCGATCGCGCCCAGATAAAGTCTGGCGCCCACGTACTTTCCGGGATGACGGATCACAAGCTCTCCCTCGTTCTCCTTCAGAAAATAGCACAGCTCCTGCCCGCCCTGCCTTTCTGGCCTCAAAAAATCGTAGATCGTTTCTCCGGACCGCGCCACCCTCTCAGCGATCACGCAGAAGGTGGCCCTGACCACGTGCGCCTTTGGCAGCCGGATCGTTTGCCCGTCATAACCGAATACTTTGCCCAGATCGTAATGCCGCATCATCTCTTCGCTGTAGGACACGATCTTGACAGCGTTTCGAAAGCGGCCGGGCGCATGACCGAATCGTTCCCTGTCAAAGATCAGGGCATAGTTTCCGTCCGCCAGCTTTTCCTTCCTGTAATAGCGGCCTCTGGCGCCATCCCCCATGCTCTCCTCATAGGCCCGGTAGGAAGCATCCTTTTCTTCCTTCGCATACACCCTTATGTATCCGTTTTCCGACAGAGCGCCGTCTATCACAACATTGGCGGCATCCTGAAACGTATCTACAGCAGCCAGCGTTTCCTTCTGGTATACTGGAAACAGAAAACCTGACACATATGTCACAACCGGCGGCACATCATAGGCGCTGTCAAGCAGCCGCGCCCGCCAGACATAACCGGAGATTCCGCCCGCCTCCATGCGCACGGCCCTGTGCCCTTCCGGCTGCGTCAGCCGCAGATAGCCGTCCGCCAGAAACCCATGCGTCCCGTCTTTCGCCTGCATGGAAACAAAACCGTCCGCCGTATAACACTCCCAGCAGATTTCGGCAAAGGTGATATCTGTCTCGTCAGAAAAAGGCGTCCGTCCCTCACTTCCCGCCACTTCCACATAAAGAATCTTTTCTTCCCCCTCCTGCGGCGGCTCGTCCATAACCAGCCACAGGGAAGCGTCCTTTGCCGCGCCGTCCCCGAAAACCTGCATACGCAGTGTCATCTCACGGTCCAAAATATAACTGCAATCCGTCAAAGTGTCCGCTGTCTGTCGGAAAACGCCCACGATACGGCCCGCGCCCACACGCCCCGGAAGCGCTGTCTCAAAACTGATATCACCCGCCATAAAGCGCTGATTGGCCGAAAGCGAAAAAGCCTCCCTGACGCCCGCCGCCTCCAGATAAACCTCCGCGCTCCTTTCGCTTTTTAGCTGATAGCCCAAAAGCTCCAAAAGCCTGACGCCAAGCGTCGGCGGCACTTCATCGATCCTGCTTTGCTGTATGACCTGCAGGGCCGTGAGGTTTTCCAGTATGGTAATACCCGGATCGGCCGGATTGTAATTCGTCCACTCTTTCGAATAAACGGGGATTTTTTCCAGACTTTCCGCAAGCAGCTCCTCATACGTCTTTGCCGAAAGCTCTTTCAGATGCAACATACGCTGTCCCTCTCCTGTTTTGTATCATTCCACATGAATCTTATGCGCCCCGCTCACCACGAGCATGTACGGACTGTCAAGGCTTTTTAGCTCCGCCTCGTGCCAGCCCTGCCCGTCCCGATATCTGCCGGATATCAGGACGCGGCGGATCAGCGCGCTTTTCTTCTCCCGATTCAGCCGCTGCCGGATCTGGCTTTCCGTCACCCCGCCGCCGATTTCCCAATTATTATTTTTTACGGGATCAAGGTAATCCCGCAGCATAAGCATAAGATCGTGCCGGACCTGAAAGCCGTCGTCCGTATCCGCCGTCCTGACCCATGCCTCCACAGAGATCTCAACATACAGAGGCTCCACGATCTCCAACAATGCCGGCGTCACCGTCATTTCACAGCGTGAGAGCAAATGCTCACGCAGACGCTTACCCAGCGCAAGAAAAGAAGCGGGACCGTCCAGATAATCCTCCATCAACACCACGACGGAAACCGATCCGTCCTGCACCGTTCCATCCTTTTTAACGCCCGTCACCACCTTTGCCTGCGAAATACTATGGGAAAAATCAAGCGCTTCCCGCTCGTAATCCAGCGTGCTGATCAGGCGCCCGCGGCTGTTAAGCATCACCGTCCCCCGACGCAGCGCATCCTCTGCCGTCTCCATATCCATCCCGCCGTACGCATTCACCGGGTTGTGAATATTTTCGATAAACATCACGTTTCCCTTGGTATCGTTGACGCTGCCGGCAGGCACATTGGCCCTTTTGCCGTCGCAGCATCTGACCACCGTTTGAAACGCAGGCCCCGCCGTACAACGGGGAATCCGCACATTGACGCCGTCGCCGAACCGCAGCCTGCGTTCGGCCCTGTCCAGAACATAATGCCTGTCGTCCGGCCGGGAGCCGTCAAAATGATCCACTTCCCGCCATTTCACATAAAATTCCACGATCTTTCCCTGCGCATCATACTCCGCGCGCGTATCGGCCGGATGCTCCTGCAAAATGCGCCTCATCTCACCGTCGGTATGCTCAGCCGCCTCGTTGACCCAGACATCCATCCCCAGAATGTTTACCGCCTCCACGGGAAAGACCATATTCGGCCCGCAGTTGTCAAGATAATAGCTTTCCTGCGGCAGCGTCTCTATATTGTCTGCCTCCACCGCATTGACCGCCACCGCCTCGATGACCGGACGGTCGGCCGGCTCTGTCTCTTGCAAAGGCGCATCGTCTGTGATCCTGATCCAGTAAGCCTTTATCCCTTCGATCGTTCTTGTTGCCATATCCGCAGGCGGCATAAAGAGGATGCTGCCCGAATGACATAACCCGTCCGTGTGATCGACCGCCTTGAGCTTGGAGAATCCCAGTCTGGTAGAATAGCTCAGCAAGACCCTTCCCTTTCTCTCATTTCCGCCTGCTCTCACAAGAAACCATATCCCCACGGGACCGTCTTCCATCTTCCTGTCAAATCCCAGATAAAGTGAAGTCTCATGATAACTGCCTGGAAACAGGATCGCAGACCTGTCATTTTTGGCAAAACTCTCCGTGATATCCCGTTTTTGGCTTCCCTGAAAACTGATCAGCTTCTGCGGCCGCACAAAGCGATCATCAAAATTGTAACCAATCCGCAGATGACGAACGATCGGGCAATGATGCACGGCAGGGTGATAATAGCAGTTTTCTGCGCGCAGAAGCTGCAGACGGATACACTTCCCCGTATAACCTCCCGTCTCCGTCTCCTGCCAGTCTTCCGGACAGATAAAGCTGATCTTGTACGCACCGGCCTTTCCCCCGCCAAATATTGATTCCGCGGGCGTTTCCAGTGTCAATTTCCGCCAGCCGGTACCGTTATAATAGGAAAAAGCCACTTCTTCGGCGTACACATCGGCCGCTGTACCGGCCAGATCCCTTGGGGGCCTGCGCTTGATGATCTTCAGCTCCTCCTTTTCTGCGGCAGGCACGGACACCGCGGCCTCCTCAAAAGACAGTTCAAACGCCACCGTCACCCTTGCGCCCGACTGCCCAAAATACCGGTGTCCGATATACAGCTCCGCAAAAAGCGACAATGCCCTGCCAAAGGGATAAAACGCTTCCACAGGAAGCTCCGCACCGCCGTTTAGGACATACGCGGCCGCTGTCGGCCCGCCTGAGGCCCCAAAGCGGATATCCCCCACGGTCACATTCTGTTCCACCACGCCCGCAGGCTCCAGCAGAAGCGCAGAATAGGTCCCCTCTTCAAGCCGCACCTTGCGGCAGGCGCCGTCCTTTTTAAACACCAGACAGCCGTCCTTCCCGATCCGCACATCCGTGATCCTGCGAAATCCCTCTTTGCCATAATAGGAAAGTCTGTAGTCCCCGCGAACGATCGCCTCCGCAAGCCCGCAGTCTCCGGATATCTCCATGCGGATAGCGCCGTCCTCCTCATCAAAGAGATGGGAATGGTACATCACAAGTCCCGTCTTTCCATACCCTTCCCCCGAAAAATCAAAGAGGGTAAACGCCGCATCCTCCTGCTTTTCAAAGTTCTCCCCATCCCCCTCGATATAGGTGACCGGCGCAAAATCCCCTTTCAGGGGAATGACCTTTCCCGTGATGCCGGATGCCATGAACAGGTACTGCAAGCGCGACCGCGTAATATAAATGCCATGGGCGGTCTCAAACACAAACGGAATGCCCTTTTCTCCTTCCGCAAGCAGCTTCGTCCCTGCGGGAAGCTTTTGCCCCGCTATGGTATCCTGCACCATATCCATCAGCACAACGCTGTGCGCGGGATTCGCCGGCCGTCTGGAAATGCCCGCCAGATTCACAAGTTCCGTAAGATACCGCAACAGCGTCATATTATAGCGGTCGATATTCTCCTGCATCCGGTCGGCAAAAAGCAGGGCCAGCACGGAACCGATATCCGGATCCTGTTCGCCAAACTGCCATTCCGGCGTATAGGCGTCCTCCAGATTTTGAATCCTCTCCCAAATATCCCGCTTTGTTCTGTTGTCTAAGATATCCTCATCTGCGCTGATCGTCTTCCACTGTCTCATATTCCGCGCTCTCTTTCTCCGTTCCTTTTCCCAAATAGAAAGGGAATACCATATTCTCCGGCGTGCTTTTGCCGCTCACCGTATATTGAATCCTTATCAGCAGACTGCCCTGATCTTTGCTGTCTTCCATCCGCACCTCCACATCCTGCACCCTCGGCTCATTGCGCATGATGTCCTTCTCCAACTCCTGCGTCATGATCGTCTGCATGGTCAGATCAGTCTCCGCAAACACATATTCGGAAGTCCGGCTGCCAAACGCCGGCCGCATCAGTCTTTCTCCCTTCTGGGTCATCAGGATCAGATAAATGCTCTCCTTCACGCTCTGTTCCTCCTCCGACAGGACGAAACGCCCCGTCACCGGATTGACCTGCGGCGGGAACTTCATCCCCCGCCCCAAATGCGTATTTTCTTTCATGCCCCACTCCTTTATCAGCCGATCTTCACCGGTGAACCGCCCAGACTGGCGATGCCGCTGCTGGCAAGCTTAAAGGCTGCGGTCGCGTCCACCGAAATATTTCCGCCGCTGATGTGAAACTTTCCGTTGGCGGACAGACCGACGCTGCCGGATGCCTCCACTTTCAGCTTACTGCATTTCAGACTGACCGTACCGGTATCGCCGTTTAAGATCAGTTCCACACCGTCTCCCACAGCAACCGTCAGCTTATGCTCCGTTTTGATCCTGATATTGCCGGTGCCGCTGTAGATTTCCACACCGTTATTTCCTTTCTCGTCTTCCAGCAAAACGGCGCCCTTCGCATTATCCAGAATCAGCTTATGCTTCTGTCCTGACGTAAAAAGCGATATCCTGTCCGCGTCTCCCTCTCCCGGCGTCACATCCTCAAACTGCAGCGTGTTGCCGTTTTTCGTAACGATCCGCTTATAGCGGTTGTCCCTGTCTGCGGAGTCCGTAAGAAACGGATTGGAATCTTTGGGGATGCAGCCGATCACATAGGGCCGTTCCAGATTGCCGTTCTCAAAGGCCAAAAGCACCTGATCCCCCACCTCCGGCAGAAAATAATGCCCCCATTTTTTGCCGCTCGCGGCCATCGCCACCCTTGCCCACTTAAGCTCGCCCGCGTCAGCATCCCGCACCGGGATCTCCACACAGACCCGGCCCGGCATCTGTCCCGGCGGCCTGCCCGTATCATTCGATGTCACTATCCCCAGCGTAACGCCGTGCATACGATTGTCGCCTGTCTCGGTTTTCGTCACCTGTTTGGCGGCGATCTCATCCATAATGTCATAGAATCCCATCCGTGTTTCTCCCACCCCTTCTTTGCCATCCTCATATTCGTCTGTCCGTTACATCCGTCAAAACAGGCCTCCCATGCTGCCCTGCACATTTGTGACACTGCTGTCATTTTCTCCACAGGCCTTTCCTTCCAGCTTCACGGTATATCTGCCTTCCTTGGAAAGTTTGTGGACCGCGCGGGTAATATAAAATTTGTTGTCGGCGCCGCCGCCCACGCCGGTCATTTCCACAAAATATCCCGGCAGATATTCCGGCAGTCCCTGAACCTCGCATTCCAGAGAGCCATAGCGGTAAGAGATGTTTTCCATCAGGGAGTCTGCCCGATATCCCGTTTCCTCCACGGAGACCGCCGACGCATCGATACAGACTTTCTCGCTGCCCTTTAGGAGCGCTTTGGCCTTAGCGGGCAAAGACGCCCGATTTTTTGCCCCCGAGGAGATGACCTTCGCCTTTCCCGCATCGACGGCGCGGACCGTCACCTTATTGACAAGCCCCGTCACATCGTAAGAGATATCGAGGTGATACAGACCGCTTTCAGAACTAATCGCGATACGGACGCCCTTGTCCGCCTTCGCCTTGCGAAACAGAACAGTCCCGCATTCCGTAAAAAACTCGTAATTGTAACGTTTGGCCGCCCTCACCACAAATTCATAATCGCTCTCCGCCGCCATCTCCACGCTGCGGTCCGTGACCGTCGTCTCTCCCGCAGGAACGGGAGCGGACTGATCCGGCGTGTCCGTCACCTGTATGCCCCTGATGATGCCGCTGCTTTGCATGCCAGCGTACGCGTTTTTCATCAGGATCTCCTTCACTGCCGCCGCGTAGCTTGCGGCTGTCAATTGTCTGGAATAGGAGCCGGCCATCATGACCCCCTTGACGTCCATTGCGCACACGCGGATACAGGGGATCTCTTCCGCGTCGTAGCGATAGCTCACCCGCGTGACGACGCCTACGAAAACAAGCTGTGCTAAAGTGCCGTAACCCAGCGCGATCTCCGTCTTGGCCCCCAGCGCAATATACTTTTTCAGCGCATCCGTCACCTCAAAGCAATCTGCCGCTTTGTTATAGACTTTGTAGAGGGAAAACTCCGCCACGGACGCCTCGTAGCCGCAGGTGAGATCGATCTCCACGTCGGATATGGGATATCCGTTTTTGCCGCCCACGTCCTTGTCCGCCATCCGCAGCACCGCAATGGGTTTTTGAAACGCGCTGTATTTGGTTTTTAGATCGTTAAAATCATAGGCTGCCATCTGTTTTCCCCGTCTAAGATCTGATCAGTCTCTCCGCCTCATTTTCCAGACTGTTGTACGCCTTTTCCCAACTCTTCTCTGCTTCTCCCTCTTTGGCCGACTCCCCATCCTGCCGGATGCGGATCGAAACCTTGGAGCGGATCGGATTGCCTTTCTTGTTAAACATCGTATATTCCACGTCCACCTCGCACAGCTCGCCCCAGAACGTCATCCGGTTCCAGACCACGCATACCAGCCGACTGTAAGCGGAGGCAATCGCGGACGCAAACAATTCCGAGACCGGCGCCACGGAATATCCCATGCCGGCATCCGCCAAAAAACCGTTGAAAACACTTGTGCCGTCAAACAGCAGTTCCATCGAAAGCACGGTCTCCGTGGGTATCGCATTTTTCTGAAACCCCTTAAAATCCCCTGCCCCGCTGGGACCGCCGTCGCGCGTCGTCATCTGGCCGCCGCGGCTTTGCAGGGTGACAGAGACGGGATTGTACTGGATCCTGACCGCAGCATATTTCTCGACGCCCGCCGCCTTATTCTTATTGGCGTTATCAAGCGCCTGCCCCAATTTGGAGTGATCCGACGCCTGCCCCGTAACGCTGCCGGCCGCATCCGACAGTTTTGCCGTCATATTGGAAAGCCCTTTATATACCTCAGGTTTTAAAAGCGTCTTCCCCTTCACATTCCCGTTCTCCACCCGCGGATCTTCGGACTGTGTATGAAACAGGATGTATGCCTTCTCTACCGGAGCCGCCAGTCCGCCGGCCGAAGCTTTGGAAGCGGCATCCGGCAGACGAAGGACGCGGTTCCTGTCTCGCATAACGGCATCATAACGATTCCGCCACTCCTTCACATCGTTATACCCATCATGATTACCGGACACCAGAGACAGATCGATCTCCGCCCGCACCGCCTGTCCTTTAGCATCAAACATCGTATAGCGGCACTGTACATGATTCAAAAATCCGCCATACTCCAGTCCCCCCTGCGCCTTGTCGCCCCACCGGAAGATGACCCTTCTCCTGCTGCTGCTCCTGACAGCCGCCAGAAAACCTTCCGCCACCGGCCGGACCGTATAACTTCCGGCATCGAATACCACCTTAAAACTGACTGTCACAGTCTCGTTGACCGGCCCGTAATCTACCTGCCCGTTGCCACTTTTTTCTTCGACGCCATCCTTATCGCCTTCTTTTGCGCTGAAGCTTGTGATAGGCGCCATACCGCCGCCGTAAGCGCTGATACGAATTGCCGCCGGATTAAACTGGAAAGCCACCGTATACATTTTGTCGGCTTCCCTTTTTGTCACTTTTTCCACCGCCTGTACCGGTTTCGCTGCTTCGGCAGCAAGCTCCGGTGTGCCCGCATTTTTTCGGGAGCTTTCGTTCTGTACCTCCACCTGAATTTCTTTTTGCGGATAAAGGTGCAGCACAGCCTTCGCCGTGGCTCCGGTTCCTGCGCCTGTATATTGAGAAAAATCCAGTTTCATTACAACCCCCTGCGCCGCCGCTCGGCATCCATACGCCGCTCCAGTTTCCCGTATACCTTCTCGGAAAGGGTATCGAGCTGTCTCTTTACGTTTTGGCTGATCATCCGCGCGATCTCTTCATCCTGTTTCCGTTTCATCTCATTCACCTTTGAGCGGACGATCCCGGTTACCCGCTCTTCCACATTTACCGTCTCCCGTACGGCCGCGTTTTGCACCTGCCTGTCCTTTGTCAGGGTCTGCATCAGTTCCCGCATCCGCTCCTCGCTGAGTGTCTGTTCGCTCTGCCGGTGAAACAGTTCCACGGCAGGTTCCCTCTCTCCAAATAGCTGTCCCGCCGGATGTCCGCGTCTCCCTGACGCCGTCCCGCCTACAACCGTCCCCTGAAACGGGTGCGCCGTCTGTGCGCTGTCCGCATGCCGTATCCGATCGTAAACAATCTCTTCCGGCTCTGTGACGAAATGAGCCTCCTGCACCTTTCCGGCTGCCGCGATGTCCCGCAAAAACAGATCCACAGCCCGCTCTTTGGAAGTGGTCACGTTAGGATACTGACCGGGATTTTCCTGATAGCTGCGGATCGTCTCGAATATCCGCACTGTCTCGCCGCCCAGAATTTCCCGCAGTTTCTCTGTCTCCCGCTCCGTTTTTTCCGTATGCGCCGTCTCCTGCTCCCGATACGTCAAGCCTTCCTCTTCCGGTCCGGTACGCGTTCTGTGCGCATCAGTCGTCATCTTCTCAAAAAACTGCCGCCGCTCTCCCTGCTTTTCGATCCGGCTCGTATATTCCGACAGCCGCTCTACCCGTTCTCTGTTCTGTCTGTCAATAGAAGCCAGCCATTCCCTGATCTCATTCTCCCGCTCCACACGAAGCTTTTCCGCTTCCTGCGGCGAATGTTCCTTCCTCTGTTCCTTTTCCTGCCGCACAGTGGACAGATATGTATCCTCACCGCGCGTCTCAAAATACGCCGTCCGATCCTGCGCCGCCTGCACGATTTCCATGGTATGCGGCTCAGAGACTGTCATCTCCCCGCTTAGCGCAAAAAGATTTTTCAGGGCCATGATCTCCTGTTTTTCAAACTGCCGTGCCGTCCGATGGTAGGTTTCCCGGTCGCGTATCGCGAAGAGCATCCCTTCCGGATTGCTTATCATCCTTTGGAAGGTATTGCGCACGGACACGTGAAGGGCATCCATAAATTCATGCCGCCATCCGGTATGCCGCGTAAAGTCCTCGTACCGGATATGGAATATCTGTCTGACGGCCTGTAAAAGCGCCGCCTGCAAAAACCGGTTCACCGTCTGCCCGTAAGTCTCTTTCGCAAAGCTTATCTCCCACGCTTCGTATTGATCCGGCAGATCGTAGATCATGTTTTGATCCTGTGACAAAATGCGCTGCCGATAGTCGTTTAAAGTAAGAAAGGAAGCCGCGATATGCTGCGCGCCAAAGGTCATTTCCCGACGTTCTATCGTCTTCCTATTATCTATTTGGAAAGCAGCAAAACGCTCCACCTCGCGATAGATCGCGGCGGCCTGCAGGCGTTTTAACACCATCAAAGCCAAACGGTCAGCCGCCTCTGTTTCCTCCTGCCCTGCCGTCTTCGCCGCCGCAAACGTCTTTTGCGCTGCCGCCTGATCCCTGCGGTATTCCTGAATCAGGCGGATCGCATCCTGTCCCGATTCATAGACAGAAAGCAGTTCCCTGACCGCCGCTGTCTCTTCCTTCACCATCCGCACCTGTCTGATAAATTCCCGCACATCCGTCACGCCGAGCTTTTTCAGGATATTCTCCACAAAGATCCGGTCCTGATACGTAAATGTCATATGCGCCGACATCAGGATGCGGTTTAAGACGTTGTTTACCAAAGACAGTTCCAGCTTTAGCGGCTCCGCCTTATCTTCTTGATTGACCAGTGCGGTCACTTCTGTCTCAGCCAAATACAACTCCGGCGGAGCGGAAAGAAAGTGCAGGATCTCTACCGGGTCGATCCGTCCCCGCAGCTGTTCGTAATTTCCACAGATTTTCTCCGCGAACATCTCTCCCAATATTCCCATCGGCCTTGCGCTCTTTGGCTGTATCGGTTTTCCCATTGTCAGCATGAAACGTCCCTCTTATCCTGTCCGCCCGTTCTCCTGGCTTCCCATCCTTTATTACATGTGGTTAGAATATGCGTTCCAAGGCGTGTCCACACAGAGCATCTCCTGAAACGCAATGGTGGTAGTCTCCACCAAAAGCCCGCTTTTCTCCGCGTTCAGCTCCCCGTAATCCTTGGCGGTCACCATGCACCCCATAAAGGTGTATGCCCTGTGTACATTGATCACCTGATCGGGTCTGTCGTAGACAAAAAGGAGGATCGGCAGGGCAAACTCCGCTCCAAGCGCCAGCGGGTCCAGATAGTCGATCCCCGCGTAACGTTCCACCTGAAAGGTAAAGGGCTTGGATATCGGCTTTCTCCTCATATGCACGTAATCGTTTTGCCCGCCCTCCTGAATATAGTCGAACTCGTTCTCCTGTCTGAGGTTTTTGACGGCCCTGCAGGGTACGTCGATCGCCGCTTCCACGCGAAGGATAAAGGAATAATTCGGCATCACGGCCGTACCCTGATTGTATACAAAATAATTCGCCACGCCCCTGCTCCTCCTTTTACCTGCCCCGATCGTCCTTCGAGGGATTCACTTTCTTATGGATGTCCGAAATCTCCAGACACCATTTCCGTCTGCTCCTGTGATCGAGCCTCATCACCTCGTCTTGCGACCAGTGGAAATAATAGGCGATGAAAGACATTTCCTGATACAGGGACTGCTGCGGATAAAGCGTCAACCCTCTACGGTAAAATTTACGGGCGTCTCGATCTCTTCGCCGCATTTCGGGCATACCGTCTTGATCACAGGCGGTTCCACATCGTTTATCTTCTGGTACATATCCTGTAAAAACGCCAGATCCGCCGTAAAAAACTGCCCAATCGTCGTGCCGGTGATCATGTTATAGTCTTCCAGCTCTGTGATCACCCTGCTTAAAAGCGCCACCGTCAGGTAGGAAGGGTTGCTTAGGACCCTTGGGTCTCTCGTGGCCCCAATCTCGTCCTCAGCCGTGGCAAGCCGCATTTTCCCCCGCCTGTGAAGCACGCCGTTTTCGTCCAGAAAGCCTTTGGGAAGCGTAAATTCGTACTCTGTCTGCATCATTCATTCTCCTTTCATGGACAAAAAATCAGGACTATTGGCCGCCGGCCCCCGGCAGTTCCAGACGTTCGAAGGCGATCTCCACGGTTTCGATCGCGATCTCGCTCTGGAGCGCGTTCATATCGGGAGCCGTATATTTGCTGATCCATGCGTCCCGCAGAAGATACTGGTTGGCCGCGGAACCGTTCGACGTCGTGTTGCCGTTTTTCATGCCCCCTGAAGTGTCGAGCAGCTCGATCCTCACATCATAGCGGGGCATTTCTGCCGCCCTTGTGTCCGCCGTACACGCCATCGCCCAGTTTCTAAACTCATTGGAAGCGGTATAACCGTATTTCAGGGTCACATTGCCGTGCTTGACAAGTCCCGGCACCTTGACCGGGGAAAAGCTCCCGGAATTTCCCTGACGAAACTCGATCACATCGACGGTCGCCTCCATCCCGGTCGCCTCGCTGAAAGCTGCCGTGGCGTTCAAGGTGTCCACCGTCACCAAAAAATTCATTTTTGTCCACGGATAATCATGTCCCATGGAATTTGCTGTAGCTGTTGCTGCCATAAGTTTCTATCTCCTTTCTCTTTTCCGCCTTCTCTCTATTCCCCGCCGCCCGAAGACTCCAAAGCGCCGGCGGTAAACTGCGTCACCCGGAAGATCACAAACTCCGCCGGTCTGGACGGCGCGATGCCGATATTGCAGATCAGGCGGCCGTTTGCGATATCGTCCCGGCTCATCGTGGAAGGTCCGATCTCCACAAAATATGCCTCCGACGCAGTTGCTCCCGCCAGCATACCGTTTCGCCACATCGTATCTAAGAAGCCTCTGATCGTCACGCCCACGCGGTCCCACAGCGATTCGTCATTGGGCTCGAACACCACCCAGTTCGTGTTTGCCTTGATGCTTTCTTCCACATAGATAAAGAGTCTGCGCACGTTGACGTACTTGAAAGTTGCGTTAGAGGAAGCCGTGCGCGCGCCCCATATGCGGATCCCCTGTCCGGGCAGCGCGCGGATCAGATTAACGCCCGCGGGATTCAAAAAATCCTGCTCTTCCTTGGTGTAATTTACGCTGAGGCCGGTGGCGAACACCGTCTCGTTGGCCGGCGCCTTATGTACGCCTCTGGTGTTGTCCGTACGCGCGTACACGCCTGCCACCGCTCCTGAGGGCGGCACGAAGTCCGTCTTGCCTGCGGAACGGTCGAACACCTGCAGCCATGGGTGATACATCGCCGCATAGGTAGAATCGATCATCTCACGATATTGCAGTAACTCCTTTACTTTGTGGCTTTCCTTTGGCATATCGATGATCGCGAACCGGTTTTTCAAGTTTTCGCACTGCCCCACCATCGCTACGACCACCTCCGGCATCGTAATGCCCGGCACAGCCAGCATATTTACGTTGGAAAGCTCAACAAACGCCTCCAGTCCTGTCCGGCTGCCCGGCCCGTTATCCTCCCCGATAAAAGTGCCGGCCGTCGCCTTCGTGATACTGCCGTCCTGTCCGTTCTCCAGCATAAACATGCCGTCCGCGCTGCCTTCCCCCAGAATCGCCTCCACGGGATTGCAGGATAAATCGCTTTGCTCCATGGTGATCTTCACCAGCTCGCTGTTTGCCATGCGGTAACCGATGTAATTGGGATTGGCCGTATTGAAGCTCACGCCCCTGAAGTCCTCGGCTTCCTCCCCGCAGCGCACGGAAATGTCCGTTTCCGCCAGATACACCTGTGTGGTCGGGATCAACGCGGTATCCACGATATCTTCCGCAAACTCTTTTTCAAAAACGACACTGTTGTCATATATGGACTTAATGCGGTTATACTCACCGCCGCAGACGACCAGATCGCCCTCCCGAAAACCGTCCACACTTTTCGCCACATAGGCGTCCTGATCCCTGCCCACCATCTGCATCCTGCGTCTGGTAACGCTTGTTAAGGTGATCTGTATCCTGTTTCCCCACTTACCGACATTGGCCGCCTCCACACGTAAGGGACCCATCTTCGCAAAGGCCGCCTGCGCGTCCGGCACGCACACGCGGGACACATAACAGCTGCCGCCGCCATTCACAAAAAACTGTTCCACAGCCGGAGCAAGATACCGGTATTCTCCGTACTCAAATTCGCTCAAAGGCCCGCCGAACTGCCTGACAAAGTCCCGATAGCTTGTAATGACGGAAAGCCCGCCTTTTGTGGGTCCTTTCTCCGCAAAACCGACAAAGCCCGCAACGGAAGTTCCAACGCCTTCCATAGATCTGGGGGAGTTATCATATTCTTCTACATAAACTCCCGGTGAAAAATACTGCGCCATATTGATTCTCCTCTCTTTTTTTACTACACGATCGCCTTGTTCTGGCCGGGCGTTACCACACGGATACATCCGGCGCCAAGCCCGCACATAAGGACTGCGTCACTGAGAAGGCAGGGAATCCCGCCCGCCAGCACTTTCGGATTCGAAGTAATCCACGGTCCCGCCGAGACCAGCGTGCAGGGCTGCGGGGTCAGCACGCCGAGCGCTGCAGCCGTGGCCGCCGCCACCGCCGGATTGGCCAGCGAAGTACACATGCCAAACCCCGAAAGATTGATGCCCGGCTGTCCGTCCTGTATCGTAGCGGCCGGCTTGCCGTCCGCCAGACAGGTCATCTGGGATGTCGCCTGCAAAGTACAGGGAACCGTCCCGAAAGCGCATTGACAAACCGCTCCCGTCACCACCATCATTCCCACCCTACAACCTCCTGTTTTCCGGATCGAACGCATCGCCTGAGACGACCCTCTTAAAGTTTGTTTTACCGTTTACTACATAGCGGACCAGATACTGCATCCCTTGTCCGTCTACGCGCAGCCGCAGCAGATAATCCCCGTTTTCTTCGGTCCTGCCCCTGACAATGCGCGCGATTTCCTCCTCTGGCCGAAACGCTGTTTCCAGCGGATGTTCCAGCTGCAAAAGGACTTTCTTTTTCACGGATGCCACTCGAAATTCTTCAAAACTGTCTGCCTGTGCATGGATCAGCGCATACGCCTTCCCGTCAAGTTCCCGTGCCGGCAATATCCGTAGCTGCCGCTTATTAGCATTGTAGGAAACCGCTTTCGCGGACGGAGCCGACAGGCAGACCGCCGCAACGGACGAAATGCCGGACAGATTGCCGTTAAAATCCACAAAATCGCAGCCGCCGTACTTTGGACGCTCCGGTATCAGCTCCACATACACTTCCGGATACCTTCCCGTCAACGCCTCATAACAGATATCCGCCGTCGTTTCCAGATATCCCCTGACGGTTATCAATATCCGCCGATCCTTTCGCTCCCCGTTCACAAGCACATACGTACCCGCGCCGCGGGAGAGAAACGAAAGCGTTCTCCCATTTTCCCGAAAGAGGACCTGCCGCTCCGTCACCGGACAGCCGACGGTGGTATCCACAAGCCTGATCACGAGATCAAGCCGATAACAAATTGCAGCTTCCACTTATCCCGAATCACCCCCTTCCCCGCCCGATATGCCAATGCCAAACAGGGCCTCGCTGACACGGGGCGGATCCACCACCGTCTCGCTGGATACATAGACGGGCGCCGCCTTATAAAACAGGCTGATCTCATAAGGCTTATTGATCGCCTGCCACACCCGCACCTTCTCATCGAGCGCCATCTTCGCCTGAGACAGCACAATGGGCGGTTCCCTGACATCCAGCCAGGGCTGCAGTTCGTGAGGATACACGGCACTGTTGTCACTGACGATCTGCGCCACCCTCCCGATAATCTTCTGTATATCCGGCGCTTTTAGTCCCATCTGGGACGAGCCGTTGATAAACACCATATAGTAAAGACTATACGGCACCGGCGGCTTGCTGAATTTGCTCCCTCCCGCTGAAACACAGGGAGCCCTCGCCACGACCGTCTCCTCCTTCACATCGTACAGATAAAGCCCGATGATATAATCCACATCCTGAGATGCGGGGGAAGAGATCTCAATATTGTTCGGAGAAGGCACCGGTTCCGGGCACATCTTCTCCCGCAGCGTCCTGCAGATGAAACTGCTGACGTCCGCTATGATCGTATAATCTGCCACTTTAACCTCCTTCCATCAACCTGTTGTATACGCTCTCGATCACCGGCTCCATCGCCGCAGTCCTTACCGCCGCGTAGGAGCATCCCGGCACATAATATCCCTCACAGCTAAAAATTCGCTTTCCGTCTTCACTGCCGATATAAAGAGTCTGCTGCAATACCGGCCCTGCAAAAAGGCTGCCTGTCGCACCTTCCGTAAACGTATAACCCTCATTGCCCGCGGTAAAAATGTAGTACGCCTGCGTCTTTTCCAGAGTAACCACGCAATGCACGTCGTCAAAAAGATACCGGTAACCGAAGATCCTGCCGATGTTTTTCAGGGAGACGTATGTCTGCGCCGCCCCGGCATATTTTTGATAGAGATAGGGACTGCCCGCAGCCGCAAGGCGGTTAGCCATGGAAACTGAAAGCCTCCCTGCCGCTTCATTATGCGCGTCTTCGGCATAGCGGGAAAGAGCGATCAAAGCCCCTGCCTTGTCCTGATCGGAAGCCGCGGACGCGTCGCCAAAGTAATCCGCAAGCAGACCGCTTAACTGCTCCTGCGACAGCATCCCCCGGCCTGTGCCTTCGCCGCCCGCCTGCCGCTCTATCTCAGATAACTGCCCGCTTAAGTCCTCAGCCAGCCCCGTATCCGCCGCGCCATCCAGCGCGTCCTCTATGCGGGAGACTGCCGCCAAGGCCGCGTCGGCATCATACTGCGCCAGCTGTGTGAGCGCCGCCATATCATTTTCCAGTCCGCCTTTGTCCGCACCGTCCAGAATACCGGCTGTGAGAGCATCCGCCAACCCGTCGATCACTTTTCCGGCACTGCCCTCGTTTAACCCCGCAGCCGCCCTTGCCTTATCCGCCTCGCTGCTGTTTTGATCCGTCAGCGTCCGGTACAGCGCCTGCCGCAGATCGGCAATATCGTTTTGTCCGGCCTCCATCTTCGCGGAAAGCTTCCTTGCCCCTGCCAGATCATTCTTATCCAGAGCATCCAGTCTCTGCTGCTCCAAAGCTTCCTGCTGATTTATAAGCCCGTCGAGCGCCGAGGAATCTCCGGCGTCGGCAATCAGCTGTGCCAGCGATTTTCTAAGCCATTCGCGATGCCTGTCCACCGTTTGCAGCAGATTCCTGCGGGCGGCATCCTCAGGCGGCAGTGCTTCCAGCTCTTCAATGCTGTCTATACGCTCCCCGGCGTCGATCTGCGCCAGAGAATTGCTCATGCGCTTCCACAGTTCCGTAAGCATGGTCTGGTACTCCAGCCGCGCGCTGTCGGCATCCGTCTCCCGTTTCGCAAGGAAGGCCGTCAACGCCGGCTGACCCGCGCCCTCTGCCGCCGCCTGCCGGTAGTCTTCTCCTACCCCGCCTGAAAGGATGCCCTGCCAGACCGCGAACGCCTGCTGTGTCAGTCCGCTTTCCAGCGTGCCGCGCTCCCCATCCAAATCCTCGATAACGCTGCGCAGGATATTGAGAAGATTCACCAGCGCGGCCGTCGCCTCGTCGCTTGCAGGCATATCACGCGCTTTCGCACGGTCGATCAACTCCTTACTGTACCGAAAGATCGCCTGCGTGGAAGCCGTCGTCCCTTCCGCAAGAAGCTTTCCCGTATATTTGCCGATGCTCGTCTTCACATTGGACTTTGCCTCGCCAATGGCGGCGATCGTGTCGGTATCGACCTGAAAATTTTCATCCAGTGTAACGCTTCTGTAAGTACCGGCTCCGGCCAGAAGTTTCTGATAACTTTCGTTCATCACGCTCCATTTTTCATACCAGCTCTCGTCTTTGCCGCCGCTTTCGTCATCATCGCTGCCGCTGATCTCATCCTCACTAAAACCCTGTGCGCGCAGCATATCGTAAAACGCTTCCCTTTCCTCCGGACTTAAGCCCTCCTGATCCTGTCCCCCTGCCTTTTTTAACAGTTCGTCCAGATAGAGGTCCAGCGTGTTTAAGGACTGCACCCGCCTTCTCGCGTCTTCGCCCTCCATGACCATGGTCACAGCCTCCGGCCACGAGGCGGGCTTTTTTCGTGCGGTCACGTCCAATTTATAGGAATTAAGCGCATCCAGCGAAGCGTCGCAGTTTCTGGTGGTATCGTCCTCAATGCTCAGCCCGTAGAATATTTCCATCATCTGCAGATATTTCTCATCGCTGTCCGTCTTGGTCTCCTTGGACTGGAGATACTGATAACGCATCTTGACGGGCTTTAATTCCTCCATCTCCATCAGATCATAGGGGTCTGGAATATCAAATTCGTTGACGGCGGCCTGTACCCGCAGATCCGTCACCGTACCGTTTGCCGCCACCCGATGCGTAAATTCCAGCGCCTCGATCTCGGCGGCGGAAACCGGCGTGCCTGCGCTTGTGATATCGCGGATGGAAGAAGCGTCCGTAACCTCGAACCACTGCCCCGCAGCCAGCTCCGATTTATAATACATCCGGTTCTGGGAAAACTCGCTGGCGGATTCCATAGCGATCTCATAGATATGGTCACTCAGTCCGTTTAAATCGATGAGGTAGGAGCCGATGACCAGCGTGGACACCGCGATCTGAGCGTCCGCCACCCTGACGGAACGGATGCTGTTATCGCGGTCGCTCTCCACCGCCAGAAGGGGCGTCTTTTCCATGAGCAGTAATGCCGCCAGAATGACCGCTATGGCGCCTGCACGCTGTTTTTGTTTTTTTGTTCCGTTTCTTCTTCCCAACATCCGTCCTCCTGATTTGTTTTCGCCTGATTGTCTATTTCTTACGCTCTTTCAGATTCTTTTTGCACCGCATCCCCTTTACAATCCGGCGCCTGTTCCACCGGCACCGCCTCACCCGCCAAACTTCCTGATCGTGCTGTCGCTCGTCTGAAAACGCGCTTCATACATCAGCCTGCCGTCCGCATCGTAAAAACAGATTGTCAGCTCTTCCAGATCGCCCGCGATCGCGGACAGATAGCGGAATGTTTCCTTGACCGGCACTACATTCCCCTCCAGAAGGAAGACGCCATCCGCATCCTTAACGTTATAACCGGCAATCCCCCCGCCTGCTTCCGGCGTGATGGTAATGAGAGCCAGTCCGGTATCCGTCGTCTCCACCGCATAGGTCGCCACCTTCGTATCTTCGTTTTTCTCGATCCGGTATCCCGTCACGATATTGAGCAGCCCGCTATATTCGGAAGGATCGATGTCGCAGTCGTCAATAAATACAGAATCGTTGTAAAGGCGGATAAATACCCTGTCCACAGAACCGATATCCAACTGCAGATGCCTTAGCTTTCCCTCCACGGGAAGCCGTCCGCCCACCTGCACCTGTTCGGCATCCTTTTTCACCCACAGTTCAAAATCCGTGACGGAAACTTCGTCATAGTCCTCCGGCACATCCAGTCCCAGCTCAAAAGCCGTACCGGATGCCAGCGTGCGGATATAATAGTAGATGCCGTCTCCCTCTTCCTCCACCACATAACTCACGCCGCCCTCCCCGGCAGACAGATCAGCGCCGCCTGTCGTGAAGAAATCCCGCACCCTGCCGCAGGTCAGTCTGTTAAAGCTGTAGAGGATAGCGCTGTAGTCCGCCTGCGCCTGCAGATAATCGCTCTGCAGGTTCTCGTACTCCTCCTGCACCTCCTGATACTCTTCGAACGTCATCCTGCCGGTGGCGTTTAAGGCCGCGCCCTTTTCCAGCTCTTTCTTCTTTTTGTCAATACTTTCTCTGGTATCGATACAGGCGTTTCTGGCGGAGACATAGTTTTCAAAACTGTCCTTTACCTGCTGGACGATCTCTTTTTTTGCCGCCTCCTCCTCAGCCCGCGCGTTCTGGTACTCGATTGCGGACTCATAGAGGGCGAGCGGTTCATCCTCCACATAGCGGACGCCGTCGATCGCGCCCTTGATCCAGACTTTGGGGATGCGGATAAATAAAATCTTAAAGCTGCCCCGCCAAGGATCGTCCACCGCCGAAAGCAGGCTGTTATACGCACTTTTAAATGCTCTTGTGCTGAGTCTTTCCCCGTTTTTTGCTTGGTTTACATAAGTATCTATCAGACTCATATTCGCCGCGCCGTACTGCCTTTTCATCAGGTCATAATTTGTATTGAGCGCAAGAAGCGCATTAGACGCGGCGCACTGCGCCTTATAATAGGTATCGCTGTTATCCAGCGTATAGTCGATCAAAACTTCCAGCATCTCCCTGTCCATATCCGCGTCCACATAGGGAGACACCAGCGCATAGGAAGTCATCGTAAGGCCCGTCTGACTGCGGAGCTTTTCCGAGACCGCGGCAAGACTCCTCATATCCGAGACAATCGTCTTTTCCAGCCGGCCAACCTTTTGTTCCATAGCAGCGATATCCGCCTCCTTCGCCATGCCGACGGCAAGTCTGGCGCGGTTTTTCGCTAACATCTTCCTTGCCGCGTCAAGCCTCTCCTCGTTAAAGGCAATCGTTTCCTGTAAACGGTAAGCTTCCACAAACTTTAGTTCCACCGCCTCATAGACCGCGTACACCGTGTCCTTCCGCTCGTGTTCGAGCTGGTCGATCTCCGACTGCAGCGCAAGAGGCGTGTAGCGATACTCGTATTCATCCGCCAGATCCGGCTTCTCCGGCAGCTTGAAATTTAGAAGCGGCGACCAGCGGAAAGAACGCTGGTTTTCCTCCTTGAGTTTCAGCTTTTTCACGGACTGTACATACTTCGCCTGCGCCAGTTCCAGCTTATTTTCCACCTTCTCGTAAGCGTCGCTGCGATTTAAGGCCGTACTTTTCACCGTAGCTATATTTATCGTTTTTTTCCCCGCCGCCAAAACCCGCTGCGGCGGCAGCACGCCCATTATCATAACACTCACCATCAAAACCGCACACATCGCTGCTTTTTTTCTTCTCATCCGTTTTTCCTTTCCGATTTTCCTGCTACAGGCGGCTGCGAAACTCATCACAGCCTACCTTTATTGTGTAAACAGGATAACCATAAGCAGACCCTAGAAAGACGCCGGTACTTAGCGAGGTAAAGAGTTGCTTTGCAACTCTCGAGCTTAGTACCGTTGCGTCTGAAATGGAGCGAAAGCGCGTCTGCGTTGGTTATGCTGTTTGCACAATCCCAATAACCTAAAAGGAGTTTCGCAATTCCAACTATTCAATCTCATACAGGAAAAACCCTCCCGTCTTCCCCTCCGAAACAAAGGTATACGTCCTCTCCCCGATCTGATAAGCGTGCAGATAAACGACCGCGTCCGCCGCATAGGCATCCACCGCATTCACCTCGTCGAACACGGGCCTCATCTCAATACCCGTCCTAAGCCCTGTGGCCTCCCCCTTCTTTTGCAGGATATCGACAGCCACAGCCTCCAAAAAAGTCAGATAACTGTTGCCCTCATAGACCGGCTCCCCGACAGCCTCCGTCAAGCCCTCTACGGTATCGATCCGCTTTCCGCCATACCCGAAAACATCCTTTCCCACGCAGACCAGATCGTACTTTGGGGAATCCGAGAGGCTCGTCTCATTGTCCTGCGCAAGACACAGCGCGTCGATCTCCCGCAGCCACACCGCCGTCTCCTCCGCCTGTCCGTTTTGATAGACAATCTGCTCCCCGCTGTAGAGTTCCCCGATCTCTTCCGCCGTCCTGCCAAGAAGCTGGGGATAAACGATATCATCCAGATGAAACTGTCCGGCAAAGACAGGGCTTCCCGCCGCGTTATACAAAACGCCCTCTCCTTCCTTCAAGCCCTGTGAAAAACCTCCTTCATAAAGCCTGATTCCGCTCTCGCGGTACTCGATCCCGCTGCCCTCAAATTCATTGTCAGCAAAGCCTCCTTCATAGCGCTTTTCGCCGTTTTCATAGTACTGCACGCCCGTCCCTTCGAAGCGGTTGTCCGAAAAATCGCCGCTGTAGCGGATCCCGCCTGCGTCATAATAGAGCGTACCGACGCCGTTGTAACAGTTGTTATTAAATTCTCCCTCATAGACCGTCCGCCCGTTTTCCCCGTAAAGAACGCCTGTACCGCAGACATAACCCTTGCTGACCTCGCCCTCGTACGCAAGATACCCTTTCTTCGCCCGGATCCGCACCTTTCCCTCCGCCAGACGCAGGGGGATTGCAGAATACCGGTATGTTTTGATCTGCACGCCGTCCTTTCCCGCACCGATCGGCTTTAACCAGAGCAGGTACGACAGACAGACGAAGCCGCCCAGAAACACGGCCGCCCGCACCAGTCTGCGGCTGATCATCCATCGAAAAACGGTATAATAATCTTTTTCATGCCCCGGCCTTAAGTCCAGAAGCCTGTTTACCAGTTCTCTGAATTTCTGAACGATCCGCCCCATCACATACTGCGGTGATGTAAAGCGGCGGATATTTGCCGGCAGACTGCCAAGCTTGGTGGTCACCGCCGTGGTCAGGGCTCTCCAAAACTGCTTCATACGCCGTCACTCCTTATTTTCCCGAAAACAGCCCGAAGGACTGCCTCTTTGTCTTCCCGCTTTGCAGGCCGTTCTCGCACAGGAAGAGATACCATTTTGCCACTTCGTCCATGGGACAGCTTCTTAAAATCTCCGAAAAGAGATTCCGCGCCAGATAGAAATCGCTCTGGTAGTAAAGTTCGAGCGCCTGCTTAAATCTGGGCATTAACTTTAGCCGTCTGTCCCGCTCCGGCGCCGGATGCACGTCTAAGATCTCATACAGGGAAAAGCGGTAACCGCCGTCTTCTATATAGCCGATATAGCGGGACTGCGCCTCCTCCTTTTCCTCCTCCCACGCAGCAGCCGTGACTACCATGCGCACCCCCATCGCGCGCAGATCATCCGTGTATTTTTGCAGGATGTGTATCTCTTCGGAATAAAGGTAAGGAAAGGACTGTTCCTCGTCACCTGCCACCCCGTAGACCAATGATGTCCGGTGGAGAAACACAAAGGCCTGTCCGGTCTGCTCTGCCGCTTCGCGGCCTGCCATCCTGATGCCGAACCGCAGCGCCTGTCCGCTCTCGTCGTAAAACAGAAGGAGCATTACATCTGGATCGCTGCCGTTTGGTACGATACTGCCGCCAAACTCGCGGCGTCCCTCGCATAAAAACGCATAATTTTTCTTCATCCGCCGCAGATATTCCTCCGTAGAAAGACTGTCCCTCTCCGCAAAAGAGACAAAGGCGACCGTACCCTCCGTCTGTGCCTGATCCATGGGCGCCACGTCCAAAATAGACTGTTTCCCCAGAATCTTTTCTATCTCCTTGGGCGCAAAACGGTAATATGCCTGCAGCACCTGATATTTGGCGTAATGTAAACGCTCGGTATTCATCGCGATCTGCTTTAAACTGCTGTGAAACGCCTGTATCTCATTGCTGCTTTTGTGAAATGCGGATTTCTCCGCCGCCTTTAAGAAAGAGGCAGTCTCCTCCCGCCCTTTTGCCAGCCGCGAAAGCAGCAGCCGTATCCTGTGCAGCTCCTTTTCCTGCAGCATGACCGTCATCACGATAAGCTGCGTGGCTGCAATCAAAAAGAGCAGGCTATAAGTGAAATATTGCCGTTTCAAAGTTTCGAGCGCCATGACCAGCGGTTGCTTAGAAGCCAGCACAATCAGCGCATATGCCGGCGCCACCCTCGACTGATCCGCCGCGGCAAAAACCGTCGTCTCCCCTTCGTACGCCTGCCAGACGATCCTGCGGTCACGATGCGCCTGACCGATCAGGGGAATTGCCGCCGCCTGCAGGCTCTCCCAGTCAGCATCCCCGCTCCCGGCAGAGAAACGCTCCCGATAAACTCCCGGTCCGTCCCTCTTGACCAGAAAAACATTGCAGAAAGAGTAACGCGCATCCCCCGCCTCTATCACCGGCAGCGCATCCTCCACGATCCGCTCCGCCTCCTGCAAAAAAGCCTCGTCGTTTCCGCCGTACACCTCCAGTTCATCTTCCAGATCCGCCAGATAAGGCGCTGTATTTTCCAAAGAAATTGCCAGCATCTGATGATACTGCCCCGTCATAAAATCAGCCGCTTTCAGATAGCCGAACAGGGCGCAGCCGCCCACCGCAGCCGTCAGTAAAAACTCCATACAGCCCACCCTCTGTACCGGCTGGGAACGCCCTAACATACAGGCCGCCGCTGCCGCCATCCAAACCGCCGCTATTCCGATCATGATCGCATCCATATCCATCCTAATCTCCATTCCGCCGTACGCTGTCCAGCCGGCTCAATTGATGAATACTGTTTCCCGCCGCCTTGATACGTTATATCGTTATATTATTTCCCAATCAATGATTCCGTGCCGATCACCTGAAAGTGATTGACAAAGATCCGCAGAAACGGAATCTCTCCCCACACGGCTCTGGACAGCAGGCAGAGCGCCGCCAGCAGGATCACGCCGATGCAAAATACCCAAAGGAGTTTTCGCAGGCTGTCCCGGCGGCTTTTTAGTAGCAGCCGCAGCCCGGCGAGCCTTCCCCGCCTGCCCATGGTTTTCTTTACCAGCCTCATGTCTCGGTATAACCCGTCCAATGACGCATGGTCCCACTTCTTCATAAAAAGCCGGTAAGCCATGTTCTCCCTGCTCTTTTCCGGCGCTAACAGTTCCCGCAGCAGTGCGGCACACTGTCCGGCGCATTCCTTTTCCCCGATGTCTTCATCCAGTTCGTCCAGATCGATGGTATACCCAGGTTCCACGCTGTAATCCCTGCGCAAATGAAGCTGCTCCTGTTCCAGCGCCAGATACAAAAGCGGATAGGGAAGCTTTGACAACATGCAGGCAAGGATCAGATTTTCACAAATTGTCCCGCAGGTTTTAAGCGGTATCCGGGCCGGCATATAAAAATGATGCAGATAACGCTCCTTCACATAGGGGAAAACGACACAGTACGCATTGCCCTGCTGAAACATTTCCACACAGCACGCATAGCCGTGCGCCGATCGTTCGATCACACGAAGCAGCCGCTTCACGGTCCCGTGATCGTAGATCACAAGGAGCGTATCATAGCTTTCCCATTCCGCCCGCGCATCCCGGCAGATGAGGACATCGTTTACTTCCCCCCTGAACACTTCCATCACGGGGACATACACTGTCTTATCCGATCTGTAGATCATAGAAGTCCTTCCCCTGTATCCGCCGCCGTATCTGCTGCCTGTATCTCCTGCACCGCCTTTTTCTTAACGATCGCATAAGCGTATGTATGGATCGCGGGTCTGTCCGTACAATAGATCCGAATCTCGTACACTCCCTCTTTGGAAGGTGCCGTATAAATACCGTCCGCAGAGATCTCGCCGCTGTCATGGTCTGTCAGCGCGTAAGTGACAGAGCAGGGCTTCATATTCAGATATTCCACCGCAAAGAAATACCGCTCTCCGGCGCCCAGAATGACAGTGGGCGTCACCACGCCGATCCCCTGCAGGGCGTCCCCTCCGATCTCTTCCGCCGACCTTTCCCTGTCGCAGCGGATCGCTACCCAGCGATATGTCAGCAAGATCATATCGATATTAGCCTTTAATTTTATCCCGACGACAAAGCTCCCTTTATCGTTTAATACCTTTACCGCAGACTCCGCCGCCACCCTTTGACCGGCACTTCCAAACAGATGCGGATCGCCGTAAACCGTTGTTCTTGCCGTGTTGCCTGTCAGCCCGTCCTCCTCCAGAGATTCATAACCGACCGTCACATAGATATTACCCGCTCCGAGACCGTGCATGATCTCATCGGAGTAACAGATATCTCCCTTTTTTGCATGATCGCCGATGGGGATCTCCACAGTGCCGCTTGCGATCAGGAGCGTTTCCGGAATCAGTCCTTCCCCGTTCTCTTTTTTCGCGGTGCCGTCCGCAGACAACGCCCTGTTATCCGTAAAGGGATATTGCTTACAGAAGTATCCGGCGTATTCCTTCCGCTTCCAACCGTCTGCCGCAGTCGGGATATAGCGCCTCACAGATTCGTCCACCTGCTCGATCAGATAGGCAGACTCCGTGCGTACCAGCGTGATATCCGCCAGACGGATCGCACCTGTTCCTTGGCCAAACGACCGCAGCTCCAGATTCACACGGCTGATCTCCCGCGCCGCTAACAGCTCCGGAGCCATCTCCACGATATTCAGCTTATAAGAGAAGCCGGCATTGGCAGGACATTGCCCGCCGTCGATCCAAACCCTGACGCTTCCCGCCTTCACCATGATGCCCGTATCCTCGCAGACTTCCGTCTGCGCCAGCATCCAATATTCTTTGACGATGCGGCTTTCTTTCTCCTGACCGCCCTCCAGACTGACAGAAAGTTCCTGCTCTCCCCCTGCCGCCGTAAGCGCCGGTGTCTGCAAGACGGCCTCGTAACGAAACGTCGTCTTGGCATCGCTCATCTTGACCACTTCCACTTCCAGCTTCACATAGTGGCCTGCACAGATATCCCGCGGGAGACGGAGCCGCACCTGATAATCTTGATTTTCGAACAGGATACCGCCCGTGTAAAACTCCGTTTCCGCCTCAAACGCCTCCTCCGCCTTATCAGCGTCTATCAAAAACAGTTCATAACCGTCCTCGATCCGATTGTACTCAAATTCCCTGTCGCCATCCTGTCCGTCAACCGCGTAGACCGGCTGTGTCTCGTTTTCCTGATAGCGGATGCACAGACTGGCCCGTCCGCTCTCCAGCGTTTCGAAGCCGGAAAGCGCAGACAGCTTTTTGACTACTGAACTGTCCATTACAATCTCCCGCCCTGTATCGTCGAGCGCCACGCCGCTTTCGACCATAAAAGACAGATCATCCAGACTGACCACGTTTAATCCGCAGACGATCCCCGCGCCGGTGACCATCCGGTTCACAAACTGTCTCTTGTTGTTCATATAACGCTGCTCGGCATCAAAATCCGCCGATGTCAGCATCTTTCCCCTGTAGTACCTGTTTCTGCTAAACGCTAATGATTCGCTGCCTTTCACCTGACAGACTCCTTTCTTTCCGTGCAGGACGCGGCGCGCATGTATTGCTATCCGCTGCCTTCTCCCGCTGCATTTTTTTCATCATAGCACAGCTATCCGGTCAGTTGGTTTAAGGTTCCTTAAAGGTTTACGCATCCTGAAACAAATAACCGACGCCGCGCACCGCCACGATCATCTCCGTATGATTTTGATCCACTTTCTTTCGCAGGTTTGAGACATGCACCATCAGGGAACGCACATCTCCCAGATCTTCCTGCTGCCACACGTCCCGGTATAGGTCCCTGTAAAGCGCGACTTCATCCTGATGCCTGATCAGCGCCTCCAAAACCGCGTACTCTAACGGCGACAAAAAAATCTGCCGCCCCAGCCTTCCTTCCTCTACCCGATACACTTCCCGACGGCTGTTGTCGATCATAAACTGCTTAAACCACCGTCTGTCCTTCTTAGATCCGGTACTCCGGAAACGCCGCAGATTTTCCTCAATGCGCTCCCGCAGGATGCCCCTATCCACCGGTTTGACAAGATAATCGCTGCCGCCGCTGCGCAATGCACGCACGATTTCCATGCTGTGGGCCGCGCCGCTTAAAAGAATGACAGGGCCGGTAAATCCGCCCTCCCCGCCCCGTATCCTTAGACAGAGCTGACAGCCGTCGCCGTCGGGAAGCACACCTTCCAAAAGGATGAGATCGACCCGCTCCCTGCGCAGGACTTTGACCGCCTGCTCCCCGTTCGGGGCACAGACCATTTCATGATCCGCCTCCGCAAGCTGTAGGGAAATGGTCCGCAAAAAATGTTCGTCATTCCCCACATATAGTATTTTCGTCCTCTCTGTTTCCTTCACCGGCCCTCTCCCCCGCTCCTTCCTCTTTGATACATCGTTTACCCTCTCCTGAAACCGGAAGCTGTATATAGATTCCCATTCCGTCCGTGGCGCGGGCATAGACCGATCCCCCATAGTGCCGCACGACAGCCCTTACCTGCGCAAGGCCAAGGCCGTTTCCCCCGGCGCGGTTGGAGCCCTGCACATTCAGATCAAAGACGCCTTTTGCTTCTTCGGGCGGCAATCCCATGCCGTCGTCCTTAAATGCCAGAAAAATATCGTTTCCCATGTGTGACAGGGTGATGACAAGGCTGCCCTTCCGGCACATATATTTTATCGAATTATCGATTATATTTTGTGCTAACAAACGCATATACCGCTCGTCCGCCCTGTAGGACAGCCTTTCACTGAAACCGGACAGGCGCAGACGGATGCCGGATTTTTTGCAGATATCCTCCATCTGCGCGGCAGCATCGGCAATTACCGCCGCCAGATCAAGCTCCGCCGGCTGCTCTCCTGACGGCAGAATACTCTCCGCCGCCTTGCGCACGGAAGCTTCCCTCTCCCGCAGTCTCGTCTTAGCAAGCTCCTGCGCCAGCATCTCTTTTTCCTGTGCCAGCGTCTTAAGATGACTCTGCGCCTGCGCATTCTCACAGGCTAATTCTTCCTTTTCCTTCCGCAGACATTTCAACTGCTCATGCTCTTTCCTCCCATCCTGCTGCCTCTCCCGGCGCAGGGCGTCGTCCAGACTGCTTCGCAGCGTTAAAAGCTTGTGCGCATACTCCTCCCGCCACAACACAAAAAATACGATTAGCAGACAGAAACACAGTCCTGCAAAGAGGATTCCATAGTCGGTAAAATCCATGATGAAAAAGGCAAGTTCCGCCACAAAACACAGATAAATAATGACCAGCAGGATCCATTTGGGGATGCTTCTCTTTTCTATCCTCTCAACGCTCATTTCTTCTTTCCTCCCTGCCATGCAGTCTGTAAGCGATCAGGCCGCTGGCGGTTCCTGCGGCGCTGATAAGGATGATCGTCTTACAGATTGTCAGCGCATAACGGTCTATCGTCTCTGACATTGCGGCAAGCCGCACGGACTGTTTCTCAGGACCGGTGGGAAGTCCCTGCGTCCGCCTTGTGCCCGGCGTCACCGTCATCTCCGGAGGGTCTTTAAAGACTCCCGCAGCCGTAAGCACATCCGCCGCCGTACCCGAAGAAGGTTTTAGGGTATTTTCCGACAGGGAGTCTTCTGTGTTCCCCGAAATCTGTGCGGAATCATCCGGCACTTGCGCATCCTCGTCCTCGGTCGGTGTCCTCTCCGTTTCTTTACCGCCCGTCATATCTTCCAATCCGGCGGCGTCTTTTGCGGCGGCCGTCGTACCTGCTGCCCGGCTGGAACCCGTCCCGTCCGCACCCGCCCTCCCCAGACCGGAAACATCTGCGGAGAAATTTCCGGCCGGCGGCTCGATACGGAAAGAAGTCTTTGCCGAACCGTCCGACCAGACCATCTCCAGCTCATGATCTCCCTCGCCAAGCGTCTCCAGATAGGACCGCAGGAGCGTGATCTCTGTGAAAGGCGACTGGCTGCCGCCCTTATTGTACTCACTGGCGGTGATACGGCTCCCGTCCACGCTGACCCCGTTAAAAGCGGAATAAGCGCCGCTGCCCTGAAAGACCAGCCCGCGGCCGCTTGATTTCACCCACACAGACTGCGCGCCGCCCACGATCTTATAAAAAATAGTGAGTTTCGCTGCCCGTGACCGCACAGAACCGCCCTCGTTTTTCACCTCGCACTTATAGACGTAACCGTTCATTTCGCCGTCAAACACCATGATCCGGTACAACTCGGAAACCGCACCCGGAACCTTGCGAAATCCTGCGCCGTCCCCCTTATCCACCAGCCACTGATAAGACAGTTCCTCTCCGACGGCGGACACGTTGAAAGACGCGTAATCTCCCGTCTCCACCTGAGCGTTCTCCGGCTCTGAGGTGATACGGGGCGGGTCCGGCTTTTTGGGCTCTTCCGGTTTTGGCTGATCCTGCCCGCCCGGTTGCGGCGGTTCCTGTCCGCCTTCCTGCGGCTGATCCTGCTCATCCGGCTTCGGCGTATCCTGTCCGTCTTCCTGCGGCGCATCGTTGTCAGACACGGATTCCTCCTGCGCAGACGGCTCCGCCCCGTCTGACGCTTCCTTTGCCAGCAGAGTCGGCACGGCGAAAATCCCCGCAAGCATCACCGCCGCCAGAACGGCCGCCGCCCATTTCACGATGCTTCGCCATGTTCTCTTTTTCCATTTCTTTTCCGTTACGCACATTTTTTGACCTCTCATAGCACTCTCCATCCCCATCTATTTTTGCGGCAGGCCGGCGCGCTCACCTTTGCGGACATTCAAACTGATACAGGGAAAACTCCGCCCAGCTGTACTGCCTCATATATTCCCCTCTGTAACTGTTGACCGCCGCCGCGTCTCTTTTTAAAAATTGATAATAATCACACACAACCTTTTCCGGATCCACGGCATAGCGGTTGCGTCCGGAAAGGAAAACATCCTCCGCATGACAGTACCGCAGCGCTTTGCGGATATCGACGATTAGGTTACGCAGATAATGTTTGTTTTTCTCCTCATCGACAGAATCCTCCCACAAGATACCGCAAAGTTCCCCCGTGGTGGCTGCCGCACCGTTTCTGTCGATGAGATAAGCAAAAACTTCCTTTGCTTTTGCCCGCGCGAAGATCACGGGCCTACCGCCGCAAAACACCTCGAAATTTCCAAAACACTGCACCCGCAGTTTTTTTCTTTGATCATCCACAGGATAGCGCAGATTCCTGACAGCCCTCTCCACATCCTTTCTCTGCAGCGGCTTTAACAGATATCCGCTGGCATACTGATTGAAGGCCTCCAACGCATATTCCGCATATGCCGTCACAAAGATAATGTTCATATCCGGATTTTTCGCTTTTAATTTCTCCGCCAGTTCCAAGCCGTCCATATCCGGCATCTCGATATCCAGAAAAGCGATTTCAATCTGCCATTTTCCGGCAATGTTCACGGCTTCCAGAGCAGAACTTGTACCGATGATCGTCATTCCGGGCAGCTCCATACCCACCGTTTCTTTCGTTTCTTCCAAAACCATTTCTTCATCATCTACCACCAATATCTGCATCACGATCTCCGTGGCAGCGTCTGTCTGTTTTTTCAACCTTATCTCCTTTGTCTTCCTCTTTGCGAGGGATTCTGATCAGCACATCCGTCCCTTCTCCAACAGTACTCTCTATCTCCACCGTACCGCCGCACATCGTTTCCACGCGGCCCGTCACATTGGTGATTCCGATGTGATTCCTTTTGCTTCCCGTTTTTTCGACCGTTTGATATCCTACCCCGTCGTCTTCCACCCTAATCCAGTAGTCCGCGTCGTCCTTCCCTGTCGATATGCAGATCGTCCCGCCCCGTTCCCTTTTGGTGATCCCATGCTTTACCGCATTTTCCACGATCGGCTGTAAAGTCAGCGCCGGAAGCAAAAAGGCGTCTTCCCGAATATCGTAAACGATATTGACCCTTTCCCCAAACCTCTTCTGCTCTATGGCAATAAAATTTTTTACATGAGTCAGTTCTCTGGAAAACGATATCATCCTGTCCCCCGTCAAGAGATCGAGATTTCCCCGCAGGTATCCGGAAAATTCATCTACCGTTTCCGCCGCCAGCAGCGCGTCCTTTTTACAAAGATGCTTGATGGTCGTCAGCGTGTTGTAAATAAAATGCAGGCTGATCTGCGCCAACAGTATCTCGGCCCGCATGTCACACAGTTCTCTCTTTTTTTGCGCAAGTTCCCTTTTCTGCTTTATCACCCATTTCATGACCAGACACAGCGTGAGCACCATACCTGCCGCCGGGATCAACAGCGGGATACCGTCCCACAGTTTCATGGAAGCGCGCAAAGACTGTACCGTATTCATTCCTCTCATCCCCTTTTACTTTTTTTGATGAAAAGATGCTTCATCTAATTCATATCATAGCTACCGCACCGAAACCGCACCATAAGATTTACGAAATCACAAAAAAAAGACCGTTAACAATCTTTTAACAGTCTTTTCAATGCAATCTGTATTTCGGATCGTAAAAATCTGTATGATCTTTACACTGTCGGTACCCTAGAGCAGTTTCTTCATTTCATCCGCCACAAACTGCACCTTCGTGCCAATGACCACCTGCACTGCAGCTCCGCCGGGACGCATAACGCCCGCCGCGCCCGCCTTCTTAATCTCCTCTTCCTTTACTTTCGCAGAATCGTATACTTCCAAACGCAGCCGCGTAATACAATTGTCGAGGGAAACAATATTTTCCCTGCCGCCAAGGCCCTCCAATATCGCTGCCGCCACACGGGCAAAATCGTCGTCCGCGGAAACCGCTTTTTTCCCCGCTTCCGCCTCATCATTTTCTCTGCCCGGCGTTTTTAAGTCAAATTTCACGATAGCAAACCGAAACACCACATAAAACACGGCAAAAGCCGCCGCGCCCAGAGGCAGGATCATCCACGTATTTTCCGCCGCGGGCATAAAGGAGGAGAAAAACAGATCCGTCGCGCCGCCGGAAAAGCTAAACCCGGCGCGGAACCCCACAAAAGCAACGATCACCGCAAAGATTCCGTAAAGCAGCGCATAGACCAGATACAGGCCCGGCGCAAGAAACATAAAGGCAAACTCAAAGGGCTCCGTAATGCCGCAGACAAAGGAACAGAGCGCCGCCGAAGCCACCAGCCCGAAGGCCTCTTTTCTCCTCCCCTTTTTCGCCGCATGGGCCATCGCCAGCGCAGCTCCGGGAATGCCAAACATCATACAGGGAAAGAAACCCGACATATACATGCCAAGACTCCAGGAAACGTCCGCTGAAGTATCCCCCGCCCAGAAATGGGACAGATCACCTAACCCAATGGTATCAAACCAAAACACATTGTTCAGGGCATGATGCAGACCAAGCGGAATCAGCAAACGGTTTAAAAATGCGTATATACCGGCCCCCACAGCTCCCAGACCCGCAATGCTGTTTCCAATCGCGATCAGCATGCCGAACAGGACCGGCCAGACAAACAGGAGCACAAAAGCCGCCAGAATGGAAACCAACCCGGAAACGATCGCCACACAGCGCTTACCGCTGAAAAACGAAAGCCATTCCGGCAGGCGCACGGACTTGAAACGGTTAAAGCACGCCGCGCCGATCAGCCCGGAAAGTATGCCGATAAAAGGATTTTCAATTTTAGAAAAAGCAAGCAGTCTTGCAGTATCCTGCGCGATAGAAGGCATCAGCGTCGTTACCGTATCTTCGGCGAGCAGATTCGTTATCATCAGCCAAGAGGCTAACGCCGCCAGTCCGGCCGTACCGTCATGATCGTCCGTCATTCCCACACCCACGCCGATCACAAAAAGCCACGCTATATTCTCTATCAGCGCGCCTCCGGCCTTGACCAGAACAAACCCCAGCAGATGAAGAAAGCCCGTTCCTGCGATATCGCCGCCCCGCATCGTCTCCGGACAAAACGCATAGCCGATCCCCATCAAAATACCGCAGATCGGCAGACAGGCCACCGGCAGCATCAAGGATTTCCCCAGTTTCTGCATATACTTCATCATCTATTTTTCCTCCCAAATCCTATACGCAATCACCTATGCCTGATTTCAGGCAGCGCTGTCTTTTTTGCTTTTTCCGCTAAGGCAGTTCCCGCACCGCCCTGCGCAGCCTAAGTACCGCGGAAGGCGACACGCTCAGCTCATCCACCCCAAGCTCCAAAAAACGCTCCGTCAGCGTCTCGTCCGCCGCAAGTTCTCCGCAGATACCTACCCAGATGCCCGCCTCATGGGCATTTTTCACAGTTGTTTCTATCAACCGGAGAACGGCTTCATGGTGGGCATTACAGATCTTTTCCAACCTGCGGTTCTCCCGATCTGCCGCCAGTGTATACTGCGTCAAATCGTTCGTGCCGATGCTGAAAAAATCCACCGTCCGCGCCAGTCTGTCGGAAATAAGCGCCGCCGCAGGCGTCTCGATCATTATGCCAAGTTCCACTTCCCCCGGAACACAGCCCTCCGCCAAAAGACCTTTTTTTACGCTCTCCGCAATCTGCCGGATCCGCAGCACTTCATCTAACGACACGATCATCGGAAACATGATTGCCAATCTGCCGTATGCGGATGCGCGGTATAACGCTCGAAGCTGTGTGGTGAAAATATCTTCCCTGTCCAGACAGATCCGGATGCCGCGGTACCCCAGCGCAGGATTCACTTCTTCATCCAATTGAAAGTAGTCCGCCCTCTTATCCGCGCCGATATCCAGCGTGCGGATCACGACCTTACGTCCTTCCATCTTCTCAAGGACCGCCTTGTAAGCCGTAAACTGCTCTTCCTCCGAAGGCGCATCCTCCCGCCCAAGATAGAGAAATTCGCTGCGGAACAGGCCGATACCGCCCGCATCCGAACGCAGGACCGCCTCCGCATCCTCCACGCTCCCGATATTTGCAAAGATCTGTATCGTCTTACCGCTTTTCGATCTGTTCTCCTGACCCTTCAACTGCTCCAGAGCCAGCGTATCCGCCTCCCACGCCTCCTTTTTCGCAAGAATGCCGGAAAGCAGCGCTTCCTCCGGCTCCACGATAAGATCCCCCGCAAAGCCGTCCACCACGCAGGTCTTCCCCTGCAGGGAATCCGAAAGGATAAGTTCCGTATTCACAAGCGCCGGAATCCCCATGCTCCTCGCAAGAATCGCCGTATGCGAGTTCACCGATCCCTTGACCGTCACAAACGCCAAAATCTTTTTTTTATCCAGCTTTAATGTTTCGCTGGGCGTCAGGTCGTCCGCTACCAGAACCATCGGTTCCTCCGCCTCTATCCCTTCCTCCGGCAGCTCTAAAAGCGCGCGCAGTACGCGCTGCGTGATATCTCTGATATCCGCCGCCCTGCCCCGCATATACTCGTCTTCCATGTCCGCAAGCATGGCCGCAAACTGCTTTCCCGCACTGTCAATGGCATAAGCCGCCTGATAGCCCTCAGAAAGCTTACCCATGATTGTTCCAAGATAATATTCATCTTCCAAAAGCATGCGGTGAATCTCAAAAATCTGCGCCTGCTCCTTTCCCATAGCGTTCAGCGCCTCATCATAGAGCCTTGCAAGCTCTCCCTTCGCCTTTTCCATGGCAGCAAAAAAGCGCGTCCGCTCCGCTTCCGGGTCGGACGCCTTCTGCACTGCCGCATGATAGTCCGCCCTTCTGTAAAGGTGCATCCTGCCCACGGCAATTCCCTGCATCACACTTTTTCCGCGATATGTTTTCATCCTGATCCCATCCTCACCAATCGTTTCAAAATACCCCTATTTTATGAGACGGAGGATCACATCCCCCGCCGCCACCTCTTCGGCGTCGGCAATCTCGACTTTATCATATATTTCTGTATTGCTGATGACAATGGGCGTAGCTGTGTCATAACCGGCCTCCCTGACCGCTTCCAGATCCGCTTCCAAAATCAGGTCTCCTTTTTTTACCTGCTGCCCCTCCTCCGCACGGATGGTAAAATGCTTCCCATTGAGCTTTACCGTGTCGAGCCCGATATGCAAAAGCACCTCCACTCCGTCAGATGTCTTGATCGCCGCGGCATGCCCGGTAGGAAATACCGTGGTCACCATACCGTCCGCCGGTGCATAAAATTTTCCGTCAAAAGGCACGATCGCGACGCCCTGTCCCAAGATTTCCGCACTGAACGTAGGATCCTTCACCTCCTGCAAAGCTAACACTTTTCCCGCGCAGGGTGCAAAGACCGGTATGCCTTCGGTCTTTCCCCAAATTTTTTTAAACAATCCCATGCGGCGCGCTCCTTTCCGGTGTTTCCACCGTGCCTGCCTTTTTACGATTTCCGCAATTTCCATACGCTTTTCTATCTGTTATTCTAGCAATTTATACAAGGTAAGTCAAGTCTTGCGCGGGCAACATTCTCGCATTTTATCCATATAATCCTTAAAATTTTTTGCTGTTTTTGTGCAATTACTACATATTTGCTATCCTTTGCTTAAAACCCCTTTACAAATCCCTTGAAAAGACGAAATAATAAATATAAGAAATCATACAAATTATTATTTGATACATATTCATATCTTGAGAGACAAGGAGGTATCTCACATGGGAATCAATTTGACCGGATTGAACTCAGGAATGGCGGACACCTACTCCACCCTGCTCGGCGGCATGGGCGGCGGTGACGACGCGGGCGGCATGGGATCGCTTTTAGGCGACTACGCCGCGATCAAGAACGGCAGTTACGGTAAGATGTTAAAAAAATACTACAGCAAACTGGAGAAGCAGGAGGCGGAAGAGAGCGGCAAGACCGACCAGAAAACGGCCGGAAAGGTAAAAGACGCTTCTTCTGCGTCGGCAGCGAAGTCCCTTTATAAGTCCGCTACGGCTCTTGAGGGCTTAAATTACGACGACCGCAGCGAGGAGAACATCGGCAAGATCACGGATGCCGTGTCCGCTTTTGTCAAGGACTATAACAACCTGATGAAGAGCGCGGATAAGAGCAAGAACGCCAACGTGCAGAAGCAGGCGGAGTCCCTCTATAACTCCTACTACAATAACTACAAGCTCTTTTCCAAGGTCGGTATCACCATGAATTCTGACAGGACGCTTTCTTTTGATACGGATACGATGAAGAAAGCCTTAAACGATACGGAGCACGGAAACGGCGCTACGGTGAAGACTTTGTTTGGCGGCATCGGTTCCTTCGCGGATAAGGCGGCAAACAAAGCCAGTCAGATCTACCGTGCGGCGGGAGACGGCGAGGCTGTCACCTCCTCTAAGGCGAAGTATGCCGGCGGCAGCGCTTACACGAGCAGCACCAGCACCTCCGCGACAAAGAAAGAGGACGAGAATAAGACGGTAACGGATGCCAGCTCCGCAGCGGCGGCAAACAGCCTCTATAAGTCCATCGAGAATCTGGGTGCCACGGACATGACCAATTCCAACAAGGACGCAGTCTATAAGGCTTTCAATAACTTTGTCAAGGACTATAACGAACTGGTCAAGTACACGGCCAACAGCAAAAACTCTAACGTGGTCAATCAGGCGAACTACTTAAAGAGCATTGTCAGCGGCAACAGCTCCACATTCTCTAAGTTTGGCGTCACGGTAAATTCCGACAAAACCCTGACCATCGATGAGAAAAAATTTAAAGACGCTGATATGGGCAATGTCAAAAAGCTCTTTGACGGCCCATACTCTGCGGCAGAGAAAATGACCGATAAAGTCAATAGCATCTACCGCTACGCAACGCAGGGCGAGACCTTGAACAAGAAGACCTATGATAATGCAGGCGGCGGTGTGGGTGCGCCGACTATGGGGTCGATGGTGGACGCGATCCTGTAATATATAAATTGATGAAATAAATGTGGAAATCGGATAACCAATGCAGACGCGCTTTCGCTCCGTTTAGAAGTTAATTCCGAAGGAATTTACTTCAGTCATCGGGTCTGCTTATAGTTATCCGATTTCCACATTTTATATAATTTTTCTAAGTTCTAATGGTTTCTATAATATTCTGCTTCTTTAATGCATTCGCTGAAATGCGTACGGTCCCCCACATAACAAGGAAAGAAATACAGATCGTAATTATAATCGCTGTCCACGGCATATGAAAGGGGATTGGGAACAGTGTTTTTACGCTGTGCGCCAACAGAAGGACGATGGTCAGGCCGACCGGCAGGCCGACGATCAGCGCCTTCCCCGCGCAGAGGACGCTTTCCATGGTAAGCATCTTGCGTACCGATTCTGACGGCATGCCGACGCTCTGCAGCACCGCAAACTCCCTCGCCCTTAATTTAATCTGAAAGCTGACGGTGCTGATCACATTCAGCACACCAATCAGGCCCAGCAGAAAAACAAAGGCATAGAGGAAGAAAGCCGCCAGCACAATGGCAATATTCATGATCTTTGCAAAATCCTGTGCGCCAAACACCCTGCTCGTGTAACCCGCCTCGCCATAATCCAGACCGTTCTGCGGAAAATAGCTTTCCAGCACGTCCTTGGCGTACGCCATAAAACCCTCTTCGTCCGCAGGGGCGGCCATCCAGTTATAGCCGCGCACCGATACCCCCTCGGAAGGCACCACCAGACGGACGGGATTGGTATTCGGATACAATAACTGTTTGGGTATTTCCGGCAGCGTCAGCACGGCGTCAATTTGGATCGTATCGCGGCTTCCGTCCGCCTTTTCCAATTGCAGCGCGGAAACCGTCTCCGACAGGGGAACGATGTGCCGCTCCGTACCGTTATCATTATAATGATAATCATTTAACAAGATCGTCCCGCCGTCTTCTATTCCCGCCTGCGCGCACAATTCGCCGTAGTGCTTCTCATCGAGAATGATTCTTTCCACTTCCAGAATAGTGTCTGCCTGTTCTTCCCCATACTTGTCGGCTAACACCTGCCGCAGCTCCTCCGTCAGATCCTGCGGGGTAAGAACGGCGACATAGGTGGTATAATCCTGCCCGTCCCCGTAAATATCCGTTTCTTCATATTCCCGAAGCTTAGTCGTGATTTCTTCCGCCTTCTTTGCTGTAATGGGAAATGCGCACTCCTGCTGCCTGCGGCCGGTTGCGGGATTGATGGTATTGTGAAAATTCGACGTATAATCCGCAATCACGGGATATCCGTAATCCATATGGATATAATCCTGTATGCCGACCGCGATCTCCCGCAAGCCGCTCAAGGTGATAAACAGCATGATACTGAGGGAAAATGCTGTCACCGCCGAGTGCATCCGCTTGCGGTACGACGACACATTTTTGCGGGCCAGTTGATATTCGATCTTTCCTTTTGCGGCCACGGCGATTCTGGTACGCTTACATCCCGACGTATCCGTTTCCCCACCGTTTCGCAGGCAGTCTAAGGCCGAAATGCGCATGGCCTTTCTGGCCGGCAGCATGGCCGCAAACAGGACCGTCCCCAGAGAAACCATCACAGAAACGATGAGGGCCGTCGGCGAAAAGACAAAGGAAAGAGAAAAGCTGACCTGCCTCATCATGGAACGCACCAGCACATTCAATTCTTCCATATAAAGATTCGCGGCTGCGATACCGAGAAAGCTAAACAAGTATCCGCAAAAAATACCAACAGGAATCGCAAACGTACAAAGCAGCACGCACTCATACATGATTGTCTGATAAATCTGCTTTTTGGTGGCGCCGACACATTTTAAGGTGCCAAACTGCGCGATCCGCTCATTGGCGCTCATGCGGAACGCATTAGAGATCACGATCACGGACATGGCAATAATCAGGGCTGCCAGAAACACTGCCGGAACCAGCAGCATCGTCATGTAAGCGCCGCCGTACAGCCCGTAATCTTTGCCGAGGAAACCCACAAGCATCGCCCTGCCGCTCGCCGCAAAATTTACGACCGCGGTCAGCAGGGCGGCGGACAGCGCGATCGCCGCAGCCGTTATGGCCGTTCTGCCCTTCTTTCTTTTGATCTGTTTTAAGGCAAATGAGCAAAGGATATTCATACGCGCATCACCTCGTCTCTGATGATCTTCCCATCGCTGATGGTCAGGATCCTGTCCGCCTGCAAAGCGATCTTTTCGTCATGTGTGATCAGGATCAGCGTCTGGTTGGCATTTCGGTTGGCTGTCGTTAAAAGCTCGATGATCTCCCTGCCCGCCTTGCTGTCCAAATTTCCGGTGGGCTCGTCGGCCAGAATAAAGGCCGGATCGTTGATGAGCGCCCTGCCCACGGACACTCTCTGCTGCTGGCCGCCGGACAGCTCCCCCGGCAGGTGGTTCCTGCGATGTGACAGTCCTGTCATTTCTATGATCTTTGTGAGCTTCTGCGCGTCAGGCTTGCGGTTATCTAACAGGCAGGGCAGCATGATATTCTCATCCACAGTCAGATTCGGGATCAGATTATAGAATTGATAGACGATGCCGATATTCCTGCGCCTAAAAATCGCCAGCGCGCTTTCACTCATCCCGAAAATCTGCTGACCGTCAACCGTCACCGTGCCGGATGTGGGTCTGTCAATGCCGCCCATCAAATTCATGAGCGTGGATTTTCCGGAACCCGACGCCCCTACAATAGCGACAAATTCGCCCTTCTTTACCTGAAAACTGACGTGATCTAAAGCTGTCACCTGATTGTCGCCGCTGCCGTAGATTTTTGTCAGTTCCTTTACTTCTAAGACTTCCATACGCCACCTCTTTCCAGCATGATTTTTCAATCTGCCTCTCTTTTCTTACCTCACATGATAAATAAGAAAAGTGACTCTCCGGTGACTATTTATAAAATTTCATAAAAAAAGTGGCGCCGACACCCTTTCCGCCGGGCGCAACCTCGATATCCCCGTTTTGCGCGCGCATGATGGAAAGCGCAAGCGGCAGGCCGATCCCATAGCCGTCTTCTTTCCGCGAGCTTTCAAATTTACGGAACAGGCGGGAAAGCTGTTCCCTTTTCAGACCTTCCCCCGCATCTGTGACGGATATCCAGTCATAGAGCGGATTTTCGCCGCAGTCTACCACGATCTCGCTGTTTTCCGGAGAACACTCCGAGGCATTTTTCAAAAGATTCATGAGCGCTTCCGCCGTCCACTTTTTGTCACAGACTATGGACAGATCATGCGCAAGGCGCACGCTCTGGCTCCTGATATCCAGAATGATTTCCACAGATTTAAGCGCCTCAGCTAACAGGCCGCGCACCGCCGTTTCTTCTTTCTGAAAGTTTACCGTGGAAGAATCCAGCTTCGCCATCTTTAGGAGCGCGGTGACCAGCCACTCCATATGGCGGACTTCTTTTTTGATGTGCAGCAGAAATACCCTCTGCGCTTCTTCGGGGGCGTCGGTCATAAGTTCCGTCATCAGCAGGATCGACGATATGGGCGTTTTTAATTGATGGGAGATATCCGCTAAAGATTCCGCCAACTGCTCCTTTTCTTTTTCCAAGACCCTGCTCCTCTCCTGTTCGGAGTGCGTCAAGGTATAAATATCATTTTTCAGGATACTGAACGCGCCTTCCTTATGATCGCGCGGGTCAAAGGGCCGCCCGTCGAGCGCCGCGCGGATCCCTTCGGAAAGGGACAAGACTTCTTTTTTACTGATCCACACGATAACCGATCCCCCTGACTGTTGTAATGTTGACCGCATCCCCTAATTTTTCACGCAGCCGCTTGACATATACGGTCAGCGTGTTGTCCTCGACAAAATTGCCGCTGATATCCCAAATGCGCTCCAAGATCTGTTCCCTTTTTAAAAGAAGGGACTGGTTTTGCGCAAAAATAAGCAAAAGCCGGTACTCCAGAGCCGTCAGATCGATCTCCCGCTCTCTGATACGGACTTTTCCGGCCCCAACGTCGATAAGAGCCTCCCCGATCCTCAAAATATCGCCGCCTTCTTTTTCATTGAGCGCCTTTTTGATCCGCGCCAAAAGCTCCCGCATCCGAAAGGGTTTGGTGATATAATCGGCCGCACCGCCGTCAAGCGACCGCACGATCTCATCCTCATCATCGACGACAGTCAGATAAATGACCGGCGTATGATGGGGCTGTAATCGGGAAGCCACTTCTTTGCCAAGCCCGTCGGGAAGCTGCATGTCCAGCAGCGCGAGAGCAAACTGCCGCTGCGTTATCTTCGCAAGCGCGTCCGCCATCGTTCTACAGGATGTCACGCAGTATCCTTCTTTTTCCAAAGCATAAGTAAGTCCCGCCGATAGGGAAACATCGTCTTCCACTAATAAAATATCCGCCATAAAACTTCCATACCCTTTCCTACATGCAGGAAACGGCATAGCCCACAAGCTATGCCGTTTCTGAAAACCATTTAACCTTGTCTCATCCGATTCTTATGCGAAGGGATTCTCCGTCGGGTAAGGCAGGCTCTTAGGCTGGTTGTAGCCAATCTCGCTCACATCCACGCCGATGTACTTGAATACTTCATACAAAGCCTTGCCGTGGTGACCGAACGCAACCGCGCCGTGGTGAGGATAATTCTTCTCGATCAGCACGTGACGGTAGAATCTGCCCATTTCCGGAATTGCGAATACGCCGATGCCGCCGAAGGACTTGGTCGCTACGGGAAGCACTTCACCCTCCGCCACGTATGCGCGCAGGATATTGTCAGCCGTACTCTGCAGGCGGTAGAACGTGATATTGCCGGGAACGATATCGCCCTCCAGCGTACCCTGCGTCACTTCCTCAGGCAGGGATCTTGCCATGATCATCTGGTACTCCATGCTGCACTTAGACAGCTTCTTGGAACAGGTATTGCCGCAGTGGAAGCCCATGAAGGTATCGGTAAACTTGTAATCAAATTTACCCTCGATGGATTCCTTGTACATATCCTTCGGAACAGAGTTATTGATGTCGAGCAGGGTCACGATATCGTCGCTGACTGCCTGACCGATGAACTCGCTCAGCGTGCCGTAGATATCCACCTCACAGGATACCGGGATCCCTCTGCCTGCCAGACGGCTGTTCACATAGCAGGGAACGAAACCGAACTGGGTCTGGAATGCAGGCCAGCACTTGCCGGTGAGGGTCACATACTCGCGATAGCCCTTATGCTCTTCTACCCAGTCAAGCAGGGTCAGCTCATACTGCGCAAGCTTAGGCAGGATGGTGGGCTTGTTGTTGCCGGCGCCGAGTTCCGCTTCCATATCCTTCACCACATCGGGGATGCGGGGATCGTTCGCGTGCTTATTGAATGCCTCGAACAGGTCAAGCTCGGAGTTCTCCTCGATCTCCACGCCCAGATTGTAGAGCTGTTTGATCGGTGCGTTGCAGGCAAGGAAGTTAAGCGGTCTGGGACCGAAAGAAATGATCTTTAAGTTTGCAAGAGCCGCAACAGCGCGTGCGATCGGCACAAACTCGTGGATCATGTCAGCGCAGTCTTCTGCGTCGCCCACGGGATACTCCGGAATATATGCCTTTACGTTTCTCAGTTTCAGGTTATAGCTGGCATTGAGCATACCGCAGTACGCATCGCCGCGGCCCTGAACCAGATCGCCCTGAGATTCCTCAGCGGCAGCCACGAACATCTTGGGGCCTTCAAAATGCTTTGCAAGCAGGGTCTCGGAAATTTCCGGACCAAAGTTGCCAAGGTATACGCAGAGCGCGTTACAGCCGTTTTCCTTGATGTCCTTTAACGCGTTGACCATGTCGATCTCGCTCTCGATGATGCAGACAGGACACTCGTAGATATCGGACGCATCATACTTCTTTGTGTAGGCCTCCACCAGAGCCTTTCTCCTGTTGACCGCGAGAGAAGCCGGGAAACAGTCACGGCTCACTGCCACGATACCGATTTTCACTTTGGGTAAATTGTTCATTTGCTATATCCTCCTTTTATTTTAACCGGTGCTGCCGGTATGTGATACGATTTTTTATCATGCGGAGAATGCCTCTTTGGGCATTCTCCCAAGCGAGATTTAGTGTTTCTTGGCGTCCCGTCCAATGGCGGGACGTCTTTAGAAGCACTTCTCGCTTAGTTATTCGCGGATATCTAAATTCTTTCCTACAAGGCCGATGTGTGCACCGGCGTCCAGACCGCCCTCCGCATGACCGATCAGCCATTTGTTCTGCGCGGTGATCAGAGAATCCTCCCAGCCCTCGTGTTTTTCCTTAAGCGGATAGTTCGTGCCTGCCGGAAGGACGATGCCCACCTTGAAGCCGCCCTCGTCCGCGCTGCAGGGCGCATAGTGAAGCGTGGTCGCGTAAATCTCCACCGCCGTGCCTGCCTTCACCAGAAAGGCCTCCATCTTAGCGGTATCATACTTGAAATCGTCGGTGATATCCTGCTGCATCCCCACGATCAGCACCGCGTCCGTAGCCGCCACATTGATCTCCGAGCTTCTGTGATACTCGATCGCATTTAATTTGTAGTTGTGGCCGTTGCAGTAGCCCACCTCGATGGGCAGCTCGCCGTAGGTCCTGCGCTGTAAGTCCTTCGCAGCCTTCGTCGCCTCCAAAGCGGCGATGGACGGCTCATAGGCTACCCCGTCAGGCAGCGGCGTCTCCTTCTTGATCGCCTCCACCAGATCGGTAAAGTCGATCCCCTCCACGACCCTGCCATACTTACGAAATGACGGGTCTGTCACATTTTTGATTACCATGTGCAACTCCTTTCTCTATTCATTTTTTATAAAAAATTTCTTACGCCCTAAGTCATATGCTGCCATCACCACAGCCGCCAGCGTAATCAGCGAGATTACTTCCGCCACTCTCCACAGCAAAGGCTCGGAAAACCCTACCTGAAAGGTCCCGCTGTAGCCGGGCGGAATCGTGACTGCCACTCTTCCGTTATCGCCGATCGCCGTTTCCAGCCTCCCGCGGCCGGCCAAATCTTTCGCCTGATATCCGCTGTAATATAGAATCGGAAACAGAATCTGACTTTCCGCTGACGATGTATTTTCAACGTCCGCCGCAAACGACAATCCGGCCCTCTGCGTCTGCCCGACAGTCAACCCTTCTCCGGCTTCTATCCCGTAAGTCAGCTCCGCAGTCTGCGTCTCTACCGGAAGATATTCCCCGTTGCCCACCGCGTAACTGTAAAGTTCTTTATCCGTCCTCGATTCTAATGAAATCCCATCCTGATAAATCTGGTCGAAAGACAGCGTCGCAAAAAACTGCAAATCCTGATACAAAGTGACACAGCAAAGCGCACCCGCTATCCAAATCAGCTTTTTTCTATCAAACAAACCTGCCGCCAAAAACAATGCCGCCAGACAAGCCGCCATCGCGACCGCTATGCCCACCAAACGTTCCTGATACTGCAAAGTATTTAATAATTTTGTGAACAAACGACTTCTTTTCGCCAAGGAGACATACGGAAAAAAGTCCATACAGACCGCCAGCGTAAACAGGGTAAACAGCGAAAAAACTCTCATATGTCTGTTTTTTGCGTCCCTTTCCTGCAACGGCCATGTAATAACAAACGCTAAAAGCACAAGCGTGATTGCAAAGCCCAAAACGCGGGCATCCGTAAACAATTCATACCAGCTTTTTCCCTCTTGGGTAAAATCCGCCAGCGCCGCGTAATAATCGCCGATCTGTTCCTTCCCGCCCATTTGGGTATTGATCTTTAATCGTTCACTCACCATGTAATGCAGAAGGGGAACGAGAAACCATAGGTTCAGCAGCGCCGTTGCCCCTGCGGCCTTCAGCAATGCAATGAATGTATTTTTGCGAAACACCTTTTTCCACATCACAAGGCACAGCAGAACCGAATATACGCCAAACATCAGGCAGCTGAGCATATGCGTCATCAGAATGCCCGTAAATCCGGCTGTGAGAAGAAACCAGATTTTTTTGTATTCCTTCGACTCCGTCTCTTCCGTAAAGAGGAGATAAAACCCCGCCACGATGAGGGGATAGAATACCATACCGCTGACGCCGCCCACAATTCCCGTGTACATTCGCTCGATCCGATACGCACAGCCGGCGTACAAAACGGCCCCCGCCATAGCGGAAATTTCATTTTTACTCATGCGCTTAAAGGCATAAAAGGCGATAAAAACTGTGGCAGTATTAACACAAGCCAAATAAACTTTATAGGCTTCTTCCAGCGTAAAACCGACGGCACGAAGCAGCGCCGGAACATACATAAAGATATCGCCGTAAAAGACGGAAACCGCGTAGCCGTAGCCGTCCAGCCAGCCGGGCTGTATCCTTACCGGAAATTGAAACTTCCCGCCGTCAAAGCCAAGCCCTCTGTAAACACCCTCCAGACGCGACAGATGAAACGTCAGATCCGCGCCCGCCGTCAGCCCGCTCTGGAACAGCGGAAGGCTGCCAAATAAGGCCGTCACGGTCAATACCAGAAAAATCGTCTTACGCTGCGCATCCCACTTCGCGTAATACTTAAAATATCCAAAAACGATCAAGTCAAACAACGCTAACAGCAACACCAACCAGAACACGCGATATCCATAAGATAATCGGGAAGCGGTGATCCGCATCTGCAAAAACCGGATGTAATCTCCATCGACCGCGTCTCCCGTCAGCCGCAGCTTAAAGCGCAGCGCGGAATCTTCATCGATCCTGACCCGGTAAGAGATCGTCTCTTTCTCCGGATTTAAAATAAATTCATCATTATCAACCAGTTCCCTGCCGTTTCTGGCTTCGTCATAAATCAGCCCCGCCACCACAATGCCGTGCCGGGCATATGACGCCTCTATGTGATAAACGCCTTTCGGAAGCTGAAACACGGGTGTGACGACAGCCTCCGCATCCTCATAAGAAGAATCCAGATAATTGCCGTTCTCCACACCTCCATGCCGTTTCACCTGCATGTCATTCTCATAAAACTGCCATTCCCGTGCTGGAAAAGCTGCCGCTGCTATCCCTGTATAAAGTACGACTGCGGCTAACTCAAGCAGCAATATCATGATAATGCTTTTCTTCCGGCATAACAAATGTTTTAGATCATCCATGCAGTGTCTGACCCTTTCCAATGTTATTTAATCTTCTTAAACAACTCCTTACAGGTCGGATATATCTGCTTAAACTGCTGATATCTCTTCTCATATTTCTCAACAAGCGCAGGTTCCGGCTCCACCGTGTCCACGATCTTCACGATCTTCGCCGCCGCTTCCTCAACGTTTGCATACTCGCCGCAGGCCACCGCCGCCAGCATCGCGCCGCCCATAGCGGGTCCTTCCTCACTCTCGATCACGTCTACTTTCAGATTCATGATATTGGCGATCATACGCTTCCACAGCGGGCTCTTTGCGCCGCCGCCGCAGATCTTCGTGCGTTCGATATGGATGCCCAGAGACCTTGCCACCTCCAGCGAATCACGCAGGGCAAAGGCTACGCCCTCCAATACCGCCTGCGTCATATCCGCACGCGTGCTGTCCATGGTCATGCCGATGAAAGTGCCTCTCGCGTCGGGATCGTTGTGCGGAGAACGCTCTCCCATCAGATAGGGCAGGAAATAAACATGGTTCTCACCCAGCTTGTCGTCGGTGATCGCCTTCTGCTCATCAGCGTATTTTTCTGTACCGATGATATCGTCCATCCACCATTTATTACAAGACGCCGCGCTCAGCATACAGCCCATCAGATGATAGTGGCCGTCCGCATGCGCGAAAGCATGAAGCGCATTGAATTTATCCACGCCGAATTTGTTAGAAGAAATAAAGATGGTGCCGCTGGTGCCAAGGGAGATATTGCACATGCCGTCTCCCACGGTACCGGTACCGACAGCCGCCGCCGCATTGTCGCCGCCGCCCGCAGCCACCTTGACATTTTCGGGAATACCGAGCTCTTTCGCAATCTCCGGCAGCACCGTGCCTACCGTCTCGTAACTCTCATAGATCTTCGCCAGCTGTTCTTCCTTCACACCGCAGATCTCGCACATTTCCTTCGACCAGCAGCGGTTCTTGACATCAAACAGGAGCATGCCCGATGCGTCCGACACGTCCGTGCAGTGTACGCCGGTCAGCTTGTACGCTATGTAATCCTTGGGGAGCATGATCTTTTTGATCCTTGCGAAGTTCTCCTGCTCTTTATTCTTTACCCACAGTACCTTGGGCGCGGTAAAGCCGGTAAAGGAGATATTCGCCGTATAAGCGGACAGCTTATCTTTACCGATCTCGTTATTCAGATAATCGCATTCCTCCGTGGTCCTTCCGTCGTTCCAAAGGATCGCGGGACGGATCACCTCGTCGTTTTCATCCAAGATCACCAGTCCGTGCATCTGTCCGCCGAAGCTGATGCCCGCCACCTGACTCTTATCCACACCTGCAATCAGCTCTTTGATGCCGGCAATACTCTGCTCATACCAGTCTTCCGGTTTCTGCTCCGACCATCCCGGATGCGGGAAATAAAGGGGATATTCTTTCGACACGATGTTAACGATCCTGCCGTTTCCCTCCATCAAAAGCAGTTTCACCGCACTGGTTCCCAAATCCACTCCAATATACAGCATTTTTACCCTCCGTCTTTTACTTTTTCAGTTTTTTGCTATTCCCGTGCCGCGCACGCTAACTCTAACTTCTATGATAAAACGCCGCGCCCCAAAAAGCAAGTCCGTATCTGAAAAATCGTTGCCCGAAAACGACAATCCTAAAACCCCTGCACCGCTGTCATTTTCTCAAGATATGGAAAGAATCCCGCTATACAAACGCTTGCAGGTTTGTTATACTTGGAATATGTGAGATTGGAGGTTTTCAGACAATATGAATACGATAAATAAGAAAAAAGCAGTCGTCTCCCTCGGACATGAGGCGCTCGGCTATACGACACTGGAACAGTGGGATACCGTCAAACTGACCGCCAAGGCGCTGGCTGATCTGGTGGAAGCCGATTATCAGCTCACCATCACCCACTCAAACGGCCCGCAGGTCAGCATGATTCACAAGGCAATGACGGAACTGCGCAGAGTTTATATCGATTATACGCCCGCCCCCATGTGCGTCTGCTCGGCCATGAGTCAGGGGTATGTGGGGTACGATATCCAGAATGCGCTGCGGGCCGAACTTCTGGGGCGTGGTATCGTAAAGACTGTCAGCACGATTCTGACGCAGGTGACCGTAGACCCGTACGATGAGGCCTTCTATGCCCCTACCAAGGTAATCGGCCGCTATATGTCCGCCGAGGACGCCGAAATGGAGATCAAAAAAGGGAATTATGTAAAAGAAGAACCGGGCAAAGGATTCCGCCGGGTCGTCGCGGCTCCCCGCCCCATCGACATCGTGGAGATCGACGCCATCCGTACATTAGCCGAAGCCGGTCAGGTCGTGATCGCCTGCGGCGGCGGCGGTATTCCCGTGATCGAGCAGAACCACGTCTTAAAAGGCGCATCCGCCGTGATCGAAAAGGACGCCGTGGCGGGCAGACTGGCGGCCAGCCTGCTTGTCGATGAGCTGATCATCCTCACCGGTGTCCCTTACGTATACCAGCATTTCGGGCAGCCGGACCAGCAGGCCATTGCTTCCCTCACCGTCGCGCAGGCCAGGGAATTATGTGCGCAGGGCGAATTTGAAGAAGGCACCATGCTGCCGAAGATCGAGGCGGCTATTTCCTATCTGAGTCAGAATCCTAACGGGAAAGTGTTGATTACTTCTCTTGAAAATGTCAAAGAAGCGTTGAAGGGAAAGAGCGGGACGGTGATCACCGCCTGATACATCCGTGACGCCAAAGGGGCTGCCGGTTTATACCGATGCAAGCCCCTTTTTTAGATTACCCCGAATCAGAACTACCCTATGATTTCCGGCACGGCCCTCTGCAGCTTTTCGTCTATATCCATCGCCTGCAGGCCTCTTAAGAGCGAAACGGGATCTTTTCGTTCCTAATCGGGCATCTGGTAAATCCGGTCTTTCATAAAGAAGAAAATCTCCGCCTGGTCTAAGATGGTAAAGCGGCTGGCAGCGCGGCATTCCCTCCGGCATCAGACCTTAATAACAAGCGCTTCATAGGGCGCAAGGCTGATTTCCTTTTCCAGACCTTCCCGCCTGCAGTTTCCGATCAGAACCATCCCGCCCGCAAACTCTTCCGGCATTTCATAGGCGGTTTCATTTTCTGTAAAATTGCAGATGACGAGAAGTTTTTCATCCCCCAGCGTTCTTGTATAAACATACAGGCTTTCGCTGTCCGGCTCCAGCAGACGGTAGGAACCGTATACGATCACTTTTTCCCGTTTTCTGAGAGAAATCAATTTTTTGTAATAGTGAAATACGGAATCCCTGTCCGCCATTTCTGCCTCCGCATTGATCTGTGTATAGTTCGGATTGACCTTGATCCAGGGTGTGCCCGCTGTGAATCCGGCATTCCTGCTCCCATCCCACTGCATGGGTGTTCTGGAAGTGTCCCTGCCCCGGAGATTGATATAACGCATCATATCCGCCTCCGTGATGACACCCATTCCTGTCAACTCCTTGAATGCGTTCAGGCTCTCGATATCCCGCACCTCATCCAGAGAGTCAAAGGGGCAGTTGGTCATGCCAAGCTCCTCCCCCTGATAGATATAGGGAGTCCCCTGCATCATATGCAGACAGGTGGCCAGCATTTTGGCACAGTCAACCCGGTATTCCGGCGCGTCACAGCCAAACCGGGACAGCGAGCGGGGTTGGTCGTGATTGCCGAAAAACAGGCTGTTCCAGGCTCTCCCTTCCAGCTGCGTCTGCCATTTGCTCATGGTCTGTTTCAATTCCTTCAAATCCACCCGTCGGTCCGTCCATTTGCCGAATTTCCCCTCATCCAGCTCCACATGTTCAAACTGGAATACCATGTTTAATTCTTTTCCGTCCGCGGAGGCATATTTTTTTGCCTCTTCAATGGTGACGCCGGCACATTCCCCCACGGTCATGAGATCATAGCGGGAGAGCACTTCCCGGTTCATCTCCTGCAGATATTCGTGGACATGGGGACCATTGATACATCCGGGATTCGCGTAAACCATGCCCGGGAACATCTGCCCGTCGGGCAGGCCGGGTTTTTTGGATATCATGCTGATGACGTCCATGCGGAATCCGTCGATTCCCTTTTCACACCACCAGTTCATCATGGAAAAGACATCCTGCCGCACTCTGGGATTATCCCAGTTCAGATCCGGCTGCTTTGCGGAAAACAGATGAAGGAAATACATGTCCGTCGTCTTGTCGTATTTCCAGGCGGATCCGGAAAAACAACTCGCCCAGTTGTTCGGTTCCTTTCCGTCTTTTCCCTCCCGCCAGAAGTAATAATCCCTGTAAGGATTGTCTTTGGAACTGCGGCTCTCCACAAACCAGGGATGCTCGTCGGATGTATGGTTGACCACAAGATCCATGACAAGTTTGATCCCACGCTCGTGCATTCCCTGAAGCATCCTGTCAAAATCCTCCATCGTGCCGAATTCTTCCATAATTGCCTGATAGTCGCTGATATCGTATCCGTTGTCGTCATTAGGGGACTGATAAACCGGAGAAAGCCACACCACGTCGACGCCAAGTTCTTTCAGGTAATCCAGCCTGGAAATAATGCCTTGCAAGTCCCCTATACCGTCCCCGTTGCTGTCCATGAAGCTCCGGGGATAAATCTGATATACAACCGCTTCTTTCCACCATTTCTTTTCCATCTTCCTGACATCATCCTTCTTTTAGCTTATATAAATAGTTTACTCTTTTACCGACCACATTACCAGACCGCTGTCGTTTAAGTATGTCAGCATATCGACGCCCTTACAGCGGGAATGGATCTTGCACCAGCCGGTCATTCGCCGCTGCCCTCTTCGTATGCCTTGATCGCATCGTAATTGGTGCGCTGTTCGTCGATGATGCCCTCCTGATACCATTCCCTATTTTCCCTTCATCTCACCGATCACCAAAAGCACCGCCCCGATCATGATACAAAAATCGGACAGATTGAAGACAATCCTTCGTAATCGCTCGTTTTTGACGGGAAAACTGATGTAATCGACGACGTATTTCCGGACGAGCCGGTCATAGGTATTGCTGTATGCGCCGCCGAGCAGAAAGGCTAACCCTGCCTTAAGGGTAGAGTTTCCCCGAAAGGTAAAGGTGGAGAGGAACACCACCGTCATACAGAGTGTCAAGAGCAGGGAGATGCAGGCTACCACCCCCTGCTTTTTTTCTCCCAGATCAAGAAAGGCTCCCTTGTTATGATATCTTTTAATCAGAAGTCTTCCCTTGCAGAAGGGTTTTTCGTTGCCCTCGACCATGGTCTTTTCAATCTGATTTTTTAAAATCAAATCCAGAATGAAAATCCCTGCCGCCAAAATTGCACAAAACACTGCTATCATACGTCTTCTCCCATGTCACTTCTTCTCACCCTATCAGAACTGTAAAAGCACCCGAAACGTCCTGCGCAGCGTAATGAGAAGCGGGTGCGGCACTCTATTTTTCCGGAGCGCAAGAAAGCCTTCCCGAAAAGAAACCAGATAGTTTTTCAGGCCGGCATTGCTGGTGCCGCCATAAAACATCGCTACCAGAGTATCCGGCACATAGGCCAGCTCATTGTTCTCATCCTTTAAAAAGCGCACCATAAATTCGTAATCCGCCGCGCAGCGGTAAGTAGTGTCGTAGAGCCCGTATTTCTCGTAAATTTCACGCCGCAAAAACAATGTGGGGTGCCCCGGCATCCAGCCCTGCGAAAGCCTCCCCTGTCCCATGCGCCATGTTCTGACTACACGCTCTCCCTCCACATACACCAGATCGGCGTGCGCGCCTACGCAGCACTCTCCGCCCTGCTTAATCGCCTCGACAAAGAGGCTGACCGCGTTCGGTTTGCATAACTTATCATTGCAGATGGCAACCACTTCGCCGGAACTCATGCGATATGCCTTATTCATCGCATCGTAAAGACCGTCGTCCGGCTCCGATATCCAGCGCACCGAAAACCCCTGCCGACCTTCCATCCGTGCGGCAAACGCCTCGATCAACTCCACCGTGCCGTCCGTCGATCCGCCGTCCACGATCACCACCTCAAGCGCCGGATAATCCTGCATCGCGATACTCTGTAGCGTGATAGGCAGCGTCTCTTTTACATTGTATACCGTCACCAACAGGGAAACCTTCATCCTAATCTCCCTTCTATGCACCCTCGCCCGGTGCCGCCGCCCATGAAAGCGCCTGCTCCAGACTGTCCGCTCCCAGAATCTTCAGCATGAACTCTCTGTATTTCCCTGCCTGATCCGTGTCAATATAGCGAAACACATCCTTAATATATTTCCCCGTATGATCGTATTCATATACGCCAAAGGAAAGTCCCGCTTTCACCTCCTCCGGCGCGTCCGTCTGCCGGTTCATCAGGAAAGCGTCCACATAAGGATTTGCCTCAACGATATAATAACAGTAAGCAAAGGCCGCCGCCTGCAGGCGTTCTCCCGAACCGGAAGAAAAACCCAGCTCCGTGATCGTAACGCTGCGCACCTCTCCATTTCTGTCTAAAAAGTTCTCTTCCTGAAGGATATCCGTCAATACGTTGAGGTTCATCACGGACAAATGAGAGGCGTCCCTCGTCTTATCATATTCCTGCGACCAGTAATTCACACGCGTCAGCGGTTCCGGATAAGGGTGGATCGCGATGCCCCAGTCGTAATTACCGTGCGCAAGCGCCGCCTCGTTAAAATTCTCCAGCACATCCCTGCCGTTGAAGAAGCTCCTGTTATCGCCGTCGTTGCTGTTCCACGCGTGATCGATGCTGAAATAGACCCGCCCGCCCGCATAATGACTTTTCACAGCCTGATAAAATATACGCATGGACTTCTCAAACGTTTTCGCATAATGGACCACATCCTGCGTATCCATGTAGTTCCAGACCCGGTTCTGGTTGATCTCATTAGCGATCACCCAGCTATGTATCATACCATGTTCTCCGCTTGAATATCGCTCCGCCAGAAAAGAAGCCACCGCCTCCAACGTCCTTGTGCCGCTTTCTTCCTCCGTGTTGAACATATAATAGTAAGCGCCGCTCTCCTGCTTTCTGGCCTCCGGATGGATCAGTTCAAGATGCGCTTCATTCCAATCGTTCAGCACTACCGCCGTTGCGCTCATCCCCATATCGGACAGATAAGTGAAAAGGCCGTCATACCCATTGATTGCCGCGCCGTTAAACAGATAATTCTTTCCCCTGTATGTATAGGTAATAGTGGGAAAAGTCGCATCCGCAGTCTCCCCCATGATATGAGAGAGCGGAATATTATAGATCGCATGTTTGACGCCAAGCTCTGTCAGTTCCGGCGTCCCAAGCATTGTGGGGTCCAAAAGGATCCCTTTCTTGGAACCCAGTTCCGGATAATCGTCCTGATTCCCGGCAAGCGCCTCCGGATTTGACAAATATACGCTCTTACCCACCTGCACGAAATTATCGTCTATCTTTAAAGCCGGGATAAACCTCACATACAAATGCGTTTCCCGGTAGGGGAAGGTCGTCTCCCATTCCCTGCTCTTTCTTCCTCTGGTGACCGGTTCTTCCAAAAGCGCATCCGCATCCTCCTCCCAGACTTCCGCCGCAAACAGATACAGATACGCATCGTCGCTGGCCGGTATCAAAGGCATATCGAGAGAATAGCGCAATTTTTTCGTTTCGGCATCGTAAGTGAGCGCAATGTCCATCGCATAGTCAGACATCTCCTCCGCCGACAGGCTTGTCTCTCCGGCAGTCAGGTCTGACAGCACCTGCGCGTGCTGGTCAAGCGTCATCCCCTGTCCCGGTTTTTCCTCGACCTGTCCGCTCGCAGGCAGCTCATTATGCCCGCAGGCTGAAAGAATCCCCGCACATGCAAGTCCCAAAAGCAGGAGATATACGGGACGCCGTTTTCTCTTTTGATGTCTATCCATTCCCAGCCCTCCCGCAATCATTCAAAGTTCACCGACACAGCCACCTGAGGCGGCGCGTCAATCGCATCCGACACTGTCCTGTCGCCTCTCTTCATCTGCTTATAAATCTCAAAAAAATGCGTGACAGGTATCTCCTTGAAGCGCCACTCCGTATCCACCACAGGGATCGCCGCACAGCCATCCTCCACCCCGTAATAGCGCACCTGCCCGGCTTCCGCTTCCGGCCAGCCGTCTGCCGCATAAAAACCGTCCAGCGCATCTGTCACGGCTGCCCCGATATTTTTTACCGCACTGGTCAAAAAATACTTAGAAATACGGCTCTGATCCACATCCACACCAATCAAAAGCCCGTCCGCTTCCTCCGCTGCCGCCAGCACGGACTCATACAGACTGCCGCCGCAGGCAAAGATGACCTGCGTACCGTTCCCATACCAGCCAGCCGCCTTTTCCTGTATCATCATATCCGCCTCATAAGAATCCGCGTACCAGTAATTGACCGTCACATCAGTAAGAGACAGATCCTTAGCCGCCGCATCAATCCCCTGTAAATAGCCGTACCCGTAGCGAAGAACAGCCGGCTCCTGCCTGCCGCCTATAAAGCCAAGATTCCAATAGCCTTCCCAGATCGCCATATAGCCGGCCAGATAACCCGCCTGCTCCTCATGAAAAGCAATGCAATGCACATTCTTTTCAAGGGATATCTCCTCCCCTTCCTCATTTCGCGGTACGCTGTCTATCAGTAAAAAAGAAATCTGCGGATAGGACTCTTGAAGAGCGCCTACCGCTTCGGCAAAAATATCACCGGCACAGACAATAAGCCGCGCATTCTCCTTTGCCGCGCGTTCGATCGCGCCGCGGCAGTTCTCCGGATCATTTGCCTGCGCATGATAATAAGAAAAGGAAACGCCCGCACCCAAAGCGTACATGCGCACGCCATTGTAAACGGCTTCATTGTAGCCGCCGTCTTCCAGCTCTCCCTCCAACAGGAGGGCGATTTCCCCGCCCGTCTCCTTATAATCCCCATAGGGATCTTCAAACATCTTCTTTACCGACTCCCGCCATGAATTTGCTTCGGCGCTTTGCGTATCTTCGCCCTGCTCCTTATCTGCTTCCTCTGCCGCAGGTTCGCCCGCCGCCTCCATTCCGGGCGCAGCGGTCTCGCTCGCAGGTGTTTTGCAGGCCGTGAGGATGCCAAGCATAAAAAGCGCCATGAGTAAAAGGCTTACAATCCTATTTTTCATTGTCTCATACCGTTTCATTTTACTTCCCGCACTTCCTTAATTATGCTTCCGTCCATGCTGCCATAAAGTATTCACTCTTTTCAAGATACCACAAGTAGGGAAAATCAGCAAGGTTTGTGTGGGAAAGTAATCGCCTAAATCCTCGCCAGCGTCTCAAAAGTCCCGCTGATGCTGAGACGTCCAAAACCCGCTAATGGCAAGTTATTGTCACAAACTTTTTAACGCTTTTTTGAGTAAAAAACGCTGAAAACCGCATAACTTCGTGGGGAGTATGGTTGATTATTGCTAAGTTAGGGCAAAATTGGTGGTACATTATTGTCAAGTTGAAGCACAAAATGGGTGTAATAAAGTATCTCCAAAGACTAAGATTTTTCAGCATTTCCAGATACAACCATCACCGAATAGCTTATTATTCTGGGGATACTCGTCATGCCACGGCCATGGTCTATCCAGGCATATCCAGTTTATAGTTCAGAAATTTGGGCGTTATGAACATGGAGCTGACTAACTTCATCTTAACTCCAGCATTGTGCATAAAACAATCACTCAAAACTATGTATCACAAAATCGAATGTTAATTTTTATCCTTTGTTTCTGAAGTTCCTCGGCATATGGAACTTTAATCCCTTCTTTGAATATCATAAGTTCGCTGGCTTTGCACTTAGATGACACACTGTAATTTAGATCATACAAACGCATCGAATACCCCCTATAAATATTTTCTATTTCTGATGCATCATCATAAGTAATGATCCAGTCACATTTTACATAGTCTCTTATTGCTCTCTCAATCCGAACATGATCTTCTAATTGGAAGTAATTCATATAGAGTTGTTTTCCTTTTTTGAAATATGGAGGGTCGAAATAAACCAGTGCATTTTCTTCATACAGAGGAATATATCGTGTAATAAAGCTATTAATGTCCTTGTTATACAGCTTTATATGTGATTTTCTCTTAGCAATGCTCTCTATCCTTCGGATTAACTCTTCTCTCTTGAAACGGGCATCCATTTTCCATGATCCAGACTGATCCATACCGCCAATCACACCGCCTTTAATAATGCCAGAACGATTCGTACGATTCATATAAAATGTTGCAAAACCAAGCTCAAAGCTGTATTTATCATTTCGTGTGAGGCAGATCTTGCGCTGTCGGTTCCATTCTTCCATAGTAAGTGGAACAACTGCAAGCTCCGCTATAAATCGATCAGTCTCAGTAAGGACAGCTTTCCAAAAAGACCAAATTCCTTTATCATAGTCATTGATAACTATCCTGCTGACACCCCCCTGAAGGAGGAGTTCAATCGCAACACCTGCCCCGCCAGCAAAAGGCTCGATATATATGCCTCCACCATGTCCAAGTTAGTCAATCATGTACTTCAAAAATTCAACCAAGTTACTTTTTCCTTCAGGATATCTTAATGGAGAGTAGGATATATATTCACATCCGATTTATTCATTGACTTTTTCCAAATACTCCCTAAATGTATTGGGAAGCCAGTCTGATAAATTATATGGATTTAGATACAGCTTACCTTTTTCATTTCTTTCCCGCTTTCTCAATGACGGAATAACTTCAAAAACAATATTTTCTTTTTCAGATATACCTTTTGACTCTCTAATCAGTTTCCTCAGAGGTACCAGAAAAATTTCCTGCTCTTTTTCTGAATAATCTTCCGGATATTTCCCATACAAAGCATATTCAAGGAGCTGTGCAGCCAACATTCTGTCAAAGATATCGTGATTTCTCTGGTTGTAAAAATTATCAAGGCAGTTTCTACATGACCTCGAACAGGTGCAGCCCGTAAGAATCTCTTTCGTTCTAGAAAAAACATCATCAAACACTCCGTCTTCCCCAATAAGGGAAGAATAACCGGCACCACTGGTCAGATTGTCATAAAAGAACATCTCAATATGTACTTCACCGTTTTCCTCAAGACGCGTTCTCCATCCGCCATTAATTTCATTATAATCAATGTCCAGTGAAAGAGACACTGCTTTCTTAATTGCCTCATGCAAAGTTGTTGCCGCAGAGCGGAGAATTCTCTTTTCCTCATTGTCATAGTTTGATACCAACTTCTGATTATCATATCTGATATCTAACATAAACATATCTGTCAAAAATTCATAACCAAGATAAATATTTGCTTCAATTCTTTCATGGCCGCATTGATAGCGGTCACGATATGGCTTGAAGATTCGGAAATCGCCTGTCTGAAGCGGTTCAGCCACTTCTGCTCCACCACATTTGGTACAAATATTAAATCCTTTTTTCCTCTTTCCCATATTGACGGTCAGAACCTTGTGGTTCTGAAGATTCGCAAAGCGGATATGGCTGTGTTTATAACTCTGCATTTCCGTATCTTTCGGAACATAGGAATAATATGGTGCTTCTGCATATGTCTTTTCTTCTTCCTCATCTTCATACTTAACCGGCTCTCCCTTAACCGGAGCGAACCCCCACGGCTTAATCATCGAATGCGGTTCTACCGGCGCATGGCAATAAGGACATACTGTATATTCTTCCATCTCATCACCAAACCAATTACATTCCGTGCAGACAATAATGTCTTTCCTATAATCCTTACTCGTGAAGTAGTATTCCGCCTGATTATTCTCATATCCCTTTGGTCTCGGATTTGAATACAATCCGCCGCTTCTATATATCTTTTTATCAATAGTAATAAAACGCCCCGGGGCATATTCACTAATGGCAATAGCTATGTCTCTTTCAGGAGCATACTTAATATCCTTAGGAGCTCTCCGCCCATGTTCGATATCCTTTTCCACACAAAATTTCACAACATTCTTTGGAAAGGAATAAGAAGGAATATATCCCTCTGAATAAAATACATCAAACGCAGGAGTTTCTTTGTCTCCATTGAAATACTCATTTCTTTTGTCTTCTGAAAGCACCATATCTCTTATTTTACAGAATATCTCGACCGTGCTGTCTGTCGAAAAACCAAGAGAATATGCATGTTCAATAAAGGCATCGGCATACTTCTCACAGAATGTTACAATCCCGACTTCAAGAATACTGTCAAACTTGCTACACATTGGCTCCATTGACATAAAACTGTTTAACGCTTTCATATTATAATGACGCTGTTTAATCTTCAGATTATCCCTGTCAATCCACGGCTTCCTAGGCTCTCCGGATATCATCTCATCCGGATGCATAAAGTAGTGGCTGTCGTGAACGCCTCCAGAAGAATACGTAACAATGGTGGAAATCCCGGAACTCTTTCGCCCAGCACGACCTGCTCTTTGTTGGTAGTTCTCACGCATAGGAGGGATGTTTCTTAATCCTACTGCTGTCAAGGAACCAATATCAATACCAACCTCCATGGTAGTGGTACAGCTTAATACATCGATAGAATTCTCCCCAAACTCACCGACATCAATATCCTGAAAACGAATCTCATAATCCTCGGTTCTGCTTAAAATGTCGCTCGTTGTTTCCTTGTGGGAAAGCTGTGCGGTATGTTCCTCTGTATCAATAGTGTGAATTTTCTCTTCTCCATCGATAGCAGCAAGCACAGGCTTTCTCCAAAAATCAAATCTGGAGAGTTCCACATTGGTAATAATATGCAAGTTTTCAGATTTAAAGCAGGAACCACAGTAATTACCGAGCTTATATGGAGAAATTTTTCCGCACCTCTCACACCGATACCAGTTGAAATCCTTATCCGCAATGACTATCTTTACCACATCAAATTTAAGGTAATACCGAAGGTTTGTTCCCGGCCCAAAAAACTTGCTCTTTATACAATTCAAAAACTCTCCCATTTTTCTATCATTAAGTTCAGTCATATCTTTTACAATCCGAATGAACTCCTTATCAATGGAATCAGAAAAATCTCCACTAAGGCCAAAAAATTGGTTCTTACTTCGTCCTGGCAGGTTTCTTCTGACCTCATCATCAATAGAATTACCAAGAGCCGCACTTCCATCCATGACGTCCCAGAAAAGCAGGACTAAAATAGAACGGAGCATTTTTTCATTGATTATAATGTTATAATCATCCTCAAGCTCATAAACACAGTCTTCCAGAACTCCGTCCATAGGCCCAAGAAAACCAAGACCAATATCCTTGAAGGAACGCGGACTTTCTGTAAAAAAATTTAACAGCTGCTCGTAATAGCCATATGGCAACGGTTCAAAATTCACCTTTGAAATGTCCTTATGTCTTTTAAGGTTTTTACATATCTTCTCAAGATGGTCATGGAAGATATCCGCGCTGTCGCCAGAAAAGAATTCCAATCTCTGCTCCACACAGACCACAAGAAACACATTATAGAGTTCTTTCAGGGAATGTTCTTTTCCGTCTTCCGACAGTTTCTTAGCTGCCAACATAACTGCCTGACAAAATCCATCCGTATCGGATGATTTGGATAGGTCCAACGCAAGCTTTGCTGCATTCTGTCTGGAGTCTGAGAACAGAAGCACCTTCTTGCCTTCGTTAATGAGTTTAGATCTTGCTGGCTGAAGCTCAAACTGTGCTTTTGTCAGGTTATAAAAAGGAATATTGCCCTTCGTTTCCAGATTCGTAGGCTTTTTTAACGGCATGTTCTTTTTACATTTCGGGCATTTATTAAACATAAAACGATTGTGTTTTTCATCGTATTCCGGATAGATAACCTTAAGCAGTCCATTGTCATTCTGGTAATCAAGATATAGTTTTCCTGTCACAGGATCGAGATACCCTGCTTTATCTTTACTTTCCAGAACATAGCCATCCGGACAAATATAAAGAAGCATTTCTGTCAGGTCGTTTGCTCCACCGCTCAGCCCTTTATTCGGAAACACATACCAATATCCTGTTCCGGATATCTTCTGAACATATACCTTAAAATATAGTGCTCCACATTTGATATGATTTACAAGCTCATATATCCTGCCACCACATCCACATTTTTCACGTGGGATAGAAATCACCTTACCAAGAGGAAGTTTTTCTTCATCAGAGTATTTCGCTCCACAGGTACACTTCGGATTGGAACAGGCGTATAATCCTTGGATTCCGCGGACAAACATATGTAATCTTACGGGGAAAAGAATCTCACCATTCTTTTTTGCAAGAGAAACAACAGCAAGAAGTGCGTCAAGGGCATTCCCTGCATACTCACTGCTTCCAAATATCTTCGCTTTTAGTTCTGTATAGGATTTTGCACCGTCTCTACACAGTTCATGAAGCTTCACAAATGCCTGATAATCCCAGAGATTTTCAAACAGCCATCCTTGTGCATCTGAAGCGGAAATATCCGAAGGCAACTCGATCTGAAACACATTTTTAGCAAAAGCGCAAATTCTTGTACTAATCTCGGCTTTTGTCACCTGACTGGTTCCTATGGAGGCAAGAGCCGCAGCATCCGTCATCACTTTAAAATCATTATGAACAATTTCTTTATCACCAAAAAGAGGAACACATTCGGAATATTTCTTTCCGGTGAGACCGTTAAAGAAATCGGATATGGCCTCTTCGTCTTCTACTGGCATACTTGCGGTCGTAAGAATAAACTGTACTTTCTCAAGAGAAATATCGAGACGCGAAAAAAGCCTGTCAAGAAGGAGCGCGATTTCTCCGCCTGAGGAGCCTCTGTACATATGTGCTTCATCAAGAACAATGAGAAGTCTGTTTTCCTCTGATTTGTTCAACCATTCTTTCGTATCATTCCATATACCTGCCTCCATCTGACGCATGAGCATATACTCCAACATAGAATAGTTAGTAATCAGTATGTCCGGAGTGTTCTTCTGGATTTCAAATCTGGTGATATATTCTGCATCATAAGGACTCGGCTTATGAATGTCGTTTTCGAGATTATTAATAAAATCCTTCAGACCTTCTTCTCCGCCATATCTTGCAGGATATTTATTGATACTCTTGAATCCATTTATTTTTTTCAACTGTTCTTTTTGTTCTTCTTCTGTAGCATACTCATCCACAAGATATTGTTCACGGTATGTCTCTGCAAGATTAATATTGCTCTGTTTTTTTGACTCTCCGGAATAGGGAGTTCTTCCGGTATACATGCCAAAATGTGGGATACGTCCTGCCCCCGAGCAAGATGTAAAGATATCCATGAACTCTTTAGCGCCCATAATCTTTCGAAATCTGGCAAGCTGGTCAGATACGAGTGCATTCATAGGATAAATAATAAGAGTTCTTACCGCTGGCATTTTAAAATCTTTCGGTCTGTTAAGAGATTCTTCGATAGCACGCGCGATAATCGGCCAAAGAAAACACTCTGTCTTACCGGATCCTGTACCAGTAGATACAAACAGATCTTTCCCCTTCAACGCACTTGTAAGAGCTTTTACCTGATGAGTAAAAGGGGTGGAATAAATACCAAGATCTGCATCGACAAGCTTTAAAAGGACTTCCTTAACATTATTCTCAATGTCAGCCAACCGAATACCGTCATTTACCTTACGATAGGAAGAAGATGTCTCAATGTACGGTTCCCTTGCGATATTAATATCATCCGAACACATCTCTCCGAGAAGCTCGTCTACATACAAAAGCAATGTTTCGCTGTTAGCGAGATAATCTGATTTGATATAATTTACCAGCCGATTCCTTATTGTCTGATAGTACTGCTGTACTCCGTTCGTATATCTATCCATAAAATTCACCTTTTCTTGCAGTAAAACCTATTGTTCTAAGAACTTCTGCAGTCTGTACTGTCAATTCGTTTCGTATGATAAAATGATTTCGATCGGAAAATCCATATCTTGGCCATGCATTCATAAGCAGATAAAAGTATTCCCTATTTGGCAATTGTCCAAGGATACGAATATAGGAGTATGCCTCATCTATCGGACATATGAGTAGCTGCATCGGATTATCGTAGTGATACCTAAGAGCAATATATAACCGTCGGAATTCCGCTCCCGTTAAGGCATCAAGCTCATCCTCACTGCTATCATCAGCAAAAAGAAGCGTACCGTCTTCTTTTCTAATAGTTTTATAATATGGCCCCGTCTTACTTTTCCGTGCCATCGTCATATTGGATTTCATGTGCCCATGCCATGAATTGGATATATTTCCATAATAGAACGGATTGAAAAATTCCAGTTCCGCCACATCAATATCTCGTTCATTAAAGTCACACTCGTCATATTTTACTTTTATGTATTCTTCCGGTGGCAAACTGTCACGTATGAGAAAATCATTTAGTTTTACTTCATGTCTACTATTCCTGCAGTGAATTCCAAGCCCATTTACAATATAATATGTTGCTGGCAATCCAAAATACAGATAATCTGTTTCAGAAACTTTTATGGTTTCGCCACTATTATTCAAAACATTGTAATTATTATCAAGTGTCAGCAGATATCCTGTCTGTTCATAGATATTCCGAATAAATACTGCAATATCGATATTTCTTGAAGCAAAAATAAAACGTTTTGCCATTGGACATAGTTCAACATATTTTTTAGACAGGTCATGCAGCAAGATGCTTTGTGCATTCTTACTAATCCCTCTCTTACCTTCTTTTTCACTGAGTGCTGATGTAAGGCACCACAAACCGAGAGCTGAATAGATGACCCTATACCCAAAGTATTCAGCCGGTTCATTGGTATAAGGATGTATATTCATGTCATCTGACATGATATTGATCAATTTATTCACTATCCAAACCACCTCATCAAAATATTTTTCTTCGAACAGCGTCCCGCTTCTCCTGCATACCGCTGAAGACGTTTGGAACAATTGTAAGGATTCTTCCCAAGAACTTTAGACACATATGGAAGAAGTGTGAACATTAGCATCTCGTTCAGATAGTTTTCATCTTCGATCATGTCAGCCATCGCATATGCCGTATCCATTCCCAGTCCGCATTCACATGCAATCTCATAAAATATTTTCTGCAACCGGCTGTCAACTCCTGTATAGCTTTTGTATGCAGACAAAATTTCTTTTACTTCGGAAGGATCCTCCGTAATATCCTTGATTCTTAATACAGAACTAAAAACATCTGCACTGATAAAATGAACCGAAGAAAGAATTTCGTCTGGAACAAAACTCAGCGTCTTATCATACATATAGGTAAGGATGATAATCTTGTTGCGATATTGTTCGAGCACCGGAATTAATTCCAGTTCATTACAGTTCCCAATAAAGCCATCAATACAGACAACCCGATCAGGTATATCAGCAAGAAACTCACTTATTTTTTGTACACCTGCACCTTCTGAATATAGCAGTTGAGCAGCAACTGGCACACCATATAGCGTATTTGCCAGACAATTAGCTAAATTAATTCCCAATCCTCTTTTTATCAACACCGGAATACCATGAAAGAAACTTTTTTCAAGATAATCCACAAAATCTACTGAACCATCCTCGTTCCTGTCAAATCCGATATTTTCAAGGTTATAACTGAAATATTCATCAAAATCATCCATATCTTCAGGGCATAACGGCATCTTCCGATTGCCATCTGCGTATCTCTTTGAAACAGCTTCTGCAGCAGTCTCTATATTTTTCTACGTTTCTAGTGTTTCTTCCAGTTCTCGGCTCTTTTGTAGATAGGATCCTTTTTCTTTACTAAGTGTAGAAAGATATTCTTTATATACTTTTTCAGCACCAAGCGCTTTATCAAGTGCTTCCTTAAGCTCTCTGATTTGCTTCCGGTCAGATTCCTGATCTGTTAAAAATATTGCTCTTTCCGCTTTATATGTAAAAAGCTGTTTTTCGCAACTTCTTACTTTATTTTTCCATGTCTCAATGTCATCCTGGGCGGTAGAAAGTTTAGACGCATATTCAGAAATGCTGTTCTCGTATCCTACTACCATTTCAGCTTGATCCTTTAGTTTGGAAGTAAGGATGTCAATCCTCTGTTGCATCTCCGCAGTCTTCCATATCTCATCATCCCGAGTTTTTTTTAGTCCAGCTTCCAATTTGTCTACTTTTTCAGATAGACGAGTGCTTTTTTCCTGTTCCTGCTCAAGCTGCATTATTTTTTCTTTTAACTCTTCTTTCAGTCCTGCTTCCTGTTTTTTCAATTTTCCGATGTTTTTCTCTTCATCAGAAATCTTATTCTTTAACCCTTCCTGAATATCCATAAGCTCCCGCTGCTTTTTCTTCAAAAAATCCAATTCTTCTCCATTTGTTTTCTGATGAGCAGACTGATACAAAACAGATGAACGCATAACCTTCAAATAATCTTCGGACTTCTCTTCTCCTTTAATTTTGAAGAACAGTGCAACGTTTCCTACAAAAAAAGAACGCGACAGCACATCAATATAAGCTGCCTCCTGATTAATCTCGCTCTCAAGCGCTTTTACCAATTCCTCATCAATTTCTTTAATCCATCTGTCAATATGCTTGAATAGAAAAGAAGCAATAAAATCCCTATTGCGAAAGTCATAAAGCGTCTGGATGACAGTATCCTCATTCAACGACTTTACACGGAATCCCGGTTTTAATTCGCTGAATTCCTTTGGATATTTTCTAAAGTATGTAGATACCTCTTTAAACGGGATAACTGTACATACATACTTAATTTCTTCTTTTGTAAGGTCTGTCAAATAATTCAAATCATTCTCTCCTTGATGTACCGTTTAACGACTGTATTAATACGTCCACTCCTATAGCAATTTTCTAGATACGCTAAGACTGTTTCGTTTGTCGTTATATCCATAAAATCATCCGGTTCAAATGTTTCTGACTGTGGATGATATTTCACCATCTCATTTATAAGTTGTCCTGTATCCATTTTTTCTTTTGGACACGCATATACATATACTTTTATATGTCCATTTTTATATCCGACAATCCGATCCGATTCAGAAAGATATACGTTTGAACCTGAAAGCAACCGTGTGCATCCGTTCTTGTCAAATAAAAAGTAATCATACTGTTCGGAAACGGTATATCTGTCAGAATAGATAGTCACAGATTCTTCCAGAACTGTTTCCATTCCCAACTTTCTTTCCTTCTGGACGCATATATCAATATTTTTTTCATAAATAATAACTTCATCATCAACATGCAACTGCAATATATCTCTATCGTTTTCCCGGGTAAAAGTACCATCTACATTTATATTTCCATGAGGAATCAACTCAAAGCTCGAGTGAACATATATCGTATCGCCAGTACATATTGAACGCGAATTTCTAACATAAACCGGTGGCCATAAAATACTGAACGATTCCGATGTTTCTAGTTGATAGTCATGTTTCTGAAAAAAGTGCCGAACAGAAAATTCTACTTGTTTTACAGAAAACTTCAGTCCATAAAAATCCCTGTTTTCAGTGACAAAAGAAAACATCTCTTTTGAGATGATATATTCTAAAGATGCAAGTTCCTGCATAGTTTCTTCACACTCAGATATACCAATATATTCGGTATTTGTATAGAGAAGTGACGATGTTTGATGCTTGCAGTGTTCATCCTGCATTCTAACTCTGAATATATTGATTCCCTTCGTATCTCTCATTACATCCTGATAGATACAGCTATTAAACCCAGAATCAAAGGAGACAATATATTGCGTTGAAAATTCTGTGATTGTAAAATAGCTTTTTCTGCCCGGAACAAATACTTCTTTGTTAAGAGGAATAGCGAGAAATGGATCCGTACAATATTTTGAAGATACCGTCAGCCTATTGTTTCCTTTCTCATATGCTTGAAGCTCTTCTTCCGTAAAATAAGTACACAACTCGAATGTCATTCTGTCCCTGTTAAAATAAAACTCTATATGTTCATGTTTATGCCTTCTCAAAAGCGCAAAATGTTCCGCTGTGTCCAACTGTCCAAGATATCGTTCACATTCCGTATCATTATTTCCTTTTCGATGCCTAAAATGAGGAGAACGTTCACTACTATCAGCTGCAGCAAGATAAACTTCTTCACCACAACACAGACATTGGTAACGAAATCGCTCCCCCAAAAAACAATATGATGTTTTTGCAATAGCTGCAGCATCTACCTCACTTTGCAAAACAGCATCAAAAGCTTTATCCATTTGTTCTTCTCTCTAAACTTTCTTAATACTTCTGCAACCAAAAACCTTATTTTACCCATTTGTACAATAGTTTATACAGTTTCAGCAACTCCAAAGTATTACAACAATTGGTGAATACCATAGTTCCATCTAGCCAGTACACATGCCGATTCATACACTGCATTCTGCCGTTTTATCCTACCTCTCTTGCTGATTGCAACTACTCTGCTAATCTCTTATCATTACCATTATACACCTTAAAGTTCTTTTCATGTGAAAAAATATAAAAGGAAATTAACAATAGCAAGGCTTTTGAAAAAAATCTTCCAGAATATATTTCTTCACCTTCATCTAAAGGAATCTGATTGTCATCCGCCCATCTGACAGGCTACTCTCGCACTCCAGATGGTATTTCTTCTTTTTCTTTCCATAGCTTATAAAATTAGTATCTGTTATTCTTTCCTTGTCTTCTACATCCTGTTGGTCAATAAAATGCCCGTTGGAATGAAACTCTATCAATTCACTCCCTATATAGCTTTCCTTAAAAATCTCATTAATCACCGAGATGATCATCTGCCAACAATCATTTAAACTGTTCGAAATGCTCCGTCATATATATTTCCCATAAACAATCCTCTGTATTTCTAATTTATCATTTTCATGTCACATATACAACTACATTTAAAATACAATTTAGTTTTACAGATTTTGTATAAATCCTTCACGTTTATTACATCGATTTAAATAACCTCCCCCTCAATTCTACCTTAGCAGACTATTTTCAATGCACAGCGCTCTATACCCTGCTAACGTTAAGTTGTTGTCACAAGTTTTTTCACTTTTCCTCAATCAATTTTATCTGTTCCGCCGCTTTAAGAACATTCAACTGATACTCTGCAATCTCTTTTAAAATTTGAAATCTTTCTGCTTTATTTCTACCCTCACGAATCATTTGTGCATTATGTGTTTCCAAATTGGATAAAACCGTAAGTTCGTTAATTGTAGCAAAATCTCTCACATTATTCTTTTTCGCCAGTTCAGGATTTTTATCCCGCCATGCTTTTGCTGTAAATCCGAATAACGCAACATTCAAAATATCCGCTTCCTCTGCATATGCCAGCCACTCCAGATTTTCTTTATAATTTCCTGATGGAATTAAGTAGTTTTTAACCGCATATGTTTGAATTAAATAATTATTTTTAGACAAAAATCTTTTTGCGTCCCACTCGATTTTCTTTGCATCATTCTCAGCTTCTTTCAGTCTTTGAAATTCTTTAATCAAATATAATTTAAAAACGGGACTAATCGCAGAAGCAAATTCAAAAGCGATATCTTTATGTGCATACGTTCCCCCATATTTTCCACGTTTCACAAATAATCCTATCGCTTCTGTTTTCTCAATCCATTCTGAAACACTCAGCACAAAGGTATGTAAACCAGCTTCACTTTTAAAGTGGTCGAATTCGACTACTTTAAAAGCAGGATTGTAGATTTGCTCCCATGTGCCTAAAAATTCCAAAGTTGCTCTGTTTCGCATCCAGTTTTTTATAACATCTGCTGCTCTGGACTCGCCAACTTTAGCTTTTGCAATATCAGTGATACAAATATAATCGTCAAAATTTTCCTCCGAAACAGTAATATTAATGTTTTGCACCACAATTACTTTATTTTTACTCACCCTTTTCCTCCCGTGCAGCACCAATAAATTTTTAATAGTTATTTATATAATATCATGTTTTTTCCACTTTTTCAATTATTTTCGAACGCACGTTCTTGTGTGCCTATCAACTGTCTGCCAAAATATAAAAAAGCCAAAAGCAGGCATGTTACCGCCTGCTTCGCTCCACACAACATATTACAACATATCCGTAACACGGGTAATAAAGTATCCGCAAATATCCTAAATCCTCGCCAGTGTCTCAAACGTCCCGCTGATGCTAAGACGTCCAAAACCCCAACGTTTATCCGGAAATACAATACCGGCCGGCCGGTCCGCCCCCTGAATCAGGAAGCTCTTCGTCCCCCTGCTGTCCACCGAAAAGGCATTCCCATCCACCACGGCCCACTCCAGAAACTGCGCCACGCAGCCGGCCGCCAAAGCGGCCGCCAGACTGGAACCGCTCTCCTCCCCAAAGACCGTAGGCACCCGTACGCCCGGCGCGGACAGTTCCGGTTTGATGGAACCGTTTCTGGTATATCCCCTGCCCGAAGGCGCATACCAGCTGTCCGCATAGCTGTTGTAGGCGGATATGGTGATCACCTGCGAAGCGTTCGCCGGCTCTGTCAGTGTCACATCCGGACTGGGTGAAAGGAAAGTCACCGGATGCTCCAAAAAAGCCTCGATGGGAAGCCACATATGATAAATGCCGCTGCCCTCTATCCTTCTGCCGGCAGGCGACACATCCACTGTCCAGATGCCGGGTGTCGGATCCTCAAAGCGCATGAATACCAGAGGTTCCCCCGCATCCCGCTCCACCAGCACAATACCGATCTGAATCCTTGTCTTCTCAAAAATGAAGGATATCCTCCTGTTGATCCCGTTTCTAAAATCGATGACCGGTGATACCTCGCCCCCCGGTGAGCGAATCTGCACAGCGTAAGCATCCGGCAGGCTCCCCCACAATTCCGCGCAGAATCCCTTCATCGCCTCCTCTACACGAATCTCCACGCTCCCCGGCATAGCGGACTCATAGTGATGCTCCTTGTCGCCTTCGTTGCCGCCGCAGACCACCACCACCCGGCTCCTGCGGCCTGCCACGATGTTCAGGTAAGAATCCAGAGAAGATGTACCGTCGTGGCTGCCCATGTTCGTACCAAGCCCCAGAACGATCACCACAGGCCTGCTGTAGGCTACCGCCATCCGCTGCAGATACTTGACCGCCTCCATGATATCGTTTTCCTGATAAGCGGACGCACGGTCGTCGATGAGATAGTAATCCCGCAGATAAGTCTTGGCCTCCTTTAACTTGACCACAGCGATATCCGCTCTCGGTGCCGAACCCCGAAAGGCAAGGCCCTGATCCAAGAGACTGCCCGCCGCTGCCGAGGCAAGGCTGGTGCCGTGTCCGTCCAGATCAGTCGTCGGTACAACGGACAAAGGTGTCTCCGATGCCAGCGCCCTGTCGATATCCGCCCGCTTATACTCCGTTCCATAAAGAAAACCCTCCGGCGCATCCCCTGTTTGTATGGTCTGATCCCAAATGGAAACGATGCGGGTGCTTCCATCCTCCCGCCTGAACACATTTTCCTGATAGCGAATCCCCGTATCGATGAAACCGATGATAACGCCGCTCCCCTGAAGGGCGAGCGGCGGCTCTTGTACTTTTATATTTCCCATCGCCGCCAGACAGGACGGATCGAAAATCTGCCCGTCTGACCGCATCAGGCCGTAAAGCTTAGGAATACTGGAATACCCGTAATATCCGATGGAAAGCGGCTCGATCTGGGCCCTGTTCACATAGGAAATGCCATAACCCGCATCCAGTTCGTGATAGCAGGCATCCACACCCGACATTTCCAAAATCTGCTTCATCAATTCATAATCCGTGATGAGATCTGCATAGTCCTCTGATAAGATACGTTCCCTGCAAGTCATAGAGTCTTTATTCCGCGCAATATTGTTTGTTATTGCGCGCTTTCTGCCTCAATGTCGCTTATCATTATCTTATGATGGAATGAATAAAAGGTTCCGCTAACAGTTCTACGCCTGCCGAATCTCTTTCAGATGATCGGGATGCTCCGCACTTCTGCTGCGGATGTCGATGATCGGTCCGCCGTTGCCCTCGATGTACTCTCTGGTGATGGTCACACGGCCGATATTGTCGTCCTTTGGCACCTCATACATGATGTCCAGCATAAACTCCTCGATGATGGACCGCAGTGCCCTTGCGCCCGTCTCCTTCTCCATAGCTTTGCCAGCGATGGCCTCAAGCGCCCCCTGATCGAAGAGCAGCTCCACCTCGTCGAGTTCTAATAATTTCTGGTACTGCTTGAGAATGGCATTTTTCGGCTCGTTCAGAATCTTTACCATCATATCGCGGCTTAAGCCTTCCAGCGTAAAGATCACGGGCAGACGACCGATAAACTCCGGAATCATGCCAAATTTCCTGATATCTTCCACCGTCACATGACTTAAAATATTCTTTTCCTTATCATACTTATCCTTGAGCTCGGCGTTATAGCCGATGGATGTCTTTTTCTTGAGACGCTGTTTGATGATCTCGTCCAGATCCGGGAACGCGCCGCCGCAGATAAAGAGGATATTGCGGGTGTTCACCGTAGCAAGCGGCACCATGGCATTTTTGGAGTTTGCGCCCACGGGCACCTCCACCTCCGCGCCTTCTAAAAGCTTCAACATCCCTTGCTGGACGGATTCGCCGCTCACGTCTCTGGCGTTGGTGTTCTTTTTCTTGGCGATCTTATCGATCTCGTCAATGAAGATGATGCCGCGCTCCGCCCGCTCCACGTCATTGTCCGCCGCAGCCAGCAGTTTGGAGACCACGCTCTCGATATCGTCTCCGATATAGCCCGCCTCCGTCAGCGAGGTAGCGTCCGCAATGGCAAGCGGCACGTCCAAAAGTCTGGCAAGCGTCTTTACCAGATAGGTCTTGCCGCAGCCCGTAGGCCCGATCATCAGCATGTTGGACTTCTCAATCTCGATCTCGTCCATGGTGCCGGTGGCCACCCGCTTATAATGGTTGTAGACCGCTACTGACATCACCTTCTTAGCATGGTCCTGCCCCACCACATACTCGTCCAGTTTCTGCTTGATCTTATGGGGCGGCATAATATCGCGGATATCAATCTCCGCAGCCTCTTCCTTCTTCTTTTTCTTCGGCTTCTGCTTGTTGGGGATACCGCCGTCGCCCCGTAAATCAGCCAGATTTACAAAACTGATATTCGGAAAGCCTTTGCCGGAATTGAGGTCACTCATATTCGGATTATTGAGAAGTCCCTGATAATCGAACTGACTGACCGTATCCATCGTCTTGTGCATACAATCGTCGCAGACGCAGATATGGTTGGGCAGGCGGAACATCTTGCCCGCCTTGCTCTCCGGCCTGCGGCAGATAAAACAGACGTCCTCGTAATCGCCGGAAGAATCGTCCTTTTTCTCTTCCGGCTCTCCGGTCCCAGCGTTCTTTTGCTCCTCTATTTCTGTTTCTTCGTACTTATCATCCCTGTGATCGTCCATACTTTCCTCCGTCCTGCCCGCAAGCATTGGTCTGCCCATAGTATAGCATATGAAGAGTGGATAATCCATACTTGAATTTCTTTCGATAAAAACCCCCGGCAGCCGCATCCTTAGGATACCGTACTGCCGGGGCACTTCGTTCTCCGTTACATTCCCGCTATCTATTCCGTCACTTTATTACCCAGCGTCAACTGTCTGGTGGCTTCCTCATAGCCGGCTACCGTCATGGTCATCACCTTTACTTCTACGGTAGTTCCCTTGGCGTAGAACTCTAATTCCTTTTGCAGCTCTTCCATGGACGAAATCTTATCGCCGCCGAACTCCGTGATGATGTCACCCTGCTTTAAGCCTGCTGCCGCTGCAGCCGTACCCTCGTATACCTGAGCGATATAGACGCCTTCCGGCATACCGTAGGCCTGCGATACCTCCTGCGTGACGCTGATGCCGGAGATGCCCAGATATCCTCTTTCCTCCTCGGCTACCTTACTCTTGGTCTCCTTTAACATCAGTTCCGCAATGATGGGACTCGCCGCGGAAATGGGGATCGCGTATCCCATGCCCTCCACGGCGCTGCCGCCGATCTTATTGGAGTTGATGCCGATCACTTCGCCCCTGATATTTAAGAGCGCGCCGCCGGAATTACCGGGATTGATGGCCGCGTCGGTCTGAATAAAGGTCCCTTCCACATGATCGCCGCCATAACCGCCTCCTGCGGAGAGATCGATGCTCCTGTCAAGCGCACTGATCACACCCGTAGTCACAGACTGCCCATATCCCAAAGAATTACCGATGGCAATGGCCGGCTCGCCAACCTCCAGATCATCAGAATTACCAAGGGTAGCCACTTCAATCGCCTCCAGAGTAGAATCTGACAGTTCTGTCACCGGCACTGCGATCACCGCCAGATCCATCTTGGAATCCTGCCCCTTGATAAAGGCCTCCGCCTCGCTGCCCTCGTTAAACTGTACCGTAAGCTTATCGGTATCCGCCACGACATGATGGTTAGACACAATCAGAAGTTCCGAATCATTCAATCCTACGATAATACCGGAACCGCTGGCATCCGCCTCGCTGTCCATGGACTGCCCGAACCATGACATTGTTTCCGTATAATGATTGTTCACCGCCACGATGGAAGGCATCACTTTTTTGACCACATCGGTCACATCGGTGACCACCGCTGTCGTTATCGTACCGTCCGCCTGTTTGACCTGAACTTCGTCAACCGCCGGCGCTTCCTGCGCCTTCCCATCCAGTTCCGCCTTCGCAAGAGATTTGTCGGCCATCTCGTCAACCGCTTCTGCCTCCGCCTTTTTATCACCCTTGCCGTCCAGCATCCCCGTCGCGTACTCTACCGTATAAAGTCCCAGTCCCGCAAAGACGCCGAAGAACAGTCCCAGCGCCACCGCCACCAGTGCTTTCTTAATAAAGCCGCCCTGCTTTTTCTCCTTCGCCTTTTTCTCCGGCTTCTGCATGGTCTGCGCATAGTTGTTGGGATACACATTACCATAGTGGTAACTTCCCGCGCTGCTATGACCGGCGTAACTTCCCTGCGCCGTATCCTGCTGACTGCCGTAACGGCTCTGTATCGTATCCCGGCTGCCGTAACTATTCTGTCCGGCGCTCTGACTGCCGTAGCTGCTCTGCTCTATACTGCGGCTGCTGTAACTGCCCTGTCCCACGCTCTGGCTGCCGTAACCGTCCTGCCCTATGCTGCGGCCGCTGTAACTGCCCTGTCCCGCACTCTGGCTGCCGTAGCCGCCCTGCTCTGCGTCCTGTGCGTCCCGGTAAGAAGTATAAACGCTCTCCCGCTGTCCGGTATCGCTGTTTGACTGAGACTCGCCCTGTCCCGCGCCCGTCTGCCCTGAATAATTGTTCGGATAAGTGTTATTGTCGTACATGATCTACCGCTCCTTTCCATACCTATACAAAATATCCTGCAAGCATATGAGGGCTTAACCGCCCCTGTTTCTCGTTGATCATGTACTCAGTATAGCCGCGAATTGTGTTCAAATTGTGTTCATTTTTTATATAATTTGTGTTTTTTCATTCACTCTACCGTTACTGATTTCGCTAAATTCCTCGGCTTATCCACATCGCACCCTTTTCCGACCGACACATAATATCCAAACAACTGCAGCGGTATGATCGCCAGCGAATTGGCAAAATACGGGTTCGTCTCCGGAATATAGATCACGTAATCCGCCGCCTTCTCGATCTCCTTATTCTCCTCGCAGGTCACCGCCAGCACAAAAGCCCCTCTCGCCTTCACCTCCACCATATTGCTGATGGTCTTGGCGTAGAGCGCAGGCTGTGTGGAGACGGCCGCCACCAGCGTCCCCTCCTCGATGAGGGAAATGGTGCCGTGCTTAAGTTCACCCGCCGCATAGGCCTCGGAATGGATATAGGAAATCTCTTTTAATTTCAGAGACCCTTCCAGCGAGATCGCGTAATCGATGCCCCTGCCGATAAAGAAGACATCTTTCGCACCGATGTAGCGGTTGGCAAACCGCTGAATCTTGTTCTTATTATTAAGGAGAAGCTCGATCTGGTCAGGCAGGCAGCGCAGGTCGCCTAAAAGTGACGCGAATGTCATATCATCGATTTTACCCCGCACCCTGCCAAACTTGATCGCTAACAGGTAGAGCGCAATCAACTGCGCCGTATAAGCCTTGGTCGTCGCCACCGCGATCTCCGGCCCGGCCCATGTGTACATTACGTTATCCGCTTCCCTGGCAATGGAACTTCCCACGACGTTGACGATGCCCAGTACCTGAAAACCTCTCGCCTTCGCCTCGCGCAGCGCGGCCAGCGTATCCGCCGTCTCGCCGGACTGGCTGATCACCACCACCATGCCGCCTTCTTCCAAAATGGGATCGCGGTAGCGGAACTCGGAAGCCAGATCCACCTCCACCGGAATCCGGGCAAGCCCTTCGATCACGTACTTTCCCGTCACGCCCGCGTGGTAAGCCGAACCACAGGCCACAATATGAATTTTCTTCACAGCCCGCAGCTCCTCATCGCTCATATTCAATTCTTCGATTACAATGTCATTGCCCTTAATGCGGGGCATCAGAGTATCCGTCACGGTCTTTGGCTGCTCGTACATCTCCTTTAACATGAAATGCTCATAGCCTGCTTTCTCCGCCGCGCTGGCATCCCATTCGATCGTGACGGGCTCCTTTTTGATCTCCTCCTCGTCCACCGTGTAGAAGTGCATATGATCGGTTCTCAGACGCACGACTTCCTGATTATCCACATAGTAGACCTTTCTGGTATACTTTAAGATCGCAGGCACATCCGAGGCGATAAAACAGCCTTCCTCGTTCTGCCCCACAATCAGGGGCGAATCCTTTCTGGCCGCAAAAATCTGATCAGGGCAGTCGGCAAAAACAATCCCCAGCGCATAGGAACCTTCTACGCGGTGCAGCACCTTAGTGACAGCCTCCAGCGGATTTCCCTTATAATAGTAATCCAAAAGATGCGCCAGCACTTCCGTATCCGTCTCCGACACGAACTTATAGCCCCGCTCGATCAGCATTTTGCGAAGCTGCAAATAATTTTCGATGATACCGTTATGTACCACCGCGATCGTCTCCGCCTCGTTGAAATGCGGGTGGGCATTTGTGTCGCTCGGCGCGCCATGGGTCGCCCAGCGGGTATGCCCGATGCCGCACAGACCCGGCATAGTCTCGCCGCCGTGCGTCATATTTTCCAAAATCTTGAGTCTGCCCACCGATTTCGTGATATTAATCTTTCCCTCGCCGTCATAGATCGCCATACCGGCCGAGTCGTATCCCCGATACTCCAGCTTCGCCAAACCGTCCAAGATGATGGGGGCTGCCTGCTTTGTTCCGATGTAACCTACGATTCCGCACATATGATAGTCTCCTTCTCCGTTTTTTAACTAAAATATTCCTTATTTGAAGCCATAGCCACCACCAACCGCCGCGGCAGCCTGCGATAATGTTTCCCGCATAAATAGCCTGCATATTTGAAGGCGCTTTGCACAATAACATATGGTATTTTATTCCTCATCCCTTTTTGTCTCAAGTGCGCCACCAGCCCCTTCACCATGCGGATCCCCTCCGACTCAGAAGGATATTTAGCAAACACCTCCGGATGATCCGCCTGCGAGACGCCGAGATCAAAATTCCGGTGAAACTGCTGTCTGTGGGTATAGTTATGCGCATGATATACGCACGCCTCCGCCGCATAAGCAATCCCCCAGCCCGCCTCCACCGCCTTGGCGGCATAGAGCATATCTTCATTAAAAATGGTATGATTCACAAACCCGCCCAGCTTATCGAAAGTCTCCCTGTCGTAGGCGGCGCAGACATTGGAACAAAAAAACGTCTTGATCCCCAGCTTTGGCAGGTCCTCCTTAGTCTTGACGCAGGATTTTTCCGGATAATTGAACCGTCTGGTATAGCGCTCGATCTCTCCGCTTTTTTCGGTCGGAAGCTGTCTTGCGTAAGATACTGCCACATTTTCCTGCCTTAGATGCGCAAGCAGCCGCTCGATCAGATATTCGTCCGCCGGCATGGCGTCCTGCGTCATCATCACAAATACATCGGCCTTTGACAGCCTCACGCCCTGATTTCTGGTGCGGCCGTGATCAAATTCCCGCTTCGACAAATGCCTTACTGTTATATTATGAACCTGCCGCTCCAACGTAGTACCGTAAAGCAGTCTGTCCAGATATTTTTGCTCCGTATTCATCAGGATGATCTGATTTACCTGTACCGTCTGCATCCGCAGTCTCTTTATCAATTCCAAAAAACCACTGTCTGGTTTGTACACTGGAATGATCACATCTACGGTTTCCACAGTTCCCTCCATGTACTCTGCAAATATTTTTTAAGGGGTCTGTCTTCCAGACCCCTTTGTACTTATTTCAGATAGCCGTTCGTATCCTGATAAATCTTTTCGCTGCATTCCTTTACGGTCGAAGAAGGATCGTAATTATCCGCATCAAACAGGAACTTATGCAGCCACTTGACATTATCCTCTAAGCTCGTGGGGATGACGCAGGAACCCTTGGAGCCGATGGTACCCGTCCTGCGGAACTCCTCCTGCGGGAAGCCTTCCGTCTCCGAGATGTAGTAGGCTCCGACATTGCTCAGCATATCCACGATCTCCGAAAGATCCAGCGAGGTGTATACCTCGTCAAACACAGCGTTCGCCGTTTCCGTTAATTTCGGTATCGATGCCTTCTTGGCCTGATCCGCTACCGCCATCAACACTTCTCTTTGTCTCTCGGCACGCTTAAAATCGTCGCCAGCCGTAGAACGGATCCGGCAGTAACCAGTGGCCTGCAGGCCGTCCAAAAGCTGATAGCCCGTATCCGCCACCGGCGTATAAGTCCTTTTCAAATTCTCGGCAATACAAAGCTGATAGTTATTCAGATGGCTGATCTCCGAACTATCTACTTCTATATAGACGCCGCCCACCGCATCGATGGCATCCGTCAGACCCGCAAAGCCCACCGTGACGAAGTCCGTGATGTTCATATCCAGATTCATGTTCAACATATTGATGGCCTGCTCAGGACCGCCCTTGGCATAAGCAGCATTACATTTATTGTAAGAATCGTTGCTTAAGTTTAAGTAAGTGTCGCGGTATACGGAAACCAGCTTACACTCTCCGGTATCCTGATTGATGGATGCGATCATGATCGTATCGCTTCTGGTATTTTTTGTCAGGGCTCCTGTGGTAGAGTCCACGCCGAACAGGGCAATATTCCGGTAGCCCTTCATCGTGGTCTCCTCGGCCTCCTGCACGGTCTTATTTATGATGATGTCTTTTTCTTTCAACTCCACCTTACCGCTGCCCGTCCCGGCTAGTACGGCATACAGTACTACCACCGCCAATAGCAGGATGATGATCTCCACGATAAAGAGAATGATCCTCCTGCGTTGTTTCTTTGCCTGTTCCCTCTTTCCCGACTTCTTCTGCTTCTTCGCCATATCCTGTACTCCTTAAAATGCGTATCGTTTCTCAAACCCATTTTTCATTTTGTCATATTCTGTCCCAAAAGGCAAGCTTTTGTGGCAACTCTGATAAGATTATACTACATCTTGATATATTTGCAACCTTAATTCCCGATTCTTCCGGAAGTCTTTCAGATTTCTTAAGATTTTAGTATCTCTTCTAATAGGCGTTTTTATTGATAAATCCCCTGAAAATCGTCAAAAACATAATCTTGACATCAAAAGACATCGTCCAGTTCTCAATATAAAAAATATCGTACTCGATCCGCTTTTTAATAGAAGTATCGCCGCGAAGGCCATTGATCTGCGCCCAGCCGGTAAGACCGGGTCTTACCTGATGCTTGACCATGTAACGGGGGATCTCCTCCTTAAACTGCTCCACAAACTGCGGCCGTTCGGGTCTCGGCCCCACCACGCTCATATCGCCCTTTAAGATATTAAAAAGCTGGGGCAGCTCGTCTATACTCGTCCTTCTCATAAACTTTCCCACTTTCGTGACTCTGGGATCGTCTTTTGTCGTCCAGCCTTTTTGCTCGGCGGAAGGTTTCTGCACCTCCATGGTGCGGAACTTATACATACGGAACGGCTTATTGTGAAGCCCGATCCGCTCCTGCTTAAAAATAACAGGGCCTCTGGAAGTGCAGCCCACGGCGATAGCCGCCACCAGCATGATGGGAGAGGCCACGACCAGACCGACCAGCGATACCACGATATCCACGATCCGTTTCATCCACCAATTCAGGGTGTTGGTTAACGGCACATAGCGGATATTGATCACCGGCAGTCCCATCAGATCCTCCGTATAAGGCCGGCTCGGAAACAGACTATTGTAATCTGGGATGAACTTTGTATGCACGCCGGATTTCTCGCATAAATCCACGATATGTTCCAGATTATCATAATCTTTCAAAGAAAGGGTTATCGCTATTTCGTCTAATTTATTCTGGGGAAGAATGTAGAGCAGATTCTCGATGGTTCCCACCACCTTGACGCCCTTGTAGACCGTGCCGGCCGGCACGCTGTCGTCGAGTATGCCGCGCACCACATAGCCCCATTGGGGATTGGCGTTGATACGCTTAATATACTCCTCCGTGGCGCGGGAATATCCCACAAGCAGGATGTATTTCAGATTGTAGCCCTTTTCCCGGAAATACTGCAATATCGTGCGGATCAGGGAACGCGCCAGCGTAGTCAGGATAATATTGATGATATAAAACATTCCCATCATGGCACGGGAGAAATGAATCTGCGCCACCATGTACCAGCCTGCCATCAGCACCACCATGCCCACGGTATTAGCCTGAAAGATATTCAGGATCTCGTAGCGGTGGACGGTCGCCCGTTTGGGCGTGTAAAGATTAAAGGCATAATACAAAATGAGATAACCCGGCACGATAAAATAGAGCATATTAAAATAAATCTGCGTGGGAAGAACACCGACAGCAGGGTCGGGGTTTACGAAGGGACTGGCAAACTTCAGATAGTAGGCCAGCATATAGGATGCCGCTATGATCACGGCGTCCAGCACTACGTGCAGTCTGTTGAAATACTTTTGGTTATCTTTTATCATAACAGCCAACGCACTAAGACAGTGCTTACCATACTCTTTCTATTAAAGTTAAAGTGAATTCGCTAATTACAATTATTATTATTTTACAATAATCCGCATAAAATTACAACCGTCCAAATCTCCTGCATTTCTGCAGTTCCCCGCAAAGCCGCTCGCAGTCGTAACCGATCTCTTTTCCAAAAAATACCTGATAGAGCGCTTCCTCCTGCGCATCACTGATCTCCACACGGCAATTCTCCCGCATCCACGCAATCTGCTCTTTTAAGGTGCGCTGCAGAAGAAACGCTTTATTTTTCTTAGCCGCGGCCCTCTGCAGTCTCCCGTATTCCAGCCTGATGCGCTCCCTGACGGGAAGGCGTCTGACTCTTTCCCGTCTGACCAACGTAATGACCGTAAACGCAATGACAGCAATGCCAAGCACAGCGAAAAACACATAATTCATGACGCCCAGTGCATTTTCCAGATAGCCGCCCAGAACATCCTCTCCCAGAGTAAGCTCTGTTTCCCCGCCCTCCCCGTTCATAAAGATGTCCCAGAAAGACGCAGTTTCTTCCTCATTCGAAGACGGCGTGGGATCTACGACGATCCATCCTCTATTGCTGTCATAAATCTCTACCCATGCGTGGGCATACGCTTCCGGGATCTCAATCTGAACCAGCGCCGTCTCTCCTAATTCGGAAAATCCCTGATAATAGTCGGCATAATCGGCTCCCTGCACCAGCTCGCCATTCTCGATGACCGCCGCGTACGAAAAGCCATAGCCTTCCACGTAGCGCGCGGGGATCCCCATCTGCCGAAACAGCATCGTCGCCGCCGACGCAAAGTGCGCGCAGTACCCCTTTTTGCTCTCCAGCAGAAAATGTGATATATAATCGGGATTTCCATAATAAAGTCCGGGTCTTAACGTATAATCATAGTTTTCGTCAAAATACGCTATGACCTGTCTGGTAATTTCTTCTTCCGAGCCTTTAAAACCCGCCTCTTCACAGGTCCGGCGCACCGCCGTCTCACAACTTTTGGGCACCAGCAGATAGCCGGCATACGGCTCTTTGCCAGTTTCTAAAACGGATGTTCCATTATCGGGATAATAGTGATAAATAAACGTCGTGTTATTTTCTTCTATGTCGCAGTAATCCGTATAATACGGCCGATACTCAAAGGGATCGCCGGCTCCGGTCTTTTCCACTTCCATGATGCCCCTGCCCTGTCCGGAATCGCTGCCGCTTCGTTCAAACTGGCGCTCCCTGCTGTACAGAGACATCTCCATCTGGCCATCTCCCGGCCACTCCATATCCGCTTCCGTCCACGATGTCCCGATATAATCCATTCCCGTAAAGGCCTTCAGATATACGGGCTGCTGGCTGTAAGGCGTGTAGCGGACGATGAGGGCTGTCTCATAGCTTGGCATGACCGCGGAGCCCTTGCTCAGTTTTCCCCCGCTGACCCCCGAACCGGCTGTATCCTGCGGAAACAACGCCAGCATACCGTATCTGGCAAACAGCTCCATCCCCTGCTTCGACGCCTCTTTGCCCGCGCTTTGCGGCACGATACGGGCATAGCTTTCCTCCGGCAGGAAAAGGGCCGCCGCCCTTGTCAATAATACGACCGCCACCGCCGTTACCGGCAGAAGATACCGCATCTGTGCCGAGGCGCGCCCCCTGCCGTAAGACAGCATCATCACCGCCGCATATCCGATCAGCAGCAAAATATTGTAAAACAGCGGCGGAGAACTCTCAAGATACATGGGAATGACGTACGGCGTCAGAGTCAAAACCATGACCCCCAATATCGTACATTTATTATGCAGCTGGATATTTAACAGAATAACCCCGACCATACCAAGGAAGATCGCGAATACCGTTACCGCCATGTAACCGTCATCGACAGCCAGCGAATACTCCATACCGCTGGATACGTTAAAATATTCCCTCGCCTTGTCAAAAATACGATTGAGGATGTAATAATATCCGCTGTTTATCACCCAGTAATTCGTGACCGCGATCGCCAAATACAGCAGGAAAACCAGCAGGGCCGTCAGATTCACCAGCCACCTTTTCCCCGTCTCGTAGATCGCGCTCAGTACAAGAGCCAGCACGAAAATGGATGAAATACACAGCCCCATATGAAACTTGATCTCAAAAGCCGCCAAAAATCCGCCGACCGCGCCGTAGACAAGCGAAAACAGCAGAAAGGTTTTGGCCAAAACGGCAAAGAAATCATACGTTTCGCCGGACCGCTGCTTTATCAGAAGGATATCCGCCGCCTTCCGCTTTTCCCGTATCGGAAGCAGTCTCACAAATCCAGCCGCTTCCTGTCTGCCAAGCTCTGCATTCCCCATCCTTTTCATTATCATAGATACGCACCCTTAAATGCCCCTGTCTGCACCAGTATATAACGCTCCGCAGGATGCTCTGCGGCCATCTGCTCCATTATGGAACCGGAAGCGCGGATTCCGTTTGTACTGAGGATCTCTCCGATTGCGTTCTCAAGCTCGCCCGTTTCCACGATATAACGGCTGCAAAGCACGCCGCCCACGCTCTGCCAGAATAGCCGGACCGGATATTCCTTCGCCAGTAAAAGTCTGCCGATTCCATACAAGGCTCCCATCAGAGCGTCGTTTCCGTCCAAATGATCTCCAAGGGGCAGCACCACGTTCACCCTTTCCCTTCCGGCTGCCAGACGTTCCCGCACCATCAGCTTTCCCTGTTTGGCCGATAGTTTCCAATGAATGCTTTTCAGCTCATCCCCTGCCAGATACTCTCTGATCTCATAGTCCGGCTGGTACTCCGCTCCCCGCTTCCTGCTCTCGTCTTCCTGCGGGAACCCTTCGATACATTCACAGAGCTCTTCCGTATCTTCCCCGTCCGAAAAAAAAGGCCACACCAATGTTTCCGCGCCTTTTTCCTCCCGATCTGCCAGATAAAATATATGCAGGGCATCATATATCCTGTATTCTTCCACGCTCAACCTGATCCTGCCGGCATAGCGGCTGTTCAGCAAAAAGCAAAGACTCCCCCCTTTTTGGGGAGCAGCCCAGATCTTTTCCTTTTTCTCCTCCATGCTGCCCGTAAACAGATTCCCGAAACGATAGGTGACATCGATCGCAAATCCGGTAAAACGCAGAGGATTCGCAAAGCGGATCTCCACCGGTATCTCCGTGTTTTTCCCAACGCGGTGATAGGGCATCATAATCTCCGAATGTATCCTGCCGCGGGCAAGCAAAATGCCGGCCGCAGATAAAATAACGCCTGCTATCATAAGAACCATCATTAAGAAAAGCAGGTAACTCCTGAAAAAGTTCCACATCCACAAGAGTAACGCAAATACCACAAAAAATCTGACGGTGCCTTTTATACTCAGCCGCAGCTTCTTATCCATCAAACTGCATGTATCCTTTCCGTGATCTGCCGGATCACATTCGTCACATCCATGCCCTCGGCCTTTGCACGGGCATTCAGCCTGACCCGGTGCTTCCACACATCTTCTATCACGCTGAGGATATCTTCCGGGATCACATACTCTCCGCCCCGCATCAGGGCCATTGCCTTTGCCATCTTAAGCAGCGCTATGCTGCCGCGCGGACTTACCCCCAACGCAATGCGCGGCTCTCTCCTTGTCTCCTCCGTCAGATTGATGATATACTCATGGATCTTGTCGTCCACATAGAGAGTTTCCGCCTGAGAGCGCAGTTCCAGCAAACGTCCTGCCGTAATGATGCTCCCGACCTGATCCAGTCCCTGACCCACACTATTTTTCAGGATATCGATCGCGGCATTATGTGAAGGATAGCCCATACTCAGGCATATCATAAAGCGGTCAAGCTGCGACTCCGGCAAAAGCTGTGTCCCTGACGAGCCAAAGGGATTCTCCGTCGCAATGACCGTAAACGGAGAAGGCAGCGGATAGGACACGCCGTCCACCGTGACCTTGGACTCCTCCATCACCTCTAACAGCGCCGACTGCGTTTTGGAAGAAGTACGGTTCAATTCGTCCGCCAGAAAGAGATTACAAAATACCGCGCCTTTTTTATACTCAAATTCTCCTGTCGCGCTGTTATACATGGTAAAGCCGACGATATCGCTCGGCAGCACGTCCGGCGTAAACTGCATCCTCTTATAGGAAAGCTCCATCGCCTTTCCCAAAGCCATCGCCAGCGTGGTCTTGCCGACGCCCGGTATGTCCTCAAGCAGCACATGACCGCCCGCGAGGATCGCAGCAAGCGCCTTGCGGATCACCCAGTCCTTCCCCTTTACGACCTTATTCACTTCGATCACGATCTGTTCCAGTTCCTGATTCATGGTCACAATTCCTTTCCACAAGTGATTACAAGCGAACCCGATACCACAGATTCCGCCACAGTTCCCATTGGATCCGGCAATAGGCGGGAAGCCGCGAACATACAAAACGCACCCGCCTTTCTCTCCCCTTTGCCGAGCAGGCAAGGCGCAGGCCTTCCGCCGTCCCCTGAAACCAGCTTTTCCCCAATCCTTTTTTTATAAAGAAGAGGGTCTTTACGAAAAACCCTGCCAGCAAAAACGGCAGATTAAGTAAAATCTGCACCGGCGGCATATTCTTGGCGACCAGATAAATGCTGTTTTTCGCGGAAAGTTTCACCTTAAACGCATTATGCCGCGAGCCGGAAGCGCCGCTTCCCGCGTGGCGCACCACAGCCTCCGGCACATAGAAATTGCGATAACCGTGTATTCTGGCGCGGTATCCGATATCCACATCTTCCAGATAGGCAAAGTGATTTTCATCTAACAGACCGATCTTGTCAAGAATGCTCTTGCGGTAGATGCAGGCGCCGCCGCAGGCGGAAAAAATCTCCCGCGGCCTGTCATAGCGCGCGGCCGGCTTGTCTTTACCCGCGGCAAAGGCCCAGCCCAGCGCGCAGTAATAATCTCCCGCGTCATCCATGCGTGCAGGGTCGTCCATGCGCACCATCCGCGCTGCCCCGGAAAAAGCCCTTTTATCCCCATCCAGCGCCTTTTCCAGCGCGCGCACAAAGCCCGGCTCCACAGCCGTATCATTGTTCAATAATATAACATATGTTGTTTTATCTTTTTCACTCTCACGTATTCCCCTGTTTACCGCCGTGCAAAAGCCATAGTTCCGATCCAGCGCAAGCAAACCCACGGCCTGGAACTTCTCCTCCACAACCTCCCTGCTCCCGTCCGCCGAACCGTTGTCCACCACGATCACCCGCGCCGGCTCGTCCGCCAGCGAGCGCAGACAATTTTTTATATATTTTATCCCATTATAGTTTGGAATGATGATTGTCGAGCGGATTTTCTCCTCTTTCTTTTCTATTTGCGGCATTATTCTTCCTCATTTTATATATTTGATTACGTTCATTGCGAAACGCGTCAACAGCTTATACCGGGTGTGTAAATCGCATAATCATAAGCAGACCCTAATAGAGCGTCAGTGCTTAATGAGGTTTCTCACGAATTTAGCACTGCTACGCTCGGAACGGAGCGCAAGCGCGTCTGCGTTGATTATGCGATTTACACACCCTCACTACCAAAAGACGCGTTTCGCCTTCATATACTGATTGTAATACCGGGATCCCACACCACCAGATACCCCGCCTCGCGCACCGCTTCCCCCAGCGCCATACTCAGCTTCCGATATCCTGCCTCGTCACAGGTAAGTCCCGTCACATCCGCAAGCACGATCTCCCTTTTCTCCCGCCCTGCTTTCACCAGCAGGCTCCTCTCTCGATAGGTCAGCCCTGTGACCTCTTTATATAACGGCTGTAATTCTTCCTGTAGCCTCATACAGCGGATATCCGCCGACGCACAATCCTGCCGCAGTACAGCCCTGTGCGTGCTTCCGCCGGTAAAACGGGCCGGCAGTCCCTCATACAGACAGCGCCCCGCCTCGTCATAACCGCCCGCAAAAATGCGGCCTTTTCCGTCAAGGATACGCCCGCCGACAAGTCCAACATCCCGCCTTACGCGCAGCAGCTCCGGTTCATAGTCAATCTGATAAAAACCCAGATGCAGGCTGTGTTCCACCTGCACCGAAAACCCCCTTTTCTCACAAAAATCCGCAAGGGCTTTGCGCCCTGCCTCATAGGCGTAGGTTTTGCTGGCCGTATTCAGGGCCGTGGACGCCCTGTGCGAGCGCCAGTGGTAGAGGACTTTGGGAATATGGCAGATACGCCCCGACTCCAGTGTGGGGGCATCAGCCGGCCAGAGGCTGTCCACCACCCGCAGCACCAGATCGTAATCCTGCGCCCCATCGTAGTCTCCCCGCAGTTTCAGGCGTTTCATCAGGCCCGCCTCCACCGCCATGAAATGACAAATATAGTTATTTGATAAAATTAAATCTAGATTAAATTCTTGTTTTCTGTGCGGCGTGACAAAGGTTTTCGCCGCTTCATCGTACTTATCCTCATCGGAGTAGAGAAGCGCCGGCGGACAGTTTTTCCTCACCCCACGGCGGACAGCCTCCGCCATCTCATATAACGCATCGGGTGTTATGAAATCATCGTGATCCAAAAGCGCAATATAATCTCCCGACGACGCCTCGATCCCGGCGTTGGTATTCTCCGCGATCCCCCCGTTTTTTGCAAGTCTGCTGTAACGAATCCGCCTGTCGTCCGTGTCGTGAATGATCCTGCGCACCACCCGCTCCACGCTGTCGCCCGCGCTCGCATCCGCGATGACCAGCTCCCAGTTCGGATAACTCTGCGCCTGTACGGAAGCGATCATCTCCCGCAGATACCCCTCCGGCGTCTCGTAGGCGGGCGTGACGATACTGAAGCGGTACGACGCATCCGCCGCCTCGTTCCTCTGCCTGTCAAGCGTCTCCTCATCAGGGGCTTTGTAACGGTAATCCGCCTTCTTTTCCTCCTGCGCCCGCTCCGCCGCCGCATAGAAAGTGTTCGCCAGACCGTTCTTCTTTAGATAATTCACTGTTTTTCTCACATTGTCGAACTTTAAGATCCGATTCCCCACCGCTGCGTCTCCTGTTTTTAAAAAACCGCCCCGCGCTTACATGCCGGGGCGGCCCTTCAATCACCTAAATATTCTTCTTAACTTCCTCAGTCAGCTTCTCCAGCCTCTCCTGCGCGTCCTCCAAACTCGTGCCTTTCACGCCCATGTAGAACTTGATCTTCGGCTCCGTGCCGGAAGGTCTTGCGCAGCACCATGAATCTTCCGTGAGATCAAAGTAGAGGACGTTCGACTGCGGCAGGCCCGTCTTTCCTTTGGCCCCGGTCTCCAGATCAAGCGTCTCCCCGGTGTCATAGTCCCTGAACTCCTTGACCTTAAGATCGCCGAAGCTCTTAGGCGGGTTCTTGCGCAGCTTGCTCATCAGCTCCTCGATCTCCTTCGCGCCGTCAATGCCCTTCATGGTAATGGAATACTGCCCCTCTTTGTAGTAACCGTACTTATCGTAGAGGTTGATCATCTGATCCCAGACGGTGATCCCCTGCTTCTTGCACCATGCAGCCATTTCACACAGGCACATCACTGCCACCACGGCGTCCTTATCTCTCGCATGCGTGCCAGCAAGGCAGCCGTAACTCTCCTCTAAACCAAAGACATAATTGTTGGAGCCGGTCTGCTCGAAGAGCTTGATCTGCTCGCCGATGAACTTAAAGCCTGTCAGCACCTCGATATATTTAACCTTGTAATCCTCCGAGATCGCCCGCGCCATGTTGGTGGTAACGATCGTGGTCACTAGAGCGGGATTCGCGGGCATCTTGCCGGTCGCTGTCCTTTCACGCAGGATATACTCCGCAATCAGCATACCGGACATATTTCCTGTGAAAGGCACGTACTCGCCGGACTTTTTGTCAAGCGCATAAATGCCGAGTCTGTCCGCGTCGGGATCGGTCGCCAGCACGATGTCGGCGTTCTTCTCCTTCGCCAGCTTGAGCGCCAGCGTAAAGGCCTTGGGATCTTCCGGGTTCGGGTAATCCAGCGTGGTGAAATCAGGATCTGGCATCTCCTGTTCCGGCACCACATAGACGTTTTTAAAGCCCAGCTCCGAAAGAATGCGTCTTACCGGCACATTGCCCGTGCCGTTGAAGGGCGAGTAGACGATCTTCATATCCTCCGCCATCTCCTGTATGACTTCCGGATGGATGATCTGCTTCTTTAATTCCGCCATGTACTTGTCGTCGATCTCCTTGCCGATGACCTCGTAGAGGCCGGCTTTTTTCGCCTCCTCCTTATCCATGGTCTTTACGGTATGGTAATCGGTCACGTTATTGACCTCGGTGATGATTTCCTTATCTTTGGGGGCCGTCACCTGCGCGCCGTCCTCCCAATAACACTTGTAACCGTTATACTCCGGCGGATTGTGGCTGGCCGTGATCACGATACCGGAGATACAGCCCAGCTCCCTGAGCGCGAAAGAAAGTTCCGGTGTGGGACGCAGCGCGTCAAATACATAGGCTTTGATGCCGTTGGCCGCCAGACACAGCGCCGCCTCGTCCGCAAACTCGGGGGACATCCTTCTGGAATCGTAAGCGATCGCCACCCCCTTCTTCTCGCCGCCCTGCTTGATTATGTAATTTGCAAGTCCCTGCGTCGCCTTGCGCACCGTGTAGATGTTCATACGGTTCGTGCCGGCGCCGATCACGCCGCGAAGGCCGCCCGTACCGAAGGCAAGTTCCTTGTAAAACCGGTCCTCCACTTCCTTCTCATCATTGCGGATCGCGGTGAGTTCCTGCTTCGTCGCATCGTCAAAGTAAGAATCCTCCAGCCAGAATTGAAACTGCTCTTTGTAGCCCATTTTGAAACCCTCCTTGTCATTTAATAACATTTGCTATTTATTTAATCTTCAAAATTACTTCTGATCCTTCGCTGCTGCTATTTTATCTAATAATTCTACGATCTCATCCGTCGTATACTCTTTTTTCTCCCCCTGCGTAAAAAGCAGTCTCAATTCATACAACGTAGACATTTTCACAGTCTGCATTTCTTTTTCAGTCATATCAGTAACCTCCATATTTTCCTCCATTCCGAAGCGTTCTTCGCTGAGGACCGCAAGCAGAATTTCAAATTCTGCTTTGCGATTAAGGAGTTTGTGACGCTTCTGCACAAACTCCAGATTGAAAAATCAGCACCTCAGTGTGATTTTTCAATCTTCTCTCCTTTCGGATAAGCTGCCTTTAAAAAGATTATAGTAAATGCGTATGCTTCGGTCAAGGCATTTCAGGATTCTGCCTTTGCAGAAATTTTCAGGGCAAAATCGCTGCGGTCGAGGGAAAAGTTTGGATTATAATACGGATCCCCCTTCTCTAACAGCGTCTTCCACCGCCTGCGAAACAGCTCCGACTCCTTCTCATAGCGGACCGCATTCTCCCCGCTGCCGTCCGACCCTCTGGAAGCGGACTCATAGTGATAGAGCTCCGCAAAGGGCGTAAACACATTCACAAATCCGGCCTTCCATGCACGGATACAAAGGTCTACATCATTTAAGGAGACGGCAAAAGCCTCTTCCAGACCGCCCAGCTTCTCAAACAGGAGCTTGCGCATCATCAGACAGGCACCAGTCACCGCCATCACATTCTGCGCATAGCAGAGCCTCCCCATATACCCCAGATTCTGACTGGCCACACGATAATGACTATGTCCCGCCGTCCTGTGCGCACCAAGCCCCAGCACCACGCCCGCATGCTGGATCGTTCTGTCCTCATAGTAAAGTTTCGCCCCCACGGCGCCCACATCCCTGCGCTGCGCGTACATCAAAAGTTCCTCGATCCAGTCCGGCGTAATGACCTGCGTGTCATTGTTTAAAAGCAGCACATACTCTCCCGACGCTTCGGAAACGCCCAGATTATTGATGCGCGAGTAATTAAATTCTCCCTTGTATGTGATAACACGTACGGCCGGATTTTCCTGTATCTCCTTATAGTAGTCAAAAATCTCCTCTGTTGCGCTGTTGTTCTCCACCACGATGATCTCCAGATTATCATAGGTGCTGCGTTCCAAAATGGATGTAATGCAGCGTTTCAGATCTTCCAGATGATCCTTATTTGGAATCACAATGGAAACTTTAGGATTTCCTATTATGGCATACTTGATCTGAAAGATCGTCTCAAAGGCTTTTGTGGAAGTGATCTCGAAATTCTGAAAGCCCCGCGCCGTCAGATGCGCTGCCACAGCCCCTTTCGCCGCCTCTATGGCATAACTTTTCGCATTGATGTCAGAAGCTACGCTGCCCGCATGCGACCGCCAGTAATAAAGGAGTTTCGGCACATGCACCACGCATTTTGCACGCGATGTGAGCCGCAGGATCATGTCATGATCCTGACTGCCGTCAAACTTGGACCGAAACAGCTCCGTGCCATCCAGAAGCCGCCTTGCAAAAGCGCTGAAATGACAGATGTAATTATTAGCCAGCAGATTGTCCGGCGCATAATCCGGCTTAAAATGCAGCGTGATCATATCGTCAATGGTGCCGTTCCCCTTAAAAGTAGCCTCATCGCAGTAGATATAATCCGCCCCCCGCTCGCAGATGACCTTCGCATACTCGTAAAGAACGCTGGGGTGGAGCACATCGTCATGGTCAAAAAGCGCGATATAATTTCCCGACGACATGGAAAGACAGGCGTTTGTATTGCCGGAAATCCCCTCATTTTTCGGCAGTTTCTTATAGAGGATCCGGCAATACAGGCTGCTCCTTGGGCGCAGATACTGTTTATCCTGCCCCATATATTCCCTGCAGATCTGCTCCACATAAGCGTGTTCTTCATCCGAACCGTCCGCCAGACAAAGCTCCCAATTCTCGTAAGTCTGATCCGTCACAGACTCGATCGCCTGCCGCAGATACGCTTCCGGCGTATTGTAAAGAGGCATGAGAATGCTGAATTTCACCTCTTTTTCAAACTTGGTAAGGCGCTGTCTCGCCGCCTCCTCAAGTCCCGGAAAGCTGGCTGTCCCGTGCTGTACTCTGGCTTTTTTCTCAATTGCCTTGGCGTTCAGCTTTTTAAGGACGCCTTTCAGGCTCCCGTAATACCCTAACCTCTCCTTCGTCCGCTGCATCTTGTGTACCAGCATGCGCAGAGGTTTCGAAAGCCGCCACAAAAGACTTCCCTTGATCCTCGCCAGCTTTCCGACTGCCTCCGTCTCGCTCCTCTCCGCTTCCGCGAGTTTTTTCGAAAGCGCCCTGCCCCTCTTCTGCTCCCGTCTGTAGGCCTCTTTATAATAGCGCAGCGCTTCCGTCTCTGAAATGTCCCTTTTATCCATATATGATTCATTCCTTTCTATCGGCACGCGTGCCCCTTCATAATACGGTAAGTCTGTTTTCCGTCCACGCAATATAAGCCGCCGGCGTCTCTCCATCATTCACGGCCTCACACGTCGCCAGCATTCCGATCTGGTACTCTCCGGGCCGCATCTGATCCCTGCGCAGCCGCAGGACAAAACCGGCAAGGCCCACATTTCTCTCCGCGGGAAGGATATCCTCCACATCCGTCCGGTGCCAGTCCGCCGGTCGTGCAAGATAGCCGGCGCCGTCTGTCCGCCGCAGCACAATCTCACGCCGAAACGCCGCATTGTCCGCACCCGGCAGAAAACTCCAGCCCATGATCCAAAAAATATCCGGTTCCTCCCTGTTTATCTTATGCTGCAGTTCGGCCCTGTCCACCGTAAGCCGCAGGCTGCCGCATCCGGCCTTCTTAAGCTGCCTTTTTAAAGGAGATTTTGACAAAAACCGCGCCTCCTGTACACAGAGGGGATCCTCATAAGAGAATTTATAATTACACCCGTAATGCGACGCATTGTCGATTAATTCCGTATGGTAGAACGGATCTTTTCCCAAAAAGTCAGGATGCCTTTGATAGAGCGCCTCCTTCTCAGAAAGCAGGCGTTCCCATTTGCCCTCGTCGCCCTCATCCAAACCGCGGCTTAAGGACTCATGGTGATAGAGGATCACGTCGTTTCGCTGTACATTGAAATAACCGGCCTCCATCAGTTTAAAACATAAGTCCACATCGTTATAGGAGACCGGCAGCCCATTGTCCATACCGCCTACCTCCTCGTATTTCTTTCGCGCAATCATCAGACAGGCTCCCGTCACGGCCGCTACATTGTAGGTGAGGCGGTTTCTCCCGTAGTAGTAGTCCTCCTCGTCAGGGAAGGTCACCAGCTTATGAGAAGGGCCGATGGCCATGTTCGTCACGCCCGCATGCTGGATCCGCTCTGTATCCGCGTACCAGAGTTTTGCTCCCACCGCGCCCACATGGGGCTGGATAGCCTGTCCCGCCATGCGTCCCAGCCAGCTTCCCTCTATAATCTCCATATCGTCATTCATCAAAAGAAGCAGGTCGCCCTTCGCATACTTCGCGCCCAGATTACACATTTTGGAAAAATGGAAGGGCATGCGCGCATAGACATAGGTAAAACCATAAGCCTTCTGCAAAGCCTTCATCTTTTCCCTGTTCTCATCGGTACTGCCGTTATCCACCACGATCCACTCATAAAAACGGTAAGCCGTCCTCTCCCGAAACGAGTGCAGACATTTTTCCAGCACCTCCGGGTGATCCTTCGAAGGTATGATCACGGACACCACGCGATGAGGGGCAATCGCCGTATTCTCACTTCCCGATCTGGTGCAGCGCTCCGTACCGGAAACCGAAGTATCATAGAGCAGATGATAAATGTCCGGATCCGCTCCCTGCCTAAACTCCGCCCTAAGCCCCCTGCGCATCAGGGCATCTTCCCTCACCGGCACACAGCGCGCGGAAGCGCTCACCAAAAATTTCCCCTCTGCAAGTTCCTTTTTCAGTGCCTCCTGTACCACCAAAAAGGCCTCTCTGCGCGACGGCGTCTGGGCAATCGCACGCACTGTATCTCCGGAAGGTCTGTAAATCCTGTGATAAAGTACCGCCTTCAGATGGCCAATGGCCTCCTTCCTGTCCTTCAAAGCGCCCCCCGTCATCTGCGCGATCTTCTCTTCCAAACGCAGACACAGCTCATAAAACCCCGCTTCGGGATCTTTCATACTCACCATCCGGTAGCTCATGCTGTCAAGCACGCTTGTCCTGACCGCCAGAAAATGACCGAAATATTGAAACGCAAGCAGGGTGTCCGGAGAATAGTCAGGCTTAAACCAGGGCTCCATGCGCCTCGTCAGATCTTCCCAGTAAAAATCCTCGTCCGCATAGGCCAAAAGACAGGCGGCGTTCCCTGCAAAAAAAGCCTTCACCGCCGCAAACGCGGAAAAGGAGATCAAACCCTCACCGTAGGTCAGGATCAAAACATCCGTTCCCGGCACCGCAATCTCCCGAAATCCCTGTATCGTAACTGCTTCGCCCTTTTCTATAACACCCGTATTTTTATTCTCACAAACTTCGATCCACTGCTGATAGGGATTTGACTGCCGCCAAAGTTCCTCCTCATAACGAAGAAGCTGCTCCTTCTTCGCCTCCGTCCGCGCAAGCGCCTCATCAGGACCGGACGCTCCCTTGAGACGCCCGGCCAGATTGCGCATCGGTACCGCCGCCTTCAGCGCCATTCGATAAAGCGAACTATTACGGATACGGTTCAGATTATCCTGCGCATCCATCTGCCTTCTTTCGGCATCCGCAATCCGCCCGGCCAGCACAGTATTTTGTTTGCGTTCCTCTTCATAAGCTGCCATATACCAGCTCGTCCAGTCATAGCGCTTCTTCTGTCTGTTCATCAGCCAAACAATCCCCTTTTCTGCAAATGTCCGATCATCTCCATTGACATCACCGTCACTTCCATAACCGCCTCCAGACGATTCTCCTCCTCTCCTGAAAGGCCCCGGAGAGACAGCGTGATATTCGGATCCTCCGTCGGAAAGGCGTAGACATCCTCTCCCATCTTAAAACCATTCGTCTGTAACTGCTTTCCTTTCAGAGAAACCGCTTCTCCATTCCAGATAATCTGCTTGATATAGATCAGGCAGGGGCGGCTTCCGGGATCGATCCGCAGAGCGCTGCGCCCCCGTCTGATCTTCACGGAAAGTTCCATCATCCCCTCACCGCTTCGCACAAGCTGTTCGCCATCCTCCTCCAGAAAGAAGGACTGTTCTTCCACAAAACCGTTTCCCGTATCCTCATAAATCTGCACGCGGTCTTCTGCCGGCCGATCCTGTAAGCCTTCACAGATATCTGCAAGCAGGTAATTCTTCTTTCCGATCGCATCCCGCAGCTCCGCCATGGAAAGTCGTTTTCCTGTCACGTATTTTTGAAACTTCATCTCCTGTCTGCGGTATTGTTCCGCCTCGCTCTGTCCGATTCCCAGACGATCCATTATTAAATCCAAGTTTAGCTTATTTCTTTGTTCGTCCGCCAGCAGATAGCAGTAGATTGCGCGGAAGGCAATTTCTCTTGTCTCAATGACCTTGTCAAAAGTCCACTCACAGTCAATTAAATTCCAAGTGTTATCAATTTTATAACAATCGTTATCATCTTGCTCAACTATGATATTTGCTAGGATTAGATCGTAATCCGCAATCTCCTCATCCTCTCCCACGGATATCCTGTTCAGATACTCGTCGAAAAGTTTATGGAAGCCTTCCACATCCTTTTTTTCTAACCGTTCATCGAGGATTTCCTCCAGCGTTTTTCCTCGCAAAAATTTAATCTTGATATAAGGCGTGCCTTCTGCCGTCTTTTCCAGCTTGGCCTCATTGACCGCCAAGAGACTTCCCCGATACCGTTCGGAGAGCTTCTCATACGCCTTCACAGTGTCCTCGATATGTTTTTCAGCCCTTTTAGATAACGGATGTTTTTCTATAACCGGCCCAAATCCTGTGCTTTTTTGCAGGGTTTTGATCTGAAATTCCTCTTTTCTGTCATTGGAGTACTTCACATATTCTTCCGACAGTGACGGTCCCAGAAGAAGCAGATAGGAATTAGAAAAAAGAGGAAATTGCCCTTCTCTGATCACACTGTCGAAAACCCTCTTCTCATCAAAAAGCTGCAGCCTGTCCCTGTCAAAATTACGGTTGTTATCGGAAAGTTCTCCCCGTCTGGGAAGCCGCCTGTCCGAATAGAGGGTCGTCATAAACTTATAATCCGGATAGGGATAGTACATCTGCGCCTCCGAAAAGCCGCAGCACTTCGCCATGGCAAGCAGCCTGTCTCTGGTAAAAGTTCTGACCACACCGCCCTCCGGATAATCCTCAATTCCTGCATAATAGACGCCCAGATGATCCTCCCTGCAGCCGGCCCAATACTTTAACCCAAATTTATTTTCAATGGCAATGGCGATATGTCCGCCCTGTTTCAGATGTTTTTTGATGATCTTAAGAAAATCTTCGTAAGGCGTTTCAGAACCGATGTAAGCCTGCGCGTACTCAAAGACCCCGATCAGGCAGATATAATCATAGTCGCAGGGCAGATCAGGCTCCACGTCCTGAAAATTCCCTACATGAATCGTCACATTATCCGCATCCATGTGGCGGTAAGCGTTGATCAGACTGCGCTTCTTCGAAAGTTCTACGCAGGTCACCTCGCCTGCCTTCCTTGAAAACGCGCCCGTGATAGCCCCGCAGCCCGAACCGATCTCCAATACTTTCATCGTGCGGTTTATCGGCAGCCACTCCACGATATTCTCCCGCAGCGGAGAAAAGTGATAGAGAATCTCCCAGCTCTTCCTCTCCTCGATGATCCGCTGGTACTCCACCGTGGCATAGTCCCTCGCAATGGCAAGCAGTTCGTCCTCGATCTCCCCGTCACAGTACAGGTCCTCACCGGGGTAGTGTGTCAGATCCAGCTTTATTTTCCCTATCTCTTCTATGATACTATCCGACATAATTTATTCCTTTCTGGGGCTATCACAGCACAGCAGGAGCAGGCAGATATCCGACGGAGCCCCTCAAAATTCGCCGGCACTAAGCGAGGTATTTCACGAGCATAGTGTCCGCTGCGTATTTTGCGGAGCGGAAGCGCGGCGACACAGGATATCTGCCTGCCCCTGCGTCCGCATTATTTCACTACAACTTTTGAGTTCATGTCGTAAAATCCCACCGTATCCTTATCCGAGATCACCGTTACATTCAACACATCATACAACCTGTGATAGACCGTGAACTCATCCTCCTCATAACCGGTGACACCGAGCGACAGCAGATAATCGCCGCCCTGCAGATTCATTTCCTGCGTAAACGTGATCTCCTTGGTCTCTCCGGCCTCCACCGACTCTAAAAAAGCTTTCTCAAACATGGTGTTGGTTCCCGTTATCTCCGTTCCCCGCACATTTTTTATCGTAAAAGCAAAAATCGGGGCATTGATCCTCTCGGTCATTTCCACCTTCATATGAATGGAGAACCTGCCTCCTTTTAAAATAGCGGATGTTCTCATTCCTTTTTCGTCCGTAATATAGTATTCCGTGATCTTCGCCTTTTTAGAACCGTATTCCAGCAGTTCCGGATTTTCCGCCGTACCGCCCTTGCCCGCTTCCAGCTTGCTGCCGTCTACGCCCTTCGCTGCCATTTCCCTGAGTGTCTCATCGTCCAAAAGGCGCTCTCCCTCCGACTCGGGCGGTACATACTGCCCCACAAGCACCTGCTTGTAGGTATCGATCATCTTTTTGGGCGCGCCCTCCCCCAGCTTGACACCCTGATTGAGAAGTACCACACGATCGCAGTATTTACTGATACTGCTTAAATCATGACTGACAAAGACGATCGTTTTGCCCATGGCTTTAAATTCTTCGAATTTATGATAACATTTTGCCTGAAAAAAGACATCTCCCACGGAGAGCGCCTCATCTACGATCAGAATCTCCGGATCGATATTGATGGCCACCGCAAAGGCCAGACGCACGAACATTCCGCTGGAATAAGTCTTCGCGGGCTGGTACACATAGTCCCCAATATCCGCAAAAGCAAGAATCTCTTCCAGTTTCTGATCGATCTCCTTCTGTGAGAAACCGATCATCGTGCCGTTTAAGTAAATATTTTCAATGCCGTTATATTCCATATTAAAGCCCGCGCCCAGCTCTAAGAGTGCGGAAATGCGTCCGTTCACCGTCACTTCGCCCGCTGTCGGAGAAAGAACACCCGTTATTATTTTAAGGATCGTAGATTTTCCGGAACCGTTGGTACCGATGATGCCCACGCACTCTCCCTGCCTGATGGTCAGATCGACCCCCTTTAAGGCGCGGTGCTCCGTGTGCCGCTTTCCCCGCCCGATGTGCAGCGCCTCCATCAAACGGTCCGAGGGCTTGTCGTAGAGCTTATACACTTTTTCCACGTTTTTTACTTCGATTGCGATGTTTTCCATGGTTGATTCCTTATTTTGCCTATCTCGCCATCATTATAAAATCGTCTGCAACGATACGGGCAGAATGTTCCCGCCGCTGTCTTGCGCAGGAACATGAGATTTTCCTGCATTCCGCCCAATATCCAGCAATTTCGGGACATGGATGTCACGAAAAGCCCGTAACGAGCCCGGATGGCGAGTAGAGGGCGGTTGCGTCCGTATCCTTAACTGCGCCGGAACGCTTGGAAAATCCATGCTCCGGAGCCGACGCAAGGGGACTTTCTACCCGTATCGCTGCAGGATTCATAATACATCCGCAAAGTGTGGCCGCATCCTCCGAAACACCAGCGTCCCGATACAAAACATGCTGATGGTAAATATCCAAAAATAGGTGGAAGAATAGAAATGCTCCCAAAACCACACGTTTTCAAAAATCGCGCTGCGGTAGCCGTTCACCACATAGACCAGCGGATTAAGCTTAAAAAGCGTCTTCATATTATCGGTTTTCAGCATATCGATATTCCACATGATAGGCGTCACCCACATACCGATCTGCAGGGCGATGCCAATCACCTGCTGTAAGTCCCTGATAAAGACCACCAGCGCGCTCGCCAGATAACTCAGGGCAAGCACGAAGAGGAAAAGGCAGAAACTGTAATAGATAAGCTGCACCGTATAGATCGTAGGCATATAACCGTAGCCCACCGCCACGAGCAGCAATATCCCCATAAAGAACACATGGATGAAGGTGGCCGCGATCACCTTGATGATGGGCAGGATGCTGATGTTGAACACCACCTTCTTGACCAGATAGCTGTACTCCACAAGCGCCATCGTCCCCTGTGAAATCGCCTCCGAAAAATAGAACCACGGCACTAACCCGGCCGTCAGATACAGGACGTAGGGCGGCGTCTCGCCCCCTGCTGCCACAAACTCTACTCTGGCGTCAAACACTTTATCAAACACGATCCAGTACATCAGCACGGTGACTACAGGCTGTGCAAGCGCCCACACGATCCCCAGATAGGAACCTGCGTAGCGCTTTTTAAAGTCGTTTTTTGCCAGCTTCCAAATAAGCCCCCGGCTCTGGAAAAGCTCCACCGGGATCGTCACGATCCTGTCATAATAGATGGAAAACATGATACAGGTAAAAGCGATCAGCACGCAGCCGCTCACCTTCTTCATTCGCTCCGTCACCTGATCGGCCAGCGGATTATGATGAACAATGAGAACCGTCGCCAAAAGCAGACCAAGCCCCCAGAATATCATAATTGCTGCGGACTTCGGTAAGATCAAACAAGTTGATCTGCGAGATTTGCTTCGCAAACTCGGAATGTTTCTCTTCCCTACGGGCTTTTTAGTTTTTTGTTTCTTTTCTGTCATGCCACTGTCCTTCATACCTTCATTTCTAGCGGTACTTCTCTGTATACGCGGCAAGCCCTTCCCAGTTTTTATCCCTGTCGACCATCACAGGCTCCATGCCGTCGGGGAACGGCCACTCGATCCCGATTTCAGGGTCATTGTAAAGAATCCCCCCGTCGTCACCCGGATGATAGAAGTCCGTACATTTGTAAGCAAACTCCGCATGCTCCGAGAGTACCAGATAACCGTGCGCAAACCCTTTAGGAATAAAAAACTGCTTTTTATTCTCCGCGGAGAGCGTCACGCCATACCACTTGCCGTAAGTAGCGGAACCTTTACGCAGATCGACCGCCACGTCAAATACTTCGCCCGCAAGCACACGCACCAGCTTGTCCTGCGGATAATGGATCTGAAAATGCAGACCCCGCAGCACACCCTTTGTGGAGGAAGACTGATTATCCTGCACAAAAACCTGATCGATCCCCGCCGCCTTGTAATCCTCATAGTGATAGGTCTCCATAAAATAACCCCTGTTATCTCCATACACCGCAGGGGTAATTACCTTCAGCCCCTCAATCTCACATGTCTCTACTGTTATCTTTCCCATTTCCGTCATTCTCCTTCCCGTTTCTATCTTTCACTGTATGCTTGCGAAACTCAACACAACATTGTAATAATTGTGCAAATAGTATAACCATAAGCAGACCCTAGCGAACCGTCGGTACTTAGATGCCGTACTTTGGCATCTTATGTACCGCTACGGTTCGGTTGGAGCGAAAGCGCGTCTGCGTTGGTTATGCTATTTGTACAATTTCGATAACCTACGCAGAGTTTCGCAATCTCTTTCTATTCTGTGACCGGCACATTCCCCGCATCCCCGTTCACCACCCCGGAATACCCCGCCGCATTCTTCGAGTGGTCGATCGAAGTATCGATATTCATATAGCAGAGGTTCAGATCCACATTCGTGGAAATGCCATTCACCGTACCCTTTGAAGTGTACTGCCACATATGATAGTAATACTCGTCGTACGTAGGCACATCCGCGTACTCTGCCAGCCAGATCCTATATTCTGACAAGCGTGTCATATCTATCCTGTCTTTCAGCCAGTTGCGGGATGCGTAAACGCCTGTCTCATAGCCTGCCGCCTGTATCGTCTCTAAAAAGGCTTTGTGCGCTCTGGTCCTCTCATCAAAATCCAGTCCGTCCGCACGACCCCTGCCGCCGGCGCTCTCGCTGTCTAAGAACACGGGATAATCCACATCGTAGTCCTCGATCAGACGGATTACCATGGACGCTTCCTCGACGGCTTCTATTTCGTCCCTCGCCTGTGTAAAGAAGTAGACACCGACAGGAATGCCGGCTGCGATAGCGCCCTCTATATTTTCCTTGTATCTGGGATCGATGACGAGCGCCCCGCTGGACGCGCCCCGATAACCGCAGCGGATGATGGCAAATTCAATACCTGCATTCTTTACGGCTTCCCAATCGATCTCCTCATTCCACTTGGACACGTCGATTCCCAGCTTCGCGCTGCCGTTATCAAACTGCAGCTCCATATTCTCCGTGCCGTCTGCGTCCTCGGCCGCGCCGTTGACCGCCTTATCTTCTTTCTCCGGATCAATATCATCTTCCGTCAGCATCAGATATTCGATATTGTCAAGCACGCGGTATTCGATATCCTGCCGCACCTGTATGGTCGTGATGGTGTTGGGCACGCGAAAGCCGTCCTGCTCGTTTAATGACACACTGTACTCACCGGAACGCAGATTGTCCACATAGATGACGCCGTCCTTATCCCGATCCGTATATTCCCCCACATCCTGAATCGTGATCGTGAAGTCCGTCCCCGTCACCAGCCGTCCCACGCTGTCCACCACCATGACGCGCAGATCCCTTGCCACAGAACTCATCACCAGAAAGACGTTTCTGCCGGAATAGGATTCAAGGCTTTTAAACTTTACTTCAGGGTCAAAAAAAGTCTCGTCGCTCAGAAAAGCAGACAGATTACCTCCGATCTGTCCACCCTTCGTCTCTTCCTCCCCGCTATTCTCCTGTACTTCTTCCTGCACCGGCGTCTTCCGGGCAAGACCCAGCTTTTGTTTCACCGCATCAAGATTCGCGACCGTGATCACTGCCAGAACCGTCGCAAACAAGACGATCATGGCCGTCAACACATTCCTCGTCCATTTAGAGTCCATTCGCTACCTCTACCATGTACTGTCCGTAGGCCGTCTTCATCAGCGGCTCTGCCAACTTCAAAAGCTGCTCTTTTGTGATAAAGCCGCGCTTGTAGGCGATCTCCTCGATGCAGGAAATATAGAGTCCCTGTCTTTTCTGGAAAGCCGCCACAAAATCCGCCGCATCCAAAAGGGCATCGTGATTTCCCGTATCCAGCCATGCAAAGCCGCGCCCAAGCGTCTCGACCCGCAGCGATCCTCTGCGAAGATATTCGTTGTTGATGCTGGTGATCTCGATCTCTCCTCTGGCGGAAGGCTTCACGTTCTTCGCGATCTCCACCACGTCATTGTCATAAAAATACAGTCCCGGCACCGCATAGTTGCTCTTTGGCTTCTCCGGTTTCTCCTCGATGGAAAGCGCCATACCGTTTTCGTCAAATTCTACCACGCCGTACTCTCTGGGATCTCTTACATAGTAGCCAAAGATCGTAGCTCCGCTCTCTCTGGCCGCCACTTCCTTAAGTACTTTGGAAAAGCTCTGGCCGTAGAAGATATTGTCTCCCAAAACCAAGGCTACGGAATCAGAGCCGATAAAGTCCGCCCCGATGATAAAGGCGTCCGCCAGCCCCCGCGGATACTCCTGCACGGCGTATTCCATGCGCAGCCCAAGCTGCTCTCCCGTTCCGAAAAGTTCCCGAAACGCAGGAAGGTCTCTGGGCGTGGAAATGATCAGGATATCCCTGATCCCCGCGAGCATCAATATTGACAGCGGATAATAAATCATTGGTTTATCGTATATCGGCATCATCTGTTTCGATACCGCCTTCGTCAGCGGATAGAGTCTGGTACCGGACCCGCCCGCAAGAATGATTCCTTTCATTAGTTACCCTCTCTTTCACGCCCTTATCGTTTCGCGTACATTTCCTCATAGTATTTCTGGTAATCGCCGCTTGTCACATGTTTCATCCAATCTTCGTGGGCAAAATACCACTCGATCGTGCGGCGGATACCCTCCTTAAACATCGTTTCAGGTTCCCAGCCAATCTCCGCCCTGATCTTGTCCGGCGCGATCGCATAACGCCTGTCATGTCCCTTGCGGTCCTCCACGTAGGTGATCAGCTCCTCCGTGACATGCGCTTTGCGGGAATCGGTGTCAGGAAGCATCTCCCGCAGGGTTTCTATAATGATCTTTATGATCTCTATGTTCTGCTTTTCATTGTGGCCGCCCACATTGTAAGTCTCAAAAAGTCTGCCCTTTTCCTGCACCATGTCGATCGCCTTGGCGTGATCCTCTACATAAAGCCAGTCGCGCACGTTTTTGCCGTCGCCGTATACAGGAAGCTTTTTCCCCTGCAAAGCGTTGTTAATGATGAGGGGAATGAGTTTTTCCGGGAACTGATATGGGCCGTAATTATTGGAACAATTGGTGATATTCGCCGGGAAATGATAGGTATCCATATAAGCTTTTACCAACATGTCAGAACTCGCCTTGCTGGCGGAATAAGGGCTGTGGGGCGCATAAGGCGTCGTCTCGTAAAAGTAACCGCCGTCCTCCGAAAGGGACCCGTATACCTCGTCGGTAGACACATGCAGAAACTTTTTATCCGCCTGAAAACTGCCGTCGGGAAGCTCCCATGCCGCCTTTGCACAGTTTAGCATCACCGCCGTACCAAGCACATTGGTCTGCACGAACACTTCCGGATTTTTGATACTCCTATCCACATGGCTCTCCGCCGCAAAATGAACGACTCTGTCGATCTCATTCTCAGCGAAAATTTTTGCAATCGCTTCCTTATCGCAGATATCCGCCTTGACAAAAGTGTAGTTCTCTCTGTCCTCCACCTCTTTCAAATTCTCCGGATTACCGGCGTAGGTCAGCGCATCCACATTGATGATGCGGATCGTATCGCCGTATTTTTTGAACATATAGTGAATATAATTGGAGCCGATAAACCCGGCGCCGCCCGTAACTAAATATGTTTTCATCTCCTTCTCCTTTCAGAGGATCGAAGATCCTCTAAAGTTAATTGCGAAGCAATTTACTTTTGCGAAGTAAATTACTTTTGCAATTTTATTTTATTATCCCCGAAGCGGCGGCAAAATGCAAGTGCTATCTCCCGACCGCCGCAAAACAGCGGAATCGCGTGTGGTCAAACTGTCAAAAAAGGCGCTTAATAGTTTACATAACTTATATTCATATCCACATTCGTGCCGATACCGCTGACTCTTCCTTTCGAAGAATACTGCCAGAGGTCGTAGCGGGTAGCCGTATAGGTCGGCGCGCTGGCATACTGCGCCAGCCACAGCTTATAGCTTGTAAGGCTGGCCGTGTTGATCTTTTCCGTAAACCACGTCTTGTTCGCATAGACCCCCGCCGAAATGCCGGAATTTTGCACCGTCTGACAGAAGGTATTGCAGACCGCCGTCCGCATATCGCGGCTGATGCCGTCAGCCCTGCCGCCGCTGCCCTCCACATCCAAAAAGAGGGGATAATTCAAACCGTAGCCCTTCACCAGATCGATCGCCATGGAAGCTTCCTCCACGGCCTCCACCTCGTTGACCGCCTGACTGAAGAAGTAAGCGCCCACTTTCAGGCCCGCCGCCTTCGCGCCCTTAATGTTGCTGTGGAACTTCGGATCCTCCACCAGCACGCCCGTAGAATACCCGCGGTAGCCGCAGCGGATGATGACGTAGGAGACGCCGGAGTTTTTCACCGCGTTCCAGTCGATATTGCCGTTGTGTTTGGACACGTCGATGCCCATGGTGCCGGAGGTTTTCGCCAGCTTACCGTCGCTGCCGAAGCTGTATCTCGCGCCCTGAATGACCTGATCGCCGGTTACGTAATTGCCGTTTTTGTCATAATAATAGAGATGGCCGTCAATGGTCTGCCAGCCGGTATACTTAAAGGCGGAAGCGACCTTCACCTGCTTATAGAATTTATCTCTCTCTTTATAGTCCTGATAAGTCGCTTCGTTGTAATCCCCGTTCGCATCCTTGAAGTAGAGCTGGTTGCCGTCCTTATCCTTGAGTTTCGTCGCGCCGTCAATCGTAACTTCCGCCTTCACTACCTTAATCTCAAAGGATTCGCTGATCTCTTCTTTCCCCTTGCAGCGCGCGCTGATCTTCACCTTGCCCTCGCCAACGCCGGTGACGACGCCCTTGTCATCCACTTTCGCGATCTTCTCATCCTCGCTCTCCCATGTGATCTTGCCGCCTTCCGGCTCTGTCTTCGCCGTCAGGGTCACGGTCTTTCCCACCGTAACTTCACTTAGACCGTTTATGGTTATCTTTGTGTAGACGATCTCCGCCGGATCTTTATCTTTGTCTTTATCTTTGTCCTTATCTTTATCCTTGTCTTTGTCCTTATCCTTATCTTTGTCCTTATCCTTATCTTTATCGTCTTTATCCTTATCGTCTTTATCTTTGTCGTCTTTGTCTTTGTCGTCCTTATCCTTATCGTCTTTGTCCTTATCGTCTCCCCCGTTGACTGTCACCGAGCAGCTATGCTCCTGTACCTTACTGCCGATCACCACGCGGGCCGTGACTGTGGCCGTGCCGGGAGCCACCGCCGTCACTGTGCCGTCGCTCACCGTAACGACCGACGAATCGGAAACGATCCACTCCACCGAGTAGCTGACATCCTCACTCACCGTTATCTTCAAGGACTCGCTCCCGCCCTTCTCCAGCGTCAGACTTGACTTATCCATAGACGATGTCGCCCTCTCATAGGGGTCGTCTTCCTCCCCTCCCTCGACCATCTTGCGGAAAGCGCCGCTTGCAGTCTTCCATGGATCTGCGATCTTGTCTTTCGGCACCTCCTCATAGGCTGTCTCCTCGCCGCCGACAGGTGTTTTTGTAGATTCCACCCACTCAACCGTGTCTTTTAACGCCGATTCCTCCACGACATTGTGCTGCGCAGCCTCCTCCTTGGCGACATTGACTTCCGCCTCGGTCTTCACTTCGTCAGCCACATCCACCTTCTGATAAGCGATCTTATCGGTGACTTTGACGCTGCTGCTCTTTGTGGGAAGCTTATATTTCTCCGCCGCGCTTCCGGACAGCGGAAGCAGTTTCACCTCGTAGCTGCCTGCCGCGATGCCCGTCTGATAGATCACCCCGTCCTTATCTTCATCCCGCAGCTGAAAACTTTTGGGTCCGGAGACATCCACCTCGAAAGGCACGCCGCCAATCAGCTTTCCTGTCTTACTGTTTACCAGCTTTATCTTCATATCGGACATGATGGAAGTCAGGCGCAGGACCACTTCCACTTCTTTGTCCGTCTCACTCGCAGATGTCGTTTCCTGCTCCTGCGGTTCCTGTTCTTCCGGCTCCTGCTCCTCCACATCGATCATGTTACCAAGCCTTGCAGACTCCGTGACGGCGATCAGACCGCTCTCCCCGATCACTGAGATGCCCTCCAGCTCTTCGCCAACATTGGCAAAAGCCGCCACCTGCTTCTGGGTAGATCTTGCGTGAAAATAAATAGCCCCCGTCGCGATCGCACCGGCCAGTACCACGATCCCCAGAACCGCCACGGCCACATCGAGACCGCTCATCTCTCCCAGAAAATATCTCAGGCGGGCAGCAAAGCCGTCTTCGTCCTCATATTCATCTTCGTAATCCTCGTCTTCATAATCTTCATCCTCGTAGTCCTCGTCCTCGTAATCCTCGTCTTCATAGTCCCCGTCTTCGTCCCCGTAATCTTCGTCTTCATAGTCCCCGTCTTCGTCCCCATATTCCTCGTCTTCATAATCCTCATCTTCATAGTCGTCTTCGTCGTCCTCATATACTTCCACAAAGCGGACGGGGGCCTTTTCCTGCCGTGAATCCTTCTTTACCGGATTTGCCGGGGTATGTTTCTTCTGCCAGTCCTCGATCATCTCATCGTCCAGACTCAAAAATTCCAGTGTGTCCCCGGTCACACTGTCCGCATCTTCGTCATCAAACCGGTCATCCGCCAGCAGTTCTTCAAAATGTATTGTTTTTCCGCTATTTTTTGTTCTGTTTTTTATATCATCCTTATTCTGCATTTCTCTTTCACCTCATCTGTAAGCCGCTTAAATTTTTACGCATTTTTCGATTATTTATGTAAACCATCGCATTTCTACCGATTCCGTGGTATTATAGCACAAAAATAAGGCATTATCAAGGTTTTTATGTCGAATACTGTTATTCACTTTATGTAAATTGATAAATCCCTTGCCCACAGAGGGACAAGCGCGACGGATGCGCGATATCTTACACCGTATTTTACGGCATTTTCGACAAGATACGCTTGACTTTGCACCCTGCAACTGACACAATAAAAGGGCAACCGGCAATCGTTTACATAACAATTTGTGGAAAAGGGGAATTTTCATGATGTACTTGCATTACTGTAAGCGTTGCCACCGGGTTCACATACTCAACGGACACAAGCAGTTTTGTCCCAGATGCCAGAGTGTGATTACGGAATTGAAACTCAGCTACATGGACTATGTCTCAATGGACAAGCTCACCAGAGAATCTTTTCAGGATCGCTGCGCCGACGAGGAGCAGCTCAAGAAGCTGGGGACTACATACCGTATGTACAAGTACAGCAAATGGTACAAAGAGCTGCAGCGGCAATTGCTCCCGCCGGTGATCCATACCTGTACAGCAGTGGATCGAGCCCAGATGGAAAACGCCGTATCAATGATTTGATGCGAAGGCCCGCGAGAGAGCGCGGTTTGGAAGCTTCGGTTTCCTGACCGCGCTCTCTTTCTTTCGGAAAATTTAAGAATTTACCTCCATTATTTAGTTATTTTCAGTGGATTTTTGGGAAAAACCATAGTAGAATAGAAAAATAAAAAACAGCTTGGCCTTAATGCTGTAAGACAAAGAAAGGATCAGACAAAACGATCATGGAAAATACACAGGAAAAGAACAATGCGGAAGCAGAAAATATGACAGATGTGTCAGAAAAAGTCACAACAGGCGACAGGAAACGTATCCATGTAAACATCCATCTGATCTTACTGGCTGCCATCGTGCTGGTCATAGGCTTCTCGGCCATCCGCCTCTATATATGGGATAAGGGAACAGAATCCACCTACGATCCGAATGCCCAGACAACAGAATTTGACGTCGAAGTGATGGATAATATCATCCCGCTTGCGCCCGAACTGCGCGAAGGCCGGGTGGACGACGGCGTGACCACCATCCTCTGCCTTGGCGACGATCCTTTCTCCTTAGACCGGGGCGAAGGCGGGCTGTCGGAACAGATTGCGAAAAAGACGGGCGCGACCGTCTATAACGGCGCCTTTACCGGAACCACGATGGCGGCACAGTTCGCTTCCTACAACGACGGTTATATTCTGGACGCTTTCTCCTTCTCCTACGTGGCAAACAGCCTTGCCAGCGGAGATTTCGACCTGATGAAAACGGCGGCCTCCTACAGCTATGATGAGAGTTTTGCAAAAAATACGCAGATGCTCTCGGAACTTGACATGAATACCGTGGACATGATCTGCATCATGTACGACGGCAGCGACTATATCAACAAGCGGCCCTGCGACGACCCCAACGCGCCCTATGACATTATCACATACACAGGTGCGCTGCGTGCCGGCGTAAAGGCCATTCAGGAGGCCTATCCCCACATCCGCATCGCGGTGATGTCGCACACTTTCTGCCACAGCATCAATGAGGAAGGCAACTTCCAGAACGGCGACCGGGTGGACTTAGGCCACGGCACCTTAAGCCATTACTGGCAAAAAGAGCGGGACGCCACCATGGATGTCAGCGTATCCTTTATCGACAATTTCTACGGCTCCGTGAATGAGGATAATTATCTGGATTATATGACGGATTACATCCACTTTAACGACGCGGGGCGGGAACTTTTGGCAAGGCGGTTCGTGGAGTGCATGCTCCCTTAGTATTCCTTGGAAAACAGTTCCTCAAAATCAAACCGCGCTATCATATCGCGCGTATTTTCTAACGCCCACTCCATCTCCTCCGCACTCTTTACCTCGCAGGTCCCGTCCGTAAAGCACTCCGTCATAAAGCGGTTAACCGACGCGTGGTAATGGGTGTAGTCCGCGTATTTGTTCAGATCCGTCACGATCTCTTCCCTGTCCGGAAAATAAAACACCCGCACGTTATCGTAAGCAAGCAGCGTCTCCGCGATATGCGCATACTCCCGCATCGTGGCTTCCAGATGATTTTCCTGCATCACGTCGTTCCAGTACAAAATACTGTAAGGCGGAAAAAAGATATAGAAAGTGGTATCCGGATTGCTCTCAATATACGAGCAGAGGTTGGCGCGCAGATTTTTATCCGTACTTTCCAAAAAGGCATCCGCAGGCGTCTCCTCTTCCACCTCTGCAGGCGGCATATAATTGTGCATCACCCACTGGATATTGTAATACTCGTCCGTCCACCAGCTCTGATAGACCGTAGCCAGATCCGTCTTTTCGGGGTCGGCCAGCGGCCGCAGCACATAGTTAAGCAGCACATCCTTATTCAGCAGATACTGAATGTCATTGAAATAATTATCATCATAGAGATAGGCCGGAATCGGGTATTTCGTCTCATCCACGCCCCCGGTGTAAGTCGTCACATCGACTCCCAAAAAGACAGACTTCACCTCGTGGCCGCTTTCAAAGATAATATCCATGATATTCGCCTGATCCTTGGGGTATGCGCCGCTGTAGCTTAACTTGATCGTGTTAAGGCCCAGCAGTTCGTCAAACCAGTGCGTATTAAAATTTACCGTCATCGAGGAGCCGAGGATCACGCTGTCGTAGTCCATGTGCTTTGCCATCCCCGGATTCTGGGTAAGCTGGTTATCCACCAGATAGGGGAAGTCCGCAAGCGGCGCATGGTACTGGAAGAACGGGTCCACCCAGACTACCAGCGCGGCCGCAGCTATCAGCAGTATGAAGATGAGGGATACGATGGAGATGATCCATTTTTTAAACCGCTTCATCCCGTTCCTCCTTAAAAATTAAAATACAAAAACGTACTCACCCCGGAAAAACTCAGGATGCACCACACCGCCAGCACCACCAGCACCGCTGCCGACACCGGCCCGTATTTCAGGCGTTTCGTCCGCTCTATCGCATTGCGGCCTGTCATGGACAGATACAGTCCCACCGCCAGCATCAGGAACATCAGGATATAGCGGCTAAAAGACAGGTTGTCCAGATGCAGCACCTTGATCACATACCAAAATTCGTCCGGCTGCAGGCACTCGGCAAGATCAAGAGAGATTTTTTTGACTTCCCCCGCAAACGCCGTCCGCAAAAGCGTATTTGCCTGCGCAACGCTCTCCGCCCTGAAATAGACCCATGCCACGCTGACGTAGAGGAAGGTGGCTGTTTGTGACGCGATTGCGAGGATTCGCCTACCGATCCCACTATTCTCTCCATTTATGACAGAAGTGTCATTCCTTCTTCGTCCGCGCCGCTGCAGGAAGCGGGTGATCACATACAGCACACCGTGCAGCATCCCCCAGACAAGGAACTGGAACCCCGCGCCATGCCAGAGGCCGCTTAAGAAAAAGACGAGCAGAAGGTTAAAATACATCCGTCCCTCTCCCCTGCGGTTTCCGCCCAGCGGGATATAGACGTACTTTGTGAAAAAACGGTTTAGGGTAATGTGCCAGCGCTTCCAGAAATCCACGATATTTGCCGCCTTATAGGGGGAATCAAAATTCACGGGAATCCCGATGCCGAGCATCCTGCCAAGTCCCACGGCCATATCACAGTAGCCGCTGAAATCAAAGTAGAGCTGCAAGGCGTAAAAAAGGATGACAAACACCGCGTCCGCCCGGCCCAGAAGGGCAAGATTTTCATAGCCGTAATCCACGCCCGCGCCGTATGTGTCCGCCAAAAGCACTTTCTTGGATAGGCCAAGCACAAAAAGGGCAAGACCGGACGCGATTTTTTCCCAGTCAGGCTTCTCCTTTCCCCGCGCCCGAAACTGCGGCAGCATCTCGCCATGATTTACGATAGGACCGGCGATGAGCTGCGGAAAAAAGGAGACAAACAGCGCATACTCGTCAAACGGGCAGGCCGCTACCTCCCCCCGGTAAGTATCCACGATAAAGGATATCTGCTGAAAGGTGAAGAAACTGATCCCCAGCGGCAGCAGAATGCCCCGCAGGACAAAATCCGTGCCAAACGCCCCGTTCAAAACCAAGAGAAGGAAATCAAAATACTTAAAATAGAACAGCAGCCCCAGATTAAAGACCACCGCCAGAATCACGACCGCCCTGCGGGACGCCGTCCCATACGCCGCAATGCCTTTTCCCGCCCCCCGCCGCGACAGCAGCCTGTGAAACAGATAATTGCCGCCAATGCTGCATACCATGATGAGCAAATAGGAGAGGTTAAAATATCCGTAAAACCAAAATGACATCCCTGTCAGAAAAATACCGGCCGCCCGCACATGTCTGGTCTGCAAAAGCCCATAATAGCCGAAAAGACATATGGGGAAAAAAACAAATACAAAAATATAGGAATTAAATAACATAAGCTATTTCTCCCGTCACCGCTGCTCCAATGTCATATCTTTGTAAATCACGAACTCCCCCACCTGACCGTAAACCGAAAAACCGTACTCTGTCAGGGGTTCGGCGATCTCGCGATCTTCTTTTAGCACCACATAGGCGCAGGGATAGGACCTCGTCAACTCTACAAACGTCGGCGTATCGATCACCTCCGCCTTCTCCATCGCCTCGTACATCGCATGATAGTAATCCCAGCGCGCGATCAGCATCTCCCTGCCGTAGGGCAGCTCGATATCCGTGCTGTACTGCCTGACGTAATAGATCAGGTCCGCCGGAACCAGCACGGTAATGCGTCCTTCCTCCGGCTTTATCATATCCACGATATCTACTGCCTCCTGCGGCAGATGGTAGGCATTCTCCGCCCGCGAGATATGTCCGCTGTCATAGACGTAATCCCCGCAGGCAGCGATCGCCAGACAGGCGACCGCCAGCCCGATCCTTCTGTGCTTTCCCATCAGCCGGATCAGCGCGTAAGCGCTGACAATGCTCATCTGCAAGAGCCACAAAAGCCGGTAATACGTCTCGGAATCCTCCATGATCCGCACGAACACCTTGCGGAAGAGAGGACAGAAAAACAGCAACAGGATCAGGGTGGGCGTGTAGACAAAAACAGCGCGCTTTGTCTTGTCCTTCTCCGTCAGCCACAGGTAGAGAAGGGCGAAAATATAGATTCCCGCCAAGAAATGATTCTCATGCCAGCCCATGAAATTTTTAAAGATAACAACGCTCTCTAAAAAAATGCCCCACATAAAAAATCCCTCACTGTTATAGTAAGTAGCTATACGCCATATAAACATACACTGCCATATACACCGCGCTTGGAATGCAGGCAGCGCCAAACTGAAGCAGAAGCTTCAGATTCCGCCGCACACAGGCCAGCACAAAAGCCGTCAGCGCCGTCAGCATAGAAACCAGAAACACGGCGATAGAACTGCAGATGCCCGTCGCCATCTGCACGCAGACAAAGAGCATCCAAAGCCCGCGCCTGTCCTTTTTCTCATCCGCCTTACCGCAAAGCAGCAGAAACAGCCAGATCACGGCGGGTATCACCAGAGAGCCGGCCACCGCCTTGCCCTGCCACGTGCGGGTCAGGAAAAAGGTCTCCGTGGTGTAGATAGAGACATTTCCGAAGATCTGAAACAATGCCATGATTACCATAAATACCGGCAGATTTTCCCTGCAGAATACAGTTCCAAAAAGCGCGCGCCCGATCTCGTAATATAAAAGATAAGTCAGCGGGATCAGCACAAGGGGCATCACCACATGGGATACAATGGTGGCGTGAACCCCTGCCCGCACCGACACAAAGGCCACCCACATGGGAAAGACCGCCAGCGCATGCCGCACATCCAGCCCCGTAGACCCGCCCGTCAAGGGCAGGATCCGGTACATCACGCCCGCCTCCTGCGCGATCAGGGACTCCACCACATAGTAAGCGTCGTCGCCGTCGAAGGAAGCGTAAGCCACCGCCTTGTAAAGCTGAAAACCGAGCAGGGCAAAGAAGAGGAGCCACTCGATCCCCGCCGCATGCAGCAGCCATTTCCCCAAAGCCGCCATGCACGGCTTCGCGCCGCCGCGAATATCATGCCTTTCCATATTTCCGAAAATAAGCCCCGCTTTCCCGCTGCGGTACAGAAGCCAGACGCCCGCCGCGGCGCTAAGAAGCGTCAGCACGATAAACACCGCGGAAGCCGCCTTGAAATTATCATACTCCACCCACAAAACCGCCGGCACCGCCGACACTTCAAAGAGAGCCCACATCCCGAAATAACCGGAAAGCAGGATGAAACCCGGCCTCCGCTCATCCTCCGCTATGAAATTTGCCGGAATCAGCCCGATACAAAACGGGATGACTACTAGCCAAAAAAGCAAACCGATGATCATTGTCATAAAGCTACCCTTTTTCCCAACCTCTGCCTTTCCGTATCCTACTGATAAAGCATCTTATTTATTCGTAAGCAGCGACTCACGAAACCTCTGCATGTCTACGATTTCACCGTTTTCATGATCGATCACGACCGTCTGTACCGTCAGTTTCCGGCCTTCTTCGTCCCGATCCCTGAGCAGGTTTTCGTCGGACTCCCCCAGATACAGCGCCTTTTCGCCGGTATCCGTCTGCGTATAGACCACTTTCCCGAAAGACGTCTTAGCCTCTCCGCCCTCGTCTCCGCAAAAATCCACGAACACACCGTTTTTGTGATCCAGCAAAAGCAGGTAATCCTCCCCTTGCTGCACCGCCCTGTCTAATGCGGAAAACGAGTATTCCGGCGCCAGATTTTTTACCTGATCGGCATATTTCTCATACTCCCATATCTTTGACTCCCCGTCTACAAAAAGACACAGGCTGAAACTTTTGTCCGCCATCATGACCAGATAATTCTGCAGGGATTCCTGCCCTCTGAGCCTTTCGATCTTATATCTCTGATAGTCTTCGTAATCCTGATCCCAATTTTGCAGACCATCCTGTCTGCGATCGGCCAATCCGCAGTTTTCTGATAAATATTGTCCGATGTAAGATGTGACTTTATGCCCTCCCGCCGCATTCAGATGAGAATCGGCATCCAGACAATCGATCCGATAATCCACCAGATCCATTTGCAGAAAATTAATATAATCTACACCGTACTCCCCGGCAAACTGCGCCGCATACGCCGCAGCCTTCTGTTTGCTCTCATTAGCCGGAAACGGCAGATACGTAAGGATAACTTTAATATCCCTCTTACGGCATTCCTCCATGATCTTTCGCAGATAGTCTACCCCGACACTGTCGATCGGCTCTGCTTCCATCTCTTTCCACACAAACGGATCCGGATCGCTTACACCGATCTGAAACAGCGCTCCTCTTGCATTTTCATTTCCGGTAGCAAAATCCTTCCACGTCAATTCGTCCCACCGATCATGATAAAGCGAAAAATCCCACAAATATTCAATCCGGCTGTCAAGATCGTCGTAAAGATCGCAGACCGCCTGTACCTTGGTCTTGCTAAAAGGGATGCTGTCCATGGTAAGGTGCATAAAGCCGTCTTCAATCGCGACTTCATCCGATTCTATCATATAACAATCCACCACTACCACTTTAGGATTCGCGTGCTCCAGCGCATACAGAAACGTCCAATAAGTCACCGGCATCGTCTGTGCGTATCCGGCCATGTTATAAGAGGTGATGCCGTAATCGTGCCACAGTTCCAGCGGATACACCTCGGTCAGCATATGACTGGTCCCCAGAAACAACACGTCGCATTCCTCCGCCACCTCTGAAAAATCACATTTCATCTTATAGGCGCCTTTGTTTTCCAGATAATATGCCACATTCCAAAAAAGCGCTATCGCGATCACGGTCATGACGATCACCCACAATCCCGCCTTACTTCTTTTCATGCTTCGCTCTCCCATCTTAAAACTGAAAATAGATAAAGCTGGCCGCGTCATAGCCCGCGCCCCACATCCCAAACACCAAAATACCAAGCGCCGCCGCCGTCACCGTCAGACACTGCGCCCAATAGTCCTGTTTTGCCACGACCTCCCGCAGTCTGATGCCTTTATACTTACAAAGATCCGCCGCAAACAGCAGCAGGATCCCCCATATCATCAGCGTAAAATTCTTTTGATTCAGCCCGCAGTTATAAAGAGACCCGTCGAACCACACCCAATGATTCTTCGCCGTAATCATCCTTTTGATGATCCTAAGCGCCGAAAATGCCGAATCCGCGCGGAAGAACACCCATGCAAGATCCACCAGAAAGAAAGTGCTCACCACCCGGAGACATTTGTGACTCAGGCTCCCTTCTTTGATATCTAATAAACCGACCATTTTTTTCTTAAAGGGCGACAATATATCGCCGACGATCTGCCAGAATCCGTTTAGAAGGCCCCAGATCACATAGGACCAGTCCGCGCCGTGCCAGAGTCCGCTCACGCCGAATGTGATCAGCAGATTGCCATATTTCCTGATTTTCCCTTTGCGGTTTCCTCCCAGCGGAATATAGAGATAATCCCGGAACCAGCCGGAGAGCGAAATATGCCACCTGCGCCAGAACTGTGCCACAGACGCTGCCAGATAGGGCGCGTCAAAGTTCTCCATCAATTGAATCCCCAATATCTTAGCCGCTCCCATAGCGATCACGGAATAGCCCGAAAAATCACAGTAAATCTGCACGGCGAACAAAAGCGTGGCCACGATCAGGTAAACGCCCGTATAGGTCTCAAAATCCCCGTAGACCGTATCCACAAAAACAGCGATGCGGTCCGCCAGCACCAGCTTTAAAAAATAACCCCATAGCATCAGGAGAAACCCGTCCCTGAAATTGTCAAAACACGGCTTTGCCGGCTTGTCCAACTGCCGTAACAGATTTTTTGACCGCTCGATCGGTCCTGCCACAAGCTGCGGGAAAAAGGAGACAAAGAGCGCATAGCGGAAAAAATTTTTCTCCGCGGAAATCTCGCCTCTGTAAACATCCACCGTATACCCCAGCGCCTGAAACGTATAAAACGAAATGCCGACCGGGAGCAGAAGGTCAACGGCAGGCACGCTCAATGTGATATGCAGATGACCGAGAACCTGATTCAGGCTGTCGATTCCAAAATTCAGATACTTAAAGAGAAACAGAATCAAAAAGTTTAAAAAAAAACTCGCCGCGACACATAGTTTCTTTTGCCGCCTTCTCTTATTTTCCTCTTTTTCTCCCTGCGCGCAGCGCTCCAACAAAAGGCCTGACACATATGTCACAATAGTGGAAAATAAAAGGAGCAGTACGTATTTTGCATTCCAGCACATATAAAAATAATAACTTGCCGCCAGAAGCCAATAGGTTCTGAACTTTTGCGGAATCAGATAATACAGCCCCACAACGACCGGAAAAAAGATTATAAATTGTAAAGAATTGAAAAGCATACGATTCTCTCCCAAATTTGCCACTAACAAATGATAGTATTATAGCACACTTTCCTGTATACATCCATCCCCAAACATGCTAAACTAAAAATGTACGTGAAGTAAAAGCAAACGAGGTATCCCATGAAAAAAGTATATGTGATCGGCGCGGGTCCGGCGGGCCTCACCGCCGCCTACGAACTGCTCAGACAGGATAAAAATAAGGAATACGAGGTCACGGTGCTGGAAGAATCCGATGCCATGGGCGGCATCTCCAAGACCGTCAACTACAAGGGTAACCGCATGGATATGGGCGGACACCGTTTCTTTTCCAAGGTACCCGAAGTCAATGAATGGTGGGAACACATGCTGCCCACACAGGGGTTTCCCACCTACGACGACATCATGCTGCACCGCGAGATGACGCTTATTTCAGGCGGCCCCGACCCTGAGAAGGAAGACCGCGTGATGCTGCGCAGAAACCGCGTCTCACGCATCTATTTCAACAAGAAATTTTTTGATTACCCGATTTCCTTAAAACCGGAGACTTTTATCAACATGGGCTTTTTCACCACCATGCAGGCCGGTTTCAGTTACCTTGCCTCCATGATCCACAAGCGGCCGGAAAACTCCTTGGAAGATTTTTATGTAAACCGATTTGGCAGGAAACTCTACTCGATGTTCTTTGAGAATTATACGGAAAATCTCTGGGGCCGGCACCCTTCCGAGATTGCGCCCGACTGGGGGACGCAGCGGGTAAAAGGGCTGTCTATCGCCGCTATTTTAAAAGATATTTTCTCAAAGATGCTGCCCGGTAAGAAAAACCGCGAGGTGGAGACCTCCCTGATCGAAGAATTCAGCTATCCCAAGTTCGGCCCCGGCCAGCTCTGGGAAGTGACCGCTGACCGAATCCGGGAGCTGGGCGGAAATATCCACTGCCACAGCAGGGCAGTCGGACTTCATAAGGACGAAAACAACCACCTTACCTCCATCACTTACGAGACCCCCGAAGGCGAAGTAACAGCAGAGGGCGACATTTTCATCTCTTCCATGCCGGTGAAGGATCTGGTGGCAGGCATGAATGACGTGCCGAAAGCCGAAGCCGCGATCGCCGCAGGCCTTCCCTACCGCGACTATATGACCGTGGGGCTGCTGCTGCCGAAGCTCAACCTGAAAAACAAGACCAAACTGAGGACCATCGGCAATATCGTACCCGACTGCTGGATCTATGTACACGACAGGACCGTGAAGCTGGGACGCTTCCAGATCTACAACAACTGGTCCCCCTACATGGTGCGCGACCTAGACCACACAGTCTGGATCGGTCTGGAATATTTTGTTTCCGAAGGAGACAAATACTGGACGATGACGGACGAGGCCTTCACCCGCTTTGCGGTAAATGAGATCGTCAGCATGGGGCTGATCGACAAGCCTTCCGACGTGATGGATTCCCATGTGGAACGGGTAAAGAAAGCCTACCCCGCTTACTTTGACACCTACAAGGATATGGACAAGCTGACCGCTTACTTAAAGTCCATCGACAATCTCTACTGCGTGGGCAGAAACGGTCAGCACCGCTACAATAATATCGACCACTCGATGATGACCTCTTTCGAGACGGTGAAGAATATCTTAGGCGGTATTTCCTCCAAAGACAATATCTGGAATGTCAACACGGAAAAAACCTACCACGAGGAAGTACAGAACGACAAGGCCGCACAGACAGACCAGATCGAGGTCGATTAAACTTCTTTTATGCGCTGTAAGACAGCATTTACCAGAACCAACAGTATCGTATAGACGGCCATTTTATATAAATAACTATTGTTATGAATTGCGTACAGATAATAGCAGGGCGGGAGAAGCAGTTTCCCCGCCCTGAAATTTAGCACTTCCAAAAATACAGGGCTAAGCGCAAGCATCACCGCACCAAGCGGCAGAAAAAGCGCGCCAAGCCATGCGGGCCTCCTGCATAAAAGCCGCAGCAGATTCGCAAAAGCCAGCACACAGCAGGCAAAGACCGCCGCACAGACTACTTCTCTCCAAAATTGCGTAAACACGCCGCCAAACTGACAGCACAGAAGCAGGACCACCGTCCCGTCAAAAAGAAACACGCCGCCCACGCCGTAGAACGCAAAAAAGCGCCGGCTTCCGGTCAATCTTCCATAGACGCCCCGCGCCTCATCCTGCATAAAAAAGAGTGCGGCGGCAAGCCCTAAAAAGGTGAGCCAGATCGCCAGGATCCCCCGAAGCGGCGCCTGCACATAGCTGGACGTCTCCGCATCCGCCGCGCTGCCGTCAGGCCAGACCCTTTGAAACAGACTGCCCGTCACCGACACGCTCTCATAGGTACGGCGTATCTCCTCTTCCTCCAATTTCGCAAAGCCTAAATCCTCCGTGACATAACTCTCATAGACGGCATAGGAATAGGCCGGATAGACAGCCGCCACAAGCACTTCCCTTGCAAGGAGCAGGGGAACGCTATCCTTTCTCTCCACCACCTGCACCAGCGGCCGTATCCGGCGCTTTCGCGCAAGTTCATGCAGCTTCGCCTCCATCTCTTCGTCAAAAAGCCATGCGGCGTCCGCTTCGCCCGTTTCCAAAAACGTCAAAGCCTCCTCTTTATCCGCACAGGAAAGGAAGCGAAAGACGCTGTCCCTGCCAAGCAGTCTCTCCTCCACCTGCTTTGCCAAAACTTCGTCCTCCGGCACATAGAGGGCGATAACGGCGATCCCGCTCTCCTCCTTAGAAAGCCTTCCCAGACCGGCCGCAAACAAAAGCGGCAGAATGAGCATCAGAAGGAAACTGTATTTATGAAACAGGCGTTTTTGCAAAAGCCATCCTCTCACGATTCGATCATATATTTTTGTGAGCATTCGTTCCCCCTTTCCCTCATCCGCAGTCTTTTTCGGGCTCTTTTTCCCAGTCTTTCTACCCTCTCAAAATCCTGCTCTGTCTGACCGCCGCCGCCAGCAATAAAAACGCCGCAGTCCACGCCAATACGACCGCCGCCTCACCGCGCCAGTTTCCCATAAGGAAACCGCAGTCCACAAAGCGCGCCGCCGCCCCTGCCGGGAGAAGCCCTCCCACGAACCGCAGCCGCCCCGGGAAAAAAGCCGACGGATAAAAATAGCCTGCCAGATATCCCATCCCCACGCCGCAGATCAACTGCAGCAATATACCGTTCACGATCCCATCCGCCAGTTCGAAGAGAAAAAGCTGAAAAGCCGCAAACATAACAAGCGTTATTACCAAAAAAGAAAGCAGCGCAAAAAAGGGATCGGCCCCCATCCCTTCCCATTCCGGCAGCAGAATCGTCCCCCGCTCCAGCAAAAACGTAAGCAGGCCGGCCGGCAGCAAAAATCCCGCGCATAAAAATCCCAGATAAGCCAGATACTCTCCCGCGATCTGCGAAAGCGCCCCCACGCCACCTGCGTTAAGCATCCCCGCAAGAGCAGACTTTCTGCCCAGAAAAAAAATGCCGCCGGTAAGGCCTGCCAGAAGCAGCAAAAGAAGAATAATTCTGCAAAAATAATAGGCTTCAAGAGAGAGGCCGTCCACATACCCCAAAACCTCCACCTCACCAAAGCCGCCGCGGGAAAGCACGGCATTAATCAGCATAAGATTCAGGCGGTCGGTCTCCGGGCCCACCCGATCCGCACTCCCCTGCTCATAGAGCGTGCGCTGCATCCCATAGATCGCGCTCTGGGAAGCCGTCACCAGCGTGGACGCCACATCGGCGATCTCCCCCATCACGGTAGCGCTAAGCTGCGTCTGGCCTGAAGAAACAGCATATGTGACACGTATGTCATTTTCTCCGTAGACGATGGAATCGACAAACCCTTCCGGCACCTGCACCACGGCAGTCAGTTCGCCCCGCGAAAGCGCCGCCGCTGCCTCATCCTCCGACATCTCCACAAGCTCGATCATCAGACGGGAATCGTCCATGGTCTGCAGCGCCGCAAATCCAAAACCAAGGTAGGAGTCCGAAATATCCCCCACCACGCCGATCCGATACCTGTCCTGCCCTTCACCGGCGCTGCGGGCCACCAGCGCCGCGGCAGGAATGCCCACGCAGGCACAAACCACAAGGCTGATCCCAAGCTGTAAGGGCAAAAGCCGCAGGATGCGCTTCCACTCAGCTAAGAAATAAGCTGCCCTCCGTTTCATCTACAAAGCCTCCGCCAATTTATGAAAGTCGCCGTCATACACATAGGGGCGCAGACAGCCTTCTTTTAAGAGATAGCACGCATCGCAGATCGTAAGATCCTGCACGTCATGGGTCGAGAGTAAAACGATGCCGCCCGCTGCCTTGTAAGCCGTTAAATAACGGATGATATTTTCCTTGCAGGCCAGATCCAGCGCCGCGGACGGCTCGTCGAGTATCAAAACCGCCGGACGGGCCGCCACCGCACAGGCAATGGAAAGCCGCTTCCTCATGCCCCCGGACAGTTTGCGCACGGGCGTCCTCAAAAACCCTTCGATCCCCAGAAGCGCTAAAGACCCTTCCGCAAGTTCTTTTTTTAACGTCTTCTTATCGTGCCACATCCGCAGATTATCCCAAGCGGAAAGTTCCTCCATCAACGGGTCCGCCTGCGGCACATAGCCAAGCACATTCTGGATCCGTGCGGGATGGCGCAGAAGTTCCGTCTCCCCATAAAAAAAGGAGCCGCCGTCTGCCCTGCGCACACCTGCAAGAATCGAAAACAGCGTCGATTTCCCACTGCCGTTTCCGCCCAGAATGCTCACACACTGACCGCTCCCTGCCATAAAAGAGACATCCGAAAGCACCTGCTTTTTTCCGTAAGTTTTCCGGATCGCCCTCGCCTCTATTGTGAATCCTGCCATCTTTGCCGCCATCCGCACCGCCCTTTCCGCCATCCGCCGCGATCTGTGCCCTCTCTATTGTCTTTCCCCTGTCGCGGACGACATGACCGCCTCAGCCATATAGGCTATTTCGCCGCGATTACCTTCTTCGCCGCCTCCGCAATATACGCCATCCCCGACTCAGTCGGATGTACACCGTCGGTCGTCATCTCGTGCAGATTATCTACGGTAATCCCGCAGTTTCCCAGATCGATCACAAAAAGCTCCCTGTTTTTTGCAATTTCCTTTATAACCTCGTTGTAATCCGCAGCCGTAAGCTTCTCTCCGTTCACAAAATCCACATAGGGCGTATCCGTCCCGTAATCTCCCACCGGAAGCAGGGTACAGCAGTAAATCTCCGCCAGTGGATATTTTGACTGCAGCTTATCGAGTATGAGCGTATAAGCGTCGCTAAAATTGGTTATCACACCCTCATTCACCAGCACGGTGCCGTCATTCGTTCCCAGCGGAACCGTTTCTAACAAATCGTTGGTGCCCAGATACACGATGATGATCTCCGGACAGGCGCCTCCCGGTCCCGCGAGGGCGCCGGTACGCAGCTCGTTACAGGCGTAACGGGGATCCTCCACATCCGTTGAATCTCCGACAACAGTAGCCCCTGCGCTGGAACCGTTCACATACAGGGTGAGGGAAAACTCGTCCACGACCCGCTGCCACCATGTCTCTTCCACTGCCTTCACCGCTCCATATTCCGGAAAGAAAACGGCATACCCTTCCGGATTATAGTCCCGAAAAGTAGAAATACTATCCCCAAAGATCGAGATCGTCCTGCCTGCAAGCTGCGCAGGCTCTACTCCCGCGTCCAGCCCGCTATCCTCGTCGTCCTGCTTCGCACCTTCCGGCACGGTATCGCTGCCGGCTGCCTCTTCTCTTTGCGAAAGGCCGTCAACCGCCGCACCCTCCTGTCCTGTGTGCCCGTTCTCCTGCACGTCTTCCGCCTGACTCGCCGCGTCGTCTGATGCTTCCGCATCCCCCTGCGCGGTATCGGCTGCCGCGGTCTCCTCCTGCACAGCCGGTCCTGCGCCGCTCCCGCAGGCCGTAATCGCCAGCACAACTGCCGCCATACACGCCGCCATCATCTTTTTACGCATCTTTCGTCCCCTCATAACATCCGCTGTCATATTACTTTACAGCATCCTATTTTTTCTTAAACATGGACTGTCTCGCACCGTGCATCTGTCTGTGCTTTAAAACGTCGTCCACGGCGTCCATACGCAGCCCCGCGTCGATAAAATCACAGTTTTTACAGAAGGGATAATTGTGCCTGCCCGCGGCGATCGCCTCCCGCAGTTTTCTGTACTTTTCACTGTTCCACCCTTCTCGCAGGGGCGTGGTGTTCAGGTCCGCAAGCTCCGTCACCTCAAAATTATCGCAGCAGCAGATCCCCATCTTGCCAAAGGGCGTGATCCACACGTCCGTAAAGGGCATCAGGCAGGTCTCTTTGATGATCTTTCCCTTAGACTGCTTGTTGGGGGCGCTGCCCGCACGGTTTGTCAGCACTTCCTTCAGATACCGGATCTGCACCAGAATGTCTACGTCAGGAAACTCGTCCGGATGCGCTTTCACATAATCGTAGATGACCTGCACATTATCGTGCATCTTCATCTCCATCCCGTAATTATTGATGATGAGCTGATCCACATAAGGGACGATCAGCTTCACCTTATCCACAGTAAGGAGCAGGCCGTTTGTTGACATGAAGATAAAGGCGTCCGGAAGCTGCTCTCTGGCATATTTGTGAAATTCCACGATGCGCGTGTCAAGCCACGGCTCGTTATTCCCGTAAAGGGTCAGATGTCCCTTGTAATTCCAGTCGCGAAGCTGGTCGATGACCGAATAGTAGAGGGCGTCGTCCATTTTTTTGTAAGGACGCTTTTCCGCGTGAATATTAGCGGTACAAAATTCACAGGTGCTGTTGCAACGGTTCACCGTCTCCAGATTCACCACCAGCGGATGCGGCGCCTCCTCATGACTCAAGAAATATTCGATATAGCCTTTCTGCGAACGCCTGCGGCTGATGAACTGCAGTTTGAGATAGCTTTCGCTGGCGATCCACGGAATATATTTTTTGGCGTTCCAACCGATCACGCCTCCGAAGTTGTGTACCCGTATCGGCATATGATGACTCCTTTCTGACTTTGGTTAATCGGTAATTGTGAAACACAATTATAGTTATTGGGATTGTACAAATAGCATAACCAACGCAGACTCGCTTGCGCTCCATTTCGAAAGTTAATTCCGAAGGAATTTACTTTAATCATCGGGTCTGCTTATGGTTATCCTATTTGCACAATATATCTGCACTGAGGTGCGTTTCACAATTGCCTTTCAAGACAATGTATGATAGACATAGATTGTCATACTTTCATCTTTGGCTATATACTCCCCTACCAGAGACAGTCCGACCTCCTCCGCGTTAGAGAGTTTGATGCGGGAGAACAGGTATTCCCCGTCGAGGTTTTTGAACGCTTCCCCGTCTATATAAATATGATCGTCCGTCGCGTATACGGTCTTAGTGGCGCTGACGATGCTTAAGTCTGTTCCGGAATAGAGGTAGGCCCTCGCGCCCCAGTCGTCGTAGTAGATCCTCGTGGCCTCCACCCGCTCAAGCGCAGGGGCGATCACTTCGCGAAACGCCTCCTTATAATCCTGCGAATAAAAGCCCAGATAACCGTCCAGCGTGGCGATCCCGTTGTACTCAAGCACCGCCGGATGAAAGCCGTAGGCCGCCGCCCACTCACCCTGATAGCCGGTATCCGCCTTGATCTTTGTAAACAGGTCTTCGGCGTAGAACTGTTCGTAGGAAAGCTCGTCCACCTCCGCGCCGTGATAAAATTCATAAGCCCTGTTGTAACAGGTAGCGTATAAGTCATTGTAGCGGTTCGGCGTTAAGATCACCGTAAGCAGGGCAAGACAGACGATGCCGTTTGCCAGCCACACCCTTAAAAGCCCGCCTTCGTAAAGCCTTAGCAGCACCAAAAACAGGGCCGCATACCAGAGGAAGGGGTTGAAAAAAATAGTGCGGTTAAACTGCCAGCCCTCAAGCGGCGGAATCAGCCGCTCCACCAGCGAGCGCAGCGGTTCATAGTCATAGAGGCCGTACACCACACAATTGAAGACGATAAAGACCGCAATCAGATTGAAAGGGTCCCGAAACATCCGCTTCCATTCCCGCCTCATCAAATACCGACCGTTATTAATTACAAAATACAGGATACAGACGGGCAGCACCACCTTTCCGTGTACGCTGTCCGCATGAAAGATTCCCGCCTTAAACACCTCCATGATCTCCGAAAGGATCTCTGCTGAAGAAAGGCTCGGATTCACAATGGAAGTGCGGATCGTCACCTCGTCGCTAAGGAGCATCTGCGAAAACAGCCGGTACTCGCAGACCACATAGCCTGCCGCCAGCACAATAAGGGCCAGCAGCATGCGCAGGACGGCCTTTTTATCCCGCCTGCCAAATAGCCAGAGGACGGCCACCGCCAGATATCCTAAGATAAAAATGCCGTGATAGGAAAAATAGGATACCAGCGGATAGGCAAACAGCGCCAGATACCACCATCCTACCGCCTTTTGCCCGCGGTAGATTTTGACGAGAATAAAAACGCACAGCGGAATCGAAGCAAAGGCAAAACCGAAGGCCGGAAAGACCCAGAGCGCGCCATAACACAGGCCCGTCATAAAGACAATAGGGCGGACCCGCAGATACCGTTCGCCGAGAAGTTCCTTTACAAGCAAGCGAAAGGAAAACATCCCCAGCAGCATCTTTCCCAAGATTCCCAGAATATAGGCCGTATAAGTCGGAAAAAGCATATAAAGCAGGCTGTAGAGCGACAGTTCCGAAGGCAGGTTATCCCTGCTCACCCCGCCCAGAAAAGGCACATCCACACCGTGCTTCCAGAAAGAACCGGTATTTTTCAGCATCTGAAACTGCGCCAAAAACAGGTCCATATTATCATGGACGCCGATATAACTGCGCTCCCCGTACCCGAAAAACACCGCCGCCGCAAACAGCAAAAACCCAATGACCGGGAATAAAAACCAATATTTAGTTAGCCACCTAAACCATGCTTGTTTTATCATAATATTATTTATTTACTTTGCAGAGGATCGCAGATCCTCTAAAGTTAATCGCGAAGCGATTTACTTTTGAAGACAAACAACTTCTGCCCAAAGAAATTCATCACAATAAAGATACACATGCCAAAGAACATAGCGATATTCTCAAAGAGCGCCTGCGGCAGCACGCCCCCGCGCGCCAGTCCTGTAAGTTCGATCAGCTTTGCAACCAGCGGTTTCGCCACGCTGAAGGAGATCAGATAGCAGACGATGATATTGAGCGCGAAACGCCATGGAAGCCATTTGTCCCGCTCTTCCACCTTGAAAGTCAGCTTCGCGTTCGCGTGGTAGGAAAACACACTGCCGATAAAATAAGAGATACCGCTGGATAACCAGTAATTCATATGAATGAGATTGTAAAGTACGGCCATGATCGCCCAGCCCATCAGGGTATTGATCACGCCAACCATCCCGAAATGGATGACTTCCATAATAAAACTTCTATGCGTATCTAACAATTCCTTTATTTTCTTCATCCGCGTCTTCCGTTTCCATGCCGCACCGGCTCTCCTCCGATTCTGTTTCCGCCACACTTCGGCGCCGCTTCGCTTCGGCTCTCTTTCCGCGTCAAAATCCGACGCTTGCCAAATGCAGGCCCGTTCTTTATAATCATAATTAAAAACCGGCATTATGTTACAGTATACACAATCCCGGTCTATTTATCAATAAGGAGACTCCCATGCCGACACTCAAAGTCCATCACATCGGTTATCTGGTCAAAAAAATAGGGAAGGCAGTCAAAACCTTCCAGTCCCTCGGCTATCAGATTGAGCAGGACACCGTCTTAGACGAGATCCGCAAGGTGGAGATCTGTTTCCTCACCAAAGACGGTTACCGGGTGGAGCTGATCTCCCCCGTCTCCGAAGACTCCGTGGCCGCGGGCCTTCTCAAAAAATATAAAAACAGCCCCTACCACATCTGCTATGAAGCGGATGATCCCGAAGCCGCCTGTCAGGAACTGACGCAAAACGGCTTCACCGCCATCGACACGCCCACCCCCGCGCCCGCTTTGAACGGCCGGAACGTTGTATTTCTCATGAGCCCCATAATTGGGATGATCGAGCTTCTGTATTGACTCATCCAGTCATTTCACCATGCTGCCGTCCGCAGACCTGACCCCTTATTCCGCTATGCCGTTCCTCACATACATGGTGATGGTGCCGCATTTTTTCCCGGTAAAATCCGTCAGGTCAAGACTGGGCGTATAGCACCAGTGTCGGTCTTCCTCATTATACATGACGATCACGTCGATCTTATCAAAGGTCGCCTGCTCGTCCTCTCTCGGACCAAAGGACCTGCCGATCCACTTCCTGTCCTCCTCCCAGTAAAACACCTCGTCATAGCCGTGGATGCGAAACCAGTAATACATGGTGCGGTTCCCCTCCAGATTGGGATAAAAGCAGGACAGCACCTTTCTATCCGTCCCGCCCACCAGATCGAGCGTCGCATCAAGCATCGTGGTCACACTTTCTCCCCGATAAGCAAAATACCGTGCCTCCCGCAGCACGACCCTGCCGTGCGCCGCCAGCATCAAGAGCAGACAAAGCAGATAGGCGATCCGCCGCTTGCCGCTCAAAGGACGGAAATTACAGCCCACGATCACAAAGAAGAACGCGTAGCCCAGCACACAGGGCAGGATATAACGCTCCTCCAGCGCGGTCTTGCTGTAGGTGACGCACTGCGGCAGGATAATGGCCGCCGCCAGCAAAATCTCCCATCCCAACTTCTTTAAATGCTCCCAGTAGGTCAGAAGGATCAGCCCCATCAGGATGCCAAACCGCAGATACCATTTGAGGTTGTTTGCGGCCGCCGTCTGCCAGACCCTCGTATAATCATCAAGTGTCAGACTTTTATCCAGACCCACATAGGAATAATTGTTCGTACCGATCACAAAGACGAGTAAAAACAGCTCCGCCGTAAAAATAAGGCCAAGCGTCAAAAGATAGGGAAACCTGCGCCTGACCGCTTCCCACAGATTAGAGATCGTCACCCGCTTCCCCTGCATCTCCGCGTACAATACATACAGACCCACAAAAGGCAGAAGCAGGATGAACGGCTCCTTATAAAGAGACATCAGGAAAAAAGCGCCCAGACTGACAAAGGCATAGCGTCTTTTGTCCATGGACAGCCATTTGAGCAGGAAGAAAAATCCCACCGCAAACATCATGATATCAAAAGATTCCTGCGGCCCCAGCTTCCACCAGACCGCCGACTGGTAACCCACCATCACCGTCAGGGAAAAGAGGGCGGCGTAAACCATATTGCATTTCATCTGTCTCGCGCAGTAGTAAAGCGCCGTCAGCGCCACGATAATCTCCGCCGCCTTTATCACTGACATTGCTGTCAGATTGATGCCGAACACATAGGCCGCGAACACCCGGTTAATATAATATAGCGGGCGAAACCTTATCGTCAGGTCAAACCCTACCGCTTCCCGCAGGCAGTCCCACAGGCTCCTGCCCTCAAGCGTCATCCAGTCCACATATTTGGCAAACTCCCAATCGTCCACCAGATGAAAGCCCGACGTCAGGGTCCCCATGACGGTCACGACGCCGAAAACCAAAACGGCAAAGAGAGCCCATACCAAAACGGCCTCTCTTTTCTTACCAAGTTTCTCTAATTTTTCATAAAAATCCTGCACTCTGACCAAAAATCTGTTAGTCATGACGTATTGAAAGCCCTTCCGCTTTATCCGATCTGCCCGATAATGATATCCGCCATCTCGCCCACATTCTTCATGGACACGACCTGACCCATGTTGAATTTGATGCTAAATGCCTGCTCGACGGCGGCCAGCAGATTGATGTGCTCCAGAGAATCCCACTCTTCGATGTCATCCGCCGTGGTCTTATCCGTCACGGTGATCTCCTCATCGTCGAATACATCCCGAAATACTTCGTTCAAAGTTACAAATACGTCTTCTCTGCTCATAAACTCTCCTTCTGCATCACGATTACCGTATTTTTAGGTTCATAGTCCGCGGGAATGACATAGCGCCAAATTGTGACGCCCGTGTCAGTTTCCTCCGTCTTCTCAAAACCCATTGCCCCGTAGAAGTCTTTTACCATCGCGTTTTTGGCGGTGGGATAATAATAACCCATGATCGTCCCGATCCTGCAGGCCTGACACGCTTCTACTATGCTGTCCATCATAGCATATTCCATGTCGCGCTTCAATACCCGACAGCTCATCAGCCACAATTCTATGTGCAGAACATCCTGCGCGGTCTGGGCAACTTTCTCCGGCACGGCCTGTCCGCCCTGTCGGTAAGCCGCGATATCTTCCATTCCGCCGCGCCTGCCGATCACCACAGAAACCACGCCGTTGTCGCCGAATTTGTCCGCCAGCTTTCCATAGCGGGTGATATAACGCCCATCTGCCGCAAAGGCCTCGATCTCTCCCTGCGTAAACCGCCTTGTCGTGAGATTGAACTGATTGCTCTTATTGGTGAGCTGGGCGATCCTTGCTATGTAGAGCGGCGCAAAGGGCGCGATCGTTCCCTTCATCTCCAAAGAGCGCAGATATTCCTGATAATCTCCAAACTGCGCCTGCTGTTTCTTTCTCTCTACATTGGCCTTATACATCTCGTTGCGCTTTCTGTCATCCTCCGACAGCTTTGTCACCTCGAAAAAGCCGCTGTGATCCAAAACCCTGATATACTGCTCCGGCGTACCGATCGCCGGTACGGCCGCGCCGGGGATCTGCGTCTCAACGATCTCCCGCTCCGCCGGATTATCGTCCACAAACACCAGACTGTCCGGCAGGATGGCCAGCTCCTGCGCGATCTGGGCGATATTCTGACTCTTCGGCTCCCAATTCGCCTTGATGAGGATAAAGTCATCCGGCTTTAACACGCCCTCCGGATGATTCAGTCCGGCCAGCGCATTCTCCTCCTCGTTCTTGGAATTGACCGTCAGCATGACGCCGATGTCCTTCTGCGCTTTCAGATACCCCTGAAATTCCGCATAGACCTGTCCCATGGGCGTCTCCTGCCCGATCTCCAGATTTTCCGGGCCGTCGTCTCCCACGATGCCGCCCCAGAGCGTATTGTCCAGATCGAGCGCCAGCGCCTTTTTATTTTTGCCGAAGATCGACTTTATAATATTCGCCAGATTATGCGCAAAAGCAGGAATAGCCTGCATACAGCAGGCGTATTTGTACATATGCCAGTACAGCGGGTCCGACCAGCGGTCCAGCCCGTAGGAAGCCGAAAGATAGTTGATATCATGGATGTAAAAATTTTCATGCTCGCGCGCGTACTGATAAAACGCCTCGTTCAGCCTATTCAAAAAAGCGATCCGCCCCTGAACGTACACAGCCTCCTGATTTCCCAGAAGCCTGTAAAAAGGATATTCAAAATTATTCTGGATCACGGGACAGTGATAGGTGTCCGCGAGCTTGTCCCACATCACCTGAAAATGCGTATACTGCTCCGCAAACAGCGCGTCGACCTGCTCATTCGTATCTCCAGACGTCGGATATTTTGCAATATTGCGGTTTGAGGTGTGAATGAAGATCAGCTCCGGCGCAAAGTCTGACAGAAGCGGGTTATCAAACATCGCATCCTGCCAGTACTGCGCGTACTCCGATTCGTAAAAGACGGGACGGATCCCCTGCTCCAGCAAAAAAAGTTCCAAAATCCGTATGATATCGTGTGTCGTGCTGCCGCCAAGCACCGCGATCCGCTTTTCCAAAAAATCCGTCCGGCCCTCCAAAAGGGTTCTCTTTAGTTTTTTCGACTTCTTTAAGATCATCTCCCCGTCAAAGGGGTACGTAAGTTCCCGCATCATCTTTATTCCTCCGGCGCATAATCGCTGCGGATGATCGCCGCCAGTTTCTCCGCATACACTCTGGCTCCGAGAGGCGTCATATGAACGCCGTCCTCCAGATAGCTATCCGCCGTTTCCGCATCGATGCCGCTTTCCTCAAAGGCGTTAAAGAAAATTACGCCATCTTCCTTATGCTGTTCCGCTACGTATCCGGCGCCTCTGGAAAAATCAATGAGCGGGCCGTAACCGTAGTCCAGCGAATAACCGTCGCCGATAAATGTCTTGCCGCTGAAGATCTGACAGTAATGCGGCCCGACCAGTAAAATCTGCGCGTTAGGGAAAGCGCCCTTCAGCTTTACGATCGCACTGTCAAGCGCACCCGTGTAGGTACAGTCAGACCGCACCGCCAGTGTTTCTCCATCCTCCAAATAGCGGCTGTTGGGAATCTTTCCCGTCAGGAAATCGTTGACGCCGTACTCAATGATAAAATAATCCGTCTTTGAAAAATCGCAGGTTTCCAGCACGTCTTTCGCCGTGTAGCCGTTAAAGACATCTTTGCTGATATTGCCAAGGATCGCGTTCACCACCCCCAAGAGACAACGGGAATCCCACTGATCATAGCCGGCGGGATCCGTAGGCAGAAGAGCCGCCGTGGTTCCCCCCATGGACATATTATAGACCTTTGCGTTCAGCTGTTCGGATATGATGTCCGCCGCGCCGCTCTCCGTCCTGTCGCCGTCCATGATGCTGTCGCCCAAAATAACGACCTGCATACTGTAGTCTCGATCGTCCTTTTCTTCCACAGGCGCCTGTGCCTTTTCCTCTGTCTTTTGATCTTTTGTTTCCTGTTTGTTTTGTGTATTCTGTGTATTCTCCATCACCTTGACGGACGATTCGGACGGCGTTTCACCACTGCCTGCCGCTGCCTGCTCTTCTTTGCTGGTCGTTACGGCCGCCTCTTCCTGAAGCCGCTGCCATTCTTCTTTTAATTCCTGCACCGTCTGGCTGTTTTGTTCCTCCAGCGCCAGACGCTCCTTCTCCATGCGGATCTGCGCCTGCCCATACATGATCTCAATGATGGCCAGAATACAGAAACCGATCAGAACCACTAACAATGTATTGATATTTTGTCTGCCTCTCCTTGTATTTCTTGTATTTCCCATATTGCCACCGACCTTTCTGTCTGCTCCAAAATAATTCTGTATCCACTCTACCATATTTTTTTCCCATTTCCTATATCCGCAAACAGGAATTAAAGAAAATTTCCATAAATCTTAATATTTTCTCCTTTACAGTTTATGGTATAATGTTCGCAGATATACACACGGATCATGATCACGAAAGGATGAGTTGATGTCGAATCTCGTTTTTTTTCTGCTTCTCGCCGCATTCTATGCGATAGAAATATTATGGATCGGTCCGGTTGACGGCATCAACGACGACTGGGGAATGTACAGCATCCTCTCCGGCGCTTACACCGGGGCACCTGACGCCCATGTCATGTTTTTTCTCTACCCGCTTTCATGGCTGCTTTCTAAGCTCTACAGCCTTTGCAGCTTTATCCCGTGGTACGGTCTCTTCCAGCACGGCGTCCAGATCGGCAGCCTTTTTGCCGTCTATCGGCGCACGCTCAAGATCCGCAAAAAACACGATCCTAAAAAATTCTTTCTGCCGTTATCCGTGATCGTCTTTTTGTCCCTGTTTTTCGTCATCGACCTGAATGTGCTTTCAGAGGCGCAGTATACCACCACGGCGGGACTTGCCGCGGCGGCAGCGCTTTTTTGCTTTACCACTTCCCGGACGGCCCAGACAACAACCGGCTTTTTGCGGGACAATATACCGACCTTCCTGTTGGCTTGGACCGCCTTTTCCATGCGCCAGAACATTTTTTATCTCTGCCTGCCCATGGCGGGTATGCTGTGGCTGTCCAAATGGATCCTCTCCCGCCGCGGCAGCCGGAAAGATGCCGCCTGCAAACTACTCGTTTTCGCAGTCATCCTCGGGCTTGGCATGGGAATCCTGTGGGGCATAAACGCTAAGGCGTATGCTTCTACCGAATGGTCGGATTTTCGCAAGATCAATCATTACAGGGAACGGGTGGGAGACTTCTACACATGGCCTGCATATGAAGAATGTAAAGACGATCTTGACGCGCTCGGCATAGATGAAGACACCTATTTCTACCGGCAAAACGGCGCGCCCTGCATCGGTTTTAACATGTCCGTCTCCGACTGGGAAGAAATGCACCGCATCGCCAGAAAATGCTATCTGGCCCGCACAAGCCTGAAGGACCGCTTAAAACAGGCCGCTGTCGGACTGGTGAACGTATTTTTCTATCAGGACGGCATGCAGCCCGCCAATCTGCTGGCCGGACTTTTACTGCTTCTGACGCCGGCATACATCCTGTTCCAACACAATCATCAGGCACTCTTCGTTTACCTGATGTATCTGTTCGGGCGCTCTGTGAGCTGGGTCTACGTGCTTTATGAAGGCCGCTTCCCCAAGCGCATCATACAGCCCCTCATTACCGTCGATCTTATGGTCCTGTTTGCGATCCTTCTTGCCTTTAATCTGCTGCGGCTGGACAGCACACGAAAATTTGCCGTGCTTTGCGCTCTCGTTTTGCCGCTTTCCGTCTTCTCTTTTCATGTGACGCGTGAAAATGTACAAAATAATTATCACGTCCATCAAGAGACATGGGAAGGTCTGAAAAACTACTGTTTCTCTCATCCGGAGCACTTTTATATATGGACCTACGATTCCGGAACGCTGGAGCATTTTTGCGAAACGCCCTTTGGCAAAGATCAGGACGTCTATCAGAACTTTCTCTACACAAACTGGGGCGTCGTGTGTAATCCCAACACACAAAAAAAATTAGCCGGTCAGGGGATCGGCAATTTCGGTCAGGACGTGGTGGACAGCGGGCATGTATTCTTTATTCTTCACGAAACCCCTTACCCCGAAGAGCATCCTGTCATTATGTATTTTAGACATACCTATCAGGCCGGACTGTCCGTCGCCGACACCTTTACCGCCGGCGATACGACGTACTTTGTCTATCAGCTCAACCCTCTGTGAGCCGCCGCGACCGGCCGGCACCGCCCAAAACAGCAGTCCCGCCCGCACGGCGGCCGACCGTAAATATGTTACCCTTCCCGCACCCGTCTCGTCACAAGGGTGAGGCGGTATTCAAAGTCACGTCTGTTTTTAAGCGCCATATTGGATAGTATCAATCCCGCAAACAGAGACTGCAGCGCTGCCAGCCCGATAAAGCCGCAGACAAAGAGCGTCGGGAAACGATCCACCAGCCCCGTCTCGATATAAGTGATGAAGATCGGAATAAAAAGCACCACCGCCAGCAGCGTAAGCAAAATCGAACAAAGGCCGAAAAAGCCGAATGGCTTGTAATCCCGATACAGCTTCATGATCGTGTGCAGCACCTTAAAACCGTCCGAGAAGGTATTCAGTTTCGATTCGCTGCCTTCCGGCCTGTCTCGGTAATCCACGATCACATTCTCGATCTGCATATTATTATAGACGGCATGAATCGTCATCTCCGTCTCGATCTCAAATCCCGTGGACAGCACCGGAAACGTCTTCACAAAGCCGTAGCTGAACGCCCGGTATCCTGTCATGATATCCTTGATATCACAGTGGAACAGACGATTGATGCTGCTTCGCACGATGGAATTGCCAAAATTATGGAAGGGTCTTTTGTTCTCTGTAAAGTAAGTGGAAGAAAGCCTGTCGCCCACCACCATGTCCGCACTGTGAAGCAGCACCTTATCAACCATCTCTCTGGCGTACTCCATGGGATAGGTGTCGTCACCGTCCACCATGATGTAGCACTCCGCCTCCACTTCGCGGAACATTCTGCGAATCACATTTCCCTTCCCCTGCATATATTCACTGCGGACCACGGCGCCGGCCTCTTTGGCGATCTCCACCGTACGGTCGCTCGAATTATTGTTATACACATAGATGACCGCCTCGGGAAGCGCCTCTTTCGCGTCCTTCACCACCTTGGCAATGGTCTTTTCTTCATTATAACAGGGGATCAATACCGCTATCTTGTCCATTTTCTATCTCCCGAACCCTTATGGCAGCGACAGTTTCCCGCCGCACGCATTATCTTGTCGGCATACTGCCCGTTGCCTGTGTGCTTATTCTACCACAATTTCCCTTACATTTCTATCCTAATTTAAGCATCGCGCGTCAGAATCCCTGATAAATAAATTCCGTCGCGCTGTAGCCGGGTCCATAACAGCCGAAAAGGATCACCGCAAACAGAAGGATATACCACAAAAACCAGCGCAGGGGGAGCGGCTTTTTTGCAATGACATCCCGTACCGGCCCCTTTCTCCCAAGCAGCGAGACCGCCCACAAAACAAGCAGGGAAAGCACTGTGATCGCCGTCTCGATTCCGTCCAGTCCGAGCGTAAGCAGGGAACCGTTCCAAAGAATCTCAGGATTACAATGCCCTGCGGCCTTTGCCAGCATCCGGAACGCATCCCCCACCGACGCAGCCCGGAAAAACAGATCGCCGACACACACCAGAAAGAAGGTGCGCAGGATGCGGAACCCCGTCACGAACCGCCCTTCCACTTTCAGGTGAAGTCTGGCGAGCAGACCGGAAAAGCCGGGGGTAAGAAGTTCTTCGAGTACAATATAGCACCAGTGCAGAAGGCCGGAACCGATCACGAATTTCCAGTCTCCGCCGTGCCAGATTCCCACCGTCAGCCAAAGCACAAACATGGCCAAAAAGGTCGCGTACTGCTTACCGCGCTTTTTTCCGCATTTTTCTTTCAGCTTGTTATTGATCCTCGTAAACAGTCTTGACCGGAGAAGCGGATAAAAAACATAATCCTTCATCCAAACGCCCAGCGTGATATGCCAGCGCCGCCAATATTCCGCCACGCTCTTCGAAAAGAAAGGCGTCTGGAAATTTTCCGGAAGCGCGATCCCCAGACTCTCCGACATTCCCAGCACGATATCCATGCAGCCGGAAAAGTCCGTGTAAAGCTGGAAGGCGTAGGCCGCCGTGGCCACCCAGATATAGGCGCCGTCATAGGTCTCGTAGGCGCCATAGACTGTATTCACCAAAACGCCCAGCCGTTCGGCGATCACCAGTTTTTTAAAAAAGCCCCAGACCATGCGCTGTAAGCCCCTCGTCACCTGTCGGTAGTCAAAGGCATGGGGCGCAAAAAACTGCTCTGCATGTTCCCTGTATTTTAAGATCGGCCCGGAGATCAGATTCGGAAAATACAGACCGTAGAGCGCGAGTTTTAAGGCATTTTCCTGATAGGCAGCCAGCCCGTAATAGACGTCGAACACATAGCCCAGAAGGGAAAAAGTGTAGAAGCTGATGCCAAGCGGCACGAGAAAGTCCACTCCGGAAAGGGGATCTTTAGAAGCGCCAAGCAAATGCGCCGCGCCATTCGCCGTATTGATAAAAAAATTGACATATTTTAATGCAAAGAGGATTCCGATATTGACCAATATAGTCATTGCAAGGATCCCCCTGCGCTTTTTTTCCTCCTGCGCGGGAATCTTTGACAGCAGCCTCGTTCCCGTATAACAGACAGCCACGGACGCAAGCGGATAGAAAATCAGCGCCCCCTGTCCCGTAAGCAGACAGTAGGAAACGCTGCACAACAAAAGGAAACCCCACTGGAATGTCCGGGGGATGCTGTAATACACGATCAGCATGCCTGCAAAAAAACATAAAAAATAAAAAGATGTGATTCCCATACCGCCGTTTCCCGCCTCAGTCGCCCTTAAGATATCCTCTGTATTTTAACATAAATTTTCGGTGAAAGAAACCTTTCCCTTTTTAAGTTGTAATAATTCCCGCAATACAGTAAAATAATGGAGAAAAAATAAACGGAGGAAGCCATGCTCTTTAATTCCCTGCTCTTCGCCGTCTTTTTGACGGTCGTTTTTATCCTGTACCATATCGTACCTGTCCGCTTCCGGTGGGCCTTTTTGCTGTTAGCCAGCTACGTTTTCTACATGAACCTGCACGTGGCCTACGGCTTCCTTTTGCTTTTTTCTACGCTGCTCACCTACAGTCTGGCCCTGCGACTTGAAAAGGCTCCTGAAAAAAAGAAAAAGAGACTCTGCATGACAGGCGGCATCCTGCCGCTTATCGGCATTTTGCTGGTTTTCAAACTGGGAACTCCCGCAATCGACAAAATAAATACCCTGATCGACGCAGGCAGACTTTCCCTGCATCCGCTTACACTGCGAATCCTGCTGCCGGCAGGCGTCTCCTTTTACTTTTTTCAGTCCATGGGCTACCTGATCGACGTTTACAAGGGAAAGGTACGCGCGGAGCGGCATTTCGGATACTATGCCCTCTTTGTCTCCTTCTTCCCGCAGCTTCTGGCCGGCCCGATCGGCAGGGCGGACTCCCTTTTGCCGCAGCTAAAGGCAAAGCGCCGCTTTGACTACGACAGCGCATCCTACGGCCTGAAACTGATGGCTTGGGGATACTTTAAAAAGCTGGTGATCGCGGACACCTTTGCCGTGACCGTCAATCAGGTATACGACAACTGTTACAGCTATGTGGGGCTGGTCTTCATTATCACCACAGTGATGTACGCCCTGCAGATCTACTGCGATTTTTCAGGCTACTCGGATATCGCCATCGGCTGCGCGAAACTCTTTGGCATAAATCTGACGACAAACTTTAAGAGTCCTTACCTCTCCTTTTCCGTGCGGGAATTTTGGAGCCGTTGGCACATCTCCCTCTCCTCTTGGTTTCGGGATTACGTTTACATCCCGCTTGGCGGAAGCCGGACTGGCCGCATACGCCACTGCCTCAACCTGTTTATCACCTTCCTTGTCAGCGGTTTCTGGCACGGCAGCGCCCTGACCTTCCTTGTCTGGGGCGCGCTCCACGGGCTTTTGCAGATTATAGAGACATTTATCTATCCCAAAAGGAAAGCCGGCGCGCCCGCGCGAAAAAAACACTGGTGGCAGCTTCCGATCACCTTCTGCGTGATATGCTTTGCATGGATCTTCTTTCGGGCAAACTCGATACAGGACGCCCGGTGGATCATTTCCCGGCTGTTCTGGGATATCGGCAGACCTTTAAACTACCTAAAGACCGCCGCGATCTGTCTGGACCTGTCCTACCCTGCGATGATAGGCATGGCGCTGTCCGCGGCGGCGCTCCTTATTTATGACGCCATCTCCCTGAAGTGGGATGTGATCGCATTGGTTTCGCGGGCATGGGCGCCCGTGCGATGGCTTACCTATGTACTGCTTTTACTGGTGATCGCCCTGTTTTCCTACAAGGGAATCGCGACGGAGTTTATTTATATGCAATTCTAAAAATTGTACAAATGATATAATAAACGCAGACTCGCTTGCGCTCCATTTCGAACGTAATGGTACTAGACTCGAAAAAACCTCGTCAAGTACCAACGTTCTACAAGGGTCTGCTTATCATTATATCATTTGTACAATTATATCAGTATTGTATCATAGAAAGGAATCATAATAATGAAAAAAACACTCCCGATATTCCTCATCAAGTGCATCGCCATCCCGGCGGCGGCTGTTCTGCTCTTGTTTCAGATGAACAAATCTTACCGGAAATATGACGACGAAAAATATATGGATATGTGGGGACTTAAAATGCTGGGGAATCAGGTAAACAACGTGCGGCTTGCCAACGTCGGCAGCTCCCACGGGGCTTACGATTTTGTCTACGATTCCTTTTCAGGGCGCGGTGTCTCCTGCTTTAACTTCGGCCATACGAGCCAGACCTACGAATACGATCTGGCCCTGCTTTCTGAGTACGGGGATCACCTTGATCCGGGCTGCGTGCTGTTCATTCCCGTCTCCTATTTTTCTTTCAATAATGAGACGGCGAACGAGACGGAAGCGCAGGCCCTTTCGGTCAAATACTACCACTATCTTTCACCCAAAAACATGCCCGGTTACGACCTGTTTACGGATGTGGTGACAAGCAGGCTGCCCATCCTCTCCGCCGGAGAAGAGCTTCTAAAGCTGCTGCCAAAGACGAGTCTCACCGCCCAAGCGGCAGAAAATAACGATGCTCCCGCAATGGATGAGGCCGCCGTGGCCGAATTTGCAGACAGGGCGTCCCAACGCTTCGACCGCCATTTTAACAATAAGGCGGAATATTTCCTGCCGGAGCGGGAGGAGCAGCTTTACGGCATCATCGATTACTGCAAAAAACACGGACTCACGCCCGTGCTGATCACCACACCTTTTTCCAGTTATTATAACGCCCCCGTGCCAGAGGATTTTCTGGACCGGTTTTACGGAACCGTCAACCGCATTGCATCTGACACGAATGTCAGTTATTATGACTATTCTCACGACGAAAGATTTTCCGAAAACCTGACTCTTTTTTCCGACTCCGATCATCTAAATCCGGAGGGCGCGGCCTATTTCATGGAAATCATTTCTCAGGAAGTGGCGGAACTGAAGCCTCTGCTGTGAGCGGCTAGAAGTACTTCTCACCCTACCACTCCACAGAAAGGACCGCCGCCTTCTCCACATGCCTGTCGCCCCGGCGGTAAAAATCAGCCGCCGCCTCTTTCGCGACCTCATCCGTTACTTCCTCCGCGAGCATCAGCCCCGGATGGAAGAGAATCTCCAGCTTTCTGTTATCCCGCCGCGCCTTCGCGCGCATCTTCGGATAGAGCCGCTCAATCCTTGTTTTATCCATGCGCCCGCTCATCACGAGTCCCCAGAGATACATAGGCTGCAGGCCGTTCGCCTTACAATAGCGGTCTACCCTGTGTGAATAGAGGGAGAGCAGTCTGTTTTTTATAAAATTGACCGGCCGATAAGTCCTGTATAATGACACATCTGTCAGAAAAACCCCCAGCACCTCTTTCGAATTGCGGATGTATTCCACCTTGTATCCTTCTTCCCGCACCGCCAAAAGAAGCGCCCCCCACACCACGGGGATCATATGGGCATGCTGGTGGCTGTCGATACGCATCCCCTTCTGTGCGCAGGGAACGCCCGCTGCCCCGGCGATCTCCATACACCGCTTGATCGCTTCATTTCCTCTGTCAAGCTGCGCCTTGATCTCACTTGTAAGCTGCGCCTTGATCCGCCTTCTTTTTCCCGGCTGATAAGACGCGGTAAAAAGGCCGCCCCAGCCCAGTCCCATCAGGTCGCTTCCGTCTTTTACAAGATCGGGGGCTTTTTCCCTGCCCGCAAGGCTCCTGCCCTCCACAAAATCCAGATGCACCGAAATAAGCGGCAGAAAAGGCAGCTTCGGAATCTCCTCATAGAACAGTTCCATACACTCCTCAAAGCAGCTCATATTCGTCACGATGCTGATGCTGTCAAGTTTTCCAGCCCGCATACATTCCAGCATATCATTAGATGTATTTATGGTCAGCGCGTAATCGTCCGCGTGAATGTCCGGTTTATTCATAATAATCCTCATTTTGAAACGGCGTCAGCCCGTCACTTTTCTTCCTCTGCCTCACGCCACACCACCGTATCGATGATATAGCGGGGCCTGTGCTTGGTCTCCATATAAATCTTGCCGATATACTCCCCGATGATGCCCAGAGAAAGCAGCGTGATGCCGCCGATCAAAAGCGATACGAGCAGCGTTGTGGTGTAGCCGGGCACATTGTTTCCCATAGCCCAGTCCACCAGACTGATCACGCACATGACCATGCTGAACAAAAAGACTAAAAACCCCAACCCGCCGATCAGGCGAAGAGGCCGCACGCTCATGGAAGTGATGCCGTCCATCGCAAGCGTCAGCATCTTGCTCAGGGTATACTTGGAATGCCCCGCCTCTCTGGCTTTGACATCAAAGTAAACCACGTCGGAGGAAAAACCCATGGTAGGGATCAGCCCCCGCAGGAACAGGTTCGTCTCCTGATATTCCGACAGCGCGTCGAGCGCCTTTTTCGAGAGCAGCCGATAATCGGCGTGATTCGTGATCACACGGCTGCCTAAAAGGTGCATGAGATTGTAGTAGGCCGTGGCGGTCGCCTTTTTAAAAACACCGTCGGAGTGCCTGTCATTTCGCACCCCGTAGACCACCTCGCAGCCCGCCATATATTTCTCCAAAAAGAGGTCTAAAGCCTCAATATCCTGCTGCAAATCCGCATCGATCGTGACCACTACATCCGCGTATTTTTTGGCCGTCATCATCCCTGCAAGGATCGCGCTCTGATGGCCGTAATTGCCCGCCAGACTGACTACGGAAAACCGGCTGTCCCTTGCGATCCCATGGAGGAGGCGCAGGGTATCATCCTTGCTCCCGTCGTTCACAAACATGATCCGCGAACCGGTCCTGATCTTATTTTCCCGTTCCAGACGCTCCAGCTTTTCCCTCATCACAGCGGCAGTCTTCTCCACCACCTCTTCCTCGTTATAGCAGGGTACCACCAGATATAAAATTGGGATCTCTCTCATCGTTTCACTCATTCTTTTCTCCATAGTATGCCCGATACCAGTCCACAAATTTCTGCAGTCCTTCCCCGATTGAAGTGTCCGGCTTAAAATCGTAGTCCTGCATCAGGTCGCTCACGTCCGCATAGGTCTGATAGACGTCGCCGGGCTGCATAGGCAGATATTCCTTCTTTGCCTCCCTGCCCAGACAGCGCTCTAACGTCTCCACAAATTCCATCAGCTTCACAGGCTTATTATTCCCAATATTATAAAGCTTGTAGCGCACGCCCTTCTTATTTTCCGCGGGCGGATTGCAAAGGATGTTCTCCACGCCCCGCACAATATCGTCGATATAGGTGAAATCACGGTACATATCGCCTTGATTGTAGATCTGGATCGGCTCTCCCGCGAGGATTTTTTTCGTAAATTTAAAGTACGCCATATCCGGTCTGCCAAACGGCCCATAGACTGTAAAAAACCGTAATCCCGTCACAGGGATATGATAGAGCTTACCGTACGCATGCGCCATCAATTCGTTTGATTTTTTGGTGGCGGCATAGAGACTGACCGGCTCGTCCACCTGATCCGCCGTGGAGAAAGGGACCTTGTCATTGCCGCCGTAAACAGAGCTGGATGACGCGTAGACCAGATGCTCCACCGGGAAAAATCTGCAGGCTTCCAACACATGAAAAAAGCCCATCATATTAGATTCCATATAAGCAGCCGGATTGTCAATGCTGTAGCGCACACCCGCCTGCGCCCCCAGATTGACCACGATCTGCGGCCGAAATTCCTGAAACGCGCGGAACACATCCGCATTATCTCCCAGATTCCCTCTCAGAAAGCTGTAATTTTCATAAGAATCCAAAATTTCCAAACGATCTTCTTTTAATTTCACATCGTAATAGTCATTCATATTGTCAAAGCCGATCACCTTGGCTCCCTTTTCCAAAAGGCTCTTTGACAAATGAAAACCGATAAAGCCTGCGCCGCCGGTGATCAGATATGTCTTGGAGGGGTCTAACGCTCTCATAGTCTCTTCCTTTCCCTGTGCCCGTCTCAGCGTCCGATACTGTAGTATTCGACGCCTGCCTCTTTCATCCCGCTCACGCTAAAGACGTTTCGTCCGTCATATACCAGCGGGATCCGCATCCGTTCCTTAAAAGCGGCGGGCGAAAGGTTTCGGATCTCCGCCCACTCCGTAAATACGAAGCAGATATCGGCATTCTGCAGCGTCTCTTCCGGCGCATCACAGTAAGAAATGACGCCCCTGTCATTTTTTCCGGCAGGGAAGAATTTCTGAAAATTTTTCGCCGCCGCCGGATCGTAGGCCGCGATCTGCGCCCCATTTTCTAAAAGAAGTTTTACATTATCCAAAGAAGGCGCTTCCCTGAGATCGTCCGTCCCCGGCTTAAAGGCCAGCCCCAGCACCGCGACCTTCAGACCCTCAAAAGTGATCATGCGCTTGCAGGCCTTTTGATAAAGTCTGGTCTTCTGCGCCGCGTTCACGTCCACCGCCGCCTCCACGGTTTTTAACTGATAGCCGTTTTGCGACGCCAGATACTTGAGCGCTTTGGTATCTTTGGGAAAGCAGCTCCCGCCGTAGCCGATGCCGGCCTTTAGGAAATTCGCACCGATTCTCGCGTCGTAGCTCATGCCCTCCGCCACCGCGTCGATATCCGCGCCCACCAGCTCGCAGAGATTTGCGATATCGTTCATATAAGAGATCTTCAGCGCCAGAAAATCGTTGCTGGCGTACTTGATCATCTCCGCTGACCGCCTATTCACGGAAACAATGGGAAGTCCAAACGGTTCGTAGATTTTTTTGAGCAGCGCCTCCGCCTCCTTGCTCTCGGTGCCGATGATGATGCGGGCGGCATGGAGCGTGTCGCGCACCGCTGAACCCTGCGCCAGAAACTCCGGATTGGAAGCCACCTCCACCTTCACGTCGCGGGCAAGGAAGTCGTGGATGAACTGCTCCACCTTATCGTTTGTGCCCACGGGAACCGTGGATTTTACCACCACCAGACAATCTCTTTCGACCGACTCCGCGATCTGTCTCGAAACCGTAGCGATGTAATTTAAGTTTGCGCTCCCGTCGGGCTGTTCGGGCGTTCCCACCCCGATAAAGATCGCGTCCTTGTCCCGGTAGGCCTGCGCATAATCCGTGGTGTAATGGAGCCTTCCCGCCGCGTTGTTTTTCCGCATCAGCTCCTCAAGGCCCTCCTCATAGATGGGGCTTTCCCCCGCCTCCATCATCTTTACCTTTTTTTCATCCACGTCCACACAGGTGACGTCGTGTCCCTTCTCCGCGAAGCACACGCCCGCCACTAAGCCTACGTATCCTGTTCCCGCTACTGCGATTTTCATGTTTGTTATTCTCCTTTATAATTTCTCACGACTCAGCACTCTCCGTACCTTACGCAAGCCCCGCTCAAACACCGTCGGTCCGTGATACTTTCTGGCCTTCTCCTCGTTAAAAAGGGCAGCCAGTTCGGGATAACCGTTTACGAAATCCCACCAGAGAGGCCCAAGATTGGTATCGTAGCGCTTCCAGGGCTTGTCCCCCGCATAGTGGATGATCGCGGGATGATCTAACGCCTGCGCGCACTCCGCTTCCGTAAAGATGCCCTCCGCCGCAAACTGTCCGTAATCTTCGTCGGACAGATAGGCCAGCCGGTTATATCGCGGCAGCAGATAGGCGATCGCCCCCTGACAGGTGATATTGAGGATATCCTGATCCTGATAATAGAGCTTCTGCTTTGCCAGTTCGTTCCAGCGCGAAACCAGTCCTCTGCCGCGCACTTCTTCCAGATTTAAGAGCGTGACCCCCGCGTTGATATAGCCGCCTTTCATCCCCGCAAGGAGATGCCAGTAGGGCCTTTCGCTGTTCCATTCCCATTTTTCCGAAAGATTGACAGCCCCCTTTACCGCAGCCAGCACCCGGCCTTCCAGAGGCGTCCGCCACAAGGGCAACAGACTGTCCTTCACCAACACGTCCGCATCCAGATAAAGGACTCTGTCAATCTCCGGCAAAAGCGTCGGCAGCGCCAGCCGCAGATAGGTGCCGGCGGATATCCCCCGCACCTCATAAGCGCCCGCAAAAGGATTCTCCAAGCAGTGCATGACAAGCGCCGCCCTGCCGTCGATCTTCCCCATCAGTCTGCCAAGCGGCTCTTCCACGATGTCGGCCGCCGGCGTACAGACACAGTGAATCTCCCAGACGGCATCCTCCGCTGCGGAAGCCGCAAGGAGAGAGGCCGCCGCGGTCTGCACCTGCGCCGTTAAATTTTCATCAAAGCAAAAGACTGCCCTAAGCGTTTCCATATCTTTCATTGTACCCTGATACCATATAAAAAGCAAGTGACCGCAGTGGAAGCGTCTCCCGTTTTCATTTGCTTAAAGAAAGGAAGCGCCGTGCGCAGGCCACATTGGAAAGCTGTTCCCTGTAAGCCAGACAGTTCGCCACATACCTGTCATTTTCCCTGACGATCCTCTCCAGCGCATCCGCCGACCAGCCGTCCTCCACGATTCCCAATTCCTCCCGTTTGATATAGGAAGCGTTGTAAGGCACGGACGTCGTCACCACCGGGGTACCAAGCGCGATACTCTCCACGACAGACACCATATTGTTATCCTTCTCTGTGGAGACTAAGAGCGCCTTGGATGCCGCTACAAACGGCAGCAGTTCTTCATGGGAAAGCCGGCCGTGAAATATCACCCGCTCCTTAAGCCCCAGCCTTTTCACAAGCTGTAAAAGGGCCGCTTCCTCCTCGCCTGCGCCGATAATGTGCAGCCGGTATCCGTCATGTCCCCTCCTGACAAAACCGTCAAAGGCCTCCACGGTATGCCCGATCCGCTTGCGGGGAATCAATTGGGATACCACGACAAAACTTTCCTCCCGTTCTCTCCCTGCAAAGAGGGGAAACTTATCAAGATCCACACCGTGATCGACAGGCCTTTCCTCCACCAAGGGCAGGAACCGCCTGATAAAAGCGCCGGCCTCCTCAGAGCGGGGAACCACTTTAGCGCGCCGCATCAGAAACCGCGCCACAAACCCATACCATATCTTCGCCGGAATTTGATGCAGCATATGATTGTAGGCAGCCAGCTCATGCCATATCAAAGTCTTTTCCGGGGCCAGCCTTGCCGCCGTATAAGACCAAGTGGCAAAGACCTCGCTTGTGACAATGATGTCATATTCCTGATGTTCCCTCAAATACCGCCGCAATTTCGGCATATAGGGAAAACAGCGGGGCATAAACAGCCTGTGAAAGACCGTGGGAAACCAGAGCACCGGAAATTCATACCGCTCCTCACAAGCCGGTTTATAATCTGCGGCCGCGATCAGCGTCACCTCATGCCCCGCCCGCAAAAATCCCAGACACAGTGTGTAGATCATCGTATCTTTTATGGAATCCACCTGCGGGATGCGGTTTGTTTCCGCCGTATACAGAATCGGATTGATTACCAGCACCTTACTCATCGTTTCCTCCGTGTCAGGGCAAGAAATCTGTCGGCAATTTTTGATACCGCCAGTTCCTCCCGCAGCTTCAAGGCTTCCCTGCCAAGCGTTTCGCCAAGACCGGGCTCGTCAGCCACCCGCTCCATAGCGTGCGCCAGCGCTACAGCGTCGCCCACAGGAACCAGAAAACCGTTGACGCCGTCCACAATGTACGCGCGGGAGCCGCCCACGGGACAGTCCGTGGCGATCACCGGCAGTCCGAGCGCCAGCGCTTCCAGCATAGAGTTGGAGACTCCCTCATAGTCCGAGGACAGCACATACATGCCCGCCGTTTTAATCTCGGACAACACCCGCTCACTAAAGCCTTTAAATATGACATGTTTGTCAATTTTCAGTGTGGTCGCTAACGCTCTCAATTCCGCTTCCAATTCTCCCTGCCCATATAGTTCCAGACGATAATCCGTATGATTTTTCACAAAAGCGGCAAAGGCATGCAGCAGCAGTTTGTGATTCTTCTGTGCATTCAACCGTCCCACAGCCACGATCCGCTTTTCTCTCTCTCCGGTAAAAGGCATCTCCCCGCATTCCAGCGGATTGGGGATCACCACGCTCTTTTTCCTGATCGCATCCGGAAAACACGCAGCCGCATCCGGCGTCTGACACACCACGACGTCGGCCTTTCGATAAGAAAGATCCCTGATTCGCCGATGCTCGTACCGATCAGGGTCGTTGCGTTCGGAGACGAGAAAAAAATGTCTCCGCCCCGGCGCTGCCGCCGCCGAAAAGACCGCCCCCATCGCGCTGAAAGCCCAGATCTGACAATCCCCGTTCAGCCGATAGAAGCGCCGCATCCTGTAAAGCCTCGCCGCCTGCAAAAACGGATTACCGCCGGTGGGACCGCCCACACGCACCACTTCCACGCGGGGATCGAGGGGATAAGCCGTCTCATTTCCCGCGAAAAGGAGAATCGTCACGGGAATCCCCCGCGCGCAGTATTCGTTTGCCAGAAGGGCCACCACCCGCTCCGTCCCGCCGCCCGTCATATTGGGAATAACAAATACTATTTTTTCCATCTTTTATGATCTTTTCTTTCTTAAAATCTGTTATAATATTTTTACAATACCTTGAATCAGAATCACTATAAACAATAAAAAAGGAGCTTCCTATGTCCACGCCCTATTTAAGCGTCATCGTCCCCGTATACAACGTAGAAAACTATCTCGCCCATTGCCTTGACAGCATCCTTTCACAGACGTTCACGGACTTTGAGGTCCTGCTCATAGACGACGGTTCCACGGACGGCTCCCGTGCCGTCTGCGAACGCTATGCCGCGCAGGATGACCGCATCCGCCTCTTTCATAAAGAAAACGGCGGACTCGTCTCCGCCAGACAATACGGCTTCCCCTTCGCGCAGGGAGAATATGTCACCTTCGTGGACAGCGATGACTGGATCGACCCGGCCATGTATCAAAACCTGTGCGGCGCCGCAAAAAAAGCGGACGCTGACATGGTCTGCTGCGGCTGCACCGCCGTCACGCCCGAAAAAAACATCGAGCGCCGCGATTTCTGCGCACCCGGCATCTATGACAAGGAAGCGCTGGAGACGCGCGTCTATCCGCAGATGCTTTACCACGGCACATTCTTCCACTACGGCGTTTCCCCCCAGCTATGGAACAAGCTGTTTCGGCGATCTCTTCTGGAAAAACATCTCTTTCATGTTCCCCTCTCCGCCAAACTGGGAGAAGACGCTCTGGTTTCTTACATCTGCCTGCTAGAATCCGATATCGTCTGCTTTTTAGAGGAATGTTATTATTTTTATCGAAGTAACCCGTCCTCCATCACGCACCATGTTGAAATCAATAAACTTCAGGAAAATCACACGCTTTTTGACACGTTTGACCGCATCATGCCGCATCCTTTCATGGAGAGACAGCTCCTTTATTATTACGCTTACCAGAGTCTTCTGATCCTGCCGCCCGTATTCCGTGAAGAACAAAAAGCGGGAAAGCCGTTTCGGAAAGATTTCCTTGCCGAATGCAGTTATCCGCCCATCAGACGGGCATTTCGCGCTGTCCGTTTGCGGGACATAACCGGCTTCCATAATAAGGCTTACGCCTTCTGCCTCCGACATAAGCTCTACCGTCTGTTTCAGTTATTTCTCTGATAAAACTGATCGCTGGCGTTATAGCCCTGCAGATCGTCGTTTAAAGCGATCGTCCTGTCAAAGAGATTCGTGCGGATAAAAGCAAAAACAAGCAGACAGAACGCAAGAGCAAAAACAACCTTGAAACCCGTCCCTGTTTTTTTGCGCCGCATTGCCGTATTTTCCGCTTCTTCCGCCTCTTCGGATATCTCCTGCGCGCCGGCATGCCCTATCTTACGCAGACTTGCGATCTGTTTCTCCAAAAAATCTTCCCACTCCGCCATGCCGCAGACCGCATAGGGAATCAGTAGCACAAAATATGGAATGGTGTAGGATGCGCTGGATTCCCAGAACAGATGAAAAAGATACCCGCCCAGAAAGATCACCGCTCCCATCAGCTCATAAAGATTTCTGCTGTTCCATCGAAGCAGCAGATAGAGCAATACCCCCAGCCAGATCAATGTCTGCATATCATTTAACAGACCAGAAAGCCGCACGCTCCCCCTGCCATTGATCAGGTCATTGAGGAAGGCAGGAACCGAAACCGCCGCCTGTCTGCCTCTGGTCCGGTCCAGACAGATAAAGGTAGGATCGTTCCACTGGAAAGCCGTTTTCCGCCCAAGAAAGGGAATCCCGTTATGCAGCGGTTCCTCGAGCATCCACGTCACCCGCTTTTGAATCTCTTCTTTTGAAGCTTCCTCCGCTTTTCCGGCATCATAACGAAAATCCGTAAATACATTACTGATATAACCGTTATATCCGCCCGGCCCCAAAGGAGCCTCCTGCAGCCCCATCACTACCCATGAGATCATTGGCATCCCCTCCGGCAGCTTCTGTCCGGCAATCTTCTCCACAATACGATTATTCGTCCAATTACAGAGGGCCACACTGCCCGTCAGACACAGAATAAAAAGCAGGGACACCATTCCCTTTTTCCATCTGGCCTCCTTTGATAAAAAGACCTGATCGAGGAAGTCATACGCCAAAAAACAGGCGATACCGACCAGATAGATCAGACAGTTCATCTTGATCACCGTAGCAAGCCCCATACAGAGCGAAGAAAGTACAATATAGCGGTAACGCCTCTCAGAAAAGTAACGCGCCGCAAACCAGACCGCCCCCAGAGAAAGCGCCATCCCCGGCAAAATCCCATAAAGATATGTGACATAAAACCCTAGCGGCACCCAGAGGATCAGGCAAATAAGCACGGCATTTCGCAAACCCTTCCCCGGCCAAAAATAGTCGGAAAGCTTTGCCAGCAGACCGTAAACAAAAGCCAGACAAACCACATACAAAAGCTGGAGCGCGACATAATTATTCATACCAAACACAAAGCTGAGAAGATAAAAAATAAGAACGATCCCCGACTGAAACGGGTAACGGAAAAGATAAGCATCTTCCTCAAAAGCGGAAAAATCCCCCTGCCGCCACTGCATAGCGATCGCGTAAACCTTCGCCGGATCGGAACCCGGCGCAAACTGTGTCATCAGCACGTAAGCTGTACCCGCAAGGAGCGTAAAGAGAAGCAGACCCGGAAACACATAACCGCCGTATCTGGCGATCCTGCCCCAGACTTCCTGCTCCTTGGCGGCCCGCCACAGTCTCCGCGCCAAAATGAGCGACACCGAAAGAAAGACAAACAAAATCAGGTGCCGCAGTGGCTTGTCCGCAATGTTGAGCGTCCTCTCCTGCACACTGCCGTCTTCCAAAATAATCCGCCCCACAAAACTGGTGCTGAAAAGACTGTGCAGGAACAAAAGAAACACCGCTCCGGTCAGCAGCAATCGGATCACGCTATTCACAAACCTGAAAAACTTTGTATTTTGATTCATAGTAACCGCCGTTTCCTGTTTTCCCATGTTCTTTTAATTATTTTACCTTGTTTTTTCACAAAATACAATATAAGTCCCCGCATTCTGACACAATGCTTTGTTGTTCATCCCATTTCTATATTACTATTCGTGAAATTTCAACTACAACTTTTTGTTGTGTGTTAGCATTTAGGACAACGTCAACCCTCATGCTGACAGAAAGGCGCCGAACGGCATAAAAACACAAGAAAAGGGAAAGGAGTCCTGACAGACATGAAAGAGCTGCGCACGATCATCAGAGAATTACGGGAAGACAAAGATATCAAGCAAAAGGCCATTGCTGAATATCTGGGCGTATCGCAGCAAACCTATTCAAACTATGAAAACGGCCACCGTGAGATTCCGATCTGGGCTGTCATAAAACTGTCAAAATATCATCAGGTGAGCATCGACTATCTGCTCGGTGCCGGGCAGGACTACGCCGGCAGCACAAATTTGAACGGAAAATATCTGGGCGATATCACAATGCACGATGTCGTCTATGATATTCAGAGGCTGAATCCCCAAAACAGGCGGGATCTGCTCAAATATATCAAGTTCTTAAAGCAAACAGATTCGGAACCGTGAACCACTGATAAAAGGAGCGGCAAAATCATCCTGTCTGATGATCTTACCGCCCCTTTTATTTTCGTTAATCCGCTCTGCTTATCCCTGTTATTGCAGCTGCGTCTAGTTCACCTTGATCTTCATCGTAAAGCCTGTTGCCGTCTCGACAGTGTTCGTTCCCTGTCCTTTGTATTTTACATAGAATTTCACACTGTTGTCCGTCCCGTTTGCGAAGCTGACAGCTTCTTTCAGATGTACGGTCACCTTCATGGATCCGTCCGCCTGCGGTGTATTCACCAGTTCAAAGCTGTCGTTAGCCATCTCGTCATTCTCCGCGAAGAACACATCTTCGATGGCTCCCACGGAACCTTCTTTCGGCTTAACCACAAAGGACGCGTCATAGTTTCTTGTGGAGAGATACACATCCATGCTCGTCCTGCTTGTTGTTACCTTTGGCAGAACCTGTGCCGTCCTGATGCTGATGGTCTTCGTGGTCACGCCGCCCATCGACTTACTGTCGCCCGCGTAACCCTTCACCTGTGCCCAGATACGAACAGGATAATTATAGTTATTTTTAAGCGCCGCATAGGTGTATTCCGTCGAGCCGTCGGCATTCTGTTTCGCGATCTTCTTTGGCGTCACAAAGAACTTGCCCGCATTCTTGCCCTCTTTGATCAGTGTAATATCGAAGTACTTGCTCTCCTCCATAGGATTGGTATCATAAATCTTCACCGCTTCGATCTCGCCCACGATATTCTTCAGCGTAGGGGTGTAAAGGATGCCGTTCTTCTCGTTTTCCTCTCCCTCACGGTTCACAAGGTTAATCTTACCTTTCGCCGCTGCCGTCATACTAATATCGCCATTGCTGATCACCTTCACATCAAAATTCACAGTCTGGGCGGATACGGTAATCGCATCCTTTTTCTGATATCTCGGCGTTATCTTGAATTTGTAGGTTTTCGCTGCAAGTGCCCGGTCATTCAGGGATACTTTCAGGACTTCATCCTTCTCATGTGCCGGATCCTCTTCGACTTCAAACTTGAAAAACTTCTCAGCGCCGTACACATTCGTACACACGATCGTTGTCTGGTCTACCCCGCTGCCGACAGCCGCAAGCGTATAACCCTCCGGCCTGCCGTTTACCTTAAAGCTTCGTTCCGAAGTTTCCTGATATAACGCTGCCTGCTGCGCATCCCCGCTTGCTAACACGTCATTCCCGCCGTTTGCGGAAACGCTGTTTTTCTTATGATTGTTTTCGTAGACAACCGTATTTAACTGCAGTGAACCTTTCCCAAATTTAACGCCGGGCTTGACGTCCACCACCTTGATCGTCAGAACCGTCTTTTTCAAGCCCTGCTCTTCGGCCTGCGGATTACACTCAAATTTATAAGTTCCCTTTTTAACTGTTTTCCCGCTCTTGATCCCCACCGTTCCGACACCGTTTTCATAAGTCACCCACAGATTTTCAATCTGTGCCGCATTCGCGTTTGTGACTACCGGCGTAAAGGTCTGCGCCTTTTCTATCTCCATGCCGCCCAGATTCGACACCAACTTAAACTGCGCCGTTTTTTCCGGATAGTTCAGATTCAGGGAAACCGCATTCTGGTCCGTCTTTACGACAGGCTTGGCCGTGCTGACGCTCACATTATAGGTATAGCTTAACGTTCTTACTTTTCCATTCTGGTCGCGGTCCCACGCGTCACTATGCAGCACCAGCTTTATACTGCCCTTATCCGGCAGGAATCGTACCCTAATCGCGCCGTCCGCAAGCTGCGGCTCGCCTATCGGTATGACATCGCCCTTCTCCTCCGCTTCCACCGCATAGGTCCCGTCCAGAACCACCTGTTCCTTCGTCTTGGATTTCTTATCATAAAGTTCCAGACTCACATCCTGTACGTCCGCATTCGCACGGTAAGTCCCCTTCGTCGTGCGAAGTGCCCATGAAGGCGCCGTCGTGCAGGTCGGCATGGTCACTTTCACCTTCTTCGCCGCGCCGTTATCATAACCTTCATAGTAGAGGACAAGATATCCTGTCACCGCTGCCTTTTTACCCGTTGTATATTTAAGAGCGCCCGCACCGCGTTTGATCGCGATCTTTCCCTTCGCAAGATCCGTGTTATCGTCATCGATCACGAAATTCTCCGTAAAGAGTTTATCATCCGCCTTCTGGGTAAGCGGCTCCAGCACCGCATTTTTCAACTTCGCGCCGCTAAGCTTCGTGACCTCTGTGACAACTGAGATCGTTTCGCCTTTCGCATTCGTTCCGCCATCCTTATAGAACAGGTTAAACTTTACCTTGTTCGCATTAAACTTAACAGTCGGCTTCGGTACGCTCGCCTTGACCGTAATCGTCAAAGGCAGTAGATTCTTCTCACTCGTATCGCCGTTCACACTGACACGCACCTTATATACACCGTCTTTGATCGTCTCAGTGACCGGCTTGATCCGGAATCTCTTACAGACATCGCTGCTCCCGTCGGCATCATAGGTAGCAGTAAACGCCGTCGTCCCCAGAGTCTTCTCCTCGTAGAGCGCAATCTGCGCATTCTCCAGTCCGATCCCATACGCCGAAATCAGATCGATAGCGACGCCTTCTTCCATCCGCTGATTCACCGTCACTGCGGACTTCGTGAGCCGGAAGCCCTCCTCATATACCCTTACTACAAATTTGCAGGTAACCTTCTCCTTCGCCGAATCCGCAGGATTTGTCGCCGTCACCGTGATGGTCGCTTCTCCCTCGCAGCCCTTCAGGACAGTGACTTCATTGACGGGGCTGTCCGCCGTTGTCTTATCGCTTTTTACCACCGCCACTCTTGCGTTGCTGGTGGTCCATGTAAGCTCCCTGCTGATTCCTTCCTCGCTGTCGTAGACATTCGCCTTCAGCTTGAATTTCAGCTCTTCCGACTCCACAATATTCTTCTTGATCGAAGCGGTCTGGATACCGTCCGCTTTCTCTTCAACCTTCACCAGAGGACTGTAATCCGAAGCCTTCAGGATAATGTAGCCGGCCTCCGCCATTACCACGCTCACCGTTCTGTTGATGGTGATTGTATTGCCGTCTCCGCCCTTTACTTCAACGGTAACATTCGCAGATGCCTTCTCTCCTCCGTCAGTACCGACAGCAGTGATCACACCCTTTTTATCAATCTTTACCACCTTTTCATTGTCGGATCTGACAGCCGCCAGTTTCGCCGTGGAGATCGGATTTCCGTCCTCGTCGAGTAAAAACATCCTGCAGGTCTGGCCCACTTTCAGTTCTACCCCGAGATAGCCCCACTCGTCCATCAGCCCGTTCTGCAGAGGCGTGCCGTTTGAAAATTCCACCGTCACCTTCTGCCCCTTAATATTATCCGGGGTATTCGCGCGAAACTCGGCCGTAATGACCGCGCCGCCTGCCGGCATCTCAAAGTAGTACTTCCCTTCTTTTTTCTGCATGGTCTGGCCGTTGCAGCGCAGGGATTCCGTAATAAACGTGTGCGTATTCTTCTGCGCATCGGTCTGGCTGTAGTATATGTAGCAGAGTTCTCCTCTCTTAACACCCTTTCCCTTATTCTGGGTATTGACATTCTCTTCCGCCTTATTTAACGTTCCTGACCCCACCCAGATCGTACCGCCGGGAAATATGTACTTACCCTCGATTGCATTTCCTTTGCCGTCCTTGTCTGTCGCAGCCAAAGCGCCGTTCACATCCTCTACCGTATACCGGTAAAAGGCATCCTCGTCAGGTACCCTGAATTTATTTTCCAGCGCGTAAATATAACCGTTACTGTCCTTATCCGCTATGATTACCAGATCAGCCGCGTCAGAAGGAAACGCCCGCGCTTCGATCTTAATCTTAAAGTACTGGATTTCCACCTGTTTTAATTTCGTACATCCTTGAAACGCCTCTGTCTCAATCTTAATTACTGTCTGGGGCAGCACAAGCTGTGTCAGGCTGTAACATCTCCTGAATGCCCCGCGTCCTATTGTCATAGGCTCCCCATTTACAAAGTTGATGCAAATCAGCGCGTTACAACCCTCAAACGCGCCCTCCGGTATCTCTATAAGCGTTTCGCCTGGCGTCAGATCCGTCAGCCCCGTACAGCCTGCAAACGCGTACTTTCCGACCGCCGCAAGATTCTTATTCGCCGTAAAGTCAATCTTACGGATCGCTTTACAATCTCTAAATGCAGCTTCCCCAATCGTCTCTAACTTAACCGGATATACAAAGTCACTGTGGGAGCAGAACTGGGACAGCACCGTGCAGCCGCTGAAAGCTTCCGCACCGATACTTCTAAGTTCGCTGTAATCCATATCCTTCATAAATACCAGATATAGCCGTGCATCCCCTTTAAAAGCAGCGTCGCCGATCGACGTTACCGCCTTGGGGATATTGATCTGGGTCAGCTCCGTACAATTCTCAAACGCGCCGTTTTCTATTTTATTTACGCTGGCGGGCAGGTAGACGCCCCTTAATGCCGTACATCCCTTAAAAGCCTCCGCGCCAATGGTTTCCAAACCCGCGGGAAGCTTCACATAGGTAATTTCCTGATTTCCGCTGAATACACTGCTTGCAATGGAGGTATACTTTTCTCCCTCCTCCGGCTGGCGCAGTTCGACATTTCCCGTAAACTTCACCGGCTCGTCTATCGTATTGCCGCTTACCGTATTGTCGCTTACCGAATCATCCGCTTCACTGCGTGTCACAACAGCCGTAAGAACGCCATCCTTTACCACATAATGATACTGCGTGGAAGCATTGGCGTCGTAAGTTACATTCATGCCGGTGTCGTCCGTAAAGCTCACCATCCTGCTGACGTATGTTTTAACCGCGGGCGCAGCTTTAACCGGCTTTTCCAGCTCCTTTTCCAGTTCTTCTGCCCCGTCTTTTGCAGGCAGTTTTTCCGCAGGATCCGCCTCCCCGTCCACAGCGGGCACATCCGGCTCTTCCTGCTCTTCAGGATTTTCCGGTGTCTCAGGCGTTTCGCTTTCTTCCGGTTCCTGTGTTGTTCCCGGTATCTCCGACTCTTCCGGATTTTCTTCCGTTCCGGGTGCTGCGGTTTCATCCTGTTTTTCTCCCGCTTCCGGTGCTGCGGTTTCATCCTGCTTTTCT
>DKUU01000018.1:0-210338 GCA_002490835.1 Lachnospiraceae bacterium UBA7196 | reverse complement strand
TTCTCCCGCTTCCGGCGCTGCGGTCTCTCCCTCCTTTTCACCTGTTTCCGGGGTTACGTTCTCCTCCTGCGTCGCGGCGGACTGCTCTGCGCCTGTCTCCGCAGCCAGAACCGTCATACCGTTTCCGCTCACCACAAGACTGAGCGCCAACAATACCGCTAATACTCTTCTCTTTCTCATCGTTCTTCCACCTTTTCCCATGCGTACATTAGCTGTTTCTGCCGTATTTCTCAGGTATTCTGCCATGTCACCTGCACTGAGAGTTGCATAATATTCTATTATGTCACCCTAGATGGTATTGATTATAGCATCTGTTATTGTATAATGCAAGAGAAAAATATACAATATCTTGTGGTTTTAAGAAAATCTTAAAAATTAACATCGCTTGTTATTTTATCTTATGTCTACTTCTTATGTTTACCACCATAAACTCTTTGCGCCAATATTATAGGTTATGGTCTTTTCTCCCCCGTAATTTCCCAGCCCGCGCAGCGTCACCTTTGCCTTTCCTTTGTTCGTATGATTATAATAAGTATTCCGATCGATCGTAAAATCCACCCCGTATTGAAGCGGCTGCGATACGCCGCTCACCGTCAGCGTCAGGTCCTCCGCCGTCAGGGTTACCGGCCTGCCATCTTGATAGTCCTGCGCCTTCACCGTCACTTTCGCCTGCACGATATCCGCCGCCACGATCCGATAGCTGCCTGAAATCCTCTGCCCCAAACCGTTCTCACCCGCATACGCACCGATTCCTTTGGCCGTCACGCGAATGACCGTACCCGCTTTCGGAATATCCTCCTCTCCCACGGATTCTCCGGCCTTTCTCTCCCGTTCCACGAGTGTGCCCTCTTCCGATACCAGCACCACCGCGTCCTTCGCATACTCATACTGCAAAATTTTATCATAATCCCGGCCTGCGGCAAGACTCGCGCCGTTTACATCCTTCAGCGTTACCTTTGCCTTATAGGCGTTCTTTTTCTCCCGATAAACCACGTCCTTTAAGATCATGGTGACCTTTCCCTTTTTATTAAGACGGCCGTCCGTGATCGTAAAGGTTCCCGTCAGTTTCCCCTTAAAATTTCCCCTGCCGGTTACGGTAAAGGCCGGCAGCTTTTTCTCCTCAGTTTCGGCAGTCGTCAAAGCGTTATTGTTTCGATAACTTACCGTATAATCCTTTCCCTGCACCAGCGGCTGTCCGCGGAAAGACACACTGATCACCGGCTTGCTGCCGCCCTTCACATAAGGAGTCGTCATGCCGTTTAGGCGCGACAGCGCAAGTTCCTCTCCGGGCGCGTCCTGCGTGTGATAGGTGAGCGTAATATCTCCTCCTACCTCCGCCTCGTCAAACGGATAGGGCTGTATTTTATACGTTTTCTTAAGCTGTCCCGAGTACGCATGGATCCCCTGAAAGATGATCGTCGCCGTACCCGCTTTGACCGCGCCGCTCTTCGCCGCGCCCGCGTAGGACACGACATAATCGCCGGTCCTGCCGCCGTCTTTACTCTCCGAAAGCGTCTGATCTCCCAGCGTCAGCGTATAACCGCTCTGCTGCACACTGCCTGCCGCTCCCGGATAGACTTTCGCCTCGATGCCCTCCACTTTGGCTCTGGAGATGGATGTTCCCACGATCTTATAGGTAACGCTCCTGCTGCCGGTATATGCGCTTCCTTCCACCGCCGTGATCGTGGCCGTAGCGGTCCCGATCGCCGTATCGTTTGTGTAAACCACCGTATAGTCGCCTGTTTTGCCGCCGTCCGTACTCTCCACAAGAGGTTCCTTTTTATAGGTAACTTTCAGGGACGCCGGACGGATACCGCCTGCTTGTGCCAATTGCTCCCCACTGTAAGTCTGATCCGGTATTCTGGCGACAGAAACCTTACTCATCAGCGTTTTTTTTGTGATCGTCTCATAGACCGTGATTGTACCGCTGTAGCCTCCCTTTCCTTTGATCACGATCGGATAGACGCCCGCCGTCTGGTATGCGCCGGCCCCGGCATGCGGATGGGTCACGGTATAATCCGTATTCCGCTGCAATTTTTTACCGCCGCGCCACACCGTCGGTGCGCTCTTTATGACCCTGCCGCTGTAGGCCGCCGTAACGTCGTCCGCCGTGATATCAGCATCCGTCAGTGCCTTTGGCACAATGTCAAAAAATACCTGCTGTGTTCCCGCATAATTTCCCTTCCCCTTCACGGTAACGACAGGACGCGCCTTACCTTCGGCATTCACGTTTTTATTATTTTTATAGGAAAGGGTATAGTCCCTTCCCTCCACCAGTTCCAATACCTCTCCCTGTCCCTCGCCGATCAGACTGCCGTCCGGTGCAACCGCGCTGTCAAAAACCTGCAGCTTCGGCTTGATCGCACTGCCGGTATAGGTCTGCGTACCGACCGGTATCACATAAAATCCCTGCTGTGTCCCGATTTTCTGATAATGCGGATAGACATGCGTTTCCTCCGCATAGACAGGCTGAGTCTCCGTAAAAACGCTTCCCTGCCCGTCTTCCTTCGTATACCAGCCCCGGAAGATCTTCCCCGCTGCATTTGGCAGCTCCGGAAAGGCTCCTGCATCCGCGACGCAGCCGCCGTAGCCCAAAGACAGCGCCTTTAAGACCGCGCCGTCCTCTTTGTGGAAGATCACCCTGCAGGCCTTCACCGACACTTCGCAGGAAGCAACACAGCCTGCCGCCTTTGCCGTGACCGTTGCTTTTCCCGTTCCCATTGCCGTCACTCTGCCGTTTTTCACGGCTGCCACCGCCGCGTTGGAACTGCTCCAGATGACAGTCCTGTCGTCCGTGGTATCTTCCGGCACATATGTCACATACAGGGCCTGACTCTGTCCGACCATGAGCGTAAGCGTCTCCTTGTCAAGAGAGATACTCTGCAGCGGAACATCCGGATTTTCCGGCTCCACCGGTTCATCCGGCTCTTCCGTTTCGTTCGGCATATTGTCATAGACCGGTATTTTAAATACAAATGCACTGTTTAGCGATCCGGCATTATTATATATCTTTTTTGTGCTGGCCGACTCGCTCCGGGGCGCCTGAATGTTCTGCATATACTGATGGGCATAGACGCCGTACGGACTGCTTTTATTGACGTTGAATTTTTCCAGATAGATCGTGTCCTGCCCCTTTAAAATGTAATTATTGCCAATGGTGGCCGCGCCGCCCTCCAGTGACTTATAACGCGTATTCCAGCCCTTATTCTTCGCGTAAGTCAGGCCTTTTACGATCTTTTCCGCCGTGGATGCCCCGTTCACTCCCACATTAAAGAAATTATAATAGCCCTCATAGCCCGGATACGTGCCGGAGATCAGACCGGACGTGCCGTTTCCCTGCTCCTGATATACACGCGCCGCCAGATGCGTCGGACTTAACTTCCTGTTCTTTCCGATCTCAAAAAAGGCTCCCGCATAGGTGCGTCCCGCCGCATCATCCGCAAGCTTTCCCTTCATAAAAGTACCGTTTAAGAAATTCTGCACCGCTGACTCTGTATGATAGCTGCCGTTATAAGTAAGCTGTTCAAACTGAAAAATATAAGTTTCGGTCAGAAAATTGCGGGGATCCATGTGATAGGCCACCGCAGACTGCGTCGCGTAATTCCAGCCGCTCTCGCTGGGGCAGGGATTTCCGACCCAGCCGTTTTTCACATTCGCGTCCGTTTTTTGTATCAGACTCTTGTCCCCCATCTCCGCAGAAACGGAAGCATTAAAATCAAGTCCCGTCCGCATCGGCACAAACGTCCAGTTCGGATGGGCATTTTTGAGACTCTGCAGCGCAGACTGATAAGACCCCGGAAAAGCGCCGATCTCCGAAGAAGCCACAGCATACGGCATCATGGAATAAGCCTGCATTCCGTAGGCAGTACTTTGATAGCTGTCCTCACCCAGCTCTAAGATCGGGAGCAGATACTCCTCCTCCCAGACAAGCCAGTCCTCATCCGCATAGGCCAGATAATAACTCTGAACATAGCCCGTGCCTTCCGCGCCGCCTGACAGATACTGCGCCCGATACCAGACGTCGTCCTCTGTAATCTCCACCCCCTGTATATAGAGCGTCTCACCGATCTCCAGCGCGGCCGCAGTCCCGCTGTGCGCATCCGCCTCTCTGCGGGCCTCATAACTGTCCGTATGATAGAGCAGCGCCATCAGCGGTTTTTCTGAAACCAGCGCGTCAAACGCTTCCTGCGCCTTTTTGATCAGCGCCTCACGCTCCGCGTCCAGACTGTTTTCGGAAACGGTCTCCAATTCATTTTCCGAAACGGAAGAGATATCGTTCTCCGAGACCTGATCCACATCATTTTCAGAAACCGTCTCCTTCTCCTCATCCGCAGGCGGCTGTTCTTCCCCTGACGGCGGTTCCTTTTCTTCTCCTGACGACGGCGTATCGCCTTCTCCCGCCGGCGGTTCTTTTTCTTCTCCGGCCGACGGTGTTTCTCCTTCTCCTGTCGACGGCTCTTTCTCCTCTCCTGTCGACGGCTCTTTTTCTTCCTCTGCCGGCGGCTCTTTCTCCTCTCCTGTTGGCGGCGCTGGCTCCTCGTCTCCGGCGGACGGCGATTGCTGTCCATCCGGATTTCCCGGCTGTTCCGCAGCAGATGACCGCTCCTCTCCTGCCTCCGCCGCCTGCTGTCCATCCGAATTTTCCGGCTGCTCCTCAGAAACCGCCGGCTCCGCCGCCAATACTGTAAGCGGCGCGCTCTCCAGACATAAGAGCAGACTAAGCAGGACTGCCAGCCCTCTGACGGCTCCAAGCCTCTGCCCGTCTCCGAACCCTGCGTGGTTATTTTTTCGTTTATTACGATTTTTTTCTATCTGAAACATCCGATATCCCGTCCTTTGTCAAGCGTATGTTATACTTTGCATCTTTTTCCGGTTGCAATGTTATGTCTACCAATTACTTCTCATCATAGCATAAAAAAGAGAATTGACACAAGACAATATGTGCCAATTCCCTACATTTTTATATTTATTTAATAAACACAGCCTTTAGAACAGCATCCCGACAATCTCCCGGATCGTATCCCAATCCGACCCGTCAGACGGCAGCACCCGATACCAATAGGCCCTCATGCAGATCAGATTCCACACGATGCAGATAGCACAGTACCCGTAAACCAAAACCGCAGCCGTCAGATACTGTCTGCTCCTGCCGGCCCGCTCCCGCCACGCTTCCAGCCTGTCAAATACGGCCGCCATAAAAACAGCGAACACACACATGAAATCAACTGCCACCCGCTGTCCGAAAGACCCGCCGTAATACCATGACCACCACGCGCTGGACACATATACGATCAATACAAAAAAGAGGAGCATTCCCGTATAAAGCCTATGCCTTGCCCGATAGGCAGCGATCATGCCGACGACCGACAAAAGCAAAACCGGACTCCAAAAAAACAATCCCTTCCTGACGCTGAACAAAAAGTTTCCCAGCTGCGGCGCCAGCCAATAGAAGGGTTCATCGCCGTAAGAATACAAGAACCAATGCCCTGTGGCGCTATGCCAGTACAATAGCTGCGGAAAAAGCGTGACAAATCCCGTAAGGACGATCGGAACCGCGCGCGCTGGCTTAAGGATCGTAATCGCCCGCTCTTTCAGGGTATTCCAATTTTTAACACCGTAGAAAACATAGGTCAGCACAAACAGGATATTGGTATTGCGGCACATAAAAATCAGTCCGGCCAGAAAACCGAAGATACAGGTCTGCCAAAGTCTGTTTTTGCCTTCTTTGTCCCGTTCCTCATACCAGCACAGATAAAAGAGGAACAGATTGAACAAAAAGTAAGAATATACATGGGAAAAACAGGCGTCATAACAGGCATAGTGAAACAGGTTTGTCCCGTAAGTCAGCACGATACAGGTAAGCAGGGACACCTTCTTTGAAAAGCAAAGATATTTCGTCAACAACTTATACAGAAAACCGGTTCCCATGATCCAGTAGAAGACGCCGCCGAAAAGTACCATATACTGATAGAGATTCGAATATCCGGTCGCCGTCACGCTTCCCGTCAGCGCGTCGCGGACAAGACAGAACAGATGCGCAGCAAAGAAAAACGGACTCTCCATGATCGCAACGCCCACCGGATACTTATCCACCATGCCGCCCGCCGCCGGAATCAGCTTCAAACTATGCTCCCAGCCGCCCGCGTCAATAAAATCAAACGTAAAATCTCCATAGAGGAGCGCCGGCAGATACGCATAGTATCCAAACCCGTCAGAATATACCTTGGGGGCATTCAGCACCTTAATATGATAGACCCACACGATGCTCCATAACATCAGGCCGACGGTTACCGCAAGGAATATCACCAATGCTTTCTCCTGCCTTACCCATTCCAAAATCTGTCCGGCAGATTTTATCATCCCTGTCCCGCCGTTTTTTTCTTTTTGATTTTTATTCATTTATTTTTCTCCGATCACATCTGTATCCCGGCACAGAAAATCAGTAATCTGCGCATTCATTAATTCCCCGATATCACCGCCGTCACGATAAGCGATCGTCCACTCCACGATCTTCTCTACGGCCGTCTCCACGTTCCACACCGGTTTCCAGCCGAACGCACTCTTAAGCTTCGCGCAGTCCAGTTTCAGGAAATTCGCTTCGTGAGGGCCGCCGTCATACTCATTTTTCCAATTCGCCTGCTGCCCTGTCGCCTGATTCCACTTCTCACAAAACAGCGTCACAATATCGCCCGTCGTATAGCAGTCCGTCTCGTCCGGCCCCACATTGTAAGAACCTGCGCAGGCGGGATCCTCATACTGCCCCGCCGCCAGCATCAGATACACTGCCACCGGCTCCAGCACATGCTGGTAGGGTCTGGTGGAATAAGGATTCCTGACAACGATCTCCTGTCCCGACAAAACAGCCCTCACACAATCGGGAATGATCCGGTCCGCCGCAAAATCACCGCCGCCAATCACATTGCCGGCCCGCGCGGTGGTAACCGCCGCCGGATGCGGACTGCTGTCTTGTTTCCCATCCGCAGGATTGAAAAACGAATTTCGATAGCAGCTTGTGACCAGCTCCGAACAGGACTTCGAATTAGAATACGGATCATAACCATTTAACTCTTCATGCTCACGATAGCCCCACTCCCACTCCTTATTCAAATACACCTTATCCGTCGTCACATTCACAAAGGAGCGCACGCACGGGTGGGTACGGACGCACTCTAATACATTGACCGTTCCCATGACGTTCACTTCATAGGTGTAAACAGGGCTGCGGTAGGACTCCCTGACGATCGGCTGCGCCGCCATATGGATAACGATATCCGGCTGCGTCTCATCGAACACCTGCTTAAGATGCGCAAGGTCGCGGATGTCTCCTTTCACGGAACGAATCTTATCCTCAATCCCACACAGCGCAAACACATTAGGCTCCGTGGGCGGCTCCAGCGCATAGCCCGTCACCTGCGCGCCAAGCTGCACAAGAAGCATACACATCCATGTGCCCTTAAAGCCGGTATGGCCTGTAATCAGTACTTTTTTGTCCTTATAAAAATCAAAACCAAAATTATTTTTATTCATATTCCCTCACTTTTTCACCGCGTCCGCCAGCGTCTTCGCCATATAGTCGATCATCTCGTCCGTCATGCCCGGATAAACACCGATCCAGAACGAATCTTCCATGATCCGGTCCGTATTCGTAAGTTCTCCCGCGATCCGGTAACCCGCCTTCGCCGCCCGCATTTCGTCAAAGCACGGATGTTTCGTCAGGTTTCCCGCAAAGAGCATTCTGGTCTGGATGCCGTGCGCCTCCATGTACGGTACGACCTTATTGCGGCTGACCCCCTCCTTACAGGTGACCAGAAAGCCAAACCAGCTCGGATTGGAGTGTTCACAGGCCTCCGGCAGGATCAGTTTATCCTCGATCCGCACCGTCTGATCCGCAAGCAGCGCCGCCTTTAGTCTGTCAAAATTATGCCGTCTCCTCTCCACAAAAGAAGGAAATTTTTCAAGCTGCGCACAGCCGACCGCCGCCTGCATGTCCGTCGCCTTTAAATTATATCCGAAATGGGAATAGACATACTTATGGTCATAGCCAAGCGGCAGTTCTCCGTACTGTCTGTCAAAGCGGTGCCCGCAGAGATTATCCCGTCCCGACGGGCACACGCAGTCGCGCCCCCAGTCCCGGAAGGAACGGATGCACTTATTCAGCAGCGGATCGTTCGTATAGACCGCGCCGCCCTCTCCCATCGTCATATGATGGGGCGGATAAAAACTGGAAGTCCCGATATCCCCGATCGTCCCCGTCAGCTTCCATGCGCCGTCCATACAGTACTCGGAGCCGAGCGCATCGCAGTTATCCTCCACCAGCCAGAGATTGTGCTTTTTGCAGAACGCGCTGACCGCCTGCAGATTGAAGGGATTGCCCAGCGTGTGCGCGATCATCACCGCCTTCGTCCGCTCAGACAGCGCTTCCTCCAGCATAGCTACATCGATATTGTACTGCGGAATGGTCACATCCACGAACACCGGCACCGCGCCGAACTGGATCAAGGGCGCCACCGTCGTCGGAAATCCCGCCGCCACCGTAATCACCTCGTCGCCGCGCCCGATCGCCCGCTCACCTAAAAGCGGGGAAGTCAGCGCCATGAACGCGAGCAGATTCGCCGAGGAACCGGAATTTACAAGCGAACAGAATTTTACGCCCAAATATTCCGCCATCTTTTTTTCAAATTCATCCGTATAGCGCCCGGCCGTCAGCCAAAATTCCAGCGCGCTGTCCACCAGATTGATCATCTCCGCGCTGTCGTAGACTCTGGACGCATAGGGAATCCGCTGCCCCTCTGCAAAGGGCTTTTTGACATTGTGATAGGTGTCACAGTAGTCCTTTACCAGACCCAATATCTCTTCTCTTGCCTGCTGCTGTGTTTTATTATTCATCACTCTTTCTCTCCCTTATCTTGATAGAATGCTCTATGAAATCTTCTGCTCCTCTGCCGCCTTCGGCGCATAGGCCCCGGCCGCGTTCAAAAGCAGGATCTTCATTAACTCACTATTGCCTTTCAGAAAACTAATCTTCGTCGGCACCTTTTTCCCCTTAGGATAAGCTCTGGTGACGGGAATCTCACAGGCCCGCCTGCCAATCTGCGTCGCGCGCACCGACAGATACGCCAGCAATTCATACGTCATAAAGATATCCCTGAGCGGCTGCACACGCTCATCTAAAAGATATTCTGCCGAATATGCCCGAAACGCGTTCGTGGTGTCCGTAAACCTGTGATGCGCCGTGAGGGAAATGACCGGCGCGTGCAAAAGCCTCACGGAAACGGTGCGGACAAACGGTGTGCGGATCGCCCTTCCCCCTTCGATAAACCGAGACCCCTGTACGTAATCATATCCCAATTTCAATTGCTCAATAAACCGCGGTACATCCTCAATGCTGTCCTTGTTATTGCCGTCGATCGTAATGATGCCCCGGTAGCCGCGTTTAAGCGCCCACCAGATACCCATCCGTAGCTGCGCGCCCTGCTTCCCCGCGTCCTGCTTGATCAACAGCGTATTCACTCTCAGTTTTTTCAGTCTGCCTTCCGCCGTGCATCCGTCCGTAGACCCGCCGTCGCAGATTACAAGATCGGCATGATCCGCCACCCCGTAGCGGAACGCCCTTTTCAGCTCCTTTATGATGCGCTCTCCCTCGTTGATGATCGGGATCAAAACAACGTAATCTTTTGTCTTTTCCTGATATTCATTGCTCTCAAACCGGGGCACGCCCGCCTGCTTTTCATAGATCATTGAAACACACTCCCGACATATGCCATCGCTTCTTCCAACATGGAAAGTTCCTCCGTCTTTCCCATCTCAATCGACACATAGCCCTGATAGTCTTCGGCTGCAAGCACGTTTTTCAGCTCTGCATGAAGCGTTCTGTTTTCGATCGGTTTCAGCGCCGGCTCACTGATATGCACATGATTGATCAGCCTGACCTTTCCCGCAAGCAGCGATAGCTCTTCCTGATTCTCTATCATCGTACCCACGTCCAGATTAAGCCGGAATCCCGGCAAATCTACCTGTTCAATCAATTCCAGTGCAGACAGAGTATCATTGATATAGTTGGTATGATAAACAGGGGGATTGGCCTCCATGCCTATCGCCGTACCCTTCTGCGCGGCATATTTTCCTATTTCCCTGAAAAAGGAAACGCCCTGCTCAGGGTCGGCGGCCTGCGGGACCGCACGGTTTCTTGGACAGCCAAACACGATATTCTTACAGCCGACAGCCGCCGCAAAATCAATCGCTTTTTTTGTATACGCGGTCAGCGTTTCCCTTTCCTCCTCCGTACCGAACAGACGCTCTTTTCTGCCAAACCAGATCGACTGCATGGACGGTACGGCAAACCCGTATTCTTTTACAAGCGCCTTACTCCACGCCGCCGCTTCCGCAAGCTGTTCGTAGGGCCGCTCCGGAAAAATCCTCGTCGGCGCGATCTCCAGTCCGCTGAATCCGTACCGTTTCATCAGGGCGTATACCTTCTCATCCTGCCCTGCCTCCCAGCCTATATTTGATATCGATAACCTCACCGGAGCGCCTCCTTTTCAACAAATGCCCTGATATCCGCCAGCACCTCTTCTTTGGTCAGAAGATACCCGTTCTCACCGTGAAACAGGCCGGCATGGATCGTTTTATAGTCATAATACGCGGGGCTTCCCGCCAATTCATTCACAAACGTTTCCCCCGTCAGATACCGGTAAAGTTCCGCCGCAGATACCGGTTCGACCGCCGGATGCCAGAGCGTGAGTCCCGCCGCAAGGGCCGTCTGCATATCCCGCCAGAGATTCGCAAGATCGTAAAACTGATAAACGCTCCGGCTGTCCGTAAAATGAACGGCCGAAAAGCCGAGGCGGCCGAACATCTCTTTTACTTTCTTTTGATCCTTCTCCGGCACATCCGCCTTATAAAATCCGTTTTCCTGCAGCGTATAATACGTTTTAAGCCCCGCTTCCCGCTTGGCGAGTTCCCCGAACTTTTCCGCTTTTAACATGGACGGGATGACATGAATGTAATCATAGATAAAATTCTTTTTGATATTTTTCCCGTACAGTCCCGGCAGCCTGATGATCAGCGCATCCGGATAATGTTCCCTTACCCATTTCTCCAGCAGATACCGATGATAACCGTATGCGTGCAGCCCTTCCGTATCGATCACCGTATTCTCATCGACATCTCCGGGCGTTTTAAAGACATCGATCGTCGAGATCAGCACCAGCTTTTTAGGCGCGATCTTTGCAATATTTTCCTGCGCCTGCCTGATATTTTCCATATCCTTTTCAGGCGCGTTGTTCGCAAGGTATTTTTCGGCCCGCACGCCCGCGTAGATCAAAAGCTCCGGCTCCGTTCCATACGCCTCCTTTATATTTTTTGTATTATAAGCCGCGTCGATCTCTCCCGCCTCGTACAGATTACTGCCGACAAATCCCGTATAACCGACCAGTGCGTTCATAGCGGTCCTCCCGTTTCTTTCCCGGATTAATTTCCCTAAGTTAATTTCTCGATGCTCTCAAAACTATAATGCTTTCTCTTAAATACAAGGTCTACCAGCAATTGCAGATACTTAATAATGATCGTCAGCACGCCGAACAATCCAAAAAAAGCGACCGACAAAAACAATATGGTGGTCGTCCATCCTGCCACCGGATGAAAGGACAGATAAACGACAATGGAATACACCGTCATAAAAATGGACATCACCATCATCAGCGCCGTCATCGCCTTGGAAAACCGGTAGCCGACCTCCGTAAACAGGATCAGCGAATCCGCCGCCAGACCGGCGCGGTATTTCTTCTCCCTTACGTCCGTCCTTCCACGCGAGCCGTCCCTGACCGGATATATGATGCGGTCCGTTTTCAGCCCGCAGTTTGCGTATACTGCCTTTCGGTACAAAACCGTCTTGTTCATGGAATAGATCCGGTTGATGACCCTGCGGCTCAGTACGCGGAAACTCTCCGTGTACATTTTCGTAGAAGAATCGGTAAAATAGCCAAAGACACGGTAGAACAAACCGGACGTAAATTTTTCTTTTCTGTCCGGAGAAGCGCTCACGATATCCCATCCCTGCAGCGCCCTTTGATAGATATCCATCACCGTATCCTGCGCAAAATCCAGAACCGTATTGTCAAACTCAAAAACGAAATCACCGATCGACAGATCAACTCCTGCATTCATAGCCGCTTCCAGTCCGTGAAAATAACTCATATTCAGGATCGTGACACTGACATGCTCCGCCTTTTTTGCAGCCTCTTTGATCCTCTGCACACTGCCGTCGTTTGAGCAGTCGTTCACACAGATCAGCTCCGCGTGCTCAAAATTCGTTTCCATCACCGACAAAACGGCTTCCATAAAGTTTTCGATGCGGTCCTCCGCATTATGCACGTATATCACAGCGGAGACAAAATTTTTTTCTTTATTCGCCATCGCACAATACCTCGTCCAAGTCGTACACCGTATTGATCTTTCCCGACAATACACTGACCAGCGTCGGTTTTTTTGAAAACGTTCTGATCACGGTCGGCCGCGAATCATCGATCTCGGAAGTCATCAGGATCGGTTTCATGGAGAACAGCGATTCCCGATAAGAAAAACCGTACTCCTCCCGCAGATACTTCCGCGCCAGATTCGCCATATAGGGAAACGCCGTATCCGGCTTTACCGGACAGAGATTACAATTTCCCAACCGTTCCCTTGAACAATATCCCCCGCTCCCTGCCTGACAGGAAAACTCCGGCAGCTCTTCATAACTCGTGGCATGCGGCGTAAATGTGACCGATGTCAGGGAGTGCAGCCCTGTCTTACCAAAAGGCATAATAGAGAAAAACGGACCGTCCATCACCGTAAAACCGTATTGGGACAGCTTCTCATCCGCTTCGCAGAGAATGATCTCACATAATTCATATTTGATCGCAAATTTCTCATATCCGGCCAGAGCAAGGATCTGATTGACGCCGGCATAAGAGGCGTTTAGAACAAATGCCGTCCTGTACTCGTCTCCGTCTTCCGTGCGGATCACGTAATCGTCCGTATCTTTTGCGATTGCCGCAATGCGGACGCCGTATCGTATCTCTACCGAAGAAATCGCCGCCAGCTGTTCCAGATAATAATCTCGAAGAATCATCGCGTCATACGTATATTCCTTTGTCAGAAACGCGCCGTCGCACATGCCAGACCGAAAGAAGCGTTCCGGATGCAGCTCTTCACAGGGAATCCCCGCCGCCGCACAAAACTCCTGAAACTGCTTCCCGTCCGTCCATGAATATTGGCCGGACGTTGCATATATTTTTTCAAACTCCTTATTGACGCAGAAAGAAAACTCCCGATGAAACCGCTCAAAATATCCCGCTGATTTCAAAGCCGTAGACATCGAACGCGGATAATGATAGCCATGGTGGATCCTCGCCTGATTGACGTAAGTCGCCCTGCCAAACGCAGACGCATCGCATTCCAGCACCAGCACCTTTTGTCCTCTCCCGCCGCTAAAGAGGGCCGCATAGAGCCCGTACAGTCCCGCGCCGATTATTATTTTATCATATTGTCTGCTCATTGTCATATCCTCTGCGCTGCAGTTTGGCTTTTGATCCTGCCCTACCCCTTTTCTTCCTTTAATCTCCCTGTAAAATCTGCATCCGCACATTGCCGATCTTTTCATCCGACTGCAGATACAGCATATCGATCTTCCCGGCATACCACCAATAATCAGCGCTGACGCGGATCAGATACTTCTGCTCACCGGGGTGCAGTTTAAAATGAAACCGGTACAGATTATCCTCCCCCGTCCTGGTCGATCCCAACACGAGCAGCGCATTATTTGTCTCTTCCATAAAACCGCTTTCACAGTCGCAGGTAAGCAGCAGATAATTCCCTTTGCTCTTATCGATTGCAAGCGGCTGTTCTATATAAAATCTCCCGTCCTCTCCTGCGGATACTTCCGAAAGCACCGGCTGTTCTGCACCGTTCCTTGTATCAAAATTCCCCCAAAAATACGCAAAATCATACAGTGGATGCTCGTGCAGATATAAATCGGCTCCCTTATCATAACCGTAATCCGTCAGTTCATACGCCTGCGTCAATCTGTCCGCCAGTTCCTCATACTTTTCCCTGCGGCACCAGACTGCCGTATCCTGCATGCGGCAGAGCGGCCTGTAGGTCTGGAAAATATATTCCGAAACCTTATAGTATCTGCTGATATTGGAAATACCGTCCGTATCGCCTCCGCTCACAGCCGGCAGAATCGCCAGCGGAATCTTCTCTTTTTTCTCCTCGATCTGCCGGATAAACGCCTCCTGCGTATATTCCCCCGACAAATGTCCCGGCGACTGCGCCGCATAGACGGGGCATTCCCTTCCCAAAGCCGCATACAGAAAAGAAATATTCATAAAATCCAGATAAGTATCCTCTTCCTCCAGCAGAAGATTAAAAAGCGCCTCATAAGAAGAGATCGTCTCAACCGTTTTTTCCGCCATCAAAACCCTCTGCTTCCGTTCCGTGATCTCCTGCCAATCCGAAGACCAGCCGCCGATACATTTATTGATTTTTCCCGGTATGCTGTCTAAAAGCGCTTCCTCTTTAAAGGTGTAGCTGTTCGTCATAACCGCTAAAAGCAGGACCAGTACGACAGCGCCCGTTACAAAGACCCTCTCCTTTTGGAAAATATGATAAAGCGCGGCTATGATAAAAAGTCCTCCCGAAAATACGACCGTTTTCACCGCCATTTCATTCAGGGTATGCCGGACCAGCCCGCGCGGCACATTGGCAAAGTAAGCGACCGCCAATACCATGATCATATAACAGGACGGGCTTAGCATCCGTTCGCGATCCATACAAAACAGGATATATAATAACAAAAGAATACAGACAAGCGGAATCACCAGATAGGCAAACGCAAAACAGAAGCTGTACTTGTCCCCCAGCATTCCCGTGCCCCAGTTCTGGTTTGAAAGGGACATTGCGACAAATTCCCGCAGTCTGCCGATCGGAGAACAGTTTCTGATGACGCAGAGAACCGTCCACGTCAACAGCCCGCCTGCAATGACCGAAAGAAACGTAAGGCCCAATTCTTTCAGATACCGGACCTGCCTGTTTCTCAATAACCAGATCATCAAAACAACAACTGCTCCAATCCCGAACGCAGTACCCACATCCAAACGTGAAAAAACTGCAAGCGCACAGGATATCCACACAAGAAGCGCCCTCCCATAGCCGCGCTTTCTGACATAATTTCCGACACTGATACAGACGAGAAGTCCCCAAATATAATACTCCATGATACCCGCAAGCGGCAGGCATAAAGTGTACAAAAAGGCGGCATCCTCACTCTGCAGAAGTTCTTTCAGGAAATAGTAAAAAAGCAGCGCCATCATCACATAAACAGCCCCGCTGTATGGCAGAAGAGCAGCGCCGGCGCTGTCTCGATTGATGACCGCATACACAATCGCTCCAATCACACCGTTTAACATATGTCCGCCGTAATGCTCTACGAGCGGCAGCTTGCCGAAATATAAGAAATCGCTGACCAGAACGCCTGCATTGGCGCTCTCAAAGAAATTGACCGGCCGCTGCATCTGCAGCGGAATCTGATTGGCCAGACAGCTCAAACCGAGCAGCAAAAACGGATAGCCAAACCGCTTCCACCGAACCGTCCGGTTCCGCAGGAGAAACCCGATAAACAGGGCCGCGAAACAAAAGGCCATCAGAAAAACACAGTACATCCTTCTCGGCTTATGAACAAGGACACTGTACTGATTAAGAATATGAACCAGTTCGATATAGATCGAGGTGAAAGCCGGCAGTCCCAAAAGCAGAATCACCGTTTTCCCTATTACGTTTGCAAACGGCAGCTCCCAATCCTTACGGCGCGTTTCATACAGGAAATATGCCGCAAACAGAAGACCAAAAATCAGATAAAAATACAAAAGCCATCCCTGTCCGTCGCTTCGTTTCCCCGGATAGACCACGGCTGCGGCAAAACTTACGGCCATAGACAACCATTTTATCTGCGTATACTTTCCGAAATCAATCCTTGTTTCCAGTCCGCCGTAGCAATAAATGACATCCAGCACAAAGATACTGAGGATAAAATAATACCCGAACGAGAAGCTGCTCAATCTCCAAAAGAAGGCAGCCGCCCGGAAGACAACAACGATAAACGCCGCAAGCGTCGAGCTTTTAAGCGCTTTCCACGACTCCCGCTCTTTCATCTGCGGATCGTGGCGCTGCAGATATTCCAAGGCAAAAAGAATGACCGCAAACAAGACGGTAAAAAGCAGAAACCAGCCGTAAAAATTGCGGACTAATTTACTGACATCCAGATCGTTTGCAATGCCCAATCCCAAAAAGCGGTCAAACTTTTTGACCGCTATACTGTCAGCGTCCGTTGGCGAAAACAGCATGATCAATGCGCCGCTAAGCAGAATACTGATAAAACAATTCCTTTGTTCGAGTTTCTGTTTCACATGTTCCTCCCGGCTACCACACTTTCCACGGCGCCTCTCCCGTACTCCACAAACCTTCCAGATAGGCTCTGTCATGCACCGTATCCATCGGCGACCAGAACCCCGGATGCCTGTAGGCCGCCATCTGATGATCCGCCGCCAGCCGTTCAAACGGCGTTTTTTCAAGCATCTCAGACCCGTCTCCCAGATAATCAAACACTTCCCGGTTTAACACCATAAATCCCGCGTTGACCCACGACTGGTCTTTTCTTGCCTTCTCCTTGAAGCTCTCTATCATATCCTGTTCGTCGATCTTGATCGCCCCAAAACGCCCTTCCGGCTGCGTCGTCGTGATCGTGGCGATCCTCCCGTGCGATCTGTGAAAGGCAAGCAGAGACGGAATATCCACATCCGCCACGCCGTCCCCGTAGGTCAGCATAAAGCACTCGTCATCCCCGATGTAATTTCGTATCTGTAAGATGCGTCCGGCCGTCAGAGTCTCCAGTCCTGTGTTTGCCAGCGTCACCCGCCACGGCTCCGCCGTTGAATTGTGATATTCCCGCGATTTATCCTGCAGGCGAAACGTTGCGTCAGACTGGTACATATAGTAATGGATAAAATAATCCTTGATCATATGCCCCTTATAACCGCAGCAGATGATAAAATCATGATACCCGTATGCCGAATAGATTTTCATGATATGCCAAAGGATCGGCTTATCCCCGATCTCCACCATCGGTTTCGGTTTCAGGACCGACTCTTCGCTGATGCGGCTTCCCTTACCGCCGGCTAAGATCACCACTTTCATACCGGTTTCCTATCCTTCCTGCGCAGGCTGATTCCGCCTTTTTTCGCGCATCCTGTCATCGTCGCTTCCACTTTTTCATTCTTCACTGTCTACGAGAATCAGATGCGTATCGTACACCACTCTCGCCGCTATCTTGTCGTATTGATTCTGCGCATTTATCGTACTCACATCATAAAACCGATAATCGAGCCCTTCCGGATATGCGGGAACCTTCACATCCTCTGCGCCAACCGTTCTGATCTTCCAAATCTTTTCCCGCCAGACATTCGCAGTCCGATGAACGGCCGCTGTCTGCGCGTAATACCTGCCCGCCAGACAAAAGACCGTCACAAGGCTGATACCGGCCAATACCGCACGCACACTTCTGCGCCTCTTTTCCGATGCCAAGCTCCGCTTTGCGGCTAACTGCCATAATTCCCGAAACGTTCTGATCACGCCAATCATAAGCAGCACATTCGCCGCCAGCATCCCGTAAGTCAAAACTCTGGCAACGATCCCCCAAGTAACTGCCGACATCGCAAATCCCAGAAACCATTCCAGATTATGAGCGACCGCCAACAGAATTTCTTTTAAACGAAGCGTCTTTTGACGCAATAATACGATCATGACAACGGCCACGATCGGGAGTACGATAAACGGAACAATCCATATCTTATAGGCAACATACGTGTGGATATAAACGCTGTTAAAAAGCCTCGTAAGAAAAGGCACCGTCCGCAGCGTAGATTCATGACTCTGCGCCGCGCGGTTAAAATTGCCGGGAGCAAAAAAGCAGATACCGAATCCCAGCAAATAGCCGGGATATAAAAACATGCTGCGAATCCGTATCTTCCACGGATTATAATACCAAAAGCGAAGCATCTGCGTCAAAAGGACCGCGCCGAAAATGACCCCGTAAGCCTCGTGCGATAAACCGGCAAGCAGTCCCGACAGATTGATCCCGATCAGCGTCCCTATCCCATATAGCTGCCCGTCTGGCCGCCTTATTTTTTCGTCGTCCGCATGCGCGTCCATATATCTCTCATATACGCCTTTAATCAGCATATAGAACACGAGATATAAAATGACCGATATCACATAGATATTGGTAAACGTATACATGACCAGCCGCGACATATAGGCGTAAGAATAACTGGGAACACAAAAAAGCAATACCCCTGTTAAAAGAACCAGCATCGGCTCGCTCATTCCCTCTTTTATACTGCCGCAGATCACCCGAACCGTCAATAGAAACAGGATGAACAGCATTCCCGCAATATAAATGCCAAACATCATCCAGCTCACCCGATCCGGAAGGGAAAATATCATCCGTATCAATGGCGTGACCAGTTTTGTTACCACTCTGCCATCCCATGAAACATAGGACTTACACAGCCTGCTCCAGCTTGCGCTCAGAGAAAAGTCCAGATCCAGCGTACATTCTCCCACGGCCACACGGTCATCGATATAGCTACTGTCCGGATTATTGGCTACCAGTCCGCCGATATCATCGCCCACAAGCGGTACGTCATAGCGTAGCAGGAACAGAAACAGCGCAAAGGATACCGCTATTATGACACTACACATATATCTGTATGAGCTCGTTCTTTCCATTGCTGTCCCCTTATTTCGCGTATCACCCTTCCCCGCCTGTGAGCCGCCAGCCTATTTTCGTTTCATCAGGTAAAACTCTACGTTTTCATTGAGGGTATAAGTCTTTTCAATCTGGTACAGAGTATTGACATATTCTGCGACATCCTCATATCTCTCAAACGTCTTTTTAGATGTAACAACAGTATCCTCAGACTCCAGATCGCCGTATATCTTATTGAGGATCGCGTCCCGCGTAATAAATACGTCCGCCCAGTCAGTCGTATAGCTCCTTGTTTCCCATCCTAATATGCTGTACAGTTCCGGAATATCAATGCCGAAGGCGTAAGTGTCCTCCTGCGCATCCTCCCTGATCTGATCCCGCAGCGTCAGAATCTCCCAATCGCCATGACCCGTTCTGGCATACAGCGCATTGCCTAAATGCAGTGTCCCGCCGATCACCAGCGCAGTCAATACAAGCCCCGATAAAGTCCGCATGGCCACGCTCACCATCCGGCCGTAATCTTCTTCCTTCATCAGGTCGAACAGACCTCCAATACAAATAATTGCCTCATAGTAACAAATCGTCAGATTCATATAGACCGCGCGGTTCATGAAATAGGTCATAAGCCCCAGTCCGATCACGGCTGCGGCCGCATAGATACATACCTTCGAATCAAACGCCTCCCTGCGCAGAATTCTGATTCCCAATGCGGCGACAATACCGAGAAAAAGAATCGCCACCGCCATCCACGGCCATAATCCCGGCCACAACTCGAGCATCAGCGAGTCAACCATATATCTTTTACTAAACAGCGGGAACAAAAACACCTGCCATGTGATCCAGCTCCCCCCGACCGCAAGGTTATATAACCCTACCGCCGCATAGGCCGCCGGCAGGCTGGTGATCATCACAAGACATTCCCACACAATATCCCGTATTCTGATACCCTCCTTCGCATAGATGCCTGCGAGTCCTCTGGAGACAGCGTAAACCAGCCAGCCCATCAGGCATACGACGCCGCTCTCCTTATTCCACACGATCGACAGCACCAGTATCAGCCATGTGACTGCCCAATATCCGTATCGGCGAAAAGAATGAACATTGATCACTTGCCTGTTTAAAAATACCATCCATGCGATCAGTACCGCCGGACACAGAACGCGCATAGGATAAAGCTGCCAATAATTCGTACTCCTAAAAATATAGACCCACAAAAGCGATGCCGCGCACAGTACCCTGATATCTTTCCGCCCGATCAGATGATGGATCGCATAGATACACATGCCGATGCACAACATTGTTAACACGGCCATAACACCACTGACTGCGAGATACTCCCCTTTACCGAACAATTTTAGGGGGAGCGCCAGTAAGATAGCGTAATTGCCGTATACAGAATTTGTGATTTCCCCGTAAGGTACGCCGTGCATCACATTATAGATGGAATTAAACACCGCGCTGCCATGAAAATAATCCACGCTCAAGTATTCCGGAAAATGATTCAGAAAACCGCCGCAGCCAATGATCAGCGCATAATACAGCGCGAAACAGTATTTTTCTTTGTTCCTGTCAATCTTTAAATGCGCGGCCGCCGTTCCATACAACAGTGCCGCTGCAATGAGAATTCCTAATACGATGAAAGTCGGATACATATGCCATAAATAGGTATCCGCCTTTCCATAAGCCACCTTCGTATCCTGCCGCCAGCAAATATACATAAAGGGGATCAGACTAAAACAGCAGATGCCGCAAAGCGTATCCAGCACCCTCTCCCTGCCAAAGATCCTGCACTGCAGTATCGCACATGCCGCCAGCCAGACGATCATAAATGCAAAACACATAGCGGCATACTGTACCAGATTACTGCTGCCGATCCTCTCTCTGATAAAACCGCTCCGATTCACAATGTTAAACGCAACAACGGATGCCATGCCGGCTCCTAAGACTGCTATAAAATTTTTCTTGTTTCTTATCAAAGGTTCCGTCTGCATCTTTTTCCTCATTCTGCAACATTGACTCCCCGTTTATCCGCATCAATTTGCGGCGCCGCCGGCTGCTGACGCTGCGTACCGCCATTTTTACCATTCAGTTCCGGAACCGCCCACTCAACCAGAAAGCAAATCGGAATACAGATCAAAAAGCAGCACAACATGACCGCCGCCGGATATAAATAAGCGCCGTACCGCCTCTCTTGAAGCGGCGTACAAAATGGGGTTACAAAATAAAACAATAAATGGTGTATCGCCATAATCACAAGAGAAAATCTACCCATATAAGCAAATAATCTGACTTTTCGCAGCAACACGGCAAGTATGAGAATTGCCAGACTTCCCGCAATAGCGCCGCATAAGAACAAATCGTATCTCCCATAAATGCCCCGCGCCATAGTGACTCCCTGATAGCCTTCCTCTTGTAGATAGGGAAGATTACGGGTAACCGAAATATATGTGACCCCAAATAAAAATACACAGCAGATTATTTTAACATAAATCGGCCTTTTCTCCCAGTATTCTCCAAATCCTGCTACCCCTCCCCCAATGATCATAAAGAGGCAGCCCGTAAAAGCCAGATCAAATCCGAAAAAACAGGGGGTCCACGGTTGCAGCCACAGGCTGACAGCGATACATACGCCCATCGCAAGTACGGTATATACTGCCCTGCCTGTTTTACTGCTGATTTTTGAAAGGATATTCCCGTAAATCTGGAATAAACACACGGCAATAAACATACAGGGCAAAAACCATAATACCATATTTGTCTGCGCTTGTCCCAAAGAGTAATTGGTTCCGTACACCACGCCTTTGCAGAAAGTCAGATCAATAGAAGGCGCGTAAATCATTGACCACAATACATAGGGAACAAGCAGCGATTTCACTTTCTTAAGAAAAAATTCCCACACTTCCGGAGCGGAGCGAAGCGGCCTCTTAGAGGAAGCTATGCCATAAATTACAAAGAATACCGGCATGAAGAAAGCGCCTATCGTTCTTCTGACAGGATTATAAGTAATAGATGAATGTACATAAATAACGCTCAGCACTGCCAAAAGTTTAGCCACATCCAAATATGGTTTTCTCGCCGATACAACATTCTCTAAAGCCACGCCTCTGCCCATCCTCTTTTTTATCGCATCCTACTCAGGATCTGTGATAAATGACATCTCCGTCCTTGATCGTCATCACCACCTGTATCTCTTTGATCTCCATCGGATCAACCTCCAACGGCGAGCGGTCCAGCACCACCAGATCAGCGCGCTTGCCCGTCTCGATGCTCCCTTTGGAATCTTCCTCGAAATACTCGTACGCTGCCTGTATCGTTACCGCTTTGAGCGCCTCGTATACGGATATCTTCTGATCTGCGCCGATCACTTCTCCGCTCCGGCTGATCCGGTTAACCGCACACCAGACGGAGTGCAACATATTCGGTTTGGTCACCGGCGTATCCTGATGAAAATTCACCACCACACCGCGGTCCAGCGCGTCTTTTACAGGGCTGATATGATTGCCCCTCTCGCTTCCGAAATTTTTCATATGAATATCGCCCCAGTACCAAACGTGCCCAACAAACACGGAGGCGATCATTCCAAGTTCCGCCATCCTGTCAAGCTGATCGTTTCGCACCGTCTGACAGTGGATCATGACCGGACGAAGCTCTTTTGTACCACCTGATTCTTTCAGCGCTTTCTCATACAGATTCAAAAACTGTTCGCTGGCGGCATCGCCGTTGCAGTGGACCAATATCTGCTGCCTCTCCTCTATCGCAAGCCGGATCCAGCGAAGCGCCTCCTCATCGGAAAGCCACGGATAACCGCAGTATCCCTCCTCGCCGCCCAGATAAGGCTTAGACATCCATGCCGACCGCCCCTGCGGCGACCCATCCAATATCAGCTTATATCCGCCAATCTTTAAATGCTGCGTATATGCGCCGGACAAATGCGCAAACTGTTTACGTACCTGACTGCCACCCGCTGTCAAAAGCGGATAGGCAACGACATCGGCCCGCAGCGCTCCCATCTTTGCCATCTGGTCTAACAGCATCATATCCTGCATGGAGGAAGCGCCATCCTGCACGGTCGTTATGCCGTTTTCAATATAAACCTGCTGCATCAGCCGCATCATAGAGGGAATATCGTACTGCATCTGTCCCGCAAGCGCCTTCTGAAGCTGCTGCATCGCCGTCTCTTCCAGATAGCCGTCCGGTTCCTGTCCATCGTTCCGTCGGCCGATCACTCCGCCCACCGGATCGGGCGTATCTGCACTGATTCCCGCAAGCTGCAGCGCCGCGGAATTTACGCAGGCCATATGTCCGGAGATATGCATCGCCATGATCGGAATCTCCCTGCTCACCTGATCCAGCACATCTCTGTCCGGATGTCGTCCTTCCGCCAGAAAATTGTGATCATATCCGTAGCCGATCAGCGGCGCTTTCCCGGCATCCTGCTTCCCCTGCATAAATCGCTTCAACGCCGTGGCGATATCATCAAATGATGTGCATTCCGACAGATCCGCGCAGAGCGCCATCTGCCCGTTCATGACCATGTGGCTGTGTGCATCGATAAATGCCGGCATCAGACACCTGCCCTCCAAATCTGTCATGACAGGTGCTCCGGAAGACAGGGCTTTCATTTCCTCCATGCTGCCCGCGCCCGCAATCAGTCCGTCGCGCACCAGCACAGCCTCCGTCGGTTTTGCTTCAAAATCTTTCTCCGACATGGTTATAATTTTTCCGTTATAATATAATTGTTCCATCGTTTTCCTCTTCACTTCGCTCTATTTCCACAAATACGTTTTCTTTCCCCACGACTTCGTCACCTTTAACAGGATCAGATACACCGCCACGCAGACTGCCAGTCCCAGCATGGTAACCGGTAAGGTCAGACTGTCTGACGCATAGGCCAAAATCAGGATATAGATCGGCGTACATGCCAGCATGACCAGATTCATAGCGCCCAGTTCGACGCTCGTCGTCGTCTTAAATTCCGGATCAACGATCCTGACAAGCGCGATACCGCTCGGCACCGTGCCGGTGCATGTCCCATACAAGCCCAGCGTTCTCTCAAAATCATTACTGCCGCCGATCCTCTGGCCGAAATAGAAGCACACACCGAAGGTTACTGCGGTAATGACCACGACCACAACAAAAATCGGCACAAGCCACTGTCTGATAATATTGACCGAAACTGCCATGAAAGCGCATACGACCAGATAATCGGCCGTCCATCCGGTAATCTTGCTCTGCAATACATTCTCCTGCAGAAAATCCAGATGCAGTTTCGTCATGATCCATTTTACAATATAAGCCGCATACATGCCGTTCATAAACATCATGCTGCTCATGGAAGTCCCTAAAAATCCGGGTATGTAAGAGAGGATACGGCCAATTCCCACAGCCAGCACATAACATATCCCGATCAGCGCAAAATGAAATGCCAGCGTCTCGATATTACTGTTGCAGGTAGTATCCCTGACCATATACTCTGTCTGTTCCTCTTTGCGAAAATATCCTTTCAGGATCGCACTGTCTATCTTTCCGCAGTTTTTGGCGATTCCCCGCTTAACGCCAAGCTTGGCGGCAGGAATCCCGATCAGAAAAGCTGCAATGAATCCAATCGAAGCAAATGTGATCGCCACCGTAGAAGCGTTGCTCCAACCGTACTGTTCAAAAATAGCGCCGTAAGCAGCCGACTGTCCCGGTCCCTGACAGAACGCAAACTGAATCAGCATTCCATACCCCGGATCCATATCCGTTACCCCTGCCATCAGATACAATATCCCCGTCGCAATCAAAGGCGTGAGTCCGTACAGCAGGCACCAGAGCAGCCCCATGGATACCGATCCCTTTACGACATTTTTTGCAGTACTGTTCTCCCCCTTCGGCGTACTCGTCAAACTGATGGAAATGAATGATACCGTAAATAAATGATTTACCACAGAAGTAAACATCTCCATATCCGTACCGACGTCTATTCCCGCTCCCATTGTCACATTCATAAACACTATGCCAAGAATACCGGCAATCACGCTGGTCGGCACCAGCATATTCCGAAAAACCGATATTTTAGCCCGCAAAAACATCCCAATACACAACATAATACTTGCCCAGCCAAATGCCATCATAAAACTCATCTTTATCTCCTCCCCGACTCTTGCGTCACACACTCGTTTGCCAACCGCAGCATTTCCTGCCTGATTCCCTGTCCGGTAATGATCTGCTGCACTACCATCTGCGGAAACGGATTAATCTCAATCACCGTCCATCCGTCTGGTGTCAGTGCAAAATCAAAACCGATGAATCTGGCATAAGATGAAACTTCATCCATCACGCTGGCTGCCAGATCAAGCAGTTCCTCCCATGCAGGAATCCGAAATCCCGGAATCACTTCCCTGCTGTCGGGGTGAAGTATATATTTTTCGCCGTATGAATCGTAGCCGCACGTATATACATATCCGTTGCTCTCGTCGATTCTGGCTCTGATCGCATTGCTGTTATTATCTACAAAACTGTCCTTCTGTCCCATACGGAACATGGACTGTACAAAATGATCCCTCCCCTGTCTGTCGCGCAGCATGATCAGTCTGACACCGTTTGCTGACTGCGGATGAAACTTTGCGAGAGACTTATCCTGACGGATCACCTCGTCCGCCATGCCGCCGCCCTCAGCGCACAGACTCTGATATAACGCCTTTAAGTCAGTCCCTTTCGGCACCTCTATCCTGCGGATGCCTTCCCCGCAGGAGGACCTCAAAGGCTTAAACACAAATTCCGTCCTGTCCTCTAAAAACGCACAAAAAGCTTTCTCTTCTGTACTACAATTCACCCCCCCCCCGTCAAAATTTCCGACTAAAATACAGCTTCTATTGAAATACTTTCCAATCTGCTGATACATCAGCCATTTATTGCGAATCTTCTCGTACTCTTCAAAATCATAACAGGGCCTGAATATCACAAACCGCTCTTCATCACCCAGATACTGATTGCGTCCCGCGTCATTCTTCCAGTAAAACTGGAACTGAAAATATTCCTCAGGCGCAATGCCGTACATTTCACAGCACGCATAAACGTCTATTTCCATGCGCTTTTTCTGCGCTTCGTCCAGCGTCGGAGCAAACCGCTCAAACGTCCGGTCCATCTGCCCCCAAAACTTGTGATCTTCCTTTTCCCTGTCTGCAAAACAGTTATAAAACTTTTCTTTCGCCTCAAATGAATCCGGCGACTCCAACATACTTACGGCAGCTTCCCGCCTTTCCCGGTCTCCGCGATCCGGACGGTATTCGGCGAAATGTGCCTGTTCATCATAATGCGTCATCTCTTTCATTCTCCAGTCTGTTCCACTATTTTTTCTCTGCTTCCTGTCCCTTTTCTTCCTCTTTACTCCCTTCTTCAAAATTCAGCTTTTCTCCCACGATCACGCCGGGCTGATGGGATATCTTGCGCAGGATCACACCCACATACTCCCCGATCACCCCCATAAACAAAAGCTGCACGGATCCGATAAACATCATGCCGATCAGCGTAGGCGCCGATCCGGTGGGAAACCAATCCCACATCACCAGTTTCATGATCAGATAGACAAGGCCTATGATAAAACTGATCACGGACATACAAAAACCGGCCACAGTCATCAGGCGCAGCGGTGTGGTCGACGTATTGATCATGGAATTTAGCGCAAATGTCAGATATCTCCACACATTATACGTAGATTTGCCGCTCCTACGCTTCTGCTGCACATATTGGATCATTTTCACCGGATAGCCCATATCCGCGATCGCATTTCTTAACACAATATCATCGTCCGTCTTCACCCATTCCTCCAAAACCTCACGGTCCGTCAAAAGAATGCCGGACATATGCGCATATTGCGGTACATCCGAAAGCATATTAATGATCTTGTAAAAAAGACTTCGCAGAAAGTACTTAAATTTCCCTTCTTCGGAAGCGATCTTCTGTCCGGCCACCACCTTATAACCTTCCTCCCAGTATTTCACAAATTCCGGAATCAGTTCAGGCGGCTCCTGAAAATCACATGGGATCTGAATATAGATATCTCCGCTGCAATAGCGCCCCGTATTATGTCCGGAACGTCCTCCCGCGCCGTAGTTCCGATTATTCATCAGCACCTTGATGTGGGGATCGGCAGCGGCAAGCTCACGCAGATACTGTTTTGTGGCATCAGTCGAACAGTTATCGGTAAAGATGATCTCATAATCATAATCAAGCTGCTGCATGACCTCAGTCAATTTTTCCGCCATGGGCTTTACGTTGCCCTCTTCATTATAACAGGGTACCGCAATACTGATCTTTTTTCTCATATACACCCTTCCATTCCGTATCCGTTTCAGGACACCTCTTCCTCTTCGTACCTCTGCGCCAAATACCGCAGGCTTCTCTCAAACCCCGCCTCAACGGTAACCTTCGCCTTCCATCCGAGTGCTTCCAGCTTGTCCACGCTGACCGGCGTCAAGCGCTTGACCGGACTCGCACAGTAACCGCTGTCCGTCCTCTCCTGAAATACCACCTTAAGCCCCTTCTCCGGAAAAACATCCGTAAGGATTTCCGCCAGTCCCCTGATACTGACATACTGCGCGGGATTGCCGACATTATAACACTCTCCGGCCGCGCCCTCCAGCAATATCTGAAACAGGGCGGCTGCCGTATCTGACAGATAACAAAAGGCCCTGCGGTCCCCGCCGTCACTCTTTAGTACGATGTCTTCCCCCCGTAAAATATTACCGGCAAACTCGGAAAACACCCGCTTGTCATTTATGACATCCATCGTCGGACCGTAGGTATGATGGATCCTCGCGATCCTGACCGGCAGCCCAAATTCCCGGAAATAAGCACAGCACATAGCCTCCCCGCAGCGCTTACTCTCGCCGTATACATTGCCGGCTGCCAGCCAGTCCATACGACCCGCCATCGCTTCCGAAATACCCTCCGCCTCCGGCACGCTTCCGTAAACGCTGCCGGAACTGAAAAATAAAAACCCTTTCAAGGCATGCGCCTGCCCGTACTTTAGCAGTTCATAGGTACCGATCACATTCGGAAGCATAGTTTCCACCGGCATTTTCCCATAGTACTGCGGACTTGCCAGACTGGCTGCATGAATGATATATTCGGGCGCCTCCTGCAGGATGGGCGGCGCGTTGACATCGCCCTGCACGGCATGGAAATAGTCTTTGTCAAAGTATTTCCCGAACCGCCTGCGGGCTTTTTCCTCACTGCGTATCCCCGCATAGATACGGATATGAAAATGATGCACCTCATTCAGCCAGATCAAAAACATCACCAGATAGGAGGCTATCATACCCGTCGCTCCCGTCACATATACCCCGGTTTCCTTTAGCTTCTCCCAAGCCACAGGTGACTGCCAGATTTCCTCCATATCTTCCCGTATGATATCGTTTTTTAAACAATCGTCATGACATCCCATTCAGGCTACCTCACTCGCTGCTTTCCCCCGTCAACGGGATATACATGTTTTCCCTCAATTCCTCTCTGTCAAGAAACGGCGCCATATCCTCAAGCGGAGCGGAAGCCATCCTGCCATCCGCCAGTCTGCGGCTCGATGCCTTCGGCATAGTCACCTGTGTCTTCGTAACGAATACCTGACAGAGCGCATACGACTCACATGCCAGAAAGTTTCGCAGCGTTTCTTCCAGATCATCCACATTCCTTGATTCAAAATAAGGATATTCGTAGGCATCGGCAATCCGTGAAAGATCCGGAAAGCTTAAGTCCCCGCTCTCCTCGCCGATCCCTACGTGCGTATGCTCCTTAAAGAACGAATTCTGGGTAATGCGGATCGAATGATATCCCTCGTTGTTGATCACCACAATATGCACCGGCAGTCTGTTCTGTTTGATGGTCTGAAGTTCCTGCAGATTCATCTGGAAACCGCCTTCCCCGGTAATCAGCACGACCGGTCTGCCCTCATTCGCCAGACAGGCGCCGATCGACGCCGGGAGACAGTACCCCATGGGCGAAGTAGAGTGATTCGTGATCACACGCTGGCCCTTTTTGATTACTGCCGCCTGCCTGCATATCACACGCGAATTGCCGGACGTCGTGACATAGACTGCGTTTTCCGGCATCAGTTCGGAAAGCACTTTATAAAACACGTAAATACTGCCCCTGCCGTCAGGGGTCTCATACTTATCGGGCGTTACCACGGGATACTTTTCTACCCACGCCCTGCACTGCGTGATCCATGCGCTTCTGTCGGGAAAGCGCTCCTCCATGCCCTTAACGCCTGTAATAAGCTGCTCTATAAAATCGGCCGCATCCGCGCAGACAGGCAGATCGATATGCAGATACTCTCGTTTTAATTCTTCCGGATCCACATCTACCATGATCTTATAAGCGGCTCTGGCCCATGTATCCGTATTATATCCGGTCTGCTTATAGCTTAGACGGCTTCCGATCGAGAGAAATAAGTCGCTGTTTTGCACCGCAAAGTTGCCGGCCCTGTCGCCAGTTGCCCCCGGTCTCCCCGCATACAGCGGATGCGCATCCGGCACACAGTCGAGGGTCGTCATCCCCGTCGTCACCGGAATCCCCAACAGATCGATCAATTCCATGAATTTCTCATATGCCCCGGAAAGACGCACGCCCATGCCGCAATAAAGGACCGGTCTTTCGGCCTGCCGCAGTTTCTCCAAAATAAGCGGTATCACCTTACCATCAAAGTCCGGCTTTTCTGAATATCCCTCCGCTGCCGCGTCAAACCCGCACAGCTCGTCCGTCTCCACGACCGCAGACTGGATATCCAGCGGAAGATCCAGCCACACCGGCCCCGGGCGTCCCGCTTTTGCCAGAAAACACGCTTTTTCAAGCACGTACCGGATGCGCAGCGGATCGGTCACCATCTCGCAGAATTTTGTCATGCCTGCCACAGACTTGCAGATATCATACTCCTGCTCGCCGTTGGTCCGCAGATTAAGTCCCTGTCCCCGGACCGTCAACGGGTAACGCACCTGACCGGAAAACAGGATCATGGGAATGGATCCCATATAAGCGCACAGGCATCCCGTAATAGCATTCGTCGCCCCCGGACCGGAGGTCACACAGACCGCCGCCATCTGATTATGCACTCTGGCGTATGCCTCCGCCGCGATCGCCGCCGCCTGTTCATGATGATGGTAGATCACATGCAGTCCTTCTTTATGCCCGAACGCGTCGTTTAAGTGCATAGCGCCGCCGCCGACGACCTCAAACAGCCGGTTGACATTATGCTCTACCAGATAATCCGCTATATAATCCGCAACTCTTTTTTTCACTGACTGTTCTCCCTTATTATTTGTTTACGCATTCCTGCGCCACTGGTTTTCTATATATTTTCTTTTTCCGGAACTTAATACCGGAATCTCATCCACATACGAAAAAGATATCTCTGCATCCTTCCCCAGCTCCTCGCTGATCAGGCTGCGTATATAAGCTTCGTCAGCCTGCTCTCCGTTGATGACAAACCGATAACTCTTCTCTCCGGTCTGTATGAACTTCCACTGGCTGATATTTTTGATACCCCACATTTTGTTGGTAATCAAAAAAGGCGATACCGGCTCTCCCTCTGTATCGTACAAAAGGTCTGACCTTCTGCCGTATATCCGGGTGAAGAATTGCCTGTACCCCCCCCCCTGTATTTTTTCGGTCTTGCGTACTACAACATCACCGTTCTCATATCGTATGAGCGGAAAAGCATAATTATACAGATCCGTGATTACCAGTCTTCCAAGCTCCCCATCCGCCGCCGGCGTATCTTCCTCCATCTTAAGAACCTCGAGATATACGCCGCTCGTGTCCATGTAATATGGGTCTTCACCTTTCATCTGAACACCTATCGTGCCAAACTCTTCTGCGCCGTACACAGAACTCACCGTACAGTCAAACTGTCTCTTCAATTGTTTCCTGACCTCCGGCGGCATAGCCTCCGATATGGGCGTGATGGATTTCACCCTGAATGCCGAACAATCTATCTGCCTTTCGTCAATAAATGCTGAAAGCGTCGCCAGAGACGACGCATACCCGACTATTGATTTTACACGCTTTCGTGCAATCATATCGCAGATTGCCTGCATATGCTCCCGATCCATGTTCGCGGTATTAACCGGAATCAGATTCATCATCGTTCTTTCAATGAATCCTTTCTGTACCCGGTTTACCCATACCCGCAGAAACATCTGCTTATCACCAATCCGGTAATCAGCCAACGTATTCAAAAAGATACTGGCCGCGTTCCTTCTCCTGCTCTTACGCCGGTCGTACAAAATCTCTAACGGCGTTCCGGTAGAACCGCTCGTGCATTCCAGATGACATTTCGGATCTTCCGTATACTCAGACGATACAAAATCCTGCCATTTTTCCTGATAATCAATTTTATTGACAATGGGAAATTCGTTCAGATCCTTAACTCCCCGATAAGGCGCATAGAATACTGTAGTGTCCGCTGCGTGCTTTAAGAGTTTTTCCAGTTTACCCGCAACCACCTGTTCATCCGTTCCATTCGTATAGGCATCTCTGACTTCCCGATAAAATTTCCAGTGCTCGCCCTGCATAAGCAGCCTGTCATATATCCAAAATCCTTTTCTTCTCACCCAGGATAAAAAATCCATTTCTATCACCTGTCCTTTATTGGAAGAACCGCCGACATGTTTCCACATATCTAATAAGTATATCATATTCCCTATAGCATCGCAACAAACTTACATCTGACAAGTATACCATGGTTCCTATATCGCCGCAACAAACTAGTCGGCCGGCTGCCCTGCCTTCAGCCAGGGCGCCACACCGGCGCTGTAGAGATTCTCCATATTAAACCGGTCATGATGCGTCTCCACCGGCGCCCAGAACCCCCGGTGCTTATAGGTAATCAATTGTCCCTTATCCGCCAGATTTTCTTTCAGCATCCTGTTCAGATTATAATTACCGTTTAAAACATGGAAAACCTTCCGGTTAAACACATAAAGGCAGGCATTGATCCACGCCTGATCATTCTCAGCGGTTCCCGCCCCTCTGACCAGATACCCGTCCGCATCGATCTCAATTGCCGCATTCCTTCCTGTCGGTCTGGCTACCGCCATTGTCGCCATCCTGCCGTGTTCTCTATGATATTCCAGCATTTCATTCATATTGATATCAGAAAGACAATCGCCATACGTGACGATAAAGGTATCATCCTGTATATATTTCTCAATCTGTGCGATCCTGAGTCCCGTCTCACTGTAAAGCCCGGTATCCACCACCGTCACTTTCCAGTCTTCCGTGCGGTTTTTATGAATCTCAACCGTATTGGTCTGCAGATCGACCGTGATGTCTGACTGGTAAATATAATAATCCATAAAATACGTCTTGATCATATCGACTTTATAGCCGCCGCAGATGATGAACTCGTTTAGTCCATATGCCGCAAAACTCTTCATGATATGCCAAAGCAACGGTTTCCCGCCAATCTCCGCCATCGGTTTGGGAATCCCCTCCTGCTCGTTGCTGATCGTACTTTTCTGTCCGCCTGCCAAAATCACTACTTTCACTTAAGTTCTCCTTCCCTCTTTTCCTGCAAGTCTGATGGTGAGAATCACCCCATATATCAGACAGAGCAGCACCATCAGAATCAAATAGGACATCGCCGCCCCGATCATACCGTACCGCGATACGATTCCCTTTAGGCTAATTGCGGCAGTAAACGCAATCAGTCCATACGGCCACAGCAAATCTTTCTGACACCGCATAATGGTCAACACCACACTCAGATAGCCGGAAACGGCCACAAAACCTCCCGTAGCCATCAATACCATCAGTTCTTTTTTATATGCGGATAATTCCGTATGATAGAGCCATGACAGTGCCGGGATCCCAACTACATACGCCCCTGCCATACAGACTACAGAGAGAACCCCGACCACAGCCAGCTGTTTCAATACTCTATGTACAAAGATCCGGTACTGCCTGTCCTCCCACTTCCTCGCCATCGGCAAAAGCGTGGGCTGATACACAAATGTATTCAGCAAACCGATCACAAACACCGGCATTGCCACAAACCCGTAGCAGGCCTGTATCTCCTCCGGCAGGCACGCGTCGATCGCGTATTTGGGCGCATTGTTTACATAGAAGGACAGGAAGGTTATGCCAAATAAGGAAAACACCGCTCTCATTAATTGCTTTATTTCAGGTAAACTGCCGTTTTTCAGAACCTGTCCTATGTTACGATCCTCTTTTGCACATATCTTACCATAACACAAACACAACATCAGGGCAAAGAGAATCAGCGATACGACCAAACAGATCAAAAGCGTTAATCCCAGATTTCTGCTTTTCCACAAAGAAACCGGAAACACAATCAGGATTCCCAGCCAGCGGAAACAGAACATTTTCGCGCCTGCGTCCATTTTATTTCTTCGCTGATAATATCCCCAAAATACGTCTTCCAGTGCTTCCACCGCATAGATCATGCAAACCATACCGATGATCATAATCTTATCCGGGCCGTACTTCAACCATGTAAAGGCGTAGGCCAGATAAGCGGACACAGCCACAATCATCAATAAAACGGTGAGCAGACGGGTCTTTAAATAAACGGAAAAGGAAAATCTGTTTTCAATATCCGTTGCCTGAAAATTGCGCACGCCGAATTTTCCGACTGTCATCATCAAATTGCCAATGGCAAACGCGATCGTCAGCATACCGGCGTCAACAAGACCCGTAACCCTCGTAACGATCATGGACATCACGACCGCCTCCGCCGCATTGATCAGACCGGCAGCCGTATTCCAGATATAATCACTTTTTGTTTGACTTAATTTAGATGTCAATTGTATTTTCGCTCCAGATTATCATATCAAAATAACCGGCTGTCAGCTTCCGATCAGCACTTCTTTTCCTTCAAACGCAAACCCGTATTTGCGGATTTTATCCACAGGAATCCCTTTTTCAACGAGCGCCTGCGCATACTTTTTCTCTTCGATCTGCAATAGCGCCGCCTGCACCGTGTCGTGCAGGGTTCCCTCGTCTTCAGGATCACGCACCTTAAATTCCAGTATAATCGCATCGTCTTTCGCATCATAAGGTTCTAACATCACATCGTACCTGCCATATCCGCTTTCACGGTTTGATGTAATCGCATACCCGTCCGCAAGATCTACTATAAGTCCAAGCACAAATCCATGATAAAATCGCTCAGGCTCTGTATTTCCGGAAGGCCTGCCTCCAACGTCAAAATAACTGAACGTTGCCAACGCCACCTTATTCATATAATAATTCATTGCTTTTTTGTCTCCCGAAAGCAGCGCCTTGATAAACGCGTTATAATTCGACGCGTCTCTCACAAACCAGCCCCTGATCATGCTTTTGAACATAATCTCGACTTCATGGTTGGTCAGCGCCAGCTCATATTGGGGTTCGCCAACGAAATCATCTTCTTCATATTTTTCATAGTCAAGTATCTTCAGATAACCGCTCGCTACAAACAGGCTCCAGATAGCGTATTCGTTATCGTCGAGCCAATTATAGACAATCTGCTCATCGATAGGAGCCCATAGATGTTCACCCTTCATCAGCTTTTCAAAGGACTCCTTCACGTCCCTGCCGCCCTCACGGATCAGCTTCCCCACAAGGCTGTTGGAACTGGTGTTCGCCCAGTATGTCGTAAACTTCTTTTTATCCAGTAAATTTAGAATCGACCATGGATTATAAATATCTTTCGAGTTTCCAAAAATAAAACCGTCATACCACCATTTAACCTTCTGCTTCTCCCCGCCCATTCCGAACTCGTCCAGTGCCGCAAACACTTCTTCTTCTGTAAATCCAAAGGCTGTTTCATATTTACCTGCCGTGGTGGTGACCACTTCCAGATTGTTCAGATCCGAAAAGATGGATTCCTTGCTGACTCTGGTAATTCCTGTCATAATGGCCCTCTCCAGCCACGGATTCGTCTTAAAAGCGGAATTGAACATGCTTCTGGTAAATGCCACGATTTCTTCCCAGTAACCATAAACATAGGCTTCCTGCATGGGCGTGTCGTATTCATCCAGAAGAATGATCACTTTTTTCCCATAATAACGGCATAGGTATTCTGATAACTGATTGATCGCCAGCGTTGCATCCGTATCATCCATATCTACGGTCTTCCTGCGAAATGTGTCTTTTTCCTGTTCATTCAGGCAATCCCCCTCCAATAAAAAGGCGCATCTTGCGTATTCGCCCGCGAGTATATGACCAATTTTTTTACGAGCATTCTGATAGTTTGTCTCCTTGATATTGGCAAACGAAAGACTGATCACCGGATAGGTCCCCTGCAGGGCACGGTATTTTTCCTCCTGCCAGATGGACAGTCCTTCAAACAGATCGCCCCTCCCCGCATATTTGACCGAAAAAAACTGTTCCGTCATGCTCATGGTCAGGGTCTTCCCGAAACGGCGCGGTCTGGCAATCAACGTCACCTCGTCCTGACTCTCCCACCACTCCTTGATAAAATGGGTCTTATCCACATAGAAATTATTGCGCTCTATGATCTTGCTAAAGTCCTGAATCCCAATCCCTGTACTCCTCGCCATAAAACCCTCCCGCCGCACCGGCGCGTCCGTATCCCGACCTCCCGGCTTTATGCCTGATCGGGATATCCCAAAAACTTCATGTCATTAAAGCTTTCCCACTCCTGATATGATTGTCCTGATGCCTGTACGATATCCTCCGCCTTTTTATGATATGTCTCTATCACTCCATTGCCATCAACGGAAAGCAGGTTTACGGGCACCAGCTTCTCTCCATTCTGTATCTTAGCGCAGACGGTTTCGTGCCCGCCAATGATAAAATACGATCCGTTAGATTCAACGACATCGATCGGCCTTTCGTCCGTATCGTTCCTTAATTCCTTTACGCGGTCCGTATCGATCTCCTGTATCGCAAGCGTGGGGAATAATCTCTTGGGAGACAGATACGTTTCCCGCCCTGCATTTTGGCTTTTCGCCTTATCCAAAATGAATTTCGCCAATTCTTCCGGAGCAGCGGAAGTGGAATCTATGATCAAATCATAATTGGCAAAATCCGTGGTATTGACCTTATAGATTTCCGCAAATCTGGAATCTTCCAGACGTTTTCTTTTGCGCAGGCTCTTCGCAGCTTCCTCCACGGACTGATAATGCTCTGTCGCACCCCTGTCCGCTTTGATCACCCGCTCCGCCGCCGTGTAAGAATCCACCGTGACAAATACTTTGAACGATTTCTCTACAAAATGCCATGCCATCCTCGAATCGAATACAAGGTCTTTTCCCGCATTTTCCCGCCCTATCTCAATCGTTTTATTATCGATCATTTTGTCATATTCATTATTGAGGTCATTTGACATCAATTGATTTAATTCCAAAGTTGAAATGCCCTTTTCTTTGGCGATCTCTCTCTGAATACTGCCTGTTGAATAGAAATCAAAACCGTATTCCTGATTGAGGATTTTCGCTATTGTCGTTTTTCCGCTTCCAAGTTCTCCTGTGATCGTAATAAACATTTCCTATCCCTCCCGATCAATTTATTTTTCATTTGCAGCAGCTCTATGCTTTCCCTTTTTCTTCCAGATATTCGTAGATATCGTCGATCGTAATAAAATCGATCAGCATGCTGTTGTGATCGATCACCGGAAGCAGACTGATCTGCTTCTTTTTAAAGATCGGATAGGCCTTCGCCATGTCTTTCTCGTATAAATGCAAGAAAGATCCCCTGATGATCTGATTGACCGGCGTATACAGATTCTGTCCGGCGGAGAGCGCCCGCAGGATATCCCCCTGACTGACCACGCCGATCACCTTGCCGGAATCATTGGTCACGATAGCGACCCTGTTATTATAGCTCTCGAACTGTTCCAAAACCTCTTTGATGGTATATTGTTCTTTTACACAATAGCGAACCAAATCCATTTTATTACCCCTTCCTAATAGCGATCCCCGTCTTTCCTCACCCATATTCTCATTCTCGAAGCATCTGTATCACCTGCATAATCGTGTCGTTTCCAAACGCCGCATTCATGATCTGCCGCGCAAACAGCACCTGTATCATATAGACGATAAGCGGCAAAAGGATAATGCCGACAACACACACTTCCCGGAAAACAAGCAGCCCCCGCATACCGGGTTCCTGCGGCAGCTTCTCGTATTTCTTCTTATTTGCTCTGGGAAAATTAACTACAATCAAAATAACCATACAGGTATAAAAGATATACCGGCATAAGTTAAATCCCGACCGCAATGATCCTTCCATCAAAGCGCCCATCACATCCCCCGCGCCGTTTTTATAAAAATACGGCTTTCCCAGAAGGTAATACATCAGCATTCCTTCGCAGTTTTCACTCCTGAAAATATAGGGTTCCCTCCCCATGCGCCAGACCAGAAAGGCCGCGATTCCCATGGTCTCCACGCCCACATTTAGCTTGTTGTGCTCTCCATTACAATAAATCGTCAATACCAGCCACGGCACCAGTAAAATCGCCCAATATGGAGGACTGGCCGTAAAAATGATAAAGATGGTGTTGGCTGCAAAAGCTGTATATACTGTCTTATAATAAAAAGCATAATTTTCTTCTCTCTTCTGCAAATAGCAATAGGCGCAGAGCAGTCCCATCGCAAGAACAAAAATGGATACGGAGTCGACCCCCATATGGTATTGCAGTGAGAACATATAGCCCGTTCTGGTAGATAAAAGATTCGTTCCAACCACGCCATCGTCCGACTGCAGCACCCTTTCTACCTGCGGATGGATTTCTTCATAGCTTTTGCCCAGACTAAAAAGAATTTTTTCCGCCGCTACCAGCCAGCAGCCAAACACCATATCCCTGATGATGTATAAAATTCTTTTCTCATAAAGCAGTACCAGACATACAAACAGAAACAGAGCAAAATATTTACAGGTAATCGCAGCTGCAAACAGAAGATAAAATTTTTTATAATCTTTTTTGAGATAATAGTACACCCCATAGATTGCAAACGTTACGCCAATAATATCATACTGCCCGATATAATACGCCGACACAATCAAAATGCCCGAAAACAAATATACAAATACCGCCGTTCGCGATCCTTCCCTGTCTCCCGTAACAAATTCATGAATCTTTCTGACGCCCGCCGCGCTGATAACCGCAATCGCAGCCAGCATCAATTTCCCCCACATCAGGCACAGCAGCGCGCTTTCCGCCGGATTCCCGGAAATCTTCTCATAGATCCATGCCGGAAAATTCCATATTGCAAAGACAGCATAAATCGTAAAATCATATGAAACGCCGGCGCTAACCACACGGTTTGCCGTAGCGCCCGGTATCGCCTTTGCGTATGAATAGAAAGAAAGCGGATGTCCCTCTGCCAAGGCATGCCAAAAATTCAATCCATGCCGGTACGTTGCAAAAAAATCAAAATACATATGAGAAAATAAAATGATACCAACAAATATAAACCCGAATAGATATTCCCATTTATAAGGATCCACATTTTGCTTTATTTCCGCACACGCCTTGCTCATAAAAGCTTTTACCTTAATCACGGCTTCTCTCCTTCCAGTATCCCTTTTATCCACTAATATGTCAACTGTTTGACCAGCAGCTTTTGATCGACCGGCATATTCACCAGCAGATCGAGTATCCGCTCGGAGGAATGCCCGTCCCCGTAAGGATTAACGCATTCTTTGGCAAGATATTCCCTGAATTCTACGCTGACCGCTTTTTCGATCGCCTGTACCACCTTATCTAATTCGAAGGGAACGTCGATCACGTTGATGCCGCGGAAACGCAGATTCTGTCTCCTGCCGATATTGACCGCCGGCACCTGAAACGTCGGTGCTTCCAGCAGTCCGGAACTGGAATTTCCCACGATACATTTCGTGTTCTTCAAAAGGCCGAGGTAGTCTTCCCGCTTCAGGTTCGCATACATATAATATTCCCCCTCACGGTACTCCTGAATCGCGCGTTTTACCCCGTTAGAGCCGGCATCGTTGTTCGGAAGGATGATGACCTTCGGCATATCGAAGCGATTCAATGCCTTGATGAAGATCTCCGCCTGCATTTCCGCCCTGTCGGCCTCCTCCGTCACCGGATGCATCACGCCTAACAGATAGCCGTCCTGCAAATGCACGCAGAGCTTCTCCTCGATTTCCGGCAGTTCCGTAAACTGTGCCGCCACCATCTCGTCGATCTGCGGCGCGCCCACGTTATGCACCCGAAATGCCTCTTCTCCTAATTTGATCAGCCTATCGGCCGCATCCTGATTGGATGCGAAATGCAGATGAACCAGCTTCCCGATCGCATGTCTGGTCATATTATCGATGTTTCCGGACACTTCTCCCGCCTGAATATGCGCCACCGGCGTATAGGTATAGGCCGCCGCGATCGCCCCCATGAGCTGCTCGCCCCGGTCTCCCGCAAGCAGGATCCAGTCCGGCTTCTCGTTGGCGATAATGTCCGGCAGAGAAGACAGAAATATTCCCAAAGATTTCGCCTGCGTCACATGACTGTAGCCGTCTAACGACATATGCACCTTGTAATCGATATGGAAACCGTCGTTTTCAATTTCTTTATAAGAATTTCCATAGGCGGGAAGCAGGTGCATGTTCGTCACCACCAGCACCGCCTCCACATCGTCCCTGTTTTCCATCAGGCGCAGGATCGGGCGGATATACCCCCACTCGCCTCTGGAACCGGTTATGATCATAATTTTTTTCATCTTCTTATCCTTCCAGATCATCCCATGCAAGCAGTACGTTTTCCGCAATATCACGCGCCGCCTTTCTGCCGGTCACTTCCGCCATGCGGTGAGACGGAATCCCCGTTCCCGGCCGCTTGGACCAGATCATATCCTGTGTGATGACTTCCCCCGCTTTGATCTTTCGCAGGGAAACGATGCTGCGAAACGCCCATGAGCGGATCGCGTCCTCATCCTTATGCACACATTTCTCATTGCCGGACGCAAGCTCGATCTTGCGGATGCCGTCCACCAGACGATAGAGGTCCTCAAAGTCTATAGAAACGGTTTGATCCGGGCCGGGCGTCTGCTTACTTAAAATAACATGCTTCTCAATAATGGATGCGCCCAGCGCAGCCGCCGCATAGCAGGTATACAGATCGGGCGTATGGTCGGAATGCCCGATGACAGCCTTCGGAAAGGCTTCCTTCATCTTGGCGATCACGCCGAGATTCACATCCTCATACTTCGGCGGATACTCCGACAGACAGTTTGTGAACGCAAATTCCACGCCGGTCGCTTCCAGCGCATCATACGTCCTCTTGATCTCATCCATCGTACACATGCCCGTGGATACGATCATCGGCTTGCCCAGTCTGGCGATCGCCTGCAGGGTGGGGATATCCGTCATCTCGCCCGAACCGATCTTAAACGCGGACACACCGATATCATTCAGCTCATAGGCGGCTTTTAAAGAAAACGGCGTACACAGGTACATAATGCCGATCTGCTTGCAGTAGGCCATCAGTTCCACATGCTGATCCAGCGTGAGCGCATGCAGTTTCAAAAAGTCATATAACGGGATGTCAAAATTAGAAGACATCGGCACGTCTTTTAGCATCTCCTCATCCGGCAGATGGTGTTGAAACTTAATGCAGTCCGCGCCTGCCAGACGCGCCTGCCGACACATCTCTTTTGCCGCCTCCATGTCTCCCATATGGTTGTCACAGCCTTCCGCAATGATAAACGCCGGCTGCCCCTCGCCAATCACTCTGTCCTCGATCGTAATCGTACGCATCTTACCCTTCCTTTCTCACTCTGTTTTTAAGAGTTCTTCCGCCAGCAGGATGTCAATGGGCTCGTTGATGTCTACGCCCTCCCGCTCCGGGATCACAAAACCGTTTACGCGATGTCCCAAAACTGATTTCGTCTCGATCAGGGACTGTCTGTCGGTAATATAGACCGCGCTGTTTTCGATATAGATGGGGTCGCGATCCTGCCTTCTCCTCGGCGCGTCCGGATATAATCTGCGGAAATGATCCTGCCCTTCTTTGATCCAATAGTCTGTCCTCGTCTCCGTAAGCGTCAGCAGCGCATCATAACGGTCACGGTCCGCTTCATACTTATCAAAACACGCCCTGACCGTGGCCGCCTGCCGCAGCGGCGACGTCGCCTGCAGGGTCACGACCGCGTCATAGACGCAGCCCTTTCTCTCCTCCATCACTTCCAGCGCATGCAAAAGCGCCGACTCCGTGCTCGCCTTATCTCCGGATATGTCCTCCGGCCTGTCCACCACTTCTATTCCCGGCGTCTGCAGGGCGACTTCCTTAATCTGTCCGGAATCCGTACTGACCGCCACGTCTCCGTCAAATTCCACCTGCCGCATCATTTCCAGCGAATAGGTCAACAGCGGTTTCCCGTTCAGGGGATAGATATTTTTCATGGGGATTCCTTTGGACCCTCCCCTTGCGGGTATTACTACCAGATATTTCATATGCGCTCGTCCTCCGCGTTCATTTTTTATTGCGTCCGGCACGCCGATCATTTCAATACATTGGAAAGCCAGACCTGCATCCCTGTCCGGTAACAGCCGCGGATGATCCGATACACCTCGCCATAATCTATCCTGCCCTGCGTCTCCATCTGTTCCAATAAAACGGCAAGCTGTTTGATCAGATACGGATTCTCTGCAAAATCCTCCGGTTTACTGTGCTGCGCATAAGCCGTGATGTGCGGCAGGCCCAGCGTCTCGTTCATGCCAAATCCCCGGATATCCTCCTCGATCAGCAGACTGGGGATCATCCTGCTGATGCAGTATATATGCGTATGCACACGAAAACCGATGTGCAGATCGATCTCATCAAGCGCCTTGAACTTGGCGGCATCGCTTGACAGTTCCACACAGCTAACATCCTGTTCCTGCGCCCATTTCTGCAAGGTCAGGTTATAGTCTTTGGAATACTTCGTCAGATAGCCGTCATTGAATGTCAGCATGATCTCCGCATCCGGATACTTCTCCTTCAGGAATAGGATCAGCGCTTCAATCTGGGACAGCTTCCTGCCATGATCCTGCGCATTTTTAGTCAGTCCGTGATTGGAAACGGCTATCTTCCTGATTTTTCTGTCTGCAAAAGAACCTTGAAAAACCGCGTCCGTCTCCGGCCTTGCCAGCATCTCTAAATCATACCACGCCGGACAGCCGGCCATCACCACTCCCTTGACGCCGCTGTTTCTCAGTATCTCGTCCACCACCCAGTCTCTGGATGCAAGCTGTCCGCCCCGTTCCGTCACCTGATTGAAATAGTTTATCATCTCGTCAGAGTACGGATATTCATAGCGCGTAACGTCCTCGCCGTCAGCGCCGTAGAGTCCGGTCCCCATATAGTGAATCGGCGTTTTGATCTCATCAAAATGCTGAAAGAAAAAACTGGTCCTCACATAGGCTTCCGCAAACTGCGCACCGCCGCCGCCGGTCACGATCGCATCGTATCCGTTCAACTCCTCCGGTGCAAACTGCGCGTCGTTTTGGAGATTCAAGGTTATCTGCGCATCCGGACAGGCTGCCTGCAACAGACGTCTGATCCTGTCATAGATCAGAAAGTCCCCGCCGTTACTGTATGGTCTGCCATATAATAAAATTTTTTTCATGTAAATCCTCCATGTCAGAGCAGTTTCCTGCGATTGAAAAATAAGGTCATCATACTTATTTTTCAGTCCTGTTACTCACAAAATCGGCGATGATCCGCGGGATATTATCACCAATCCGCGCCGTCTCAAAAGAAATATTATGCAGCGCCTTCGTGTAGAGTTTCAATTCTCTGGTCACATCCCTGCGGGGTACCGCGGCAATTTCCTGAAGCGCTTTTTTGCAGTCTTCCACAGTGCGCACATGCCATGACAGCGGCGCCATATTTTTCACTGAATATCCAAAGGCCAGCGCCGGCACGCCGAAGAACTGGCATTCCCAGAGCGCCGTACCTGTGAGCGAAGCCACCGCCACCGCATGTTTCATCAGTTCGTAGGTACTTGTCTCTATCTTCATCAGACGCACCTTGGGAATCCCGGCAATCTCCGTATAATAAGCCCTCGTGCGCATCAATGATAACTGCTCCGGATGGGTCTTTGCATAGATCTTCACATCGTCAGGCAGTGCTTTACTGAGGATACGCAGCGGGATCATCTGATCCGCGTACATGCCGCCGCCCATCGGATTGGAAGTAGCCTCCGGCTGATACTGCAGCGGGAAATAGATATACTTTTCCCCCTCCACAGGCTCTCCGGCGAGCGATTGATAATATTCCCTGTATTCTATGCTCAGCTTCTTCGCCGGCCTGACAAACCGCCACCGCTTCCACGCCACAGGGATCATCCGCATGAGTTTTGGCAGCTTACAAAACGCCGCCTTAAGGAAGGCGGGACTTTTGCCGTACTTTACATAATCCTCTCCCAGAATCCCCCGCCATATCCTGATGATATTCGTCTCATAAAAGCGCTGCCGCATCCTTCTGACAAAGGGATTTTTGCGCATATACCACGGCACCATCTGGTCAGGCTTAAGCGACGCCCAGCGTGCAAACGCATCCGCTGTGTTCCCTTCCAGAGGAATCTCCTCAGCGCTGCAATGTTCGTACTCCTGCAGCAGCCTGCTATATTCCCCGGCCAGCTCCGGAGAATCTATCATATAATCATCCAGCGGATACAGTCTGAACGGAATAAAGCAGCTGTGTATGATCTTTACCGGTATCTGCAGATAACGGCTCAGATGATAAATGACACAATCATATCCCTCGTGCGGGATCGCCGAGAGAAACACGTGCGTAATCTTCTTTTTTATCAAAAAATTATACCAATAAAAGACATTGTGTATATAAACAGTATAATGACTGTCCCAGTCCGGTTCAATCTGAAAATCCGGATATAATTCAAATCGTCTCTGCTGGTGCATAATTTCCGTACTGTACCTGCTCATGTACTGGATCACATCGTCTTCCAGAGCGATATAGTCCTCTGACTGCAGATCGTCATAGCTGCCCTGCGCCGCATAATCGCGCAGGATACATTCCCCATATGCCCTAAAAATCGGCAATTCTTCCGGTCTTCCTACGATCAAATGCAGGGCGTCCGGCTTTACCCTGTCTTTCACATCCTGTATGATCGACCCGCTCAGCCCTTTTTCATTCACCAGCCCCATCAATAAATTAAGCATGACCGGCCCCCCTGTTATCCTGCAAGACTGCCTTGCCGTCCGCGATCTCATACACCGCATCGCAGCTCTTGATCGTGGTCAGTCTGTGTGCGACTATAATCAGCGTCTTATGCCCCTGCAGCGATTCGATCGCCTCCATCACCGCAGATTCCGTCTCGTTATCCAGCGCGGAAGTTGCCTCATCCAACACAATGATATCGGGATCATAATATAATGCTCTGGCGATCGCCACCCGCTGTCTCTGGCCGCCCGAAAACTTCACGCCCCGCTCGCCCACGATCGTGTCAAGGCCATCCGGCAGTCCCTCTACAAACGTTTTCAGCTGCGCCTGCTCCAAAGCCTGCCACACCGCATTCTCATCGATCCGCACCCGTTCAATGCCAAAGGCTACATTATTGCGGATGGTATCGTCCGTCAGATACACGCTCTGCGGCACATAACCGATCGTGCGGCTCCATGTTGCAGGAATCGTTTTAATATCAATGCCATCCATGTAGATCGTGCCCGTCTGCGTGGGCAAAAGACCCAATATCATATCGGCAAGCGTCGTCTTGCCGGCGCCGGATGTGCCGATGAAGCCGACGGCCTGTCCCTTGGAAATCGTCATATCCAGATTTTTGATCACCTCGTGTTCCGCGCCCGGATATTTCCAGCTCACCTGCCGCAGCGTAATTTCCCGCTGAAATCCATGCGGCACTTCTGCCTTATCCTCTATCGCAAGAGTACTGACAGTATCTGACTTTTCGGATACGGCCTGCGCCTCGCAGATATTCTGATACACATCGTTCATCGTAGCCCGGTAATAGACGATGATGTTAAAATTGTTCGTGATCTTACCGACCGAAGGGAGAATGCGGAACGCCGCCATCGCAAAAGCCGCCGCGTTTGAGACAAACTCCGTCCCGTTCTGACCCGTCAGCGATTTAATGCACAGCATCGCGATAAAGGTGACAATGCAGATTCCCTCGATCACATAGGCGGGGCATTCAGACGCAAAATTCTTAATGGCGTTGGCCCTGTTCTTACCCGTCACCGCCTCCTCATAACTCTGCGCAAAATAAGCCTGTCTGCCCGTTACCAGCACGTCCTTGATACCATTGAATGCCTCGTTGACCGCCTTGATACAGCGCTGATGATACCCCAGCGAACTCTGGCCCTGAACGCGCATTTTCCGATGGAACACCGCAACGATGATCAAAAGCGCAAAAGCGGCGGAAATCCCAAGGGTCACCGCCATCACACAGTCCGTCGCAAACAATACGATGATGATCAAAAGCGTGGACATACATTCCATGATGATCGTAAACACACTGGTTAACGTAGACGAAATACCGGTTATATCATAAATAATACTGCGCAAAAGCACCGTGCTGTTCGTATTGATATGAAATGTATAGTCCCTGCCCAGATAAGAATTCATCAGGCGCATGGAAGTTTCCTGATCCACCTTACGGAAAAACCGATTCTTGTAATAAGACAAAAAAGACATGTACACATTCTTCAGGATATAAATGGCTATGGTGCCTCCGGAGATAAACAGCACCAGTTTCGTCGCGCCGTCAATCTGTAAAAACCGCCACAGCCACTGCTTATCCGGATCATGCAGCAGTTCCTGCGGCGAAAGGATCACCTCCACCATCGGCACCAGCACGGAAACGCCCAGCATCTCTAAAACAGACCCTAAAAACATCAAAACAAAAACAACGATGCTCCCCCGTCTCTGCTCTTTCGTAAAAATCTCATAAAATTGTTTGTAGAGCCCTTTGATCTGTTTCAAAATTCTCATATATTGTAACAATCCACCTTATATTGATCCATATGCTCCCTGATCCACGCGATCGTCTCCGCAATGCCTTCTTCAAATGTATACTGCATCCGCCAATCCGTCAACTGCATGATCTTCGTATTATCTCCCAGCAGCCTGTTGACCTCGCTCTTTTCGGGACGGAGCCGTTCTTCATCACAGACAATCTTTGCCTGCGGATTAATCTGGGCAATGATCTCCTTCGCCAGATCGCCGATCGATATCTCACGTCCGGTCGCAATATTGATCTCCTGTCCGATGGTCTGCGCCGATTCCGCGATAGCGATAAAGCCGCCTGCCGTATCTTTTACGTAGTTAAAGTCCCTCGTCGGTGTAAGCGAACCCAGCTTAATCTCTTTCTTTCCGGCCAGAAGCTGCGTGATGATCGTGGGAATCACCGCCCTCGCGGACTGCCGCGGTCCGTAAGTGTTAAACGGCCGCACGATGGAGACCGGCAGATCAAAGCTGCGGTAAAAGCTCTCCGCCAGACGATCCGCTCCGATCTTTGTCGCCGAATAAGGCGACTGCCCCTGATAAGGATGTTTTTCGTCGATCGGTACATACTGCGCCGTCCCGTATACTTCCGATGTCGATGTGATCAGCACCCGCGACATCGCAAGGTCCCTTGCCGCCTGCAGCACATTCAGCGTCCCTTTGATATTCGTATCCACATAGGAGTCCGGCGAGTGATAGCTGAAGGGTATGGCGATCAGCGCCGCTAAGTGAAACACTTCCTCGGTTCCCTTCATAGCGGTCCTGACACCGTTAGGATCCCTGATATCCCCGCAGAATACCTCCACATGGTTCATCACATCCTCAGACAGTTCGTCCAGCCATCCCCAAGTGTTAAATGAATTATAATAGGCAAAGGCCCTGACCTCATATCCCTTTTTTACTAATTCCTCCGTCAGGTGGCTTCCGATAAATCCGTCGGCACCCGTGACCAAAACTTTTTTCCCCATTGGCGGCTCCTATCCGTGTCCCTGCTTTCGTCAAAAATGCTCCAGTTTGTCTTTCATCTTCTCCAGTTCGCTAAACTGTCCCATATCCATCCATGCGTCGTCAGGGATCAGATAACTGCCTACCAGCTCCCCGTCCGCCATACATTTTTCAATCACATCGGTGATATGAATAAAGGTATTGTCCGGAATCTTCTGCAAAAAGGAAGGCTCTATTACATAAAATCCCGTATTTACGTTGTAATCAAAACACGGTTTTTCCTTAAGGTTTGCAACCTGCCCGTCCTGCTTCAATTCTACTGTGCCGTACGGAATTTCAAAACGCTTTTTCGCGCACACCATCGTAATCATACTGCCGCTTTTCCTGTGATGATCCAAAATATCAGCATAATCGGCATCTATTAGAATATCGCAGTTTGACATGAAAAAAGTGCCTTCTATTTTGTCTTTTAACAGACCAAGGCCGCCGCCTGTCCCAAGATACGTATCTTCCTCGACAAAAGCGATTTCTCGCGGCTCTTCGCAATCCTTATAATAGGCTTTGATAAAATCTTTTTTATAATTTACGATCATGGTGACCCGTTTACAGTCATACGCCGCAAACCGGTCCATGATATGTTCCGTGATCGTCTGATCGCCCACCGGGATCAGCGGTTTCGGCAGGATATCCGTGTAGGGCTTAAGCCTCGTTCCCTTACCGCCGGCCATAATAACAAGCGGCAGATTCAGGCTGCGTTTTTCTTTCGGCACGCTTTCCCCAAATTCTTCTTTAATCGCCCGAATCTTTACGATCTCACCCTGCTCGTTGACGATAGGTACCGCCGTGATAAAATGCTTTCGCATCACGGCCGATGCCTGCGCTTCCTGATCCTCCCGCAAAAAAATCGGTTCCTTATGCGCGATCTCATAGACAGCCCGCTCCAGACTGCCGCCGGCCAGAATATACCTGCGGATGTCCCCATCCGATACCACGGCGCGCAGCTTTAATCCCTGACACACAAAAGCGTTTCCGATCGCTCCCGCGTCGATTTTTTTCATCGTATCAAGAACACTGGTATTTTCTTCCACAATACAATTTTGAATATCCATCTTTTTCTCCGCCTTTCGGCAGTTTCCCACACGCCGCTGTGCTTTGCCGCCTTCGCCTTTCCGCACTTAGACGGAAAACAGCGCTTCTATGACTCTCTCCTGATCTTCCTTAGTCAGATAAGCAGAAAAAGGAATCGAAAACGTCCTGTCCGCATAGGAAATCGTATTTTCAAATGTCTCCTCACCCCTGAAACAGTCCGCAAACACCTTCATACCGTGCATGGGATTCGGATAATAGACGATCGTCGGGATTCCTTTTTCCTGCAGCTTTTCCCGTATCTCATCACGCCGCTTCCGATCCTTTGCCAACAGCGCGTACTGCGCGTAACTGGACACCGTATGCTCCCCGATCCGCGGAATCACAAAACGGTCTTTCAGCGCCTCGTCATATCTTGCCGCGATCTCCTGTCTTTTCGCGATCTCTTCCTCCAGCCGCGCAAGCTTCGGCAGCATGACCGCCGCCTGCAGGGTATCCAGTCTCGCGTTCAGGCCGACCCTCACATTGTCATATTTGCTGCTGCCCTTCCCGTGTACCCGCAGGGACTTAAGCAGCTCGTTCATCTCCCCGCTGTCCGTAAAGACGGCGCCGCCGTCCCCGTAACAGCCGAGCGGTTTCGAAGGAAAAAAGGAAGTCGCCGCGATATCTCCCAGCGCGCCGCATTTCTTTCCGTGATAGGACGCGCCCATCCCCTGCGCGGCGTCCTCGATCAGCAGCAGTCCGTAGCGGTCAGCGATCTCCCGCAATCTGTCATAATCGGCCGGATTACCGATAAAATCCACTGCCACAATAGCTCTGGGTTTCAGTCTGCCCGCGGCGCGCACCGCTTTGATCTGCCGCTCCAGACTGTCCGGACAAATATTATAACTGACCGGATCGATATCGCAGAATACAGGCTCCGCTCCCAGCATAAACGCAGGCTCCACCGACGCGACAAAGGTCATATCCGGACAGAAGACGGCATCTCCCCTGCCGATACCGTACGCCATATAAATGAGCTGCAACGCGTCCGTCCCGCTGGCACAACCGACCGCGTATTTTACGCCCACGTACGCGGCCAGCTTTTCCTCAAACGCCGCCACCTCTTTTCCCAGAATAAAGTCAGCGTTCTCCAGCACTTGACTGATATTATCGTCTATCTCCTGTTTCAGCGCGTGATACTGCGCCTTTAAATCTATAAATTCCATGCCGTTTTCTCCCGTCCCTTACTTACTCCCATCAAATCTGTGCATCCCGCCGTCCGCTGTCAGTCTATAGCATCCGCCGCACGCAGGGCAGCGCCACACACCCTTTTCTTGCGTCTCCTGCAGCCTGCAGCCGCACATACAGACATACCCGGCCGCTCTTGCGGGATTTCCGATCACGAGCTGATAATCCCCCACATCGTGCGTCACGACCGCGCCGGCGCCGATCATGGCATAACGCCCTATCGTGTTCCCGCACAGAATCGTGGCGTTAGCCCCCACGGTAGCGCCCTTTTTGACGACGGTCTGCTGAAATTCATGTTTCCGCTCGATGAAACTGCGCGGGTTGATCACATTCGTGAACACGCAGTTCGGACCCAGAAACACATCGTCCTCACAGACAACGCCCTGATACAGGGCCACGTTATTTTTCACTTTCACATGATCGCCCAGACGCACACCGCCCTCAACGAACACGTTCTGCCCGATATTGCAATTTTCGCCGATCACACAGCCGCCCATGATATTGCAGAACTGCCATATTCTCGTGCCTTTGCCAATCTGCGCATCCGCGCTGACCAGACTGGTGGCATCCGCCTGATAGTCCTTATTCATGCGCCCAACTTATCCTTTCGCCTTCCGCCTCTATTTTCCGCCATCAAATCTGCCCGCAAAATCCATCGTACTGCACGCTTCCATGGGAAATTTAACAGCCTGTCCCGTGTATGCCGCCTGATAGATCGCCAATACCAGCTCTAACGCTCTGCGGCCTGCCTTGGCATCCACATAGGGCTCTCTGCCGCTTCCAATCGCATCGATCACATCCGCGTAGAGTTTGGTGTGACCGAAACCGTATACGTTGGGCGGATTCTCGTGACACTCTTTCTTGACTTCCTCCGGATCGTCCAGATAATCGGAAAAGCGCCATTCCTCAATGATATTGACTGCTTCGCCGCCAGCCTTGACCGTACCTTTTTCGCCGAAAATATATAAAGTTTCTTCCAGATTCCGCGGATAGATATTGGTGGTGCCTTCCACAATGCCGTAACTGCCGTTCTTAAAACGGATCAACGCCAATCCCAGATCTTCCGCCTCGATATAATCATGTTTCAGCCGGTCCGTAAAACCGATGACTTCATCGACCTCGTCGCCCATCATCCACCGCAGCAGATCGATATCGTGAATGCACTGATTCATCAGCGCGCCGCCGTCCTGTTCCCATGTGCCGCGCCATTTCGCGCGCGCATAGTACTCATAGTCCCTCGCCCACCTGATGTGCGCCGTCCCGTAAAACAATCTGCCGAATCGCTGCATCTCGACCGCTTCCCTGATTCTCTGCACGGATTTATTAAACCGGTTCTGGTGGCAGGCGCAAACTTTAACGTTTCGAAGTTTTGCCCGTTCAATGATCGCATCCGCGTCCTTTAGTGAAAGCGCGATCGGCTTCTCGATGATCAGATTACAGCCGGCATCGATACAATCCAGCGCGATCTGTGCATGCTTGCCGCTTTCTGTCGCAATCGCCACCAGATCAGGCTTCACGACGTCCAGCATAACGTGATAATCCGTAAATTGCCGCACGCTCTCCGGCAGCTTATGTTTCAACATCTTGTCCTTCATGTGATCTTCCACAATATCGCATAGCGCCATGATTTCCAACTGGTTATTCTGTGCCGCCACGATATGATTCGGCGATATCCTGCCGCATCCGATTAGAGCATATTTCATCGCTATTTTTCCCTCACTTTTTGGATAAACCGGTTATACTGTTCCATGTAGTCCCCGATATTGCTTCTAAACTCCCTGTTTCCCTGTTTCATACGGGAACACTCCCGTATCGTTTCCGTCAAGGCCGCTTCGCTTCCCGGCTCATAAAAATGGATCTTATCCCGCAGCGCTTCTCCGGACTGCATTTTCGCAAGATCAGCCTCCTGTCCGGGAATGATTACGCCTGCTCCGGAAAAAAGCCCTTCATAAATCGTTCTGCCGATACAAAACTGCGGTTCACCCCGAATAATATAATCGCTGATGCGGTAAACGCATCCCGTATCTTTCATTTCGCCGCAGTATATGACACGCTTGTCATCTTTTGTCATCTTCCTGCATTCGTTCCCGTACGCATGCGCATTATTGCCCACGATCAGCAGTCTGCTGTTTGGATCATCCTGCCGCAGAAACGAGCGGATCACAAACTGCGAGCCCTTATTGTCGCCGACCTGTCCCAGCATGGCAAAAATCGTATGCTCCCGCGCCACGCCGCACTTTTTCAGGCTTTCTTCGTAATCAGCCTGCTCCACCCATCTCATGTCGAACGGATTATTTAACACAAGCTTCCTGTCATTTTTTATGATCGCTTCAATGGGAATCCGCGTCGCCTCGTCAATATAAATGATGCCTGCCGCCCGCTCCAACGCCCTCACAAACTGCCCGATCCTGCGGTAGTCCGGATTAATGATCTCTCTGGCATGCACGACATATCGGGCCTTTTCATCGATGATCGGAAACAGCACAAGAGAATTTAAGTGTACATAATCGTAGCCGCCCTCTCTGATCAGTCGCTTCCTTTTTCCACTGTTGAAAAAAGCCAGAATATTATTGACAATGTGGGAACACTCACTGTAAAAGCTCACCTTGTCATAATACTGACAGCGGTATCTGGGCATCCACACCGTGTAAATATTTTTTAAATGCTTTCCCAGTAACTGCCGCAGCCTGGCCTCATCCGCCCTGCGTGTAAAGCTCTTGCAGACCAGCAGATCGTAATCGTATTCCAAATTCTGCAGAACGCCCGCAATGCTGCGGTTCGCGCCATATATAAAGAGCGCCTCGTGCAATACGAACAATGCCTTCATTTTCTTCTCCATTTCGGAGCATTTTTTCCAAACCTACGACTTCCATTATATAGCATTCTCCGGATATCTGCAAGCAAAGCCGCCCGCATCGTCCGGAGTATCCCTTTCGCAGGAAGCGCGAATGCCCTTTTTGTTTCCCTGCAGAAAACATTTCTTAGCTGTCAAATTTAACGTCGAACACCTCAGCCCAGCGTCCGGCGCAGATGATTCTCCACGGCAGGTAATTACCGCGTTTGATCTCCCCCTTACTTTCATCGAACCACTTCATCACCCTGCCGCCGTCGATCACGGTTTTCAACTGCTCGCACGCTCTGGCAAGCTGCTCGCGAAACTGCTCAAAATTTTCATTGATCCACTTCTCTTCCGGCGTGACAAACCCCAGCTTACTGACCCTGTTTCTGATCTTATCCGGCAGGATACCGTTTAAAGCGTCCCGCATCACCGCTTTCGTCATGCCCTTTCGTATCTTATAATGCACCGGCATGGAATATATACTCTCCGCCAGACGGTAGTCGAGAAAGGGTACTCTGGATTCAATGGAATGCGCCATGGAATTTCTGTCTTCATAGTGCAGCAGGGAAGACATGCTGTATTTCATATGATCCAGCGAATAGGCGCGCGGACTGTCAACACGGTAAATCTCCCTGCCCTTTACCGCCTGTTCGATCAGCTCCTGCGAAAACGGCAGACCGTCATACCCGTATCCCAGCTTACGCTTCAAGATCATTTTTAATTTATTCGGCACAAACGCTGACACCACGGCATTTAAAATCACATCTTTTGCCGACACGTAGCTTTCCGAAGCGCGGCGACCCCTGCAATAATACCAGAGTTCCTTTCCGAACCGGATCAGGCGAAACCGCCGCAGATAATAGGCAAAGATCACGCTGTAAAACCCCGTATACCCCGCAAGCTGCTCGTCGGCGCCCTGCCCGTCAAGCATCACCGTCAGATTCTGCGCTCTGGCATTTTGAAAGACATGCCACTGCGCGAAGATCGAGGTGGAACTGAAGGGCTCGTCCATATGCCAGATGATCTTGTCCAAGTCCGCAAATAAATCCTGCTCCTTTGTAAAAACTTTATGGGCTGTCACCCGTGTATGCCGCACCACCTCATCGATGTACTCCTGCTCATCATACGCTTTATCCTCAAAACAGGATGAGATCGTATGCTGCTCCACCTCTTTCCCGGACTTTGCTATGATCGAATCCGCCATACACACGATAGCGGAACTGTCAAGTCCTCCGGACAGGCAATACCCCACCGGCACATCCGCCTGCAGTCTGAGCGAGACAGACCTCTCAAACCGCTTTTTAAATTCCCCGCACGCCGCCTGATAATTCTTTTTATCCGTGCGCGTCCGGCCAAGGTCGTAATACTGCTCTAGTTCGTATTTTCCGGTCTCGATATGCAGCGTCAGGCAATGTCCGCCACGCAGCTGTTTCACATCCCGGAACAGGGTTTCCTCCGTATAGTCAAGATCGCCCAACACCAGATATTCTAAAAGTCTCTGCCGGTTTGCGTACGCTTCCTTTTGCCGCATCAGTAAAATCTGCTTGATCTCCGAAGCAAAGATAAACTCCTGCTCTGAATAATAGTAATAAAACGGTTTGATCCCAAAGCGGTCTCTGGAGCAAAAAATTGTCTGCCGTTTCTTATCATAAATGGCAAACGACCACATACCGTTCAGGTAATTGACACAGTCTTTGCCGAAGCAGTCATACATGGCGATCAGCACTTCCGTGTCCGTTTTCGTCGTAAAATCATATCCCTTTTTCTGCAGCCGCTCCTTCAGCTCACGAAAGTTATAGATTTCCCCGTTATAGACCATCACATATCTGTCACGATAGAAAAAAGGCTGATGCCCGTCCCTGCTCAGGTCAAAAATAGCAAGCCGTCTGTGTCCGAGCGCAACGCCGCCGTCATACCAGCTCCCCCTGTCATCCGGCCCCCGATAGGTGACGATATCAACCATCTGTTCAAAGATCTCTTTATTGATTTTTTGATCCTTACGAAACATTCCGCAGATTCCGCACATATTCCTTACCCGCTCACCGTTTCCTGTCCTTCCCGGACACATATTCTGCAATAAACGCCCGATAGCGCTCTTTACTGTCTCTGGCAAAGATATCTTCCGGTCTGATCTGCGCCGCCGTATCCGCATGATCCGACTGCAGCAATTTTACCAGTTCCTCTTTATCCTGAAACCAGTTTCCTATTTCCCGATGAATATATCCGCTGTACGGCGTATCCCAGATCATCACCCGCTTACCCAGCGCCGCAGCTTCATATAACGCGGTAGAATCATCACCAATCACAGTGGACGCACGGCTGAAAAAATAATTGATATTTTCATTGATATACACGCGGATACGGTCATTTTCCATGCCCTTAAAAACTTCATACTGATCCCGCTTTGTCGGATGGACTTTGATCAGCAGTTTCCGATCCGGCAGCCTGTCATAAAGATACTCAATCAGTTCCTTATAAGTTTCCAGAATCGACGGGAGAATCAGAATGCTTTTATCCGCAAGTTCCCCTGCCGCGGCAGTGTCATCCTGATCCCGCATATCAAAATTTTTATTAAAGTTCGCGCTGCCGAGCACCACCTTATGCACGGGAAGCCTGACAGACTGCTCCCAGAAACGGCCGAATGTCAGAAAATGATCTGGCAGATATGCGCGGTACTCATCGCTCTCTGCTATCGCCTGCGAATAATTGTAGGCAAAATGATCGCTGCAGATCAAGCCATGCTGTATCTCCGCCGACGGAATCCCCAAATCGCGCAGCGCTTTGACCTTACAAGCCATATGACTGCCGTCGCAGGCCTGTGCCAGAAAGACAAGCTTGGGAGAAACTTTCATAAAGAGTCTGCGGTAATAGCCGTAAATCAGTCTCATGTTCTTGGCATACCGCTCCAGTTCTATGCGAATGATATGATAGTATGAATCCGGCAGCGTATACGGAAAATCCTGTTTCAGATACGCAAGAAACCGTTCGATCATGTCGCGGTCCTGCCTGCCAAGCGGCGCCAGCTTTTCGTGAAACGCGCAGATGATCTCAATCGCATCCGCCTCATACGTCTTGTATTTCTTCGGATAGAAATGCCGGAACAAAGGCGCGCTCTCTATGATCGCCGTGCTTTTATGCAGAGCGGCAAAATCATCGTAGATCCGGTTATAATAGTGGCCGTTTTCGTCCTTTACATTGCCCATCACATGATATAAATATAAAATATCCGTCTGTTTACAGGAAAACAGCGGATTCGTACCAATCTTAAAAAACTGCAGCCATTTATAGCGGAGCAATCTGCTCTTTTCCATATTCTGCGCGCTGCTGTCGAGCAGGCCGGCATTTTCTCCAAAGGTGATCTTATAAACGCCATTCCAGACCACATTTCTGATAAACGGCCACACCAGCATATTTCGATATTGATAGTGAAACGTTAAAACTTTCCCGTTATTTTCAAATTCGAGAAACTTTTCAAACCTTTCGCCGAGGGAAGTTTGTATCATAAATACATCCTCATTTTCTTACAGGCATCTGCACAAAACCATTCGTAGCATTATAGCATACTGACTCCCCATTGTCCACCTAACGCCGCCCTGCTGCCGCCTCGATCTCCCCATACGCCGGATACTTCTGAAAAAGATACTTCGCGACTACCTCCATCAATTCAAAATCTTCCTCGCTGTCGATATCCAGTATCCCCGTATCCTTCATCTGCCACACGGCCTCTTTGCGGGGCAGGACGCGCTCCGCCAGCGTATATGCCCTTGTGTAAGCGTAAATCGAGGCGTTCATATCAAAACAGGACGGGCACTGCTGTCTCGTCGTAAAAGCCGTCTGTATCACGGTGTGAAAATAGCCGTCTTCCCCCTTCGCCACCATATTAAAATAGGGCGATCTGCGGGAAGGCGTCACGCTGTACGCGATATCCGCGCCCTCTGTCTGCTGCAGCGTCTCAAGCGTCCCTTTGATATCGTCCGCCGTGCGCAGCGGCGACGTAAGATCCAGATCGATCACCACATCGTAGACTGTATTTTCTTTCTGCTCGCACCGTAACAGGGTGTCACGGATGACGTCCTTTTTCGATACGGTATCCCCCGCAAGACTTTCCGCCCGTGGAACATAGAGATATTCCGTATGCAGCTCGTCCATCTGCTGCAGCAAAAGCTCGCTGTCTGTATTGACCGCAAGAGTCATTTTCCCGTACGCTTCCTGATACCGCTGCCGGAACAGCCCGTAAGCCGCCACCGTATACGCCGCAAGCGGCCTGCCGCAGAACAGTTTCGTGTTTTTCCCCTTCACGCCCTTGGAACCCGCTCTGGCACAGACAGTCACTAAAATATTGTTTTCTCCGCCCAATTCGCTCCCCCGCTTTCCTTCTCCGCCGCCGGGCCGCATCCGGTTAGCTTTTACGCCTTACCTCCGGCCAGCGCCAGCGTTTTCATTGCCATCGAAATATCATTGTCATTTTCGCACACGCCGTTTATGATATCAAAAAAGTGCGCGATCTCTCTTCCCTGATACGCATCCCGATCCTCGCGCGTCACGATATCTTCTCCCGTTCTGCCAAAATGGATCCTGCCGCTTCGCAGATCCGCCGTGACCGTCTCCTCCGGCAGATAGATTTCCAGACTGCGCTTTTCCTCCCTGCCGAAATAGTCCAGATGCAGCTCGTAGACCCTGTCTTTAGAATACCCCATATATATGGCGATATCCTCGCTGTCCGTCTCCAAAGCGGAAACTTTTTTCCGGATACTCTCCACATGATCCGGCCTGCCAAAAAGCCATACCAGATAATCCCACTCATGGATGAGGTCGATCGCCACACCGCCACCCATCGCCTTATGCGCACTGTATGACTGCCGGTAATCTTCACCGGGACGCCAGTTTGGCAGATAAGTGGAACAGATAGCGCGCACGGAACAGGCCGCTTTGCAGTCGATATGCTCTCTTACATATTGCAATGTCTTCGTATATCGCAGAGGACAGGCCACATAGCAGATCAGCTCTTTTCTAAGCGCGCCAAAATCCCAATCCGCATCGTTCACGACCGGCTTTTCGATAAACATGCTTTTCGTACAGTTTTGATACTTTAGGATGCTGTCCCTGTGCATGGCGGTGGGATTGGTGATAAACATAATGTCATAATCCTGCGCAATCTCATCATCATAAGAATACTGCGTGCGGATCACCTGCGAAAGCTCTTCGTCGAGAGCCTTCCCCGCGCCGCTCCTTATGGCGTCAATCTGATAATCGCAGCCGTTTTCCTGTAAATAACGCACCGTATTTCGCAGATGGCGTTTCCCGATGGAACCAAGCCCGCAGAACGCGATCTTATACTTTTTTTTCATAGGCCGCTCCTGTTACTCCTCCAACTTATCAATCAGCGCCAGCGTTTTTTGATCCTTCTCAAAATCATACACGGGAACCGTTCCGTCCTTCACCTGTGCGAAAAACGCTTCGATCTCGTGCAGGTAACTATTCTCTATGATGAAGCTGCCATATCCTTCCCTGTGGTCGGCCTTCTCATACAGCTCCACCGGTATCTCCTCCCTGCGCTCATAATCATAATACCGCAGACTCTCCGGCGTCCCGTTCCACGATAAATACAGATCCTCGGAAAAAATCTCCAGATTCCTCACCGCTTTTCTCGACACAACGTCCACCGCCAGTGAACCGCGGACGCCGCCTTCATGTTCCAGCGTCACAAGATAACTGTCCGGATACTCGATCTGCAGTCCGGTATTTTTCCCCTTGACCACGGAAAAACTCTGCACGGCCCCAAACGTGTGCAAAAGCCACGGCAGCTCGATGGCGAAGATTTCCCTGCACCCGTTCGTACGCCGGTCGCTCACAAAATAGTCCTTATAATTTTCCCACGGATGCCAGTCCGGCAGATACTGTCCGATATGATAAAGATAGCTGACAGGACAGCCGCTCTCCCGCACCCTGCGGTCAATATAGCGCATCTCTTCCCGATACAAAAACGTGGAAGACAAAAACAATACCCTTCCCCGCGCCTTTGCCAGCGCCCTATTTTCCTCATAGCCGTCAGCAACCAGATTGATCTCCGTAAACACGTGCATATCCCGGCTCAGGCAGTCCTGAATCAGACCGGAGTGGGAAAGCGGTGAGGTGCAGATAAAAGCGCATTCGTACACTTTTCCCAGCGTATGCTCCATACTGTCTGCCGTCTTGATGCCACACTCTCTTTCTGCCTGCTCCCGTCTCTCCTCAGAGGTATCGATCCCGCATATCCCGATTGACGGATCGTGCTGCCTGATCAGGCGTATCCTTCTTCTCCCCATGGAGCCGAGGCCAATCACCATTACATTCATAATTCTTTTGCCTTTCGTATATCATAAAATTTCTTTTTCAAATTAATTTCTCTTCCGCCCTCTGCCAACAGATATTCTCTGATATGAGAAATGATCTGTTCCGAAGTATTTCCGTCCCCGTAGGGCAGAACCTGTCCTTTGATCTCATTCCGAAACGCTTCCGTCTCCGCGCGACGCATCGCCGCTATGATTTCTTCTTTAACAGGCGGACAGTTAATAATGCTCGCCGCCTGTATCCTGCCTCTCTGCCGGTCACCGATATTGATCGTGGGAACCCCCATCGCCGGCGCTTCTAAAATTCCGCTTGAAGAATTACCGATCACCATGGAACAATACTTCATGGCGGAAAGATAACGGATCATCCCCAGCGAATCGATCAAAAGGATATTCTCCCGATGCTCCCGCGCATACTGTTCCAACCGTGCATTGATCTTTCTTCCGCCGGCATCCGCGTTTGCCTTGGTCATCAGATAATGATATTCCGGAGTCGCGTCCATTGCCGCAAGCAGTTCATCGACCTGACCGGTCCCTTCGCCCTCTTCCAGTGTGACCGGATGAAAGGTGACCAGACAATACTTTTCGCCCAGAGAAAAGGAAATCGACTCATCCAATTCGGCTCTGGAAAGAAGCTTCTGCCGGAAAATATTTTCTATGCCAAGCGCACCCACGCAAAATACCCTCTCCGGCTGTTCCCCTAACTGAATCACGCGCCTGCGGTATTCTTCCGTACTCGTAAAATGCAGGAAACTCATCTTCGTGATACTATGTCTGATCGCGTCGTCGATCGCGCCTTCCGTGACTTCTCCGCCGTGAATATGCGCGATCGGAATCTGCTCGTTCATGGCGGCGATACAGACCGCCATCGTCTCGTAACGGTCGCCCAGCACCACCAGAAGATCCTGCCTGTTTTCTGCAAAAAAATGTCCGAAACCCGTCAGCGCGTTCGCCATCGTTTCGGACATCCCGGCTGCTCCGTCCTGCCCGGAAAGAATCGATATCTTTGCCGCAATGGAAATGCCGTCCGCTTCGATTTCCCGATACGTTTCCCCAAATGCCCTGTCCAGATGCGTGCCAGTCACGACAACGTTTACCTGAAATGCAGGTTCCTTCTGCAATCTTACTATTAAATTTTTTAAAAGGCCGTATTCGGCTCTCGTGGCTGTAAGTACGCAAATTTTTTTCATGGTAAAAGTTCCAAACCCATTTCCTATTTTCGGAATGCTGTCTACAATTATCTTAGCACTTACCATCCTGTATGGCAATCATCTCATCCCGCTCATAATCCCTGTCCGCCGCCAACCCAATCACATCATTCCAGCGCATGGGAGAAATGCCGTTTCCCGGCCTCTTGGTCGTCAGATTATCTTCCGTAAACATCTCGCCTTTGCGGATCGCCCTCTTTGCCACGATACTCTTGCGCGCCACATCCCGATTCTTCCTCTCCGATGGCGAAGGCCTTTTCACTCCGTCGCCCAGCGCGTTTTCAATGTTGCGGACTGCCCGTACCATCTCTTTCAGCTCTTCCAGCTCCAGACTCGCCTTATGATCCGGCCCTTCCATATTGCGGTCCAATGTAAAATGCTTCTCGATCACCACCGCGCCCATAGCTGCCGCCGCGATCGGTACCTCGATCCCCTGCGTGTGATCGGAATAGCCCACCGGCAGACCTGTCTCTTTCCGTAAGGTCTGCATGGCTCTCAGATTCACATCGCACATCGGCGTCGGGTATTCCGTATTGCAGTGCAGGAGCGTAATGTCACGACTTCCATTCTCCTTAAGGACCGCAGCCGCCGCCTTCACCTCTTCCAGTTCACACATACCGGTAGAAAGGATGACCGGCTTATTCGTCCTGCCGATTTCCCGCAGATAAGGATAATTTGTGATCTCTCCGGAAGGCACTTTCATGATGGTAATTCCGCAGTCCGCCAACATATGAATACTGTCTATATCAAACGGTGTAGACAAAAACAGGATTCCTTTCTCTGCACAGTACTGCATCAGTTCCCGATGCATCTGCTCTGTCAGTTCCAATTTTTTTAGCATTTCATACTGCGTTTCTGCTTTGTCTATTGCATTATCCTGCTGATATGCCGCTTTCCGCGCATCCTTCCGCACCAGACTTTCCGCCTTAAAAGTCTGGAATTTCACCGCGTCCACACCGGCATGAACAGCAGCGTCTATCATTTTCTTTGCGAGTTCCAGACTGCCGTTATGATTGACGCCCGCTTCCGCTATGATAAATATCTTACTCATTTCAGGCTCCTTGTCCGTTTGGTACTCATCTCATACGCCAGTTCCTGCTCTCCGATGCTTTTCCGCAATGTAACGCCCGCCGCAACGATACATCCGTCTCCGACCGTAACTCCCTGTATCAATGTGGAACCGGCTCCCACAAACGTACTTCTCCCGACGGCAACGCCGCCGCACAATACCGTCCCCACAGAAATATGGCTGAAATCGCCCACCCGGCACTCATGCTCGATCAGCGCGCCGCTGTTGATAATACACATGCTGCCAATCTTTGCATCCGCGTTGATCATTGCCAGCTTGCCGACAAAAGTTCCTTCTCCAAGCGCCGCATCTTCCGCCACAACAGCCGACGGATCGATGATATTCGGCAGCCGGTAACCAATCTCTTTCAACCGGTCATACAACCGGTTCCGCACCGTTGAGCGCCCTAAAAAACCGACGGTCACAAAAGCATTCCGAACACCCTGCTCATAGAATCTGGAAAGGTCGTCGTCATCCCCGATCACTTCATACCCTCTATAACAAACCTTCCCGCATTCCTCTTTATCCAAAAAGCCCACGACCCTGTATTTCCCCTGCCGCTCTATGCAGTCAATCACACTCTTGGCGTGTCCTCCCGCTCCGAGCAAGATGATATCTTCCATAATGTTCTCCATTTCTGCGCAAAAATCAAAACATTCGCGTGATTTTGCAATCTCCATCACTTCGACATCGCTTCACAGATCATATCCCAATCTTCCAAACCGTTTCTTCCTGTAATCCCTGATCCCCTGCTGCGTCGCCCGCACCAGCTTCCGCCTTCCCCGCAGCAGCCACAATGCGCAGCACGCAGTCCTGTTTATGGCATAATAGAGCAGAAACAGCGGATATCTGCTCCCAAGATGCAGTCTGCTGCATAAAAGCCAGTTGCGGGCGATATAGTAAGCGCACAGCGGACTGTCCGCCCCGCCGGAACCGGCCCCGACCTTATGATACAGCTTTGCCTGCGGACAGTACCAGATCCCGATCCCCATTTTCTGCAGCCTGAAACAGTACTCCGTATCCTCATAATACAGGAAAAACCGTTCGTCGAGAAGCCCCGCCCGTTCGATCACCTTCTTTGGCAATAACAGGCAGCAGCCCGTAGCAAAGCCGATCCTGCGCTCCGCATCAAACTGTCCTGCATCCTTCTGATCCAGCCCGATGTGCCGCACTTTACGGATAAGCGGCGACACCGCGCCGCCCGCCGACCAAAGGATATCCCTCCTGTCGCTGTAACAGATCTTCGGCGCGATCACGCTGTCGGGATGCCTGTCCGCACCCAAAAGAAGACTTGAAATAAAATCTTCTTCTGCTTCGGTATCATTGTTGAGAAGCAGGACATAATCCGCCCCCCATTCGCCCGCCCGCCGGATCCCGATATTGTTCGCGTAGGAAAATCCATAATTATCGTCGAGGTAAATGGTTTCGATCCGGGAATCTCCGCCGAAATGTTCCTCGATCATCCGCATGGAATCATCCTGCGAAGCGTTGTCCACAAGGATGATCTTCGTCTCGCAGACGCCCCGCTGCTTTAAAAGCGATTCGATACAGGCATCGTTATACTGTTTTCCGTTGTAGTTTACCAAAATTACCGCAAGTTTCATACGCATTCCAATCACATTAAAATTTGGGACAACACCCCGTAATATTTTTCCGTCAGCTTCCTCTGATCATAGGCCGAAAAATCCATCTCCGCGATCCGGTCCGCCGGCGCGCGCATCACGCGAATCCACTCCTGTACGTCATAGGGATCCCGCACATAGTTCGCCTTGCCCTGCGTGACCTCCGGAATGGAAGCCTTATCTGTCGTGATCACCACCGTCCCAAAGAGCATGGCCTCCACAGGCGGCATGCCAAAGCCCTCAAACACGCTGGGAAACAGAAAAGCACGGCAATTTTGATACAGGGCGTTGCGTTCCTCATTCTCCACAAATCCCGTAAGCGTCACCGCGTCTGTCAGCCCCTTTTCCCGAATCTCTGCCTCCAATGCCTTCCTGCCCTCTCCATTAACGCCGGATATGAGCAGCCTGCACGGCAGATCGATCCGCTCCCTCTGAATCTTCTCCATGACCGCAAGCAGTGTCTTTAGGTTCTTATGGGGAATCATCTGTGATATCGTATAATAATATTCCTTTTCGCGGATACTATATTTCTCTGCGAGCTGCCCAAAGGGCACCATCTCCTTCCGGTCCACCGTGATCGGATTGTAGATCGTCGTGATCCGGTCGGCGCTCACACGGTATCTGGCCCTGATGTCATCCCGCACCCAGTCGGATATCGCAATGATATGTGCGGAAAAATGCGTATCCAGCCACCAGCACAGTTTCGAGTAAGCAACCTCATGGAAGGGATGGTATCCCGGATAATGCGCCGCCTGCAGGTCGTGGATCACATTCACATAGGTAATGCCGCCGTTTGTTAACGTCCGGTAATAAACCGGCGTAAAGCATTTACGAATCCCGCGTTTTCTTAAGAAACGGTTTTGACAAAAAAACTGCCACAAGATCCGACCCGTTATATTGGCGGACAGCACATCCGTCTCCAATAGATCGATCCTGTCATCCTCCGCATAGTGCTGAAACGCATCCTTATTATCCCGCGATACCATCAGGGAGAGATGAAACGGTTTTTCAAGGCGCAAAAAGCCGTCCAGAAGATTCCTGATATAAAATTCCGTACCGCCCACCTGTCGCGGCCGCAGCCACAGTAAATCCACCGCAATGTCAAGCATCTTTTTGTCCTTTCAGGCACATCGCTCTCTGCCTTCTCAAAGATGAATGCCGGCCCATTTGGCCGCTTCCATCGTATCCTTAAGTTTTGCTTCCACACACAGGGTTCCCTTTTCGTGCACGGAGAGAATAACATATGCTACGCTGCCCTCTTGTATCAGTTCCGGTTCTTTTATTTCCGGCGCGCCGGTATCTTTTTCTACCTTGACGCTAATATCAACCGCTTCGGCGGGCGCATTCGTCACAATGCGTACTCTGTATATCTGATACTCTCTCCACTGCTCCTTCCGCATATTTGGCAGGCATCGTTCGTACTCTTGTGACGGCAAAATCTCCATCCCGAATATTTCTTCCCTTAAATCCCGAATCTTCTCCTCATAACTGCTGTAGAAGCAGTCTTGATAAGTATCTTCTCCCGATTCCCGCGCCTTTATAAAATCCCCGAGAAAACGGGAGTAAACTTCAGCTCCGTAAGTATTCAGGTGCCCTTCGTCAGTCCAATAGTGATCCGGCGAAACATCTAAAAATTCCCTTTTACAGAGATTAAAATCGTAGTAAGGAATCTGATACTGCGCCGCCAATTTTGAAACCTGATCGATATAGTTATCATACGCGCCGTTACATAAAAGCTTTAGTTCCGACATCGGACAGACGATCCACGTCAATTCAATATCATGTTCCTTACAATACTCGATGATCTTGATCAGATACTCCATCGATTCCGGGACTATGGGATCCTCGTCGATCGGTCTCTCCTCTATACCCACACTCAAATCCCCGTACTCGGGCGTCCGGTAATCCGGCCTGTATCCCCCTGTCCCGCGCGTACTGACGGATTCCCCCTGCTCGTCTGTATAAGCATATTCATATTTTTTCCATACATCCGTCTGCTTCGCACGCACGACGCCAGCCACATAATCCGGATGAAAGAGTTCTTTGCTATAACGCTTAAATGCCATAAAAGTCATATAATAATATTCCGGATCGCTCAAATGCAGCATATAGGAAAGCTTATTGACAGACGGCTTCATCTGGTTGATCACGTTCCAGCTATTCGGAATCTGCTGAGGATCGTGCAGATTGCCCTGACCCATAACGGTACATACATAATACAGATCGAGATACACTTTATCCAAATCATGTTTCCGATCCGCCTCAACCAACAGATGATAGGAAGTGATAAGCTGCTGATTTCCTGATGCCATATTAAAGTTATGGTCTCCATTGATATCATCCAGCACAGCCGGATCGATATCGCAAAACACATGGGAAGACCCCAGATAAAGCCGGTCGATATTTTCCTCTTCTTCGTAAAAATCACGCATCATCGTTCTGGCAAATTCATCGGTATCATCCACAAACAGATAGTTCATGCCTTTTATGATAACGATTACCGTAATCCCAAAAACGAGCAGTTTCTTAAAACGCGAAATAAATGAACGAACCCACATCATAGTTCTCTCCGTACACCCCAAAAATGACAACCGCCATCAGCATACACGCGCACAAACAGGTCCTGACTGCCCAATGCCATTCTTTCATGATATGTAACAGGTAACGCTTGCGGTAATGCAGCAGATCGACGATCGCGAGCAGCAGGATCGTCAATAACAAAAATCCAAACTCCACCGCGCCGATGCCAAACCGGTACAAAGATCCGTCCCATAGCACAGTCAAATCAAACGCCGACACCATACTCCTAATCATCCGCAGCGCACTGCCCGCACTATCCGCCCGAAAAAAGATCCATGCAAAATCTACCAGCACAAACGTCACTGCTGCCTGTAATACCCGATGCAGCTTTTTTGCCCGTTCCAATCGCAGCACACGTGATATCCGCATTCTCACTGGCATAAGCGCATCGCCGGCCACTTGATAAAAACCGTTAAGCCCACCCCATATCAGATATTTCCAACCGTTTCCATGCCATATGCCGCTGGCCAAAAAAACGATCATAATATTGGCATATTTTCTGATCCGTCCTTTGCGGTTCCCGCCTAACGGGATATAGAGATAATCTCTAAACCACCCGGTCAGGGACATATGCCATCTGCGCCAAAATTCACTGACGGTAGCTGCCAGATAAGGCGCCGCGAAGTTTTCCGTCACGGCAAACCCCAGCATTCTGCCCGCTCCGACAGCAATCGTGGAATATCCTGCAAAATCACAGTAAATCTGTATCCCATAAAGGATCGTTGCCACGATCGCATAGACGCCTCCCGGATTCTGATCATAAACCGCATTGACGTAAATGGCAATGCGCTCGGCAATGACCAGTTTCATAAAATATCCCCACAGCATCATGCAGAATCCCTGTTTGATATTATCTTCCCGAAAAGCTGTCTGTTCCCCGTTCTGAAGCTGCCTAAGCAGCGTGGCGGATCTTTCGATCGGTCCTGACACCACGGTCGGGAAAAAGGATAAAAACAGCGCATACCGCAAAAAATCAGGTTCGGGCTTTGTCGTCCCGCGGTACACATCCATAACATACCCGAAAGACTGCAGCGTGTAAAAAGAAGCCCCTATCACAAACATAAAATATTTACAGCCAAACAGGGTGCTAAATACCACTGCCGCCAGTAAAAACAGGCACCCTTTTTTCAACCGTATCCTGACCTTATCCTCCACTGGATACCTGTCAAGTTTTGCAATACCTAAAGCCCCGCAATAAGTGACCGCCGTGATCCCCAAAAGCACAAATCCGTATCTGATATCCCAGCTCAAATAAAAATAATAGCTGACCGCCAAAAGCCATAGCCTGCGAAAGCGTTTGGGAATGCAATAATAAGCCAGCACTACAACAGGAAAAAAGCATAAAAATGTAAATGAAGTAACTGCCATACTTACTCTTCCTTATGTTCCCGGCCGCCGGCTGCCGTCATATCCTGCTCCAGCTGTCGCACCCTTTTATCCAAAATAGCCATCTCCTGCGTCAGCTTTCTCAGTTTGCCGTTCTGTCTGGAAGCGATCGATGTCAGGGAGAGCAGGATCAGAATGATAAAGCCGATCATAAAAATAAACAGGCCGTTCATATTATCCTGAATGCCGAAAATCCTGATGATCTTTACCAAAAGCTCGGGAATCGCCACCAGCAGACCCATCACAAAGCCGGCCACCAGCCACAGCAGCGTGTACTTGAGATTGAGCGCCCGCTGTTTCAAAAAATACAGTATCACGATAAAATAACAGATCACCGCAGCGATCAGCGAGATTCTGAGCGTAGCAGGTATCATTGCCGTCCGCCTCCTTTCGCAGTCTCCGCCTTCTTTGCCCTGCGCAGGCCGTAACTCATGCGGCAGATCAGAATAGCCAGCGTTACCTTTATCATATAATAGACAGACCGTCCAAAGGTGATCGAGCTGGTCCCGCCCTCTCTGGCCCGCATCCGCACCGGCACCTCACGCACCCTGCCAAGGTGCATGATCGCGGAGACGATAGCCTCCGGTTCGGGATAATCCATGGGATAATCCCGGCTGTATATTTCAATAAATCTTCGGTTCACCGCGCGGTAGCCGCTGGTCACGTCCTTGATCCGCTTTCCCGTCGTCAGCAGAATGAGAAAACTCAAAATGTTAATGCCCGTCCTGCGGCTTGCGGAACTCTGAAACCCTTCCTTTTCCAAAAATCTGGAACCGATCACGACATCCGCCTCATCTTTTCTGAGCGGCTCTAAGAGCGTTTCCAGATAAGCGGCGTCATGCTGTCCGTCGCCATCCATCTGCACGGCGATATCGTAACCGTTTCTGCAGGCATAGACATATCCGGCCTGCACGGCGCCGCCGATTCCCATGTTGATCGGCAGATTCAGGTAATGAAACCGCTCCCGCTCACAGATTTGCAGCGTACTGTCCGTGGAGCCGTCATTGACCACCAGATAGTCGCACCACGGAGCCTGCTTCGTCAGATAGTCTATCACATGTTCTATATTTTCCGACTCATTGTATGCCGGAATGATGATCAGCACTCTATTTCTTTCTTCCACTTTCAAACTCCTCTTTTCTCCGGCAAAATCTCCTCTTTAAAAAATCCCGCAGCCGCACACGCCACAGCTGCCTCAAAAGCACATAATACGCTATATAAAAGAGGCCAAACGCATATACCAGATAACGCTGCTGTCCGAAAAAGACCAGTGATATGATAATCACCATAACAAAGTTTGTGCCAAGCACGAGCGCCATCATCTCCGCACCGTCATCTTTTACCCTTTCCTCCCGATATCCCCAAATCATCAAAGCTATCGCCGACAGGTACAAAAAAGCCGTGATCAGATGACAGAGCAGATAAAGCGGCGCATACTGAAAAAAAACCGTACTAATGAACGCCTGCGGCAGCAGCATCAGCGTATGATACAAAAATCTTCCAAAGTGCGCCTTGATCAATGTCAATCCTATCGTCTGCAGGTGCCCGGCCCTGATCTCACTAAAATCATCCGCACGAATAATTTCCGGGGCATATTCCGCATAATATCTTGAGGGAATCCCCATACAGGTTATCCCGACTCTGCCAACCCCGCCCACAATATCCTTCCACATCCATAATCCTTCTTCCGCATAAGCATAGCGCTGCTTTTTCGCATCTACCACCTCATACAACGTCAGATACAGATTTTTCAGCACAGGATCAGAAAACAACTCTGCATCCTCATAATCCGCCTCATACATACCTCTTGAAAAAAGGAGCGACTGGTACTGACTATTGGAATAACTTTTGCTTTTCCAGCTCTCTTCTTCTAATTCTGAGCCGGACGCCTCCTTCCCCAAATCCGGGCTTTCATCAGCATCCTTCTGCGCCTTCTCCTCCAGATAAGCCTGATAATCCTCCGGCTGCTGCACCCTTAATCGATAGAGGTAGAAACTATGGCCCTTCTGCATCGCAGTCTGATAGCTGCCTGCCATCACGGAAACCAGCATAACCCCCAACAGGCTGACAACTGCCGCGCCTGCCATTCCGACCACAAAGCAGGCTGCTTTTTTCCTGCGTCCCGCGCCTCTTCCCCGCATACAGACCAAATACAGAAAGATGACTCCGCACACGCCAAAGAGTATCTGCAGCTGGGAACGAAGGGCCGACAGAAACAAAGACATGCCAACCGCACCTAAAAAGCGGACATAACTTTTTTCCCAGACCGCCCCAAGAAGGCACACCCAAAAAATATAGAATAGAGAATAGGCCAGTCCCTCTGTCAAAATCGCCTGAGTCATCATCGCTGCAGGCATTTCGATCGTGTACGGATATAAGGCAGCTATGCCGATCAAAATACTCTCCACCCAGCCAAGACCAAAGCGTTTTCTGATCGTCTCCTCCAACAAAACCACGGAAAATGCCGCCAGAACAGCCTGTTCAATAATAACAGCCCAAAGATAAACCGCTTCGCCAAAAATGATTTGATTCACCATAATAAACAGGGGATAGACGGGCATAATGCCCTCATTCTGGCGAACCAGTATATAACTATCACTATCGTCAAAAAGCACGGGACCATTATGTCCCGCTGCCAAAAAAAAGGCAAAAAGCGCTGCGAACATAGCCAGACGATATCCATATTTACCAGCGTTTCGCATAACAGCCCTCCATTTTTCCCAATAACAGCAACCGCACGACCGGAATACGCGACAGCCCGGCAAAAAGAACAGCGCACACCCCGCAGACCAACAAACTGACAGCACAGTACCACATTACTATAACTGGCGCTCCCCCTATTTGCAGACTGGCCAGCCTGCTATGATTCAATAACCAAATATGCAAAATATAGATCAGCAGAGAACTTCGTCCAAAAAGAACCAACAACCTGTTCACCATTCCGGGCATCGGCAATTCTTCAACAACCTGAAGCAATATGACTACGGCGCACATTCCCAATAGCATTCTCAAAAGTGACGTTGCGATACACACCTGATCAAAATCAAATCTTCCAATCACCAAAATAAATATAATAAATGCCACAACCGCCAATATACGCGTATGAAACAAATCATAGACCCACTTATGTTCCATATACATGACCGCCGCAAAAAACGGAATCGTAAAACCGACGATATCTCTAAAAAGCTGATACTTTGTCAAAAACATCAGCAGCGCAAAAATCCCCGTAACACATATGCAGCTAACTGCATCCACGACGGTCGCCGTCACTTCACCTGCCCCGTTCCATCTATCCCGCTTCCGGATCCCCTCCCTGATCCGGCAGTAACATACATAACCGATAATCAATCCGTATAGAGTCGGAAGGAACCAAAACATCCTGTTTGTAACAAAAGTTTTAACAATTACATTTTTCCACTTTACCCGCATAATAGAGCCGGAAGTCATCACCGGCAAACAAACCGACCAGATCAGATACGGCACCATAATATTCACAAACCGCCTCATCAAATAGGTCATCTTCCCGCTGCTGTTTCGATAGGAAAGCACGACCGTACACCCGGCAAGAAACATAAACAGCGGCATATGAAAAGCATAAATGAAATCATAGATCCCGCGGTACTCCTCTTTCCCTGTTACAATATGCCCAAGCACCACCAGATAAGCCGCCACACCTTTCAGAACATCAATGGAAACAATCCTGCCTTTCCCCGCATCAGCTATCGCCTGATCCATCAATATGATGCCCTCCAAACACTTCCTGCTTGCGCCGCTCCGTCACCTTACCGTCTGTCACCTCGTAGATCCTGTCCACATTACGGATCGTCGTCAATCGATGCGCGATGATGATCATCGTCTTCGTTCCCTGCAAATGTTCCACCGCCTCCATGACCGCGGCCTCCGTATCGTTATCGAGCGCCGAAGTCGCCTCGTCTAATACGAGTATCTCCGGATCGTGATAAAGCGCTCTGGCAATCCCGATACGCTGTCTTTGACCGCCGGACAATCTGACGCCCCTGTCACCTACGATCGTATCCAGACCGAGCGGCAGGCTGTGAATAAAATCAGTAAGCTGCGCCTTCTCCATTGCCTGAAGGACTGCCTGTTCGTCTATGTTCTCCTGTTTAACGCCAAAAGCGATATTATTGCGGATCGTATCGTCCGATAAATAGATCACCTGCGGAATATAGCCTACCTGAGCGTGAAAGGTTCTCGGCTTTTCATGTATATTCAGCCCATCCGCCACGATCCGCCCTTCCTGCGGCTCAAGCAGCCCCAGTATGAGATCGACCATCGTTGTTTTGCCTGCACCGGACGCCCCGATAAAGGCCACGGTACTGCCTTTTTCAATTTCGAAAGACGCCTCCCGTATCACGGGTTCCTCCACGTTCGGATACGCATATGTCACATGCTCCACGCGAATCTCTTTCTGCAGATTCCATGCTTCCTTCACTTCACCATCCTGCCGCTCGACATAGTCCTCGATCTCATGCAGGTCGTGATAGACCAGATCCACGGACGGCAGCGCATACAGAATGCTTGTCGTATACTCATTGATCTTACCCACAGACGGCATCAGGCGCAGCGCCGCCATGGCAAAAACAGCAAGCTGCGGGAGATAATAAATCACATCCGCTCCCCCGAAATACATTTTGAGAATGATCGCCAAAAGCAGCCCCGACATACACACGGCTTCCACGATATACTTGGGAAGGATAGAAATCACCCTGCTGATGCGCAGCCCTCTGGAAAATTTGGTATAATACTTCTGATATTCATCAATAAAATACTGCTCCCTGTCAAGAATCTTAATCTCTTTGATGCCGCCGAGCGACTGGTTCATCCACTGAAAAATCATCCCCCGGTAATGCTGGTTTTTCTGTCCAAGCCCTCTGGCATACTTCCTTGTAATGACAAAAAACAACCCCACACACAAAAAAAGCAGCGAAAGCACCACAATGGTAATAGATTTACTTTCAAACAGCAGAAAGATACCCAGCACGGCACACGTCACAACTTCATTGATCAATTCCAGAGAATACAAAATCACCTGCATAAACTGGCTGGTATCCTCCTGCAGACTCCTTTGCAGCGTCGCAATATTTTTATTTAAATGAAATGTGTACGGCTCTTTCATATAGGTGAGAAGAAGCCGTGTAGATAAATTCTTCTGCGTGTCATAAGAGAATTTGAACATATAACTTCTCTCGCAGATCAGATAAACATTCTTCGAGACATAGATAATGATAATACAAACTGACAAAACCGTTAGAAAATCTTTATAAGTCTGACAGCCAAACATATCGTAGAGCCAGACCAGATACCAATTCTTTCGGATCGCGTCCGGATTCATGAGAATATCCGCGAACGGCTTAAAAATCGCAACAGCCGACAGTTCTAAAAAACTGCCCACGATCACCGCAATCAATAAAAATGCAATGTTTCTCTTATCTCTTTTGTTAAAAATATATCCCAGTTTATTAAAAAGGCCCCTGATTCCTGTCCTGTCCATACCTTTCCTCTCCAACACACAAAAACCTGCTATGAAAAAAGCGCCTGACACAGATTCGCATGTGAATCGTTATCGCTGATCTTCCTTGCCGGCACACCGGCCCATGTCGTTCCAGCCTCCGTAATATCCTTTGTGACGACCGCGCCCGCGCCGACAGCCACGTCATCCGCGATGCGTACCGCGCCAATCACCTTTGCGCCGCTCGCAAAATAACAGTTATCACCGATCATAGCCGCCTCATGGCTTCCGCCCGTCGCGCCGATAGTCACGCCTTCCTGCAGGCGGCAGTTTTTTCCGGCTCTCACATTTCCATGTACAACGATGGTTCCGTAATGGGGAATTGCCAGCCCCTCCCCGAATACATTCGGCGGAATCGTAAAGCCCAGACGCACGCTCAGACGATGAAACCGGAATTTATGGTACTTTCCTATGACAAACGCCGCCAGTCCGCTCCTGCAGTTTAAATCGTATTCTACCCTGCGCAGCAGAATCTCAAACTTCCAGATTTCATCTCCAAAGAAACGGGGACGCCGGTCTTTTCGCCGCCCCAGCGCGAGCTTGTCCTGTTCCAGATAGCGTCTGTACGCTTCTTTACTGTCTATCATGTCTTTTTCTTACCTCACAGCCACACTTTTACCTGCTCCAAATAGGCCGCGTACGCCTTGTCGTGCAGCGCCGCTTTTCGGTTTGCTTCCTCACCCGTGATATCATGTTTTTCCAGCTTACATTTCCCCAGTGTTTGTCTCACATACCACTCATACTCCAGATCCAGATTGCCGATATCCAAAACGCGGTACCCTTGTTTAAACAATTCCGTCGCCAGAAACTTGGCGGCAACGCCTACCGAAAGCAGAAAAAGCCTGTCTTTTTCATACGCCGTACAGGCCTCCAAAATCGCGGGGAGCGCGCTGTAAGCGTCACTCGGCGGACAAATGATGCGCTCGATGCTCTGCGCCGTATCGATCAGATCATTGCCGACGCCGTTGTGGGTTCTTGTTCCCTCCACGATAACAACATCTCTATTTTCCCATATTTTTCTAATTTTTGCAAACCATCCGTCACAGGGCGTACGATCCTTCGCAAAATAGTAACAGCGCGACACAAAGGTCGTATAATAGACCCTGTCCGGATTGCAGTATGTCTCATAGGTTTTCCGGCAAAAGAGCAGGTGATCGCGCCAAAACTGCCGACTGGCCCTGTGATGATCCGAAAGACCGTCAAAAATGCCGGGGATCGTCACCAGCAGATCATCGTGCCGATAGGCCAGAATCTCTTTTAAACCCTCCGCGATTTCCGCCGAAGCCTTTTGCAGCATGAGATCGACACCCTTAATCATCACGATCTCACCGTCTCCAAAGCGCACCATACTCTTTTCGGTATGCAAAAGCTCGTCGATCGTCTCATCGATGGAATGCACCCGTATTCTGTTTCGCAGGACGCCTTTTTCGTAGAAAAAATAGACGACCGCCGCTAACATATCTTTTATTTTTTGTTTCAAAATAAGCGCTCCCGCAGGATCTTATCCCGCATCCCCATAATTGTGTCGTAATACCGTTTGAAATTATACTTTTCTATCAATGCCTGATAACCCGCTTCGCCCATGCGCCTGAGCTTCTCCCTGTCAGCGAGCATCGCCGAAAGCTTCTCTTCCAGATCCGCCTGATCGCAGTCCTGAAAAAGATACCCCGTCACGTCGTCCTCCACATAACAGGCCGTCCCGTTTTTATCACTGCAGATCACCGGCAGGGAATAACTCATCGCCTCAAGCTGCGACACGGAAGCCATCTCGCGGGTACTCGGAATCACGTACACATCCGCCGACAGATATTCCGCCGCCATCTCGCTGCGCGGCACATTCGTCTTAACCGTGACGATATCTTCCATATGATGCGCTGTCACATACTGCCTGACCTGTGCGCAGTATTCTTTCTGAAAACGATTCGTCGCCTCGCCGATCAGGGTCAGCCTGAGGCCGCCTGTACATCCGCCGTTTTGTTCATTTTTCTGCCCACCCGCATCGCCGGTCTTTTCCTTTTCAAGCAGCTTTTCCACCGCTTTAAGCAGCATCAGATGATGTTTTCTGGTCTCATATTTGCCGATGCAGAGGATGTGGATCACATCGTCCCGAAAATAAGTCCTTTCCTCCGGCGCACGCTGCGGATCGACCACAAAAGGCACAAAATAATCGTTTTCCCGGATTGCTGTGTCCAGCATTTTTTCGCCCATGACCGGCGTCATGCGCAAAGCCGGCGTCATACGATTCACCAGACGGTGCGGCAAATCTTTTTTTACCGGCTTTGACCAGAGCGGATTCTGGTTATAGAGGATACAGGGATAGCGCTTTTTTTTACAGATCAGACAGGCCGCCATGGAGTACATCGATCGTTCCCGCAGGATGACCAGATCCGGCGCAAAATCGCAGATGAGTTTTTTTAACTTTCCAAGCGGCGGAAATCCGTGCTGAATCTTATAAACAATCGCTTCCGGGTCTTTCCTGCGGATCACTTTCACATACAAAAAATCAAAAAGCTGATACAGTTTTGAATACCCCAGAACGACGGGTGTCACGCAAGAATAATCCTCAATGAGCGCGGCATAATGACTGATAAAAAGGATTTCATGCCCTTGCTCTTTTAGTCCCTTCATGATATCCGCCTGATTTGTATGATAGCGCGGGGCGATATATAGAAATTTCATGTTAATCTCTCCTTGCGATGCAAAAAAATTGTCAGTTTGCATCACTTAATATACTTATTCTCCCGCAGACTGTATTTTCCGCCCTTTAAAAATTTATGTTTTATGACCCACCACGCCGGCACCCAGATATACTTGTGCATAGCGGGAGAAGCGGAGCCGATCATCCAGCAGTTCCGGTCACAGTTTCTCGTACATTCCCGCACTTTCTCCGCCTGCGGCGAATTCCACAGCTCGTCCCACGACTGCTCCCTGAGATTTCCCATCACAGCCTTTTTCTCCATGCCGTTGCAGGGGATCACGTCGCAGAACGGATCAATGAAAAAGGCGTTCTTCGACATATCACAGGGAAGAAGTCTTTTATTCCCGTAGATATAATTGATGAGACCGTGGTTAAAGTAGGCGCGGAACCACTTTTTCGGCGAACGGCTCTTTAACAGCTCGTTGATCAGTTTCTCAAAATTCTGCGCCACCTTGTACTTATCGTCGATCTTATTGTCCGTCTTCCTGAAATAAAAAGAATTATGCAGCGTTGCCGTAGCAAACTCCATGCCCATATCGTTTGCGATATTATAAAGCGGCACCAGATCCTCGCAGTTCATATCCTGCACCGTCATGCCGAATCCCACGTCCGGATGCCCCATCTCCACCAGTGTCTTTAAGGTATTGTACCCTCTGTTGAAGCCATCGGGAATGCCTCTTATCTTATCGTTTGTCTCCTGCAGGCCCTCAATGCTGATGCGGATGCCCACCTTCGGAAACTCCCTGCACAGGGCAATGATCCGTTCGGTAAAATACCCGTTCGTGGAAATGACGATCCTGTCGCTTTTTTTATATAGTTCCCGCACGATATCCGGAATATCCTGCCTGACAAAGGGCTCTCCGCCCGTGATGTTTGTAAACGCCATCTCCGGCAGCTTTTTGATCTCTTCCAGCGTGATCTCCTCCTCTGGACGGGTAGGATCCTTAAAGCAGTCGCACATGTTACAGCGCGCGTTGCAGCGGTATGTCACGATCACGGTTCCATATAGTGTTCGTCTGCTCATGCAGTTATCTCCTGTCTGTCTTTACTCTCTGTGATAAAATCAGATGCTTCGCATCTGCCATCATTCGCAATCCGCACTATTCGTGCTTCTTGCTCATGACGGATGTTCGGCAAATGTATCCATAGCTGCATGCAAGCATGCACTATGAATACACTTCCCTCACTATTTTATCACAGTATTCCCCGACTGTGTCAAATTTTACCTCTTTGCAGTTCTCCCGATAGCGCCTGCACCGCTCCACATCCTCCCAAAGCTCCCTGATATGCGCCGTCAGTTCCTCTGCGTCCCCGCCCCGGAACAATTCTCCCGTACATCCCGCCTGTACCAGTTCCGGTGCGCCGCCAAGGTCTGATACCAGCACGGGCGTGCCGTACATCTGCGATTCCATCACGGAGAAGGGACAGTTTTCATACCACTCCGACGGATAGACGGAAAACCGTGCTCCGGCAATCAGCTTCCCGAGTTCTTCTCCCGTCACGAATCCTCTATTCTCCACATTTTTCACCTGATCCACCAGTTCTTCCAAGGGACCTGTCCCGGCAAACACGAAGGGGATCTCCGGCAGCGCCTCACAGGCCTTTAACAGGGTGGCGATTCCCTTCTCTTCCGAAAATCTCCCAAAATAGAGAACATAATCGTCCTGCTGCCCCGTGACGGCGCCTTCCTGATTTTCGTCCACAACCTTCCTCTCTTCTTTCCGGCTCGCACCGGCGCCCGCCCGCTCTACAAAATTGTGCATCATCACGGTCTTTTCCGAAAGAACCGGATCCGTATCCAACTGTCTTTTCATAAACGCGCTGGGACAGACGATTACATCCACCAGCGCATAAGTACGAAGAAAACGGTAGATTTTTCCTTCCAATGCGCCGAGCAGGCTCTTGACAAAGGAGCCGTGAATACAGCGGTTTTTCGCGCAGGAGAAAAAGTGTCCGTCCCGGCACGCAAAACAGATCGTACCGTCAGCGGGGATCCGCATCATATGATTGGGGCAGACCCACTGATAATCGTGCGCAGTGTATACAAGCTTCACCCTGCGGCCCGACCTTTTCTGATAGGCGCGCACCGCGTAGATCACAGAGGGCGTAAGCTGGAAATTGATATTATTCAGATGCACCACATCGGGTTCCATATCCCGCAGCACCGCGTCCAGCTTTTTCTTCGCCTCAAAGGAGTAAATGATCTTAAAGGGGTACAAAAGCTTTTTCAGCTTTCCCGTGTGGAAATCCATGTCGGCCGTATACCGCTGCGCGCGGTTTCCCACGATACGTCCGGCATGCTCCATCCCGAAATACTGCACTTCGTGGCCTCTTTTTTGTAATTCTTCTCCCAGCTGAAAAATGTAAGTCTCCGATCCGCCGTTGGGATACAAAAACTTGTTCACCAGCAAAATCTTCATTTCTTTATCGCCCTCTCATACAAAGCCACCGTCCGCTTCGTCACATCCTCCCAGTCGTACCTGCCGCAGATGTAGTCCGCGCTCTCCTCCCCCATACGCCGCACTTCTTCGGGATGCGCAAGCAGCCATGAAAGCTTCTCCCGCAGATCTTTCACATTGCCCTTTTTGAAGGTGAGCGCCTTATCCTCCACCACCTCGGTATTTTCTTTGATATCGCTGACCAGACAGCAGGAACCGTAGCTCATCGCCTCAAGGAGCGTCATCGCCATGCCCTCCACGTCGCTTGGCAGTACAAAAGCGTAGGCGTTCGCATAGAGTTCCTCCAACACCTGCCCCTGCACGAAATCCGTCATCAGGATGCGCTCATCCTTTTTCGCCATCTTATGGATCTGTTCCATATAGCCCACAGCCTGAGAACTTCCGCCGGCGATCACCAGCCGTTTATCCGTATCCAGCTTTGCATAGGCCTCGATCAGGTAATGAAGCCCCTTCTCCGGCACGATCCGCGCCAGAAACAGGAAATACCCGTCCTTCCTCAGTCCGTACTTCTCTTCTATCAAAGAAACGCCCTGCGGCTTTGGCCTGCCGATCCCGTTCGGAATATAAGTCGTCTGTCTGTTATAAGTATCCGCAAAATACCGTTTTACATTGTCTGACAGTACGATGATCTCATCCGCATACTTCGCCGCCATTTTCTCCCCGAACTTAATCACAAAAGAAGCAAAGTTCCCCCACTTCGCCCGCTGCCAGTCGAGCCCGTGGACAGTCACCACGATCTTCCTTCTCAGAAAATGCGGCAGCCACAGCATAGCGCAGGGCCCTTCCGCGTGATAATGAATCACATCATAGCGGTGAAAAAGCGCCATGATCGTTGCAAAAAAGGAATATACGATCGCATTTAAGCTGCTCCGCCTGAAAGTGGGCACGATATAAACACGGACGCCCTTATAAAATCTGCGTCCTTTCCAGCCGTACTCCTGATCGTATTTTTTACCGGAAACATGGTGTCCGAAACGGTTGTAGGCATCCACCCGGTGACCCAGCGCCACCATACGGACAGACAGCTCTTCCACCACCACCTCCACACCTCCCTCTCTGGAAGGGATCCGTTTGTGGCCGATCATAGCGATACGCAGGCTCTTCCCCCTCTTCTTTCTAAGAGCCCGTCCTTCCCGATAGGTATAATAAACAAAGGCAAAATTCGTGTTCAGATAGCGCGGCAGCATACGCCTTGGATCTTTCAGGATGCGAAACACCCATTCCAGACAAAGCTTCTGCATCCACATCGGCGCCCGCTTCGTGGTGCCTGCCGTAAAGTCAAAGGCCGCCCCCACCCCCAGCATCAGCGCATGGATTTTGCGGCGGTGCTCATACATCCACCACTCCTGCTTGGGAGCGCCCAGCGCCACCCACACAAAATCCGCGCCGCTCTCATTGATCCTGCGTATTATCTCTTCATCTTCCGCCTTGGTCAGTTCCCGAAAGGGCGGGGAATACATGCCCGCAATCTGTAATTTTGGATAGCGTTTTAACAGGGCCGCCCGCAGCGCCTCCAGCGTGGCTTCTGTACTGCCGTAAAAGTAATGACGATATCCCGTCTTTTGCGAGAGATCAAGGATCGCCGGCATCAAATCGGGACCCGGCACCCGTCTCGCCTCCGAAAACCCCCTCTTTCTGCTGACGATCGAGAGCGGCTGCCCGTCGGGAAGCGCCATCGCGCCGCTGTTCTGCACCTTGCGGTAAGCCGCGTCACGGTAAGACATCACCGTCGTGTGTACGTTGGAGACACAAATATAGTCGCCCTTTAAGGCGTCAAGATTTTCCGTAATGTAGGAGATAGTGTCTTCCATGTTCGTAACGTTAATGTTCGTTCCCAGAATACTACAATATGTCAATTTCTCTTTCATGCGGTCTTCCTTCTCATCTCTCATCCTGATTTATTCTATATTGTTAATCATTGCGAACCACATCATAATGTATATTAATTGTGCAAATGATAACCATAAGCAGACCCTTGTAGGACGTTGGTACTTGGCGAGGTTCTTTCGAGCCTAGTACCACTACGTCCGGAATGGAGCGCAAGCGCGTCTGCGTTGGTTATCCTTTGCACAATTTCAATAACTTACGCATAACCACCGCAAGCATCCCAATCAGCCCCCCGAGCAGCCCCGCGCCCACATAATACCGCGCCGTCTCCAGCTTCACGGCCTTTCCCGCCACGATCTGCATCGGCGTTTCAGCGTCCTGATAATTCATGACCCGGTATCCCGCCCATGCGGGATCGTCCGCGCTCTTCAGATACACAGACGTCTCTTCCCTGCCGTCCGTGTAAAACCGCGGCACCACATAGCCTGCCGGCTCCCTGTACAACAGGCCGCAAAGAAGTAGTCCCAAAAGCGCCCCCGCAGCCGCGCCGGCATATAGTTTCCGCCTATGCGCCCTGTTCCCGCAGACCGCCCGCGCCGCCGCAAAAAGGCTGTCCGGCAGCTTTGCAAACGGGATAGTGACCTCCCGCCATCGCGTAGGGATCAAAAATGACAGACCGTATTCCGCCGCGCCCTCCTTTTGCAAAAACAGAAGATTCCCTAAAAAGAGCAGGGTCACGTTTTTAAAGGAAGAATTAAACAACAAGGGTTCCGTCCATCCCGCCCCCAGAAAGCATACAAGTATCACCAGTTCCCTTGTCCGCTGTTTATGGGTATCATAAAACAGCAGGATGAAATAACTAAGAAGAATGATGATCGTGGATATCAGTCCATAATTGATATAGCACCAGACGTAGGAATTATCCAGCGTCATGGACGATTTAACGACCTTGGTAATGTCCGCGCCAAAAAGACTTCTGTACTCCGATTTCAAAAACTGCTGCGCCAGCCAGATTCGCGTATTCAAAATAGAATCCAGACCCTGTACGATCGCGCTGAAGGGATTCCAGCTCAGATAAAACGGCACAACAAAAGACAGAAACAGGCAGACCGGCAGCACTAGATTCGCCAGCAGTTTCTCCACAATACAAAAACGGGGACGCAGCTTCACATAGAGCGCGCCCGTCAAAAGCACCGTCTCAATGCCGAACCCCGTATAGCTGATGGAATAGAAAAACACCAGCAGATTGCCGAGCATCAGCAGCAGATAGGTCTTAATTGTATATCGCTCCTCCAGTTTAAGGATGAGTAAGGCGCTTAGGAACAGATAGGTGACATGTAAAATGTTCGGATGCGTGAAACCCAGACTCCAGCGAAAAATATGCCCCAGCCCCAGCTTGGCGTGCACCCGGTACACCGTATGTTCCAAAAAGAAAAAGAAAAAGGACGACAGCGCGACGCCGCATACAGTCCATACCCAGAGCGCGATATGGACCACTTTTTTTAAAGATATCCCCTTCATGCCCAAAACGGTAAACGCCAGAAAAAACACGGAGATCTGCCGCGAATTATAAAAGACTACCGCCGCCAGCAAAAGAAACAAAACCTGCAGGACGGCCTGCCTTTTCGTATAGGGCGTCAAGAGGATTTTTAAGAAACCCAAAAGCATTGCAGGCGCAACCAGCAGGATAAAAAGCTTCTGCCCTTCGTAAAATCCCAGACCCTTTGTCAGGGAAAGCAGGATAAAGAAGCCGTAGTAGAGCGCCTCTTGTATGGTAATCGTTTGTTCATATTGTTTGAGTCGTTTTGGCATATCATCCCTCTGTCGTTTCCGCATCTGTATCCATCATTTCGGTCCATTCCGTCCAAAGCCGCAGCAATCTACCCGCGCTTACTGCAAAACCATGAGCGCCGGACCGAGCGCCCACGGATAAGCCCCGTAGCGCTGGGGATAGCAGGAAAAGCCCTCGCACTCTCCGGAGCAGTCGTTGACCCGTCCGTTTTTGACTGATTTTTCAAGCGCCGCCCTTCCGGCAGACAGCGCTTTTTCATAATTTCCGCCTGTCAGAATACCAAGTTCCATCCCCGCTTTGACAGCCGCGCAGAGCATCCCCGTGGCGGACGTATCCGCAGGGCCGTCGAGCGCCGCAAGCTGCCACGAGACATATCCGTCTGGCCGCACAAAAGCAAGCGTCGTATCGACCAGTTCCCTGTAAGGCTCGCTCAGCTTCTCCCTGCCCTGTCCGGAAGTCATACAGCCTGTCATGCCGCGCAGAAGCCACCCTACGGCCCTGCCCCAGCCGATGATCCCGTATTTACAGCCGCCGTCCGACAAGTCGTAGCCGTGGTAGGGCAGACCTGTCGCCGCATCCATGCCATAAACCAGAAAATTCGTGATCTGCTTCAGCGCCAGTTCTCTAACTTCCGGTTTGCCAAACAGATCACCGTATCGGTAAAGAAAAGGACAGCACAGTCCGATCGTATCCACAAAAATATAGCCGTTTCCCTGCCCCGGGCGATACAGGATACTCCCCGCCCTGTCACAATCGGCTTTCACCGCAAAATCCGCCATCCGGTCGAGCATCTTACGAAGCATCTCCTTCGACAGGCCAAGACAGCTTTCGCTTCCTGTCTTCTCCATCTGTACATAAGCGTCAAGCAGCGTCTCTCCTGCCAGCAGATCGTCAATCACAAGAAGGGGAAGGCCCTTTTTCTGCCACCTCTCATAGTAGGCTGAAAGCGACCGCTCTATCATGCCGACCGTCTGCCTGCTGTTTTGAAGTGTCTCACTGCCTGCACCTGCCTCAGCGTCGGACTGCCGGACCGCATTCTCCGCTTCCGCTAAAAGTTCCTGCCGACAGCGCCACAAGCCCGCCGCCAGAAGCCCCGTCGGCCAGAAGATCAGATCTTCGCCCGCAGTTTTACGCCCCAGAAGATAACGCTTGACCAGATATTTTAGCCTTGCCTTTCCATCGAATACGCCGTACTGCAGCAAGTCCTTGCAGGCATTTTCTATCAAAGGGACCTTATTCATCCGCGCCTCCTTTTCCTGCTCCTCTCCCTGCGGCTATCTTTCCCAAAACCGGCAGTCTGCACACCACCGCAGTCCACAGATAAGAAAACTCCTCCGTCCTGTGAAACACCGCCAGAAACACCAGATTATAAAACAGCGTGATGATAAGGACCATCACCACAAACGTCAGAATCGTAACTTCTCCCATCAAGGCAGAGCAAACCGGTGTGATGATCACTCCCACGCCGAACACGACCGCCAGATATTTCAGGGAATCCTTGAAATAAGCCCACGGCTTCCGGTCAAAGCAGACCCGGTAGATAATGCCGGGGCGGATCAGGTTTGCCAGAATACCTGACACCAACGTCCCCACATAGACGCCGGTCACACCGATCTTTATCACCAGCGCAATGGAGACCACCAGATTGATCGCACCCTGAATCAGCGGCAGGAATTTGTCCTGCTCGAACAGTCCCGAAGCGATCTTAAAATTAAAAAGCACCGTGCGCCCGCCCTTTAAGTAAAAATCCATCACCAGAAGCGCCACGGTCACCTGCGGCAGCGTCCAGCCCTCTTTCCTAAGCCACACGCCGCCGATAAACGGCGTGAGTAAATGATAAAAACCCACCGCACCAAACCCGAAGAGCCAGCAGGCAAAAAAGCGGTATACCCGAAAGAGCAGATACTGTCTCTCCTTCGACTCCGTAGCCACCACATTGCCAAAACCCGATATCACCGACTCAAAGATCACATTAATAAAATTTCCCACATAAGTAATGATGTAGACATAGTTGCCCACAACGGCCGAAGTATCTACATTGACAAGGGAAGAAATCACGAGGAAATCCGTCTGCAGTCTGGCCACATCCCCCACCTTGCTGCAGATCAGCGCCTTTGTCTTAGTGGATATGACCTGCGTCTCCTCCGCCGTCAGTTTCTGTACATCCGGATCCCGCAGATAGGGGTAGACCCTGTTCATATAAGCAGTCACGAATATCTTCTGAAAAAGTTCCACCACAGACTGCGCCAGCAGATAAAACAAAAAATTCCGGGTCAGCAGCAATACCGTGATCTGCACCGCAGCCGTCGCAATCTTCGTCAAGGTGGTGATATTGGTCTGAATATAATTTTTCTGCTCGGCATTTGACAAGCTGTATTTATAGGCGACAAAGTAACTGATCACCGTGTTGAACAGGAATAAATAATAGTACAGCGTCAATTCCTTCACGGTCAGATTGCCCGGATTTTTCAGGACATATTTTAAAAACGGAGAAATCGCAAGCCCCACGACCGCGATCACGCCTGCGATCGACAGATATGCTTTTTTATAAAAGCGCATATAGGACTTGACCTTCTCGATATCGCGCTCCGCCACCGGCTTGTAGAGACTGTAGTTTAAGGCCGTGCCGATCCCCATCTCCGCCAGAGACAGGACGCTTAAAACATTCGTATAGGTTTCATTGACGCCTGTGAACGTCTTGCCCAGCACATAGATAAAGACTGTCCTCTGGATAAAGTTTACTAACAGGATTACCAGCGTGCTGATATATCCGAATATGATGTTTTTTCCGGCTTTCTGTATTCTGCCCATATCTCATCTACTTTCAGGCCATCCTGCGAATCGGCCGCTGCTCTGCACGGTTTACTGCTCCGTCCGGCTGTCATGGAGACTCTTCCACAGTTTACGAATCTCTTCCCCCGCCGCGGCCGCCTGTTTGCAATAATCGGGCATGATCTTCTGCAGCCGCTCCCGAATCTCTTCCTCACGCTCCATCATCCACGAAAAAGCGTTTATTAATTCTTCCGGATCGGCAAGGCTCTGCACCGGCAGCACATAATGTTCCTCCATGCCGAAAAGGTCTCTGGCAATCCCCCGCGCCTTCACGGAATACCCTACTACCAGCGTTGGTACGCACGAAGAGTAAGCCGCGATCGTGGCATGCGTTCTGGCGCCGATAAAAGCACGGCATTTCGAAATTACATATTTGATCTTCCGGCAGGACATATCCTCGAACATAACCACCCTGCCGTTTCCCTGATAGCCGTTATAAAGTTCAGCCGCTGTCAGTCTGTCGTCATTATACTTCCACATCACATGGGGTATCAAGGCGATGTGACAATCCGTATTTTCTAAAATATAATCAATTAGTTTTCGATAGTTTTTTATCGTTATTCCATCTTTTGTTTCATGACGCAATATCATGGGACTGATATTGATCCCGATCGTATTTCCTTCGTCAAAGCCATGGGGGAGCTTTGTCTCCTCCGGCGTCAAAGCAAAGGCCGGATCCGGAAACTGCTTTACATTCTCCGTAATCCCCGCCGCCGCAAGCGCCTGCGTAGTGATGGACTCCCGCGGTGTGATCAGCGCGTAGCGCCGCATGTCCTCCACGATCACGGGGTCCTCCAAAAGTTCCGGCTCTAAAGAGCAGCCCCAGAGGACCGTCTTCGCCCCCGCCCTGTTAAAAGCGCTGTTTGCGGTAACTGCCTCCCGCTTGGAGAGTTCATAGCAATACATATCGCCGCCCGTTGAAAGATAGAGCGGCGCGAGATTCTTTTTCATGACCTCCCGAAACCGATAGCGCATAAAGGACTCCGGATCGCGGAATACCTTTCGCCAGACATAATACCACACATGGGCAAAAAAATGCTCCGCGATCTTACGCTCTTCTAAAATATCGCAGAGCGGCTCAAGGGTATAACGCCTGTCCTCCTGCTCGCTGTTGGTCACGAGAAGTTTGGGGATATCTTCCAGCATATGACAGGTGCTGTTGATGATCGCCTCGCAGCCATGGTTGCCGCTGCCGCCATGCAGATACAGGACAATTTTATCGTTGCCGTATTCCATCTCTATCTAATAACCTTTCGTGTTGTTCCTTTTATTAAGATGCCAGAACCAAAAATGCTGCGCCGATCTGATCCGCAAAACTCATGTTTAGTATAGCATAAACACTGCCCCTTACACAACCTCTCCGGCCGGCGCGACGAGCGTCCACCCCTTCCAGAGCCGTTTCATCTCCTCCGGTATGCAATTTTGCGTATTCTTGTGGATGGAAGGACGTATCATACACTTGTCGGTATGCGCATTTAACCGTGCTCCCCAGAAGCTGAACGTGCTGTTGGCGCAGATATTGTGGTGACAGCCGCTCATCAACTGCATATCGTAAAAGCTGTCATCCCCCCGGTTCCAGTCCACAATGCGATACTCCGGCCCCTGAAAGCGCGCCCGCACATAGTCCGCATCATCTGAAAAGACATAGAATACCGCTTCGGGGTATCGCTCTTTTATATAGGCAATCGCGCTGTCATAATATGCGTCCGTGCAGATACCGCCGAACATCGACACATTGGCAGCGTCCAGATAATCGCCCCTGCGGACATGGATGCTGACGGCAGTCTGCTCCGCCATCTTCTGCATCGTCTCCTGATTCTTCTTATTGTTACTCTCCGGAAAACGCATCTCTTCCCGAAGCATCCCCAGAATATCCCCATAGTATGCTTCGCAGGCCCAATAGCCCACCAGATATTTATCCCGGAAAGAAAAAATCTCTTCCTGATACATTTCGGATTCTTCCAACAGGGGCAGTGTCCCCGGCGCGATCCGCCGCCTCATTTTTTCCCATAAGCCCGCCCTCTCTTCATAGGTCCTTCCGAGCAGGGCGCGCACCTGCGCTTCGGAAGCCGTCTCTATGGGTAAATCCGCAAAGTCAGACAGCGCAAACGTTCTGGGCGCTCTCATCCCCGCCTGACTATTTGGCGAAAACCATGAAAGATCCAGCTTTGCCTCGGTTTTCAGACTCTGAAATTTTCTGTACAGCGCGTATTGCTGCAATTGATTGCCCAGCCCGCCCATGACTCTTATAATGATCATGCTGCTCTCCTATGACAAGGCGCCGCCCTGCCCTCTTCCTTTCAGGCTCTTTCCTTTTTATCGTAGATGCGCAGAATCAGCCTAAGCAGCCGCAAAAGGACGCCGCCGGGATAACACATCCCCACATACAAGAGCTGATTCGACCGTTCCGACACAGAGATGGGCGTATTCTGCAGCAGCTCTTTTATATTTTCCTGCCCGAATATCGTCCGAATCCGCTTTCGGTAGTCCCCATCGGGACTACGAAGCTCATTTTTGATCACGTAAAGGAGCATATAGCAATACTCCCGCGCAGAAGCCTCTGCGGCATCCGGCGCCTTCTTCTCCTCGGCCGTGCGTCTCAAAGCCTCCATTAACCGTTCCACACCCGCAAAGAGTCCCGCGTCATAGCCGTGTACCAAAGACCCCTCCACATAGCGGTAGTGGTAATAGAAGGCATCCTTTAAGATCACGACCCTGTCCGCGCCCAGCAGCGCGGGATACATTAGATTCGCATCGTCTCCGAACCGAAGGCTGTAATCGTAATATCCCTCGTTGCCCGCAAAGAGAGATTTCTCACAAAGTTTCATACAGCGGGACAATGGGATCACTTTATGCTCCTGCCCGATCAGCTTTGCCTTGATCTGCGCGCGCAGTTTTTCTCCCTCGTAGACGCCCGGCTCCGGAGCGCACTTAACCTGCACGGTTTCCCTGCGCTTCTCCAGCACATGATTGCAGCAGACGATCTCCCCCGGCACGCCGGCCAGACGATCCGCCATTTCAAAGAGCGTTTCCGGATCCAGATAATCGTCGCTGTCTACAAACATATAATAAGTGCCGGTCGCGGCAGCCATTCCCGCCACACAGGCCGCTGTGGGTCCGCCGTTTTTCTGATGAACGACCCGCACCCGCGCATCCGCGCGCGCATATTCGTCGCAGATTTCCCCACTGCTGTCTGTGGATTCATCATCCACCAGAATGACCTCGATCCGTCTGTAAGTCTGCGCCAGAATACTGTCCACGCATTCCCGAAGATAAGCTTCCTTATTGTAGACAGGCACTATGACGCTGATTGTCGGATTTGTCTTTTTCATGGGTTTCTCACTTTCTAATGAAATTTTTACAGTGATACAACCGCACATAAAGCCCCGGACAGGCGTTAAACAGTCGCACCTTGATTCCGTAACCGGACGGGAGAAAGGCATAGCAGTCCCGTTTCTTCCCGATCGCCCCCAGCTTCCTATGGCATACCCGCAGATAGTCTGCTGCCTCCCGCCGCTTTTTTGCAGGAAGCAGGGCAATCTTTCCTACCGTCAGCATGATCGCCACCATGACCTGCGCATCCGCCTGCACGGACAGGGACCTATCCTGCTTCACGATCAGTTCCCGCGCGATCTCCCAACAATAAATCTGATCCATATAAGCAGGCGTAAAAGGCCGCTTCATGGCGCCAGACGGATTCTGAAAATAACCGTATCCCGGATAAGCCGTCTCGACCGCCCGCTTTACGCGGGGCAAAAGCTCCACCAGAAACAACATATCCTCCCCGATCGAGAGGCCCTGTCGAAACCGCGTACTGCCAATCAGGCTCCTCCTATAAAGCTTGCTCCAGCAACGGCTGTTTCCCCGCAGGATAGCTTCTTTTAAATAACTGTCGTTATTATATTCAATCGTCTCCCAACCACCGCTTCGGTTTGCGTCAGGCTCCGCAAGCGTCTGCCATTCCTCCTGCCGGCTCCAGACCGCAAAAGCGCAGCCCGCCATATCGCTGTCCGTCTCCGTCAGGATGCGGTACAATTCGGCAAGCGTTCCCGGCCGCAGTCTGTCGTCGGCGTCTACAAAGGTGATATACTCCCCCACCGCCTGCTCCAGCCCACGGTTTCTGGCTGCGGAAACACCCAGATCGGACAGGTTGATGATCCGCAGATTATCATACCGCTCCGCAAGCCGGTCGCAGACGGCGGCAGTGCCGTCGGTCGATCCGTCGTTTATAACGATCACCTCAAACGTCTGCCCACTCTGGCTTTCGATGCTTTCAATGCAGCCCTCCAGATGTGCCTGTCCGTTGTGTACAGGCACGATCACGCTGATCTGCGGCTTCTTTTCGTCTGATTTTTCCGTCATATCCCCCTCGTCCGATCCTGTTTCCTTCTTTGCTCGCAACTTATTGCGAATTTCTGATCATCATTTGTTTTGTCTATATTTATGCGTATTTTTCTTATACGCATTATTAACCGCTGATTGCTTCATAAACTGCCAAAAGCCGCTCTATATTCTGTTCCATGGAATACTCCGCCGCCGCCTTTTCTCTGGCGTTTTCTCCCAGTCTTCTGCACAAGTCCGCATCCGCCAAAAGCGCAAGCAGTTTCTCTTCCAGCGCCTTTGCATCCTTCGGCGGCACGAGCAGACCGGTCTGTCCGTCCACGATCATATCCGGGATCCCTCCCGTGTCGGAAGCCACGATGCCGCAGGCGTTTGCCATAGCCTCCAGAATGGATACGGACTGCCCTTCAAAATAGGAAGGCATCACCAAAATGTCACATTCCCTCAGGATTTTCTGCTTCTCACTGCCGCTGACCCAGCCCAGATCCGTCACACAGCTTTTCATGGATAACGCCTGTTTTTTTAACTCCGCATCTTCCCAGATGCCGCCAAGATAAAGCATAACGTCTGGAAACTGTCTCTGCAGTCCCGGCATCGCTGACAGCAGCTCTCCGATCCCCTTTTCCCTGCAAAGGCGTCCCAGAAACAATAGTTTGTGCACGCCGTACTGCTTTGGATACAAAGCGGGAAGCTGCACGGCGTCCGGCAGTACCGTGATCCCTTCCCTGCCGATGATCTCCCCGAAAAAATCCTTCCAAGCCGTTCCCAGTACCAAAAAAGCGTCCCCCATGGAGAGTACCCGCTTCACATACTTTCTTCCCGCGGGACCTGACTCTTTTTCATAAAACACCGGAAAATTTCCGCCATGCTGATGAATGACCAGCTTTTTGCGAAACAGTTTGGCAGTCAATATAAAGACGGATTTTCGATAAAAACTGGTATCAGACGCCATATTCACATGCACAATACGGTAGTGCGGCAGCTTACCCAAAAAAGAAAAATATGCCTTCACCGCCTGCAAAAGCTTTCTTACGCCCGACCCTTCCACCATCGTGCCGATGTAACACAGGTCAATCCGCCTGTCCAGTCCGGCCTCATAATAGTTATTGACCACGCCCGATATGCCGCCATGTACGCTTCTGTCCGGACCGATCATCAACACCCTGTCTGTTCCCATTATTTTGAACCCTTCTATTTTGATCCTTTCCCGGCAAGCACCACCCAGATCGTTCGAAACAGAATCTTAATATCCAGTCCTAGCGTCCAGTTATCAATGTATTCCAAATCAAGCCGCACCACCTCGTCAAAATCCACGATCTCGCTGCGGCCGCTGATCTGCCAGAGTCCGGTCAACCCCGGCGTCATGCTGATCCGTCTCCTGTAGTGGGAATTATACTGCTCAAATTCCTTCTCCGTGGGCGGTCTGGTGCCCACCAGACTCATATCGCCTTTGACAATATTAAAAAACTGCGGCAGCTCATCAATGCTGGTCTTGCGGATAAACCTGCCGACTTTGGTAATGCGGGGATCGTTCTCCATCTTGAACATCAGGCCCTGCATCTCATTTAGCGCCTCCAGCTCCTTCTTTCTCTCCTCCGCGTCCATATACATGGAGCGGAATTTATAAATCTTAAAGCGCCGTCCGTTTTTGCCGATCCGGATCTGGGAAAAAAAGACCGGGCCCGGAGAATCCAGTTTGATCGCCAGAGCTGCAAACGGCGTGATCGCTATCGTGATAAGACAGCCGACCAAACCGCCCAGAATGTCAATCACGCGTTTTATCACCATGCGCCTGTAATCAAAGTGATTGATCGAATACGTCACTACAGTGTACCCCGCAAAACTCCCCACCCGCACTTCCTTGCTGGGCCGCTCAACGATATCGATGTTGTAATGGCAAGCGATCCCCATGGATTCCAGATCATAGATGATATGCTTCACATAAGCCATCTCTTCATCGGGCAGATTTATGAATACTTCGTCAAGCGGCATCTGTCTTGCCAGATCCAGCGCATCCTCACGTCCTGCATTCACCGTAACGCCTGCAAATTCCTGCCCCTTCAGATCCGCATCCATGCAGGCCAGGGCCACGATCTCGTAGTTGATATCCATGGCCCCTTTTAATTTCTCCACTGTCTTTGCCAAAATCGCCTGCTTCGTGACGATCATGATCTTCACAATATTGGAACTTGCCGTAAAATAAAGGCGCAGCACCTTTTTCATAAAAAGCCGCACCAGCCATACCAGCAGGAGATTAAAAATCGCGAAGTAGCCGATCGCCAGACGGGAGACCCTCGCTCCCATCTGCAGCATGAAGAGACAGGCCATCACGGCCAATTCCATGAAAATATCAAATTTCAGCACCGCAATAAACTCAACCAGAACGCCTCTTTTGATAAACTCACGGTTCCAATCTAAGAAAAAGCTGTAAATGGTACAAAACAGCAAAAAACCGATATAGACCAGAAAATGCAGTTCCGGCTCCATGACCCACGTAAACTTTTTAAAGCGCAGCAAAATAGCAGCGGCATAAGCCAGCGTAATGCTGACCAGATCCGCCAGAAGCAACAGATAGCTTTCGATCAGTTTCATTCTGCGATTCATAAAAGTACCTCTCGCACTTTTTTTACCCTATTTTACCATAGATTTCCTATTCCGTCATTCTTTGGTCTGCAGATACCGCCGCCTGATCCGCGCAAAGAAATAGTAACAGATAATTCCTCCCCAGATACACAGAGATCAGGTGCGCCTCCACTACGGTGTATACGGCAAACATCACAAAAAGTACCAAGCCGCAGCCGTCCCGTCTCTTCCATAGCCGCCACAGAAGAAAAAGATGGGCCGCCACATACAGGCTCCCCGGTATCACGCCGTAACGGTAAAAGACTTTGACCCAGCCCATATCAAAATAATGTTCCATATTATTTCTACAGGAGAAGGCCGACCACGTATGGATCATGCCGTCATTATTCTCTGTTTCCGTCAGGGATATGATCCTGCCGCTGAGGAAGCGGTCGATCTTTCCGAGCGCCACGATATGCCCATTGTCACGCGGATCCAGATAGTAAAAGGCATTCCACTGCGCGTCCCGCACCCGCTGGGCGCAGACGGCGGCATCCAGGGAAAACCCGAGACATAGCAAAAAGGCCAAAAAGCCGCAGAAATAGAGGATGCTCTTCTCCCGAAACGGCTTCACCAGCCGCATCAGACAGGCGCCAATCAAAAAGGCGGCCGTGATGAGCAGCGCAGTCTTTGTGCGCGTCAGCAGATAAACCCCCGCGTTTAAGAAAAGCAGGATGAAATAACCGTACCATCTGATCTGATCGAACCAGACATAAACGCCCAGCGCCGTCAGCATAAAAGCCATGCAGGATAAGGCATTGGGATGTCCCATCCCCAGCGTATAGCGCGTCTCCGGCGTAGGATCAACGCCGATGTGGGTGGTCGTATCCGGCGATTCATGACCGTAAACCTGCGTCAGACTGACATCGCCGTAAATGCCCGTCACCGAAAGCAGCACGATGCACAGACAGCCCGCAAGCGTCACCCAAAATGTATATTTGAGCGCTTTGCGCAGGGATATCCCCCTGCAGGCCGCCGCGAAGGTCACCATGCGGATCAGCTCGTTTTCCCCCGTGACGCGGTAAAAAACAAAGGCTATGCCTTCTAACAGAAAGATAACGACCCACTCTTTCAGCTCATACTTCGTAAAAATAAGCTTCGCCGCAAACAACAGAAAGGTCACCCGAAACAGGAAGCCCTCAATAGGATTGATGTAATTGCTCTTATCAACGATGACCATCAGCAGCTCGATGGTCAGTCCGATATAGAAAACAAGGCGTGGAAGTAAACTCTCGTCCCGCAGCCGCCTGTACAGAGCCTGTATCCTGCCATTCACCGTTGTCATGTCGTCCTCCCTGATTCCACTTCCGCGAAATCTCCTTTCATCCTACCGCAGGATCCGTACTGCTTTCCCGTGCAGTCTGCGCAGGCACTGTCTTATAAAAAGTCTGGTCCGCTTTACAAAAAGACCCGCCCTGCCGATCTTCGGCGCCATCAGGAAGTCATACTCTTCCCGATGTTCCCGCAGATAAGCAGGAAAGCTCTCGTCGATCTCCACCCGCACAAATTTCGCGTCCCGGTCGAAGATATCCTCCCCGCAGAGCAGCCTGTCCACCGCCTCATTTAAATAACGCTTGCTATTATATTCCTGATGGGCTGCCGCCTGCACCTTCACACCGATGCGCTTGGCCACATTCCGCTCGCCGTCGCCGCCCATGTAACCGAAATGCCAGCCGCCTTCGGGAATCCGCACGCTGCAAGGATCCGTGGGAGACACTTCACGCAGAAATACGATTCCCTCCGCAGGAAGCGCGCCAAAGCTGCATATTTTCGTGCCAAGCCACTGTTTTCTCTCCACGCCCGGAAACTCACCCGTGATCGAAAGCAGATTTCCCGACACTTCCTCCATATTTAAGAAGCAGTAAAACATCCGCTGCGCCAGATGGTAAATCTTTTGGGGATTAAACTCCTTCAAAACGCACGCAAGCGTGTCGGGGTTCGGAATCTCATCCACGTCGCTGAAAATAATGATATCTTCAGGCTTTGCATCCGACAGAGCGCGGATCAGTTGATTTTTCTGATATTTATCACGCTCATGGGTCGTGACGCCCTCCATGGGGGAATCCTCCACCGCCACATAGCGGATCTTATCCGCAAATTCCGCAAAAAGCTCCCGATGCTTTGCAAAGACCATTTCCTTCGGCTCTCCCGAAAAGGTCACCGTCGCCTCCTCCAGCACAAAACAGTCCACATAGGGAGCCAGAATCTGCATTCGCAGCTTCAAAATATCCAGTTCGTTAAAAAAGGGGATACAATCAAATATCATGTGTTATTCCTCTCAACCTATCCTGCGCCAGAAAAGGAGCGGCCTTATGACATCCTTGCATTTTTGCCACCTGACCTTCCACGGATTTACAAACTGCGGATACTGCGCATTCCTGCCGTGCCACTTATGAAAGAGGAAAGGAGCCTCCACGTCCATGATCTCCGGTATCATATGCTCGTGGCCAAAATATTTCGCTGCCTCGATGGGGGCAAATCGCATCCCCGCCTCCTCGATCACGTTCTTATACTTACAGCACAAAAAGGTGTCTTCGTTATAATTGTCATCCTCCGCCATCTTTTCCCACTTAAGGCCTGCCTGCGCGGGAAAGTCCAAAAGCCGCTTACTGCGGATCGAAACGCTATTACCAACGCGTACGATCTCCCCCCTGCTGTCCCGATAAGCGTAATCGTTTTGCGGCAGGGGCCACGGCGATCCGATATAGTCATACGCCAGAAATTCGTCCCGCCAGCTTTCCGGATGCACCACGAAGCCGTCCGCATGCACGATGAGGGCAAAATCCGTGTGGATATGCTCTCCCAGCTCATACACCATCTTATAATTGAACTTATCAATATCATCCAGCCTAGAGGTATGAGAATAGCGTATTCCCTTGGGCAGGGTCAGCGGCTTTCTGTGCGTGATCAGCACCACGTCGCCAAAATCGATCCCCCGCATACTGTACTGCAGGGCGCGGATCGTCTCATAAAGGTTTACGCTAGTCATCGCCGCCAGCGTCACGTTCGGTAAAGACAGCTTCTCCTGCATACTCAATCCGCCCCCTTTTGCCCGCCGGCCAGTTTCACGCTGTTTTTGTGATAATAATTTGCCACCGCCAGATTCAGCCAGTTTCCTGGATCTTCCTGTAAATCTTCAAAAGAAAAGAGGGCCGGCTTTGCACTGTAAGGCACAACCACAACATCCGCAAGTCCCTCATCCGTGTAGAGCGCATGCCGCTCCATAGCCTCCGCATAAAAGGTCTGCGCCTCCCCTTTCGCCAGAGAACGCAGGGCGGAAATGCCCGCGTAGGTATTCTTATCCGCCGTAAGCAGCCACACCGCCATAAGCAGAAGCAGACACACCGCGCTCATACGGCAGCCCGTCCGCTCCAAAAATACGCCGAACGCCTGCGCTGCGCCGCCCGCCTCCGCGTCACTGCTCTGCACAGTCTCAATCTCACCTGCCGTCATGCCGACCCCCTGCGTCCCGATCGCCCTGTGGGACAAATAGCCCAGCCAGTAGGCCGTGACCAAAAGAGCCGCTATATAATAAGTCATCTGGATAATATTATCCACTCGGGAAAGCCCCGTCATTCCCACCGCAAACAGCGTGGGGGTAAACATAGCCGACAGTACACAGTAAGCCCCCGCCGTCACCAAAACCGGATGCGAAAACTCCCGTTTCGAAGCCTTTGTCATTTTCCATAAAAGCGGCAGAAGGGCCAGCCACACAAGCACCGCAAACAGCGGCGTCCAACGGACCGCAAACACTGCCATATGATAGAAGGACAATAGGATCGACTTTACCGCGCCGAAGCCTTCGTCCACATCCAAGCTGCCCCGCCTCGCGTTGCCGGGCGCGAGCGTATTAACAAGAAAGCCCGCCGTCCCCGTAAGAAACGGTATTATAACATATGCTATTTTATTTCGTTTTTTCCATATCGCATAGCCTGCAAGAAAGGCCATCAGGATCTCCGACTGCAGACCGGTCACCAGATTGCCGCCGCCCACGATCACGGCCAGAACCGCCGACGCCGCACAGCAAAGCACAGCCCTCCCCCGCTTATCAGCCCAGACGCTCTCCGAAAGCAGCGTCAGTAAGAAAAACCAAAAAGACTGCATCAGTACATAGTGCGTCGAGCCGTTATACCAGTAGATCCCCTCAAAAGGCGCCTCGATCACCTGATAAAACAGAAAAAGCAGCAGGATCATGCACAGGGAAGCGCCCCGCTTCTCACAACCCAGCCACCGCACCAAAATATGCCGTCCCACCGCAAAAGAAGAAGCCGCAAACATCCCGATCATCAGAATCGGCACCACCCAGGCGAGCCCATAGCGAAAGTTCATGGGACACATTGCCATCAGAAAACAGGATACATAAGTACCCTGCCAATCCCGGTAAAAATCCATGTTCTGCCGCCAAGCCTCCTGCACGGATGCCCCAAAAGATCCCGTCGCCAAAAAGACGTCATGCACCCGTCTGCCGTAATCATAGTCGTCGATGCACATCACGTTATATTTTCCCAGCAAAAGAAGCGGCAGCAATGACAGGAACAAAAAAACCGCCGCTATCGCCACTGTCCGTCCGGAAATATTCAGTTTTCCGCCCTTTTCCCGTTCCATAGCTTAGTCACCTTTTTCAGCCGCCGCATCACACCCCTGCCGATCTTTCCCAGATATGCTTTCTTATAATAATACTGCGCGTGCAGCTTCATCACACCCAGCTGCAGTCCTGTCGGCCGCACATTCACGGCGGCCCAGCGCTTTGAGCGCTCCTTGTAAGCGGCAAGCTCCTCCCTGCACTGCGCGTCCGTAAACACCCTGCCCTGTCTGTCCATATAATGCCAGCCTTTGTAGATATTCTGCTCCGAAGCCCAGTAGCCGTCCGAAACGTTGTGTCTGGCCCAGTACTTCGGCGCGAGGATATAGCGCACCGTATCGCTGGTAAAGGCCGGAAAATAGGCAAAAGAAGAATTTGCCAACAGTAAATAACGCGCGTTTTTTAATATCGCGTAGTCTTTCGCCAGGTCGAAATTGTAAGCCGGAATCCCCGGCAGAAACTTATTTGCTTCCCGCACGTCGTTGGTGATGATCATAAACCGCATATCCGGCCGGATCTTTCTCATCTGCCGCATCCCCAGAATCCAGTACCGCTTTTGCAGATAAAGTTCCGGAGAACCCATATAGTCGCTGCACCGCAGATGCAGGATGCAGAGGTCGTCCTGACAGTACTCCTTACAGTCATACTCCGGCTTTACGGCAAGCCACTCCTTAATCTCGTCCTTATGGGAGATAAAATAATCCTCCGCCTGCAGATTACCGTAGACAAGCGTGTCGTCCTCTATCTCAAAAAGCTTTTGGTCCGTATCCGTGACATAGACCCCGTGCGTCAGGTCATGCTTGGAATTTCCTACAAAAAGGCGGGTCTCCTTTTCATAATATACTTTCTGATAATCTTCCTTTTTCGAAGGCAGACCCATGTCCAGATTCATAAAGTAAAGCCCGCAGTCGCTGTGCATATTGTTGGCAAAATGCTCCGGATCTAAAACGCTGAAAGCATAGCCCTTATCCTTTGCGATACATCTGGTCGTCACATAGAAAAATAGCTGATTTCCCAGACCAAAGCCCTCCTGTGTCTCGATCCCCAGCATGTTTGCCTCTTTTCTGCCGCCGCGCTGTGCTGCTTCTTTCCACTGCCTCTCAGCATGATTCTGTCTGTCCGCATTGCATAACAATCGTTTTTTTAATTCAGGTTCGTCTCCACGATCTTCCCTTCGTCCACCTTATAGATCACGTCGCATTTCTCGATCGTGTTCAAGCGGTGGGCAATGATGACCATGGTCTTTTTGCCGTGAAAGCTGTTGATCGCTTCCATGACCGCCGTCTCCGTATCGCCGTCCAGCGCTGAAGTGGCCTCATCAAAGACCAGTATCTCCGGATTGTAGTAAAGCGCCCTCGCAATCCCCAGCCGCTGTCTCTGGCCGCCGGAAATGCGCACGCCCCTGTCACCGATCGTCGTGTCAAGCCCTTCGGGCAGCTCCTCCACAAAAGCCTTAAGCTGCGCCTCCTCCAGCGCCTCCCAGATCCTCTCATCATCGATCTTATCCGCGTCGATGCCGAAGGCGATATTGTCTCGGATAGACTCGTCGATCAGGTAGATAGACTGCGGGATGTAGCCGATCTTTGACAGCCATGAGGGATAATTCTCAAACACATCCCTGCCGTCGCAGGTGATGGTCCCTTCCTGCACATGCAAAAGGCCTAACAGAATATCCACTATGGTAGACTTCCCCGCCCCCGAAGGCCCCATGATGCCTACCGACTGGCCCTTTTTCACTTCCATATGCGCGTCCGTAAAAATAGGCTTGTCCGTGTTCGGATACGTATAGCTGATATGATCGAGGGTTATCCTGTCCGTCAGGGTAAGCGGCGGATTCTCCTCCTGTTTCTTCCCCACCAGTCCGGTCACGCTGCCGTTCACATCCAGTTTCATGCTCTCGGTCAGATTCTCGTAAAGATAGTCAAGACAGGGCTGGGCGTAGGCAATCTCCGAAAGATAGGTATTGATGCGGTTCGTAGCGGGCATCACGCGCACCGCCGCCGCCGCAAAGGCCGCCAGCGTAGAAAGCAGCGCCGTAAAATCGCCGCCTTGTAAGGTAAACACCAGAATAAAGGTCAGCATGGCCGTGATAAAAATCGCCTCAATCAGGAGCCTCGGCGTATTGTTCATCACCGCATAGTCCCTTGCCACGTTGGCGCCGATGGCGCCGCTCTCATAATAGTTTCGTACAAAAAACTCTTCCCGATGCAGGACTTTTACATCCTTTAGGCCGTAGATCGACTGAATGCGCCACTTCGCAATCCGTGACTGAATCTCCTGATTCTTTCGACCGATAGCATTTAAACGAGGTTTTAAAACTTTTGTAATGACAATCGTCATCCCAAGGAAAAGCAGCCCGCAGCCAATAGAGATCAACGGACTGAAAATCAATAGCACAACACAGATTGACACCGCCACCACAATCTCCGTGATCATCTGGATCAGCACCAGAATCAGTTGAAAGGCGTTCGGTATATCACTGTCTGTCAAACGAAATACCGTCGGAATGTCCGCCCCCAGATAGTCCTCGTAAGGACGATTCAAAAATTCCCTCATAACGCGGCTGATCATGCGATTGCGGTTGCGGGTAACAAAGGTATTCTGCACATAAATCTGAAACAGAAGATAAATGTTCTTAATAATAAACAGAGCAATCAAAGCAACCAGCATCAAGATAATGAGCTGTCTGCCCGACTGAATATGAAAAAAAGCCGCTATTTCCTTCACATAAGGCTTCTGCACAAACTGATCCGGCGCCATCACTGCATCCACTACAGGGATCATCATGGAAACCCCCAGCGTCTCCAACAGACCGCCAATCAGAATGAGGCCGGCCAGCCCTACAAGCTGCCAAAGCTGCCTTCTATCAAAAAGATATGCAATTTTTTGCAGAAGACCAACCTGCGCCTGCTCTTGTTTCTTCATAAAATATAGGGTTCCTCTCAATTTATAAGCCCATTTCGTTCATTGCGATACGCTTCACTGCCGCCTGAAAATGAGCGCTCTCATCACTGCAGTACTATTTTGTGCATATCCTCCCGATAAAAGTCTCTGCAGTCCACGTTGTTCAGCCAGCGATCCGGCGCAAAAATAAGCTTGTCGGAATGCGGATTCAGGTAAGACGCCCACCAGCTGAAACTGCTGTTGGCAAGAATATTGTGCTTACAACAGCTCATCAGCACGAACTCCGCCAGATCAGGATTCATGTCCCCATCCATGGAAACTTCTGTGCTGCAGGGCAGATCGACGAGAGTAACATCCTCCTGACCCGCAAAGGCTTCCCCCGCCCAGACCTTATCATTGCAGAACAGATAAAACCTGCATCCCGGATAACGCTCCCGCATCAGGCGCATCCCTTCCCTATAATATGCCTCTGTACAAATGTCACCGAAAAGCGCCTGATTTTCCGGCGTAAGGTAATCGCCGCGGCGGACGTGTACGCTTACAGAACATGTGTTATTTATTTCGTTCAAATACTGCCTTGCCGACTTTCCCGTCGCCTTGGCCTTGTCCTCAGACTGACGCGGCCGATCGCCCACATCGCTCCACATTCCCACGCTTTGCAAATGCGCCGTCAGCCTGTCCGTGCGATAGACTTCCCTCACCTTTTCTTTTACATCCTGAAAATATTTTTCTGACTGCCAATAGCCTTCCAGATAAATGTCGTCCCAAGTCAAAACTTCCGGTATAAAAAATTTACTCTCCTCAAAATAAGCTTTCTTATGCCTGCCAAAAAGCTTACGCCTCACCCGCTGCCACGGCAGCATGGAAGAGTCCAGCATTTTTTCCATTTCCTTTTTTGTCGGCCTGCCGTAAGTGATCCCAAACGGCGCAAGCGACGGTTTCCTTTGCTTATCCTGCACAAAGCCCGACACGTCGTCAATCTTTACTTCTCTGCCGGACGATTCAAGCGCCAGATAGAGGGCGTACTGAAACATCTGATTGCCCAAGCCGCCCGCAAGCTGTATGATAACCAAGATAATCTCTTCTCCTTATATTTTAATTACATATGTTATCTCATTTTCCCAGCAGCCTTTTTACCCGCCGTTTCAAGGGGATCACCACCCGTTCGTCCAGACAAAGCCTCCTGTAATAGGCATCCGGAGAACGATAGAAACACCGCAGCTTCTTAATATCCCTTGCATCCGCCGCAGGTACGGCAAAAGCCGCAAGCGCCCGCCCGCTTTCCCTTCTCAGGAGTGTTTCCAGTTCCCGCAGATACGCCGCCGTTTCTGCTGTTTCTGCGGATTGCACTGTTTTTTCCCCCTTCTCTGACCGCGTCGCCCCTTCCTTTCGCAGGTCGCCGTAAAAGAGCAGCAGTCTCTTATAGAAGAAATAATCGTGGGTCAGCGCCAGATCCTCCCTGCCAAGCTCGCGCAGAAAAGCCGTCTTCTCATAGTAGGCTGGGATTTGATCCGTAAAGGTGCGGGGATTGATGCTGTGGTTCATGATACTGCCCTCTCTGTCTATTATATAGTTATACAGAGCAGTGTCAAGGTAAATACAGCGCTTCGCCCGCGCCAGCGCCTGCGTGGCAAACATGATATCCTCGTACCATTTCCCCGCCGGAAAGGACACTTTTTCAAGGACTTCCCGCCGATACAGCTTGTTCCATGCCGCATTCTGGATCTGAAATTCTTCCCGCTCTTCCACATAGACCGTCAGCGCCTCCTGTCCCTCAAAGACAACGGCCCTGTCCCGCGACTCGTCTGTCGTATGGTCGCACGCTACCAGTCTGTAACGGCAGATCGCGATATCCGCCTCCTGATCGGTCAGCGCGCCTAACATCTTCTCATACATATCCGCATCGATCCAGTCATCCCCGTCCACATAGCCGATAAAGCTTCCACGCGCTTTCGCGGTCCCCACATTCCTCGCCTGCGCCGGCCCCTCGTTTTCCTTGTGGATCACTGACACCCTTGGATCAGCCGCCGCTAAAGCGTCACAAATCTTCCCCGTCCGGTCCGTAGAGCCGTCGTCCACTACAATGATCTCCAGATTTTGATAGGTCTGCTCACAGACGGAACGGACACCCCTCTCGATATAGGCTTCTATATTATAAGCCGTGACGATCACCGAGAGCAGGCCCTCCTGTCCCTCCTTATGAAATTTAGACGGACGGTATCCTTCTAATATATGCACCTGATCGTTCCTCTCTTTCCACAGCGCTCCCGTGCCGTTCTTCGACCTCTTCCCGTACACACTGCCAGTCCCTTTCGGTTCCGTGCCGGCAGCATTTTAATATCTATTGCTATTCTATATTACATTCCCATTTTATCTAAATCTGATATGTTATTTTGAGACAAGCATCTGTTATGAAATCATTTTCCTTCCCGTCCGTTTTTCTGCATAACATCTGTTTCTATTGTTTTTGCTGCCTTTAAAAAGCCGCTATATATTAATTCATAATTTAATTTTTTCGCTCTCAATCCACTGCTGCAGCATCAAAATGTACCAAATCTGCGGCTTCCAGACATTTTTCGTAATATAATCGTCCCATAATTTTCCAACTTTCGCCGTGTCAAGCAGCCCCTGTCGGTTCAGTCTCGCCGGTTCCAATAAGCTTTCCGCCCATTCTCTAAGACCCGGCTGACGCAGCCACCGATGCAGCGGAATGGAGAATCCTTTTTTCGGCCTCTCCATCAGTTCACGGGGCACATAACGATAAAGAATGTCCCTTAAAATTTTCTTGCTGACCCCATTCTCCGTTTTATAAGAAAGAGGCAGGCGCCATGCAAATTCGACCACATCCCGGTCGAGCAGAGGCACCCGTGTCTCCAGAGAGACTGCCATCGCCGTCCTGTCCACCTTAGTTAAGATATCGTCGGGATGATACATCAAAAGATCCATCAGCATCAGATTATGCTGCCCGTCCGCCAGCAGTCCGGCCGGATAATCATCCATCCATGTCCTGCCCGCGGCAAACGTCTGCGCGGCATCCCATAGGCCAAAACCGGCGGTTTCTTTCTGTCTGTCCCGCCTGACAAGCGCTATATTTTCTCCCATTTCCGAGCGCAGATACATATCTTCGATGGAACCCGCGCCCAAAAGCCTTGCCCTGACAATCGCCGCGTCCCCGATCACAGGCGAAAGCGCTCCCAAAAGTGCGCTCCCCGGTTTCCGCAGGGCAGCGGGAAGCTTCCGCACCCGCTCCCAAATACGCGGAATGGAATAATAGGTGCTATATCCGCAGAAGAGTTCATCTCCGGCGTCGCCGCTGAGAGAGACCGTCACATGCTCTCTGGTGATCTTACTGACCAAATACGTAGGAATCTGGGAAGAGTCCGCAAAGGGTTCCCCAAACATCCCGGAAAGGGAAGGGATCACGCCTCTGGCATCCTCTTCCGTGATATAGACCTCCGTATGCTCCGTTCCAAGATGCGCCGCGATCTCCTTGGCAACGGGAGCCTCGTTAAACTGTTCCTCCCACATGCCGATGGTAAACGTTTTGACCTTCCCCATGCTCTGCGCCTGCATGAGCGAAACTACCGTGCTGCTGTCGATTCCGGCAGAGAGAAATGCCCCCACGGGAACGTCCGCCACCATCTGCCCCGCGATCGCTTCCCTCAAAAGACGTTCCAATTCATCGGCCGCTTCCGACGCCGTTCCCAAGAAACGGTTTTTCTCCCCCACAAGGGCCGTTTCCATCATCGACCAGTAGGTAAAAACTTCCATTTTATCAAATGGTAATTTAATCTTTAATATTTTCCCGGGTTCCAGCTTCCAGATTCCGCGATAAATGGAAAACGGTGCCGAAATATAACCATAACGCATGTAATCGCCCAGTACATCTACGTTGACCGAATTGGTAAATCCATCCAGTGAGGCGATGGAACGCAGGTCGGAAGCAAAGACAAAAGCTCCTTCGTTTTCGCCATTCTTTAAATCGTCTTTTAAGATTCCATAATACAAAGGCTTCTCTCCGACGCGGTCCCGCACCAAAAATAACGCATGTTCTTGCCTGTCGAATAACGCGATCGCGAACATTCCTTTTGCCATTTTCAGCGTATCTGTCAAGCCGTAAGCCGCAATCGCCTCCACCAGCGTCTCCGTATCGGAAGTCCCCCGAAAGGCAGTGATCCGTCCCTGTGCCAAAAGCTTTTTACGGATCATACCATGGTTATAGATTTCCCCGTTATAGGCGATCACGTATCTCCCGTCGCGGGACATCATGGGCTGCGCGCCGGCTGGACTCAAATCCACGATCGAAAGCCGCCTGTGCCCCAATACCACCCTGTGATCGTCAGAGGCCCACACACCCGCGGCATCCGGCCCTCGATGGTACATCTTATCGCACATCCGCTCAATATTCTTCTGCCAGTCCCCCCGAAAATTACAAAATCCCGCGATTCCACACATGTGCTATCTTTCCCTTCTTCTTCGTCACCACCGCAGTAAATCCATAACGTTACCTGATTATCCTCAGATAGAACGTGTTGTATACTCCATAAACAGACCCTTGTAGAACGTTGGTACTTGGCGAGGTTCTTTCGAGCCTAGTACCACTACGTTCGGAATGGAGCGAAAGCGCGTCTGTGTTGGAGTATACAACACGTTCTATTCGTCATACTGCGCATATTCCCCATTCGCAATCCTCTCCCGCACCGTCTTCACGGCCTCCTCCTGCCGCTCCTTCCAAAGCTGATAGGAAGCGTCCCACGAAGCGTAGGAAGCGTCCCCGCGGTGATCCGGAAGGCTGTAATGCGTCTGCAGATACGATTTCAGGAAATCCGTACATTTCTCCGCCCCCACGGCGTTGGTATGACTGCCGTAATCCGCAAAATCTTCCTCAAAAACGATGCCGATCTCTTCATAATAATCGTTCATATTCAAAAAAGGATAGCCGTATGCGCTTGTGATTTCTTCCATATAACGAAACATCTGCTCGTCTTCCCGTGATTCCCCATAAGGAGAAACCAAAAACAGCGCCGCCTGATTTTCCTCCTGTAAAGACAAGAGCAGTTCTTTCAGATAAGCCTCCTGTTCCGACGGAATCGGCCTCGTCCCCTCCACGCCGTCAATATCAGGCATGGGCTGGGGTCCCACTTCATCACGGAATGTGTAGCCCTTCAAGGGGTGGCTGTTTTTGTAAAACATATTTTTCCACTCCGAAGGCAGCGCCAGCATCTTCCAATTCGTATGATACTTCATAATATCCAGATAGTAGCTGAGGCGCCCTTCCTCGTCGTCTTCCGGCACCAAACCCTTTATCGCCTTCACTCTCAAAGATGAATAACGCATGTTATCTATAACACCGCGGGTATAGGCCATATTTTCCATCAGCCCCTCTTCTTCCATCGTAAACATGCGCATCTCAAAGATGTAGAGCTGCGGCGACTGCGTCTTTTCCGCTTCCGCCATCAGATATTGCATAGCGGCGGGACGCTGGACATTCGTGGAGAGCGGATACATAGCGATCCCCGTCTCCCCCCAGAGCTTAGGAGCCGCATAGTAGGGGAAGACCGGACTGGAACCGATCATCACCACATCCAGACTGTCCTTCTTTTCGGCATAAAAACCCGCAAACCGATCCTTCACGTCGCCATTTGTCCTCACCATATAAGATACAGGCAGAAGAATCGCCATAAAGACAGCTAGAAAGCATACGGCCTGCAGAAGCCACCTGTTATTTTTTCTCATGATCCCTTCAAAATAATCCTTCCACAACCCGTTGACCCGCTCCGGCGCAAGCCTCTCCTGAATCTTTGCCGCCTCCCGGCCCAGCCCGTCTGCCTGATCCGGATCGGTTAATATGCGCTCTATAGCGTCCTCCAAGGCCTTCTGATCACCCGCGGGAATGATCAGGCCGTTCACGCCGTCCGTCATCAGTTCCTCCGTGCCGCCGCTGGGTACATCTGTCGCGATCACGGGCAGCCCCAGCGCCAGCGCCTCGATCAGCGCATTGGAAACCCCCTCCGAATAAGAAGTCAAAAGAAACAGAGAAGCCTTACCGATCCGTTCCGCAATATCGGGCACTACGCCCGGAAGCCGCACGCGATCCGCGATCCCCAGCTCCTTCGCCAAGTCTTCTATAGAAGAGCGCAGCTCTCCGTCTCCGTAGATTGTAAGCCTATAGTCAGAAAATGCAGGCGGCAACGCTGCAAAAGCGCGCAGCTGCATCATGTGGTTTTTATTTTCATCCATGCGCCCCACGGAGACGATCTCCTTCTCCCGTTCTCCCTCATATCGCGGCCTGATAAAGGCAGGATTCAAGGAATTAGGCAGCACGACCGCCCGTGCTGCGACCCGTCGGCTAAAAAACGCTCTGGAACGTTCCGTTTGCAGGATCACGCCGGCCGCACAGGGAAACAGGACATTTGCCAACGTACGCATAAGCTTTGTCGGATACTCCTCGGCGGCCTCTCCTACTACCGATACCACCGCCTTTGTGCCCGTCCACATCGTCGAAACCACCGCCATAAAATTATTTTTTCCGATGCAGGACAATACAAGATGCGGTTTCTCTTCTTTCCATATCGCATGTAATTTATTGAGTCTGCGAAAGAAATTTCGGATCCGGCTTTTGGTCACATCCTCCTCACCAATGTCGGACAAAATTCTCCCTACCCCTGCCGGCAGATCATACTCCTCCTCGAATCGGTACTGCGTCACCATAACGACCTCATACCCTTCTCCCCGAAAATAATCCGCCAGATTTACAAACACGCGTTCGGCTCCTCCCTTTCTGAGGGAGCCAATATAGAAAGCTATTTTTTTCTTTCCCGTTTCATCCTTCATAGGCTTGCATAACTTCCTTCATTTTTTACGTAAATTCTGCAATTTCTGCACTCACTTCCTGCATTTTCATCAAAAACCGGCAAAAAACGACTTCTTAATTAAATTTTCATTTATTTTTGCCTGTCTGAATTCAGTGATAATTCACGAATTTATCTGAAAACTTATTTTGAAAAATTTCAAAATAACAGTCGCAATTAAAACTTTTTATCATATTTTACTGTCAAGCGCGACCATGATACGCTTCATACCATTGCTGAAAGGTAAAGAAGGACCAAACCAGTCCGGAGTAATTTTCTCCGGTCGCGGGACCCTTGTCACCCGTCTCAAGGTATCTTTTTACGAAGCTTTGCATGTGTGATACGTCGAACAGGTCTTGACGTTTTAATAGTGAATCATCCGCATAAGATAACAGTTGTTCTTTCAAAGGTCCTCTAAGCCATTTATCAAGCGGCACTCCAAAACCAACTTTGGGCCGGTCCAAAAGTTCCCTCGGAATATAGTCGTAAGCAATGTCTTTCAGGATATGCTTCTTATCACCGGACGCATATTTATAGGCATGAGGGATCCGGTAAGAGAAGGCCATCACATCCGCATCCAAAATCGGACAGCGGGCTTCCAGCGAATACTTCATAGAGGCGCGATCGACCTTGCAGAGGATATCCCCCGGCAGGTAGGTGTCCATATCTAACAGCATCCTGCGTATCTGCCAGTTTTTGACCTGATAACTACTTTCTACAGGATAGTGGATCGGCAGAGCGCGCATTTCCGACGGAAGCTCTCCCACCATAGCCCGCGCCATAGCAGGGTAATTTCCGGCGCCAAACTGCGTCTTCGTCTCGCGGTCCCTGTTGCCCGCAATCACGCGCACCTTGAAAGGCAGACGCTTTTCAAGCTGAAACCGCCGAAGCCCCGGAAGAGAACACAGCCCATGCACGGCAGCGCCCGCAAGATCCAACACCTGCGCCTGCGCGACATTTTGATACTGATTATACCCGCAGAAAAACTCATCTCCGCCGTCGCCCGACAGCGCCACCGTCACCCGCTTCTTTGCCAGCTCGCTGACCAGCATCGTAGGGATCTGGGAGGAATCCGAAAAAGGTTCATCGTAATATTTCGGGATACTTTCTACCAACGACAGGATATCGTCCTCATCGATGATGCGCTCGGTGTGATCCGTCCCCAGATAGTCCGCCACCGCTTTTGCATAACGCGCCTCATTATATCTTTCCTCATGAAACCCAATGGAAAAGGTCTTTATCGGCGAAGCGGAGTGCTTCTGCGCGATCGCCGTCACCAGCGAAGAGTCATAGCCGCCGCTTAAAAAGCTGCCCAGCGGCACGTCAGCGATCATGCGAAGCGACACTGCCCGCACAAGAAGAGCCTTCAGCTGTTCCTTCGCCTCCTCATAACTTCCCACCGGATTTTTCACCGCCGCCTGATAGACCTCGCTCACACTCCAGTATTTCCATGTCTTGATCTGTCCGCCCCGAAAGGCTAAGATCGCGCCCGGCTGGAGCTTGTACACATTTTTGTAAATACTTTCCGGCGCGTTGATGTATTTCTGGTAGAGGAAGCGCGAAAGCACTCCCCTGTCGATTTCGGCCGGAAAATCAGGGCAGGCCATGATGGGTTTTAATTCGGAAGCAAAGACCAGTTCTTCCTCCTGATACCAGTAATACAGCGGCTTTTTGCCGATACGGTCCCGAATCAGATAAACGGTCTCGTCCTCCCTGTCATAGAGCGCGATCGCGAACATCCCGTTAAAACGCTCCAAACAGGAAAGCCCCCATTTTAAATAGGCGGCTATGATGACTTCCGTATCGCAATCGGATCGGAAGGGATAGTCCGCCAATTCTTCCCGCAATTCTTTAAAATTATAGATTTCTCCGTTATAGACCACGCTGATACGCCGGTCGGGCGAGTGCATGGGCTGATGCCCCAACGCCGAAAGATCCATGATCGACAAACGCCTCTGCGCGAACCCCACCTGATAGCCGCCTTTCATCTCATAAAATTCCTGTCCGCTGTCATCAGGCCCTCTGTGGTACATGGTGTCGTTCATCTGTTTCAGCTGCCCGGGTGTGATTTCCCGCTTCCTGATCGTTCCGCATATTCCACACATAGTATACGATATCTCCTCCCGCAGAGAATGTCAGCTTTACGACGTTCTTTCATTCGAAACCCGGTACTTCTTTACGAAACGCCGCCAGCATAGGCATTAGAAGTACTTTTCATGTGACGTCTTTCCCCATAAAATATTCCCGATATTCTCCGAAATCCTTACACTCATTGTCTACGGATTCCACGAGTTCGCGATATTTTTCCTGTATCAAAGAACGGTAATTCTCAAAATTATTACGTCCTTCCTTGGTCCATGCGAACGGATGCACCAGAATCTGCACTTTATCAAACTTCGTGATATTTTCTTTGTCCGGATAGCCATAGCGCCAGATGTGATTCGCGTCGGACATATATTTGACGCCCAATTCAGTATCATCTGTTATTTTATCTGCAAAAGTGAAAAACTCGTCCTGATAAGCGTTGAGTACGCCATCCAGCTTGATATTCTCCCGCAGCACGTCCTTGGAAGGTCTGTGTACGGAAAATTCCGTGATCTCAAACCCGAACATCTCGCTCAAAATATCAATTTCCATACGGATGCGCTTTTTGATCTGCTCCATATCCGTCATGCCGTTTAGGGCAAAATGCAGGCCGATGCGCTGCCCTCTTTCGTGCATATCCTTGATGATGTCCATATTTTTACGCGACAGGATATTGTAGGAATTGTTCGTCCACTGGAAAAAGAAAGTGGAAGTAAAGTCCATGCTCTGCTCTACTTTTGCGAGCTGCCAAGCCCTGTCCACGCTGTACTCCACATCGTGACGCATAATAATGAAGCGGTCCCTTGTAAGCGCTTCGCGGTAGCCGCACTGCCTGCCGGTAGACTGTATGATGCGAATGATCTCTTTGTAATCGTCGTATGAAAACATAGGCTTCTCCTTTTTCCCTAAAGTATACCATAAATAACCAATAAGCGCAAAAACCTAAAAACTTTGGTACAAGAACGCCGCCGTGTCATAGCTCCCGCCGTAAATCCCCGTAATGATGAGCAGCAGCGCCACCGCATAGTAGCAGCCCCAGCGAAACGGCAGGGGCAGGGCCGAAAGGCGTTTCCGCACATCCATACCGCGCTCCTCGCATATGGAGACAAACAGCCACAGACCGCAGGCGAAAAGCAGAAGCAGAAAGGCGTATCTGCCAAGGCCGTAGTCCGTCAATGTCCCAATAGTGGCCGCGATCCCAAGTCTGCCGGGAATCGCCAGATAAACCTCGCCTGCCTGCGCGAGACTCCCCGTGCGGATCAGGATATCCGCCGCGAAGACAATCAGCCACGTCCTTGCCATGCGGACAAAGGACCAGACCCTGCCCTCCCTGATATGCAGCTTTTCCCGCCAACTTGCATAACAAGGCTCCAACACCAGCGACAGGCACATAATGATACCGTAATAAACGCCCCACAATAAATAACTTACCGTTCTGCCGTGCCACAGGCCGGTGAAGAGCCAGACGAGCATGGTCCCCGCCAAAGCGGTTACGTGTTTTCCCAGATTCGGGAAACGTTTTTTCGCAGCTTTGCCAAGTTTTCGCCCCGCGTCGGACATGACAAAAGAAAACATCACATAATCCTTGAACCATGCGCCGAGGGTGATATGCCAGCGGCGCCAAAATTCCGCCACCGATGTGGAAAAGTAAGGCCGCTTAAAGTTTTCCGGCAAGGCGATATCGAAGGTCTCGCTGACACCCAGCGCCATATCCATATAACCCGAAAAATCAGCGTAGAGCTGCAGCATATAGAATATTACCGCCACCGCGTAGATGCCGCCGGTAATTTGTGTCCTGCCGCCGTCAAACACATTGCCCACAAAAATACCAAGCCTGTCCGCGATCACCAGCTTCTTGAACGCGCCCCAAACAAACCGCTGCACGCCGCTTGCCAGCCTTCCGTAATCGAAGACGTGTTCGCGCGCAAATTCCGCCCGCATCTTTTCATAGCGGTGAAAGGGTCCCTGCGTAATTGCCGGAAAATAGGCCAGATACAGGAATAATTTCAGAGGATTTTCCTGCGCCTCGCACTGCTCCCTGCCGACGTCCACCACGTAGCCGATCGCTGTCAGGGTGTAGAAAGAGACGCCAAGGGGCATCACGATCCGGGAAAAGAAAGCGTCGCTTACAGGCGATAACAAACGGCCTTCCCGCAGAAACGGCAGGATCGCAGACATGTACTTGCCGCAGAGCAAAATCCCCAGATTCAATACAAAATGAAGGATCTGCAGCCGTTTCCTGCGCTTTTCATAAGCAGACTTGACCGCCTTTTTCTCCTCCTTGTCCGTGCAATGTGACAAGGCTTCCTTCTGCGCGGCAAGATTCTCCGCGAGCAGCCTCCCGCAAACGTAGGTGGAAAGGGCAGTCACTATGATCCCTAACGCGAGAGGCCCCGAACCCATTCCGGCCACGTAAAAAAGGCCGCTCATGACGGCCAGAAGCATCCATTGGCATTTCGAGGGAAGCAGATAATAGAGGGCGAAGGTTATCACCCACAGGATCACAAAGCCACCCGACAAAAACTGCATACATTACCCCATTTCTACGCTGCTTTATCTCAGCATAACTGAGATTCACTTAACCGAGTTTGTGGCAAGCAACGCGCAGACACAAATCTCGCGATTGAAAATTTCAATTTTCAATCTTCCAGCAGGCGTCCCACCAGCTCCAAGATCGCCTCCTTATTCTTAAAGTTCTCCGCCACCACGTACTTGGCGTCAATCTCGATATCGAAGGCGTCCTCCAGCTCGCTCACGATGTTGATGACCGTGAAAGAGTCGATGATCCCCTCCTCCATCATATTGTCGCCCTCGTAGGTGAGCGCCTCCTCGCAGTATTCTTCCAGAATTTCCAACACTTTTTCTTCCATTGTTTTTCTATCCTTTCTCAATGATGTACCATTGCGGGCGATATGCAGCGAAATCGTACCCGCGTTTATTCTGCTACTTACATGATTTCATAACATCCGATATTTTATTTTGAGCAAGTCCCCGCTCTGTAGCGGCAGGTAGATCAGATTTTCCCCTTCTTCCCGCTTTTGCGGCGCGATTTTGCGATAGCGTACCGCCACAGCCTCCCGTCCCTCTACCAACAGACGAAGCGGCGGAAATATCTCGCTTTTCCCATAATCCACGCTGCGTAACAACCGGTAAGCCGCCTCCGCATCCCCCGCGATATCCAGAAAACCGTCCCCCGGAACCTCTTTTGAACGGTACATGCGCCGCTTACCCGAAAACTGCTGCGGTACGGCCTCCGCGCTCTGTGTAAGAACCTTGTCAAAACATGCGGCAAAGCCCTCGCAGGCCAGATTCATCAAACGCTCCGTCAATTCGTAGGCCTTCTCATCGGGACCGATCGCACAACGCTTCTGCACGATGATACTTCCCTCGTCCACCCCCGCCGTCACATAATGCCAAGTGATGCCCGTCTCCCGTTCGCCGCTGTAAATAACCCAGCTCGGCGCATTCCTTCCCGGATAATCCGGCAGAAGGGCATTGTGGAAGTTTATAATGGTGATATTTTCTTTTTCCACCAACGCCTTCGGAAACAAAAAATTGTTGCTGGCGGAGACGATCAGGGTCTTTTCGGAAATCTCATCAAGGTACTGCGCCAAGGCCGCTTTTTCGGGCATCCTTTGAAAAGGGATGTTCCGCTCCGCGCAAAGTCTTTCCGTGACGCTTAAGGAATGGGGCTCGTGTTCGATAAATTCCAATTGGTAAGCGTAATCGGCTCTTCTGTCGGCTATGTATTTGAGGATGTCGCCGGCCGCTTTGCCGTAGCCGATGACGACCAGTCTGCGAAAGTTTGTATCCATACCGTTCCTTTTCTGTTACACCGCCATTTTTCTATATCAATTCTTTTAGCTTCACGCGATCGATCTTACCATTAGCATTAATCGGCATTTTATCCACCACGATCACCTTATTCGGAAGCATATACTCTGGGACAAGATGTGAAATTTTCTCATTAATATATGCTTTATCTAAGTTTTCTTCTATAAAAAGCACGATCTTTTGATGCTTCTCATCGTAAAGACAGCAATTTTGCGAAATTTCCTCCAAAGACGACACCGCCGTCTCGATCTCGCCAAGTTCGATCCTGTGACCCATGTGTTTGATCTGAAAATCCTTTCTGGAAAGATAGAGGATTTCGCCGCGCTCATTATACTTTACGATATCGCCCGTGCGATAGATCAGCTCCGGCACCGCCTGATTCAAAGGATTCTGCACGAAGGCTTCCCTCGTTTTTTCGGGGTTATTGTAATAGCCCATGGACAGGGACGTGCCCCGCACGCACAGTTCGCCGGCCTCGTCGCCCTGCACCAGCTCGTCCTTCTCATTTAAGACAAGGATGTCGGTATTGGGCATGGGGAACCCGATAGGAAGCGCTTCTTCGTCAGAAAATTCACGGTCTACTATATAATAAGTGCAGGCGTCGGTGATTTCCGTGGGGCCATACAGATTCGCATACTGCACGTCCGGCAGGAACTTGCGCCACACATTGAGCTGCTTGTTCGGCATCACCTCGCCGCAGAACAGCACCCGCTTCAAGATATCTGTCAGATCCACATTGCGGAACGCCTTTAACTTCGCCACCACGATCAGCGCAGACGGCACCCAGAAAATCGTGTTGATCTTCTTTTCCTTCAGATATTCCAAGAGAAGTACCGGCTGCGCAAAGAGATTTTTCGGCACGATATAGACTGTCGCGCCCGTCTTCAACGCGCTGTAAATGTCTAAAATGGAATTGTCAAAATAAAAGGGCGCCTGATTGCCGAAGCTGTCCTTCTCCGTGATTTCAAATGTCTCCGTCACCCAGTCGATGTAGTCGATCACCGCCCGATGGTTAATCGTCACGCCTTTCGGTACGCCCGTAGAACCAGAGGTGAAAAGCACATAGAGAAGGTCCGTATCCACGCCCTTCCTGCGCGCCGCCTCCAAAGCCTCTTCCCGCGCCTCGCCGCCGGCGCATCCCTTCTCCGCCTGCACAGCCTTTCCTTCCTCAGCCGAATCTTGCTCCGTCTCAGCTTCCGTCAGGATTTCCTCCAGCAAAAGAAATTCGCCTTCATAGGCATACTGCGAAAACACCTCTTTGAGGGACGCCGTGGTAATGACGACCTCCGGCTGTAATACTTCCAGAATTTTATCCACCCGGCTTCCGGGCATATCCACGTCGATGGGCGAATAAAAATTGCCGCTGTAAGCCGTTCCCATAAAAGAGAGCAGCACATCGACGCCTTTCTCCAAAAAAATAGCGACCGGTTTTTTAAACAGCCCGCGCAGAGCCAATTCGCCGCCGATCCGTCTGGCCTGTGTGCGAAGCTTACCGAAAGTGATCTCTTTTTTCTCATCCGCATAGGCTGTCTTGTCGGGGAACCGCGCCGCCGTCTCATCCAGCCAATAGGTTACATTTGCTTTCATTCTATCACCTGATAATAAGTATCTGCTGTCTTTTCCGTCTTTACATGGTACACATCGTAGAGGTCCGTCATTTCGAGGCCGCAGCCCGCCGGGTCGTAGGAGCCGTAGAGAGCGATTCCCTTCTCTAATGCCAATTCTTTCACCCGTTCTTCCACCGCGAGCGTAATTCGAAAAGCCGCCTCAGATTCTATGTAATTATACATCATGGGTGAATAGGGTGGCAAGTACAAAATAACCTCCACGCCCGCCGCCTGCAGATAGTCGATCAGCCATGAAAGCCGCTGAAAATGATTCTCGTCGATCTCAGTGTAATCCGTCATGCGGTAGACCACATGCTCCTCCATGGACTGTCTCGTCATCTCCTCCACGTCCGCCGCCTCTACCTCCCGCAGTTCGCGCTGATAACTGACACTCCCGTCAGAATGTTTGAGATAGCCCTCTGTCACCCAGTCATCCGTGTAGGCGACGGCAAACCGCTTCTTTTCGGGAAGCAGGGTGACATTGTAGCGAAAATAATCCAGAGATAGCGCTTTTTTCCAGTCCCGGCCCGTATCTTTGTGCGGATGCGCCAGTTCTGGGGACAATTTCCCGTTCATGGTCAGCGACATATAATTGGCGTAACTTTCCAATTCTTTCCACTTCTCATTGTCGTGACTGTTGTTAAAAAGAAAGGCATCCACGCCGATCACCGCCGTCTGCGGAAGTTTCTCTTCACAGACCGCCAGCCCTGCTGCCGCCATCAAGTCGTAAATCGTGGCTTCCGACAGCCCCGCATTGTAAAAGGAATCCGTGCCGAACATCGTGTGATCGAAGGTGTACACGCGGCTGGAGCCGAACACCATCACCTGCGGCGCCTCGTTCATCGCCTTGATGCGCGCCGCTAAGAGGTTCCTGTCATTGTAATCCGAATCCTCCAAACCCTCGACATGCTTCCCCGCCGCCATCTGCGCGGCAATGTCGTCATAGGTGACGCGCAAAAGGGCGTAGGAGTCCACGTACCAGTTGACAATCCCTATGAAAAGAAGCAGCGGCAGGAGAAAGAGTGCTGCCTTGAGCCATTTTTTCATCATTTGCTCCTCATATACATTCAATTATGCTTTTTTCGCTCGTTAAATCGCTCATTTAAATAATCGGATTCATTTGAAATTTATATCTTGTTCACTTTAAACAAGATGCCGTTGTCTAATAGATTCATATCATGACCACATCATGACCATTTTGGTCATGATCTTGGTTATGAGTAATACTTTTGATTTTTACTTTTGGGCTTATCCGGCAATGTCATTTTTAATCTTCCCTCTTTTACTAATGTATTTAAATACTTTCTTCTAAAGCTTGTCCGGCTGTTAAATCCAAATTGATCCATAATTTCCGGTATGGATTTTGCTTCTTTACAAAAATCCAAAATCATCATAACCACATCATGACCATCTTGGTCATGATTTTGGTCATTTTGAACAAGCTGTGGTACACCTTGCTGCAGTTTTAAATACTTATCACACGCCCTGCAAAGCACCATAATCCCTGATGCGCTGATATTGTATTCCGGCAGGCGTCCATTGTACCTTTCACACGCATCTTTTATTTTATCAAATCCTCTGCCCCACGCTTCTATCATGCCGCTCTTAAAGAAAACATTTGCCAGCTTCGGATTATACGGTTTGGAAGAGTGCTTCTCAAACAATTTCTCTGTTGAATCCAATCCAAACGGCATCTCACCATCATTCCAGATATATATTTTATCCTCATATACACTGATCTGAATCGGGTTACAGGCACTATAATCCTTGTGAACCACCGCATTCAACAGTATCTCACGGAATGCTTCCTGCGGAAACATAAACTGCTCAATCCGCTGAATCCCATCATAATAAATCAAAGCCTTCAAATATTTCGTGTAAACCAAGTCAATTGCTTTATCAATCTGCTCAAGCAGAGGACCATGAATCTCATCCTGATATTTCAAATCAGAATCGGAATCGCCAAAATAGCCAATCTTAATGTAAGAACTCGTAACCCATTTCTCCGGATCTTTATAAAATGCCAGCATTGCCGCCCTGATCAAGAAGCCTTCCTCATCAAACAAATGCAGATTTTCCATCAATATCGCATCATCTACTTTAGCTTCATCCTCCGTCAGCCTTCCTCTTCTGACAGCCTTTTCTTTTAACAAATCAATTGCTTCTCTCCTTAAATCTGTTACTTTCAATTTTGGAATCGGCATACCGTCCCATGTCCTCCCCTGCGATTTTAAAATTGCTTTATCCAGTTCTTTTCCTGTTAGCGTTCTCATGGTGCTGCCGGAGCGGTAAAGTATTTACCATGGTAGCTGATAAGCGAAGGATACTTGTCCACAATAATCTCAATATATTGCAGTTTCCCTTCATACAGCAAATTGACATCCGCTACAATGCCCATTGTGTCCGTAATTTTATTCGGAATGGCTTCCAAAAGATTTTTACAATCTTTATCGCTGAGTCCAACAACAGCTCCGTCATCATTTTTACCGATATAAAGCGTTCCGCCGTATGCGTTGGCATATCCGCAGATCCATTCTAAGTATTCGTCGTGCCATGACTCTTTATATTCTATTGATTGATGTTCCGGCATACTTTCTACCTACTTTCTGTTAATTTACCCTCATTATAATGCATGCAAATAATTCTCTAACAATACATTAACCAATAAGTGTGTTATCACTTCATCCGATTAATTCGAATACATCAATTAGTTCCTTGTTTATTTCATCTGGATAAATACTATTAATAATCAGTGCTTTAGAACAATTTACATGATATTCACGTTTCATCCATTCATCTATTTTTTTAATTATACTTTTTCCTGACACCATTGATAATTTATCTTCTATAGTTATCCAGCGAGTTTTCATTACCTCTCTCGCCTCTGCATAACAAGTAGCCATAGCTTTCCCTCTGTCTACTTCAAGTATATGCTGAGCCAACTGATCCATAATGCAATCTTTTTCTCCTTCCAACAACACGTTCAACTTCTCCAAAAATTTATTATAATCACCTTCCGTTTGTTTTGTAATTCTAAATAATGCTCGAGGTACTAATAAATAATTCTCTAGTTCCTTCTTTTTCCAAATATGTAAAATCAGATGGTTTTCTTCCGCTTTATTATATTTATCAATAAGCACTTCATCTGGATAATAATCTCTATCTAGGATACATATACTTTCTATTTGCCCTTTTGTCTCTTGAAAAAACAAATTAGAGGTACCAAATGCTTCTGATAAGTTTGCAAAACCATGTAATTCAATCACAGGAAGTGCCTGAAATATATTTTCTTTTTCCGGATAAACTATATTATATAATTTAGATAATATTTTAATGTCTTTCCCCTCTACAAATAAACATCTTTTTTTCAAGCCAATACGAATTAGTGAAAGATTTTGCACTCCTCCTAAATGATCCACTATATTCTGTACCGCTTTTAAGCTATTTGCATACCTCATATTCCGACTATGCTTATCAACCATAACAATATAATTAGGGGATACTTCTGAAATAATTTCTACAGAATGCGTTGCAATAATTACTTGTTTTCCTATCTTTCTAACCAAATGTAATAAACGAATTTGCAAATCTGGGTGCATATAGACATCGGGTTCATCTAAAATAATAGTTTCCGCACCTTTACTTCTACAAATAAACCATATAATCTGCAACCACATCTGCAAGCCACTACCCATAACTCCAATTTCACCCGGAAATCGTGAATCGCTAACCATTAATCTTATATTTTCACTCTCGGAAATATCGTAATCAAGTCCTATTATTGATAACCCTTCCCAGCTTCTCTCAGCTAACTTTTTAAAATCATTCCAATACTTATCTCTATAACTCAAAATTTCATTTCGAAAATGGCGTGAAGAAAGATATGTATCTCTATCATTAATCACTGTATCTTCTGCTAGTCGTTTTTCATTTTCCTTTATCAAACCAAGTGGAGGTAAAATACCAATGTTGCCAAAATGATACTTTTGTGATTGAGCCTTTGTTACAATATTTTTTCCCTCCGGATTATAAAGAACAGCAAAAGCAACCTCCGTATTAGCTAAAATAACTATTTTACAGCCATCATCAAAAATTGCCGTGATTTTCGCCACTTTATTTTCATATAAATAAACAATACCCCTTAAATCAATTTTTAATTTATCCGTATCGACTCGAATCCCTTTATGCCGCAAAGATAACCCAAGCCCAGAAAAAATCGTCCTATAATTTGCTCGTTGCGCCTTACCTGATGCATATGCAAGCATACGTAAAGCCTCTATCATACTCGATTTCCCTGCGTTATTTTTACCTACAATAATTACCAATTCTTTATATTTAATACTTGATTTCTCAAAACATCTGTAATTTTCGAAATGCATCTCACTAATCATACTAATTTCCTTTGAATATGTTATTCTATACTTATAGTTTCAGGCACCTATATTCAACATATTAATACTGAATTTTTGCATTAATATTTCTATACATCAAATATCTTTATCTCATTTTATCACAATTACAAACAACACTTTCAATATTAATTTTTCAGCGCATCACTTCGCATATTTCTTAAAATTCTCCGCCTGCTCCAGCACTTCCTTATAAACATCATCTATCGTAACTGGCGGATAACCATACTTCTCAAGCAACAAAATCAAGTCAACATGCAAGCCCGCTTTAATATCCTCTCTGGTAGACCAATCCGTATATTTTGCCTTATCATCTACAACTACTCGAATTTCTTTTGACAATGCAATCATTTTGTCATTCGGATATTCAAATTCATATTTCTTCGATACTGCAAGCAAAATATCATAAAATGCCTTTTCCTCATAGTCAATCCCCACATCTTTAAATGAGTTTCTCTCAGCTTTCAATTCATGTAGTAAATTCGCAAGCTGATTTGCCACATCATCCAAAACCTCATTTGCAAAAGCTTCGTCCTTCCTTCGATTATTATAAGTGTCAACTACTGCTTTCATTCTCTCAGAAAATTCAATACTTTTGATTCTATTTACTCGCTTAAATTCTTCAATAGCATATGACAACAGCCTCTGTAACGCCTTAATCTTTGTATTAGGCATCTTAATTTTTTCAATTCGCGCCATATACTCGTCACTGAAAATATCAACATCTATATGCTTGCCCGACTCAAACAGTTCCTCAATACCATCAGACTGTATTGCGTCATCCAGCAATTTACGCACTTTGGCATTCATCTGAGAAGTATCCGGAGCCACCCCTTTGGTCAACTTAAACAGTACCGACCGTACTGCCTGATAAAAATGCACTTTTTCAATATCTGCACTGGTAAATTGCTCACTGGAACTGCATAAGTTAAATGCCTGCTTCATCTTCCTAACGGCTGCCATAAACCGAAGTTCTAAGTCCTGTGTCAACTGCACATACTCTACCGCCCTATTCAGGCAGTTCAACTGTTCAATCGGACTTCCCTCATAGTAATCTTTTGCGTTAAAGTTATGAAACATCTGATCTAATACCTCAAGCTGATCCAAAGTAATCGTTACCGCTTGACTGGCATCATCCAGTTGCTCTCTTTCAAAATTTGTATATTTTCGAAGTGCAGCATTCATGTTTTTCTTGATACCAATATAATCGACAATCAAGCCTTTGTCCTTGCCCTCATAGACACGGTTCACTCTGGAAATCGTCTGTATCAGCGTATGCTGCTGAATTGGCTTATCAATATAAATTGTATCAAGACACGGAACATCAAACCCTGTCAGCCACATATCCACTACAATCGCAATTTTAAAATTGGATTTTACATTCTTAAACTGCCTGTCCAGTTCCTTCCTGCCCTCTTTCGTTCCAAGCATTTCATATAATTCTTTTTCATCATCCTTGTTCCTTGTCATAACAAGGCGGACTTTTTCTATCGGTTTTAATTCCTTTTCCTCTGCCTCCGTTAATTCTGTATCCTCTGCCGCTTTCCTCTTTTCTTCCCATTTCGGTCGGAGTTCCAGCAAATTCTTATAGAATGCGTAGGCTATCAATCTGTTTGCACATACAAACATTGCCTTTCCCGCAACTGTTGAGCCTTCTTCTACCCTTTTCTCATAATGTGATACAAAATCCTTTGCTACCGCTTTTAGCCTGTCTGGATCGCCAATGATCGCATCTAAATGCGCTACCGCTTTCTGACTTTCCTCAATCTGTTCTTCAGACGTTCCAAGACTGGCACATTTATCATAATATTCTTCGATTTCGCGCAGCTTATCCTCTCGTAATGTTACCTTTGCAGCCCGTCCGTCATAGACGAGATTTACTGTGATTTCATCCTTAACCGCTTCTGTCATGGTATATGGATGCCCGACAATATCTCCAAATACTTCTATCGTGGCATCAATCGGTGTCCCTGTAAAACCAATATAGGTTGCATTCGGCAAAGAATCATGCAGATATTTTGCAAACCCAAAACTTCTATTGACACTATCATCCGTAATTTTAACTTTCATATCAAGATTAATCTGCGAACGATGTGCTTCATCTGAAATGCAGATGACATTATATCTATCTGTCAAAAGCTGAGTATCTTCCGTAAATTTCTGTATCGTAGTCAAATATACTCCGCCGCTGGGCCTCCCCTGTAATTCTTCCCGCAGCTTATCCCTTGACCCTATGCTTATTACATTATCATCACCAATAAACTGTTTCGAAGCAACAAACTGTTTGGAAAGCTGATCATCCAAATCTGTTCTGTCCGTAATAAGTAATATGGTAGGGCTTTTGAAATAACTGCTCTTCATAATCATACGAGTAAGGAATAACATTGTATAGCTTTTCCCACATCCGGTCGTTCCAAAATAGGTACCACCCTTACCGTCGCCGTACGGCTTCATATGTGTCTTCACATTTTCATACAGATTATTGGCAGCAAAAAATTGCGGATAACGGCAAATGATTTTTATATTCTCATCCGTAGAATCAGGAAAATAGATAAAGTTTTTTACTACTGCAAGAAGCCTGTCCTTCACAAGCAGACCGTCTATCATGGTAAACAAAGACTTGATTCCATCCGTTTCTCCGTCATCATCATTAACCTTTCGCCAAGCATAGAAAAATTCATACGGTGTAAATAATGTACCATATTTACTATTTGCACCGTCACTGATCACTACAAAGGCGTTGTACTTAAAGATTTCCGGAATATCTCTCTGATATCTGACAATCAACTGCGTATACGCATCCATAATTGTCGTGTTTTCCTGTATAGCAGTCTTAAATTCTAACACCACAAGAGGAAGCCCATTCACATAAATGACGCCGTCCGGAATACGGACTTGATAATTATAACCTTCTATCTCTAACTGGTTTACAATCTTAAAGATATTCTGCTCCGGTTCTTCATAGTTCAATAATTCGATAAATACGTCTTTCTTGTCTCTGTCCTCACGGTTAAACACAAATCCGTCTGTTATCATGGACATAATCGTTTTGTTAGCTTCATACAAGGTTCCGCTTACTGTGCGCAAGGAAAGAATAATGCTGTCAATTTCGCTTTCTGTCAGTTCAACCGAAGCATATCTGGTACGCAAATATTCTTTTAAATCATCTACTATCAGAACTTCTGATTTTTCACGTAACAATTCACTGCCTGTTTGATGTATGTAGCCTTTGTTTTGTAAGAGTTCTATGATAGATAATTCTAATGCGTGTTCGTTGAATAACATTATAATCTCCCTTTGGCTAAACACTTATCTACGACATATTTTGCCTTTTTGATACACTTAAATAATATAAATCATCAGGACATACATCCTGACCATTTACCCACTCAACAGTATTGCCTGAGATTTTTACTGTATCAAATATGCTTTTGTCCCGTAGTTCTCCAAACCACGAACCCGAAATCATTGGTTTTACATCAAAAATTTTATCTTCACCATTACTGAAAGAAATTAAAAGGCAATAATTCTCAAGCGGTTCTACTCTTACCGGTTTTGGTCTTAACATGCTGTTCCCTCCTCTCTGCTACTGCAAAGGATTAATCTTGAAAAACGGTTCTCCATTCTGCAAAAGCTTCCAGTTCGCATAGAGATCGTCCTCATGCAGCAGTATCCATGCCTCTACATATTTCCTTTGCTTTCTGGGCAGTTCTCCCTCTAAAAGATTTCCATCAAAATCAAACACAGCCTCATAATCAGCGTATTCTGCATGGACATGTGGAACTTTGTGCTTGCCGCCCTGTTCTCTATACATTTTCATCAAAATCCCATAAAACATGCTTATTGTCGGCATTATTACACCCCTTTCATTCTAAATTATAGACTGTTATTCTTAAATCCACAAACATATATATGATAGATCTAGTGCTCGTTCGCTGAATGATATATTTTTCTTTCTCCTATAAGTACCTTTCAATTGACTCTTTTGAGTTTCCAATTAATATATTTATATAATTATGATGCTTTATAATTTGCCTATTAAAAAAATCAATATGTCCCTTATCTATTTTTATCATTCTATTTTTCCTTTTTTTCTGCAAAGTATAATTTCCAAATAATACTGCGACTTTAGGACTTAACGCAAAATATAAACAAGTTTTGTCTTCGCCAGATATTGTGATATCATTCCCCAAGCACACAGGTATATCACTTGTAATAAACTCACCTTGTTGCGCATAGAAAAATGAAAAATATATCTTTTGCAAACAGTTAACCCATACTTGCGGATAGTTCCCATCCAGTTCATTTGTAAGCATTACTTTCTTTTGTGCGGTAAGATAAATTGATTCCACGCCGCCCAATCCCATTTTACTTAAAATATCCTCATAAAGTAAAAATTCATCAGATTTTTTCATACACTCAGATATTTCAAATAATCTAAGCCGTTCCATATTTACTGGATTACGAAGCATGAGATTTACTATAAACTGAATCAACACTTCTTTTTCTTTTCCATGCAATATCAAAGCATTCGGATTTTGGTCTTCGCTACATACACAAATAATTGTTTGAAGTAGCTTAGCAAATTCACCTTCATATTTACAAAATATATCTTCAATATTGTTGGGTAAAATATATATGCCGAGTTTTGGATTAGCGTCCTTCCATTCTGCTTCATATAAGTTTTTTATGAAACACACATTTCTAGATTTTTCTGTGTAAAATTTTTTTCTCTTAACGTCATATATATGTAATAATCTATCATCATCTGTAAAGTTATTTAAATAAAATTGTGGAACATAATGTTCTTTTATTTTATGCAACATTTTCTCCTTTTTGGTGACCTGTTAATAATAATCTAGCAGCTTAACAACTGAGTCAACGCCGTGGATTGTAATTCTTCAAGCAGAACAATTTCCTTTGTATTTAAGATCATTTGCTCAACGATTGTGGCAAGATTCAGTTTTTCGATAAACTCAGGCGGCGGAACAACAATTTTTATGTTATCAATAAATTTTTTACTGAGGTTATCCTGTGCTCCACCGTTAGAAAGTCTGCTTATTGCCGCTTGGCTTTGAATTAGTGAGAAATACAAGTATGCAGCATCTGATTTTGAATGACATTTCATACCGCAAATTGCTTGATTGGTCGTTGCTTCAATAGCAAGATAGCCAACTTCTCCTGCAGTAACGCCATACATAGCCATCAAAACAGTGTCCTTAGGGAGCAACTTCGTAGAACTCTCTTTCAAACCTAAAGGTGAAATATATTCCTCGGTTTGTAGCGTAATATTGTTATGAACTTCTCCCGATTTCACCCAAGGAATCGTCCCGTTTTCCCAATATTCATTATTGGTACGGGATGGGGTTGAACCAGATTTTGTATCAGCGCAAAACTCGGATACGGTTCGAATCTTAGAATTCTCTGGCAAATTTAAGCTATCTTCTTCCGTTTCGGTCAGATTTATCAAAGCGCCTCTACCGACGCTTTCTTGGATAAAAGCCGTACCAATCGCTACTAAATTATCATTTATCTTCCGTTTAAGTTTAATTCTCTCCTCTACTATCATATACGCTTCAACAATTTTCTGTTGCGCATCAATATTAGGAACAGGTAACTCCACATTACACATTTCTTCCCAATCCATTACTTCTCGTACGCTTCCGTGTGATTTAAAACGAGCATAACGGTCAAACTCAGGTCTGCTAAACCACAGCATCAAATACTTAGGAAGCAACTGTTCTTCATCAATTATCTCAAATACTGTATAGACATTACTAACCAGCCCTTCTTCGTAATCTTCAAGCAATGCTATTCCTATTTTATCGCCTCGTCGAGAAGTATCTGGAATATATGTAAATTGTCCCTTTTTGACAACCTTATATTTTGTAAAATCAGTTCCAACAGTATTTGCAATTGATGGAATAAATACTTTTTGTACAGATACTCCTAACAAATTTTCTTCTTTGCCATCCACATTACGTATATCTACTTGACGAATAAATTCCCCCAGTTTCCTATAATTCGATTTCATACCCCAACTCCTTAAACACCCCTAACAAATCCGCTTTCGATTTTTCCTCCTCAATCAGCAATTCCTTTAACTCCGCTTGCAACGCTTTCATCTTCGTATCAAAGTCAATATTCTCATCCCGATTCACGAACTCGATATATCTGCTTGGCACAAGCGTAAATCCCTTTTCTTTTACCTCATCAAATCCCGCAGAATAACAAAATTCCGGTATATTCTCATAAATATCTTCATACCCTGCCTGCTGCCAGTTATGATATGTTTCAACCACTTTTGCCCGATCCGCCGCCGTCAACTCTATGTATTTCTTTTCATACGGACTTCCTATCTGCCGCAAATCCATAAAAAGTATTTCTTTTTCCCGATTGCGATAATGTTTCTCTACCCCATTCATATCTACTGTGCGCTCTCTTTTATTCCTATTCAGAATCCAGAGTGTTACGCTGATATCGGTCGTGTAAAAAAGATTGCGGGGCAAAATCAAAATCGCCTCCACCAGATCATTTTCAATTAACCTTTGTCTGATTTTTAGCTCCGCTCCGTCATCAGACAATGCACCATTAGCAAGTAAAAAGCCTGCCACCCCGTTTTGTGACATTTTCGACACAATATTAAGAATCCACCCGTAATTGGCATTACTCGTCGGCGGTACTTCGTATCCATCCCATCTTGCATCATCTGTTAACTCATCGGCGGCACGCCATTCTTTCTGATTAAATGGCGGATTCGCCATGATATAATCCGCCTTCAATTCTTTGTGCTGGTCATTTGTAAACGTATTCGCCGCCATCTCACCAAGATTCGCCGATATCCCCCGAATCGCCAGATTCATTTTTGCCAATTTATAGGTAGTATTCGTATATTCCTGTCCATAAATAGAAACCTTCTTTTTATTTCCGTGATGCGCCTCAATAAACTTTATGGACTGTACAAACATACCACCCGAACCACAACATGGGTCATATAATGTTCCATCATAGGGCTCTATCAGTTCTGCTATCAGGTTTACAATCGTTTTAGGTGTGTAAAATTCTCCCTTTCCTTTTCCCTCGGCAATCGCAAATTTACTAAGGAAGTATTCATACATACGACCAATAATGTCATTCTCTTTATCTTTTGTAGTATCAATCTTGTTGATTTCATCTAACAAGGATGCCAATTTAACAGTATCAATCTGTAAACGAGAATAATAGTTATCCGGCAGAGCGCCTTTCAAAATGGGATTCGTTTTTTCAATGGTAAACAGGGCTGTATCTATCTTTAAAGCAATATCATCCTGTTTGGCATTTTCCATGATGTAAGACCATCTGCTTTCCGGTGGCAGATAAAACACATTATCCTTCGTATAAAAAGCAATATTATCCACAAATTTCTCCATACCGTCAACAATGATTTTTTCCCTTTGCGCTTCAAATTTATCACTTGCAAACTTCAAGAAGAACAAACTTAATACCACATGTTTATATTCTGACGGTTCTACTGATCCCCTTAGTTTATCCGCAGATTTCCACAACGCTTCTTCCATGGAAACTTCTTTTGTCTTTGCTTTAGGTGCCACCTATGTATCCCCCTCGGTTTTTATAAATTTCTTTCTACTGTTAATGTATACACATTATATCACTACTACGTTACGTTTTCTACCATATCCGTAAACCCATTGCTCTCTTGGAATTGACGCAGTAGTCTACAGAAATAATCGCATTAAGCAAATAATAATCAACCTTTCTCCTAACCTGCCGATTCCCTTCTTGTTGAACTATTTCCATTTTGGAAACAGTTCAATCCTCTAACAATTCACCTTCCGCAATAATGTTTATAATGGAATTCTTTCATACTTCTTCGCTTCTACGCTTCTTCTGATTCCAACATCAAACGTTCTAAAATATCATTAACAATTCTTGTATCATCAATTAAATTAATGCCAAAGCACTTCTTTCCCGCATCCTTCATCGAAGCCCCAATATGATATGCGTAAGTATCATCTATAACCATAAATCTATCATGAAATACACCCGTATACTTAACTCTCAATGTCGGATATTGCTGATTAAAGTTATTTACATCCCTTACCGACAATCTTGTGCCTGCTACTGTATAGATGATAACTTCTACATCCTCTTTTTTCTTGGCTAATATATTTAACGTATTTATATCAACATAATTATCTATCAGCACCAGCCTTTTTTCTGCTCTTGATACCAAATCTACCAGCAAACTAAAGGCATCATATATCTGTCCATTAAAAAATATCTTTTGTGAAGATTCTTCATGTTCTGATATATAATGAAAAACCTCATCAAATTTTTCTTCTGCGTTTTTCTGGAACGCAAGCTGCCTGACCTCAATTTCATTTATCCTTTCAAATATCAGCGCATTATTCGCCAAAAATCTGCGCATTTCAACAAATGCACGCATAATCCCGATGCTTACTTTTACCGCAGTTTCGCTGTGTAATACTGCTGAAAGCATGGAAATTCCCTGTTCTGTAAAAACATATGGCAGTTTTCTTCTTCCACCATGTCCATTCACCTTTTCATCTTCGTCTAAACTTGAAGTACCAATTTGGCACTTCAAGTTTTCATATTCGTCTTTCGATAACTGAAAGCAAAAATCTTCCGGAAATCTGTCAATATTTCTCTTCATAGCTCTATTTAAAGCCTTTGTTTCTACCTGATACAGCTTAGCTAAGTCACTGTCCAAAATAACCTGTTGTCCCCGAATTGTATATATTAAATTTTTGATTGTATTTTCTGATATTTTCGTTTCCGGCAATAATTTATCTTGGACTGAAATTTTCTCTGCTTTGTTATCTTCCATAATCGTCTTCCCCCTTACGATTCACCATCAACCTTTCCCAATCCAAAACATATCACCACCGGCAGCGCCGCAAACACCCCGTTGGCATACCGGAACTCATTATAAACCGGAGTCGCGAGCATCAAACTTCCCAACAGGCACAGCGCTGGCAAAAACGCCGCGATCCGCCTTCTTCTGTAGAGGGCGCAGGCCAGAGCAAGCAGCAAAAGCCATGTATTCGCTCCCAGACTCCACACCCGTCTGTAGAGTTCCTGAAAATCCTTTAAAAACTTTCCCATAGCAAGGCTGGCGTCGTAAGTAAACAGCTTTCTCTCATTCTCGATGCCAAAGGGATTATCCACCATAAAATAATCCCCGTAAAGATAAGTCTCATGGGGAATATGCAGGGCATAATATCCCGCAGTCTGCCGAATCTCCCCTTCCAGATAGAGCATGGGATTTCTTAGTCCCACCATAAGCCAAAGCTTCGCATAGGCGCCCTTGTTTTCGGCTATCACTTCCTGATGACCGTTCTGTCGTATGTAATTCTTTGTCATATCAAACAAATACGGATTGTAATACTCGTCGATTTCGGCAAGCGGCACCACCCGCTCCAGCATATCGATCTGCTCCGCTGTCAGGCAGCCGCCCCTTTGATAGGCGCATAGCAGATGCTGGGTCGGCATTGTCAGGCTCTCGATGGTGTCCGGCGGTTCGACATGGAGCGCAGATAACACCGGCCCCTGCCAGAGCAGATACAGGACCAGCACCGTCACTACTGAAACAAACACAGGCTGCCTCAACCACCTGACTGCCCCCGTCCTGCCTTCACGCCGCTGTGTCTCATCCTGCGCAGACGCTCCGCCTTCCCGTTTCGTCGCCCCATCCCATGCAGTCATCCCGCTTTCACACCACACCGTCTTCTTTCGCCACAGGGCGGACAGGATCATAAACACCGCCGTCCCCAGAAAGACAAAAATGCCGTTGCTGCGCAGCAGACAGACTGCCAACCCCGTCACGGCAAACCAACACCACCGTCCGCGCGCTCCCTTATGTCCCGCAAAGCCAGACAAACCTTCTGCCTGCCCGCTCTCCACTCCATTCACAGCTCCTTCCGCCTGCGCACAGGCAGAAACAGCCCACATAAACAACAGAAACGCCGCCGTAAACCAAGCGTCCTTTCCCATACAGATCGAGAGCATTGCGTTGACCGGAAGCAGCGCATAAAAGCAAACTGCCAGAATAAGCCAAACCAGCCCCGTCCCTCTTTGATATAAAAGAAACAGGAGAAACCCAAACACCGCCGCCGTCATCGCCATCTGAAAAAAGGTATAAAAAGCCACTGCTGCCGTCAGATCGCCGAACAGAAAATTCCCCGTCTTTAGAAACAATTTTACGATCAGGGTATGAAAGTAAGGGTGGTGGTTTGACTTTGCCGCCATTCCAAGCGCCTGCTCCATCTGCCAAATCGCGTCATTATTAAACCAAGTGGGATAATACATCAGAAAATAGGGCAGATAACAGAGCAGACAAAACAGGGAAAACAAAAGCCAAACCTGCCAGCGTCCCCGCCGCCTGCTTCCTTTTAAAAACATTACAGTAAAAATCTTTCGCGCACCCGCAGGCAATGTGAACTTTCCCCTAAAACGCACCGTCAAATGCGCCGCCAGCACGCTGCCATTTTCCAGCAAAAAACCAAGCAGCAGCAAAACGCCCCATGCAATAACGGTGTAAAGCGCAAGCCTTCCCATATTCCGCGCATTGCTGTACATTGCGGAGCGCTGCCAGTCCCCCAAAACAATGAAAAAAGCGTAGCAGAAAGCAAAGGGGAGCATGAGCAGAGCCTCCCGCCCTGAAGGTGCCTGTATTTTCTTGTCTCCAAATGGTTCCTTCATATTATCCTTTTTTCTTTCTCTGGTATTTCGCGCACAATTCTTCGATATAATCCCGCCATTGTTCGTAAATTGCGTTTTCGTTTGCTTTTTCCGTAATTTTCCGTGCATTCCTGCCCAGTTTTTCCGCAAAGGCAGGATCCTCGATCAGGCGGTTGATACCTTCCTCCATCGCCTTCTGATCCTTGATGGGAATGAGCAGTCCGTCCTCCTCATTCGTCATAATGGTGCGCGGGCCGCCGCAGGGACAGTCCGTGGCCACGATGGGAAGCCCCAGCGCCATCGCCTCCATCAGCGCATTGGGAAGGCCTTCCCAGTCCGAACTGAAGGCAAAGAGGGCCGCGTCCGCAAGATCCTTTTCCAGAGAATCGCTCGCACCCATCAGATGCACGTAATCTTCTGCGTGAAGTTCGGCAATGGTACGCTCCAAAAGCTGCTTTGTGCCGTCCTCCGAATCGGGACCGTATATCTTTAAATCATAGTCCGGATGCTTTTTGTGTACTTCATGAAAGGCCCTGATCAGCATCTCCTGATTTTTGAAATCCACCAGACGGCCCGACTGCACAACGGTCTTCGTCCGCCTTTCAGGCTGCGGCACGCCGATATATTTTGGATTCAGGGGATTTAAGATAATGCGGGAATTTTTCTGCAGTCTGGGCGCAAAGAACGCTCTCGCTCCCTCCGTCTGAAATACGCAGCCGTCCGCTCTGGGAAAGAGAAAAGGAATCTGCACCTTGTCAATCAGCATGTCGTAATGTCCCACCGGATCCGTGCGAATGGAGATGAGTACCGGTATCTTCATAAAAAAGGCCGCAGTCAGACCGCGGTAGAGAGCTTTTCTGGCAAACGGGATCAAAATATCCGGCTTTTCCTCGCGCAAAAACTGTTTCAGATAACGGATATGCAGCAAAAACTGAACCAAGCGGCTCTTTTTCTTATCCTCTGGCTTTAGGCCCACATCTACGCGCCGCACTCCGGGGTCTAATTGAAATTCGTTTTCTTCCTGCCACAGCGTTGCCACAAGTACTTCATAGCCGTTTGCCGCAAAGCAGTTAGCCAGATTCGACACCACCCGTTCCGCGCCGCCCTGCGCCAGACAATTTAAATGAAACGCAATCTTCCTTGCCACATTGTTCTCCTTCTCACCTTGCCAGTTCTCTAATCTTACGGATATATTCTTCCTTGGAAAAAGCGCCGGCCCGCTCTACCGATAGCCTGCCATAGCGCGCCATCTCTTCCTCATCCTGCAGCAGCGCAACGATCCGATCCGCGAGATACCGCTCTTCCTCCCCGATATGGGAAGCTTCCATATCCGGTTCCTGATTCATATTTGGCACGAGAATCCCGTATTGCCCGTCCAAAATCTCCGCCGGTCCCGTGGGGCAGTCCGTGGCGATCACCGGAAGTCCCAGCGCCATCGCCTCCACCAATGCATTTGGAAAACCTTCCCGGCTGGAAGTCAGCACATACAACGCCGCGCTTTGCAGATAGGGAAAGGGGTTATGCTTCAATCCCGTGAAATACACATCCTCCCCCACGCCAAGTTCCTCCGCCAGCTTTTTATAGGCCGTAAACCCGCCATCCCCGACGATCATCAGTCTGGCGTTATTAATCTTTTGCTTTACCAGCGCATATGCCTTGATCAAATGCCAGAATCCCTTGACCTCATCCTCCCGCCCCATGGATACAATGACAGGCCCCGCCTCTTTCCACGGCAATTGCGCGTCTTCCGTTCCGGCCTTTTCCCGCAGTTCCTTCACATCCAGCGGATTATACAGCGTCACCGCCTTATCACATCTATACTTTTCCCGCAGCTCCTTCTCGATCTGTCCGGAGCAGCACAGGATCCTGTCCGCCCTTCTGACAAAGAGGCGAATCTTCCCCTCATCTTCCATATCCATATAACTGCGCAGACCCACCCAAATCTCCGCGCGTTTTCCGGAAAGGACATTGACAAGATTGGCTGTGGAACCAAAGCTGTAGGCAATATCCGTGCGCAGCTGCCGTTTCAGCCGCCGCAGCTTCAGACTGCGCTGTATGACGCGCAATATCTTACCCGCTATCCCTTCTTTCACGCCCAAACGGATGTCGATCACCTGCAGTCCTTCAATATCATAGGCAATGTCACGGGAATCAAACAATACGATGCAGACTTCAAAATATGGTGCAAGCAGTCTTGCCGTGGTCACGCATACCCGCTCAAAGCCCCCCTGATGCAGCATTGGCACAATTAGCATTACCTTCTTTTTCCGATCCATCCGCTATACTCCCGATCCTCTTCTTTCGAATCCTTTTTCCACAAACTACTAAAGCGTCCCCGTTAAATAGAACCGTTCCAGCCGCTTCGCCTGCTCCTGCACGTCAAAGCCTGCCTTCCTGACCGCCTCGCACCCGTCTTTTCTCTCATATGAAAGACTCTGTTCCACTTCCTTGGCCCACTGTCCGGCTCCATCTTCCAGACTACGAAAACGCACCAGTTCACTGATGCCCACCTCTTTGGTGATGCGGTCGGAAATGATACACTTAAGCCCCGCCGCCTGCGCCTCTACCACGGTGCCCGGCAGTCCCTCAAACCGGGATGGGAACAAAAACAGATCGAACGCCTGATAATAGGCTTCCACATCACTTCGATTCCCCAGAAACAGCACGTCCTCCTCCACGCCAAGCGCCTGCGCCTGCGCTTTCACCGCCGGCATTCCTTCCCCTTCTCCTAACAGCAAAAGTTTGCAGGCCTTTCCCTTCTTTTTCAGGCTTTGATGCAGTTCGCCGAATATTTCCAGCAGAAACTCGTGATTCTTGGCATAATGAAATCTGCCCACATGCCCGATCACGAAACTATCTTTTAACGAAAGCTCCGTGCGCATCTTCTCACGCAGAGCTACATTATACCGGAATCTCCGGACATCGATAGCATTGGGGACAAGACGCGCCTTGGGCGAACTGTTCCACTTTTTACCAAACACCGCCTCTCCCGCCTCTCTGGAACAGGCCAGACAATAATCGGCCTTTTCCAACAGCGGAAGCCGCAACAGTTTCGTTACGACCCCTTTTATGCCCCGATCCACACCCGCACTTCTGGCATGGGCGCACACGACCGGAATGCCCGCCTTTTTGGCAAGAGGCAGATAAATCGCCGCCGTACTGGTCATATGCCCCTGCACCACAGCGTACGCGTGATGCTCTTTAAAAAAATCTCTCACCGCCCGCCGATACACGGCGTAATTATAGACCTTGAATTTGGGTAGCGCATAAACTTTTGCTCCCAGTGACTCCGCCTCTTCCTCATAAAAATGTTTCTGACAAACAGCAGCGCTGATATCCGCACGATGGATCAAAAAATCAAACTGTACTTTATCCCTGTCCATACAGCGGTACAGATCCATCACCCTGCTCTCCGCGCCGCCAAGGCTCAAGCCGCCCAGCACATGCAGTACCCGCACCGGTTCTCCCATAAGCGCCTCCTGACTATCCGCATTTCACCAATCAACTATCCCTCTATGAAAATTTCACCAGCACATGCTTAAACACTGCCAGCGCATATTCCCACATATGCCCTGCGGCTGTCCTTTTTCCTGCCTTTTCCCGCAGATATTCCCCGTAGGATATCACCTTTTGTTCCGCAAATATCTTGCGGTATTTTTCCATATCCCGGTCGTTCAGCGTATTGGTGTGTACCACCATTGTGGTGAGCCCCTTCTCTTTTTTCAGACTGCCGGCCAGCCGAAAAGAAATGGGATAAAAGGTCAGGCCCTGCCGCAGATACGGTCTGCTGCCGAATCCGTCCGTCAGCCCCTTAAAGCCTGTCTGTTTCAAGGCCCGCAAAGTATTCCTGTCATAAGAATGGGCCGGCGCCATAAAAAGCGCTGTCTCTATCCCGTGTTCCTTAAGAATCCCTTTCCCGTGCGCCAGCAGGGCAAGCTGCTCCTCGTAGGGCACGCCCGCGAACTCCGAGAAATCATTTAAGGGGAAAACGCCGCCCTTCTTCTGCGTATACAGATGATAACAGCCGTGTTGGGCCACCACCCAACCTTCTTCCTGACGCCTTTTTACAACTTCCCAAAAGTCTTCTCTAAAAGCGCCCCGGTTCAGGTTCTCATCCCGGTTGTCGGGCACTACGCCGATCAGGGGCTTAATATCATATTCATCCAAAAGCGCCGCAAACGCATGGAACTTTTCCCAATCCATAGCGGGCGCGATATCGTCCAGTCGAACCGCTATCCTCATACCAAATCCCACAAGCCTCCATGATGATGCTTTGAAACAGCGTGCATCTGCATCCCTATTCCAGTAAATCTCCCGCCTGCAGATTGCAGACGCACTCGTACCTGTCGATCAAAAGCGATCCGTCCACCGTGCGCACCACAGGTTTTTCGTCAAACACGTCGATGACCTCCCCCGGTGCATAGGCCGAAAAATCGATCATCTCATCGAAAGGATGCGCCTCCCAGATCCGCACTTCCTCCCCCTTACAGAACGCGAAAGCGCCCGGAAAAGGCGCGGCCACCCCGCGGATTAGATTATAAATATCACGTGTTCTTTTATGGAAATCAATCTTACCGTCCGCCGCCGTGCGTTTCTCATACCAAGAGTCAAAATCCTTGGACTCCGTGCGCACCTTGACCTCTCCGCTCTCGTAAGCGGCAAGCAGCTTGCGGATCAGGCGTTTCGAGCAGATCATGTTCTTGTATTGGGCCGTGCGGATATCGTCGTGCGGCGTGATGGAGAACATTTCCGTGGCAAAGATATTCGGGCTGTCCGCCTTCTCGTCATAGCGGAACAGATTCAGATTAAAGCGGGTGTCGCCGAGAATGACCGACCAGTTGAGCGGGGAACGCCCCCTGCCGAAGGGAAGGTAACCGCTGTTGCCGTGAAAGCCGAATACACCGTACTGAAAACAATCCAGTACCGATTTGGGCACCAGTCTCTGCCAGCCCATCGAGATGCCAATATCAAATTCGTTTTCCCGCATTAATCTCTGTGTCTTTTCGTCTGTCAGAAAATAGCTGTCCGCTTCATGTACGGGGATGCCATACTTTTCCGTGAGAATCGATAACCCTTTGTATCCGGAAATCTGGTTCTTCTTCGTCACCTCCGGACTGATGGTGATGACCAGATCCACGGGGCAGATTTCCTCCTGAATAAAGCTTACGATATTCTCCGAGGTATCCTTCACCCCGAATACGACGACTTTGTACTTCATAACACTCTCATCCTCTTTTCTTTCGATACACAAACAATTGCGAAACGCCTCTCAGCCTTAAATAATTGTGCAAATAGTATAACCATAAGCAGACCCTTGGAGAACGTTGGTACTTGGCGAGGTTCTTTCGAGCCTAGTACCACTACGTTCGACGGAGCGAAAGCGCGTCTGCGTTGGTTATGCTATTTGTACAATATCAACGATTATAAATGCGTTTTGCAATTTGCTAAATAATGTTCATAGAGATAGTCCTGCATATTCTCATATTCCCGCACTCTCTCGTAATTATCCAGCACCGCTGGCAGTCTCGCCTCATACTCTTCTCTCGTACATGCCGCGATTTTGCGCTTCGCTTCTACTATATCCGGCTTCTCTAAAAGGATCATCCCGTCCGTATTGAAGAAATCGCCAATCTTTCGCGCGCCCAGATACACCGGTATCGTCTGCGCGGCCAGACAGCTCGTGAGTCGCTCGGAAAAATAGTAATCCGAAATATCGTTCTCGATGATCAGTGAGAAACGGTAACGGTCCAGCGTTTCATCCACGCTCTGCACATAATCCCCGCCGTCAAACCTGCCAAACGTATCGGCCAGTCGTTCTTTTTTACATGTTTTTGCAAGTTCCAGACGAAACCTGTGCAAATCGCACATCACCTTATCGGAAGACAGGATCGACAGGTCGCGGTCCTTCTTTAAATAAAGCCCGTCCTTGCGCTCACGGTTCCAGATCCCCGCCGCCACGGGATAAAATCTGGCATTCTCAATTTCGTTCAAAATCCTCTCATCATACGTAAAGATATAACGAAAGTCCTGTTCCAAACCCTTATGTTTGCGAAACACCTCATAATCCTGTGGCGCGATCGTCCGCGATTCCGTCAGCATCCCGTACTTGACAGTCGGTTTTCCCAGCGGCTTTGTCATGGATTCCGGGCCGTAAAAATGTGTGGGAAGCCCATAATTATAACGGTCCCAGAAAAAGTATTTCCCCTCATGTCCAAAAGGCGCATGTCTGGAATGCCTGTTTTTGATAAAATAGGTTTCAAGCAGCCGCCCTTCGGCGTTATAAATCTTCGGCATCGTGCCGTCGATCTGATATTCTTTTTCAATCTGTATGCGGCGGCCGCCTACCCTAAACTCCATATCCTTCTCCCAATTATTTCAAGTATTCCCGATACCAGTCGATCACCAGCGCGATCCCTTTTTCAAAATCATACTCAGGATCATACCCCAGAAGCGTCCGCGCCTTGGTGATATCGGCATTGGAATCACGCACGTCGCCTGCTCTGGGCGGACCAAAGACCGGCTCCACCGAAACGCCCAGCGCCTTGCAGAGATGCTCATACATATCAATCAGGAAAAGTCTTCCGCCGGCACCGATATTGAAAGCCTCCCCGGCCGCGGACGAATCCGCCTTGCAGGCACGCAGATTGGCCTCGATCACATTGTCAATATAAGTAAAATCGCGGGATTGTCTGCCGTCCCCGTTGATGGTCGGCACCTCCCCGTGAAGAAGCTGCTTTAAAAATTTAGGGATCACCGCCGCATACATGCCGTTCGGGTCCTGCCTGCGGCCAAAGACATTGAAATAGCGAAGCCCATAGGTGTCAAGTCCGTACAGCTCCTTGTAAAGCCGCCCGTACTCCTCGTTCGTTTTCTTGGTGAGCGCGTAGGGGGATATCACCTTCCCCTCCCTGCCTTCCTTCTTCGGCAACTCCGTAGAATCGCCGTAAACGGAAGAACTGGACGCATAGACAAACTTTTTAACGCCGCACACCCGCGCCGCCTCCATCATGTTGAGCGTGCCGCGGATATTGATCTCCTCATAGAGAAGCGGCATCTCGATACTTCTGGGAACGCTGCCCCATGCCGCCTGATTGAGTACGTAAGTCACGCCCTCGCAGGCCGCCTTGCAGGTATCCAGATCACGGATGTCGCCCCTGATAAAGGTGAAGCGGCTGTTTGCCGTAAGCGGTTCGATATTCTCATACTTTCCTGTGGAAAGATCGTCCAGACAGCGCACCTCATACCCCATCTCCAGTATCGCTTCGCAGAGATTCGAGCCGATAAACCCTGCGCCGCCGCCTACTAAAAATACGCTTCCTTTGTCAAATGTGATGTCTCTGTAACCCATGTTATTTTATCTCCTTTATTTTGTTTTTAATTTCCTCCCGCAGCAGAAGAAACAAGGCAATATAGAAAATCGAAAATCCATAGACCATATACCGCGACAGACACATGATAGTGAGAGATGTGGCGCAGACATTGGCGGCTATGAAAAGAAGCGCCACCATACAGACCCCCGCCGCCTCAAACTTACGCTTCTTCCATACCTGCCGCAGAGACAGCCCTACCGCCGCCAGATACAGAAAAACGGCAATGGGCGTAATCAGGGGATGCACGACAGCTATGCTCCTGATAAACCCGTTTCGGCAAAGCAGAATGTAATCGTAGAGCCACTGCCCCAGACAGGCCGGCAAAAGTTTGACGATCATCCGTCCCGCCATCTCGTCCGACATGCTGCTCTGTTGGTAATAATCCACCTTACCCAGTCCGAAATAGTAGACCGAAAATCCCGCTTCCAGCACATCGAATTTCAAAATATCGTGCGTTTCTTCCAGATGCGCCGCCCTTTCTCCAAAACGGTCGCCGCCGAAGGTATGATTCATGCCCCGTTCCATCGCCTGTCCGTAAAAGCTGTCAAAAAACGTGCGTTCAAGACTGCCCTCCGGAAAAACAGCCCCGTCCTCCTCATCGCAGGCATACATCACATTGGTCAGCGTGTTCACCTTGCCGTAAGTATTCCCCATAAAGTAGCCCGTCACCCCGTAATTGTACACATGGACCGTCAGACTGCGGAAAGCGAAGGTAATAAACACTGCTGCCGCCGGAATTAATAACATGCGGTATTTTTTCTTGGTAGCCAGCTTCCCTCCAAACAAAAGCGCCCACAGAAGGATCGTCGTCATCATCTGCCCTCTGGTCATGGAAAGCAGCCATGCAAAGGCCAGAGAGAGCAAAATGTCCCGCCGCTCATCTTCCAACAGCATCCGTAGAAGGTAATACAAAAAAAAGCTGAACAGCGGAAAGCACAGCGCCTCGCTCATCACGGAATTTTGCACAAAAATGTGCATCGCCGACACATAGCGGATCACCAGATGGGGCGCAAGCTGCAGCAGCAAAACGATTAATTCTTCCCACAGCCGCAGCGCAAACCGTCCGGTCAGATACGCCGTAAGCTTCCAGATGCCAAGAGCCGCTAAAATACCCTGCGCCGCCGCCGCGAAAGGCAGATAGCCTTCGCCGCACAACTTCCGGAAGAACGCCAGAAACAGAGGATACAAGGGTTCCCTGTGGATGTGCATCGTGATATACTGCTGGGAGTCATTGTAAATACCGACGCCGTAAGCCGCAAGCATCCCCCAAAAGAAGAGGAGCAGCCCTGCCAAAATACACCCTGATTTAATTACAGTCGTTTTCTTTTCTACAATCTCCAATACAGATAATCCTCTGACAGATACGCTTTTCGATCCAGCATACCCTTAATATCCATCAAAACCTTGCGTTTATGCGCCGCCTGATAGAAAGCGCCGATCCGCTCCCTGTCAAGTTTCAGGAAAGCGTCGTGCGCCACCGCGATGATCACGGCATCCATATCCTTTATATCCTCCATGGAGCGGAAGGTGATACCGTACAGGCGCTTCGCCTCCTCTGCGTCCGCGGACGGATCGACCACCAGCGGCGAAATTCCGTATTCGCCAAGTTCCCTGTAGATATCGATCACTTTGGTATTTCTGGTATCAGGGCAGTTCTCCTTGAACGTAAAGCCAAGAATCGCCACCTTTGCATGCTTCACCGGAATATCCGCCTTGATCAGCATCTTCACAAGACTCTCCGCCACATATTTTCCCATGTCGTCGTTGATCCGCCTGCCGGAGAGGATGATCTGAGAGTGGTAGCCCAGCTCCTCCGCCTTGTAGGTCAGATAATAAGGATCCACGCCGATACAGTGGCCCCCCACCAGTCCGGGCATAAACTTCAGGAAATTCCACTTCGTACCCGCTGCATCCAATACTGCCTTCGTATCGATATTCATGCGGTGAAAAATCATGGAAAGTTCATTCATAAACGCAATATTGATATCTCTCTGGCTGTTCTCGATGACCTTGGCCGCCTCCGCCACTTTGATGGACTCCGCACGGTAAACGCCGGCTTCCACCACCAGTTCGTACACCTTTGCAACGACGTCCAGCGTCTCTTCGTCCATACCGGACACGATTTTTGTGATCGTCTCCAGTCGGTGTACCTTATCGCCCGGATTGATGCGCTCAGGCGAGTAGCCAATCTTAAAATCCACACCGCAGGTCAAGCCAGATTCTTTCTCTAAAATCGGCACGCAGATCTCCTCGGTCACACCCGGATAAACAGTCGATTCGAACACTACCACGGAGCCCTTGGTCAGATTCTGCCCCAGAATGCGGCTGGCACCCTCCACCGGAGAAAGATCAGGCGTATGGTCGTCATTGACAGGCGTCGGCACCGCCACGATATGAAATTTCGCCTCTTTCAGCTTTGCGGGGTCCGCCGTAAACTCCACGGTCGTGTTTTTGATCACCTCGCCACCCACCTCGTTCGTGGGATCGACGCCGCTGCGGTAAAGGTTGATTTTTTCTTCATTCAAGTCAAACCCCACCACCTTGATCTTCTTTGCAAAGGCCACCGCGATCGGCATTCCGACATAGCCAAGACCCACAAGAGAGAGCTTCTCCTCCCCGCTCACCAGTTTTTCATACAAATCCATGCTCTTTCCTCCACATCGTAACGTATGTTATTTATTTAAATTCTCTGTTACCTCTTCCATATAAGACGCTGTCACCAATTTTCTGTCAAACTCCCGCTCCATCTTCTCCCGGCCGCGCTTCCCCATAGCCGCGCGCTCCTTACCCGTAAGAGAAAGGAATTTCTTCATAGCGCCGATCAGCTCCTCAGCCTTCCCCGGCGTAAAGCCAAAACCTGTCACACCCTCCTCGAAAGCCTCCCTGCAGCCGCTGATATTGGAAGCGATCACCGGTCTTCCCGTAGCCGCGCCCTCGATCAGGGCATTGGACATCCCCTCATGGAAGGACGCCACCACAATAGCGTCCGCCGCCGCCAGATACGCGTGGACCTGCGTCTGAAAGCCGATCTGCCTGATCACGCCTTCCTTTTCCAGCTCGTCCAAAAGCGTCTGATAATCCTCGTCGCAGTATCCCATGATATCAAAAAAGATCCGCTCGTTATGTAAGCGTTTGGCCGCCTCGATATACTCAAGGATGCCCCGCTCCTTCATCACCCGGCCCACAAACAGGAAATGCACTTCCTCCCTCTCCGGATAAGGCTCATACCTGTGTTTTTCTAAACTTACCCCGGAACCCATGACCATGCGCGTCTTTTTCGCCGTGATACCCATATTCTGAAAGATGCTTTTATTTTCTTCGTTCTGAAAAAATACGCAGGCCGCCCGCTTCAGACCCATCCGGTACATGACGACGATCAGCCGCAACAGCAGTCCCGTTCTGTCAAACGCGCCGCCCAGCCCCGTGATCGTGGCAATATAAGGGATCTTCCGCCTGCCCGCCGCAATGCCGCCATAAATGTTGGGTTTGATCGTATAGGTCACCACGAAAGAAGGCTGCAATTCTTTCATTATTTTACCGTAAGCTCTGTATAACTTCAAGTCCTCAAGCGGATTGATGCCCCTGCGGTTGATCGGCGTTTTGATGATATGACAGCCAAGCGCCGCCAGCTCCTTCTCTTTCACATCGTCCGGCATACTCACATACACTTCGTATCCCGCGCAGAGAGCCTCGATAAATTCGCCGCGGAAATCATATAATCCGCCCGAAGAATTAGTTAAAACCAGTACTTTTTTCATGATTGGCCTCTCCTTTTACGGAACAATCTCTTCTCCCTGCATATCCCGTATCATCACCTCATTATACTTCATCATGCAGATCCCTTCCCGATAGGCGCCGATTCGCACCTCATTCTCCTGCCCGGAAAGATTCTTTAACACCGCAGCGGCCATATTGACGCCGCAGCCGTAGGCATGGGGATAGCCGCCGCCAAATCGGGGATTGACTTCCGAAATATGATAAACGCCGCCGATCTCAAAGATATCAATATCGATCATGCCGCGAAAACCGCACATTTCCGCAAAGTCCCGTATCAGTGCAAACAATTTTTCGTCTTTAAAAGACACAGACTTATCGGTCTCCCCCGCCCGCATCTTGATCTTCTTTTTCACAAAAATATCCGTGCATTTGCCGGAAAGCATGTCCACATACACATCCGCGCCATACTCCTGTCCGTCCATGTACTCCTGTATCATCAGATCGTCGTAAAGCCCGCAGAGTACTTCGATCTCCTGTCTGCTCCCCACTTTGTTGATATGAATGCTGGCACTGCCCCGCACCGGCTTCACAAAGACAGGATAGGAAATCTCCCCCGCTTCCTGCGCACGGTAAAAGGACTCCTTGTCCGCATAGCATTTCGCCGTCGGTATCTTCATTTTCTGCAGCAGTTCAAACATCCTGTACTTGTCAAAGCAGGTCTCCACCAGCTCATAATCGGAGACAATGGGCGTCGTCCCCACCGCCAAAAATTTCTCCCGCTCCTTCGCCAGAAGGGACAGTTCCGGATCGATCAACGAAAAAACGCCTGTTATTTTTTCTTTTTTACAGATTTCCAGTATCACGTCAAGATAATCCGGCGCTGTGATCCGCGGCACCAGATAAAAGGCGTCCGCCTCGTACACCGCAGGCGCCAGATTAGAGCAATCCGTGGCAACTACCCTGCCTTTTCCCGCCAGCTCTTTCTTAAAATACTGCACCACCTTATCGCGGGTGCCCGCACTCAGGATCAAAATATTCATGCCTCTAAACTCCCTGTCTCCTCAAGCCGTTTCTTTCTGATCTCCGCAAAATTCCCCTCCGCCGCGCCTGTGTCCTCCGCCACTTCATCGGTGTGTCCGAGTACCGTCTGCACCGTCATCCACAGCACCTTCAGATCCATGCGAAAGGTCAGATGCTCCACATATTCCACATCCTTTTGGAATCGCCTGTCCCAATCAAGAAAATTACGCCCGCTGACCTGTGCAAGACCCGTCAGTCCCGGCCGCACACTGTGTCTTAGACGTTCCCGTTCCGTATAGTAGGGCAGATAGGAGACCAGCAGCGGTCGTGGCCCGATCACGCTCATATCGCCCTTCAGGATATTGAAAAGTTCCGGAAGCTCGTCCAGACTCGTCGCCCGCAAAAGCTTCCCGAATTTTGTAAGCCGCACCGCGTCCGGCAGAAGATTTCCGTTTTCGTCCCGCGCGTCCGTCATCGTACGGAATTTGCAGAGCGTAAATATCTTTTCGTCCTTCCCCGGCCTTTCCTGCTTAAAAAGGACGGGACTGCCCAGCTTTACCCGCACCAAAACGGCCAGCACGAGCAGGACGGGGCTTAAAACGATGATGCCGCACAGGGACAATATGAAATCCAAACATCTCTTACCATATTTTTTATACATCTATTATTCCTCTCTGCGGGTAAAATATCATCTTTGCAGTGCGCACTCGAAAAAAATTATGGTTTGCGTCGCGTATAGTATACCACATATAAACCCGATTGTCTCCCCGCTCCGTTGAAATTATAATAACCCGAAATGCGCACCACAATTTTTTGCGACAACATTGATTTACACGCGTACAGGCTGTATAATATTCACAACAGCATGATGATTCCTCCGTGAAAAAGATTGAAAAAGCTTGGGCATAGAGGAAATTGTGTAAAACAAAATCGTATCATAATAAGGAGGTATCCGCATGAAGGAACTAATCAAAATTCACTCCAAGAGCCATCCCAACATTGAATTAAAAGGAATCCGCGGACATTTTGTAACCCCCAGTTCCCATATCAATTACTTTTTGGATATGACCACGATGAAAACCAGACTGAGCGAGGCGTCTACCGCCGCCAAGGAACTGAGCAGACAGATCATGCTTTCTACCGTAGTAGATACGATCGTCTGTATTGACGGCTGCGAGATCATCGGCGCATTTCTGGCGGAAGAGCTGACCAGAGCCGGCGTCTACTCCCGCAATGCGCACCAGACGATCTACATCGTCACGCCCGAATACGCCTCCGGACAGATGCTGTTCCGCGATAACTACCTGCCTATGATCAAGGACAAGAACGTCCTGCTGCTTCTGGCAAGCGCCACCACAGGCCGCACCGTCACCAAAGCGGTACAGACCCTGACCTATTACGGCGCGACCATCAGCGGCGTAAGCGCGATCTTCAGCGCCGCCAATGCTGTCGTGGGCATTCCGATCAACGCCCTGTTCACCACATCTGACATTCCCGAATACAAGACCTACCATTCCGAGGAATGCGCGATGTGCAAGGAAAAACAGCCTATCGACGCCTTTGCGAACGCGTTTGGCTATTCAGCAATACAGTAGTCGATTGCTTTAAGATCATAAGAGAGGGCGGCGTGGAAACAATGTCTCCACGCCGCCCTCTCTTCCGACCAATGATCGATATCCCAGTAGCTTGCCAACGTATCGTAATCTTCCACATACACGCGCTTTGCGGTGTAAACAATTTATCCCACGCAAAAGTAGGTAGTTATCGTATCAAATTTTGAAAAAATATAAAAAACTGTATCAATAACTATGGTATTTTTAAAAAATTCTGTTTATAATAGGATTAAGAAAATGATTCGGAAAGGAATGCTTTATCGTATGAATTTATTTAAGCGTGAAAAATACTTAAAAAAGATCAGACCCTTCTATGATGCTTATGATCTTATAAAAGTAATATCCGGTGTGCGAAGATGCGGTAAATCAAGCCTTATGGAAATGATTGCCGAAGAATTGAGAAACAACGGGGTCAAAGACGAACAAATTGTCTATATCGATCTGGATTCACGCGCATATAAGAAAATCAAAACGGCGGACCAATTGGAAAACCTGATTGCATCCCTGCTTACGGAAAACAGCATTTGCTATCTGTTTATTGACGAAATCCAGAATATAAAAGGATTTGAGGAAGTGCTGAACGGCTTTAGGACTGACGGCGGCGTTTCCATCTTTATCACCGGTTCTAATTCCTATCTGCTGAGCGGAGAACTAGTGACAAAACTGACCGGACGATATATCGAATTTGAAGTATATACACTAAGCTTCGAAGAATACGAACAAATGAAAAAGTTCTATCACAAAAAGGTCGATTCCAACCTTTTGGTGGAACTGAACAACTATCTTCTGGAAGGCGGTTTCCCCAGAACGGTACAGTTCGATGAGATGACCGCAAAAAGAACCTATGTGAGCGAAGTTGTCCGGGAAATTTTTGAAAAGGACATCCGCCGCAGAGTAAAAATAAAAGATCTTGCAAGTTTTGAGACTGTTCGTAATTTTGTCATCAATAATTACGGTTCGACAACCAGCATCAACAGCCTGCATGAAGCACTTGTAAAGACTGGCATAGCAATCGGCAGAAGAACGGTCACAAGATATATCCAGACCTTAGTTGACGCCAAAATCCTTTACGAATGCAATCGGTTTGATATGAAATCCAAACGCGCTTTATCGGGAGAGAAAAAATATTATCTCGTCGACCTTAGCTTCTATTTTGCACTAAATACAGATAACCGCATTCCCTATGGTCCTGCTCTGGAAAACATGGTCTATTTCTATGCAAAAAGTCTGGACTATGCAGTCAGCGTCGGTAGGATTGGTAAACTGGAATGCGATTTTATCCTGCGCGACAAAGAACTTAACTATTCCTACGTACAGACCGCTTATACAATCGCTCTCAGCAAAGAAACCGAAGATCGGGAATATCGCGCTCTGGAAGCCATCAAAGACAACTATAAAAAATACGTTATTACAACCGACTATCTGTTGCAAAAGCGTAACGGTATCAATCATGTAAATTTGATTGATTTTATGATGAAAGAATGTCGATTTTAAATCAAAGCTTCTCCTCCAGCAAAAATTTTATCACATTCTTATGAATAATCCCGTCCCGCGAAAAATCGAATTTATCCATGGAAAGCACATATTTCGGATAATTGTCCGCAATCGCCGAAAAAGCGCCAAACTCCCTGTCGATCACCGATTGATCTGCCAGATAATACGCCACCTGATAATATTCCCTCTTGTCACCCTTCACTGCAACAAAATCCACTTCCCCGTTAGGTATCTTTCCGACAAAGACCTCATAATCCCGGTTTCGAAGCTCATTGTAAACGATATTTTCCAGCAGGGCGCCCATTTCCAGTTTATAGCCGCTGTTATGAATCCGTCCCAGCCCCAGATCCGTCAAAAAGTATTTATCCAGCGTAGTGAGAAGCTGTTTTCCGCGGATATCATAACGCTGCGCTTTGCTGACGATCAGGGAGGTCTGAATATGGTCAAGGTAATTGTACAGCGTCTGCGCGCTGACTGTACGATCAACGCTCTGAAAGTAAGCTAAAATTCCTTTTGCCGAAAAAGTCTGTGACGGATTTAACATCAGATACTCCATGATACGATTGATCAGGTCAACCTCTTTCGCCCCTGTTCTTTGCACAATATCCCGCAGGACAATGGAATTATAAAGGTCCTGCAAAAACGTTCTTGTCTCCGTTTCCCCTTTCATGGAAAACCGCTGCGGCATACCGCCCCAATTCATATACTCAATCAAATCCTCGTCCGAAGGTTCCTGTATCTGCCTGATTTCACAATACTCGACAAAAGAAAAGGGCGTTACACGAAAGCTAACATACCTGCCTGACAGCAAAGTCGCCAATTCGCCCGACAAAAGTTTCCCGTTGGAACCGGTAATAAAGATACTCACATCCCACGTTGCCCGGAAGGAATTAATCACGCGTTCAAAATCTTTTACCATCTGGATTTCATCAAAAAAGAGATAATACTTCTGTTCGTTTTTTCTTTGGTCACAGACATATTGATAGAGCTGCCCGGCATCCATAATAAAAGCATACTGAAAATCTTCAAAATTAAGATAGATAATCTGCGATTCCTCAACACCGTTTGCCGTCAGTTCCTCCATGATCTGCCGCAGAAGGACAGATTTACCCGACCGCCGCAGACCGATCAACACTTTGATCAGCTCGCTTTCGTAAAAGGGCCTTATTCGATTTAAAATTTGTTCTCTGTTAACCACGGCGCCCCTCCTAAGTTCTTTCACAAATGATATATACACAGTATAACCTTTTACTTATATATTTATAATAGAATAAAACGCAAAAAAAGTAAAGTTATTTTGATACATCAAAACAACTTTACTTTTTAAGACTTTATTTCTTTCTGCCTTACTAAAACAATTCCTTCACCGTGCGGATGATCCCCTCCATCTCCGCCTCCGTATTCTTGATGTCGCTGGGCAGACACAGACCTCTCTCAAAAATATCCGTCCCCACGCTCTCTCCGTCCTTTTCATGGGGCCAGAAATCGCAGTCCGCAAAGACCGGCTGCATGTGCATGGGCTTCCAGATCGGCCTGCTCTCCGCATTCAGCTTCTGATCCAATGCGTCCATTATCATATCAGGTGTTATTTTACTATCCTTATCAATGGTCAGACAGGAGAGCCAGCAGTTAGCATCCCCGTCCGGATTCATGGGATTCATATGAAGCGCCGCAATATCCGCAAAAGCTTCCCGATACCGCTCGTAAATCGCTTTCTTTTTCGCCTTGTGTTCCTCCAGATGCAAAAGCTGGCCTCTGCCGATCCCGGCCGTGACGTTGCTCATACGGTAATTATAGCCAATCTGGGAATGCTGATAGTGTCTGGCCTGATCTCTGGCCTGCGTCGCCAAAAAAGTGACCTTTTTGGCCGCTTCCTCCTCCGCCGAAACGAACATGCCTCCGCCGGAAGTGGTAATGATCTTATTGCCGTTAAACGAGTAAATTCCGTATTTCCCAAAAGTCCCCGTAAATTTCCCGCGATAGGTACTGCCTAAAGACTCCGCTGCGTCCTCGATCAGCGGCGTGCCGTGCGCCTTACAGATCTCCATGATCTCGTCAAGCTTCGCAGGCGTGCCATAGAGATGCACGCAGATCACTGCCTTGGGATTGGGATATTTTTCATAAGCCCGCTTTAACGCCTGTGGAGACATATTCCACGTATCCGGCTCCGCGTCGATAAACACCGGCGTCCCGTTCTCATAGACGATCGGATTACAGGAAGCGGAAAACGTCAAATCGGATACAAACACCACGTCCCCCCGTTTGACCCCAAGAAGACGAAGCGCCATATGGATCGCCGCCGTGCCGGAAGCCAATGCCGCCGCGTGGCCGCAGCTGGTATAAGCCGCCATCTCCTTCTCAAACGCATTCACATTCGGCCCCAGCGGCGCCACCCAATTGGTGTCGAACGCCTCCTGCACATACTTCTGTTCCTCTCCGTGCATAGTGGGGGAGGAGAGGTAAATTCTCTTCTTATCCATCTTCTTGCCCTTCTTTCCTAAACTGTTTCGTTCGTGTGATACGTCGGTACAATCTTTTGAATGAGCGGCCGGATATCAGAATTTTCGATCTGGCACTCGTCCTTTAATTCCTTCAACTGGGCAAAAAATTCATGCTCGTCCAATTCAATCGGTCTTCCGATATGAATCATCTTGTTTGCCGTATCTTTCATGCCCTCCTCGTCCATCAGAAGCTCCTCATAGAGCTTCTCGCCGGGACGAAGGCCCGTAAACTCGATCTTGATGTCCTCTCCCACACGAAAACCGGACAGTTTAATGAGATTCTCCGCCAGCGTGAGAATCTTCACCGGCTCTCCCATATCGAGGACAAAGATCTCGCCGCCCTTCGCGTAAGCGCCCGCCTGCAGTACCAGAGATACCGCCTCCGGGATGGTCATAAAATAACGGATGATATCCGGATGAGTGACTGTGACCGGCCCGCCCGCCGCGATCTGCTTGCGGAAGAGCGGAATCACGCTGCCGTTGCTGCCAAGGACATTGCCAAAACGCACTGCCACAAACTCCGTCTCGTAATGCTTATCAAAAGTCTGTATGATCATCTCACAGATCCGTTTGCTGGCTCCCATGATGTTGGTAGGATTTACCGCCTTATCGGTGGAGATCATAACGAAGCGCTGCACACCGCTCATCGCCGCCGCCTGTGCTGTCTTAAAAGTGCCAAACACATTGTTTTTGATTGCTTCCGTGGGACTGTCCTCCATCAGCGGCACATGTTTGTGCGCGGCCGCGTGATAAACGATATCTGGCTTATACTTGGAGAAAATATAGTTCATTCTATTCGTGTTTCTCACAGAGGCGATCAGCACCACCAGATCAAGTTCCGGGTAATCGGACTTCAGCTCCTGCTGCACATCATAAACAGAATTTTCATAAATATCCACGATCACAAGCTGTCTCGGCCTGTGCGTGGCAATCTGCCTGCAGAGCTCGCTGCCGATGGAACCGCCGCCGCCCGTGACAAGCACTACCTTCCCCTGCACATAGCCCAGAATGGAATCCATATCCACGGTAATGGGATCCCTGCCAAGAAGATCCTCTACCTCGACATCTCTCAGCTTGCTGATATTCACCTCGCCGTTCACAAGCTGGTACATACCCGGCAGCGCACGCAGCTTACAGTTGGTATCTTTACAGATCTCCAAAATATTGCGAATCTCAAGCTTGGAGGCGGAGGGCATAGCCACAATGATCTCGTCCACGTCGTAGAGATCGGCGCATTCCACGATCTTTTCCCGGCCGCCGACCACTTTGATCCCCTGTATATAACGCCCCCATTTTCCTTTGTCGTCATCGATGATGCACTTGATGACCATAGTGGAAAAATTGCTGTTCACAATCTCCTTAATGATGACGTTGGCCGCCTCGCCCGCACCGATCACCATCACGGAAGTCTGATTCTTTTTATTCTGCTGCTTATGTTTTAAACTGCGGAAAAAGCGATAGGAAAAGCGGCTGGCAAAAATGCAGACCACCAGTACCGCAAAATAAGCCGGATAGTAGCTGCGCGGCACCGCCTGTGAAGCGATGCGGAAAAACTGCAGGCCGATCCCGTCCGCCAGCGTGGAAAGCGCGCAGGCCACCACGATATTCTGCAGCTCCGTCTCTCCCGCAAAAGCCCACAGACTGCTGTAGAGACGCATCACATAGAAAATGAGCAGCGCCGCCAAAACATTTAAGGGCAGCATCCGCTCGATGGGCTGCATAAAATGTTTCGGGATCGAATCCAGATGAAAATCGTAGCGCCACAAGATCGCCACATAACTTGCCAGCACCACACTGATTACATCATAGAGGATCAGACAGGTCCTTCGGTAAAATAATTTTACATTAAAGATTTTTTTCGTTTTTTCCATAATCGTTCCGTTTTCTCAGCTTAAAGTCTGTCGTATTATGCCCTGCTGTCCACAAGGAGCGGCCCCATTGTCAAAAGCAGGCAAAAGGCGATGGGACAGCAGGGATGAAAGATCCACTCTGTCAGCCCCGCGATTGCAAACAGGATCAAAAGCGCCAGCGGAAACAGCGCGCATTCCCGGTCTTTCCTGTGCCTTCGATAATAGAGGATCGCCTGAATGAACGTTCCCGCTCCCAGCAGGAGAAACGCCGCCCCCACCGGGATACCGTGATCATAAGCTACCTGCAGATAAATATTGTGCGCATGGACCAGAAAATTGCCGTCCGGCTCCATAACGCCCATGTCGTCATGCCCGCGCTTATCTAATCTATCATAATATTGTTTAAAAATATACATTCTGCCATTTGTGTAAGATTCCTCTTCCTCCTCTTTGGCGGCCATATCCTCCGCCGAGGCCAGAAGGATCCTGCTTCCCAGTTCTAAATAGGGACTCCTGTAATCTGATGGCTTGTCCGCCTTGCTGAAAAAGAGAAAGGCGTTTAAGCACTGATCCTCCGGAATACCCAGCACCTTCATCTGGAAGGTCTGAATAAAGCGCTCGATCGTGATATAGTAATAGGAATCCATATCCCTGCCATGTACCAGCTCCGTGGGAAACTCCTCGATCTCGTGCGCGCTCACATCCGCCGCCACCGCCGGAATCGTCCTCTGCGCCGTGAAAACGATGGGAAAACACACGAGAGCAGAAAGCGCCATCATTCCGATGCTGCGCAGAAGGCGGCTGCATTTTTGCCGGAAAGGCTGCTCCTTTCCCACAAGGAACGCTGCCGGGATCGTCACCGCCGCCATCCCCAGAGATGCCAGATACCCCGTCCTCGACAGGGTAAAAAGCAGATACATTGCGGAAACGCCAAAGAGGAAAAGTTCCTTATATACGCCTGCCAAAGAAGGCCTTCTCCGATAAGCATCCAAAAGCTTCACAAGCGCCGCGCAAAATACCAGCGCCAGATACACCGCAGAGATCGTCACCGTATGAAAATGGAAGGGATAACGGTAATATCGAAAATACATATACGGTCTGTGCAGCAGGCAAAATCCGACAGTCACCATAAAGTGAACTAAAATCCCATTAACAATATTTCGCATAAGCGTTAATTTTGTATCCTTTGCCGCCATGCGCAGATAACAGATTGTAAATATACAAACCAGATAGATAGGCCAGCCCCTCGTATTGCGGCGCAAAATGAGAAGCACGAAAAACGCTCCCACCAAAAGGCCGTAAACCGGAGCAATACCGTGAATCTCCCGCTTGCACAAGATCCTCACGGTATTCAGAATCACAAGGCCGGCAAGGATGCCCGCCCAGACTGTCAGCTTCAGAACAAGGAGTTCCTGCTCGCCGGGGCCTTCCTTTCCCGCAGCAACACTCTCATCCACCAATGTCTTCAGGGCATTTTTATAATACATCGGCCCCACGACTGCTGCCGCCACGGCATAGAGCAGATTGACCGGCCAAAAGATCTCCTTTTTCCGGTAAGTCACGATCAGTGCAAGCGCAAAAAAGATGAGCGTCTGCCTGTAAGCGATCGTATGATGGATCTCATAGAGGGCGTTCATGTAATTGCAGCACCCCCAGATAGCGCCGGCAATCATGAGAGACTGCAGATCGTCCCGCCATCTTTCCCGCACCACCGTAAAAACCGTCCGGTCCGTAGCGATCCCCGTCCGGTCGTGTATCACTGCATAGAGCGCAGCCGCCACCAGAAGGAGTACGCCCGCCTCGTAAAAGGCAATACAATATTTATCCGTCGTAAACAGATGCAGCGGCCAGACGGCTATCGTTGCTATGATGCCTGCCGCAGCGATCAGCGGAACCAGAACGATGCGCATGGTCCGCTCCACCGTAAACAGCGTGTTCTTTTCCGGCTTTTTTTTATAATAGCGCCCTGTAAGCAGGGTAATCAGGACCGCTGCCGCAAGGACGGCCGCCGCCGCAAGCAGAGTCTTTAATTTGCGCAGAGGCACCTCATAGACATAGTCCGCGACCATACAGTGTTCCACATCTTCCACGCCGTCATAGTAGACCGCGCCGATATAGACATTATATCCCTCGCCCGCATTACTGACGTAAGCCACCCGAAATTCTGATTCCACGCCCTGAAGCAGGATATAATAGTCCCTGCCCACCTCGGTGTCAATATTTACCTGAATCCTGCAATAGCCGGGAACTTCCATGTCCCCGGTATCAATGATCTGCTGCATGAGGTTCTGCATCGAGCCGTCCCGCAGCACAAAGTTAAATTTATCCCCTCTCGTCCACTCTGCCAGATAGATTTCTATTTCTTTTAGTCTGTCATACTGGGCAATGAAGCGCTGCTGTACCACCTGACTGCTGTCTACCACCCCGGACAATACGCTTTCTTTCCTGCCGCTTTCGGTGCGTACCTCTTCGTGGATCAGACGAAGCGGCCACAGCGTAAACAGGATGCACGTTGCCAGAATCCAGACAATCCCGAGGATAGCTTGTCTTTTATTGATGATTCGATTCATGGGACTCCTCTTTGCCGAAGCGCTTTCAGCCTCTAAACTTATTTCACCATTACCGTCTAGTTTACCACAAGCAGGTATTTTTTACAACAAACTACAGGTCAAGTCCCTTTGCCTCGTCGCAGCCCAGAATAAGATTCATGCACTGGATCGCCGCGCCCGACGCGCCTTTTCCCAGATTATCAAACTGCGAGGATAGGACGATGCGCTCTGTATTCCCCGTCACATAAATCTTTAAGCCATCCCAGCCGGACAGGCCGTTTCCGGCCAGAAACCCGCCGGCCGCAACTTCATCGTCCGCGGCGCTCACCCGGATGAACCGCTGATTCTTGTAATACTCTGCATAATACTGCAGAAGCGCTTCCGGTGTCTGCGTTCCCGTCAGCAGATCGGCATACAGGGGTACGGAAACCACCATGCCGCTGTAATAATCGTCTATGATCGGCGAAAACAGGGGTGTGCGCGCAAGCTCTGTGATCTTCTTCATCTCTTTTAAGTGCTTGTGCTGCTGTGTCAGCGCGTATTCCCTTCCCGACGACAATTCTTCCGGCCTGTCCGCACTCTCATAGGCCGCAATGGTTCGCTTGCCGGCCCCGCTGTATCCCGAGATTGCAAAGCTGCTGACCGGGTAATCCTTTGGCAGGATCCCGCCGACGATCAGCGGATAGACCAGCGAAATAAAGCCTGAGGCGTAGCAGCCCGGAACCGCGATCCGCTTGCCCTTGCAAATGGCTTCTCTATGCGCATCCGACAGCTCCGGAAAGCCGTATGCCCATCCTTCTTCCGTCCGATGCGCGGTCGATGCGTCGATCAGTACCACATCCTCCCCTTCGGCCAGCGCGGCGGATTCCCTCGCCGCCTCATCCGGCAGGCATAAAAACGTGATGTCCGACGCATGGATCAGTTTCTTTCGCTCCGCCGGATCTTTTCTAAGCGCCGGATCAATATGCAGAAGCTCTATATCGTCGCGGCTTAGAAAGCGCTCGTTGATCCGCAGTCCTGTCGTTCCCTCACTTCCATCTATAAATACTTTTGTTTTCATAATTATTTATTTCCTTTCTGCGTACTTCTGTAAAGTATACTATATCCTTGTTTGCAGTTCAATTTATCCATTCATATTAATTGTCCGTTTTCCCTATTCATTTATATTTTTCACTGGCATGATTTCTGTGCCCAAGCTGCGCCATCCCCAGAAACAACGGCAGCGCATACCAGAGAAACAGCACGTAGCGGGGCAGATAGGTAGGGCCGAGCAGCACCGTCAGCCACACGAGAAAAATCGGCAAAAAGGGATATAGTAATTCATATCGCCTGCTATTTAATAGCCACGCAAACAGGAACGCATAGAACCAGAACATCGCCCCCGGAGAAAACAGCCACGAAACCACGGGGACTTTTTCCTTCCAGACTTCCAGCGACAGTTTGCGGTATACCTCGTTAAGCCACGGTATCTTGCTCTCGCGGACACCCGGCTGCTCCACTTCGTACCCAAAATAGGAGTTATCCTTGTAAGTAAACGTAAAAACCGTATTTCCCCCGTACACATTGATGATGGTGTCGGGATACCAGAATCCGTAAGAAGTCATTAACCATGCGTTTAGATAAATCAAGGGCTTTTTCATGCCGACGCGCAGCCAGAGGGAAGCGTATCTTCCTTTGTCCTGAGCAAAAGCCTCATTGTTAAAGCGGTATTTTACCGGATCGGAAAGCCGGGGCGTATACAGGGAGAGCGCCTCCTCATCCAAGACTTCGTAAAGAATTTCCCGATTCTCCCCGGAAAACGCCGCTGGCACATAATTGTAAGTTCTCGCGATCTGTTGGATCGGCACCGTCAAAAGCTCCTGATACTCAGAGTCATCCGCATGGAGCGCCGCTTTCAGCCCCCCGTTTATCAGAAGACATCCCGCCACCGCACAAGCCAATAAAAATAACAGCCGTTTTCGTCCGCCCTTTTTCAGGATAAGAAGCAGAGGGATCATCACCAGAAAGGCGTAAAAGCCATTGTTGCGAAAAAGCATCATCGCCGTCCCGCTTACCACAAAAAGAATCTGCCAGCGCTTCGACGTAAAAAAAACCTCTCCGCTCCCCATTTCTGCCAGACAGATCAGCAAAAGCAGCAGAGCCAGCGTAAACAGCGCATCTTTGGCGGAGCATAGCGTAAACATCACCACCGTGGGAAACAGACCCAGCCACGCAAGGCCAAAAAGCCGCAGCAGACGGGAAACCCCCTTTTTGCGGAGCCAATCAAAGAGAAAGGTGAAAACGCCCGCCGCCGCCGACATCTGAAATACCATATAACAGGCGATCCCCAGATTGTAAGAATCCGTCAATTTATGGACCCCGCAGATCATACCGCCTAAGAGAAGCACATGCACCAGCGGATGATGCGTGGAAAACGTCCTTGTCGCCACCTGTATATATTCATCCTGCGCATCATAGACGAAAAACCCCGGATAAACCGCCAAAAACACGGGCAGCCAGCACAGCAGCAAAAACAAAAAGGCCGCGATATCCGCCTGCGCGTCCGTCAATTTAAATACATATGTTATTTTATTAACCAGCCGGCCGGCCGCCGTAACGCCCCGGCCTTTGAGCCCGTCCATCATGCGCCACAAAAGCAGCACAAAGGCCGCAAAAATAATGGTAAACGCCGCCAAATGAAGCCAGAGCGTTATATCCTTTACATCCACATTCTCCACGCTGTCTAATCGTGAGCCAAACAGGATCGCCGTCGAAAACGGCAGGGAAAAAGCGACCGCAATCAGACAGCTTCTATATTCATTTCGCCTTTTATCACTCCGCATCTCTCTCATCCAAGCACTCTCTGATTACATACTGGGGAGAATTGTTCATGGAAATATAAATTCGCCCAATATACTCTCCGATGATCCCCAACATCAAAAGGATCAGTCCGCAGAAAAATACGATCGCCGCCATCAGGGCGCTGAATCCTATCGGAACATCCGGATTGACAAACTTCTTTACCACCGTAAAGATGCCGTAAGCAAACCCCGCGCAGGCGGACAATATACCAATAACAGTTGCTATTCTAAGCGGTTTGACGCTGAACGCCGTAAAGCCGTTGAACCACAACTCAAGGAGCTTGCCGACGGTATAGCCTGAAACGCCCACCTCGCGCTCCCTGTGCGTCACTTCCACGTTCACTATCTTTTTCGTTGTCCGCAGCACCAAACCGATTACATATGGATAGGGATTCTCATAGCGCAGCATCTCCTCCACCACAAACCGTTTTGCCGCAAAATAGCTGGATATATAAAGCTCCTTCGGCTTCCCCAACATAATTCTTGTCATAATCTCATTTATTTTACTGCCGAAATTGCGAAATCCGGAGTGCTTTTTATTGGCATATTTCGCATAAACCACATCCGATCCCGCTTCGATCCCGTCAAGCAGCTTTCCCACCTCCGCGGCCGGCGTCTGCCCGTCGTCATCCAGACAGACCACGATATCGCCCAACACATAGCGAAATCCCGCCATCAGCGCCGCATGCTGGCCAAAGTTTTTCGCCAGATTCACCCCGCAGATATCTCTGTTTTCCGCGCACAGCGCACGGATCGCCTCAAATGTATCGTCCGGAGACGCATCGTTGACCAAAACGATCTCATAGCGATACTGCGAAAGCGCCGACATTGCTTCCCTGATCTCCTGTACCACGCCGCCGATCGTCTGCGCCGACCGATAGCAGGGTATTACAAAACTGACTAATTGTTTCACGCCATTCTCCATTTCTTTTTAATCTGAATCCTTTCTCCTGCAGCTCCTGACTTATCTTCCTGTTTCTTCTTCCCATTCACCGCAACCGATCTCCATAAAGAGTACCTCGCGGACGCCCTGCTCTAAATTAACGGTTTCCCGCTTGTTTTCTAACAGTTTAAAACCCGCTTTCTTGTAGCTTCCAAGCGCTTTCGCATTGTCCTCTAACAGCCGCAGGAATATCTTTTGCAGGCCGAGCGTCTCAAATCCGTAGTTTAACATCAGCTTCGCCGCCTGCGTGCCGTATCCCCGTCCCAAAGCTTCGCTCTCCCCGATGAAGATACCGTACTCGGCCTCTCCTTTTTCCCTGTCGATATCCCGCAGATAAACGCTGCCGATTTCTTTTTCAGCCACACAGATGATGAACTGCGCTACATGACCGGACTCCACCTGCTCTCGCAGCCACGCCTCATGCCCTTCTCTGGTAAAAAGTTTCTGATAAATAAAATTTTTCCTTACAAAGTCCCGATTCCGCCAAGCTACGATCTTGTCTGTGTCCGCCGGCGTGATCGGCCGCAGATACACTTTCCCAGCGCTCATCCGCCCTGCCCTCCTTTTTCCGAAAGAGAGATTACCCGATACACGCTATAGTTCTCCCCTATCCTGTCCTGTTCCTCCACTTTGGCACCCTTCTCTGCAAAAAATTCCGTAAGCCAGTTCAGGCCGCGCAGTTCTCTCTCTTCGTCTGAAAGAATAAAGTACGCATGACCGGAAAGAAGCGCTTCCGCGCCCTCCTCTATGCCGAAAACGGACAGCTTCTCCCGATATAAGGGACTTTTGCACATCCAGCCCCCGGCAATATCATAGTTTGCGATTGTATTATCCTGTCTCTCCAGAAGCTTTCCCGAAAAAGCCACGGTCGAATATACGTCCTCGAAATAGAAGGTGTCCGCATGCGCCCTGCAGTAAGCGTCTATCGCCTCCCAGTCCGCATTAATCTCCTGCCGTCTTACCTGATCGGCACGCACCGCGGGAACAGCCTTAACCAGATTCGCCGCGGAAAGCAGACAGAGGGCCACGAACGCTGCGCCAACTGCGGTCTTCGCCGGTTTCGCCGCTGACATCGTGCCAGTGCGTCGCTGCTCCCGCAAAAACAGTCCCGCCAGCAGACAAAATTCCACCAGATAAAGGGAGTGAGTGATCCGCTCCGGATCCCGTCCGCGCATGAGGATAAACATCCAGAGGGCGCTCCGCACCAGAGCAATCAGGAAAAGCTGCGCTCCCTGATACAATGTTTGCTCCAAAAATTTCCGCTTCTTAATGCACAGTAAAATAACAATTGATATTATATTCACCGCATACCCCAGAAAAACCAGCAGATTATAGGGCGCGTCATCCTTGTGCAAACTGCGGTAACGATACAGCAGAAGCTTCTCTTTAAAAATCTTGCCCCAGTCTCTCGCGCCGCCCACCCGCTCCTTTGCATAAGCCGCCACATCCGAAAACAGCGATGCGTCAATCTCCTCATCCAGCCCGAAATTATAGTTGCGAAGTAGCGTCTGCGCGGTGGGAGAGACGCCGAGGCTTACCAGATCCGCCGCGTAGTCATCCGCCGTCACCACTTCCTGATAAAAATCATAGATAGTCGTCCTATCGTCAAAAATCTGTCGAAACGTCCGCCACTCTCCGCCGTAGGCAAGGGTATCGGCTCCCAGCGAAAGTGCCATGCCCGCAAACAAAAGCATGAGAAGGCCGCCGTATTTTTTCAAATTAATTCCTGTAAAAACAGGCCTATCCTCCCACCAGCAGAAGGCTCCCGCCAGACCCAAAAAGGGCAGCACCAAAAGCGCCATCTCCGACCGAAGCTGAAAGGCCAGAAGAAAAAACAGCAGGGGCGGAATACTTCGCAGCAGAAAGGCCTTTGCGGGCGGACCGTCAGACGCCGCGCCAAAACCTGCACCGGATACGAGACTGTCAGGCGTCGTCAAAAACAGGAAAATCGCTGTCCCCACGAGCATGCCGCAGGTGATCGTGTACTGCATATTGACCATATGAGTCAGCCATATCCCCCATTGAAAGAGGGCTGCCGCTAAAAGGCAAAACATTTTTTTTCGAACAGCATCCGCCAGTGCGCACAGTCTGACACCCACCGCAAAAAAGCACCCGAACTGGCACAGAAACAGGAAGACCCCGTACCACGGGAAGGAGCCGCTGATCCGATAACACAGGGCGATCACCGCTCCCAACGGATAAAGCGTCTGCATATTGTGTCCGTCGGGCGTACCGCTGTAGACCCCCGACATGATATCCCGCATCATCATATCATCGTTGAGATCATAATAGAAATCAAAGAAGATACCCATCAGGAACGCACTGATTCCCATGACCAGAAACGACAATATCCAATTTTCGTATTTTCTCCATGTTCTTTTCATACTCTGTGAACCACACACGCCTGCAAAACTATGCGCCCGCGAATAATGCCATATCAGCAATAAAATGCCTTCACCTGCCCGGCAATGTATTCCGTCTGGTCCGCCGTCAGCTTATAGAACAGCGGCAGACGCAGCAGTCTCTCGCTCTCCTTCGTGGTGTATCTGTCTTCCCCGTGAAATCTGCCATACTTAAGCCCTGCAGGGGCGGAATGCAGCGGCACATAATGAAATACCGAGAGGATCTCCTTTGATTTCAGGAAATCAATCAGGCGGCTGCGCTCTTCCATATCCTTCGTCTTGAGATAGAACATGTGCGCATTGTGCGTGCAGTATTCCGGTATATAGGGAAGCTCGATCTTCCCCGCCTCCGCCAGCGGCGTAAGCAGTTCTAAGTACTGGTTCCACCTGTCCATCCTCGCCTGCGTGATCTCCTCCGCCAGCTCCAACTGCGCATACAGATAGGCCGCGTTCATATCGCTCGGCAGATAGGAAGAGCCGTACTCCTGCCAGCGGTACTTGTCCACCTGCCCCCGGAAATACTTGCTCCGATCCGTCCCTTTTTCCCTGTAAATCTCCGCATCTTCAATATACTGTTCATCGCGGATCAGGATCGCGCCGCCCTCTCCCATACTTAAGTTTTTCGTCTCATGGAAGCTAAAACAGCCAAACTCGCCGAAAGTTCCTAACGGTTTCCCTTTATAAGACGCCATGATTCCCTGCGCGGCGTCCTCAACCACCATCAGATGATGCCTCTTCGCGATATCCATGATCGCATCCATCTCACAGCCCACGCCCGCGTAATGCACCGGCGCTATGACTTTTGTACGTTCTGTTATTGCATCCTCAATCAGTTTTTCGTCTATGTTCATCGTATCCGGCCGAATATCCACAAACACTGCCGCAGCCCCCCGCAGCACAAACGCATCCGCCGTGGACACAAAGGTGTAAGACGGCAGGATGACCTCATCCCCCGGCCCGATCTTCGCCAAAAGCGCCGCCAGCTCCGTGGCATGAGTGCAGGAAGTGGTGAGCAGACATTTCGCCGTACCTGTCAGCGCCTCGATCTTTTCGCTGCACTTTTTTGTAAAAGGACCGTCGCCGCAGATTTTTTCATTCTCCACAGCCTGTTTCATATAATCAAATTCTTTCCCCGTAAAGGGGGGGACGTTAAAATTTATCATGCCTGCACCTTTCCGAAGCCTGTCTGCCTCCTATCCTTATGTTACTGTCCTTATTTTACAGCATTCTTCTCACTCATACAACAAAAGATCGTCTCTTGCCGCCGCCAGCTCCCGCAGTCTTTTATCAAAACCGCTGATGGAAAAAAGGCAGTACACTTCCCGCCTGTCCTCCCGATGCCATGCTACCCGCTTCGCCTTTTCCTGCAACTGATACAGGACATCCACATCAATTACCTCGCTCAAATACTTACACTCTCCAAACAGGATCGTCCTTTCTTCCTCGTTTAACGCCACGATGTCGATCTCCGTATTCTTATCCCAATACCGCCCGACTTTTGAAAAATGACAGGGAAGACCTGCCTTTTCGGAAAGTTCTTCCCGGCAGACATTCTCGTAAATAAAGGCGGCATGCCCTGTGACAAAACGCTTTTTGATCTTATCCATAACATACGCTATGTTTCCCTGCTCAATATCGCTCTGATTGGGGTAGATCATCGAAAACCAAAAGCGGATATAGTAGTCCGTGATCCGATAAAGACCCTTTTTGCTCTTTTCCGGATTCTCCTCCGTGACCGGCACCTCCCGCCGCACCAGATCGAGTTCCATAAGCGTCTTTAGGTTTCTGGTCAGATCTGTCGCCTTCGTCTCCATGAAACAGGCAATCTCCGCAAGCTTTGTCCTGCCAAAGGCAATCGCCCTCAGGATGGAGAAATAACTCCCTACTTCCGCCACTTCCTGCTGCAACAGAAAATGCGGTTCCTCATAGAGATAGCCCGTGCGGTCCAAAATGTTCTTTTCAATGCCGGTATAAATATCCTTACAATCTGCAAAGGATTCAATATATTTCGGCACGCCCCCGGTCACCGCGTACCGCTCGATCTGCTGCCTTCTGGATAAACCGCCGCAAAAATCCCGATAATAGCGGAAGGGAATCTGTTTTAAGCGAATCTGCGCTGTCCTTCTCCCGTAAAGAGGGCTGTTGTAAGAAAGCGTCTGGGAAACCATCATGGAGATCAGCGAACCGCATAATATTACCATAACAGGCGTTTTTATTAAAATCTCATCCCATATCCGTTGAAAAACGGAAGGGAACGCCGGATTTGTCTTTCCCAGATACTGAAATTCGTCTATGATTAAAAGCGGCTTCTCTTTCCACTCACAGGAGACGATCAGTCGAAAAATGGTATCCCATTTATCCAATGTGGTTTCCGCCAGCACCGGATTTCCCGTAAACGCTGCCGCCTTTTCCTGAAAGGCGCTGCGGTTCAAGGCTTCCGACTCCTGCGTCGCCAGAAAGTACATTGCCTTTTTGTCCTTCATAAATTCCGACAAAAGCGTAGTCTTACCGACCCGCCGTCTGCCGTAGACAATGACTAAAGAAGCTTCCTTTTTCGCATATTCTTTTTCTAATGTGGCGATTTCTAATTCACGGTCAACAAACTGTGCCATAAGCAGTTCCTCCTTATGTACAGTATATCATAAAAATTATGTTTGTAAACATTATGTTTTGAAACATTATGTTTTGAAACATAACTTTTTAGAATTTTGCCATGCAATTCTTAATCTGCGCAATAAACCACATATTTCGCATTTCCAAAACGTTCCGTATAACCACGCTCTCTTAGAAAATTTCCTAACAACTGTAATTTTTCATCCGCGGCACAGGCCTCCATATCCACGCCAAACCATGAGATAGCCTCGCCGTCGTCACTTAAGTAAGCCGCCACCGGCGTGGAGACAATGACGACCGGCAGTCCCGTCCCCGCCGCATGTTCCGTTTCCACAGCTTCCATATCCCGTAGATACTCCTCCATGCGGTAGGAATCAAGATCGGGCCAGCACGTAGACAGCGCTGGCGGCATGTCCAGCAGATAAGAAAGTCCCGGAATCTCGTCATAACAGATCACTTTTCGTCCCGTCAGGCCTTCCTCCCTAACAAAGCGCACAAGTTCTTCCAGCAGCGCTCCGTTTTCCCGATTCGTCCATACGCCCTCCGCCTTTTCGGGAAGGACTGCCCGCACATCCCTCGGCTCCCCAAATACGCCGTCATTAAAAGCAAAGCCGGCATGGAAGCCGATGCTCTGCACCAGCACGAAGGCCACGAGCCCGATTAGAGGATACCGCCAGAGAAAATGTGATTTCAAGTCATAGGCTGCCCACAGCAGAAAAGGCACCGCCAGAAACAGGTTGTTAATGATCGGATAAAGGTCATTATTGCTGCCAAGCGGCGTCAGGAAAATCTCCAAAAGCACCGCCGCCGCCAAAATCTTTTTCTCCGCCGCCATATCCTTTTTTATCAGGCAGAAAACTGCCGTCCCGATCGTCACGAGCAGCAAAAGCACGGTCGGATAATAGATGCCGGAATAGTCATAATAGCGGAAAGTGAACATCCCCCTGCCCCAGTAAAAGCGAAGCAGCACTGCCAACAGCAGGCAATAACCCACTTTTATAATAACATGTATTGTTTTTGTAAATACAAGCGCCAGCCCTGTCGCCGCCATACACAGACCTGCGAACGCCAGCCAGTATAACCCCTTACCGTAGTCGCCAAACATACCCGTCAGCATCGCCGTCGGCTTATAGTCCACAGCCTTATCCGTCATTGCAAACAGGGTGCGCACCATATCCGGATAAGCCGAAACGCCATAGCGGAGACAGATCGCAAGAAAAGGGAGCCCGAAGCCCGCCAGATAACCCGCCAGACACCAGCCCGTAGAAATCGTCAGCATCCGCATCAGCGCCGGTTTTTTTGTCGCTCCTGATGTCAACCGTTCATCCCCGTCCGCCTGCTTCGGCTCGTCTATTTCATAACACATGCTATTATTTATATAGATAAGCACGATCCCGTACCACACCACCAAAATCAACGCCGCCTGCACCACATTCGGCATCCGCACCGCCACATTCGCGCCCAGACACAGCCCCGCCGCCACGAAATACAAGCGCTGTCTCCCGCTTCGCAATGTGCTGCCCGCCGCACCGACAGCCCTGCCGTCTGACTTCCCCGCATCTCCTTTCCGAAACGCAGGCGCCGCCTCATCAGCTTCCGTCAGCCCGCGATACAAAAGCAGAATACCCGCCGTCATGAAAAAATACGTCAAATAGTGATACAAAACGGCAGAGGGCGCCCAGCACAGCCCCAGCGCGATCAGTTCCCCAATAAACAAAAGCGGCGCAGGCATCTTTTTCCGAAAGGTCAGATAGACCATGAGCGCCATCGCCGACTGCACAAGCACCGTATAGCAGTTCATCCCAATCAGTGTCCCGCCAAAGGGCAGGTGCATGAGCAGGCTTCCCCAGACATTCGACAGAAAAGTAGCTGTCATCCAAGTGCCGTCCATCTGTCCGAAGTACTGAAAATTCGCCAGCGAGTATGTCGTATCCGCCACATCAAGACCCTGACAGACCCCAATGAACGGGTAGAAGAAAAGCGCCGCAGGAAAAATGACATTCTCTATGCAGTTTTTATATTTCCTGTAAATACCCATACGCTTTCTTTCGCTTTTCCTTTTCCCCGAACAAATTAATCAAAAAGAGTCTTCCAATTCTGATCTTCATAAGCATCAAAGCACAATAATATCTGCTCCGCCGTCGTTTTTTCAACTGCCAACCGGTCAGGCAGCTCATCCCGTCCAAAATACTGTATGCCTGTGGTCTCAATATTCTCCGCAAACGTGCCCCCGACTTCCTGACAAAGGACAAATACCTTGACAACGCCATAAACATAATTACACACGTTATGTTTTCGCCAGTCCTGCACGGCGATCAGCCTTTCCGCAAACACCGTAAGCCCCGTTTCTTCCTTCACTTCCTTGATCACATTGGAAGCAACTGACTGATCCACGTCACACCAACCGCCCGGCAGCGACCATGTTCCGTTATTTTCATGTACCAGCAAAATTTTTCCGTCCCGAAAAACAGCCCCCCTCGTATCAACTTTTGGCGTCTGATACCCTTCTTCATTGCAGAACAGATCCTGTATCCTGTCCACGGAAAGCTCTGTCTTTTCCGCCACCATCTCAGCCGCAATAGCGCGCAGCTGTTCGTATCGTTCCTTATCATAGACATCTTTTCCATAGGTAAGCCCTGCCTGCGCGATTGCCTGTATCCTGACCGCCCAGTCCAACACCTTATCGTTCATGCCTTTTCATCCTCCCAAACACCCACGCCCGCGCCAGATCGACCGCCGTCCCAATCACATAGACAAGCAGTACGCAGAAGGCCATATGCGGCACAAAAAGAAAGCTTTCCTTTACTTTGTCTGCGTGCAGCCACTCCAGCCACCGATAGCGCACGAGGATGTGTTCATGCAGAAGATAGACCCCAAAAGTGCAGGGTGCAAGCAAACGAATGACATCCGCAGCGCGTCCCTCCCGAATTGAAAGCCCCTTAAATACATAAAACAGGGAAACCGCTCCCACAAGACAAAGCAGATGATTATAGGTGTAGGGCATGTCCGCATAATGGGCAAACGTGTCGATTTTGCCGCTAAGCGCATTGGAAGCCAGCGAGAGCAGCCAGATCCACAGACAGGAAGCCGCATAAAGCCCCACTGCATGAGAGCGTTTTTCCAGCCAGTCAATCCCGTACAGCCTGATATAACCCGCTGTCACAAACAGGCATAGAAACCAGCCAAAATCATAACCGTACCGATCCGTCGCCAGATACACGGGAACGATCGTCTTTTCCAGAGAGAAGAACGCTAACAGCAATGCCAGCAATATCTGTAAATCACGCTTTTTCATCTTCTGGATGCCCACCGATAAAAAGGGCGCAAACAGATACAGTACCAGATAAGCCGTGGCAAACCAATAATGCTCGGTCCCAAGCGGCAGCAAAAATCCAATCCAGTCGTAAACGTTAAGGTCTCCCGCGGAAACCACACCCGTCAAGATAAGTATCACCGGAATCAGCAGCGAATAAAAAAGAACCTGACCAAGCAGGGAGACGATCCGCCCCGGCTTCCACGCAGATTCCACGCAAAAATAACCACTGATAAGCACGTAACAGTTCACCGCCACAATACAGAAAGCCTCGATCAGCCATGCCAAAACGCCTGCCGGAGACTCCTTTGCCGCAAAAGGAAACGGCACAGCCGCCCCGCCCTTCACCAGATAGTGAAGCGAGATGATCATAAGCATCGCCACAATGCGCAGTAATTCAAAATTTGCCTGCCTCTTATTGCCTGTTGCCATGAAATCTCCCCTTCCGGACGGCCGCCATCTCTTTTCTCAATCTTCTCCGCCGCTTTTTGAATCACCCTTAAAAATCCAAGTCTTACTGAGTACATAGTTTGCCAAAATCACGATCGTCTGACACACCAGCTTAGAAATTTTGTCGTTGACGGTAAGGAGATCTACCAACAAATACATCAATACGATTTCCAACACTTCCGTCGCCACCCGCGCGCCGATAAAAGAAACAAACTCCTGCACGATCGAAGCCGCCGCCTTATTCTGGCTTTTAAAGACAAAGGTGCGGTTCGTCCAGTAGGCGAACACCACCGTCAGCACCCACGAGAGCGCCGTGGCCGCCAAATAGTGCAAGTGCAGCGCTCTTTCATCCGCAAACACAAAATACAAAATATAATTCAGGACAAACGCCAGAAAGCCGAAGATCAGATAGTTGAATCCCTCCTCGTGCTTCTTATACAGTCCCCAGCCAAAATCCCATAATTTCTTAATCATGTTAATTACCTTTCCCTTGTAATTTTCCCATCTGTTACCCGGTACACCATATCGCATTTTTCAATGGTCTGTAATCTGTGTGCAATAATAACAAGTGTTTTTTTACCGTGCAGCCTGTTGATGGAATCCATGATCGCCGCCTCGGTATCATTGTCAAGCGCTGACGTCGCCTCGTCAAGCACCAGCACTTCCGGATCCTCATACAATGCCCTTGCAATGCTGATACGCTGCCTCTGTCCGCCGGAAATGCGGATACCCCGCTCGCCGATGCCCGTCTCCAGTCCTTCCGGCAGCGAGCGCACAAAATCGTCCAGCGCCGCCTCCTCAAGCGCCCGCCAGACCTTTTCCTCATCGATCTCCTCCTCCGGCACGCCGAAGGCCACATTCCTGCGGATGGAATCGTCTATCATAAAGATGGTCTGGGGGATATAGCCGATGTTTTTCAGCCACGCCTCGTAATGTCCGCCCACATCCACGCCGTCCGCAAGAATCCGCCCGCTCTCCATCTGTAATAGTCCCAACAGCACGTCCACAATGGTGGTCTTTCCCGATCCGGTAACGCCCACGATCCCCACGGATGATCCAATGGGAATCTCCATGCCCGCATGATCGAAAATAAGTTTCTCTGTATTCGGATATTTATAAGTAATATCTTCCAATTGAATCTTCTCTTTTAACGGAAGCTTCTCTATCGCCTGCTTTTTCCGGTAGACCTCCGCGTCATAAGTCATCTTCCCGTCGTGGATCTCCTCCTGCAGATTGTCGCTCACGCCCATGAAAAAGGGCTCAAAGTAGGAGATCGAGGTCTGGTAATTATTAATGCGGTTGACGCTGGGCAAAAGCCGCATCGCCGCCGCCGCAAGCGCCGTGAGCTGGGGAAGCAGTTCGGTAAGCTCCATCCCCTGCCCTATGGTCAGCACAAAGTATCCCACCATACCGGTGATACAAACCGTCTCAATCAAAAGCCTCGGCGTCGCGTTGAAAAGATTGTATTTCTGCACGGCATTCACATAGCCCGCCCCGCATTTCGCGTACTCATTGATAAAATAATTTTCCTTACAGCCGATCTTGATCTCCTTGATGCCCATGACCGACTGCTCGATCCACTTGTATAGACCGCTGTAAAACTCCTGATTCTCCTGTCCCGCCCGTATCATAATGGGCTTTAGGACCTTTTTGATCACAAAGAGCAGGATCACCATCAGGACCGCCAGCGCCATGATCATCACCGCGTCCGAATAGAGGAATAAGGCCACCACCAGACAGCCAAAAACGATGCACTCCGAAAAAAGCTGCAGGCAGCTTAGGATCAGTCCGTACATATTGTTGACATCAGATGTGATATTTCGTTGAATTACGGATGTATCAGCGTTTAAATAGTATTCGTAAGGCCGCTTCATGAAATTGATCATCATGCGCCTTGATGTAGCGAATTGATTGGTATAGACAAATTTGAGCTGAAATTTTTGCTGAAAGAAAAGGTAAATATTTTTTACCACCGTCATAACGACAAAGGACAGTAGGAGAAAAACGGCAAACTGCGCGCTGCTTTCCATCCCCAGCCCGTCGTAGAGCGCAGAGAGGAATGTGCTTTCCTCAATTTTCGAGGGGTCTAAAATCACTGTCACAATGGGTACGAGCATGGAAATGCCGATACTTTCCAATACGCCGCCCACCAGCATCATCACGATGAGGACAATCATAGTCCGTTTCTGCCTGCGATCCAGCAGAAGGTTCATTTTTTTGAGGATTTTCAGCATATAGGTTCTCCATCGCCCGGCTTACACCCATCTCCAAAACGGGTCCGGCGTTTCATAAGCTTATATTTTACCATAAAACCCCAGTTTACGCAAATTTAACGCCCTTTCCTGAATGACGCGCCGGTCATTTGGCCCCGCGGGACTAAATCGCCTCATTCTGCCGGTGAAGGGAAGGTTCCTCATACTGATCCATAAAATCCTCGCCCAGATAGACGATCTCCTTTGCGAAACGGATCGCGTGTACTACCGTAAGGACGGAGATCACACGGCGGAAGGTCAGACCCTCAATGTAGTTTAGGACTTCCATGGGAAATTTCTTATCCAGCACAATGCAGTCCGAAAACAGCGTTTCGTAATCCAAGACATCTCTGGGATGCGGTTTGATCAAAATGACGCTCTCTGTGCCCTCCACTGTCCCGTACTGCACGATACAGTCCCTAAATAGCTGCTCCCGCACCGTCAGGTCACAGAGCGGCTCCGTCAAAAGAAGTACCATATCCTGATCCTGCGTAAGCTTACTCCTAATCTCGTCGATGTTGGCAATAAAAAGTTTTACCAGAAGCGCCTGATCCTCCTTAGAAAGCCCGGCTGTCAGTTCGCTCCTTTTCTTTTCAATATATTTGGGGCAGGGATACGGCAGGACGGAGATATCGTTGACCTCCATGTCCAGACAGTACTTTCCCCAGCCGTTTTGAATGAAGATCAGGTTTAAGGATGCCAAGAAAGCCTTCAGTTTAAAATGACCCCTGTTATCATAACGTGCGGTATCATATGTGCTGATGCAGTCAAGCCCGTCCTCCAGCGCATGGTAGGGAATTTTCCGCCAGCTCAAATAATAGCCGATCGGATCGGAATCGCAAAAGACATAGACGTCGCCGTACTCCTTAAAATCCACAGGCACATAGGGCTGCTGCACCTTGCCCAAAAGCTTTGTGTAGCGGATCCTTGCCAGCAGATTTAGGAACAGATTCCCCCGATCCACATGATATTTCATCACTTCGGGAAACTGTACATCTTCCTTCTCATCGAACAGATACACAGCCTCGAAAAGCCCGCAGGCTTCAGCCCTGCTCTTCAGATCGCCGAAATCGTTCGACATCGTACTGAGAACAAGGCTTGCCCCGCCCCGTTTTTCTTTCTCCAGATTCAATTCCTTCAGACACGCCACATACACATGATAGTAGGTGTGGCAGACGTAAATTCGATCTTTCATATTCTGTTTAACATCCTTTTTGTTGTGATTCAAGATTCCGTCGTGATCCGGACTTGAATCTGCGCCAAAATCTCCTCTCCAAGCGCCTTGGCTTCCTGCGGGGTCGCCCCCGTCGTGATCACATGACCCAGCCTGTCATTGCTGGAACGGGTGCCGTTTACCTTCTCGCCCAGTTTCTTATAAAGCACGATTTCCTCTACGCCCGTCCGTCCCGCTTCCGGCAGGACGATCTCGGAGAGGATCCCTTCCTGCTCCGTATGAATAAAGTGAATGGCGGCTCCCTGCTGCCGCTTTGGCGTAAGATCAGGCGTTTCCCCCGCAGCCAGACGAACCGATGCGCCCACCAGATCGACCCCGGTGGACAGAGGCACCAGTCTGGATGTGATAAAGTCTCCTCCAAGCCTTGCCGCCAGCTCCACGATCTTCGGACCGTCCTCCGTCACTTTCATCTCTACATGGGCGGGGGCATTCTCAATACCGATCGCTTTGATTGCCTGCGCCGCCACCGCCCTGATTGCCTTTATCCTATCCTCGTCCAAAACGCTCGGCTCGCAATGCGCCAGCTCCACAAAATAAGGCGGTTTTGTGATATATTTGTCGGTGACGGTGATAATGTGCGGTTCGCCCCCGATCACCAGTGCTTCCACACTGACCTCGGGTCCGGTCATGACCTCCTCCACCATCACCGTCCCGCTTCGGGAGTTATCCTTGCTATACTGATAAATCCGGTTTATCATTTCGCTATGACTGTCCTCATTCCCGGATGCCGCCGATACGCCTCTTACGTCCCCGCAATCTGTCCCCCGCTGCCGCGAAAGGTCCAAAAGCACCACGCCCCGGCTCCCCGCATTGTCCGCGGGCTTTACGATACAATGCCCGTTCAGAGCGTTCACCGCCTCCGCAAACGCTTCGAAATCCGCTGCCGCAAAATATTTCGGTATCGGTACGCCGTGTTCTTTTAACCGGTCTCTCATCTTGCTCTTTATGGTGGCACAGAGCGCGTTCCTGTAAGAGAGGTCGGGTCTTTTTCCCAGCTTTTCATTGACATAAGCTGCCGTCCTCACGGGGCCGTCGCTGGTGGAAGTGATCACCACGTCCGGTTTCAGACGCCGCGCTTCTTTCAGCACCTGCTCCTGATCGAGGGTACTGACCACCAGCTTTACGTCAGCCAGTGCAAATCCGGGCGCATTTTCGTTATAATCCACCAGAATGATCTGAAAACCCAGTTCTTTCGCTTTCCTGATCGCGGGTATCTGCAATTCGCTCGCGCCGAGGATCATCATTTTTTTCTGCATCTGCTATACTCCTTCGCCGCAGACCGCTTCTTCTTTCCGCAATCCGGGTCATATTTGGTTTACATAATACAATTCCATGCAAGCGGCATTCCCTTTGCAATATCCACCTTCGCCCGCTGCCCCATCACTTCCTCATAGTACACAGGCGCGAGCCCGTAACCCGGCCTGATAGAACGCACATTCTCCGCAGTAAAGACCTCTCCCGCCCGAATATCCTGCACCGCAAAGAGGGAGCGCATATCCTCCCTGCTGTGCTTCTGGCTTTCGGTGAGCTCATAGGTCACCTTCCCCACCGCTTTCTCCACGATGCGGATTTCCTCTACCATACGGGCAAATTCCGCCGGCTCCATGGAAAACGCACCGTCGGGGCCGCCGTCCGCACGGGAGAGCGTCAGATGTTTTTCCACCATCCTTGCGCCAAGCGCTGCCGCCGCCACCGCCACCGCACTGCCCATACTATGATCCGAAAGACCGGTCAGACAGTCAAAAGATTCCGCCATGTGGGGAATCACCCTGAGATTCATATCCTCGTACGGAGACGGATAAGCGGAAGTACACTTTAATAAAACCACCTGCCCGTTGCCCTCTTCCTTACAGGCCGCGACCGCCCGCTCGATATCCGAAAGGTATGCCACCCCCGTAGCGATGATCACAGGCTTGCCGATACGCGCGATCTTGCGGATCAGGGGAATATCATTGATCTCAAAGGACGCGACCTTGTAGGCGGGCATGTCCATCTCCTGCATAAAATCTACCGCCGTCCCGTCAAAAGGAGAAGAAAAGCAGGCCAGCCCCAGACTTTCGGCAAACGCTTTCAGTTTCGGCTGCCACTCCCAGGGCGTGTACGCCTCCTGATAGACCTCATACTCGCTTTTGCCCTCCCAGAGCGTACCCTGATTCACCCGCACAAAGTAATCATTGTCGCAGTTAAGCGAGATGGTGTCCGGCCTGTAAGTCTGAAGTTTTACCGCATCAGCTCCCGCCCCGGCCGCCGCGCGAATGATTGCCTCCGCCCTGTCGTAGTTTTGTAAATGGTTAGCCGATACTTCCGCGACTATGTATGTCTTTTCATTCTCGCCAATCCATTTATTGCCTATCTGAATCCTTTTATCCAAAACAACCTCCCTTTTCACCCGCATAGATCTATTCCTGCATCTTCTTCACTTCACATCCCGTTTTCCAGCATCCTCTTATATTTAATCTCCGCCAATTCCCAATCGGATGGATTGTCGATATCCTGCACTTCCATCTCGTCAACCACAATGGGCAGATAACCGTCCGGCAGATCGCCCTTACAGGCAAGATATCTTTCTACATGATAACAATAAAACTGGCCGCAGTCATGGTACATGGGTTCCAGATCCTGAGAACGTTTCGCCGCATTTTCCGGATAGCAGTATACAAGTTTACCGTCCCGCACCGCCATACCGCGCTGGGGCGGAAACGAAAAGCGTACCACCGGCATCACGCCCGAACCGTCCCGCTCGATCAAAAGCCGCATCGCCTCCCTGAGCTTATCCGCCGTCACAAAGGGCGCCGTCGGATAAATACAGGCCATATAATCAAAAGATTCTCCCCGGTCCTTATATGTTTTCAGCACTTCCATGAGCACGTCGTCCGTGGTGGCAAAATCGCCTGCCGTCTCTTCGCTTCGCATAAAGGGGACCGATGCCCCCGCCTCTATGGCGATCCGTGCAATCTCCTCATCGTCCGTAGACACCATGACCTCCCGGAAGATACCCGCCGCAAGGGCCGCCTCCACAGAATAAGCGAGCATGGGCTTGCCCAGAAACAGTTTCCTATTTTTCCCCGGGATACGCTTGCTGCCGCCCCGGGCCGTAATAATCGCCACAGCGTTGATTTCTGATTGCATCTTGGCATTTCTTCCTTTCCGCATTTTCATGAATAATAGAGTAACTCCTTTTCGGAGATGATATGCCAAGTCGGAAAGAACTAGAAGACATCAGCCGATAAAGGAGTTATTCTGGTATTATGATAACACATACTCAACATACAGACAAGCTTTTACCCCTCATTTTTTCCATTTGCTTCCATCTATAACAGGGGTTATTCATCGCTTTAAAGCGTCGCGATTTCTTCTGCGATCCGCCTTGCTCCCATGCCGTCTGTCACAAGAGACAGCTTTTTCTGCATCCACTCACGCAAATCCTCATCCGCCAAAATCCTCTCAATCCCCTCGCAAACAGCAGTAAGACAGGCCTCTCTGTTCCGCCTGATATCACCCGCGTAAAGCATCCGCTCCTCAGCGGCAAAAAATTCACTGTCATAGCGCTGATTGTCCGCCGTTTGAAAGAAGACGGTCGGTACCTGTACGGCGGAAAGCTCAAAGAGCATCGTACCAGCCGCAGAAGCCGCCGCGTCGCACTCTCTCATCAGTCCGGCTACATCCTCACAGGGACGATATATCCGTACATTTGCGTGCGCATCCGCAAAAGCCTCCAGCTCGTCTCCTCTTGGATAATAAGCGCCTACTACCACATGAAACATAACATTCTTTAGCGCTGCTCTTCCTACTGCCTTCTCCAAAATACCCATCAGGGCATCCGTGATATCCCCGCCGCCGCTGGCAAGGAGTACGGAAAATCCATCTTCCCTGGACTGCCGCTCCTTCTTTGACAAAGCAGGATCCGCCACCTGCGCAAACTCCTCCCGCAGCGGCACATAGGAAGTCCCAAGCAGAAGTTTCGTCCTTTCCCCATAGCGTTCGCTGTATGGAAACCGCGTATGATACGCGTTATAATTGATCAACAGATCAACGGGATAGACCCCCTCAAAACAATCATCCAGATACACCACCTTAAGCCGCTCTCCCAAGCCCTCAAAATAGGCGACAGACACCTGATACGAGTCCACCAGCAGGATGCCGATCCCCATTCGCTCGAGCAGCTCTCTGAGCCTTGGCAGTTCTTCTTCCATCCAATCCCATTTCGTGTGCAGGCAGACCTGCTCCATCCCGGCTGCCGCGAGCGTTTCCTTCGGCCACTCGTCGGCCGTAAAAAACACCACATGCAGGCCCTTTTTTTGAATCTCGCGCGCAATGGTTATGCAGCGCATAAGATGTCCCATAGCGATCGTTTTGTTTGCATCCACGCGAATGCCGACCACCCGTCTGTTCTCATATGCCAAAAGCGCCCCGCCGATCCGGTCCATTTCCTCTATCCCGTAACGCTGGTCCACAGGCAGCGCAAGCATATGCCGATAAATATAATCTTCGTCCCCGACAAGGGCGCTGCGGTTTTCTTCTCCCACCGGCCAGAGTATCGGCGCATAGATATCCTGCCCGCGCAGAAAATCCTGCAGATCCTCATGTTTTCTGACATAAATTGGAAAATAGAGCGGCGCCTCCCCGCCTTCTTTTGGCAAAACCGGACGTAACTGCCGCATACCGCTTATCTTTTCATATAAATACGCATAATTTTCCGCTCTCTTTGCTGCCGCCGCCTTCTCGTCAATCTCTGATAAAATAGACCTTGAAATCTGTGACATCCGGCGTATGCCTGTATAGCGATCCAAATCTCTTTCCAGAGCGCGATTCCTATCCAGATAGGCTGTCTTTTGCGCCTGCCTCTCCTCCCGCGGTTTCCCGGCAAATGTTTCATCATTCAGATAATTCCATTTTTCCGTCAGCGGTGTCAGACGATCGTGCGCATATGTCTCTCCCGCTTCCAAAACATCCTCTGCAAGCGGAATATCCGCCGCCACAAAACCGCCGTCAGGAACCGCGTACCACTTGCGAAGACTCCCTATCACAAAATCTGCGTCCCTGCCGGCACCGTCCAGATAATAAGACTGGGTGACATCCTCCATCACCAGAATGCCGCTCTTCCTGAGTGCCTTTAAATGCACCCGCATCTCCCTGCAGGTGTCCGTCCCATAGTAGGGATGAATGAAAATCAGACCCGGATCGCGCTCAAGCGCCAGCCGGAACAGTTCTTCACCGTAGGACATCAATCCTCTGTCCACCGTGTAAAAAATCAGTTCCCACCCCCTGTGCTGAAAGGGCAGAAACACCGAATCGCACATATAAGCAGGCATCAGACAGCGCTTCGGTATATCCGGCTTTTCCCGTTCTAAACTGGCCAGAGCCAGCCCGATCGCCTCCCTGCCGGAAGCCGTATAGCAATGATGCGCTTTCCCGTACTTTTCCACCTGCGCAAGATGAAGCGTCTCTGGTTCCCCGCCTTCTCTCACCACAGCCGGATCGATTTCAAAGATACTTCCGATTTCCATAAGCAGCCCTCCGCCCGATACCCGCTTCTTCACCGCATTTTCACATATCTTTCTCTCTTACTGCGCTTTCAGGCGTTTCCTCAGGTTTCGATACGCCCACAACAACTTATAATATGCCATAAACCAAAGCGTCGATCTCATCTGCATACGGATCAGCTTCTTTTCCTCCTCATGGGTCCGCTCCCGATAATAGGGATTGCTCTGAAAATCCGGGAACCGGCTGCGCATTTCTTCCCCCAGCGCCTTCACAAAACGGTATTTCGTCCGCTTCACACCCGCCATATAGGTAAAGAGCGTATTCACATAAAAAAGAAGGGTAAAGCTGTATTCCAGTTCCGTCCGGTACTTATCCAGATAATCGTGCCGCTTTGCCTCCGCAAGCATCAGACGGCCGGCCTCCAGACGGTCTTCGCACCGCTTTTCGGAGATGGTATGAACGGTGGAAGCGTCATGCTGATAATAATAATATAACGGCTCCTCAATATATTCAAAACGGGTTGCTAAAAGCAGGTAAGAATTTCCCAGCGCATTGTCCTCATAAAAGATATGCTCCGGAAACCAGAGTTCGTTTTCCAATATCATGGAACGGCGGAAGATCTTCACCACAAGGCTGCCCCCGTCCAAAATCAGGCTGCGCCGTTTTTCATCGTCAAGGATGCCCGTCTGCTCCGGCCTGTTATTGCGCACCACCTGTCCCACCTTCATGGAATGCTCGTCCGTCAGGCAATAATCGCAGCCCACCAGATCGGCGCCTGTCTCCTCCGCCTTTTTCAGCAGCCGCTCGTACATATCCGGCGCGATCCAGTCGTCGCTGTCGATAAAGCCGATCCACTCTCCCTTAGCCAGTTTCAGGCCAATGTTTTTGGCGCCGCCCTGATGCTTGTTTTCCGTCGAATGCACTGCACGGAATTTTTCCGGGAATCGCTGTTCATATTCTTGTAATATCGTCCACGATTCATCGGTAGAGCAGTCATCCACCGTAATGATCTCAATGTCTTCCAAAGTCTGCGCCGCCAGAGAGTCCAGACAGTATTCCAGTTTTTGCTCCGCCGCCATATTGTAGACCGGCACGATGACGCTCAGTTTCATGTTCCGAATCCTCCTACGGTTCCACACGCTCTTCCTCTGTCTGCTGCAGCATCGATGCCTTTGCCCCGGCGATACGCTCCCGCAGTTTTGTCCCGGGACCTCCCAGTATAAGACAGAAAAGAATCGTCAGTGCCGACACGATATCCGCGATCACAAAACCTAACACAGGACCATAGCGCACATAAATCTGATGCGGCGCTCCGTCTCCATTCAGGAAAAGGCGGATGCGTCCGCCGATTCCCCGTATTATTTTCACCGGTTCCCCGTTTTCATCTTTCGCCCGGTATCCCAGATAATTTTGAATCGGCAGCTCAATATAGGCCGCAGGATCGGTAGCCGTATAGGACACCGCCGCCTTGGTTCCTTTCTTTTGATAATCCTGCACAGAAACCGCGTCGTAATCGAAGACCACCACGCCGGTCATCATTTTATCGTCGGTTGCGTCCACCAGCCGCCATTCATGCGGATAAAAAAGCCCCACGCTGGTGCCAAGCTTTGTCTCGTGTCCCTTGGATGCCTGCGCCTCCGCGTTCTTATAAGGCATGTGCATATTGTCGGTCGGCACGGTGATCACAATAAAAAGATTCAAGCCAATAAGCAGCGCCATCACGGCATTCTTGCAGGGAGCAAGCAGTTTTGACCGTTCCAACGCCGCCGCGCCCACGAAGAGAAAGCAGGCCGACGCCGGCCCCAAAAACCGCCACGGAAATTGCAGCATGGTGCCGATATTGCGGAAAAAATCATTTTCCATGAGTGCACGGCTCGGAAAATAACCCGTACACAAAAAAGCACAAAAAATTCCCGTAACAAGAAGATAGGCCAAAAAGCCGTCCGCATCCCGTCCCCTCTCCCTGCGCTCGACAAGCAGGTAAACGACACCGATGCCAAAACAGCCAAGAAGCGCGTATCCCAGCGAAAAATACTGTTTATTATAAAGGCTTAAGGACTGCGTGAAAATCGAGGGATTGACAGACTGCTCAAAATAGCCGCTCCAGCGCAGCACTTCCTTATTCAGGTCTTCCTTGAAATAATAATATAAAAAGGGCGCCAGATACCATGCGTTCAAAAGCAGGGAAAGCCCCGCCGCCTTGCCGATCTCTATATACCGCTTTTCCCGCGCGATGCGCACACAGTAGAAAAGCACCGTGACCACACAGAATGCCGCCACGTAAGCCACACTCAGGATATGACTCTGCAAAGCACCCGAAAAACCGATCACCAGATAGTACCATTTCCTCCGGTCTCCCATGACGATGTGATATAGTCCCGCGATCACCATGGGCCAAAAAACGAGTGCCAGCGTCTCCCCCAGATCTCCCCTGTGAAGAATATTCGTAAACCGGTAAGGCATCAGGGTGTATAAGACCACCGCCAAAAGCACGCAGCGTCTCTCCTTCACCATGGACTTTACCGCCACATAGGCACAGACAGCCGTTCCCAGATTAGCCAAAAAAATGATCGTCTTATAAGAGAGCGCCAAAGACACCCGGCAGATGCGCAAAAAGGCCCCGATATACAAAAACAAATAGGGGTACATAGCATTCAGATAGCCGTTATTCTGTAGGCCCTCGGGCAGGATATTGACCGGGATCTGTCCGTCTAAAATGCCGTCCTTAAGCCCTTCCAGTCTGGCCAGATGATAACAGAGGTCGTCGCCGTTGTAGAGATAAGTCTGCATCAGGGGCGTGGTAGCAAGGAGCGCCGCGCCGATGATCACGCTGTAATCTAAAAGCCGCCTCTGCGTAAGCCGCACGCCGTCTTCCATAAAGCATTTCCAGCCCATGTAAAACAGCGCTAACACCACCACGATCATAAAATAGGTGTCTGTGTAAAATAGGGATCCGGGTGAAAAGGTGAGTTTCTTGATGATGAGCGCACCGTCTCCGCTGTAATTGATCCGAAACTGCAGCGCCTTCGCATCTTTTGAAAGCGTAAATTCCGCCGTAAGTTCCTGCTCCCAGCTATTGATGGGCCATGCGGCGATCTTATCCCCCTGCTCCCATAGCTCCAGCACACTATCTTTCTTTTCCGCGCTGTATACGAGGTCAACCCGATAGGTACCCCGGTTCACCACATACGAGGGAGTATTCGCCACGGTGCCAAAGCGCGCCACGGAACTTTGCAGCACCAGAGCGCTCTCCGAATCGATCAGGCCCACGGAATGCTGCAGCTCGGTGCCCAGATAGACGATGGGCTGCTTTCCCTCGTCCCCCAGCCAAATAAGCACCGCCGTCAAAACCGCCAACACGATGTATATGATTTTACTTTTCAGCGATACTCCTTTGTTCATTTTCCACACCATTCCGAAGCATTTTTCCGAAAAATCAGCACATCAGTGTGATTTCTCATTCCGCATAATAATCCGTAAGTTTCGTAACCGCCGCGATCACGCTCTCCACATCCTCGTCGCTCATCCCATAGTAAAGCGGCAGGGTGATGATCTCCTCATACAGTTTTTCCGCCTGCGGACAAAGACCTTTGCGGTAGCCTAATTTTTCATAATAAGGAAAATAATAAGTCGGTATATAATGCACGTTACAGCAGACATTTTCTGCCGCCAGCGCCGCAAAAAACTGTTTCCTGTCTATCTTTAGTCTCTCCGGTACAAGGCGCAGGATATAGAGATGTCTGGTGGTATCGGATTCTGGTATCTCCCGCTGTACGAAAAGGGCGGGATTTTCGGAAAACGCCCGATCATAACGCGCAACGACCTCTTTCCTTCGGCGTGAAAACTGCGGCAGCTTATCAAGCTGGCTGATCAGGAGCGCCGCCTGCATATCAGTCATGCGGTAATTATATCCCAGCGCGACCTGCTCGTAATACCACGGCCCGTCCGGCGTATGCTCCATCAGGTTTTCTTTTCTGGTAATGCCGTGTGTGCGGTATAACAGCAATTTTTCATACAACACCTCGTCGTTCGTCAGCACCGCGCCGCCTTCGCCGGCGGTCACCGTCTTGACCGGATGAAAACTGAAGGTCGTCATATCCGAGATCGATCCGTTGGCTTTTCCCTTATATGTCGTGCCGATCACATGCGCGCCATCCTCGATCAGGATCAGGCCATGCTTTTTGCAGACCTCACGCAGGGGATCGAGCGCAGCGGATTGACCTGTATAGTCAACTGCAACCACCGCCTTCGTCTTCGACGTGACGGCCGCCTCCACCTTGGCCGGATCGATATTGTAGGTTTCCGGATCGATGTCCGCAAAGACCGGCCTTGCGCCGCAGTAAAGCGCGCAGTTTGCGGAAGCCGCAAAAGTAATGGGGGTGGTAATCACCTCATCGCCTTCGCCCACGCCCGCGGAAAGCGCCGCAATATGCAAAGCCGCCGTGCCGTTTGCACAGACCGCAGCGTATTTTGCCCCCGTGAGCGTACAGAGCTTTTGCTCCAATTCGTCAATCTTTGGGCCACAGGTCAGGTAATCGCTTCGCAGCACGTCCACCACCGCCTGAATATCCGCCTCGTCGATATATTGATGCCCGTAGTAGATTGGCTTTTCCCGAACGGGCTTTCCGCCCTCGATCGCCGGTTTTTCCATTGTTTCCTCCATGCCATAGCTTTTTGCGAGGGGCCTGCATTTCCACACTTTTCCCTCTTTTTGCGTTTCTATTATTTATTTTTCCAGCTCTACATCCTTTAACAGCGCGCGGATATCCTCCACGCTGAGCCATTCGGTATTATTGTCGGAGCTGTAAGCAAATCCTTCCGCCACCTTTTTACCGGAAAGATCGGGCTGCTGCTTATCATTCCATGTCATCTGCGGATAGACAATGAAATGCTTATCATACTCGTAAGTCGTCGCCGAATCTTCCGTCGTCACCATGATCTCATGCAGCTTCTCCCCCGGCCGGATCCCCGTTTCTGTCAGTTTACAGCCCGGCAGCATCGCCTCCGCCAGATCTGTGATCTTGAAAGAAGGAATCTTGCTGATAAACGTCTCGCCGCCCTTCGCTTCCGTAAGCGCCTTGATCACCAATTCCACGCCCTGCGTCAGGCTGATCCAGAATCTCGTCATACGCAGGTCTGTAATGGGCAGCTCCTTAGCCCCCTCCTGAATGAGTCTGTGAAAGAGGGGGATCACCGACCCACGACTTCCCGCCACATTGCCGTAGCGCACAATGGAAAAATTGATGTCCTTCGTTCCCACATAGGCATTAGCCGCCACAAAGAGCTTGTCCGAAACAAGCTTCGTCCCGCCATAGAGATTCACGGGATTCACCGCCTTGTCCGTGGAGAGGGCCACCACCTTGCGCACGTCCGTATCAAGCGCCGCGTCGATCACATTCATCGCGCCGTGGATATTCGTCTTGATTGCCTCGTTGGGATTATACTCACAGGCCGGCACCTGCTTTAAGGCCGCCGCGTGAATGATATAATCGACGCCCTCGCAGGCACGTTTTAAGCGTTCCAGATCGCGCACATCGCCGATGAAAAAGCGCAGCTTCTCCTCATATTCTTTAAATTCATTGGCCATCATCCACTGCTTAAACTCGTCTCTGGAATAGATGATGATCTTTTTGGGCGCGTAGTGGGTCAGCACATACTTGGTAAAACATTTGCCGAAGGACCCCGTACCGCCTGTGATTAATATCGTTTTGTTGTTTAACATATGACTCCTTTCTGTACTATGATACTTAGGCAATTGCGAAACTCCTTTTTAGCTATTGAGATTGTACAAATAGCATAACCAACGCAGACGCGCTTTCGCTCCATTTCGAACGCAGCAGACGCTAAACTCGTAAAAACCTCGTTAAGCGCTGGCGTTCTACAAGGGTCTGCTTATGGTTATCCATTTGCACAATCAACGTAGCTCTGAGATGAGTTTCGCAAACGCCTGCTATGATATTCCCAGCGCACGAAACGCCTCCTCATAAGGCGCCTGACACAGCCCACATTCCGTAATAATTCCTGTGATCAGGCTGTGATCCGTCACATCAAAGGCCGGATTAAACACCTTCACACCCTCCGGTGCCATCCGCTCCTTATACCACATATCCGTGACTTCCTCCGCCGCCCGTTCCTCGATGGGGATCTGGTCCCCCGTCTTAATCGACATATCTATGGTGGAAGTCGGTGCGCACACATAAAAGGGGATCCCGTAATGCTTGGCCAAAACCGCCACGCCGGAAGTGCCGATCTTATTGGCCGTATCCCCGTTCGCCGCCACCCGGTCGCAGCCCACGAACACCAGATTTACCTTTCCGGCTTTCATCACCGCGGAAGCCATGTTGTCGCAGATCAGGGTGGTATCTATCCCCGCATCGTGCAGCTCAAAAGCCGTCAGGCGCGCTCCCTGCAAAAGCGGTCTGGTCTCATCACAAAACACATGAAAATCGCGCATCCCTTTTTCCCACGCAACATACATCGGCGCGGTTGCCGTACCGTACTTGGCGGTAGCAAGCGTCCCCGCATTGCAATGGGTAAGGATCCCGTCGCCGGGCTTCATCAACGAAAACCCAATCTCGCCGATGCGCCTGCTGATCGCCACATCCTCATCGCGTATCGTCTGCGCCTCCTCGAAAAGCCTTTTCTTTATCTCAGAAATCGGCATGTCCGCGCATTCTCTGAGCGCACGCTCCATTCGGTCGAGCGCCCAAAAAAGATTTACCGCCGTAGGACGGGCTCCCGCCAGATACGCCTTTTTCTCTATAAATCTGGCCAGAAAATCATCATAATTCTCCGCCTGCATTTTGGAAGCGGCAAGCGCCATAGCGTAGCCTGCGCAAACGCCGATCGCCGGCGCGCCCCGCACCCGCAGATAACGGATCGCTTCAAAGATATCTTCTATTTTTTCAAGCCGCAGCACCTTTACCGTCCCCGGAAGCAGGGTCTGGTCTAAGATTTCCAGACAGCTTCCATCCTGTGCAAGGCGCACGGTATCTAAGTCAAGTACACGCATTGTTATCTCCAATCGCAGCAATTCGGTACATGCTGTTTTCGCAGGTTTTCTCTTAGATTGTATCCCATCAGCCGGACATTCATAAAATGCAGAATCTTCCGACAAATATACCGATTATATTATAGCAGTTTTTAGGGGTGTGTCAAATGCCTCGTATCAGGGAGTTTCGGCGCTATTCCAAGCCGCCCCGTCCCCACAGTAATACCATTCCGAGCAATATTTATGCCAATACTGCAAGTGACCTTCCGTTAGCTTAAAATTCCCGGAAGGCAGTCGCATACTCTGCGCTTCTTCATCCTTCACATCATCATAGTAGGGAAGATATATTACAACCGCATCTGCATCCGCAACTGCCGGTTCCCCCAGAGGTTCCTCATTTTCAGCGGAAACAAAATAGACGCGGTCATATTCCATCAGCTCGTCTGCCACTGCCCAGATACACCACTCTTCTCCGGGCCGATAAACATAGACCACGGGGATATCTGCCGCCGCCTGTTCTCTGGCAAGAGCAACCGCCTCCCGTGCTTCCGGATAAAGAAACACCACATCCGCAAACAGATAACCGCTTGCCACCACCACCAGACAGAAAGCGATCGCCGCCGGACAAATGCGGTAAAGCAGCCCCGGTTTCTTCTCCTCTCCTGTCACACGTCTGGCGCCCGCCAAAGAAACCGCCTGTCCCCACAGCGTTTTACCGGCGTACAGGACGAGAAACACAACGATCCCGTAAATCGGGAGCTGATAGCGGTTTGAGGTATTGCCCAGAAGCAATGCTGTCTTGGAGACCGCGATAAAATATCCCACTGCAGTAACGAGGAGTATCCAAAATGCAGGGTTAAATATTTTTTTGCTGCCCCGCAAACGCGTCCAGACCGCCAGTGCTGCCACGACCAACAGAATAACAAAGAAAAAATATCCAAACACATAACCGTTCATCAAATCCAGAAAAAAGCCAAGCCGTTCCAAAGTATTGGATAAATCAAAAAAGTTTCTGGTCGCCTGCGCGCCCCGCTGCCCGCGAAACATCTGCCCAGGAAAGGCGGGATAAGTCAGATAGGCCAAGTCAAAGGCAATTCCCTGCGCCAGACCGTAACGCAGGCAGTTCCCGATTTTTCTCTCCTTCCACAGCAGCCACAGGCAAAACGCACCCGCCAGAAAGAAGAGAAAAATGAAATAATAATACTGCGTCAGAAAACCGAAGTAGGTCACTGCCGCCATAAAAAGCAGCGTTGCCGCAGACAGGGATACCGACCTTCGGTGCGCCTGCTCCGCCACCACCACGCGCACATGCAGGATCGCGCACAGCAACACGAAGGTCGTGAGCATCTCGTACATCCTGATAAATATCACGCCGCTCATTGCCGCCGGAGAAAAACCGTACACCAGACTGGCAAGAAGCGTTATCGTCCAATCTCTTTCACTGACCAGATAAGTCAACCACGCCAACAGGCCTAAATTGATCCCGTGAAAAAAGAGATTTACCGACAGTCCGATCCACTTGGAAAAGACCCCCGGCACGAGGGACGCCACAGTATGAAAGACCCAGTAATACATGGGCGGATGCACATCCCATGACTGCACCTCTTTGACCAAGCCATATTGAAATCTTTCGTCCGGCAGCACCACAAACTCATTACGGTAGGTTTCCCGCTCCATCCATTTCCCATTCTCCACGTAAAAGCCGTTCGTGCGCGCCGTAGAGTAGTAGGTGTAAAGTTCATCCTCGTGAAAGCCCTGTTTCTGCGTACAAAAATAGAAGGCCGCCGCCATCTGCGCGACCCAGAGGATGATTAAAAAAATAAAATATTTTCTTTTTGTTTCGCCGCCTTTCATTCCGTCCGTCATGCAGCCTTGTCCTCCGGTTTCCTTCATGCGCTTTGCGTCCGTCTCATCTTCACTGCGGAAAATCTCCTCTCCCCCGCAGTTTCATCTTTCCCGCATGCACCCGCCTGACCGTCTTCGGCGCAATCGTGAAAAGCAGCAAATATATCTTATTTTTTTTCGTCAGATACGGATTCTTCACCGTGTCCGCCAGATGCCGCCGCAGATAAGTCTTTACGCCGCGGTAAAAAGCATTGTCCGCCCGCATCTGCGGGATCGGCACATGCAGCAAATAATCCAGCCGTTGATACAGATTAAAACAGACGGCATACGCATGCAGAGCAGGGTACTTTTCATCCGCCAGCGCCTGCATCCTGTCGGCATTCTCCACGATATCGGTAAAAACGCGGGAGAAGCTGTCCTTTGTCCTCGTTCTGGTGGTGCTTGCCTTTCTCGCCACCACATGATACCCCTGTTTCGGCAAAATCACGATGCCCGCTATCTCCTGCAACATCTCTACCAGAAGTCTGAAATCTTCATTCAATTCTCCTTCGGGAAAACGATGCGCGCCAAATACTTCTCTGGGAAAAAGTTTCGTACAAAAAGAGCAGTCCCCCCGATGCAAAAGCAGTTCCTTTAAAAATGTTTCCGAATCGCAGAAACGTTTCTTTTTTGGCGGAATGCAGACATCCGGCAGACGGTTTCCATCCTCGTCCACCTCGTCTCTGGAAATCTGCGCCGCAGGGTAATTTCCCTCTGTCAGCACACGCATCAGTTCCTCGTAAACGTAAGGCTCCAGATAGTCGTCACTGTCCGCAAAAGCAAGATATTCTCCCGTCGCCAGCGCGATCCCCACATTGCGGGCTGAAGAAGCGCCGCCGTTTTCTTTGTGATGAACGCGGATGCGGGCATCCGTTTTTGCAAGTTCCTCCGCAAGCGCGGCCGTCCCGTCCGTGGAACCGTCGTCGATCAAAAGGATCTCCAGATTCGTGTAAGTCTGCACAGCAAGGGAGCGCACGCATTTTTCCAAGCAGTCTATGGAATTGTATACCGGCACGATGATGCTGATCTTTTTTGATTCAAAATGCTCCATTTAAATTGACTCCAGATAAATTTTACGGTTTCCCCTGAATGCCGTTGCCTTTTACTTTTATTTCTGCCGCTTAACGGATACTGAACAATTTATTATCTCACTCCGGTTTGGGCGGATACTTCCCCGGCTTTATAATAGGCGCCGCGCTCATGGGTCCCTCCGCCTCCGGCCGGATCTCCCCTTTCCGCAGTCTCTCCACAAACCGCAGAAGCGCCGCCGCCGCACGGTCTGCGTTCCACAGATCGCGGATCGTCTCGTAGGCCGCCCGCCCCATCCCTTTTCTCTCTTCCCAGTGTGCAAAAAGGTCAAGCATCAGGGCTTCCATCTGATCATACTGCCCATTCGCATAGAGCAGCCCGTTTTCACCGTGACGGATGAGATAGGGAGCCGCACCCACCTGCGCGTTGACCACTTCCACGCAGCCGCTGTTCATGCCCTCGTTCACCACCGCGCCCCAGCCTTCCAGATGATTGCTGGTAAAAAGATGGATGTGACAGCGCTCCATCACGTCGCGCACCTGTTCCGGCGGCATAAAGCCATGGAAAGTAAAGGCATCCGCAAGGCCTTCCCGCTCCGCCTCCTGCCGAATCGTGGACTCCATTTCTCCGCCGCCCACCATATGAATATGAAACGCATGATTTTTAAGCCGTAACGTCTTTGCGAGCCGCACCGTATATTCCGGATGCTTTAAGGGAATGAAACGTCCCGCCCAGACGATCTGCAGCGGGCCGTCTTTGGCCTTGAGCGCCGCAAATTCCTCATCACTGTAAGTGCGCAGAGCGGTAAAATACCCCCACTGAAAAAGCTTGTCCGGATAAGCGCCAATCAGGTGAAAATCCGAAGCCGCATAAGCCCCCGCGCAGAGCATACAAACATTCTGTTTCCGATACCGGATATGTTCCCTGTACTTTGCGGCAAGGCCTCTGGGGGAGACAGCCTTCCACTGTCCCTCGCGGTAGAGCCTTTCGCTGACCCGCAGCGTCGTTTTCCCCGACTGCAGTCTGGGCGTCACGATATCCTCCCGCCCCGTCCAGCCAAAAAGTACGACGTCGCTCTCCGCTATTGTTTTCAGGCACTCATATTCATCGTCATACAGGCATATAACATATGGTATTTCGTTTGTATCAACACGCCATCCCATTTCCACGCGCTCTTCCTCCATCGGCATGGTCTGGATAAACGTAAAATCCTTCCCCAGCCGTTTCCAAAGCGCCTCACAAAACGGGATCTGATGATGGTTGATATAATTCGATACAAACGTAAATGTCATGCGAGTCCTCCCACACGCAACTACAGAGAATGCTGTTTACTCTAACAGTTCCCGATAAATGTGCAGCAGCCGATAATAATTCTGATCCGCATCGTGATTGACGCGCGCGTGTTTTCTGGCGTTGTCGGAAAGGCGGTCCACGATCGCTTCCTTTTCAAAGATCTCGATAATGCTGTCCGCCAGCGCATCCACATCGCCGGGCGGATAGAGAAAGCCGTCCCCGCCGTCCGTGAGGATATTATGTATGCCGCCCACATTCGCCGCCACACAGGGTACGCCAAGGAGCATCGCCTCCCCCACGGAATTGGGAGAATTTTCAAGCGCGGAAGGACAGACGAACACATGACAGCTCAAATACTGTTTCTTCATCTCCTCCGCATCCAGACGGCCAAGCATCGTCACCTTCTCTTCCAGATGATTCTCCCGGATCAGCTTTTTCAAATATTTTCCGTAAGCGGGCAGCTTTAAAACATCCTTCCAAGTCTCCGCTTTCAGGATATCCGCTCCCGCCACATAAACTTCCGTATCCGGATATTTTTCCAGAATCTTCGGCATCGCCTGTAACAGATAGTGAAACCCTTTCAGGGGATAGTCGCCCTGACTGAGAAAAATCCGGTTTGTCTGACAGTTATACTTGCTCCACCGGTCGCGATAGAACACACTGCGCAGCGTCTCATTTAAAAAATGATACTTGGCATCCGGATTGATCTTATGCGTCTCCGCCCGGTCAAAATCCGTGCGGCCCGCGATATGCCCCGTCCGTTTGAGCGCCTCGATCTCGTACTCGCCGCGCTTCTCAAACTTTTTCTGCTGCTGCCTGATGCTGTCCTTCCTAACGCGGTCCCGAAACGTACTCTGCCGCTGAACCTTCACCGGCAGATCGGCCATGTAAACTTTGGCAATCGCGGAAATGATGCCCTGAATGCCAACAAGCGTCCTCTCCGGCTTGTCAAACACCTTGATTGATGCAAGCGCATGGGGAAACTCCGTGCCGAATACATGCAGGATATCCGGCTTAAAATCATTGAGGATGAGTTCAAAATGTTTTTCCAGCGCCACATCGTAATGCTCCGGCGCAGCCAGATTCTCCACAAATCCGTAACAATGACAGGATATATTTTCTCCAAGCTGCATCACCCTGTCAAAATTGCCTACGGTCTCATCCACCGGAAAAGCGATCCCCAAATCGATCCGGTTTCGGTCCTGCTCCATCACCACCCTGTCAAGAAGGCCGGACAGCCACCCCTCCCTGTTGCTGCAAGGGAGATTCAGTCTCTTGGCGATCGCCGGCAGCATAATATTACACACCCATAATACCTTCATCTCTTCGTTTGTTCCTTTCTGTTACTGTTTCCTATTGTATAATTTTCTCTTTAAATTTTGATATGCCTCCGCCGTAGCGGGATTTTCCGCCAGACACGTCCTAAGCGGCGCGAGCGTGAGCAGCAAGATCAGACGGTATAAAAAACGCTGTCCAGCGCTCATATACTTTCGCACGATATGTCTGTGTTCCGCTGCGGAGCGTCTTCTGTTTTCCTTGGTCTCCGAAAAGCCGCCGCCCTCGTAAGAGACGACCGTGACCGGCAGATAGCGCATCACGGCGTGCGCCTTATAAAAGCACCAGAGGAAATGCTCATAGTCGGCGCGGACGCGGTAACAGGTGCGAAAGCCCCGTTTTACAAGCAGCCGTCTGTCGTAAAAACAGGCCTGATGACATGGTACGTTCCGATAGCAGGCAAAGCCGTCAATCTGCGGATTCGACATCACCGCCGCGCCTGTTGCTCGTTCCCTGATATTGCCGTAATAAATACGCGGCGGAAAGGCTCGTTTCCCCGGCGCCGCATCAGACAATGTCCGCTCCGTGGAATCGCCTGTTCTTTGCGCTGCGCCGCTCTGTTTTTGTTTGTCTTGACCGTCTGAGTCAATTTTCATATAATGCCGCACTCTGGCAAGCACCGTCTCATCCTCAAAATAGTCTCCGCAGTTTAGGAAAAAAAGATACGCGCCCGACGCACGGGACACGGCCCTGTTCATCGCGTCGTAGATGCCTTCGTCCCGCTCCCTGAAAATCTTTAAGTCCTCTCCGGGTACAAGCTTCTCAACAGAGCCGTCCGTGGAAAGACCGTCCTCCACGATGATCTCATAATCCTTTTCCGTCTGCCTGCGGATGCTCTCGATCGTTTTATGCAGTTTTTCGCCTGCGTTATAACAGACAACAATGATGCTGAAGGTCATATATTCTTTCTCCTGATATTTCGCCGTGCCGAGTCTGCGAAGCAGATCTCGCGATCGAGCTTGCTCGATTTGCCTTAGTTGACATCCGATAAGATGTTAACCATATCGTTGAATAAAAACGTTTTATAGGGCAGGACCAATACCCCGTCGTTTGCGGCGCGGCGTAAATACATCGCAAAATAAAGTATCGCCGCCAACATGATCCCCGCCCGGAACAGCCGCCGCCATTTTGCATTCTTCACCCTTGCAAGGAGCATGGGCAAAAACAAGATCTGGCTCACGGTCAGGTAGTAGCCGATCCGCGAAATAATGGGCAAAAACGAACATAATGTGTAAAGTACGAGCGCGCCTAAATTGAGGTACAGATAAAACCAAAACCGCCCGTCCTCCGCCTTCTGTCCTTTCCTCTCCAGCAGGTACACAATCCCCGCAAAAACAAGCACCGCCGTGCAGCGCAGGATATTGATATAGCTGGTGCCGCCCTCCAGATACTCCGTATCCTCATAGGTCGGATAGAGGAACACCACTACCTTGAGATAAAAATCCTGCAGGAATAAAAAGGTCGTGCTAAAGAGCGCCGCCAACGCAAGCTGCCATTTCTTCCATCGCTGGGAAGCCAGAAAATAGAGCGGTATCACCACCAGAAGCGACTTGTGGAAGGTCGCGCCAAGTAAGACCAAAACCAGAAACCTGCCCCACTGCCTGCGCAGCACAAACTTCATAGCGTAGAAGGCGATCGCCAAGGCCAGATAATAGCGCACCGTGCTAAAGGTCTGAAAGTAATACCCCAGCGCCATGAACAGAAAAAAGCTTAAGGCGAACTCGTCGCTCTGCTCATACAGCGCGAGCAGAAAAAGAAGCACCGTCACAAAAGAATAGACCGCAAACACCAAGAGATAATTTTCAAAACCGGAAAGCCCGTAAATAAACTTTACCAGCAAATTAAAACCGATCTCCGTAGGCACATAGGAGTCGCAGTTTACAAGGTGCATAAACTCCACATATTTAGCATAATCATTGCCGACATTCAATCGGCATGCGGAGAGAAAAAACAGGGTCACAAAAATCGCGCACAGAGATATCCTGTTTGTAAGCTGTTGGCTTGTTACCGTATGGGGTTTTCTTTGGGGGTGATTATCCACCATCCCCGCAAGCAGCGCCGTGAAGACGGCCACCGTAATATAAAGAATCATCCGCCGCGCGCCTCCCGCACACCTTCGCGCATGATGCGAAAGGCTTTCTTCACTGAAATCTCCCGGCACATGACATCCTTATGCGCCAAAAGGAACCGCAGGGCAAGCGGCAGGGCAAGCTTTCCGTAAAGATGATGATAGAGCACGCCCCTGTCGCGGAAAAACTTTTCGTGATAGCCGGAAAACCAAGTAGAAGGACGTTCCTTCTCTTCCCCGATGCAGGCCGTGTGCGCGTAAATCTTAAGCCCCGCCCGCAGACAATCCCGCAGAAAAAGGCTGTCCTCTCCGTTGCTGTACTTTGCGCCGCCGCCAAAAAGGAGCGAATAATGCACATTCGCCCGCCGCAGGGACGAAAGCTTTGCCGAAATGCTGTAAGCCGGATATCTGCCGTAATTCTTCCAATTGACCCGATGAGTCAATTGGTTCCAATAAGTCCTGCGGGCGGGAGCAACTTTCACATTAAAAAGGATCAGATCCGCGTCGGGAAGGGCGCGGTAAGCATCCAGCACCTTCTCCGCATAATCTGAGGAAAGCACGATATCCTCATCAGAGAAAAGCACAAACTCCCCCGCCGCATGTAAAAGCGCGGTGTTGCGGCTGAGTCCCACGCCCCGCTCCGGCATGGAAAAGCAGCGCGCCGTCCCGCCGGATAGAGAAAATGATTCGTATCCATAACGGTCGCACTGATTCACAAGGATCACATCCGTGGCTATATTCATTTTTGAAAGAAGGGCCGCCGCATCCTTTTCCACGGCGGAAACCAAAACTTCCAATTTCATGCTTCACCTTTATCTTTCCCGTAATACCTGCGCAAAAATCCCGCGTCGCCGTCCCGTATCGCCACGCCCAAAAGCGTACAATCCTGCACCGCCAGCTGGTCGATCACGTAAGATACCCAGACGGCATTCGCCTTTCTATAGGGAACGGACAATACCACGCCCACAGCTTCCCGCAGATTTCGAAAATCTTCCTCCATAAAAGACTGGTCGGGAGAAGCTTCGCAGACCGTGATATTGCCTTCTTTTTCCCGCAGATAAGCGAGATTTTTTTCATAATCTCCGCCCAGATTTCCCGGCCCGTTCACATAGCCCAAAAAGGGAAGATCCGTTACATTTTTTAAGTCATTCGCCAACAGGATCCGCGCCTCGAAAACGCCCTTAAGCGCAACTCCCAAAAGGGCAAAAAACAGCCCCAGCAATAGCCCCAGCAAAACTGCCTGCAGCAGACGGCTGTCCGCCACCAAAAGCTTGGCCTGCGTCTCCTGAATCGCGCCAATCTCCACAAACTCCTTCGCCTGTTTCCCGTATGCGGCAAGCGCTTGCACCGCAGCGTGCAGAACCGCCTCCGTGCGCTCCTTACTGTTCGTGGTCACCGTCACCGTGAGCAGCCGGATATCCGAGAGAATTTCCGCCTTGACCGCCGCCTGCACCTCCTCACGGGTATAGTCCGCCGAAAGATAGGAAAGCGTCAATTCCATAATTGGGTCGGCCGCCATCAGATCATTCCATGTATAACCGTTGTAAGCCTCATATGCTTCTCCCCTCTCATCCGCAGCAAAATCCAGATACACCTTCGCAAAGGCCTGATACTCCCGCTGCCCCTCCGGCACCGTCCGCGACAGCGTATAGATGACCCCGAAAAGAAGCGCTGCCGCCACCCCCGCCGCGATCACGAAGGGGAGCCGCCGCCACAGGCAGATCATATACTTTTTTAAATCCATACCCTCATCTGCATAATATCGATTTTTCATAAGGTAAACCTTCCCACTTTTCTTCTCATATATCGGCGGCTGCCCTGTGAATCCAGCCAACAACCAGCACAGGCGGCAGATGATTTCTTAAGGAGCCCCTTGAAATGCACCGGTACTTAGCGAGGTTTTTCACGAGCTTAGTATCCGCTGTGCATTTCACGGAGCGAGAGCGCGGCGACGTAGAAATCATCCGCCGCCTGTGCGTCGCTTTATCACCTGATTGCCGTCGTCTGGTCCTTTTCGACCCCTTCCGTACTCTCCGGCTTGATCAATATCTTCAACGTGAGCATCATCAGCTTCAAATCCAGCCACACGGAATACTGTTCGATATAAGTTAAATCCAGTTTTAATTTATCATAGGGTTTGGTATTATATTTCCCGTACACCTGCGCATAGCCCGCAAGCCCCGCCTTCACCTTCATGCGAAGCGCAAATTCCGGCATCTCCTTCATGTATTTGTCAATGATATCCGGCCGCTCCGGTCGGGGTCCGATAAAGGACATTTCCCCCTTTAAGATATTGACAAGCTGCGGCAGTTCGTCGATTCTGGTAGCGCGGATGAACTTTCCTACCGGCGTAACGCGGGGATCATCCTTCGCCGCCAGTCTCGCCACGCCGTCCTTCTCCGCATCCACCCCCATACTGCGAAATTTTAAGATATTAAATTCCTTTCGATCCCTCGTACAGCGTACCTGCTTGTATAAGACAGGACCGCCGTCATAAAGTTTGATCGCCGCCGCCGTGACCAGCATAATGGGCGACGCGATCACCAGAAGCAGGATGGAGCAGATTAGATCGATCAATCGCTTGGCCAGACGCTGCTCCACTTTCAAAGAATATTCTCTTGTCAGGTAAACCGGCGTATCAAAAAGATGAAGCTGATCCGCGCCTTTCACCAGCACATCCGAAATTTTCGGCATCATATAAACGCGGATAGAACGGCTGTAGCAGAGCTTCAAAAGCTCGTTTCTCTCCGCCACGGGGATGTCCCAGAGCACTACCGCGCCGTACTGTTCTCCGATTTCTTCCGTTACGGCTTCCATCCCCTTCGAGATATTCATACACTTTTTCACCTGATACTTGTCCCGGCGGGAATTAAATTTCGCTATGATATCATCAATAGGACGTTCGCCATGGACAATGAGAATGTCCCTCGGCGGAAACGCTTTATAGTAACAGGCATTGCAGACATAGACCCACACCGCCGAAATGACGATCTGAATCAGCATCACTTCCGCGATGGGCCGCACCGCCACCACCCAGTTTGCCATCAGGGAAATCTGGAAATAGGAGATCACATTTACAAACAAAAGCGAAAAGACTTCGGAAATAAAGACATCCGTCGCTTTCAGATAACCGATCTTTAATGCCCCGTACATGTTGGCAAAAAAGAACAGCAGCACAAAATAGATGAGGATCATCAGCAGGTGACCGTTTCTAAAAAATTTCGCCTTACCGTGAAAGCGCAGATAAGGATAATATTCCTGAAACCAGAAATAGGCATAGACCGCCGTGTGGATGATCAGTCCAACAAAAGATAATTGCAATATGATCAGTCTTTTTAAGGATTCAAATCGTTTCATAGTTTACTCCGTTTTTGCCTTACAGACGCCTCGCGGCCGCCCGAAAGGCCCATGGGATAAAATACCGAAGACTCCTTAATGCGGATAGTCCCTCCTGCCTGCGGTAGAGATTCCAGATTCGCCGCAGCGCCTTTATCTTATTAGAAGAAAGGGATTTCGGCGGCCTTCTGTAGATCGCGAGCGTCTCGTCAAGACCGTAGGCCTTATGCCCCGCCCGCAGGATCTTCCACCACGTCGCCGTATCTTCGCTCTCCACGAGCGGCATCTCGATCAGCTTGTCCGCAATCTTTTCTCTGTCAAGCAGTACCGTGGTGGTAAAGATCACCGTCCGCGAAAGGGCTTCCTTGTAAGTGAGGACGGGCGGCACATGCACGACCTTCCCCGTGGGGGCCGCCGCCTCGTCGCCAAATTCATAGGCACTGAACACGAATCCGGCCTGCCGCTCCTGCAAAAAAGCAAGCTCTCTGGCCAGCTTTTCGGGAAACCAGACGTCGTCCGCGTCAAGAAACGCGATATATCTGCCCCGCGCCAATTTAAGGCCCGTATTTCTCGCCGCCGCCGCGCCTTCGTTCTTCTCCTTGCAAAGAAGAAGAAACCGCCTGCCTGAAGCATCCGTATATATTTCGGCCGTACGCACATTGGAAACATACGCGGAAAGTTCCGCCGTCACATCCTGCTGCCTGTATGCCGCAAGCGTACTGCGGACGGCCTGCGCGCTTGTATCCGGCGAAGCGTCCTCTATCAATATCAATTCCCAGTTCTCAAAGGTCTGCGCCGTCACCATAGCGATGGTCTTTGCAATATATTCCGCCGCGCCGTACACCGGCACGATCACGCTGACCAGCCCGTCTTTTCTTTCGCTCAAGCCTTTTCCCTTTCGTCTTTATCCGATATCTCTCCGCCCGTCTCTTCCTTTACCAGATAGATCGGGCGTTTCTTCACTTCCATATAAGTCTTGGATAAATACTGCCCTAATATTCCCAGACAAAAAAGCTGCACGCCGCTTACCAACATAATGATACAGACGAGTGAAGGCCAGCCGGAAGTCGGATCGTCGAATATAAGTTTTCGTATTATTGTAAATATAATCATTGCAAAAGCAAGAATACAAAAAAGTACGCCCATCACGGAAGCAATGGTGAGCGGGACTGTCGAGAAAGCGATGATGCCTTCCAGCGAGTAGAGAAAAAGCTTCCAAAAAGACCACTTTGTCTCCCCTTTTGCGCGCTCCACATTCTCGTACTCCAGCCATTTCGTCTCGTAGCCTACCCAGCCGAAGATCCCTTTGGTAAAACGGTTATACTCAGACATGGACAAAATCGCGTCCACCACCTGTCTGGTCATCAGCCGGTAATCTCTCGCGCCGTCCACGATCTCCGTGCGGGAGATGCGGTTCATCAGCCGATAAAACATCCTTGCAAAAAAGGAGCGGATCACCGGCTCTCCCTTTCTGGTCACGCGTCTGGTAGCCACGGAATCGTACCCCTGTTCAATGTAGGAATACATCTCTGGTAAAAGCGAGGGCGGATCCTGTAAGTCCGCATCCATCAGCACAGCCAGATCGCCCCTGCATTTCTGCAGGCCCGCATAGATCGCAGCCTCCTTGCCAAAATTGCGAGAAAAGGAAACAAGCCTCACGCGCGCATCCGCCGCGCAGAGCTTCTTCACCTCCGCCACCGTCTTATCCTTCGATCCGTCGTCCACATAAAGGATTTCGAAAGCAATTCCCTTTTTTTCGAAAAAAACAGTATTTTTGCACAATTCATCGTAAAAATCCCTGATGTTCTCTTCCTCATTGTAACAGGGTACGATGACGCTGAGTAACTTCATAACGTTCTCCTTTCGTGCATATCAAGATAAGTGTATCACATTTACATAAAAAAAGGAAGAGACGTATCTCTTCCCTTCTTAGCCTCTTCCCTTCTTAACCGATCAGGTCATTTTCCAATCGAATATGATCCGCAACGACCGCTATGTACTCGCTGTTGGTCGGTCTGTTGTATTCCGGACTATTGCTGTAACCGAATAGTTCCTCAAAGAGGTCGCCGTTTCCCCTGTCCCATGAAACCTCGATCGCATTGCGAATCGCGCGCTCTACCTTCGTATCCGTGGTCTGATATCGCTTCGCCAGATCCGGATACAAAAGTTTTGTGACGCTCCCCACCAGCTCCATATCCTCCACGCACATCTCAAGCGCGCTGCGCAAAAACTGATATCCCCGCAGATGCGCCGGAATACCCAGTTCCAGCATGAAATCCGAGATCATTCGTTCGATCTCATGTCTGCTCACCATATTCTGTTGTGCCATTCCCCTCTTACTCCTTTGCAACTTTATATTTTGACAAACCCGGCAGACTTTCCGCCGGGTGTCATCTTCTTTCGACATGATACCAAATATCCATCGCGCTGTAAACGATAAGTTATCGCGCTGCGGGTTTTTACAGCCGCGCCTCCTCCACATTCTCCCGAAACCACTGATAAGCGAGCGCCACGCCCTCCTCCAGATCGATCTTATGCTGCCAGCCAAGCCCGTGGAGCTTCGTCACATCCGTGAGCTTTCTCGGCGTACCGTCCGGCATATTGGCATTCCAGACGATCTCGCCCTCGTATTCCACCGCCTTTTTCACAGTTTCCGCCAGCTCCCTGATCGTGACTTCTTTGCCGGTGCCAATATTCACATGCTGCTCCCCGCTGTAATGTTCCAGAAGGAACACGCAGGCATCCGCCATATCGTCCACATAAAGAAATTCCCGCAGGGGCGTTCCCGTTCCCCAGAGCGTCACAAAAGGCGCGCCGTTTACCTTAGCTTCATGGAATTTGCGGATCATGGCGGGCATCACATGGGAGCCTTCCAAATCGTAGTTGTCATGAGGGCCGTAGAGATTCGTCGGCATACAACTGATGAAATCGTCCCCGTACTGTCTCTTATAAAACTTACACATTTCAAGACCCGCAATCTTAGCGATCGCATAGGCCTCGTTCGTCTCCTCCAGCGGCCCTGTCAGCAGCGCGTCCTCCGGAATCGGCTGTGGCGCTATCCGGGGATAGATGCAGGTGCTTCCCAGAAACAGGAGCTTTTTTACCTGAAAATCGTGGCAGCACTGAATGACATTGCACTGAATCTGCATATTCTCATAAGCAAACTCCGCAGGCGCGGTATTGTTGGCGTTGATGCCGCCCACTTTAGCCGCCGCCAGCACCACCACATCCGGCCTTTCCTTTTCAAAAAAATCCCGCACCCCTTGTTGACTGAGTAAGTCAAGCTCTTTGTGCGTCCTACCAATCACATTCGTGTATCCTTTTGCCTGCAGGGAACGCACGATTGCGCTGCCCACCAGACCCCTGTGCCCTGCTACGTAAATCTTGTCTGTCTGCTTCATCCTGATCTCCTAATCCTGCCCGCCTCCTGCAAGGCGCGGCCTTTTTATTGAAACATAAGCATATCTGACAATAGTTTATCACAGGAACTTTTCATTTACAAGAAGGCGGCTTCGTTATTCTTCCACCAATTCAAATGTGGATGCAAATGCTATTCTCTTCAGTTCATACCACACGTCCGGCTGTTCGATGCTTTGATATCTCTGACCTACCTTCATTTCGTCAATCGTCTTTCCAAAAACTCGCTCCACCACGTCCCGCGTGCATGCACGGCGTTTCGGGACAGATGTCTGTTCCGGCTGTTTTTGCGCCATCCTCCTGTTTCTCTCCTTTCTGGCATCGCTTATTGCATCTATCACAGCGCCGCGCGGCACTGCATTCAGCTTCACCTCCACATGATAGCAGCGATAACCTTCCCTCTCCTCTGTAAGCAGCAAACGAACATCAGAAAAGGTAGATGCGCCGACAAGCACTTCCTGTTGCCCCGGAATGCACAGGGGAATCGGATCTCCTTCCTTTATCTCTTCCGGATAAGAGAGCATTACAAGCGGAAAATCCGGCGGTACGAGCATATGAAAGATTACTGCGTCCTGCCCCGCCTCTGCGTCTGCAAAATGCAGCGGCGTTTCCATATCCCAAGACGCGCTCGACGGAATGACATCTCCATACTGGCTCATAATCGCTGCGATATCCGCCTCGGCCGTCTCGGAGGCGCCCACACTAATCTTTGGAATCCGTATCCCCCGAAACAATGCCAGTTCCCGCTCGCGCGGCGCAATATCCGTCAATTCCCCCGCCACATCATAAAAGCAACCCGTAAGATATTCCAGCGTATCATACTCCGCCAGTTTCATATCCGTTCTCAGCCTCCCGTCCGCGCCGCGTTTACTTGAAAAAGTAGCCGAACCGCCGCCGGTGATATTGCGAAGCCAGTGAAATTCCTCTTCCACCTGATCCGGTGTTTCAGCCAGACCTCCCCTTAAAAATTCCAAATGCTCCCTCGCAATCATATAAGTTTCCCCTCGATGCTGCACTGCGGCATCAACTAATTCAGGCAGCTGTGCCGGCACTGCGGCGCGCGCGTTTTCATAGGGACACATTTCCATAGCAACAGAAACCTGCTCAGGCTCCATTTGCTGCATTTGCTCCATATTCGTTTGAAGTGCTCTGTCCTGCATTCCTGCTTGTTGATTCATATAATCCATCTGCTCTTCCTCCTCTGCCTTTGCTGTTCAGCAGATTCGGCCCGCATTCCGCTACTCCTGTTTCCATTCTGGATCGGTTGGCGATTACACCGTTTCTGCATCACATCATTGTCCGGTTTGGTTTTTCATTTTACCACGCCAACGTTTATTTTTCTATGCAGTTTCGTTTAAGGTTTATTAAAGGTTATTCATAGCTTTCCTTATTAATTTCCATTTTTTCTACTTCTGCCGCCCGGAATCCGTCCGCAAGCCCTTCCCCCAGAAAGGCGATCTGCGGCCTGACCGGTGCGGAAGGAAACGCGTCATACCCCGTCTGATCGCCCTCAACAGGATAATAAAAGGTCACTCCTTCGATTTCACAGGACTCCACCGCAAAATTCTCATAATCCTTCTGCGAAATCCAGTAATTATTTTCATAGGAAGTGATGATTCCGCGTCCTAAAGCGAATGCCTTATATACAAGAATCAATACGACCGCCGCACAGACGCAGTAATTTGCTGCCGTCCGTCTGGCAATTCCGCCGACAGCCAAACCTTTGCCTTTACTGTTTTTCGCGCGACTCTGCCCCGCTTCCATCACCGCCGCATAAATCCCCCCGAATACTACCGCCGGGGTCAGATACACATAGACGCAGCCGTAGCGCATCAGAGGCGAAGTCCCCAGCCAGAACAGGAAGGAAAGCGCCACCGTACCCTGTGCTGTCAGCAGCGCAAAAGACCGACGCCGCCAAAAGCAATACCCCGCCCAAACAACCAGTGCCGCCACCGCCAGAACCGCCGCCAGCAAAAAAAACTTATCGCTTCCCGCAAGCCCCCGAAACCAATCGGGGAGCCACTCTTTCGGCGAAATATCATACCTTGTCACATCGCTGTAACCCCTGCCCCAGACCTGAATCTCCCGCGCGTCATAATCCGCCAAACCCTTAGGAATCTTCCATACCACATTGAAAAAATCAAGGCTCGTAAAGGGATAAACCATCCATCCTGAAAGTATCACATTCCGGATCAAATAAGGCAGCGCCGTCGCAAAACCAAGTCCCAAATAAATGCCTGCCTGTCCCCACCGCTTCTCCCTCACCAGACGGCAGGCGGGATAAATCGTAAGCAGTAAAATAAGGGCCGCCGACAGCTTTACCGTCAACAGGAACACGGCGAGCACGCATAGAAGCGCGTAGGGGAAAATTTCCTTTTCTCCACGCTCTGCAAGCGTCAGCCACGTAATTACGAGATAAAAGGCAATCAGAACCATAAAGTAATCGGAAGCAGGAGAAATCATTTCATCGAAAATATTGACCAGATAATAGACGCACATCACCCGTGCAAAATCAGAAGCGTACAGTTTTCTCTCCCGCAGGGAATCTATGAGACGCAAACATCCACCAGCCAGAACAAAGGCGAGAAATCCCGCCGTGCAATGATAGGACTGTCCCCCTAAAAAAGCCATGCTATAGAGGGCGGATAACGCAAAGGAAGAACTGTTGTAGGCCAGCCTGCAATGCAAATTACCAAGGCCCTTCACCACGCCGTACTCCTCGATCCAGCGGATGCTCTGCGCATGGTAGAGGGCGGTATCATAGTGGGGGATTCCGCGTGACGTGCCGTAAGCAAACAAAAGAAACAGCAATATAACAGTGCAGAATTTAAAACGGCTGGGCAGCCTGCCTTTCAGCGTCTCCGATATCGCCTTTCGTTCCCGCCAAAAAATCACCAGACAAGCCGCACATAAAATAACATTCGCCCATAGCCCTACGCCCGCAAACAGGCTGAAAAACTGGGCGTAAACCGTGACGCCGACCAGACCGCACATCACGTACGCGTCCGCACCATACGCATCATGAGACAGCCTGCCGACCACCGCGCAATCCGAATCCCCGGCATTATCCGCGCCTTTTTTCTCCGCAGGATAAGCAAGGTGCCGCGTCAAAAAACGCAGCACGCCATACCCCACAAAAAACGTGGTCCCTATCATATAAATCCAAATAAAAATCACCGACAACATCCGCTATCTGTTTCCTTTATCTGTTTCACATCGTATCCATTGCGCCTTTTGCGGCACCATCCCTCCAGCGTGATTCCGCTGTCACAGCCATACTGCTTTTTCTCTTTACTGCCCATTTTTATTTCGGTATTCCTCACAGCTCATGCCCGCAATCTCTTTCAGGTCCGCATCCATCATCATGGAAACCAAGCCCTTAAAATCCACGTCGCGTTTCCAGCCAAGCTCCCGCTCCGCCTTTTCGCAGTTGCCCCAGAGAAATTCCACTTCCGCCGGGCGGTAAAATTCAGGATTCACATCCACCAGCAGCCTGTCCGTCTTGGCATCGTAGCCCTTCTCGTTCACGCCGTTTCCTTCCCAGCGGATACTGATACCAAGCTCACCGAAAGCAGCTTCCACAAACTCCCTGACCGTATGCGTTTCGTTCGTTGCCAGCACATAGTCATCCGCCTTATCCTGCTGCAGCATGAGCCACATACCCTTGATATAGTCCCCCGCAAACCCCCAGTCGCGCTTCGCATTCATATTGCCAAGAGAAAGTTTCTCCTGCTTGCCCGCAATGATATTCGCAATCGCCAGCGTGATCTTTCTGGTTACAAAATTCTCTCCGCGTCGGGGCGATTCGTGATTGAAAAGGATGCCGTTGCAGGCGTACATATTATAAGATTCCCTGTAATTTACCGTAATCCAGTAAGAGTAGAGCTTTGCCGCACCGTAAGGACTCTTCGGATAAAAGGGCGTTTTCTCACTCTGGGGCGCCGTCTCCGGAATACCCCCGAAAAGTTCCGATGTGGAAGCCTGATAAAATCTGCACGTTCCGCCGTTCACCCGAATTGCCTCCAAAAGCTTAAGGGTACTGACACCCGTCGCCTCCGCCGTGTACTCCGGCACCTCGAAGGATACGCCCACATGGGACTGCGCAGCCAAATTATACACTTCCGTCGGTCGAATCTCCGCGATCAGCCGCATCAGATTGCTGGAATCGGTGGTATCCGCATAGTGCAGAAAAAATTTTACCTTATAATAGTTGGAATCAATCAGATGATCGATCCGTCCCGTGTTTGCAATACTGTGCCTGCGGATCAGGCCGTGTACCTCATAACCTTTCTCCAACAAAAATTCTGCCAGATAGGAGCCGTCCTGCCCCGTAATCCCCGTAATAAGCGCTATTTTCTGCATATTCGTATACCGTTCCTTTCTACCGTCCATCTTCTCATAAAAAACGCCGCCTGTAAAGAAAAACCGTCGGCATACCTTTATGATTCCTCTTTTAAGTAGGCCGCAATCGCATCATGCCAGTCCGCAAACGCAAAATCCGTCGTCATGCGGAACATGTAATTATCTAAAATGGAATAAGCGGGCCGCTTCACCGCCGCGCCGTACTCCTCGGAAGTGATTGCTTCCACCACGGTCTTTTTACCGGCCAGACGGAAAATTTCTTCCGTAAACTGCGCCCAACTGCAATCTCCCTCGCAGGTCGCATGAAACAGACCGTAATTTTCCGTAGGCAGAAGATAGGCCACCGCCTTTGCAAGCTGAGCCGCACTCGTGGGAGAGCCCACCTGATCGCGCACGACACGTACTTTATCGTTAGTCTCGCTGAGCCGAAGCATGGTCTTTACGAAGTTCTTGCCGTCGCCGTAGAGCCACGCCGTGCGCAGAATGAAATGCCTGTCACCAAACTCTTTCACAAATTTCTCACCCGCAAGTTTCGTCCTGCCGTATGCCCCCTGCGGCCCTGTCGGATCGGTTTCCTTATAAGGCCTTGTGCCGTTGCCGTCAAACACGTAATCCGTAGAAATGTGCATCAGCTTCGCGCCTGTCTCGTTGGCCGCAATACTCAGATTGCGTGCACCGATAGCATTGATGCGAAAAGCGAGATCCTCCTCCTTTTCGCAGGCTTCCACCGCTGTGTAGGCAGCGCAGTTAATGATCGCATAGGGCTTTATCTCCCGCGCAAATTGCATCACGTCGTCCACCTTCGTAATATCCAGTTCGCCCACATCCGTGTTGACCAGTTCATACTCATTGCTGTCTGCATACTGCAGATTCACGGCCCGCCCGAGCTGCCCGTTGCAGCCTGTCACAATTATTTTTTTCATGTTGCTTTTCCCTTTCTGTATTTATCATAAAATATTATTTTTTACAGATATCTGCCCTTGTATTTTTCTTTTGCCTTTTGGGTGTATTCGCATACAAATTCAGACTTGGCATCCGTGTAGCCGTCCCGGTCGTGTTCATAGGATTTCCAAAGCGACAGCTTTAATGCCTCATATTCTTTCGCTATCATCGGATTATCATTCAGGTAATCCCTAAAATACCCTTCGTCGTTGTCACCCAGATACCGCAAATGTAAATGAAATACTTTTTCGGCAAACCCATTTTCGGTATATCCCTTGTTAAAAGAAATCCTCTTCTCACTTTCAGACATACACAGATATCCGTTCTCTGCAATCTTATCCTTCACTTTACGGATATCCACTTTCAAAGGAATCTCCACAAGTATATCAATAATCGGCTTTGCCCAAATATGCTCAATCGCGGTGCTTCCGATATGAGTGATTCTTACATCAATATCCGATAATAAATCACATAAACTTTGACATTCTTCATTGTACCATATTTTCCATCTGTCATCATGTTCTATTAGAAAAATGGGAAATAGCTGCCACAATTCTTCCAATGTCATTTCTGATAATTTCTTCGACACGGTATTCTCCACGCATTTACTTCCTGCATTTACTTTCAGGAATCATATCTCCCTATTATTTGGAACCTCTGCCCTTTTCTGTTTCCTCAAACACAACCGCCCAAGCTCCAGCATCTTTCTCTGCGCATCCAAAATCTCTTCTTCCGTACCGCTCCATTGTACCATATCTTCATGGATAAAGTACAGCATTCGCTCCGAAAGATTTGCCAAAAAAGCTTTGACGATTTTGCCGGACGCCCCCGCCAGTGCCGCCGTCAGGGTCATGTTGTCCGTATTTCGCAGAATAAGGCGAATTTCGAAATCACCCAAATCCGTAAATTTCTCCAATAAATTTGTTCGCGCGGAAAGACATTTTTTACCCTGATACTGCTCCAAAATCTCCTCCCGCGTATACTGCAATACTTCCCGTATCTTCTCAGCATTCTTCTCTCTGTACTCCATACCGATAAAAGAGGCAACCAGTTCCCTGACGATCTCCGTGGATTCTCCGGAAAAAATCTTTCGCAGCGCCGCCACGATCATTTCTCCTTCCGCGCGTTCCTCCTCAGGCAGCGTCGCCGCATAATTTCCCAAAAAAGAAAATATTTCATCAGGTCCCAACTGTTTCATGAAAAAATCAAGCGCATAGGGAATAGAAAATGCCAAAAATCTGCTGCCGCCTTTGAACGTAGAAATGCAGGATTCCAATGCCAAAAGCCCCTGCGCTCTGCTGATCTCGCTGCATTGTAATAAGTCCTCCCCGACCACGGCCAGACGGAGTTTTTCTTCGTCATAAATTCCCACTTTTTCTACCTGTATTTTTGTCCTTCCCACCAGCCCGTCGATGCTGCATGCAAAAAGATCCGCCAGCGCCCACAGCATTTCAATGCCCGGTTTTGACAGATCCCGTTCCCATTTGGAGACCGCCGCCGGGCTGATGCCAAGAAGGGCGGCAAGCTGCTCCTGACTCATTCGCTTTGCCATGCGCAGGGAATAGAGTTTCCTGCCGATGGATATTCCATGATAAGTTGTATTTTCCATGTTGGTTTCCTCCAAATTGCAACCAATATTTCATTAAGAACAGTTTACAATTCCCCGTGCGGAAAGTCAAAGGACAAAACGTTGTGTTTTTCAACTACTGGTTTCAGAACCGCCGCAAAACAACCATAAAATAGTCAAGACAGACTCAAGCAACATTGCTATACTGGTATTACATCGCGATGGAAAGTAGGAATAAGATTGAAAAATCTCCAACATGGAGGAGAACATGAGTTATTCAACCATAACACACGCTCTGGTCAATTATGTAGAGAGTCATCTTACAAATATGAGTGTAACAGAGATGCCTGAAAGTTTTGGCTTTTCCGAAACTTATCTGCGGGAGCTGTTTTACAAACATGTAAACATGCCGATCATGCAGTATTACAAAAGGCGAAAATTGATCGCCTCTGCATTTGAACTGCTGCATTCTGATAAAAAAATCCTTACGATTGCTCTGGAGTACGGATTCTCTAATCCGGAATCCTATACAAGGGCTTTTCAGAGGCATTTGGGCATGACTCCCAGTCAATTTCGTGCTAAGCGGCCATTGATGGGTGGACGGCTTCTGGAGCCGAGTGTTTTTGGGTTGGAACAGGAACGAATGGGATCTGAGCAATATTGATATCTATCATACACTGAGAGAATCAAATGATATTTATCAGTATGGAGCAAAAGCGCTGGGCAGAGAATTCTCTTTTCTGGAACGGAATAAAGGAACGACCAAAAAAGAATTTTCCGACGCTTTCCAGAAAGTCAGTGTGACCGCCGAAGAAATGAAATGTCTGATCGGCGATTGGAATGATACGGAGACGATGCTCAAAAATTTTGGCAGTCGTTCGATTCGGGAAAAAATAGGCCAATTGATCGATGCCTGCCAAAGAGAAGATCGCCGCGCATATGAGCAGCTCAATCTGCTTTATCAAAGATATTTCTCAAGCAAATAGAACCGGCCTTTTCTCCAATGGGCATAACCGGTTCTGCTGTATCCCATGTGAGAATACAGTTTAAGCGCGGAAGGGTTGTTGCTGAAAGCGTCCAGTCTGACAGCCGCAATTCCTTCCGCTCTTAATTTTTCCTCGATAAAGAGCATCGTCTGTTTTGCCACCCCCTGATGCTGAAACAGAGGGTTCACGCACAGCCGATGCACCACATAAAATTCCCTGTCGGGATACTGCCAGCTCCCATATTGATAGGCTTCGTCACATAACTGGTTCAGAGCGAAAACCACGGCGATCTTTCCTTCTGATATGCCGATGTATAGGCAGCCCTGTCGGATGTCTTCGGCAAAATCTTCCGCCGTCGGATAGATTTCATCCCACTGGTGGATGTGGTTGTTTTCCATGGTAAGGATTGCGTTTTTGACTAGGAGCATGATTTCGTTAAGATTATTTGGGGTTGCTGATTGGTATTCTATTTTCATGTTATAACAATCTCCTTTTGTTGACTTTCGCACTACGTATTTTATCGTTATGTAGTATGAAAGTCAAATCGACTTTACCATGAAAATCTTTTCAATTAAATATCCAAATGTATTTTTAATCTCTCATAATAATATAAGTATTCCTGTAACACGGCATTTTCCACATACTCGTATTCCACAACTTTCGAAACTCACCGACCGCAATTTTTCTGTTATAATACCGCTCATTGCAGTTGACCAATTCCTTCAACGATTCCGCTACAAAAATATAGTCTTCATCATAACCGACAACAGGAACAAAATGCAGCCAATTTTGATTTTTCCACGTCCGTATCAACACAATTACAGGGCGTCCTTTGCTGATCTCCTTTTTCAATGCAGTGAGATTTCCGGCACAGTATTTCGCCTTCAAGCCATATTGAGAAAGCTGCTTTATGATACCTTTGGGCCGCACGCAGCCGTCTTTCATCTTATTCGGCATCGCTTCATATAAACTGTCCCCTTCTTTTTCAAAATCGCAGTGCCGCAAAAGATAAGCCGCCGCAAAACCGGCGCACTGATTACCGGTTTGCATCTCAAATCTGTTGGCCTTTGTAATCACAAACTCTTGGGGCTTACATTGCAGCGCAAAGCGAATATGCAGCGCACCCATGACAATGCTGTTGATCATCGTGGTTATAATCACATAATATAGCAGCCACAAAAGCAGTTGCACCATTTATTCCCCCCTTTTTCTAAAACATTGGCTCCCTCACGGCCTATACCACTCCGCAAAACTGACCACCTGTCCCTCCGAAACATCTATCGCCCAGAACATCGGAAAATCCGTTTCCCGCAGATAATCCGCAAACGCCGCCTCGTCTATTTCTATACGCTCACCCTGATGATTTTCCAAAATATAATAGCGGCAGTCGTCTGCAAGCGGATAGGTGACGTCTTCGCCCTCTATATCCACGATCTCAAAGCCCGCATCCGCATCATACTCCGGCTTCCAGTCCGGATCCTCCGCCGTCACCCAATTCTGTCTGTCGATCATAACCGATCCGTCGCCAAATCGGGAAATATAGCCAAGTATCTGCTCGTTACCTGCGGCACCATTCTCCAAAGACTGCTCGTCAGGTACGACCACCATAAACGTATCCGCAATCACGGGCAATTCCCTTCCCCAGCCTTCTTCCGCTTCCTCGGGATAGCGATAAAATACGCAAAACACCCTGCCTTCTATCTCATACAGTCTGACCCGATAGGCCATCCCGTCTTCTTCCTTTTCCATACCGTCATCCTTCGGAAGATAACCGTTATTCGTTAATAGCAATTCCGCCTGCTGCCTGTTCGGGAAATCTGACACCCACAGTCTGACATCCGCATTTGCTACGGCCTGCCACATATTCGTTTCCATTTTTTGCCATTCGCCCACAGGCAGATATAGCATATATTCCGGTTCCGCCACAAGCTCCGCCTGTTTTTCCTCCGCCATCCCTTCTTTCATGAACGTGAGGGTGATCGTATCCGCCGTGCTGTTTTCTGCGCCGTCCGCTCCATTGATATCGCTCCGCAAATCATCCGTCTTTTGGGCACCATTCGCATCCGTCGGTGTCGTCTCCCCCGCTTCTGTCTTTTCTCCGATCACGGAACACCCGACTAACGTCCCCATACCGAGCGTCAAAATCGCGATACCCGCCAGCAGATAAAATCCGTTCTTTTTCTTACGCCTGCGCAGGATATTTTGAAACCGTTTCTTCATCACCTTTTTCCCTTCCAAAAATCCCGTCGATAACATCGCGCCGCGCGCGCCGCCTTTGTGGAGCGTGGAGAGGAGCGTCTCTGTATAGGCCTTTTTCTGTTCCGGCGGCATCCCTTTTATCACGTTCTCATCGCAGGAAAGTTCCATAGTTACCGCCGCATTCTTCTGCATCAGCCAGACAAGCGGATTAAACCAGTGTAACGCGCACACCGTCATAAAAAGCAGCTTGGCATACAAATCGCCGCGCTTACAATGCACCAGCTCGTGTTCGAGAATGAAATACAATTCCCTCTCGCTGAAGGGTTCCGAATGGTATAAATCACCTGAAGCATCATAATTCACGATCAAAATGGGATGCAGATACCCGATCAGCAATGGGCTTCCGGCTTCCGAAAATGCCACCACCTTCACATGCCGCCGCATTTTTAATTCCCGTCTTATTTGAAACAACTGCTCTAAAACAGCACTGTCTTTCAGCACCGTCCCGCATCTGAGCACTCTTCTTTTATAATGCAGATAACTTCCGATATTGACCGCAAGACAAACGGTACAGCCCGCCGCCCATACATAAGCAATTACAGCAAGCGGCGTCACTCTGCTCTTTTCCTCCGTAAGTGGCATCGTTATCCGGGCGGGAATTTTCACGACGATCCTTGGCGTTCCCGGCTCAGGCAAAATTTCCTGATCGTCCTGTCCATCTTCTATTATTGATCGCGGTGCAGGCTGCATCGCCGCCTGCTCTCCCCACTTTGACAGTGCCTTCATCGCCGCCCGTCCGTCCTCCACATCAAAGGGAATCAGTAACCTGACTGCAAGAAAAATCCAGATCAGATAGCTCCACTTTGCAGCGTATCGCCTGTCAAAAAACGGTGAAAGCAACAGCATAAGCGCAATGATCAAACTGACGGATAATGAGGTTTCCAAAACGGAAAGAAATAGATCAGTCACCATTTCCTGCCTCCCTATCATTCCCATTTGAGTCGTTCTGCGCCGCCTCCAGCTTGTCCAGAAAATCCCGCAGTTCCGCCACATCGCTTTCCTTCAATGCCTTATCGTCATACAGCGCCGCCACCATATTCCGCAAAGAATTGTGATACAGTTTTTCCAGAAACTGCCTGCTCGCTCCGGTCTTATACTGATTCTCCGGAATCAGCGCCGTATAGAAATTGCTCCCCGTGGAACGGTCGCACGCCACGAAGCCCTTATCCGCAAGCCGTGACAAGGACGTCATCAGCGTGGAGAGCTGCCACTTTCTCGTTTCCTGTAATTGTTTCAAAATAAAATTGGAAGTGACCGGGCTGTCGTTGTCCCAGATCACCTGCATGATCTCCAATTCCGCTTCGCCCAGCTTTTTTACCTTGTCTGCCATTTTTTCTCCATTCCGAATCATTTTAATTACTTTTTGTGTAGTCCGGCTTCTAAATTGCGAGTTATACCGCTGTATAATCTATTATACATTTGTGTAATTATGCTGTCAAGGGAAAATTTTAGTAAGCAGGCAAAATGAATTTCATAGATTTACTTTGATTAACGCAATCATCCCCTGTTCCAATATTTCATCAACGCGGAACAAAAAACCATATAACACCATTGACAACGCAAAACAACAATGCTATTATCATAAACAAATCAACAGAAAGAAAAGCGATGACGGAAACGAGTAGCATACCGGTTGCAGCCAGAGAGAGCATCATTTGGTGGAAGATGCTTATGTGGATCGTATGTGAAAACCATTCCCTAGCTGTAATGCTGAAAGTAGACGTAAGCATTACCGTACACCTGCGTTAAAGGTTAGGCTTTGTTGGAAGCTGAAGTGAAAAATTAAGGTGGAACCGTGCAGCAGGCACCCTTAGAGATACAGCAGGTATCTTTAAGAGTGCTTTTCTTATGTTGATTAAAAATGAAAAAGGAGAAAAGAGAATGAAGATCAAAATGAAAGACGGTTCTATCAGAGAAGCAGCATTTGAAGAAGAATTGGGGAAAAATGCCTTTCGGCATACGACGGCACATATCTTAGCGCAGGCGGTGAAAAGACTGTATCCGGATACCAAATGCGCGATTGGTCCCTCCATTGCAGACGGTTTTTACTACGATTTTGATTTTGCCTTCCAATTTTCGGAAGAAAATCTGTCCGAAATAGAAGCGGAAATGAAGAAAATCGTCAAAGAAAATCTGCAGCTTCGCCAGTTTGCGGCGGACCGCGAAAAGGCAATGCAGATGATGGAAGAAAGAAAAGAACCTTATAAGATCGAAATGCTCAAAGACCTGCCCGAAGGGGAAGAAATCAGCTTTTACCAACAAGGGGAATATCTGGAAATGTGCGCGGGCCCCCATGTGGCGTACACCAGCGCGGTCAAAGCCTTTAAGCTGCTGTCAGTTGCCGGCGCCTATTGGCGGGGTGATGAAAAGAACAAAATGCTTACCAGAATTTACGGCACTTCCTTTCCAAACGAAGACATGCTGGCGGAATACCTAAACCGTCTGGAAGAAGCGAAAAAGAGGGACCACAGAAAATTAGGGAAAGAATTGGGCTTATTTGTACTGCTTGAGGAAGGACCGGGCTTCCCCTTCTTTCTCCCAAAGGGGCTGATCTTAAAAAATCTGCTGATTGATTATTGGCGAAAGATGCACGCAAAAGAGGGGTATGTGGAAATATCTACGCCCATCATGTTAAACCGCCAGCTTTGGGAAACGTCGGGACACTGGGAGCATTACCGGGATAAGATGTATACCACTTCCATCGACGGGGCGGATTTTGCCATCAAACCGATGAGCTGCCCCGGCGGTATGCTTGTTTATAAAATGGAACCCCGCTCCTATCGGGAATTTCCCATGCGTATCAGCGAGTTGGGACTTATTCACAGAAACGAAGCGTCCGGCACATTACACGGCCTTATGCGCGTACGCTGCTGTACGCAGGACGATGCCCATATTTTTATGACACCTGAGCAGATACAGGACGAGATCAAAGGCGTTGCCCGCCTGATCGACGAAGTGTATTCCACGTTTGGATTTTCCTATCATGTAGAATTGTCCACACGGCCGGAAAATTCCATCGGCAGCGATGCGGATTGGGAGCTGGCAACAAACGGCTTAAAAAATGCTTTGGATGACTTGAAACTGCCCTATGTGGTAAACGAGGGGGACGGCGCCTTTTACGGTCCGAAGATCGACTTCCACTTAGAAGATTCCATTGGCAGGACATGGCAATGCGGCACGATTCAGTTGGATTTTCAATTGCCGCAGCGCTTTGAGGCGGAATATATCGGGGAAGACGGAAACAAGCACCGCCCCATCATGATCCACAGGGTCTTGTTTGGTTCCATTGAACGGTTTTTAGGCATCCTGATCGAGCATTATGCCGGGAAATTTCCCTTGTGGCTTTCGCCCGTACAGGTAAAAGTGTTATCGCTCTCGGATAAATATATTGATTATGCCAAAGAAATTGAACAGACTTTGAAGATGGAAGGCTTACGCTGCGAGTTGGATGCAAGGGCTGAAAAGATAGGCTATAAGATCAGAACAGCAAGACTGGAAAGAGTGCCTTATATGCTTATCGTCGGCGAGAAAGAAGCGGAAACAAAAAGCGTTTCCGTCCGTGAAAGAGACGCAGGCGATCTGGGGAATATGCCAATCGAAAAGTTGCTGGAGATTCTGCGGGAGGAAGGGATCTGAATGTAGAAATTGTGTAGAGGGGCGGTTATTGGCCCCTCACTATTTTTTTCCTATAGGTACAATCTTTAAAGTATATCCCATAGGCGTTAAAATCTTCAACAGACTATCAATCTGAGGAGAATGGACAGAAGATTCCATCCTTGCAATCACAGGCTGCTTGACATTGCACAGCTCTGCCAATTGAGACTGTGTGAGTCCCTTTTCTTCGCGAATAGCTACCATTGTACGAATGAGGTCTTTTTCCAGCGCAATCGCATTTTGATCTTCTTGGCTCAAAATCAGCTCATTTTTTAATTCTTTCCAAGTTGTCATGTTACTCGTTCCTTTCCAAATAATCTTCCAGATTTCTTTTAGCCTGCTCTATTTCACGTTTAGGCGTTTTCTGAGTCTTTTTGATAAAGTGGTGAAGTATAATAAACTTATTATCCTTATAATACGCATACAGGAATCGGTTTTTTAATGGTCGCAGTTCCCAAATTTCTCCGTCCAAATGTTTTGTTACCGGCTCACCGACTCTTGTTCCCAATTCTTCAAGCATATCCATATATGCCACAATTTTATTAAAATTGATTCGATACTCTTTACTGGTAGAAGCTTTGGTGTTTAGTTCTTTGATATAATCAACTATTTCAGACTTTCCATTTTTATCTTCATAAAATTCTATTTCGTACATAGTATTTCCCCTTTTATAAGTATTATAGCAAATTTGCTATCACGTTTCAATAACAAATTTGTTATAACGTTCCCATCTCCCCACCTCCTCCAACAACTTCGGCTGGATATCGGGATAGGTCCATCTGTCAGGCAATCTGTCTGTTATGATGATTTTTTCGATTTCACTATGTATTTCCTTTTCAAACTGGTTCACGTCAGCAAAATACAGCATTCCAAATGATTCTACGCCATTGAAATTCTCCGGTGCCGTCACCGAATACACACAGACAGGTTCGATTGCAAACTCCAAAGCCCCTGTTTCCTCATACAATTCCCGCTTTGCCGTGTCCAGAATCGTTTCTCCCGGTTCCCGATGACCTCCGGGTATTTCCCATGTATCTCTGTCCCTGTGTTTACAAAAAACATACTTATTTTCGGTCTTGGTAATGATCACTGCAAATTTAAGCAATTCATCTTTTATCGTTTCATAAAACTTAACCTCTTTCACTTTAGGTCATCCTCCATACACTGCCTTAACGCGATCCGATCGATCCCTAAGATATTGCGGGACGAAAGATACATAGAATCCTTTTCAATATGCGTGCGTCCCGACAGTTTCAACGGTATATTGATTACCGTTATATTTCCTAAAGTATCTTTATTCCAAAAAGCAATCTCCGAACAGGGAAAAGAAACCGTTATCAGCTTATCTTGATAAATTCCCGCACAATCAAACATCTTTTTATGTACATTCTTGATAAACGTCTCAACCTCAAAACTTTTCAGATTGATCTTAAAAAGTTTTCCGTCGTGGCTTGCGGCATATAAGGTATTTCCATCAAGATACAAACTGCCGATATTTTTCTTTCCTAACACAAGCTCCTTTTCCACGGCAAGCGTAGATCGGTCTAATAGCCGTACTTTCCCGTCTACGGTTCCGCAGATTAAATATGTATCGTATGTTTTGACGCTCCACATACTGCTTTCGGAAACAGGAATGCTCCATTTGAACAAGTTCCTATTTCTTCTCTTGTTTCGACGCATTCTTCCTATTACCAAGCATCATCTTTTCCAGTAAATTTCGTTCTTTTTCAAACACCTTATTGGCTTCATCTCTCTTTTTTTCAGCCGCTCTTACTTTATCCGCTATTTCTTTTTCCTTTTCTGGTTGAAGTCTGGGAATAGGAATCGTTGCAACAAAATCAGGCGTAATATGATCGACCACAGAAGCGTATATCCCTTTTTCTAATAAGATTTTTCCAATTTTTTCAGTTGAAAGGTACGCATACACATAATAGGGATCGACTAAATTTTCATCGCAAATAACCCGTATTACATGTTCCGAAACCATTGAACCCGTCATACTGTCAGTAACCATAACTACTCTTCCCGTTGACCCTGACCGGGTAATTAAAATCCAGTCTTTTTCAACAAAATGTTTGCCCGCCGGCTTATAATCTTTAGGCTGATACTGCAAATCAAATGGACGGATTTGCAAAATTTGAGTTCCCGAATAAAACGGAACACTATTAGCGCCGGATTCAACATAATTTCGTTTATGCCGTCCCGGATAGAAAATACCATGCTCAACAACTAAATCGCCTAATCTTACAATTTCTGTGATTTCCTCTCCAACAGACTCTTCTAACTCTTTTGCCAGATTATTTTTATTAGGATCCCAATACCACGCATCAATCCTTCGTGCCGCATCTTCTATGATCTGTTTTGAATTAACAACAAAACAACTTGGAACATGTTCCCCCTTTAATTCCGCAACAGCACCCGATAATAAATAGTGCTTCCACTGTTCATATATTTGAGGTAAATCATTCCAGATAACTACTTTACCATCTTCGTCCAAAAGATTCATTCCTGACGCATCTTTTTTATAGAGAGGATTCCCTCTCCTATCATGTCCTACCGCCTCAGATACTGCCATAAAAATCGGATAATCTTCCGGAATTATCTTAACTTTCTTCAAAAATACCAATGAAGTTTTTGTTCCCGTGTGTGGTTGAAAAGCTTCTCTTGGCAGATCGACAATTGCTGTAATCTGAACTTTAGATAATAACCACTTTCTAAACTCTACGCTTTCTTCCTGCGCCCCTGACAAATTTTGTTTCGGCAATACAATCACCATACGGCCACCGTCTTGCGTATCCGTTGCCTCCTTTAAGTAGTAAATATCTCTTTCCACAAATAACTTATCGGGATCCTGCCCATCCACCAGTGTGTCTGTCGGCACACCTTCTGCAAGCTTATGTCCTAATTCATACTTCTCCAGAACATACTCCCTATTGTCGTCAATCTTAGTCCCAAAAGGCGGATTGGTTGTTATAACATCTACTGTTCCCGGCTTAATTCGCTTTCTAAAATTAGGATGTAAGGTGTCATATGGTTCTAATGAATCAAAATTATAAATATTACTCTTTCCATCTCCAACAATTGCCATATACGACTTTGAAATTCTATATAAGAGCGGGTCAATATCACAACCGTATACATATTTATCTGCATAATCTTTTAACATAGAATTTAACTTATCTTTAGAAAACCCTCTATTTTTATATAATTCCTCTATCTGCTTTCTTAATTTTTCAATAGCAATAGATAAAAAACCTCCTGAACCGCAGGCTGTATCCAAAATTAATTCGCTGTTTTTATAGGATGGGTCAATCACATCCATTGCAAACCGAACAATTTCACGCGGAGTAAAAAACTGCCCACTTTCACCTTTTAATGTTGAAGGTAATAGTATTTCATAAGCATCTCCTAAAGCATCCGTATTCGTTTCTTCATGCGTAAGCGCTACACTTTGCAATTCACTAACTATATAGGCAATCCATTCATCATCGTATTCCAATTGTTCGCCTTTAAACATAGTTCCAAAATCAGGGTCTTTCAGCAGTTTTTCATAAAGCTTTTCTATTCTTTTTCTAATCGCCTTCTTCCCCTCAGTTGTAGTTAGTTCTAACGGTGTTGCTCTAAACTGACATAATTCATCCGGACCCAATTCATCCATAATTTTGCAGAAAAGCACTTTAATAACTTCAATTGCAATATTTTCTTCTCGTTTAATAGGCCCATTACCATATAGCTTATAATATAATCGACTAAAAAGTAATTTTAGAGCTTTAGCCGGTTTTAAATCTTGCTTTCTATACTTACCGATCGTATCCTGTGTTTCACCATATCGGGGCAAAGTAGGAATTAATTTAAATTTTTTAGGATCTGTTGCCAAATCCCTATAGTGATAAAAAGGGCCTTCACTATTCTTATCAAATCCGGCAAACCAAACACAATATGGGGCAGTAGTGGCTGTCACATAAGAAAATGCCTGTAAGTCATATTTCTTTTTAGGAGTTTCGATTTCTATTATAATATAAGCATTCTCCTGTTTATGTATATCACTATCATACACAACAATATCTACCTCTTCGGCATTACGTTTTGCGCCTCTCTGAAGTATTACCTCTATATCGATATTAGCCTTTGGATACCCTAAATCATCAATAAGAATATGCTCAAACAATTGTCGGTAGGCTTCTTCAGGATTGTTCTTAACTTCTTTTCCTGTTGCATAATCATAAAACTTATTTTCAGCCATTATCTTCCTCCTACATTCCGTATAAATAATCTCTCAAAGCAAAATTTCATAACAAACTTATTATTCATCCTAACTAAATTCAATCAGGTTCTACTTCAATTTTATACCTAATTATAAATTCTTTTATTTTTCAAAATCACTACAAACATATGTTCTATATAATATTAGCAAAAATTTGCAAAATTTACAAGTATAATTTGCTATAGGATAGCGTAAGTTTATTGTAGG